>NZ_JAEMNU010000004.1:36238-91829 GCF_016461825.1 Rugamonas violacea | reverse complement strand
CTGCTGAATAGTGTTTCACTGCCCGTCTTTGCTCCGCCCCCTGTACGATTACGAGAAATCAGATGACGCGACAACTATCCTGACACAGGGGGGGGTGGCCGTAGATGCTGAAATGGCTGAGTTCTTTGAAGTAAACGCGACAACGACAAAGCTCCCTCAAAAGCTGCGCCGCAAGGCTCGGGCAATCGTGCGGCGGCGGCAATCCGAACAAGTATTTCACCCTTGAAAGTAATATCGGCACCTACCGGCCAGGAGCGGACGGCGTAGATGATTTGGGAGTTTCAATGAAAGAGTTACGGTTTAATATTTTCGGCACACTTATCGGCATAGCTGGCTCGGACAAGGGCTGGCGGGCCTTTTACCTAGGAACCGATGGGAAGCGCCGTCCCGCAGATTTTGTGGTACCAGGTGATGTTGCGGAGGATGAGCTATGTGAGTATCTGGCTGACCTCTACCATGAGAATGCAACGCCACGAAACTGCAATGCCGTGCAGTTGACCTGAGGTCAGTTCTCGGCCAAGACCCGTCATTCCCGCGTAGGCGGGAATCCATACGCCGCTTGTTTGAATACTCAGCATGGGTTCCCGCTTTCGCGGGAACGACGACTGGCAGCTTTGGGGCGGAAGTGGCCGGTGGCGTAGGCCCAGAGAATCGAGCTGGTTGTGTCAAACTTTATTGTCGCAAGCTACGAGTTTTGGAAGCTTAAGCGAGCGATTGTGTCAAACTTTAATTCGCGCGTGAAGTGTCAGAATCGGCCCGCTTCATCGGGGCACTTGAGTCAAACTTTATTGCTGGTTCACACCACCTCGCACCTTAGTTCAAAAAAATATCCCGGCGCAGGCGCTGCATCTCGCGTTCCAGGCGGTCGGCTTGACGGCCGGCGTCGGCGGCCATGCGGTCGATGCGGTTGATGGCGTCGATCAACTCGTGGCGCTCCTGCTCGCGGCGGCGGTCCTGGCGTCTGGTGTCGTCGTTGACGACGCGGTCCTTGCGCTCCAGCTCGCCGCGAATCTCGCGCTCCAGCCGGCCCAATTGTCGTTGCAGATCGTCCAGGCGGGCATACAGCTCGTTGGCGTCCGAGGCGGCGCGGGCGTGGCGGACGGCGGCGTTGGCATAGTCCTGACCGCTGACAAAGGCGTGTTTCAGGCGGTCGCGCAGCGGCCCCTGGCAAACCTCGATCGCCATGCCGCTGTTGGCGCGGCCGAACTCGAAGGCGTTCTCGACCGTGCAGTAGCGGGCGTTCTGCGCATCCCACGCCTCGGTGTACAGCGCGCGGCTGCGGCCGATGACGAACACGCCGTCGCGCGCCGCGTTGGCCATGCGTTCCTCCAACTGGAAGGGCTTGCCGTAGCCGTCGTCCGTGCCGACCTGGCGCCAGTAGACCGCGAGCCGCTCTTCCCAAGCCGCGCGGTAGTCGGACTCCAATATTTTCAGGCCCTTCTGTTTGGCCTCGGCGCGGCGCAGGCCGAATTCCTTGCCGGAGACGGCGTCCTGGGTGCCGAGATTCTTCCAGTAATTGATCAGTTCGGCGTTCCAGGCGCTATGGTAGGCATCCTCCAGCACCTGCACGCCGGCGGCGCGGGCCTTGGCGGCGCGCGATTTGAACTCGCTGTCCGGCAGGCCATTGCGGGCGTCGCTGAAGCCGGCGTCCTGCCAGAAAGTGCGGTTGCCGGTCTGCCAGCCGGCGACGTAGCTGCTCTCGTCGAAGCGGATCTGCTTGCCTTGCGCGCTGTTGCGGGCGTGCTCCGTCTGGCCGGCCAATGGCAGGCCGGCCGTGCCGTCGCGCTTGCCCAAGCCGTTCCAGTACTCGCCATTGCCGATGTTCCAGCCGGCCTCGTAAGCGGGACGATTAACCGGCGTGTTGTGCTTGCGCACCTCGTCACTGGCCAGGCGCACCTCGAACTGGCTGACCGGCAAGGCTAGGCGGCCGTCGCTGACGCCCCGGCCGGACCAGAAGTCCCAGTTGCCCTGCACCCAGCCGGCCAGATAGTTGCCGGCCGAGTCGACCTTGCCCTTGTCGGTCTCGTAGCTGGCGCAAAAATCCTTGCGCTCGCCGAAGTTCTGGTTCTCGCCGGCCACGCCGTCCTTGTGGCCGATCATGTTCCAGTCGCCCACCTTGCAGTCGGCGATGCGCTGCATGGTGGTTTGGCAGCCGGCCAGCATTAATGGCAGCAACAGCGCCAGGGTCTTGAGGAAACGTGGATTCAAAGTCATGGTTGGGCCGTGGTGGCTGTTGGTGTTTCGTTATCGAAACGCGATTATAGTGCAGGCCGCCAGCGGAGGCGCCGGCGTCGCTCAGGCCGCCAGCGCCGCTGTCGCCGCGCCGGCGAACACCACCGTCACCAGCAGGCCGCCGCCGTCCTGGTTGCGCAACTCGATGCGGCCGTGGTTGCGCCGCGCCGCGCGGTCGGCGATAGCCAGGCCGAGGCCACTGCCGGGCTGGTCCTGGTCGGGCAGGCGGTAGAAGCGCTCGAACACCTTGCGCTGCAGCGCGGGCGGAATGCCCGGCCCCTGGTCGGCCACGCTCAGTTCGACCAGGCCGGCGGCCGCGCTCAGCATGACGCTGACGCGGCCGCCGTCCGGCGAATACTTGACGGCGTTGCTGACCAGGTTGTCGAGCAGCGCGGCCATGCTCTCGCGGTGCAGCGGCAGGAGACAGGCGTCAGGCGCCTGCAATTCGATCTCGACGGCGCGGGTGCGGGCGATCTGTCCGGCCAGCGCCAGGCGGTCGCAGACCAGCTCGACCAGGTCGTGCTGGTGCAGCGGCGCATGTTCGCGGTCGGCGCCGGAACGCGCCAGCGCGAGCAATTGGTGCACCGTGTGGGTGGCCCGCAGCACGCCCTGGTGCAGGCCGGCGCTGGCCTCCCGCAAGCGTTGCGGCGTGCGCGAGTTGCTCAGCGAATCGGCGTTGATCTGGATGATGGACAGCGGCGTCTTCAGTTCGTGGGCGGCGTCGACGAGGAACTCCTGCTCCCGCTCCAGCCGTTCGTTGAGCCTTTCCATCAAGGTGTTGACCGAGCCGACCAGCGGCGCCAGCTCCTGGTAGGGCGAGGCCGCCAACGGCGTCAGATCGGTCGCCGAGCGCTCCTCGATCTGGCCGACGATGGACCTTAACGGCCGCAGCCCGACACGGATGATGAACCAGGCCGGCAGCAGCAGGAACGGCAGACTGAACAGCAGCGGCGCGAAATAATAGCCGATGCTGGTGGTCTGCAACATCCACTCGCCGATCACCTCGCTGGCCATGCGCACGGTGACGCCGCTGTCGGCGTCGCTCTCGACCGACACCACCCAGCCGTCCTTGAGCGGCTGGCCCTGCGGCCCGGCGCCGGCCAAGGTGGGCGGCAGGCCGGCGTCGTCGCTCTGGTAGATCAGCGCGCCGTCCTTCCACACCTGGGTCTGCAAGGCCGGGATGTACCAGCCCAGCTCGGTGTACAGCGCGTAATGCAGCTTTTCCATCTTGCGCACCAGCGGCACGATCTCGTCCGGGCTGTGCTGGCCCAGGGTTTGCATCAGCACCAGGATGCGCAGGGCGCTGGCGCGCAGCTCGCGCTGCATGTCGCGTTTCTTTGCCGTGCGGGTCTCGTAGACGTCCAGCGCCAGGTTGCACAGCCAGATCGCCATGACCACCGCCGTGAAGCCCAGCATCAGGCGGCGGAACAGCGAGCGCTGCGGCAGACCCTTCATTTGTCGACCACGTAGCCGACCCCGCGCACGGTGCGGATATAGCCCTCGCCGATTTTTTGCCGCAGGTGCGACATGTGCACGTCCAGCGCCGCGCCCTCGCTGTGCGGCAGCGCGCGCGACTCCAGCTCGCGCCGCGTCAGCACGCGGTCCGGGTAGCGCATCAGCGCGTGCAGCAGGGCGAATTCGGTCTTCGACAGCACCACGGTGGCGCCGGCCCGGGTCAGCACCATGCGGCGGTCGTCCAGCACCAGGTCCTTGATCTTCCACACCGGCTCGCCCGATTCGCTCCAGCCGGTGGCGCGCCGCACCACCGCGCGCAACCGCGCCAGCAGTTCGGTGACGACGAAGGGTTTGACCAGGTAATCGTCGGCGCCACGGTCGAGGCCGTTGAGGCGGTCCTCCAGGCTGTCGCGCGCTGTGATGACGACGATGGGCAGCGTCTGGCCCTCGGCGCGCAAGTGGCGCAGCAGCTCGATGCCGTTGCCGTCGGGCAGGCCGAGGTCGAGCACCACGGCGTCGAACGGATCGCTGGCGATCCAGCGCCGCGCGTCGGCCTCGCGGCGCACCCACATCACTTCTTGGCCGGCATCCTGCAGCGCCGATTGCAGTGCCCGCCCCAATTCCAGGTCGTCCTCGACCAGGCAAATCTTCATGTGAAAGCACCCTTGTGTTCTAAATGCCGTTACGTTTGGGCGCCGGCGGCAACAACAAACCACCCACAGGCAAAGAGCCGGGGTCAGACCTGCGGGGTCTGACCCCAGTTTCATGCCGGTGGGTTTGCTTAGTTTAACCGCATTGCCGACCCCAGTTTCATGCCGGTGGGTTTGCTTAGCTTAACCGCATTGCCTTCGTGTTCCTGTTTGTCGCATCCGGTATTGCTCCGGTTCCTGTCCGCCCGGCGGAGCCGCCATGAACGCATCTTCTTGGCGGCTTGTCAACGGCGTAAACGCGACAAGCTTTAGCCAATCTTAAGATTTCATTTGGAAAGCATTAAGAAAGAATATGGACAATCGTCGCCAAGGTCAACACCAGACAACCGGCCCGTCAGAGGCCACAACGAGGAGACGAGATGCAAGGTATTACTGCAGGGATGAAGACGACACGCAAGCCGATCGCGGCGGCGGTGGCCGTGCTGCTGGCCTATGCCGCCGGCGCGGCCGGCGACGCCATGGCGCAGCAGGCCGCCGCGCCGGCCACGTCGGCCGAGGCCGCCGCCGAGCCCAAGCTCGAACAGGTGGTGGTGTCGGGCATCCGCGCCTCCCTGCAACAGGCGCTGGCGCGCAAGCGCAACAGCGATTCGGTGTCCGAGGTGGTGTCGGCCGAGGACATCGGCAAGCTGCCCGACAAGAACGTGGCCGACGCCATCCAGCGCGTGCCAGGCGTCAACATCTCCTCCTCCGCCGGCGGCGAGGGCGGCTTCTCCGAGAACGACCGCGTCAGCATCCGCGGCACCAGCTCCAGCCTGACCCAGACCCTGGTCAACGGCCACATGATCGGCACCGGCGACTGGTTCGTGCTGGACCAGTCGGCCGCCGTCGGGCGCAGCGTCAGCTACGCCCTGCTGCCGTCGGAGATCGTCAGCGCCGTCACGGTGCAGAAAAGCCAGCAGGCCGACATGGTCGAGGGCGGCGTGGCCGGCTCGGTCAACATCGAGACGCGCAAGCCGCTCGACTTCAAGCAGCAGCTGACCGTCGAGGCCGCCGTCCAGGCGATCTACGCCGACCTGCCGCGCAAGACCGATCCGCAACTCAACGCCCTGTTCAACTGGAAGAACGAGGAGAAGACCTTCGGCGTGCTGTTCCAGGTGTTTTCCGAAAAACGCCACGAGCGCCGCGACGGCCAGGAATTCTATGGCTACACGCCGATCGCCGCCGACAGCAACGCCGCCCTCGCCCACCCCGAGCTGGCCGGCGTGCTGGCGCCGTCGGGCATCAGCGCCACCTTGTTCGAGCAGACCCGCAAGCGCACCGGCGCCGCCTTCGACCTGCAGTTCAAGCCCAACAAGGACTTCACGCTGGACCTGAACGGTTTCACCTCCAGCCTGGACGCGGCCAACTACAACCGCAGTTTCTACAACAACATCTCGGCCAACATCAACGCCACCGACCCGGTCAGCGGCGCCTCGGTCGGCGTGGTGCCGTCGCAGTACACGATCCGCAACGGCACCCTGGTGTCGGCCGTCATCCCGGCCTCGCAGTACCCGGCCGCCAGCGCCACCAAGTCCTACAACTCCTCGCTGTACACCGCCTTCGGCGACCAGATCTACCGGCCCGGCTCCTCGTCCTCGTCGGCCTACATCGACCTCGACGCCAGCTACCGCGTCAGCAACACCTTCAAACTGAGCGGCAGCGCCGGCTACACGCGCGGCACCGGCAAGACCCCGGCCGACATCGGCTACGAAGCCGGCCTGATCGGCGGCGGCTCGTCCTACCAGTTGAACGGCCTGTCGACGGCGGCCATGTCCTTCCCCGGCGCCGACACCAGCAAATTCAGCAACTTCGTCACCGCCTCGGCCTGGGGCAGCAACGTCATCACCCTCGACACGGAAAAATACGCCCAGGCCGACGGTTTCCTCAACCTCAGCAACGGCGTGCTGGAGTCGGCCAAGTTCGGCCTGCGCTTCGCCGAGCACCACCGCAACGTCAGCCAGCCGGAAAACCGCAGTTGCAGCATCTGCGACGGCACCACCAGCGCACCGCTGCCGCAATGGGATGGCGCCACCTATCCCGGCAACTTCGGCAACGGCCTCAATCCCGGCGCCGGCTTCCTGCGCGGCATCTGGCAGATCAACCCCGCCGCCATCGCCGCCTGGGCCGAGAAATACGACAAGACCGGCGGCCCGACCACCAAGAACTGGGCCGGCGAAATGGACGTGAAGGAAAAGGTCACGGCCGCCTACGCCATGTTCAACCTGTCCGGCGAAAACTGGCGCGGCAACGTCGGCCTGCGCTACGCCCACACCCAGCAGACCACCTTGACCAACCTGCCCGGCGGCACGAACCCCATCGGCCTGGACAATGTGAACGGCCCGTACACGCCGACCACCGACCAGCGCGGCTACAACGACGTGCTGCCTAGCGCCAACATCAAGCTCGACCTGTCGCCGACCCTGGTGGCGCGCTTCGCCGTGGCCAAAACCATGGCGCGGCCCGACTACAGCGCGATGGTCGGCGCCGTCACGCTGAACGACACCAATCTGACCGGCAGCAGCGGCAATCCCAAGCTCAAGCCGATCCGCTCGACCAACTACGACGCCGCGCTGGAATGGTATTTCTCGCCCAAGGCGCTGCTGTCGGCCGGCCTGTTCTACATGGACATGTCGTCCTACGTGACCTACGGCACCGCCAACCTGAGCTATTTCAACAACTCCTTCAAGCGCTTCGACAACTACTCGATCTCCTCGCCGACCAATATTTCGGCCAAGAACAAGGGCGTCGAGCTGGCCTATCAGCAAGGCCTGTGGGGCGGTTTCGGCGTGGTCGGCAACTACACCTACACCGACGGCAAGGCCGGCGACAACAAGCCGGTGGTCGGCAATTCGAAGAGCACCTACAACGCCGAGGCCTACTACGAGGACGACCGGCTCAGCGCGCGGCTGGCCTACACCTACCGCTCCAGCTTCTCCGGCGGTCTGTACAATAGCTTCCCGCAGGTGATGGCCGGCACCGGCAACCTGGCCGCGTCGGTCAACTACAAGATCAACGAGCACCTCACGCTGACCTTCGACGCGCTGAACTTGAACAACGCCGTGCTGCGCTACTACGGCCAGAACAAGGACCAGCCGATCGCCTCGTACACCAACGGCCGCCAGTTCTACCTGGGGCTGCGCGGCAAGCTGTAATTCGATCCCGACGCAGCTAAGTTGAGAAAACCCACAGGCAAGGACTGGGGTCGGGCTCCCCGCCTTGGCGCAGCGGGTCCGACCCCGGCTCTTTGCCGCTGGGTGGTTTTTGTTTCACCGGAGCACTTATGAATTCCATCACCCATCCCGGCCTCGCCGTCGCGCCGCCACAGGCCCAGCCCGGCACCCTGCCGGCGCGCCGCGTGCTGGCCATCGACGCCATGCGCGGCCTGACCATCCTGGTGATGATCTTCGTCAACGCGCTGGCCGGTGTGCGCGGCATGCCGGCCTGGCTGGACCACGCCCCCGCCGAGCTCGATGGCATGACCTTCCCCGACGTGGTCTTCCCCGCCTTCCTGTTCATCGTCGGCATGTCCATCCCCTTCGCCGTGGCGCAGCGCCTGGCCGCCGGCGACGGCGCCTGGCGCCTGCAAGGCCACATGCTGGCGCGCGCCACCGGACTGCTGGTGCTGGGCGTGTTCATGGTCAACGCCGAGGGCGGCTACAACGAGGCGGCGATGGGCATGTCGATCCACCTGTGGAGCCTGCTGTTCTACGCCGCCGCCATCCTGCTGTGGAACGTCTACCGCTTCGACCATCCGGCATGGGGCAAGGCGCTGCGCCTGGCCGGCCTGGCGCTACTGCTGTGGCTGGCCACGATCTACCGCGCCGGCCCGGACGGCAACGAAGGCCTGACGCCGCAATGGTGGGGCATCCTCGGCCTGATCGGCTGGGCCTATCTGTACGCCAGCCTGTGTCACACGCTGGCGCGCGGCCGCCTGCTGTCGCTGTTGGGCGCGCTGGCGGCGTGCGTCGCCTGGTATTGTGTCAGCCACGGCCGGGCCGAAGCCTGGTCGCCGCTGGCGCGGCTGCTGGCCGGCCAGGCGGAAAACGCCATCCACACGGCCATCGCCCTGGCCGGCGTGTGCACCAGCCTGCTGTTCTTCCAGCGTCTCGACGGCAATGCCGGCGCGCGCCGCTACGCCTTGGCCGCCGCGTTGGCGCTGACCTTGGCCGGCGCCGCCTGGCTGCTGCGACCATATTTTGGCATCTCGAAGATTTACGCCACGCCGAGCTGGGCGCTGTACAGCGCGGCCATCTGCGTGCTGCTGTTCGGCCTGCTGTATTGGCTGATCGACCTGCGCCAGGTGCAAGGCTGGACCGGTTTCTTCCGTCCGGCGGCGGCCAATCCCCTGCTCGCCTACATCATTCCCTACATCGTCTACGCGCTGCTGCAATACCTTCACATCGGCCTGCCGGACGCCCTCAATGCCGGCCTGCCGGGACTGTTGTGGTCGCTCGCCTACGCCGTCGCCGTGCTCTACCTGGTGCGCGGCCTGAACCGCCTGCAGATCCGCTTGCAACTGTAGCGCGGCCTTTTCATCCACTTATTCGTTTTCAATCATGCAAGCATCAATAGCAAGCAATACCCGCATCACCTCGATCGACGCGCTGCGCGGCCTGACCGTCGCCGCCATGCTGGTCGTCAACGACGCCGGCGACTGGGGCCACGTCTATACTTGGCTGGAACACGCCGAATGGCACGGCTGCACGCCGGCCGACTTCATCTTCCCTTTCTTTCTGCTGATCGTCGGCATCTCGATCGAACTGGCGCTGGGCCGGCCGCTCGACGCCGGCGCCGCGCCGGGACCGCTGGCGCGCAGCGTGTTGCTGCGCGGCGGGCGCATCGTGCTGCTCGGCCTGGCGCTGCACCTGGCCGCCACGCTGCTGCTGAATGGACGCGGCTTTCGCCTGATGGGCGTGCTGCAAAGGATAGGCATCTGTTTCGGCGCCGCCGGCCTGGCGGCCATCTACCTGCGCGACGCGCGCCGGCAGTGGGCCGCCTTCGCCGCCATCCTGCTCGGCTACTGGGGGCTGCTGACCTGGGGCGGTTCTCTGCTGCCGGGGCTGAACCTGGCCGACCGCGTCGACACCGCCCTGCTCGGCCGCCTGGCCTACCAATACGACGCCGCCAGCGGCCTGGCGCATGATCCGGAGGGCGTGTTGTCCACCCTGCCGGCGCTGGCCACCGTGCTGCTGGGCGTGCGCGCCGGTGCCTGGTTGCGCAGCGGCCAGTTGCACAAACTGGGCATGGCGGCGCTCGGTGCGCTGGCCTTGGGCGCCTTGTGGTCCTTGGTGCTGCCCTTCAACAAGCAACTGTGGACCTCGTCCTTCGTGCTGTGGACGGGCGGCTTCGGCCTGCTCGCCGTGCTCGCCGCACACCAGTTGATCGACCGGCGCGGCTGGCCGGCGCTGGGCCGCAGCCTGGGCGTCAACGCCATCGCCGCGTATGCCGGCTCTTGGCTGGCGACCTGCTTGCTCGAAGGCAGCGGTCTGATGGCGCCGCTTTATAAAGCCCTGTTCGCTCCGTTGACGGTGTTCTTTGGCGCCTACCTGCCGTCGCTGCTGTTTGCGCTGGTGTTTACCGGCGCCTTCTGGCTGTTGATGCGCTGGTTCGCGGCGCGCGGCTGGCGCATCGTCATCTAACATTCGGCCAGGCTTTGGGGTGACGACGCCACTCCTTTTGCGGCCGGCAATTGGCTATAATCGCTGACGCCGCCGGCCCCCATCACTTGAGAAACCAAACCGATGACATCATCCGCTACTTTGTCCGCCGCCCGCTTCGGCGCCCTGCTGTTGCTCGCCACCGCCGCCTGCGGTGCGCGGGCCGACTCTGGCGAGCTGTTCCATACCGTCGAGTCCAAACCGTTGTCCGAGGTGTGGCTCAACGCCGGCTTCTACTCCTACCATTTTCAGCGCGACAAGAACCTGAACAACAGCAACCCCGGCATCGGCGTCGAATACCGTTTCTCCAGCGTCGCCTCGGCCACCGCCGGGCGTTTCTACAATAGCGACCGCGCCTATTCGAATTACGCCGGGGTTTACTACCAGCCGTTTGCCGTCGGCCCAGTGCGCGTGGGCGTGGTGGCGGGCGCTTTCAGCGGCTATCCGAAGATGCACGACGGCGGCTGGTTCCCGGCGGTTGTGCCGATGCTCAGCTTTGAATATCAGCGGGTTGGCGTGAACGTGGCGCTGGTGCCCAGCTATAAGGATCGCCTGTACGGCGCCCTGTCGGTGCAGTGCAAGGTGAAGGCTTGGGAATAAGCTGGAATGTCGGGCTGGCGGCCGTCAGCAAGATGGGCCTTCAGCGCTGAGGCGGACCGGCCGGCACGCAGTTCCAGCGGAGCATGAGTCCGTAAAGCTGCTAGCGATGCATATGACCTTGACTCGACCGAAATGCTGATCAACATCTTTCGCGCCAACGCGCTTGGTAAGTTGAAAATATTTTTCAATGGCAACAAGATACCAGCCGTGTCTTAGTTCAAGAAGTACGACAATCACTTATACGTCCAATTTGCTTTTCGAAGACCCGTTTTCGCCCCAAAGCTGCCAGTCGTCGTTCCCGCGAAAGCGGGAACCCATGCTGAGTATTCAAACAAGCGGCGTATGGATTCCCGCCTACGCGGGAATGACGGGTCTTGGTCGAGAACTGACTTCAGGTCAACTGCACGGCATTGCAGCTTCGTGGCGTTGCATTCTCATGGTAGAGGTCAGCCAGATACTCACATAGCCACGATGCACTTGGCTGCGCCTTACGAGAATGGTGGCGGCGGCGGTAGGAATACTCAGGCAACATCCTAACTCACCAGCGCCAAGAAGAACAATTACCGATGGAAACATTTCATGCTGAAGCGGATAAGTATAATCTTCCCAAAAACCTACATGGCGCCTACATGAGAAAAATTATAAAGAAAAAAGGACTTAGATTTTCATCTAAGTCCTTGTTTTTATTGATAAGCCGAACACGGCGTCAACGGACTCTGAATCCGCTCCTGTGGCACGCCGCCCAGGTGTAAGCCGGCCTAGTGCTTGGCCTTGGCCGCGCTAGCAACCTGGTCCAGCACGTGGCGCGGCACCGCCGCGTAGTGTTTGAACTCCATCGTGTAGGTGGCGCGGCCCTGGCTCAGCGAGCGCAGCGTGGTCGAGTAGCCGAACATCTCGGCCAGCGGCACCAGCGCGCGGATGATTTTGCCGCCGCCGCCGGGGATCTCGTCCATGCCCTGCACCATGCCACGGCGCGCCGTCAGGTCGCCCATGGCGTTGCCCATGAACTCCTCCGGCGTCTCCACCTCGACCTGCATCATCGGCTCCAGCAACACCGGGTCGGCCCGCCGCATGCCGTCCTTGAAGGCGATCGAGCCGGCCATGCGGAAGGCGTTCTCGTTCGAGTCGACGTCGTGGTAGGAGCCGAAGGTCAGCGTCACCTTGACGTCGACCACCGGGTAGCCGGCCAGCACGCCGCTGCGCAAGGTTTCCTGCACGCCCTTGTCGACCGCCGGGATGAACTCGCGCGGCACCACCCCGCCCTTGACGGCGTCGACGAACAGATAGCCCTTGCCCGGCTCCATCGGTTCCAGGGTCAGCACGACGTGGCCGTACTGGCCCCGGCCGCCCGACTGCTTGACGAACTTGCCCTCGACCTCGCTGACGCTGCGCTGGATGGTTTCGCGGTAGGCCACCTGCGGCTTGCCCACCGTCGCCTCGACACCGAACTCGCGGCGCATGCGGTCGACCAGAATTTCCAGATGCAGCTCGCCCATGCCGGACATGATGGTCTGACCCGACTCGTCGTCGGTGTGGACACGGAACGACGGGTCCTCCTGCGCCAGCCGGTTCAGCGCGATGCCCATCTTCTCCTGGTCGACCTTGGTCTTCGGCTCGACCGCCTGCGAAATCACCGGCTCGGGGAAGATCATCTTCTCCAACACGATGATGTGGTCGGGCGAGCACAGCGTGTCGCCGGTGGTGACCGCCTTCAGGCCGACCGCCGCCGCGATGTCGCCGGCGTAGACCTCCTTGATCTCCTTGCGCTCGTTGGCGTGCATCTGCAGGATGCGGCCGAGCCGCTCGCGCTGGCTCTTGGTCGGGTTGTACACCGTGTCGCCCGAGTTGACCACGCCGGAATACACGCGGAAAAAGGTCAACTGGCCGACGAAGGGGTCGGTCATGATCTTGAAGGCGAGCGCCGAGAACGGGTCGGCGTCGTCGGGGTGGCGCTCGATCTCGCGGTCCTGCTCGTCGTGGCCGGCGATGGCCGGCACGTCCAGCGGCGACGGCAGGTAGTCGATCACCGCGTCGAGCATGGCCTGCACACCGCGGTTCTTGAAGGCGCTGCCGGCCAGCATCGGCACGATCTCGTTGCGGATGGTGCGCAGGCGCAGGCCGGCCTTGATCTCGGCCTCGCTCAGCGTTTCGCCGTTCAGGTATTTCTCGGTCAGCTCGGGCGTCGCGTCGGCGGCGGCCTCGACCATCTTGTCGTGCCACTCCTGGGCCAGCTCGACCAAGTGGGCCGGGATCGCCTCGTAGCTGAACTTGACGCCCAGGCTGGCGTCGTCCCAGTTGATGGCGCGCATCTTGACCAGGTCGACCACGCCGTGGAAGTCGTCCTCGGCGCCCAGCGGGATCTGGATCGGCACGGCGACACCCTTCAGCCGGTCGGCGATCTGCTGGCGCACGCGGAAGAAGTCGGCGCCGACGCGGTCCATCTTGTTGATGAAGGCCAACCTCGGCACGGCGTATTTGTTCGCCTGGCGCCACACCGTCTCCGACTGCGGCTGCACGCCGCCGACGGCGTCGTAGACCATCACGGCGCCGTCGAGCACGCGCATCGAGCGCTCCACCTCGATGGTGAAGTCGACGTGGCCCGGGGTGTCGATGATGTTGATGCGGTGCTCGGGATAGTTGCCCGCCATGCCTTTCCAGAAGGCGGTGGTGGCGGCCGAGGTGATGGTGATGCCGCGCTCCTGCTCCTGCTCCATCCAGTCCATGGTCGCCGCGCCGTTGTGCACCTCGCCAATCTTGTGATTGACCCCGGTGTAGAACAGGATGCGCTCGGTGGTGGTGGTCTTGCCGGCGTCGATGTGGGCGCTGATGCCGATGTTGCGGTAGCGTTCGATAGGTGTCTTGCGGCTCATCACAATCTCCTTGGACGGCGGCCGTCGACGACGGCGGGTCGTGCCTAAATTCTAACAGTAAAGGAAAACCCAGGTATGGCGTACATGGCCGATTTCAAGCCCGCAATGGGGTGTCCTGGCGTGCGCCGGATTTTTCCTCTAGTCAATATACTCTCCGGCGGTGTATAAGTGACATGCAATATTTCCCGAATTTCTATAGACCAACCCGATGAAACCATCCGCACTCCCCCTGCTGCTCGCCGGCCTCGCCTTGGCGCCGCTGGCCCACTCCAACGAACTGAGCATCCGCCTGGAACGCTGTTCGGTGCTGGGCGACGCCAGCGCCCGCCTGGCCTGCTACGACGCGCTGGCCAAGGCGGCGCCCGACGGCGCCGTGGCCATCATCAACGCCGTCGCCGATGCGCCGGCCTCGACCCAGCCGGCGGCGCCGCTGACGCCGGTGATGCCGGCCGCCGTGGCCGCCGTCACCACCATCCCGCCCGAGGCGTCCATCTCGCGCATGGTGCAATGGTGGGAGCTGGACCAGCCGGCCAAGCGCGGCGTGTTCAATTTCCGTCCGCACCGCGACAACTACCTGCTGCTGGCCAACTACAGCACCAGCTCGAACGACGGTCCGTTCAAGGATTTCACGCCGGCCGGCCTGGAATCCCAGCACACCGAGCTGACCTACCAGATCAGCTTCAAGATGAAGATGATCGAGCAGTTGCTGAGCACGCCGATCGACCTGTGGTTCGGCTACACCCAGCAAAGTTACTGGCAGGCCTACAACCGGGCCGCCTCCAGCCCCTTCCGCGAAACCAACTACCAGCCCGAATTGATGCTGACCACGCCGCTGGCCCTCAAGCTGCCCGGCCTGGACATCCGCTACGCCGCGTTGGGCGCGGTGCACCAGTCGAACGGCCAGACCTCGACCTTGTCGCGCAGCTGGAACCGGGTGTATGCGGAAATTGGCGCCGAGCACGGCGATCTGGCGCTGGCGCTGCGCCTGTGGAAGCGTTTGGACAACGCCCGGTCGAACAACGACAACCTCGACATCGTCGACTACATGGGCCATGGCGACCTGCGCGCCACCTACCGCTTCGACGGCCACGAGCTGTCCGTGACGGGCCGGCGCAACTTCCAGAAGCGCCACGGCTCCTTGCAGTTGGGCTGGGCCTTCCCGATGACGGCCAATCTGAAGGGTTATCTGCAGGCGTTCAGCGGCTACGGCCAAAGCCTGGTCGACTACAACTACTCGCAAAAATCGCTGGGTGCGGGTTTCCTGATCGATTTTTAAGGCAAACGGCGGCCGTGGCCGCCGTCGCCGACGTTCGCCGGGACGCTTAGCGCCCGGGCGTGCCGCGCAAGATGCGCGCCGGCAGCATGACAATCGCGCGCAGCAGCTCGAACACCGCGTCGACACCTATCCCGAGCAGTCTGAACGGCAGCAACAACAGCCACAGCAGCGGATACAGCAGCAGGGCCAGCAAGGCCAGCGGCCAGCACAGGAACAGTAAAACCAACCACAACACAAAGCTCAGCATGGGATGCTCCAGAATCAGATGAGGCGTTATCAACAGCCTCACTGTAAAAGGACTCGTGCGCAGCGACAAGCGGCATGCGACCAGCTGCGCGTGGCGGCGACTAACGGTGGGATTCGGGGGATGAAGGGAAAGCCGGCATCAGCAGAGCGACGGGGTCAGGAGCGGTGGGGTCAAAGGAGCGGCGGGGTCAGTGCCGACATTCGGACACGACCTCGACCATAAGCTATGTCAACGATCCTCTACTGCTGAGTCTGTGTCCGAATGTCGGCACTGACCCCAGTGGCGCTGACCCCAGTGGCGCGGTGGCGCTACTGCTGAGCCTGTGTCCGAATGTCGGCACTGACCCCGGTGGACTCTGGCCCCGGAGAGGGAACCGGGCGGCCGCCGCCGGCGGAAACGCGGGCGGCGGCGCTGTGCATCGCTTACTTGACGGCGCTAGCGGCGTTGTAGCTGGTCATCAGGTTGCGGTAGTCGGGGATATGCTTGGCGAACAGCGTGCCCAGGCCGACCACGTCGTTGCGCCAGTCGCGGTGCAGCTCGCCGGCCACGCCGAACCAGCTCATCAGCTGGGCGCCGCCGGCCGTCATACGGTCCCAGGCGGCCAGACGGGTGATGTCGTTGAAGGTGCCGGAGGCGTCGGTGACGACGAACACTTCGAAGTCCTCGGCCAGCGCGGACAGCGTCGGGAAGGCCACGCACACCTCGGTGACCACGCCGGCGATCAGCAACTGCTTCTTGCCGGTGGCCTTGACAGCCTTGACGAAGTCCTCATTGTCCCAGGCGTTGATCTGGCCTGGACGGGCGATGAAGGGCGCGTCCGGGAACATTTCCTTCAGCTCGGGCATCAGCGGGCCGTTCGGGCCGTCCTCGAAGCTGGTGGTCAAAATGGTCGGCAGATTGAAGTACTTGGCGATGTCGGCCAGGGCCAGCACATTGTTCTTGAACTTGTCCGGGTCGATGTCGCGCACCAGCGACATCAAACCGGCTTGGTGGTCCACCAGCAGAACGGCGACTTGATCTTTGTCTAGGCGGGAATAGGATTTGCTCATGATATGACTCTTTCTTGGTAAATGTCGATGTGGCGGCGGGCGGCAGTTCCAATTCGCCGCAGGCTGCCCGGCCGCCGTGTGTTTGCTCACGCGGCGAATCTCTCATTTCATTGCTGCAAGTTACATTTGTCCGAAACGGCCGCTGTTGAAGTCGGCGATGGCCTGGCCGATTTCCTCCCGGCTGTTCATGACGAACGGTCCCTGTCCCACCACCGGCTCGTCGATCGGCTCGCCGCTCAGCAGCAAGACGACGGCGTCGTTGTTGGCCTCGATCAGCACATCGCTGCCGTTGCGGTCGAGCACCACCATCTGCGCCTCGTGGGCCACGGTCTCGCCGTTGACCAGCACGGTGCCGTGCAGCACGATCAGCGCCGAGGTCCAGCCGGCGGCGATCGGCAGCTCGCTGGCCTTGCCCATCGCCAGCCGCAGGTCCAACACGTTCATCGGCGTGAAGGTGCGGGCCGGGCCGCGCTTGCCGGCATACTCGCCGGCGATCACGCGCACCGTGCCGGCGCCGTCGGGCAGGTCCAGGCTGGGGATCGTCTGGTCTTCGATGGCCTGGTAGCCCGGCGCCGTCATCTTGTCCTTGGCCGGCAGGTTGACCCACAGTTGCACCATTTCCAAATCGCCGCCCGACTGGCTGAAGGCCTCGGAATGGAACTCCTCGTGCAGGATGCCGGAACCGGCCGTCATCCATTGCACGTCGCCGGGGCCGATCACACCGCCCTTGCCGGTCGAATCGCGGTGCGCCACCTCGCCCTTGTAGACGATGGTCACCGTTTCGAAGCCGCAATGCGGGTGCTGACCGACGCCGCGCGGGCGGCTGGTCGGGGTGAACTGGGCCGGACCGGCATGGTCGAGCAGCAGGAAGGGGCTGAGCTGTTTGCCGTGATCCTGATAGGAAAACATCGACCGCACCGGGAAACCGTCGCCGACCCAATGGCCGCGTGGGGCGCTATACACACCAAGGACTCTTTTCATGCTGTTCTCCTTACTGTAGACTCAATATTGGCTACGAAGTAACAGTATAGTTTCAGGACAATGCACTGATAAGTGGGTAAGATTTACCTTCAGAGTCCTATTTTGTGAACGATGAAGGCGGCATGCAAGATTTAAACGACCTCTTTTACTATGTCCACGTGGTCGACCACGCCGGCTTCGCACCGGCCGGACGCGCCTTGGGCATGCCCAAGTCCAAGCTGAGCCGGCACATCGGCATGCTGGAAGAGCGCCTCGGCGTGCGGCTGATCCAGCGTTCGACGCGGCGCTTCTCGGTCACCGAGATCGGCCTGACCTATTACGAGCACTGCAAGGCCATGCTGGTCGAGGCCGACGCCGCCCAGGAGGCCATCGAGCTGACGCGCGCCGAACCGCGCGGCCTGGTCCGCCTGAGCTGTCCGATCGCCCTGCTGCAGGCCAACGTGGCCGCCATGCTGGCCGACTTCATGGCCAGCCATCCCCATGTGACGGTGCAACTGGAGGCCACCAACCGCCGCGTCGACGTGATCGCCGAGGCGCTCGACGTGGCCATCCGCGTGCGTCCGCCGCCGTTGCAGGACAGCGAACTCATCATGCGCATCCTGGCCGACCGCAGCCAGTGTCTGGTGGCCAGTCCCGGCTTGCTGAGCAGGCACGGCGTGCCGGCGGCGCCGGCCGATCTGGCCGACTGGCCCAGCCTGGGTCTGGGGACGCCGAGCGATGCGCATATCTGGAAGTTGTTCGGTCCCGACGGCGCGCGCGCCGACCTGCACCACACGCCCAGGATGATCTGCAACGACATGATCGCCCTGCGCAGCGCGGCGGTGGCCGGCATCGGCGTGGTGCAACTACCGACCATGATGATGCGCGAACAACTGGCCGACGGCTCGCTGGTCTGTGTGATTCCGGACTGGGCGCCGCGACGGGAAATCATCCACGTCGTGTATCCCTCGCGGCGTGGACAATTGCCGTCGGTGCGGGCCTTGATCGACTATCTGGCGCTGCGCTACCAGGTGCTGGACGAGGACTAAACTGGTTTGCGGGGAGTGGACTGCGGCCTGGACGGCCGGGCTGTGTTTGAAGAGCTGTGACTGGGGAGCTGTGGCGGGCGGCGCCGGCGGCCGCGCGTTGATCGGCGCGGCATGGCGCTGCGGCGGATTGACTTGACGGCATATCGGCAAGCCCGTCGTTCCCACGCACGTGGGAATCCATGCGGTGCTAGATAGATTGCGGCGTATAGGGGGAAGTCATGCGGCGCATGGATTCCCGCCTGCGCGGGAACGACAAACTCGGGCGTACTCGAAGTGCTTTTAAAACAGAATTACTGCCCCAGGCAAATGATCTTGGTGACGTACTCGTGGGCGTTGGACTTCTTCTTGCCGGCCCATGCGATCGCCTCGTTGGCTTCGGCGACGGTCATCACGGTCGCCTTTTCCTTCGATTTGATGAAGGAGACGCCCTCAAACACGCCCTCCTTGCTGCGCATGACCTTGGCAAACACGGGCGGCTTGCTCGCATCGCTGACTTTGTTTTGTTGCACGAGGTAACGCTGGTCGTTCTGTTCCATATAAATGCCGTCTAATCGGTGATAAGTGTAAAAGACGAAATATACGCTGCGCAACGCCCGAGGTGGAAGCTTTTTCGACGCGGCCCGCCATCGATCGACGGCGGGCGCTGGGAAATATTACCTTCGTGCCAATGTAAATTAAGCGAAGGCCGGCACGTATTGCTGCGGTTGCAAGGCGGCCTCGTACAGGACGTCGACCCGCAGCGACGCCTGCAACGACGGGATCGAGCCGCCGGCGCGGTACTGGAAGCTGACCTGCAACACGTCGCCCTCGCTGACCTTGACCGCGCTGGCCAAGGGCAAGGTCATGTAGTGGTTCAACCAGTCGATGGTGCTGGAGCGCTCCGGCACCACGGCCAGAATGTTCTTGGTGACGAAGCGCATGGCGTTGATCTGGCCGTCGCGCTCGACGATGAACTTGCCTTCCCAGCTGTAGCTCAGCTCGTTGGGCTGGTTGAAGTCGATGATGCTGTAGACCGCCGGCGGCGCCATCTCCTGCGTGCCAGAATAGATCATGCCGGTTTCCTGGAATTGCACGATGGGGGCGTAGAAGCCCTCGAAATCGTATTCCTGTTGCAGCGGCTGCACCGCCATGATGACCGCCTCGGGCAGGAAGATCGGCAGCGGGCCGCCGAAGCGCTCCAGATAGCGGCGCTTGAACGATTCGATCACCTCGACCTGCTTCTCGCGCAGCATGGCGACGTGGATCATCTCGCAGATGACCACATCGACCGGCTCGGGCGGCAGGTATTCGAAGGCGTCGGCGTGCACCACTTCCACTTTTTCGCCGTTCGGATTGAGGGCGAGCATCTTGCGGGCCTCCTTGACCATGTCCGGATTGAACTCGACACAGTAGACCTTGTCCGCCTTGGCCGCCGCGAACCAGGACAGCACGCCGGTGCCGCCGCCTAGCTCCAACACCTTGGCGCCCGGCTTGACGGCGTAGTCGATGGCCGATTTGAAACCGTGCATGCGGTTTTGGTCCATCAACATATTGTGATGGTAGTGGACTGGAATGAACTGCCCCAGGTAGCAGCTCTCAATCTCGCGTTCGTTCAGCATGGGTATCCTTGGTTAACGCATTGCATGGAGGAATCAATACGACGCAACCATTATCGTTAACATTGTTGAACGGCCAAACAGCGAGGTAAGCGGGAAACACCCGCCAGTTCGCGGGCTTGCAGCGATGCAATTCAGCGCGTGGGCCGGGCCGCCAGATGCGCCTGGATGGCCTTGGCGATCCAGGGCTTGTCCGCCTTGATGGCGAACTCGGCGGCGGTGAGGTGGAAGCCGCCGTCCTTCAAGGTGGCGTCGGCGCCGCGCGCCAGCAGCAGCTTGACCACCTCTTCCTGACCCTCGCGCGCGGCCAGCATCAAGGGCGTCATGCCGGAAGGCGACATGGCGTCGATCTGGGCCTGGCGGTCCAGCAAGAGATTGCTGATGTCGATGCTGCCGGCCGCCGCCGCGTAATGCAGGGCGGTCCAGCCGGACTGGTTGATGCTGGCGCCGGCGCCGATCAGGGTCAGCACGGCCGGCTTGTTCTGGCGGAAGGCCGCCATCATCAGCGCGGTGTTGCCGTTGGGCGCCTTTGCATCCAGGTCGATGCCGGGCTGGGCCAGCAGCAATTTGAGCGTGTCCTTCGCCTCGTAGCGCATGGCCACGATGAGGCCGGTCTCGCCCCGCTCCGGCTCGCGGATATTGGGATCGAGCCCCTTGGCCAGCACGCGGCGGATGACGCCGACGTTGTCGAGCTGGACGGCGCGGAAGTAATCGACGGCGTCCTCGGCCGCATCGGCCATGGCCAGACCGGCGTGGCCGGCCAGCAAGCCGGCGGCCAGGGCGGCCATCAGGAGGCGTCGCTTGGGGGCAAACAATTTGTTGAGATTCGACATGAGGAAATTAGCGTACCACGTTGAATAGTTTGAAAAAATTGTCCGACGTCTGCTGCGCCACCTGCTCCACGGGAATACCCTTGAGCTTGGCGATGTACTCGCCGACGTGGGCCACGAAACCGGGCTCGTTCATCTTGCCCCGATGCGGCATCGGCGCCAGATACGGCGAATCGGTTTCGATCAGGATGCGCTCGAGCGGCAGTTCCAGCGCCACCGCCTGCAAGTCCTTGGCGCTCTTGAAGGTCACGATGCCGGAGAAGGAGATGTAGAAGCCCATGTCGATGGCCGCGCGGGCCACCTCCAGCGATTCGGTGAAGCAATGCATGACGCCGGCCACGCCGCCCGCCTCGGTGCCGGCGCCCTCTTCGCGCATGATGCGGATAGTGTCTTCACTGGCGGCGCGGGTGTGGATAATCAAGGGCTTACGAGTGATTCTTGAAGCTTTGATGTGAGTTCGGAAGCGCTCGCGCTGCCACTCCAGGTCGCCCGTCAGACGGAAATAGTCGAGCCCGGTCTCGCCGATGGCGATGATCTTCTTGTGGTCGGACAGCTGCACCAACTGCTCCACCGTCGGCTCCGGCGTGTCCTCGTAGTCGGGATGCACGCCGACCGAGGCGTAGATGTGCGGATACTGCTCGGCCAGGGCCAGCACCTGTGGAAAGTCCGGCAGGTCGACCGACACGCACAGCGCGTGGCTGACCTGGTTGTCGGCCATCTTGGCCAGGATCTCGGGCATGCGAGCGGCCAGCTCGGGGAAATTGATATGGCAATGGGAATCGATATACATGGCGTAATTGTACCCTGCGACGGGCCGCCGACGCTGGTCGCCCTGGCCAGGGTGCTCTCGCCGGCCCGATTGATTTCGCTGCCATCGGCCAGCCCGCCGCCCGCGCTAGACGAACACCTCGCGTCGCGCCGCCTGGCTGATCGCCAGCGTGGCCGGATGGCTCATGCGCCGTTCCGTGGTGATGGCGTAGACCTGTTCCAGCAAGGTCGGCACCACGCCCAACTGGACGACGCCGTATTGCGCGCAGACATGGGCGGCGATCACGCTGGGCGCGAAAAACAGGCCGGCGCCGGATTGGCCGAAGGCCTTCATCATCGCGCTGTCGTCGAACTCGCCGACCACGCGGGGCCGCAGCGCATGGCTTTCGAGCCAGGCCAGCAGTCGGTGGCGGATGGCGAAGTCCTCGCCCGGCAACAGGATCGGCGCCCGGTGCAGGCAGGCGGGGAAGTCGCCGACCAGGCCGGCCGCCAGCGCGGCGCTGGCGAACACGGTCAGGCCGCTTTCGCCCAGCAGGTGGTTGTAGCCGCGCACGCTCAGGTGGCTGGGCATGGGCCGGTCGGCGATGATCATGTCGAGCCGGTGCACCGCCAGATCGGCCAGCAGGCTGGCCAGGCGGCCTTCGCGACAGATCAGCCGGGGCGCTTCGGCCATCGCCAGCGCCGGTTGCACCAGGCGGCAGGCGATGGTTTTCGACACCGAATCGGCGCAGCCGACGCGGAAGGACATGGTCGCCGTCGGCGACTGGTCGCGCACGATGTCGAGCAACTCGTCGCCGGCCTTGAAGATATCCTCGGCGTGGCGCAGGATGCTGCGGCCGGTGTCGGTCAACTCCAGGTTGCGGCCGCTGCGGCGGAACAGCTCGACGCCGAGCGTGTCGGCGAACTCGCTCAACTGGCCGGAAATCGACTGCGGCGTCAGATGCAACTGCTGCGCCGCGCGGGCGATGCTGCCCGCCTTGGCGACCATCCAGAAGTAGCGCAAGTGCTTGTAGTTGAGTGAGGACATGCCGCCGATAGCTCCAAAAAATCGATGTATTGTGCAATATTAATCGATTATTCTTTTGCGGCGCTTGGGCTTAGACTGTTTTCCGTCGGTTTCGACGAAAACTTTTCAAGGGAGTAGCGGCAATGCGCGCATACCAAACAAACAGTCCACAAGCGGCGGGACGGATTCTTGCGCTGGCGATGGTGGTCGACGGAAATTTGACGCCGTCCGAACTGCGGGCGCTGGAGCGCAGCAAGATCCTGCCCTACATCGCGCTCGACGTGGCCGGCTTCGAGCAGTTGTTGCAGGACTTGTGCGACGACATGCTGCAAACCGTCGTCCATGGCGCCGTGCAACTGGACCAGGCGCTGATCGACAGCCTGCTCGACGAGATCCGCGAACCCGATCTGCGCCGCCATCTGCTGCAGGCGATGTGGCGCATCGCCGACGCCGACGGTTGGCTGGCCGACGCCGAGGCGATCCTCTTGTCGCGCGCCAACACGGTGTGGTCGGCCGAATCGAACTTCAGCGACCGGCCACGCCGCTCGGCTTAAGGCCGGAAGGCGAACTCAGGCGACGCGCTTGCCCAGGATGATGAGGTCGCGCTCGATGCCGTCCAGGTTGGCCACCTTGGGCAGATTGGCCCAGGTGGCGAAGCCGTACTTGCTGAACAGGCCCAGGCTGGGCGCGTTATGGCCGAAGATAAAGCCGAGCAAGGTGTGCACCTGGATGCTGGGCGCGTGGGCGATCGCCTGCTCCAGGCAGTAGCGGCCGATGCCCTTGCCGCGCGCGACCTCGGCGATGTAGACGGAAATTTCCGCCGTGCCCGAGTAGGCCGGGCGGCCGTAGAAGTTCGAATAGGAAATCCAGCCCAGCGTTGTCGGCGCGGCCGCGTCGTCGTCGGCCTCGATGATCCACAGCGGGCGGCGTTCCGGCGTGTGCTCGTGGAACCAGGCCAGGCGCGATTCGAGCGAGACCGGCTCGGTGTCGGCGGTGACTTCGCGCGAGGCGACGGTGCTGTTGTAAATGGCGACGATGGTGGGCAGGTCGTCGAGCGTGGCGTTGCGGTGGCGGAAAGCGGTCATATAGGCGGAAAATGCGGGAAAGAAGAAGTGGGGTCGGGCGGAGAACGGCTACAGGGTGTGGGTAGCCCGGGAGGAACGCAGCGCGGCGCCGAGGATCTCCTCGATGCGCAGCCGGGTGCGGATGCCGCTGTCGTCGTCGGGGAAATGCACGCCGATACCCTGCGCCTTGTTGTTGTGCGCGCCGGGTGGCGTGATCCAGGCGACCTTGCCGGCGATCGGGTATTTGTTGACGTCGTCCATCAGCGCCAGGATCAGATAGATTTCGTCGCCGATCTTGTAGGGCTTCTGGGTCGGAACGAACATGCCGCCGTTCTTCAAAAACGGCATGTAGGCGGCGTACAGCGCGGCCTTTTCCTTGATCGCCAGCGACAGCACCGTCGGCCGCGCCACGGGCGCGGTGATCGGGTCGGAGGGGCTGGCGCTCATGTCGTCCCTTTCAGGCGCAGCAGGCCGTGTAGTCGAGCAGCATGTCTTCGATGAACAACTTGGGCGACAAGGGGTGGTCGGCCGTGGCGCGACGCTCGTTGCCGCTCTTGATGGCGGCCAGCAGGCGGCTGATATGGATCTTGTCGGCCAGGCTGGCCAGCTCGCGCTGGTAACGGGGGTAATAGCGCACGCTGCCTGCCAGTTTGTAGGAAAACAGGTCGTAAAGCCAGCGCTGCATCCAGGAAACTTGCGCCGACAGGGGCACTTTTTGCAGTTTTTCCGCCGTTTTCAGCGCGCCTTCGATGCTCGGGTGGGCCAGCAACTGCAACAACGCGTCCATGTCGTCGCGGTTGCCCGTCTCGGCCTGGGCCATCGCCGCCAGCGGCGCGCCGCCTTGCTCGCGCAGCCAGCTGTCGGCGTCGGCCACGCCCTGCGCCTTGAGCCAGGCCAGCGCCTCGGCGTGGCTGGGCATCGGCAGGGCGAACTTGCGGCAACGCGACAGGATGGTCGGCAGCAGCCGGTCCAGGCTGTTCGAGGCGAGCAGGAAGACGGTGCCCGGCGGCGGCTCCTCCAAGGTTTTCAGCAGCGCGTTCGAGGCCGGCATGTTGAGCGCCTCGGCCGGATACAGCACCACCACCCGCAAGCCTTGGCGGTGGGTGGAGATGTTCATGAAATCGGCCAGATTGCGGATCTGCTCGATCTTGATCTCGTTCGACGGCGCCTTGGTCGATTTGGCGGTCTTCTTGGCCTCGGCGTCGCCGCCCTCCTCGCCGTCGGCCGGCGGTTCGTCCTCCAGCGCCTCGGGGCGCACGCGGCGGTAGTCGGGATGGTTGTGCTGGGTGAACCAGCCGCAGGAGGCGCACTGGCCGCAAGCGTGGCCGGTGGGCAGCACGGCCTCGCACAGCAGGCCCTGAGCGAAGCGTTCGATGAAGTCTGACTTGCCTATCCCGGCGGCGCCATGGAACAGGATGGCGTGCGGCATGCGCTGGCGCAGCAGTTGCAGCTGCTGCCAGGACGATTCTTGCCAAGGATAAATTGAATTGCTCATCAGTAGTATTCTATGCTGAAAGTTCCGCTTGCAGAATCCCGCTCAACTGCAACTGGATCGCGGCGATGTCCTGGGTCGAGTCGATGACGCGGAAACGTTGCGGGAACTGGGCGGCGCGGCGCAGGTATTCCTGCCGCGTGGCGGCGAAGAAGTCGGCCTGCTCCTGCTCGAACTTGTCGAGCGAGCGGGTGGCGTCGAGGCGGGCGCGGGCCACTTCCAGCGGCAGGTCGAACAGGAAGGTCAGGTCGGGCTGCAGATGCGGGTGGACCCACTGCTCCAGCGCCTCCATCTTGGCGCGGTCCATGCCGCGGCCGCCGCCCTGGTAGGCGAAGCTGGCGTCGGTGAAGCGGTCGGAGATGACCCAGGCGCCGCGCGCCAACGCCGGCTCGATCACCTGGGCGATGTGCTCGCGGCGGCTGGCGAACATCAGCAGCGCCTCGGTTTCCAGGTGCATCTTTTCGTGCAGCAGCAGGTCGCGCAGCTTTTCGCCCAGCGGCGTGCCGCCCGGCTCGCGGGTGGTGACCAGCTCCATGGCCACGCCCCCCTGGGTTTGCAGGAATTGCGCCACGAAGCCGATATGGGTCGACTTGCCGGCCCCGTCGATGCCTTCGAAGCTGATGAATTTGCCGCGTTGTTGTGTCATGAAAACTGGATTGCCTATCGTTGGAATTGGTTCACTGCCCGGTTGTGGTCGGTCAGATTGTCGGAAAACTGGCTGGTGCCGTTGCCGCGCGAGACGAAATACAGGGCCGGCGTCTTGGCCGGCGCCAGCGCCGCCGTCAGCGACTGCACACCCGGCAAGGCGATCGGCGTCGGCGGCAGGCCGCTGCGCGTGTAGGTATTGTAAGGGGTGTCCGTTTCCAGGTCGCGTTTGCGGATCTTGCCCTCGTACCTGGCGCCCATGCCGTAGATCACCGTCGGATCGGTCTGCAACAGCATGCCCAGCTTGAGCCGGTTGACGAAGACGCCGGCGATCATGCCGCGCTCGGACTTTTGCCCGGTTTCCTTCTCGACGATGGAGGCCATCACCAGCGCCTCGTACGGCGTTTTGTAGGGCAGCGCCGGGTCGCGCTTGGCCCAGGCCTCGTTGAGCCGGTTGATCAGCATGCTGTGCGCCTGGCGGAAGATTTGCAGGTCGCTGGCGCCCTTGGCGAACAGATAGGTGTCGGGGAAAAAGAGTCCTTCCGGCAATTTATACTCGGAAGTTATGCGCGCCATCAACTCCTTGTCGGACAGGGCGACGGTATCATGCTTGAGGCCCTTGTGCGCCGCCATCGCCTGGCGCATCTGGCGGAAGGTCCAGCCCTCGATGATGGTCAGCGATTCCTGGGCGAACTCGCCGCGCACCAGTTGCTCGATCAGGCGCAGCGGCGTGGTGCCGGGTTTCAGCTCGTAGGCGCCGGCCTTCAGCTTGCCGCTCTTGGCGGTGAGGCGGGCCAGCAGATTGAACAGCAGCGGTTCGATCGGCACGCCGGCCTCGGCGATTTGTTGGCCGGCGGCGTGGGCGCCGCTGCCGGGGGTGATGGCGAATTCGATGGCCGGCTCTTCGGTGGTGATCGGGTCCATCGCCCAATAGGCAAAATAGCCACCCGCCGCCACTGCAACGATCATGCCGCTAACTATGATTTTTTTTATGAAAGCCATCTCTCAAACAAGCCAAGTGGTTATCCACCAGTGTGGACCAGAAATGCAGGCTAGGCCAGCCGAACACGATACGGTTTTTGGCCGCGTCCGACGCGATTTGCGCGACATCACTATAATGAACCCGTAATGATAATGCTTTAATCGTCAAATTATTGGAAATTATGAATACTTGGAATCAACTTTTGGACGCGCAGGGTGCGCGCCGCGCCGAGCAGGCGCCGGATCAGGTGCTGGACTTCGGCCGCGCGCTCAGCGCCACCGAACTCGCCGCCGGTTTCGCCGCCCCCGTCACCGACCTGGGCCTGATCGCGCTGAACGGCGAGGAATCGGCCAGCTTCCTGCACAGCCAGTTGACCAACGACGTCGAACATCTGAACGCGGAGCAAGTGCGCCTGGCCGGCTACTGCTCGCCCAAGGGCCGGCTGCTGGCCAGCTTCCTGCTGTGGCGCGACGCCGAGACCATCTATTTGCAACTGCCACGCACCATCCAGGCGCCGCTGCAAAAACGCCTGCAAATGTTCGTGCTGCGCGCCAAGACCAAACTCAGCGACGCCACCGCCCTGCCCGCCAACGAGGTGGTGCTGGGACTGGGCGGCGCCGCCGTCGAGGCGCTGCTGCGCACCTGGTTCGACGTTCTGCCGGCGCAGCCGTACAGCCGCATCGACCACCCGCTGGGCGCGCTGCTGCGCGTCGCCGACGTGTTCGGCGCGCCGCGCTACCAGTGGCTGACGTCGAGCGCCACCGCCGCCACCGTCTGGCCGCTGCTGGCCGAGCGCCTGGCCGTGGGCGGCAACGACGCCTGGCATCTGTCCGAAATCCACGCCGGCGTGCCGCAGATCGGCGCCGGCACGCAGGAACAGTTCGTACCGCAGATGGTCAACTACGAGCTGCTGGGCGGCGTCAACTTCAAGAAGGGTTGCTATCCGGGCCAGGAGATCGTCGCCCGTAGCCAATATTTGGGCAAGCTGAAGCGCCGCACCACCTTGGTCAGCATCGCCGACCGGGCCGCCGTGCCGGGTGCCGAGGTGTTCGCCACGGCCGACCCCGAGCAGCCGTGCGGCATGGTCGTCAACGCCGCGCCGAACGGTGCCGGCGGTGTCGACGCGCTGGTCGAGATGAAGCTGGCGGCGATCGACGCCGGCGTCGCCGAGGGCGCCGTGCGCCTGGGTTCTGCCGGCGGTACCCCATTGCAGTTCCTCGCCATGCCGTATGTGCTGGACGCGCTCGACCTCTGATATGGCCGACCTGTACATTTATTACCAGGTGGGCGAAGCCGACACGGCCGCCCTGCAAGGCGCCGTCACGGCCATGCAGGCCGGCCTGGCGCAGCGCCACGGCGTTGCCGCCCAGCTGAAGCGGCGGCCGCAAGCCAAGGACGGCCGGCAAACCTGGATGGAGGTCTACCCGGCCGCGCCGGCCGGTTTCCCGGCCGCGCTGGAGGCCGCCGTCGAACAAGCCGGGCTGTCCGCCTGGATCGCCGGCCCGCGCCATACCGAAGTCTTTACGGATGTCATCTCATGTGTTTGATCGTTTTCGCCTGGAAGGTCATCCCGGCCATTCCGCTGGTGGCCGCCGCCAACCGCGACGAGTTCTATGAGCGCGCCACCGCGCCGGCCGCCGCCTGGCCGGATCAGCCGCGGATCTACGCCGGCCGCGACCTGAAGGCCGGCGGCAGCTGGATGGGTATCAGCCAGGGCGAAGCGGCCGAACAGCCGTCGCGCTTCGCCGCCATCACCAACATCCGCGCGCCGGCCGAGCACAAGCCGGACGCGCCCTCGCGCGGCCATCTGGTGGCCGACTATCTGGCCGGCACCATGACGCCGCAGGAATACGTGGAGGCTATCCGCGCCGGCAGCGAGGCCTACAACGGCTTCAACCTGGTGCTGGCCGACCGCGACACCTTGATCTGGTTCTCCAACAAGGGCCAGGGCGACCCGCGCAACGGCCTGCCGCTGGAGCCGGGCGTCTATGGCCTGTCCAACGCGCTGCTCGACGCGCCGTGGCCGAAGGTCTTGAAGACCAAGGCCCAGTTCGCCAGTCTGCTGTGCCTGGGCGCGCCCGACGACGCCTATTTTGAAATGTTGTCCGATACCACCCTGGCGCCCGACATGCGCCTGCCGGAAACCGGCGTGCCGATCGATCTGGAACGGGTCTTGTCGGCGGTGCGCATCGAAACGCCGGGCTACGGCACGCGCACCTCGACCGTGGTCAAACTGTACGCCGAGGCCCCGGCCGAGCTGCACGAAGTGTTGATCCAGTAACGGGGCCTGGTCAAGAAAACCCACCGGCGTAAGGCTGGGGTCAGACCCCGCGGGGTCTGACCCCGGCTCTATGCCTTTGGGTGGTTTTGCAACCGCCGGCGCCTTGGCCGCCGAGCATCAAATCAATGATGCCCGCCACCCTCCTCCCGCAACTGTTTGACCTGCGCCTCGCTGACATTGGCCGGCTGGCCGCCCCAGCTGGTGCGCAGGAAATTGGCCAGGTCGGCAATCTCCTTATCGCCCAGCTTGCCGGCGAAACCAGGCATATCCTGCATGCTCTCCTTGGCGCCGAAATGCTGCGCCTCGATGCCGTCCAAGGTCACCGCGATCAGATTGTGCGGGTCGGCCGCGCGCACGGTGGTGTTGGCCTTCATCGCCACCGCCACGTGCGGCTTGCCGGCGCCGTCGACGGCATGGCAGCCGGCGCACACGGCGATATAACTGCGCTTGCCGGCGTCGATGGCCGCGCCGCTGGCCGCCACGGGTTTCATCGGCTGCGCCGCCAACGGCGTATCGCCCAGCAAATAGGTGGTCAGCGCCGTCACATCGTCCGACTTCAAATGCTGGGTGCTCAGATGTACCACCGGGAACATTTCGCCATAGGCCGAGCCCTGCGGCGCCACGCCGGTGGCCAGGAAGGACGCCAGATCCGGCGCCGTCCAGCCGGCCGCCGACAGGCCGGCCGGCGAGATGTCCGGCGCGCCGATGCGCGCCAGCACGTTGCCGTTGAGCGTGCGTTTCAGGTCGAGCTGGCCGGCCACGCCGCGCGGCGTGTGGCATTCGGCGCAATGGCCCAGGCTGTTGGCCAGGTAGCGGCCGCGCTGCCAGCTGGGCGACTGCCCGGTCGAGGCGTCGGGCAAGCTGTCCTTCAGGAAAACCATATTCCAGAAACGCACACCGAAGCGCAAGTTGAACGGGAAGCTCAGATCGTGCGGCTTGTTGGCGACGGCATACGGCTTGCTCTGCATCAGGTAGGCGTAGATGGCGTCGCTGTCCTCGCGCGTCAAGGTGCGGTAGGAGGTGTAGGGCATCGCCGGATACAGGTGCTTGTCCGGCGTGACGCCGTCGTGCAGCGCCGTATAGAACTCGGCGGCGCTCCATTTGCCGATGCCGTGCTCCTTGTCCGAAGTGATGTTGCTGCCGTAGAAGGTGCCGAACGGCGACTTCAACTCGACGCCGCCGGCGAACGGCGCGCCGGTGCCGGTGGTGTGGCAGGCGGCGCAGTCGGCCGCCCTGGCCAGATAACGGCCACGGCCGATCTGATCGGCGGCCGCCGTGACGGCGTTGGCGCCGGCGTTTTGGCCGCCTGCCGCCGCCGCGTTCTGGCCGGCGGTCTGGCTGGCGCCTTGGGTGGCGTTGTCGGCCGCGTCGGCCCGCTCGCCGCAGCCGGACAGCCAGGCCGCAGCCAACACGGCGCCGATGCCGAGGGTCAAGGCGCTCAGCGCCGGCAGGCGCTTGCTAGCGAAGAGGCGCATCATGTCGGCTCCTTCACCAGTCCTGGTGTCGTCAAGACGACTTCCTTGACCGCCTCGAAGTAGCGCACGTAACCGGTACATCGGCAAATATGTCCGTTCAGCCCTTCGGTGATGGTCAGCTCGACCTGGTCGCGGGCGATCGGCACGCGCTTCAACCGTTCCAGCAGCACGGTGGCGGCGTTGACGAAGCCGGGCGTGCAGTAACCGCACTGGAAACTGTAATGTTCCAGGAATTTTTGCTGGATCGGCGACAGCGACACCACCTCGCCCTTGTCGTTGCGCTTGGCATGGCCCTCGATGGTGCGCACCTGCTTGCCTTCGAAGTAGTGGGCGCCGGTGATGCAGGAGCGCACCTCCTCGCTGCTGCCGTCGGGCTTGTCCAGGATCACCACGCAGGCGCGGCAAGCACCCTGGCCGCAGCCAAGGCGCGAGCCGGTCAGGTCCAGGTACTCGTGCAGGAAATCGATCATCATCACGCCCTCGGGGACGGGCAGCGGGCCGACCGGCTTGCCGTTGATGTGCAGCGTGATGGGTTTGGTCGTGAGGCTCATGCCAGCACCTCCTGAATGTGTTGTGGGCTCACCGGCAAGTCGGTGAAGCGGTGGCCGATGGCGTGGGCGATGCCGTTGACGATGGCGCCGACGACGGGAATCATCACCACCTCGGCGATGCCTTTGGGCGGATCGGTGTCGGTCAGGGGCGGCAGGATGTCGGCAGTCTGCTTCCAGACGGCCACATCCGTCGCGCGCGGCAGCTGGTAACGGTTGAAGTTCCAGGTGCCGTCGCCGGGGCCGTCCTCGTACAACGGCAGGTATTCCAGCAAGGCGTGGCCGATGCCCATCGCCAAGCCGCCCTGCAGCTGGCTGGACACCAATTGTGGCGACAGCATGTTGCCGCACTCCATGATCGAGTGGTGGCTCAGCAAGCTGACCTTGCCGCTGGCCTCGTGCACCGCCAGCTCGACCAGGGTGCCGACCGCGCTGTAATAGGTGACGGTGGCGTTGTTGCGCTGCACCGGCGGAATGAACACCCGCTTGCGGTTGAGCACGTGGTAGCCGCCGGCGGTGTTCATCTTGGCCTTCTGGCCGGCGTTGGCGCCGTCGCCATAACGCAGCGACAAACCGTCCACCGGCAACGTTTGCGTAGCAGCGCCAGCGATGTCGAACTCGGCTTCGGTCCAGCGCCAGCGGTTGAACACGTGCACGGTGGCGCCCGTCACCAGGCCCAGCTCGTGCGCCTTGGCCACCAGTTGCTGGAACGGCAGCGCCTCCAGGCCGCCGGCCGACAGCTTGCCCTCGACCCAGCGGGCGTCCTCCACCCGCACCACCAGCGAGGCCGCCTGGCCGCCGCCGATGCCCTGGCTCCAGATCGCCATCGCCGCCGGCCACAGGCCGTGCATGAACACCACCCGCGCCGCTTCGCGCGTGCTGTGGGTGAAGTAGAAGGCCGAATTGGTCGCGCTGGCCGGCGAGCAGTAAGTGGGCGACCAGCGCGGATTGGCCGACAGTTTGTCCTGCTCGGCCTGGCTCATGATGTAGGGATCGCCGCTGCTCTCGACCGGCAGGTCGTCCCAGTCGATGATCGCGGTCAGCACTTCGCCGGCCGGCTTGCCCAGCCACTTGGCGCAGGCGATCGCCTGCGAGGTGGACATGCCGGTGCCGATCTCGGTGCCGCTGTGGCTCAGGTGGATCTTGCCGTCGGCGTCGATCTGCACCTTGGCGAAGGAACTTTCCGCCCCGGTGCCGAAGTCTTTTTGCACGCAGGCGAAGCCGACGCCGTAGCGCTGGCCCGGATGGGCGGTCTCGAACTGCGCCTTTTTCACGGCGCGGCCGGTCCACAGCGGATGCAGCTTGGCTTTCTGCAAGACCTCGTCGACCCGGATCGCGCCCGCCGGAATCGCGCCCTGGCTGTTCTTCATGCCCGAGAGCAGCGCGTTCTTCAGACGGAACTCGATGGGGTCCAGCCCCAGCTTGGCGGCGAACTCGTCGATCATCATCTCGGTCGCGGCCATGCTCTGCAAGGTGCCGTAGCCGCGCGCCGAGCCGGCGTCGATGGCGCGCGAGGCGATGGCGACGGCGGCCAAGTCGCTCTTCGGGAAATAGTAGATCGACTGGGCGGCGGTGGCCGCGACCATCGCCACCGAGGGCGAGAAGTTGCTGCGGCCGCCGCCGTTGGCCTCGAAGCTGCCCTGGAAGGACTGCAACATGCCGCTCTTACGGTCGACGGCGATGCGGTAATGCATCTTGAAGGCGTGCCGCTTGATCGAGGACTGGAACTGCTCGTAGCGGTCGTTGGCCAGGCGCACCGGCTTGCCGTCCGCGTACAGGGCCGTGGCCAGGCCGTAGAAGGGAAAGTTGTAATGGTCCTTGGAGCCGTAACCCACCGTGTAGCAGGGATGGAGGAACAGTTTCTTGAGCGGAAACTTGCCCTTCTTCATCATTTCGACGGCGCTCTCGGCCACTTCCTTGGGCGACTGGCTAGCCACCACCATGTGTAGCGCCTGGTTGGCCGCGTCGTACCAGCAGTTGGCGTTGTCCGGCTCCAGCGCGGCCGTGTCGACCGACTGGGTGTTGTAGTCGCGCTCCAGCACCAGCCAGTCGGCCGGCGGCTGGTCCAGCTCGGTCTTGATCTTGTTGGCGTGGAACATGCCCTGCTCGCCCAGCTTGCCGTGTTCGACGCCGTCCGGCCACACCGGCTGCTGCTTGCGCATCATACTGGGGAAGACCATCGCGTCCTTCAGGCTGGAGAAGGCGTCGTCGTCGGCCGAGGTGGCGCCGCCGACGCGGACGAAGCGGAAAGTGCCCCAGGGATCGCGTTCGGCGAACGGCACTTGGGCGCCGTAGCGCAGCACGCCCTCCTTGAACTGCAGCGCATCCTTGGCGAAGCGGAAACGGGCGAAGTCGTGGTAGATCAGGATGGCGACGGCGTGACCCAGATAAGCCGGAACCTTGCCTACGGGCAGCAACATGTCGGCGCCGTAGAAGGCAGGGAAGGCGACGCCGTCCTTCTCCAGGTCCTCGGCGGTGACCATGCGGTCCGGCTTGAGGTCGTCGCCGAGCAGGGCCAGGTCGATGCCCTCGAAGCTGCGGTCGGCCTTGGTGGCGCGCAGAATGAAGGCGTGCGACTGTTGTTGCGGCCAGTGCGGCATGTCGCGCGAACGGATGTCGCGGGCGAAGACCTTGCCGCCGGTGACTTTGGCGATGCCGTCGATACGGAATTTGACCTGGCCGGTCTTGCTGTTCCAGTCGATGGGGGTGAGGATATTCTCCTCGAACAAGGAGGCGAAGGCCTTGCCGCCCAAGGGCGCGATGTAGACCGATACCCCGGCGACCAAGCCGGCTTTGAGGAAATTGCGGCGCGAAAGTTCTGCTTTCATTTGTAACACTCCCGATGAATGAGCTTATGCGCTTCTTGTGAATGCCAGCCTACACCAGCATTCCCACCGTGTGCGGCCGTCACCGTCCTGTCTCCGTTACCACATCAGTGGAACAGAGCTACATGGTGGCGTCAACAATATGGAAGAAATCCGAGTGGATAAACAACGGCGCCCGTTCGTCAGGAACGGAATTGGCGGACGGCAAGGTGGCCGACACTGAAGAGGCGCCGCATTATCACCGCAAGGCATGGCCCACCCCATAGCCGTACGCATATACCGGGTATGCCACCGGTATGCCACGGGCCTGGCCGGATTTGTGGAAAATCAAACACCGTATGCGATTCCCTTGGCCGCCCCGCTGGCGGGGCTATCGTGTGCCTACCGCCCTTCCTATTGGGCGGGGGAGATCGTCATGGCCAAAATTGCGACACACGCCAGTGCCCAAGCGGGCGCGCCCGCCAGCGGATTCGAGCGGATCAAGGCCTGGCTGATTGGTCTCACCGGCGTGTTGGTGGTGCTGCCGGCGCTCATCAACGGCGGGCTGGATATCTACACCGCGCTGGCCAGGCTGCCCAAGACGGAGTCCGAGCGGCTCAACGTCGAGTTGTTCAAGAAGTACTTCAACAAGCAGCCGGTGGCCGCCTTCCCCGTGCCGATCCGGCGCAGCGACGGCACGGTGGAGGTGCGCTTTTCGGTGTTCGACGAGGGCGACATCTTCGTCGAGTTCGGCAAGTTCACCCAGTGGTTCCCCTTTCCCAAGAGCGAGACGGGCGGTCTCGGGCTGTCCATTCTCGGCCTGCCCTTCCTCGGCTTGGCCCACGCCGAGCAAACCGGCAAGATGCGCGGCCTGGGCCAGTACCAGCAGCAGGACAGCTATGACGCCAACGGCAACGTGGTGCGCGAGCGGCAGTGGGAGAACGGCGTGCGCGAGTGGCAGCGGCTGAACCCGCGCACCGGCGACATTCTGGAGCGCAAGCTCACGCGCCCGGCCCCGGCCGACGCCGCCAAGCCCGCCGACAAGCCCGGCGCCGGTGACGGCGAAGTCAACAAGCGCGCCACCCTCAGCCAGTTCGCCCCGATCGATCTGGAGGCCCTGCGCAACACACCCCGACCCGCGCCCCAGGCCGCCAAACAGGTCAAATTGGGCTCCAGCTGCGTCACCCGGTCCGGCACCTGCAGCCTGCTGTATCCGCTGGAGCCGGACAGCCCCTGCAGTTGCGAAAGCGGTTACGGCAGCGTCGCCGGCCGGACCAAATAGCCGCCCGGCCCGGGCCAGCCACCGCCGTTTTTCCGCCGAAAGTTGTAATCCGGAATAGTTATTGTGGGAAGATAAATATCGCGCTTATACTTTACCGGCAGGCAACAGCAAATACAGCCCAGCCGCACCCCCACCGTAAGCGCAGCTATTTCCGGAGACACCCATGAATAGTCAGAACAATCAAAACATCGCCATCATTGGACTTGGACGCATAGGATCGGCGTTCCTCACCGAAATGCTGAAAAAGAAAAGCGGCGGCATCAACCTCGCCTATGTCGCGGAGAAGATGGACACGCCGGGCAAGGCCCAAGCCATCGCCGCCGGCATCCAGGTGGTCAACCTGGACGACCTGGTGGCGCTGGGCGACAAGCTCGACGTCATCTTCGAGCTGAGCGGCTTGGCCGATGTGCGCAACGAATTGCGCCACAAGCTGGCGGCGGCGGGCAACCACCACACCATCATCGCCTCGGAAACCATCGCCCGGCTGATCTGGGCGCTGATCAGCGACGACGCCCTGCCCGTCATCGAAGGCCGCAAGACGGGCTACTAAGACATACCCGTCGTTCCCGCGCAGGCGGGAACCCATGCGGCGCCAGACCGGATACTGGACATCAGCTTCCGCCCTCGACTAATTGAAAGTCAGCTGCATCTGAATATGGGCGATGCCCACCTCGAAGAACTCGGCGCCATCGACGACGAAACCGTGCCCTTGGTAAAACGGCGCCGCCTGGGTCTGTGCGCTGAGCACGACCTGGCGGTCGCCGCGCGCCTTGGCCTGCGCCATCAAGGCCTGCAACAACTCCCCCCCGACCCCACTGCCCCGTGCCGCCTTGCGCACCGCCATGCGGCCGATATGACCGTCCGGCAGCAAGCGTCCGGTGCCCATCGGCAAGCCGGCGGCATCGTAGGCGACCGCGTGCAGGCAGACGGCATCCATGTCATCGAGTTCTATCTCCGCCGGCACCTTCTGCTCATCGACAAACACTTCGAAACGGATGAGTTTGGCGTCGGCGCTCAGGGCGTCCCAGTTGCCGAAACGGATGTCGTGCTTGGCTGTATTGGTCATGGTGCGAAGGCAAGGAATGGCGAAACGACGATTGGCCCTCTTGCCTTCTGCCAATATTTTCAAGTTAATCTGAATGATAAGACGACAATTCTTTCACCCCATTGAACTTACCAAACTTGGCCCGTACGTGTATCGAATTTCAGAAGCATGTGTATATTCTAGCTTCTGCACATTCGATACGGAGCATCTGTCTTTTGCGTCGGTTCTGATACCGCCTCCTCAGCAACGACAAAGGTTGAGTACATCAAATGATGGCCGCGACAATCATTACGCATTTCACGGGATTCCTCTTCTTGCAACAATCGCTATCTTGGAAATAAATTTCATCATTCATTCCCATTATCGTCAACATTTTTGAGTAAGAACTCGGCCTGCGACGCATCAAGGTCATCGATAATATAAAATCCAATCTGTTGGAATTTATTATTCAAGTTGTCTGCGGTACCAACTTCAACCACGACACGCCGATAGTCGTCTGACGGAGATGCTACGTTGAATGCAGGTGTTGCAGTACCAAGAAATTTACATACACGGTTTCCAATACGGTTTGTAATTTCCTGAATCTGCTTCGAGCATCCCTCGCTGGTTGCATTTCCGCGCGGACCATCTTTGACGAGAAAAATCATTGCCATTTTGCCCCCATGATCGTGATAATTAGTATTACCCCTATTTACTTCAAACTACCGAGTCAAGAAACAAGTAAGGGTCGCATGAAAATATTTCATTGTCTAAAATCATTTTAATGATAAGCGATCGAGAATAACAATTCAAGAATTACTTGCTCGACCAATTGAAAGTCAGCTGCATCTGAATATGGGCGATGCCCACCTCGAAGAACTCGGCGCCATCGACGACGAAGCCGTGCCCTTGGTAAAACGGCGCCGCCTGGGTCTGTGCGCTGAGCACGACCTGGCGGTCGCCGCGCGCCTTGGCCTGCGCCATCAAGGCCTGCAACAACTCACCCCCGACCCCACTGCCCCGTGCCGCCTTGCGCACCGCCATGCGGCCGATATGACCGTCCGGCAGCAAGCGTCCGGTGCCCATCGGCAAGCCGGCGGCATCGTAGGCGACCGCGTGCAGGCAGACGGCGTCCATGTCGTCGAGTTCGATCTCGGCCGGCACCTTCTGTTCATCGACAAACACTTCGAAACGGATGAGTTTGGCGTCGGCGCTCAGGGCGTCCCAGTTGCCGAAACGGATGTCGTGCTTGGCTGAATTGGTCATGGTGCGAGGGCAAGGAATGGCGAAACGACGATTGTCGCACGCCATCCGCCGTGGATGGAAGCGGCGCGCAACGCGGGCCAAGGCGAACGTCGGCGCCGAGACTTCACCGCTTAGAACAAGCTCTGCTGCAAGCTGGTCAGCGTGGTGAAATCATCGCGCAGGAAAGGCAGGATGGCGTCGGCCACCGGTTGCAACTGCCGCGTCAGATAGTGCTCGTAGTCGATCGGCGCGCGGCGCACCTCCAGCGGCTCCGGCCCCGCCGTCGTCATCACATAGCGTATCCAACCACCGCGCTGATATTGCTGCGGCCGCCCGTGGCGCCGGTTGTACTCGTCGGCCACACGCGCCGCCCGCACATGCGGCGGCACGTTGCGCTCGTACTCCTCCAGCGGCCGGCGCAAGCGCTTGCGATACACCAACAGCTCATCGAACTCGCCGGCCACCGTGCGCCGCACATAGTCGCGCAAGTAATCCTGGTAGGGCTCGCCCTTGAAAATGCGCAGGTACAAAGCCTGCTGGAACCGCTGCGCCAGCGGTGTCCAATCGCTGCGCACCGTCTCCAGGCCCTTGTAGATCATCTCCTCGGTGCCGTCCGGCTTGCCGATCAGGCCGGCATAGCGCTTCTTGCTGCCCAGCTCGGAATTGCGGATGGTCGGCATCAGGAAGCGGCGGTAGTGCGTTTCGTACTGCAACTCCAGCGCGCTGTCGAGGCCGAATTCCTCGCGCAGGTGGCCGCTCCACCACTGGTTGACGTGCGCCACCAGCGCGCGGCCGATGTTGCCGGCCTGCTCGTCGTCGTGGGCGTGGCCGAGCCAGACAAAGGTCGAGTCCGTGTCGCCATAGATCACCTGATGGCCCTGCCCTTCGATCAGCTCGCGCGTGCGGTGCATGATTTCCTGGCCGCGCAAGGTGATCGACGAGGCCAGCCGCGGGTCGAAGAAGCGGCAACCGTCCGACCCCAGCACGCCGTAGAAGGCGTTCATGATGATCTTCAAGGCCTGCGACAAAGGCTGGTTGTGCTCGCGCTTGGCCGTCTCCCGGCCCTGCCAGATCTGCTTGACGATGGCCGGCAGGCAATGCTTGTCGCGCGCGAAGCGGCCGCCGCGAAAGCCCGGCACCGTCGCCGCCTGGTCGGCCATGGCCGTGCCGACCACCAGCCCGACCGGGTCGATCAGGAAGGTGCGGATGATCGAGGGGTACAGGCTCTTGTAGTCGAGCACCAGCACCGAGTCGTACAGGCCGGAACGCGATTCCATCACGTAACCGCCCGGACTGTTGTCGCCGACCACGTCGCCCAGGTTCGGCGCCACATAGCCCTGGCGGTGCATCATCGGCATGTACAGGTGTTCGAAGGCGGCCACCGAGCCGCCGCTGCGGTCGACGGCCAGGCCGGTCACGCTGGCCCGTTCCAGCAGGAAGGTCAGCAGCTCGGTCTTGGCGAAGATGCGCGTGACCAGCTCGCAATCCTTCAGGTTGTAGCGCGCCAGCGCCGGCTTGTCCTCGGCGAAGCGGCGGTCGATTTCGGCCATGCGGTCGTAGGGATTGTCGATCGACTTGCCCTCGCCCAGCAGGGCCTGCGAGACGTGCTCCAGGCTGAACGAGGGGAAACGCCAGGTCGCCGACTTGAGCGCCTCGATGCCGTCGATAATCAGGCGGCCGGTGGCGGCGGCGAAGAAATGCTGCTCGTGTCCGCGCCACTCCATTTCGCTGCCGTCGCGGCCGAAACGCAGCGGCAGGTGGTAGCGCTCGGCGTGCTGGCGCAGCACGCGCAGGTCGAACTGCACCAGGTTCCAGCCGATGATGGCGTCCGGGTCGTGCCGCTCCATCCAGCTGTTCAAGCGCTCGATCATCTGGGCGCGGCTGTCGCAATACTCCAGTTCGAAGTCGAGCTCGCCTGCCTCGGCGTTGGCCGGCCCCAGCATGTAGACCTGGCGCTGGCCGCAGCCCTCCAGCGCGATCGAGTACAGCTCGCCGTGGGCGGTGGTTTCAATGTCCAGCGAGGCCAGCCGCAGCGTCGGCCGGTAGCCGGCCGAGGGACGCATTTGACCGTCCAGCAGCGGCCCCTTGCCGTTGGCGCCAGGCACGCCGTCAAAGCGCACCGGCGCCGTGATGAAGCGCTCCATCAGATACCGTTCGGGCGGCCGCACGTCGGCCTCGTAGACGTCGACGCCGTGTTCGCGCAGGCGTTTCTCCAGCTTCATCAACACGCGGTACTGGCGGCAATACAGGCCCAGCACCGGGCGGTGCTGGAAGTCGTTCAAGGCCAGCGGACGCAGCTCGCAGTGGCGCTCGCCGCGCAGCACCAGCTCGGCCTGTTCGCGCTGCTCGGCCGGGATGAAGGCCACCGAGGTCTGCGGCGGCAAGCGCAGGTGGCGCGGTCCCTCGTCGGTCGCCAGCCAGAAGTCGACCTCCGTGCCGGCGGCCGTGTCGCGCCAGTGCCGGGTTAACAGGAAACCCAGGAAACCCTGCTGTGTTTGATCCAAGGTACTACCTTCAAAGCGCCGCTCGGGCTGATTATTGCTTGTTCAATGCTTTCTCGCATGGCGCCGCCGGCTGTGCGCGGGCGGCGGCCTCGCATCTTAAAGCAAAGCGCCGTTGCGCGCTGAGCGATCTTTACAGGCTGGCAACTACGGCGGCCTCCCGCGTCGCCCGCCGGCTCAACAAAGCCAGGCCCAGCAGGCCGCAGACGATCAGCGTGACGGCGATCATCTCCGCCTGCGTGGCGTGGATGCCGGCGAAGTCGAGCACCGGGTTGACGCGGATCTGCTCGATCAACAGGCGCTCCAGCCCGGCCAGCAGCAGATACACCGAGAACAGCCAGCCGGTTTTGAAGGGATGCTTGCGCAAGGCCCACAGCAGGGCGAAACAGGCGAAGGCCATCAGCGTCTCGTAGATCGGCGTCGGATAGACGCCGGGCGCGGCGATGAGTTCGCCGTAGATGTTGTGGTCGTAGGTTTGCGCCCAGGCCCAGGTCGGCAGCCAGTCCGGCTTCAAGGCCATGTTGGCCGGGCCGCCCCAGTCGCCGTCGCCGGAAATCTGGCAGCCGATGCGGCCGATGCCGTAGCCCAGCATCATGGCGCCGGCGGCGGCGTCCAGCAAGGGGCGCGGCGACAGGTTCCAGCGCTTGACGAAGACCATGCCGGTCAGCGTGCCGAAAATCAGGCCGCCGAAGATGCTCAGTCCCGAGCGGCTGAAGATCATGTCCCAGGGCGCGGCGGCAAAGCTGTCCAGATGCTCGAAGATGTGGAAGACCCGGGCGCCGACCACTCCGGCGATCAGCACCGCGATGGTCAGGTCGGGCACGATGTCCTGCGGCGGCTTCTCGATCAGCACGGCGACGCCGTCCTTGCCTTTGCTGCGGCGCCAGGCCAGGCCCAGGCGGCCGGCCTGATACAGCCGGCGCATCTCCACCTTCATGCAGGCGCCGGCGGCCAGCGTCGCCAGGGCGACCAGCAGGCCGAAGGTGGCCAGCGGCAGCGGCAGGTCGTAGCCGATGTAGGCCTTGATGACATCGCTCAAATACGGATACGACATGAATTCTCTCTTCATCGATGAAGGTGGGCGCGGGCGGAATGCGAGAATGTAGCACGCCCGAGAGCGTTCTTCACTGCAGAGTCGGCGCGTGCGCTCGCCGCCGGCGCTGCATCGCTTAGTACAATACCAACTGTAAGGGAACCTCGAAAAACCGTCGTTCCCGCGCAGGCGGGAATCCATACCCCGCATGCCCATTGGCTCACCATGGGTTTCCCCCTGCGCGGCGGTCCGCCGACGCGGAACGACAATTTGGTAGTTTTTCGGAGTGCCCTTAAGAGTATCATCACGCCGTCACTTTCACTGGAGCAACTCCCATGCCATTTCGCCTTCTCCTCGCCCTTCTGTTTGCAACGTCAACAGCCATGGCCGCGCCCGCCGCCGAAGTCGCGCCGAAACAGCTGTTGGATCAGGTTGAGCGCCTGACCGAGCTGTTGCGCGATTCTTACGCGGTCGGCTATCCGAAAGCGGCCCTGTTCAAGATGGTCAGCCCGCAAAAAGGCGAGCAACTGGCGCTGACCTTGTTTACGATCGAAGGATTTGGCGGCGGCAACAGCCACACCCAGTATTTCGCGCTGTTCAGCTACGCAACGGACGACGATGGAAAGCGACCCCAGTACACCTTGCTGGATGTGATACCCATCGGCGGTAAAGGATGGCGCGTCGTGATGAGCCTGGCCGCGAAGCTGGTACGCGATGCGAAAACGCAGGTGTTGGAAATCACCATCCCAACTATGGAAGTCGGCCCGGACGATGCGCCGAATTTCCCCAGCAAGCGCAGCACCGTTAAGCTGCAGCTGAAGAACGGACGGCTCGTCGAAGTCGGCAAGCCTTAAGGGCGCGGCGAATCAACCTGAATTCGTCGTTCCGTATCGGCGGACCGCCGCGTAGGCGGGAACCCATGCTGCGCTAGACAAGATGCGACGCATAGGTTCCCGCTTGCGCGGCGGTCCGCCGATGCGGAACGACAATTTGGCAGTTTTTCAATTGGGCGGTTTTTCTGAGTGCCTTTAAAGTCTAATCAGGCTTTTGCGTCTAATCAGGCTTTTGCCGGCGTTTCACCCAGCTTCATCTTGGCCCGCAAGGCTTCGCGCACATGTGGCGTTGCCTTGTACGGGTCGCTCGGATTGCGCTGCTGCACAATCTCTTCCATCCGGGCTTGCACGCCGGCCAGCGCGTCGGGATGCGAGTAGATGTAGAACTGGCCGTCGGCGATCGCCTTGAAGGTCAGCTCGGCCACATCGGCCGCCGACACCTTGCCGGACGACACGGCCTTGTCCGTCATCGCCTGCGAGGCCAACTGGCTGGCCGTCGGTCCCTTGCTCATGCGCACATCGTCCGGACGGTTGCGGTGCGACTGGCTGATGCCGGTCGGCACGAAGTACGGGCACAACACGGAGGCGCCAACCGGCGCGCCGACCAGTTGCAGATCCTGATACAAGGTTTCCGTCAAGGACACGACGGCATGCTTGGAGACGTTGTAGACGCCCATCGCCGGCGCGTTCAGCAGGCCGGCCATCGACGCCGTGTTGACGATATGCCCCTCAAAGGCCGGGTCTTTGGCGGCGGCATCCAGCATCAGCTTGGTGAAGATGCGCACGCCATGGATCACGCCCCAGACATTGACGCCCAGCACCCACTCCCAGTCCGCCTCGGTGTTTTCCCAGATCAAGCCGCCCGAGCCGACCCCGGCGTTGTTGAACACCAGATGCACGGCGCCGAACTCGGCGACGGTGGCATCGGCCAGCGCCTGCACCTGCTCGCCCTTGCGCACGTCGCAGATCAGGGCGATGACGCTGGCACCCTGGGCCAGCAGTTCGTCCCTGGCGCGGTCGAGGGCGTCGCGCTGCACGTCGGCCAGCACCAGCTTCATGCCCAAGCGCGCCGCGACGTTGGCGAATTCCCGACCCAAACCGCTCGCGCCGCCAGTAATGACGACGACTTTGTCTTTGAATGTTTTCATCAGATCAGTTTCACCAGTTGTTTGCCGAAGTTTTGGCCTTTGAGCAGGCCCATGAACGCTTGCGGGGCGGCGGCCAAGTCGGGCGCCACCGATTCCCGGTACTTGAGCTTGCCGGTCGCGACCAGCATGCCCAGTTCCGTCAGGCCTTGCGGCCAGAATTCCATGTGTTCGGTGACGATGAAGCCGCGCATGCTCAGGCGGTTGGTCAGCAAGACCCGCGCGTTCTTGATGTGCACGTCCTCGCCGTTGTAGCCGGCGATCATGCCGCACAGGGCGATGCGGCCGAAGGCGTTGCTGCGCGCCAGCGCGGCGTCGAACACGGCGCCGCCGACGTTCTCGAAGATGGCGTCGATGCCGTTCGGCGCGGCGGCGGCCAAGTCGGCCGACAGGTTGCCAGCCTTGTAGTCGACGCAGGCGTCAAAGCCCAGCTCGTTGACGACGTAATCGCACTTCTCCTTGCCGCCGGCGATGCCGACGACGCGGCAGCCACGCAGCTTGGCCAGCTGGCCGACCACGCTGCCGACGGCGCCGCTGGCGGCGGACACCGCCACGGTCTCGCCGGCCTTCGGTTGCATGATCTGGTTCAGGCCGTACCAGGCGGTCATGCCGGTCATGCCGACCGGACCCAGGTAGGCCGACAGCGGAATCCGGCTGACGTCCAGCTTGCGCAGCAAGGCGCCGTCGGAGACGCCCATCTCGGCCCAGCCGAACATGCCGGCGACATGGTCACCGACGGCGAACTTGGGGTTCTTCGATTCGACCACCTGGCCGACGGTGCCGCCGATCATGGTTTCGTTGACCGGCTGCGGCGCGGCGTAGCTCTTGGCCTCGCTCATGCGGCCGCGCATATACGGGTCCAGCGAGAGGAAATGGTTGCGCACCAGCACCTGGCCGTCGGCCAGGGCGGGCACGTCGACCGTCTCCAGTCGGAAATTGCCGGCTTGCACCTCGCCGCGCGGCCGCTCGGCCAACACGATGCGTTGAAAAGTTGTCATGCTGATTCTCCCTCAGTTTCTCTCAAATTTCCTAAACGGCGGACACGCCGCCGTCCACCGCCAGCGTCTGGCCGGTGATGTGTTTGCCGGCGTCGGAGGCGAACAGCACCGCCACACCCTTCAAGTCTTCGTTGTCGCCGATGCGTTGCAGCGGCGCCCCCTTGGCCAGCTCCTCGCTGCCCAGCTTCTCCAGGATGCCCTTGGTCATCTTGGACGGGAAGAAGCCCGGCGCCACCGCGTTGACGGTGATGCCGTAGGCGCCCCACTCGCCGGCCAGGGCGCGGGTGAAGTTGATGACGGCGGCCTTGGAGGTGTTGTAGGCGATGGTTTTCATGGTGCCCGGCGGGTTGCCGCTGACCCCGGCGATGGAGGCGATATTGATGATGCGACCGTACTTGCGCGGAATCATCGAGCGCTTGCCGACCGCCTGCGACACCAGGAAGATGCTGCGGATGTTCAGGTTCATCACCTTGTCCCAGGCTTCGACCGGATGGTCCTCGGCCGGCGCGCCCCAGCTGGCGCCGGCGTTGTTGATCAGGATGTCGATGTGGCCGAGCTGGCTGATGGCGGCGTCGACCAGGGTGTTGACCTGGGCGTCGTCCTGCAGGTCGGCGGCGACGGCGCTGGCGGTGACGCCCTGCGCGGCGAGGAAGGCCAGCGCCTCGTCCAGATCGGCCTGCTTGCGCGAGGAGATCAGCACCTTGGCGCCCTGCTCGCCCAAGGCCAGCGCCATTTGCAGGCCGAGGCCGCGCGAACCGCCGGTGACCAGTGCCGTTTTACCGGCGAGGGAAAACAATTCTTGAGTTGTACGCATGTCTCTTCCTTATTGTTGTGTGTGGGGTAAGTCGCTCAATTCGCTTGCCGCCGTGCGTTTGAGGTGTCGGCGGCTACAAAAACCACCCAAAGGCGAAGAGCCGGGGTCGGACCCCGCGGGTCCGACCCCAGTTTTTGCCGGTGGGTGGTTTTAGATTTCGTAGTCCATGCACTGGCGCGCTTCGCGCACGGCGCCGAAGAAGGGTTTGAGTGCCACGTGCTCGGGATGGTTCTGGTAGGCGTCCAAGGCGGCCTTGTCGGTGAATTCCGAGTAGAGGACCACGTCGTAAGTCGCTTCCAAACCGGGCTGGGCCACCACCGCCTCCAATTTCAGGATACCCGGCACCAGATTGGCGCAGGCGTCGAGCAGGGTTTTCATCTTGGCGGCGTTGCCGGCGCGGTCGGCGCCCTCGGCGTGGTCCTTGAGTTTCCAAAAGACGATGTGTTTGATCATATGTTTTTCGTATCGAAGTCGTTAAAACCACGCGTTTTGCATATCGAGCGTGGTGGTGTCTATGCTTTCGAGCAAGGCCAGCTGCTGCTCCACCTTGGGCAATTCCCAGCGGAAGAAGAAGCGGCAGGCCTGCAACTTGCCACGGTAGAAGTCGGCGTCGGCGGCGCTGGCCTCCGGCAGCTGGCTGGCGGCCAGCACAGCCTGCTGCAGCCAGATCCAGGCCACCACCACGTGGCCGACCGCTTCCAAGTAGGCGCTGGCGTTGGCCAGGGTCTTGTTCATGTCCCCGGCAGCATACAGGGCCTGGGTCACTTGTTCCACCCGCTGCCAGGCGGATTCCAGCGCGGCGGCGTGGGCCAGCAGCTCGCCGGCGAGCTCGGCGGCCAGCTCGGCCGGCAGTCCAGCACCGGCGTGGAGCGGCGCGGCGACGCTGCCGCGCACCTTGCGCACGGTCTTGCGCAGCTCGCCGCCGAAGGCCTTGAACAGCGCGCCGTCCTGCAGCGCCACCTTGCGGCCGAGCAGGTCGAGGCCGTGGATGCCATGGGTGCCCTCGTGGATGGCGTTCAGGCGGTTGTCGCGGTAGAACTGTTCGACATTGTATTCGCGGGTGTAGCCGTAGCCGCCGTGCACCTGGATCGCCAGGCTGTTGGCCTCGACGCACCATTGCGAGGGCCAGGACTTGGTGATCGGGGTCAAGAAATCGAGCAGGCGGCCGGCGTGCTCGCGCGCTTCCGGCGTCTCGGCGCTGCGTTGCTCGTCGACCAGTCGGGCGCTGTACAGCACCAAGCCGAGGCCGCCTTCCACATACGCCTTCTGCGCCAGCAACATGCGCCGCACGTCGGTGTGCTCGATGATCGCCAGTTGCGGCTGGGCCGGGTCTTTTTGCGCCGGATGGCGGCCCTGCGGCCGGTTGCGGGCGTAGTCCAAGGCGTGCAGGTAGCCGGTATAGCCGAGCACGGCGGCGCCCAGGCCGACGGCGATGCGCGCCTCGTTCATCATGTGGAACATGTTCGCCAGGCCCTGGTGGGCGCTGCCGACCAAGTAGCCGATGGCGCCGCCCTTGCCTTCCGGCTGGAACTTGCCCTCGCCGAAATTGAGCAGGCAGTTGCTGGTGCCGCGATTGCCCATCTTGTGGTTCAGGCCGGCCAGCACGACGTCGTTGCGCTCGCCCAGGCTGCCGTCGGCGTTGACGAGGAATTTGGGCACGACGAACAGGGAGATGCCCTTGACGCCGGCAATCAGTTTGCCGTCCGGACCGGGGATCTTGGCCAGCACCAGGTGGACGATGTTGCCGGCCAGCTCGTGCTCGCCGGCGGAAATCCACATCTTGTTGCCGCGCAGGCGGTACTGGCGCTCGCCGTCGACGCCGGCCGCCGGGTCCGGCTCGGCACGGCTGCTGATGTCGGACAGGCTGGAGCCGGCCTGCGGCTCGGACAAGCACATGGTGCCGAAGAACTTGCCGGCGAACATGGGCTCGACGAAACGGCGCACCTGCTCCGGCGTGCCGCATTTGAGCAGGGTGTTGGCGCTGCTGATGGTCAGGAAGAGATAAGCGGCGGTGCTGACGTTGGCGCTGGTGAAGTAGGCCGACAGCACTTTTTCCACCACCGTCGGCAGTTGCATGCCGTCGCGCTCGAAGTCCTGGCCGGCGGCCATCAGGCCGGCGGCGCAGAAGGCGTCCAACGCGGTCTTGACCTCGGGAATGATCTGCACGCGCAGGCAATTTCCGTCCGGCACGGCGTGCGGCTCCTGCTGGTCGCTGGTCTTGTTGTGCGGGGCGAACAAGTCGGTGGCGATCTGTTCGGCCGTGTCGATGGCGGCGTCGAAAGTTTCGCGGTTGTGCTCCTGGAAGCGCGGACGGCGACTCAGCGCCGCCGCGTCCAGCCACTCGTAGAGCATGAATTCGATGTCGCGGCGCGACAGCAGGGTCGATTGCATTCGGGTGCCTTGATGGTGTGGGGATGCGCCGGGGGGGCTTAAGCAAACCCACAGGCACAATCTGGGGTCAGACCCTGCGGGTCCGACCCCGGCACTCCGCCTTTGGGTTCGGTTGCGGTCGGCGGTGCGCCGCCTAGACGACTTCGAACAAGCCGGCCGCACCCTGGCCGCCGCCGATGCACATCGTCACGACGACATATTTGACGCCACGGCGCTTGCCTTCGATCAGCGCATGGCCGGTCAGGCGGGCGCCCGAGACGCCATACGGGTGGCCGACGGCGATGGCGCCGCCGTTGACGTTCAGGCGCTCGAGCGGGATGCCCAGCGTGTCGGCGCAGTACAACACCTGCACGGCGAAGGCCTCGTTGAGCTCCCACAGGCCGATGTCCGCCACTGTCAAACCGGCCTTCTTCAACAACTTGGGAATCGCGAAGACGGGGCCGATGCCCATCTCGTCGGGCTCGCAGCCGGCCACGGCGAAGCCGCGGAAGATGCCCAGCGGCTGCAAGCCCTTGGCGGCGGCGGTCTGGGCGTTCATCACGATGGCCATCGAGGCGCCGTCGGAGAACTGGCTGGCGTTGCCGGCGCTGATGACGCCGCCCGGCATGGCGCTGCGGATCTTGGAGACGGCCTCGTAGGTGGTGTCGGCGCGGATGCCCTCGTCGGCGGAAATCGTCACTTCCCGGCTGAGCAACATGCCGGAGGCCTTGTCGGCCACGCCCATGATGGTGGTCATCGGCACGATCTCGGCGTTGAACAAGCCGGCGGCCTGGGCGGCGGCGGCGCGCTGCTGGCTTTGCGTGCCGTACTCGTCCTGGCGCTCGCGGCTGATGTTGTAGCGCTTGGCGACGGTCTCGGCGGTTTGCAGCATCGACCAGTAGAGCTCCGGCTTGTGCTCGGACAACCAGACTTCCTTGTACATATGCAGGTTCATCTCCTGCTGCACGCAGGAAATCGACTCGACGCCGCCGGCGGCGTAGATGTCGCCTTCGCCGGCGATGATGCGCTGGGCCGCCGTGGCGATGGTTTGCAGGCCGGACGAGCAGAAGCGGTTGATGGTCATGCCGCCGGTGGTGACCGGGCAGCCGGCGCGGATGGCGACCTGGCGGGCGATGTTGCCGCCGGTGGCGCCCTCCGGATTGGCGCAGCCGACCAGCACGTCCTCCACCTCGCCGGCCTCGATGTTGGCGCGGCCGATGGCCGCCTGCAGGGCGTGGCCGCCCAGCGTGGCGCCGTGCGTCATGTTGAACGCGCCCTTCCACGATTTGGCCAAGGCGGTGCGGGCGGTCGATACGATGACGGCATCTATCATGTGAGTCTCCTGGAGGAAAAGTGTTTTGTAATGAGTCCGCAAGCCCGACGCGCGGGTCGGCCCGCACGCCGTGGCGGCTTTGTGTCCACTGGTGAGAATGAGAATAGCATATTTTAGTACGGTCGTTCGCAAATTTTCCGAGAACTTTTTGTAGCCACTTTTGCCACCCCATGCCTTGTCATTTTGTAATCTTTATGTAAGCGTGAAGCAAGTTTGACGTAAGCTTAAGCGGTCACACTCACTCAAGCCGATAAAAACGGGGAAAACACCCAAATCGGCTGACATAGCTCAATAAATACTATAAGGAGACAAATCATGGCAGTTACAACCGGCAGTTCTGCGGATGTGCGCAAGATGGGCCAAAAGTCCAACCCGATCACACCCGAGGAACGCAAGGTCATCTTTGCTTCCTCGCTGGGGACGGTGTTCGAATGGTATGACTTCTACCTGTACGGCTCGCTCGCATCCATCATCGCCAAGCAGTTTTTCATCGGCGATCCCACCACCACCTTCATTTTCGCCCTGCTGGCCTTCGCCGCCGGTTTCATCGTGCGTCCTTTCGGCGCGCTGGTGTTCGGCCGCCTGGGCGACATGATCGGGCGTAAATACACCTTCCTGATCACCATCCTGATCATGGGCGCCTCGACCTTCATCGTCGGCCTGCTGCCCGGCTACGCCGCGATCGGCATCGCCGCCCCCATCATCCTGGTCACCCTGCGCATCTTGCAAGGCCTGGCCTTGGGCGGCGAATACGGCGGCGCGGCCACCTATGTCGCCGAGCACGCCCCCGAGGGCAAGCGCGGCGCCTTCACCGCCTGGATCCAGACCACCGCGACCCTGGGCTTCTTCCTGTCCTTGATGGTGATCCTGGGCACCCGCATGGCGATCGGCGAAGAAGGCTTCAACGCCTGGGGCTGGCGCGTGCCCTTCCTGGTCTCCGTGCTGCTGCTCGGCATCTCCGTGTGGATCCGTCTGTCGATGAACGAGTCGCCCGCCTTCGCCAAGATGAAGGCCGAGGGCAAGACCTCGAAGGCGCCGCTGAGCGAAGCCTTCGGCCAGTGGAAGAACCTGAAGATCGTCATCCTGGCGCTGATCGGCTTGACCATGGGCCAGGCCGTCGTCTGGTACACCGGCCAATTCTACGCCCTGTTCTTCATGCTGCAAACGCTGAAGATCGACCTCGCCACGGCCAACATCCTGATCGCCATCGCCCTGCTGCTGGCGACGCCGTTCTTCATCTTCTTCGGCACCCTGTCCGACCGCATCGGCCGCAAATACATCATCCTCGGTGGCTGCCTGATCGCCGCGCTGACCTACTTCCCGCTGTTCGCCGGCCTGACCCACTTCGGCAACCCGGCGCTGGAAGCCGCGCTGAAGAACTCGCCCGTGGTGGTGGTGGCCGACCCGGCCTCCTGCCACTTCCAGTTCAACCTGACCGGCACCAAGAAGTTCCCCTCGTCCTGCGACATCGCCACCCAGGTCCTGTCGGCCGGCTCGGTCGCCTACAGCAAGCTTGACGCGCCGGCCGGCAGCGTGGCCGTCATCAAGGTGGGCGACAAGGAACTGACCTCGTTCAACGCCACCATGACCGCCGACGGCCTGAACTTCGACGCCGCCAGCAAGAAACTGGAAGCCACCTTCAAGAAGGACGCCGGCGCCGCCATCAAAGCGGCCGGCTATCCGGCCAAGGCCGATCCGGAGCAGATCAACAAGCCGATGATGGTCTTGTTGCTGTTCATCCTGGTGCTGTACGTGACGATGGTCTACGGCCCGGTCGCCGCCATGTTGGTCGAGATGTTCCCGACCCGCATCCGCTACACCTCGATGTCGCTGCCCTACCACATCGGCAACGGCTGGTTCGGCGGCCTGCTGCCGACCACCGCCTTCGCGCTGGTGGCCTTCAAGGGCGACATCTACTACGGCCTGTGGTATCCGATCGTGATCGCCCTGGCCACCGTGGTGATCGGCACCCTGTTCGTCGCCGAAACGCGCGACAACGACATCTACGCGGCCGACTGATCCAGCCGCGCAGCAACACGAAAGCCGCCAGCGATGGCGGCTTTTTTTTCGTCCCGCAACATTGCTCAGGCCTGCTCGGCGACCTCGTGCTGGTACATCAGGCGGTGCTGCTGGAAGGCCTCGCCGATGCAATTGCGCAGCAACTCGTCGTTCCACGGCTTGGTGAAGAAACGGTAGACGGCGCCGCGGTTGATGGCGTCGATGACCGACTCCAGGTCGGTGTAGCCGGACAGGATGATGCGGATGGTCTCCGGATACAGCGCCTTGACGCGGCTGAGGAACTCGGTGCCGCTCATCTCCGGCATGCGCTGGTCGGACAGCACCACCTGCACCGGATGCAGGGCCAGCAGGGCCAGCGCCTCGGCGGCGTTGTTGGCGGTGAGGATGCGGTAGCCGTCCGGCCGCAAGGTGCGCGCCAGCGCCTTGACGATGTTGACCTCGTCGTCGAGGATCAGCAGGATGCGCTCGGCGGCGTCGCTCGGCAGCGCCAGCTTCTTGTGCGTGCCGAGCAGCTCGGCGAAGGCGGCCGGCGCCACCGCCTTGCTGAACAGGAAGCCCTGCATCTCGTCGCAATGGCGCCGCCGCAGGTAGTTCATCTGCCCCTCGGTCTCGACGCCCTCGGCGATCACGCTGATGTGCATATTGTGCGCCAGGCCGATGACGGCGTTGCAGATGGCGGCGTCGTCGGGCACCGTGGTGACGTCGCGCACGAAGGAGCGGTCGATCTTCAACTGGTCGATGGGGAAGCGCTTCAGATAGCTGAGCGAGGAGTAGCCGGTGCCGAAGTCGTCGAGCGAGATGCCGACGCCGAGTTGCTTGAACTCGGCCAGGATGGCCACCGCCGCCTCGACGTCGTGCATCACCGCGCTCTCGGTGACCTCCAGCTTGAGCGCGCCGGGCGGCAGGCCGTTGTCGCTGAGGGCGGCGCGCACCACCTGCACCAGGTCCTTCTGGTGGAATTGGCGCGCCGACAGGTTGACCGCCACCGGCGGCACCGGCAGGCCCTGCTGGCGCCAGGCGCGCAGCTGGGCGCAGACGTTGTTGATGGCCCAGGCGCCCAGCGGCAGCACCAGGCCGGTCTCCTCGGCCAGACGGATGAATTCGGTCGGCGCCACCATGCCACGGCTCGGATGGCGCCAGCGCATCAGCGCCTCGGCGCCGGTGATGTTGCCGTTGCTCAGGCTCACCTGGGGCTGATAGTGCATCAGCAACTCCTCGCGTTCGAGCGCCTGGCGCAGGTCGGCCTCCATCGAGAAGCGCGCCGCCATGCGGGCGTTCATCGCCGGCGCGTAGAAGCGGAAGGTGTTGCCGCCCAGACCCTTGGCGTCCTGCATGGCCAGGTCGGCGATGCGCAGCAGCGCCGTCGGGTCGGTGCCGTCGTCGGGGAACAGGCTGATGCCGATCGAGGCCAGCGGCCGCACATTGGGCGGCCCGCCGGGCAGCGGCTGGTCCAACCGCGCCAGGATGGTGGTGGCCAGCGCGCCGGCCGCCGCCGCCGACTCGACGCCGGGCAGCAGGACGACGAACTCGTCGTTGCCCGGCCGCGCCACCGTGGCGCCGTCGCCCACCAGCGACTCAAGCAGCCGGGCCACTTCGGCCAGCATCTGGTCGCCCACCTTGTGGCCGAAGTTGTCGTTGACGTCCTTGAAGCGGTCCAGGTCGATGAACAGCGCCGCCAGGTGCTTGCCGCCGACCTTGGCCTGCTCGGCCGCCTGGGCCAGCCGGCCCTCCAGCGTGACGCGGTTGGCCAGGCCGGTCAGCGTGTCGAAACTGACGCGGTGGTCGAGCAGCGCCTCGATGCGCTGCCGCTCGGACGCCTCGCGCACGCGGGCGATGCCGTACTCCAGGTTGCGCAGCAGCTCGCCCAGCAGCGCCAGCTCGGTGGCGTCGAAGCGGCCGGAGGCGCCGTCGTACAGGTTGAGCGCGCCGAGCACCTCGTCGCCGCAGCACAGCGGCATGGCGACGCAGGAGAGCAGCCCGCGCGGCAGCGCGCCGCCGCGCCAGGCGGCGAACAGCGGGTCGTGGGCGACGTCGCTGGTGGCCAGGATGCGGCGCTGGACGATGGCGGTGCCGGCGGCGGCGCGGCGGCGCACGTCCTCGCCCCAGCTGAGCTTGAGCTGGTCGACATAGTCGCGGTCGCTGCCGCCGTGCGCCACCGGCTCGATGTGCTGCTCGGCGTCGCGGCGGGCGTAGCCGACCCAGGCCAGGCGGTAGTGGCCGGCGTCGACCAGCGCCTCGCAAAAGCCCTGCAGCATCGCCATCTCGTCGGCGGCGCCGGCCAGCGCGGTGTTGCAGGCGCCGCGCAGCGCCGCCACGCGCTCCAGCACCAGCAGGCTGGCGGCCTGCTGGTGGCGGACATCCTCGTTGTGGCGGGCGTCGATGGCCAGGTCGTTGAGGGTGTTGACCAGTTGCTGGAATTCGCTGGAACTGTTGACCTGCAGACGTTTCGGCAGCTTGCCGTCGGCCACGTCGCGGGCGAAGGCGACGCATTCGCGCAGGGTGCGGTCGATGCCGCGCACCACGCCGAAGGCCAGCGCCATGCCGAGCGCCAACGCCGCCAGCGGCGCCAGCAAGGCCACCAGCGTGCTCAGATGGCGCAGCCAGCCCAGGCGTCGCTCCGCCGCCGCGCCGGCCTCGCTGGCGTGCTCGGTCAGCTTCGCCAGCCGGGCCGGCAACTGCGCATAGGCGGCGGCCTGGTAGCTCAGCAGGCCGATGTCCTGCGCCTCGCCGCGCAGCGGCTCGGCGGCCACGGCGGCGGCCAGGCGCATGTCCTCGCGCACGCCGCGCAGCGCCTCGAGCCGGCCCGGTCCCTCGGCGCCCCCCTGCAGCAGCGCCGCGCTGGCGCGCAGGCTCAGCTCGACGATGCGGTTGTCGCGCTCAATGAAGCCCTGCAACGCCGACGACAGGTATTGCTGGCTGGCGGTCACCACCAGCACGGCCAGCAGCACCGGCGCCACCAGCGCGGCCATGCCGACCAGCAGGCGGGCGCGCAGACTGAGTTGTTGGAACTTCTCGCTGAACTTGGAAAGGGCTGCCATGGCGCAAGGCTTTCATCGGGTGCTTCGTGTTCGAGTGGGGCCTAAAAGGTGAACCTGAAATCAATCTTACCTTGTTTTTATTTCGCCATTTGCCTGTTAGAACACCGCCGCCATCCACGCAACACTAGCAATAAAAAAGCCGCTATCGCTAGCGGCTTGGGACTTTCCGACGGCTATTTTCGGGCTCAGCCGTTGAACGACTTGCCTTCGGACGCCAGTTTCACCAACAGCGGCGCCGCCTGCCAGGCCTCGCCGTGATGGCCCTTGGCGTACTGCTCGATCGCCGCCAGCACGTTGGGCAGGCCGACCGTGTCGGCGTAGAACATCGGGCCGCCACGGAACAGCGGGAAGCCGTAACCGGTCAGGTAGACCATGTCGATATCCGAGGCGCGCATGGCGATGCCCTCTTCGAGGATCAAGGCCGCCTCGTTGACCATCGAGAACACCAGCCGCTCGACAATTTCCTGGTCGCTGACCTTGCGCCGCGCCACACCCAGATCGGCCGAATGCTGGACGATCATCGCGTTGACCAGCTCGGACGGATAGGCCTTGCGGTCGCCCGCCTTGTAGTCATACCAGCCGGCGCCGGTCTTCTGGCCGAAACGGCCCAGTTCGCACAACAGGTCGGCGGTCTTCGAATAGCTGATCTGCGGCGACTCCACATAGCGGCGCTTGCGGATGTACCAGCCGATGTCGTTGCCGGCCAGGTCGCCCATGCGGAACGGTCCCATGGCGAAACCGAACTTCTCGACCGCCTTGTCGACCTGCTCCGGCAGACAGCCCTCCTCCAGCAGGAAGCCGGCCTGGCGGCTGTACTGCTCGATCATGCGGTTGCCGATGAAGCCGTCGCACACGCCCGACACCACGCCGGTCTTCTTGAGCTTTTTCGACAACGCCAGCGTGGTCGCCAGCACGTCCTTGCCGGTCTTGGCGCCGCGCACGATTTCCAGCAGCTTCATCACGTTGGCCGGGCTGAAGAAGTGGGTGCCGACGACGTCCTCGGGACGCCGGGTGAAGTTGGCGATCTGGTTCAGGTCCAGGGTCGAGGTGTTGGAGGCCAGGATGGCGCCCGGCTTCATCACCTCGTCGAGCTTGCGGAACACGGTTTCCTTGACGCCCATGTCCTCGAAAACCGCCTCGACGACGATGTCGGCCTGGCCGATTTCCTCGTAGGACAGGGTGCCGCTGATCAGGGCCAGGCGCTGGTCGAACTTATCCTGCGTCAACTTGCCCTTCTTCATGGTGTTCTCATAGTTCTTGCGGATCGTCGCCAGGCCCTTGTCGAGCGCCTCCTGCTTGGTTTCCAGCAGGATCACCGGGATGCCGGCGTTGACGAAGTTCATCGCGATGCCGCCGCCCATGGTGCCGGCGCCGATCACGGCGGCCCGCTTGATGGCGCGGGTCGGCGTGTCGGCCGGCACGTCGGGCACCTTGCTGGCGACGCGCTCGGCGAAGAAGGCATGGCGCAGCGCCTTCGACTCGGTGGTTTGCATCAGGCCCAGGAAGCACTCGCGCTCGAACTTGATGCCGTCGTCAAACTTCATCGTGACCGAGGCGGCCACCGTTTCGACGCACTTCAGCGGCGCCGGGAACGGGCCGGACATGGCCTTCACCGTGTTGCGCGAGAACTGCAGGAAGGCCTCGTGGTTGGGATAGTCGACCGTGCGCTCGCGCACCTTCGGCAGCGGACGGGCGTCGGCGATCTTGCCGGCGAAGGCCACGGCCGCCGTCAGCAAATCGGCATCGGCGGCGAACACCTCGTCGAACAAGGCGGTCTTGGCCAGCTTCTCCGACAACACCGGCGTGCCGGAAACGATCATGTTCAAGGCCATCTCCAGACCCAGCACGCGCGGCAGGCGCTGCGTGCCGCCGGCGCCCGGCAGCAGGCCGAGTTTAACTTCCGGCAAGGCGATCTGCGCGCCCGGCAGCGCCACCCGGTAGTGGCAACCCAGCGCCAGCTCCAGCCCGCCGCCCATGCACACGCTATGGATGGCGGCGACGACCGGTTTGCTCGAACCCTCCGCCGTGGCGATCAGAGTGGCCAGGCTGGGCTCGGCGAGCGCCTTCGGCGAATTGAATTCCTTGATGTCGGCACCGCCCGAAAAGGCCTTGCCGGCGCCGGTGATGACGATCGCCTTGACGGCGTCGTCGGCCAAAGCCCGCTTGATACCGTCGACGGCAGCCGCACGCGTGGCCAGGCCGAGGCCGTTGACCGGCGGATTGTTCAGCGTAATGACGGCAACGGAACCGTTAACTAAGTATTCGGCGCTCATGTCTCTTCCTTATATTTGATGAAATCGGGTCGGGGATGCGAGAAGCTCACTATACCGCATAAAAGAACGATCGTATTATTTTTTCTTCCCCCTGCCATCCCCCGGGGTG
>NZ_JAEMNU010000004.1:316-36201 GCF_016461825.1 Rugamonas violacea | reverse complement strand
CCCCCCCCCCCCCCGCCGGCTGCTGACCCCGCCGGCTGCCGGTTGGCTGAACCCGCCGGTTCTTCGTCTAAACTTCCAGCCACTCCTTGCGCACGGCGGCGTCGGTGCGCAGTTGCTGCGGCGTGCCTTCGAAGACGATGGCGCCGTGGCCCATCACGTACACGCGCTGCGATATGTCCAACGCGATCGCCAGCTTTTGCTCAACCAGCAGCACCGAGATGCCCTTCTCCTTCAAGGCCCGTAGATACTGCGCCACCAGCGCGACGATCTTCGGCGCCAAGCCCTCGGTCGGCTCGTCGATCATGATCAGGTCGGGGTCGCCCATCAGGCTGCGACATAGCGTCAGCATCTGCTGCTCGCCGCCCGACAGCACGCCGGCGGCCACCTGGCGCCGCTCTTGCAGGCGGGGAAACATCGCGTACATGTCGTCCAAGCGCCAGCGTCCCGATTGTACGTTCTTCTTCTGCCCAAGGATCAGGTTTTGTTCCACCGTGAGCGTGGGAAAAATGTCGCGGTTCTCCGGCACATAGCCCAGGCCCAGATGGGCGATCTGGAAGGCCTTCAGGCCGAGGATCTCGTCGCCCTTGAAGCGCACCGAGCCGGTCGCGCTGACCTGGCCCATGGCCGCCTTGACCAAGGTCGAGCGGCCCACGCCGTTGCGGCCGAGCAGGCTGACGATTTCGCCCCGGCCAACCCGCAGGTCGACGCCGTGCAACACGTGGCTCTTGCCGTAATAGGCGTGCAGGCCGCGAATATCCAGCAACTCGCTCATGCCGCCTCCTCGTCCGCAGCGCCCAGGTAGGCCGCCTGCACGGCCGCGTTGTTGCGGATGTTGGCCGGCGTGTCACAGGCGATCACCTCGCCATAAACCAGCACGGCGATCTTGTCGGCCAGGCCGAATACCACGCTCATGTCGTGCTCCACCATCAATAAGGTCTTGCCGATAGTTATTTTGCGGATCAGCTCGACCGCCGCGTCGGACTCGGAGCGGCTCATGCCGGCGGTCGGCTCGTCGAGCAGGATGACGTCGGCGCCGCCGGCGATGGTGATGCCGATCTCCAACGCGCGCTGCTCGGCATAGCTGAGCACGCCGGCCGGCACGCCGCGCTGGCGCTGCAGGCCGATCTGCTCGAGCAGGCTTTCAACCCGCTCGTGGGCGTCGCGCAGGCCGCCGAGCCGGTGCCAGAAGGAGTATTTGTAACCGAGCGACCACAGGACGGCGCAGCGCAAGTTCTCATAGACGGACAAATTGACGAACAGATTGCTGATCTGGAAGCTGCGGGCCAGGCCGCGGCGGTTGATTTGATAGGGTTTCAGGCCAGTAATGTTTTCCCCATTGAGCAGGATGGCGCCGGAACTGGCGGGAAAACGGCCGGAAACCAGATTGAACAGCGTCGATTTACCCGCGCCGTTGGGACCGATCACGGCCAGCCGCTCGCCCTGCGCCACCGTCAGATTGGCGCCACGGATGATCTGCGCGGCGCCGAACTGCTTGCGCACGTCGATGAGTTCGAGGGCGTTCATCGGCCTGCACTCCCGGTTTTCAATGCGATCTCGGCGTTGGCGGCCAGCCAGGCAGCCTGGAACGACGGCAGGCAGCGCCGCCAAGCCAGCACACTGAGCAGCAATAGTCCGCCCGCCACACACCAGGGCAGCGCGGTCGCGGTGTCGGCACTCAGGCCGAACAGGCGCTTGACGCTGCCGTTGGCCGCATCCAGCGTCAGGTGGTAGAGCATCTCCACGGCGCCGATCAGGCCCAGCAGACCGGGCAGCACGGCCAACGTCATCCTTCCCAGCCCGGGGCCGACCCGGCCCAGCTTGCCGTGCAATGCCAGCCGCAGCAACCGCATCAACAGGCTGGCCAGCCCGGCCGGCGCGTAACGCACCAGCAACACGAAGAACAGCCCGAGGTACAACTGCCAGGCCGGCGTGAAGTCCGACAGCAACACGGCGAACAGGATGCCGACCACGGCGCCGAGCATCGGACCGAAGAAGAAACCGATGCCTCCGATAAAGGTGAACAACAACACGCTGCCCGAGCGCAGGGCGCTGACGTTCTCGGCGCTGACGATCTCGAAGTTGATCGCCGACAAGCCGCCGGACACGCCGGCGAAGAAGGCCGACAAAATCAAGGTCAGATAGCGCACCCAGCGCGTGTCGTAGCCGATGAACTCTACCCGCTCGGGGTTGTCGCGCACGGCGTTGATCAGCCGGCCGAGCGGGGTGTGGGTGAAGGCATACATGGCGACCGTGCACGCAAACAACCATGCGGCGATCAAATAGTAGACTTGGATCTGCGGCCCGAAACTGATGCCGAACGGCGCCGCGCCCATGACGCGGTTGCTGGTGACGCCGCCCTCGCCGCCAAAGAAACCGGGGAACATCAGCGAACTGGCGAACACCAGCTCGACCAAGCCCAGCGTAATCATGGCGAAAGTGGTGCCGGCCTTGCGCGTTGTGACATAGCCAAACACCACGCCGAAACCCATGCCGGCGACGCCGCCAACCAGCGGCACCAAGCTGACGGGCAGGCCGGACCAGGCACCGCCGGCGGTGGCCGCCGCGTTCATCGCATGGATCGCGAAGAAGGCGCCCAGGCCGGAGTACACCGAGTGGCCGAACGACAACATTCCGCCCTGTCCCAGCAGCATGTTGTAGGACAGGCCGAAGATCATCACCGTGCCCATCTGCGACAGCAAGGTCAGCGCGCCGCCCTTGGCGAAGATCAGCGGCGCCAACAGCAGCAAGACGGCGTAGCCGCCCCAGGCCAGGTAGCGGCCCAGGTTCAGCGGCGCGAAACTGAGCCGGCCGGCCGCCACCGGCGCCACAGCCGGTTCGACGAGTTGTCGGCCGGCTGCCTGCTTGCCTTGCCGGGCGCTCATTCCCGCGTCCCCATCAGGCCCTTGGGCCGGAAAATGAGGATCAGCACCAGTAGCAGGAAGGGCAAAATTGCCGCGCTCTGGGCGATGGTGACATTGAGCAGCGCGAAGCCGGGCGTGCTCGGCGTGACTTCCGCGCCGAACCGGCCCAGCACGCTGGCCAGCGAGTAGTCCAGCGCCACCGCCGTCGTCTGCATGACGCCGATCAGGATCGAGGCGACAAAGGCGCCGGCCAGCGACCCCATGCCGCCGACCACCACCACCACGAAGATGATGCTGCCGACGGTGGCCGCCATGGCCGGTTCGGTGACGAAGGCGTTGCCGCCGATCACCCCGGCCAGCCCGGCCAGCGCGCTGCCACCGGCGAACACCCACATGAAGATGCGCGGCACGTTGTGGCCCAGGGCCTCGACCGCCTCCGGATGGGTCAATGCCGCTTGGATCACCAGACCGATGCGTGTACGGGTCAGCAGCAAGTAGACGACACCCAGCATGGCCAGCGCCACCACCATCATGAAGCCGCGATATTTGGGGAAACTGGTGCTAAACAGCGTGAACAAGGGACCATCCAACTCCGCTGGAATCGGATAATTGAGCGCGGCGCGGCCCCACACCAGTTGCACCAGCTCGACGATCAGATACGACAGGCCGAAGGTGAACAACAATTCAGGGATATTGCCCAGCTTGTGCAGTGGCCGCAGGCCATAGCGTTCGACCAACGCGCCGAACAGGCCGACCACCAGCGGCGCCAGCAGCAACGCCGGCCAAAAACCGATGCGCGCGCTGATGCTGCAGGCAATATAGGCGCCCAGCATGTAGAAGCTGGTGTGGGCGAAGTTGAGCACTCCCATCATGCTGAAGATGAGCGTCAGCCCGGACGACAGCATGAACAGCAGCAGTCCGTAACTGACGCCGTTCAGCAGTGTAAACAGCGTGAATTCCATCGAATGGCGTCCGGCTTAGCCTGGGCGCTTCATCTGGCAGGAGGTCGGCTGGCCGGCCACGTAGGCGTCGATCTTCTTGTCGAGTTTCCAGCCGTAGCCGGTGTTTTCCTGGTCGAAGCGCACGTCTTTGCCGTTGACCTTGCTCCAGGTGCCGATATACAGCGCCTGCTGCAACTGGTGGTCCTTCTTCTGCATCCACACCTCGCCGTTGATCGACTGCACCTTCAAGTCCTCCATGGCGAAGGCGACCTTGACCGGATCGGCGCTGCCGGCGGTCTTGATCGCCTGCGACAGCATGGTGATGATGCTATGGGTTTGCGCGGCGTAATAGTCGTCGTTGTACTTGGCCTTGAAGGCGGTGACGATCTCCTTGCCGGCGAAGGTTTCGTTGTTGGCCATCCAGTTGCCGACGATCTTGGTGCGCTCGGCGCCGGCCGCCCCCATCGCCGTCGGCACGCCGGTGGTGATGCCGTAGTAGGTGTAGAAATTGGCCTTCAGGTCGGCGTCCTTGGCGGCGCGGATCAGCAGGGCCAAGTCGGCGCCCCAGTTGCCGGTGATGACGGTGTCGGCCCCGGACGCCTTGATCTTGGCGATGTAGGGCGAGAAGTCCTTGACCTGGGCGATCGGGTGCAGATCATCGCCGACGATGCGGATGTCGGGCCGCTTGCGCGTCAGGTATTCGCGCGCGGCGCGGGCGACGGCGTGGCCGAAGGCATAGTTTTGGCCGATGATGTAGACCTTTTTGATGGCGGGATTCGGCGCCATGAAGCTGGTCAGCGCCTCCATCTTCATGTCCGAGTTGGCGTCGAAGCGGAAGTGCCAGAAGCTGCACTTGCTGTTGGTCATGTCCGGGTCGACCGCCGCGTAGTTCAGGTAGACCAGTTCCTTGCCCGGATTGCGCTCGTTGTGCTTGTTGACGGCGTCCAGCAAGGCCAGGCCGACACCGGAGCCGTTGCCCTGGGTGATGTAGCGGTAGCCCTGGTCGATCACGCTTTTGAGTTGGGTCAACGATTCCTGCGGGCTGCCCTTGTTGTCGAAACCCACCACTTCGATCTGCTTGTCGCCCGCCCACTTGCCCTTGTTGGCCATGTCGGCGATCAACTGGAAACTCTTCAGCTGGTTCTGCCCGACCGGCGCGAACGGACCGGACAAGGGGTCGATGAAGGCGATTTTCACGGTGTCCGCCGCCGCCGTGCCCATGCCCAGGCAGGAGCTGAACACGGCAGCGAACACGGTGGTACGACCGACAAGGGCGCGCGAGGAATTCGTCATGGTGTCTCCGTTTATTATGTGGTTGGCCGGGTCGTGGCGCCCGGCCTGGTTTGTTACCGTGCAGCGAAAATCTACACCGTGGGCAGTTTATGCTCCTTGTATTGGTCGCGCAGCTTGTTTTTCTGGATTTTTCCGGTGCCGCCGACCGGCAGCGCGTCGGTGAACACCACGTCGTCCGGCAACCACCACTTGGCGATCTTGCCGTCGAAGAAGCGTAACAATTCCTCCCGGCTCACTTGCTGGCCGGCTCGCAGCACCACCACCAGCAGCGGACGCTCGTCCCATTTCGGGTGGGCGACGCCGATGCAGGCCGCCTGCAGCACGGCCGGGTGGGCCATGGCGATGTTCTCCAGGTCGATGGTGCCGATCCACTCGCCGCCGGACTTGATGACGTCCTTGCTGCGGTCGGTGATCTGCATATAGCCGTCCGGGTCGATGGTGGCCACGTCGCCGGTCGGGAACCAGCCGTCCTGCAACACGTCGCCGCCCTCGTCCTTGTAGTACTTGGCGATGATCCACGGCCCGCGCACCAGCAGGTGGCCGTAGCCGACGCCGTCCCATGGCAGCTCCTTGCCGTCGTCGTCGACGATCTTCATGTCCACGCCGTACACCGCATGTCCTTGTTTTTGCAGGATTTTGCGCTGCCCTTCCCGATCCAGTTCGAGATGCTTGGCCATCAAGGTGCAGGTGGTGCCCAGCGGCGACATCTCCGTCATGCCCCAGGCGTGCACCACTTCGACGCCGAAGTCGTCGATCAAGGTGTTCATCATCGCCGGCGGGCAGGCCGAGCCGCCGATCACCGTGCGGCGGAAGGTGGAGAATTTCAGCTGGTTCTGCGTGGCATAGTTGATCAGGCCCAACCACACCGTCGGCACGCCGGCCGAGAAGGTCACGCCCTCGTTCTCGAACAGCTCGTAGACCGACTTGCCGTCCAGCGCGGCGCCGGGGAACACCAGCTTGGCGCCGGACAAGGGCACCGAATACGGCAGGCCCCAGGCGTTGACGTGGAACATGGGCACGACCGGCATCACCGTGTCGCGCGAGGAAACGTTGAGCGCGTTCGGCATCGCCGAGCCGTAGGCGTGCAGCACCGTCGAGCGGTGCGAGTACAGCGCGCCCTTGGGATTGCCGGTGGTGCCGGAGGTGTAGCACAGCGTGGCGGCGGAGTTTTCGTCGAACTGCGGCCAGGCGTAGTCATCCGAATGCGAATTGATCAGATCCTCGTAGCACAGCAGATTCGGGATCTTGCTCTCGGCCGGCATGCGCTCGCGGTCGCACATCAGGATGAAGCCCTTGGTGGTTTTGCAATGCGCGGCGATCGCCTCGGCCACCGGCAGGAAGGTCAGGTCGAACAACAGGTACTGGTCTTCCGCGTGGTTCATGATGTAGGCCACCTGCTCGGGATGCAAGCGCGGATTGATCGTGTGCAGCACCGCGCCGGAGCCGGACACGGCGTAGTACGCCTCCAGATGCCGGTAGCCGTTCCATGCCAGCGTGGCGACCCGGTCGCCCATGCGCACGCCCAGGCCGTGCAGCGCGTTGGCCAGGCGGCGGGCGCGCTGGTGGCACTCGCGGTAGGTGTAGCGGTGCATATCGCCCTCCACCCGCCGCGACACGATCTCGCTGGAGCCGTAGTGGCGCGCGGCGAATTCGAGGATATTTGAAATGAGCAAAGGCTGGCTCATCATCTGGCCCATCATGGGACTCATCGGTAAAGACGACATTGCTGCTCCTGCAAAGTGAACGGATGCGGCTGAGTTTGGAACGACCGTGCTAAAACCGTCAACTTTTTTCGATGCTGCGCCGCAGCAACTGCGCACAACACCCGGATACCTAGCGAAATAAGCCTGTTAGCGTATGTAACGGTACTGCAAAAAGCGATTTGCGCCCAATACAATTCGCCCGTTGGGTTAGAATTCCCTATTGGCCGTTGCGCTCGCCGACACCGGCCGCCACTGAAATAACCTCCGACTGGAACCGCTATTACTGCCGCTAAACTGCCGCTGGACAATTCCTTTGCGTCCCTGCCCGCTGCTTTCTACACCCGGCTGATGCCGACCCCGCTGCCCGCGCCGTATCTGGTGGCGGTCAGCGACACGGCCGCCGGCCTGCTCGGCCTCGATCCGGCCCTGCTGGCGCGCCAGGACTACCTCGACACCCTGACCGGCAACGCCGTCCCCGAGCGCGCCGAACCGCTGGCGGCCGTGTATTCCGGTCACCAGTTCGGCGTCTGGGCCGGCCAACTGGGCGACGGCCGCGCCATTCTGCTCGGCGACATGGCCGGCCCCGACGGCCCGATCGAACTGCAACTGAAGGGCGCCGGCCTGACGCCGTATTCGCGCATGGGCGACGGCCGTGCCGTGCTGCGCTCGTCGATCCGCGAATTCCTCTGCTCCGAGGCGATGCACGCGCTGGGTATTCCGACCTCGCGCGCCCTCTCCGTCACCGGCTCCGACCAGGGCGTGATGCGCGAAACGGTCGAAAGCTCGGCCGTGGTGCTGCGCATGGCGCCCAGCTTCGTCCGCTTCGGCTCCTTCGAGCACTGGTTCTACAAGCGCCAGCCGGAGCAAATGAAAGTCCTGGCCGACTATGTGATCGCGCGCTTTTATCCACAGTTGTTGGACGAAGAGAATAAATATGCGACGTTTCTGGCCGAAGTAACGCGCCGCACGGCGCACATGATCGCCCATTGGCAGGCGGTCGGCTTCATGCACGGCGTGATGAACACCGACAATATGTCCATCCTCGGCTTGACCCTGGACTACGGCCCCTTCGGCTTCATGGAATCCTTCGACGCCGAACACATCTGCAACCACACCGACCAGCAGGGCCGCTATTCCTACGCCATGCAGCCGCAGATCGGCCATTGGAACTGCTACGCGCTGGGCCAAGCGCTGCTGCCGCTGATCGGCGAGGTCGAGGCGACCCAGGCGGCGCTGGACATCTACCAGGCCGAGTTCGCCGCCAAGCTCAACGGGTTGCTGCGCGCCAAACTGGGCCTGGCCACCGGGCAGGACGGCGATCAGGCCCTGTTCGACGCAACGTTCGCGCTAATGCAGGCCAACGGCGTCGATTTCACCCTGTTCTTCCGCCGCCTGGGCAATCTGCAACGCGACCACGCGGCCGCCGACGAGCCGCTGCGCGACCTGTTCATCGACCGCCCCGCCTTCGACGCCTGGGCGCTGCAATACCGCGTCCGCCTGAACCAGGAAAGCCGCGGCGACGCCGAACGCAAGGCGGCCATGGACGGCGCCAACCCCAAGTACGTTTTGCGCAATTACCTGGCGCAAGTTGCCATTGAAAAAGCGCAAAACAAGGACTTTACTGAAGTGGCGCGCCTGCTGTCAGTTTTGCAGCGGCCCTACGACGAACAGCCAGAGCACGAGTCCTACGCGGCGCTGCCGCCCGACTGGGCCAGCGAGCTCGAAGTCAGCTGCTCCTCCTGATTCAACTGTGCAATCACGCCCACATCGCGAGAAAACCGACCATGACCACGAATAAAGTACGCAAAACCGACGCCGAGTGGCGCGCCATGCTCGAACCCATGCAATTCGAGGTGGCCCGCCACGCCGCCACCGAGCGCGCCTTCACCGGCCAGTACTGGGACCACCACGAACACGGCATCTACACCTGCGTGTGTTGCAACACGCCGCTGTTCCGCTCCGACGCCAAATTCGATTCCGGCTGCGGCTGGCCGAGTTATTTCGAAGCGCTCGACCCGGCCAACGTGACGGAAATCGTCGATCGCAGCCATGGTATGCTGCGCACCGAAATCATTTGCGCCGTCTGCGACGCCCACCTTGGCCACGTCTTCCCCGACGGCCCGCCCCCCACCGGATTGCGCTATTGCATCAATTCGGCGTCGCTGCGCTTCGATCCGCAATAAAATCCATAATAATTCCACAATAATTCCACAATAACTACTACTCAGAGCACACAGAATAATCATGAAATTCCTGTTCGACTTCTTCCCCCTGCTGGTGTTTTTCGGCGCCTTCAAATGGGGTGGCGCCAATGCGGAGCTGGCCACCAACTATATCAACGCCCACCTGAGCGGCATCATCTCCGGCGGCTCGATCACGGCCGATCTGGCGCCGATGATCGTCGCCACCATCGCCGGCGTGGCCGCCACGGCCGCCCAGATCGCCTATTTGCTGGCGCGCGGCCGCAAGGTCGACACCATCTTGTGGATCTCGCTGTTGCTGTTCGTCTTCTTCGGCGGCCTGACCATCTATTTCCATGACGAAAATCTGATTAAGTGGAAGCTGACGATTTTCTATTGGGGCTCGGCGATCACCTTGGCCGGCGCGCAGTTACTATTTAAAAAGAATCTGATGCGCAAGTCGATGGAGGCGATCATGCAATTGCCCGATCCGATCTGGCAGCGGCTGAACCTGATCTGGATCACCTTCTTTACCTTTATGGGCTTTTTGAACCTGTATGTCGCCTTCGTGCTGTTTAAAGGCGACACGGCGGCCTGGGTCAGCTTCAAGGCCTTCGGCTCGACGGCGATCATGTTCGCCTTCATCATCGGCCAGACTTTCTACCTATCCAAGCACATGAAGGAGGAGGCATGAGCGACGCAAACCAGGCGGCCGACAGCCGCATCGAACGCATCCGCGCCGCCCTGCAGGCCGCCCTGGCGCCGCAGGAATTGGTGCTCGACGACGACTCGGCGATGCACGCCGGACACGCCGGCGCCGCCTCCGGCGGCGGCCATTACAATTTGCGTATTATTTCAGCCCAATTTGAGGGTCTCAAACTCGTCACAAGACATCGACTCGTGTATGATTCCGTGCACGATATGATGCATAAAGAAATTCATGCATTGGCCATTACCGCACTGGCACCGTCCGAAGTATGATGTAGCGCAAAGTTTGGCGAATGATTCAGATAGGCCTTAGAATAATTGAACAGATTCGGCCCATCCAGAATCCAAGCTTTTGACTAGCACTTTTCACGAAAACTTTCCCTTTACAGGAATTAATAATGACTTTCAAGCCAGCCCGTTTGCTGATCGCACTTCTCGCAGTCGTCGCCGCACCAGCGTTCGCACAAAACATTGCTGTGGTTAACGGCAAAGCCATCCCGTCCTCGCGCGTCGATGCAGTAGTCAAGCAAGTAGTCGCCCAGGGCCAGCAACCGGATTCCCCGCAACTGCGCGAACTGATCAAGAAAGACCTGATCGGCCGCGAAGTCATGATGCAGGAAGCGGAAAAGCAAGGTTTCGGCAAGGACACCGCAGTCAAGACGCAACTGGAAAACGCTCGCCAGGCCATCATCATCAACGCCCTGGTGGCCGACTTCGTCAAGAAGAACCCGGTCAAAGACACCGACATCAAGGCTGAATACGACAAGTTCACGGCCCAGGCCGGCGACAAGGAATTCCATGTCCGCCACATCCTGGTCGAGACCGAAGCCGAAGCCAACGCCGTGATCGCCAAGCTGAAGGGCGGCGCCAAGTTCGAAGAACTGGCCAAGACCTCGAAAGACACCGGTTCGGCATCGAACGGCGGCGATCTGGACTGGGCGACCCCGTCGTCCTTCCCGAAAGTGTTCTCCGACGCCTTCGTCGCGCTGGGCAAGGGTCAAGTCACCGAAAAAGCCGTGCAGACCCCGAACGGTTTCCACGTCATCAAAGTGGACGACATCCGTCCAGCCAAGCTGCCTACCCTGGAAGAAGTGAAACCGCAAATCTCGGAAGCGCTGACCCAGAAGAAGCTGCAAGCCTACCAAGAAGAAATGGTCAAAAAGGCCAAGGTTCAGTAATGCTGTGATCGCCGGCGCCCCCAGGGGCGCCGGTTTCGATTCAGCCTTAGACTATGCGCCCCAACCGGACGCACTTACCCGTTTTTATAGGAATGATAATGATGTTGAAGCCTGCCCGCCTGTTGTTAGCCCTGATCGCTGTTATCGCAGCGCCAGTTTTCGCCCAGAACGCGGTCACCGTCAACGGCAAGGCCATCCCTGCCGCCCGCGTCGACCAGATGGTCAAGCAAGTGGTGGCCCAGGGCCAGCAGCAAGACAGCCCGCAGTTGCGCGAAGCGATCAAGAAGGAACTTATCGGCCGCGAAGTGCTGATCCAGGAAGCCGACAAGCAAGGCTACGGCATGCGTCCTGAAGTCAAGTCGCAGATCGAGAACACCCGCCAGAGCGTCATCATCAACGCCATGCTGGCCGACTACGTGAAGAAAAACCCGGTCAAGGATGCCGAGATCAAAGCCGAGTACGACAAGTACAAGGCCGCCATGGGCGAGAAGGAATACCATTCGCGCCACATCCTGGTCGGCAGCGAAGCCGAAGCCAAGGACATCATCACCAAGCTGAAGGCCGGTGGCAAGTTCGAAGAACTGGCCAAGGTCTCCAAGGACGGTTCCGCCAACAACGGCGGCGACCTCGGCTGGATGGCGCCAGGCAAGTTGGTCAAGCCTTTCGCCGACGCCATGGTGGCCCTGAAAAACGGTCAATACACCGAAACCCCGGTCAAAACCGAGTTCGGTTTCCACGTCATCAAGTTGGAAGAATCGCGCGCCAGCAAACTGCCTTCGCTGGAAGAAGTCAAAGGCCAGATCGCCGAAGCCATGCAACAGAAGAAAATCGCCGCCTTCCGCGACGATCTGATGAAAAAAGCCAAGATCCAATAAGATTCCCGGCCCACAAAAAAAGCGCTTCCTCGGAAGCGCTTTTTGCGTTTTTGCATCGGTGTTTTTACATCTGTGTTTTTACATCTGTGTTTCCGCATGAGCGTTTCGATGTCAGCCCTTGCAGCGCCGCATCGTTGCCTAGCGCTCGCCGCCGAGCGCCGGCGTGCGGTAGTCCTCGGCCACCAGATTATATTTTTGCATCTTGTGGTACAGGGTCTGTTTGGGCAGACTCAGCACGACACAGGCTTCGGCGACGTTGCCGGCCACATTGCGCAGTTCCCGCTCGATCAGTGCCCGTTCGAAGCCGTTCACCTGTTCGGACAGCGGCGCCGGCGCGGCGTCGCGCGCGGCCAGGATGCCCTCGCCGCCGCTCGACAGGCCCAGCACGAAGCGGTCGGCGATGTTGCGCAGCTCGCGCACATTGCCCGGCCAGGCATGCGCCATCAGCGAATGCATCATCGCGCCGGAGATGATGGGCGCCGGCCGCTTGTAGCGCGCCGCCGCGTCCAGCACGAAGTGCTCAAACAGCAAGGGAATGTCCTCGCGCCGCTCACGCAACGGCGGCAGGTGCAGCACGATCAGATTCAGGCGGTAGTACAAATCGCTGCGGAATTTTTGCTGGTCGGACAGCTCCTTCAAATCGGCCTTGGAGGCGGCGATCACCCGCACGTCGACCGGCAGCAGATTGTTCGAGCCGAGCCGCTCGACATAGCGCTCCTGCAACACGCGCAGCAGCTTGACCTGCAGCGCCATCGGCAGGCTCTCGATCTCGTCGAGGAACAGCGAGCCCTGGTCGGCGTGCTCGATCTTGCCGATCTGCCGCTTGGCGGCGCCGGTGAAGGCGCCGGGCTCGTGGCCGAAGACCTCGCTCTCGAAGATGCTTTCTGGAATCGCGCCGCAATTGATGGCGACGAAGTTGTGCTTGGCCCGGCGGCTGTGCTGATGCAGGCAGCGCGCCACCATTTCCTTGCCGGTGCCCGTTTCGCCATAAATCAGCACGTCGGCCGGCTCGTCGGCCAGGTCGAGGATCAGGCGGCGCACATCGCGGATGGCGGCGGAGTTGCCCAGCAACGTGGCCTCGATGCCCTCGTTGTGCTCCAGCTTGCGGCGCAAGGTGTGCACCTCCAGCATCAAGCGGCGCGTGGCGACGGCACGCTGCACCACGTCGACCAGCTGCTCGGATGAATACGGCTTGGAAATGAAGTCATAGGCGCCGTCGCGCATCGCCTGCACGGCCATGGTGATGTCGCCGTGGCCGGTGACCAGGATCACCGGCAGTTGCGGATCGATCAATTTGACCGCCGCCAGCAACTCCAGCCCGCTCATGCCGGGCAAGCGCACATCGGTCACCAGCACGCCGGCGAAGCCCGGCGTAATCAGCTTGTAGGCCAGTTCGGCGGCATGGAAGGATTGCACCTCCAGCCCGGCCAGCTCGAGCGCCTGCTCACTGCCGGCGCGCACGGTGGCGTCGTCCTCGACCAGCAGGATCTGCAGCGGCGGCTGGGCCGGCGAACCTTCAATCATGTCCAAGCTCCTGCTCCGCGACCTGCAACTCGATGGCGAACTGGGCGCCACCGCCCGGGGCTGATTCCGCCCTCAATATACCACCGAACTCACGCACTATTTGCTCCGAAATGGCCAAGCCCAGGCCCAATCCCTGTCCCTGCGGCTTGGTGGTGAAAAAAGGTTCGAACAGATGGCTGCGCATCTCTTCCGTCATGCCGGGGCCGCTGTCGGCCACCCGGATCAGCACCCGCGAGCCGGCGCTGTCGACGCTGACGGTGAGTTGCCGCAACTCGCTGTCGGCCATGGCGTCGAGCGCGTTGTTGAACAGGTTGACCAGCACCTGCTCCAAGCGGTTGCTATCGCACCAGGCGTGGGCGCCGGGGCTGCGCATATGCAGACGGAAATCGACGCGGCTCAGCTCCATGCGCCGCTCGACCAGGAATAGCGCGTTGGCGATCGCCGACTGGAGCGGCACGGCGCTCGGCGGCGCCGTCGATTTGCGCGCAAATGCCTTCAACTGGCATGTAATCGTGCCCATCCGACCCACAATCTGCGAGATCGTCACCAGGTTGCTCTTGACCACCTCAAGCCGGCCGCGCTCCAGCAGCACCACGGCGTTGTCGGACATGGTGCGCAGCGCGGTGAGCGGCTGGTTCAACTCGTGGGTGATGCCGGCCGACATCTGACCGAGCACCGCCATCTTGCCGGCCTGGAACAGCTCGTTCTGCGTCACCTGCAGCTTTTGCTCGGCCTGGCGGCGCACGGCGATCTCCTCGCTCAGGTTTTGCGTCATCTGGCGCAGGCTGTAGGTGCGCTCGGCCACCATGATTTCCAGATTGTCATAGGCGTGCTGCAAGTCCTCCCTCGCCTTGCGGCGCTGGCGGGTCGCGCGCAAGCGCTGCCGAACGTAGAGGAACAGCAAGACGATGAAACCCTGCGCCACGCAGGAGAAAATAAACGCCGCCTGGGCGTTCGAGCGCGCCTGGCTGAGGTCGGAAAGATAGATGAATTCCCAGTTGCGCGGCGCCAGCGAGCGGCGCTGCATCAACATGCCGGAGACGCGGCCCTCCCTGCCGTTGGCCTGGCCCAGCTCCGGCACCTGCACCCGGCGCGTGCCGTCCGCCATCTCCGGCTGATAGCTGAAGCCTAGCGCTTCCAGCGGATGGGAGAAATATTGTCGTGTCGCATCGAGACGTTGCCGCACTTCGGGCGCCAGCGGCACCAGCGTGCGGTATTTCCATGACGGAACGGAACTCAGGAAAACCACACCCTGCTCGTCGCTGAGCATGACCTTGTCGGCGCCCTGCACCCAGGTTTTCTCCAGTTTCTCGATGTTGACCTTGACCGTGGCCACGCCCAGCATATGGCCGTCATGATAGATGCCATGGGCAAAGAAGTAACCCGGCTCCAGCCGGGTCGTGCCGACACCGTAGAAGCCGCCCGGCGTACGCTGCAAAGCGTCGCGCACATAGGGGCGGAAGGAGACATTATCGCCGACGAAGCTATCTTTTTCGCGCCAGTTGCTCGATGCCTGCGTGACCCCGTTGAGATTCACGACGTAAATGGTGGTGGAGCGGGCCTGTTGATTGACACGCTCCAGATAGATGTTGACGGCCTCGCGCAGCGCCGGATCGCTGGGCTGCTTGAGCAAGGCGATCACATCCTTGTTCAATTCCAGCGTCCGCGGCAGGAAGTCGTATTTGTCGAGCAGGTTCTCCAGGCTGGCGGCGTAGGCGTTGAGCCTTTGCGCGCCGCTGACCCGCAGCCTGTCGGTGGTGATTTGGCCGGCCCAGTAATAGGCCAGGCTGGCCAGCGCCAGACAGAACAGCAATACGCCACCCCAGGCCAGCACTTGGCCGCGCGACCAGCGGGCGCGGCCATGCCAGCGCGGGCCGGCACTCGTGTGTTGCGTGGAAGACTGCATATGACTCTCTCGGGGCGCCTTGATACGGTGAGGCCATACTGTAATCGTAATCTTGCCCGGCTGAGGGTTTCGACACGAAAACTGTTGCGCCGAAGGCACTGAGGCCTCGTTTCAAAGCGCAGATACAAAAATAAGACGCCGTCGCGGCGTGGGCCGCGACGGCGCGTGGTGGCCGGCTAGAAGCGAGCGTTTAGAACGAGTGACGCATACCCAGGTTCACGCCGGTGCTGCCGCTGCCGTTGTCAGTCGCATTGCCGACCTTGAAGCTGGCGCCGTTGCGATTGTTGATATGGGCATAGGCGGCGTACAGCTCGGTGCGCACCGACAGGCGGTGCAGATAGCCGATGGCGTACTGGCGGGCGTCATGGTTCACTGCGCTGTCGTCCTGGTGCAGGATGACCGAGGCCAACACCTTGTGGGCGCCCGAGCTGGCGCTCAGACCCAACAGCGTGTCCTTGCTTTCGGCGCCGGCGACGTCGCGGTTGACGGCGCGGGCCAGGCTGGCGCTCCAGGCGTCGACGCAATAACGTGCCACGATCATGGTGTTGCGCGCATGGGCGGTGGCAAGGGCGTTGTCCTTGACGTGGTGGGCCAGCACCACGGTCAGCGGGCCGCGCACATAGCTGGCGCTGCCGCTCAGGCTGCGGTTGGCGGCGTTGTTGCCGGCCGTCTCACCGGCGCCATAGGCCAGGTCGGCGGTGAAACCGGCCACGGTCGGGCTGGTGTACTCGGCCAGATTGTCGACCCGGGTGTTGGTCGACATCAAGTTGCTGGCCGTGCCGGCGAAGCCGACCTCGAAGGGATCGGCCACGTCGCGCACCACCTTGTAGTAAGGCGAGTACTGGCGACCCAGCGAGACCGCGCCGAAGGATCCGGACAGGCCCAGCGCGGCTTGGCGGCCGAAGGTCAGACCGCCCTGGCCGGAAGCGCCATTGTCGAGGCCGATGCCGCTTTCCAGGATGAAGCGAACGCTCATGCCGCCGCCCAGGTCTTCCTTGCCCTTGAAGCCCAGGCGCGAGCCGGAGCCGACGCCACCGCCCAGGGTGTTGACGTTGCCGGCGGCGCCGCCGCGTTCCAGCACCAGGCCGGCATCGGCCACGCCGTAGACGGTGACGCTTGATTGAGCGAAGGCGGCGCCGGAGCACAGGGTCAGGGCGATAGCGGAAATGGCGAGTTGTTTCATGGAGGGTCTCCTGTTATTGATTGTTTTATGCTGCGTGAATGCGTGCGGGTGTTTCGACGGCGGTCAGATGCGCCTCGGTGTCGAGCGCGCCCTCCCATTTGGCCACGACGGCGGTGGCGACGGCGTTGCCGACGGCGTTGGTGGCGGAACGGCCCATGTCGAGGAACTGGTCGACGCCCATCAGCAGCAGCAAGCCGGCTTCCGGGATGTTGAACTGGTTCAAGGTGGCGGCGATCACCACCAGCGAGGCGCGCGGCACGCCGGCCATGCCCTTCGAGGTCAGCATCAACAGCAACAGCATGGTGATCTGGGTGCCCAAGGACAGCTCAATACCGTAGGCCTGGGTGATGAACAGCACGGCGAAAGTGCAGTACATCATCGAACCGTCCAGATTGAACGAATAGCCCATCGGCAACACGAAGCTGGAAATCTTGCGTTGCACGCCGAACTTGTCCAGCGAGTCGAGCAGTTTCGGATAGGCGGCCTCCGAGCTGGCGGTCGAGAATGCCAACAGGAATGGTTCGCGGATCAAACCGATCAGACGGAACACGCTCTTGCCCAGGAAGATGAAGCCGCCACCGATCAGCAGTGCCCACAGGCAGAACAAACCCAGATAGAAGCCGCCCATGAACTTGGCGAAGGTGACCAGGATGGTCAGACCGTTGGTGGTGACCACCGATGCCATGGCGGCGAAGACGGCCAAAGGAGCCAGGGTCATGATGGCGCCGGTGATGCGAAGCATGACTTGTGCCAGCTCGTCGATGACGGCGGTCAGTTTCTTGCCGTTCTCACCCAAGGCGCCCAGGGCGCTGCCGAAGAAGATGGAGAACACCAGCACTTGCAGGATTTCATTATTGGCCATCGCCTCGATCGGCGATTTCGGCACCATGTGGGCGACGAAATCTTTCAACGTGAAGGCGGAAGTTTTCAAACCGGTGACGGCATCGACCGGTGGCAATGGCAGACCCAAATGGGCACCCAATTGCATCCAGTTGGACAGCACCATACCCAGCGTCAAGGAAACCAGCGAGGCGCAAACAAACCAGCCCATGGCTTTCGCACCGATACGGCCGGCGGCTTTGCCATCGCCCATATGGGCAATACCAACGGTCAGGGTGGAAAATACCAGCAGCGAGATAATCATTTTAATCAAGCGCAGGAATACATCCGTCGCAATCGATATATGCGCGGCGATTTCCGTGGTGATTTTCTTGTCGGGGAAGGTGTCATGGCAGACGTAACCGACTGCTATGCCCAATACCATCGCGATCAGGATGTATAGGGTTAATGGGCGTTTCTTTTTCATCTTGACTCTCCAATTGGGTAGCGATTGGGCGCGGCATTGGCGCCCATCTTTGTATTAACAACCCCGCCGCCGATGGCCACAGGTTGGAGGGTACATAGCAAGCAGCGTGCCTGGCATGGACAAACCGTCCACTTTTCACTAAGGCATTGTTTTCAAACGACATTCCGCATGGAAACTTTGCATCGACATAGAATTCAGTCCAAGTTATTGGACGATAAATTTCGCCCGCGTATGACTTCTTGGACTGGACACGAATTGCCCGGCGACGGCACGGCAAACAGCCAACAAGGAGCCGTCGACTTGTATCGATTACGCTAAAGTTGAGTCTATTCAAGCTAGAAATGAGCATATCGACAACGCAGCGCCCGTTTCCCCTCATAGGAGAACACGGCGCCGAGTGGTGGAATGAAGCGAAGCGGCCTATACTTGCGCAGAAGATGTTGTTGCAAACTCAACAGCCCTGGATACCGCCACGATGACCGATTCCTTCCATCTCGAGCTTGCCGCCGCCCTCGGCGGCGCAGCCGAATCCGAGCGCAGCGTCGGCATGCGCGCCTACCTGCGCGGCCAGTTTGATTTTTTGGGCGTGGCGACACCGCAGCGGCGCGCGGCCGTTAAACCAATATTGAAGTCTTTAAAAGGAGTCGGCGCGGCCGCCCTGCTCCGCCGCGCCAACGAATTATGGGAGTTGCCGGAAAGAGAATATCAATATGTCGCCATCGATTTATTGGCGATGCACTGGAAGGAATTGGAAACCCGCCATGTGGCGGATTTAATTCAATTGGCGCAAAAGAAGTCGTGGTGGGATAGTGTGGATGGATTGGCGTCGCTGGTGGGCGACGTATTGCGCGGAAAGCATGAGGGAATGGATGATTGCGTCCGCCATCCGAATATGTGGGTGCGCCGCATCGCCCTATTGCATCAATTGGGCTGGCGCCAGCAGCTCGACCAACAGCGTCTATTCGCCTATTGCCTGATGCTGGCGCCGGAAAAGGAATTTTTCATTCAAAAAGCCATCGGCTGGGCCTTGCGCGATTATGCCCACCACAATCCCGCCGCTGTGCGCAGCTTTCTACAAGCGGAGTCCTACCGTTTGCCGGCCCTGAGCTATCGCGAAGCAAATAAACACCTGAAAAACACCTCAGCTTAAGGGCACCTCTAAAAACCCGTCATTCCCGCGTAGGCGGGAATCTATACCCCGCATGTCCATTGGCTCAGCATGGGTTCCCGCCTACGCGGCGGTCCGCCGATGCGGAACGACAATTTGGTGGTTTTTCGAAGTGCCCTTAAAGCGCTCGGGGAGAATATTCCAGCGTTGCGCAAGCGCCAGTGACGCGGCGTGAGATTGAACCAGCGCAAAAAAGCCCGGTTGAATGCGCTCTGCTCGGAATAGCCCAACAGCAAAGCCACCTCGGGCAAGGCCAGGCGCGGATCGCGTAGATAGTCCTGGGCGAGATGTTTTCGGATGTCATCCAACAAGGCGCGGTAACTCCAGCCGTGTTGGCTCAAATGGCGCCGCAGCGTGCGGCCGCTGCTGTTCAGCTCGGCGGCCAGATGCCGCAGGCCTGGTTCGCCTTGCAACAACTGGCGCGAGATACGCCGGCGCATATCTTGCTCAAATGGATCTTTTGCCGGCAACGCGGCGAAGCCGGCTTGCACCTGCCGTTCCAGCATCGCCGCCAGCGCAGGATCGGCCAGCCGCAAGGGCAAGCCGAGCAGAGACGCCGGCAGGATAATTCTAGTGGCGTCCTGTCCGAACAGGACCGGGCAGGCAAAAAAGCGTGCTGCAGTGGATTTGAACCGAGAAAACGCTCAACTCAAGCCAAAAACAAGCTAAAAACAAGCATGGAATATCGAAAAAATGCATAAAAAAGAGCCGGGACCTCGCGGCACCGGCTCTTTCCAGGCAAGCTCGCGGCTTAGCCGACGAACTTGCGCGCGTTGCGGAACATGCGCATCCATGGCGAATCCTCGCCCCACGATTCCGGGTGCCAGGATTGCTGCACGGTACGGAAGACGCGCTCGGCGTGCGGCATCATCACGGTGAAGCGGCCGTCGGCCGTGGTCACCGAGGTCAGACCCTGCGGCGAGCCGTTCGGGTTGTACGGATAGGCTTCGGTGGCGGCGCCACGGTTGTCGACGAAACGCATGGCGGCGACCGCCTCGTCGATGTTGCCGGTCTGGCTGAAATCGGCATAACCCTCGCCGTGGGCGATGGCGATGGCGCTCTGCGTGCCGGCCATGCCCTGGAAGAAGATCGACGGCGAGTCCTGCACTTCCACCATCGCGAAGCGGGATTCGAACTTCTCCGACTTGTTGGTGGTGAACTTCGGCCAGGCATGGGCGCCAGGAATGATGGACTTCAGATTGCTCATCATCTGGCAACCGTTGCAGACGCCCAGGCCGAAGCTGTCGCTGCGGCCGAAGAAGCGGGCGAACTGCTCGGCCAACGCGGCATTGAACAGAATCGTCTTGGCCCAGCCCTCGCCGGCGCCCAGCACGTCGCCGTAGGAGAAGCCGCCGACGGCGATGATGCCCTGGAAGTCGTCCAGCTTGACACGCCCGGCGATCAGGTCGCTCATGTGCACGTCGACCGCTGTGAAGCCGGCTTGATGCATGACGTAAGCGGTTTCTATGTGCGAATTGACACCCTGTTCGCGCAAGATGGCGACACGTGGACGCACTCCGGTGAGCAGGAAAGGCGCCGCCACGTTGTCGCTCAGGTCGAAGCCGATCTTCGGCGTGATGCCGGGATCGTTCTCGTCCAGCAGACGGTCGTATTCGGCGTCGGCGCACAATGGGTTGTCGCGCAGGCGGGCGATGCGCCAGCTGGTTTCACTCCACAGGCGGTGCAGCTCGAAGCGCGGCTTGCTGTAGATGCTCTTGGCATCGCGGGTGAACTCGATCACGCCACGGTCGTTCGGTTTGCCGATGATATGGCTGCAGGCGCCCAAGTTGAAGGTGCGCAACACGTCCATGACCAGCGATTTCTCTTCGGCACGCACTTGGATCACCGCGCCCAGCTCTTCGCTGAACAGCGCGCGCAGGGTTTGCTCGTTGCGGCGTTCGGCGACTTGGCCGGCCCAGTTCTTGGCATCGCCATGATCGGCGCCGTGCCCCTCTTCCAGGGTCAGGATGTCGAGGTTGATCGACAGGCCGGCGCGGCCGGCAAAGGCCATTTCCACCAGCGTGCCGTACAGGCCGCCGTCGGAACGGTCGTGGTAGGCCAGCAGTTTGCCGTCATTATTCAGTTGCTGGATGGCGGCGAAGAAACCTTTCAGGTCTTCCGCGCTGTCGACGTCCGGCGTTTCATTGCCCAGCTGGCCCATGACCAGCGACAAGGCCGAGGCGCCCATGCGGTTCTTGCCACGGCCCAGGTCGATCAAAATGATCGCGCTGTCGCCGGCGTCGGTCTTGATCTGTGGCGTCAGCGACTTGCGCACGTCGTGCACCGGCGCGAAGGCCGAAACGATCAGCGACACCGGGCTGGTGACGGCCTTGGCCTCGTCGTTGGCGTCGTCGCGCCAGGTGGTGCGCATCGACAAGGAATCCTTACCCACCGGAATGCTGATGCCCAGCGCCGGGCACAGCTCCATGCCGACCGCCTTGACGGTGTCGAACAGGGCCGCGTCCTGGCCGGGCTGGCCGCAGGCGGCCATCCAGTTGGCCGACAGCTTGATGTCGGAAATGTCCTTGATCGGCGCGGCGGCGATGTTGGTGATCGCCTCGCCGACGGCCATGCGGCCCGAGGCCGGCGCGTTGATCGACGCCAACGGGGTGCGTTCGCCCATCGCCATCGCTTCGCCCAGGTAACCCTCGAAGCTCATCGCGGTGACGGCGCAATCGGCCACCGGCACCTGCCACGGGCCAACCATCTGGTCGCGCACGCTCATGCCGCCAACCGTGCGGTCGCCGATGGTGATGAGGAAGGACTTGTCGCCGACGGTGGGCAGCAGCAGCACGCGCTTGGCGGCCTCTTCCAGATCGATGCCGGTCAGGTCGATGGCCGGGAATTCGTTTTGCACGTGGTGCACGTCGCGCTGCATCTTCGGCGGTTTGCCCAGCAGTACGTCCATCGGCATGTCGACCGGCTCGTTGCCCAGTTCCGGGTCGATCAGCTTGAGCTGGCGTTCCTCGGTGGCCACGCCGACCACGGCGAACAGGCAGCGTTCGCGCTGGCACAGCGCCGCAAAGCCCGGCAGGCTGTCCGGCGCGATGGCCAGCACATAGCGTTCCTGCGATTCATTGCTCCAGATTTCCTTCGGCGCCATGCCGCTCTCTTCCAGCGGAATCTTGCGCAGGTCGAAGATCGCGCCGCGCTTGGCGTCGTTGGTGATCTCCGGGAAGGCGTTCGACAGGCCGCCGGCACCGACGTCGTGGATCGAAATGATCGGATTGTCCGCGCCCAGCTGCCAGCAGCCGTTGATGACTTCCTGCGCCCGGCGTTCCATCTCAGGATTGCCGCGCTGCACGGAGTCGAAGTCCAGGTCGGCCGTGTTGCTGCCGGTGGTCATCGACGAGGCGGCGCTGCCGCCCATGCCGATGCGCATGCCCGGACCGCCCAGTTGCACCAGCAGGCTGCCGACCGGAATGTCGTTCTTGTGGGTATGCTGGCCGGAAATGTTGCCGATACCGCCGGCGATCATGATCGGCTTGTGGTAACCCAGCACGGTGTCGTGCGCGCCGGCGAACTGGCGGCCGATATTTTGCTCGTAGGTGCGGAAGTAGCCGCCCAGCACCGGACGACCGAATTCATTGCTGAACGCGGCGCCGCCCAGCGGGCCTTCGATCATGATCTGCAGGGCCGAGGCGATGCGCTCCGGCTTGCCGTAAGCCTTGGCGCCGAGCTTGCGTTCGGCGGCCGGCGCGGTGACGTCGGCGTCGTTTTCCCATGCCTGCACGGCGCCCGGCAGCATCAGGTTCGACACGGTGAAACCGGTCAGGCCGGCCTTCGGCTTGGCGCCGCGGCCGGTCGCGCCCTCGTCGCGGATCTCGCCGCCGGCGCCGGTGGAGGCGCCAGGGAATGGCGAAATCGCCGTCGGGTGGTTGTGCGTCTCGACCTTCATCAGGGTGTGGGTCAGTTCGCTCATGGCGCCGTACTCGTGGCCCGCGCCCTGCGGGAAGAAGCGCATCACTTCGGCGCCTTCCATGATCGAGGAATTGTCGCTATAGGCGACGATGGTGCCTTTTGGCTGCAGTTGATGGGTGTTCTTAATCATCTGGAACAGCGACTTGTCCTGCGCCACGCCGTCGATGATCCAGTCGGCGTTGAAGATCTTGTGGCGGCAATGCTCGCTGTTGGCCTGCGCAAACATCATCAGCTCGACGTCGGTCGGGTTGCGGCCGGCCTTGCTGAAGGCGGCGTCCAGATAGTCGATCTCGTCGTCCGACATGGCCAGGCCCAGGTCCGTGTTGGCCTTTTCCAGCGCGGCCTTGCCGGCGCCGAGCACGTCGATCGATTCGAGCGGGCGGGCGTCCAGGGTGCGGAACAGGCCGGCGGCCTCGTCCGGATGGCGCAGCACCGCCTCGGTCATGCGATCATGCAACAGCGCGGCGATATCCTGCACCTGCGCGTCGCTCAACTTCTTGGCCGCGCCGATGCTGCTGCCGAGAATGCCTGCCTTCAGGTTGACGCGGAAGGCGACGCCCCGCTCGACCCGCTTGATGTGGGCCATGCCGCAGTTGTGCGCGATATCGGTGGCTTTCGAAGCCCACGGCGAAATGGTGCCGAAACGCGGAATGACGAAGAACTCTTCGACCACGCCCTCGGCGTGCTCGGCGTGGGCCGGCTCGCCATAGGTCAGCAACGCGCCGAGGCGGCTGCTGTCATCGGCCGTCAGCGCGGCGCCGGCGTCGATGAAGTGGACAAAGCGCGCCTGGACCGCGACAACGGCGGGCAGCACGCTTTGCAGTTGAGTTAACAGGCGTTGGCTACGGAAGGCGGACAGGGCGTTGGAGCCCGGCAGAATCAACATGGTTGGGAGGGGGTTGATGCAGCGAGGCTGCGGATTAAAGGTAGATGTGGCACAGATTCGTATTGCTAAAATTCCTTTGCGCGCATTATACCTCTTCCGCCCCCCGCATAGCAGCCGCCGGCAAGGGCGAAAGTGCCGCAGAAGCAACATTTTTGCCATTTATTGCACCAAAATCAAGCTTCCACGGAGCAATTCCCCTGTTTTTCGCGCAAAAACGTATTACCTTGGAGTATGCTAGCTTGAACTAGCTGAAGCCTGCCGTTGATACATGAGTAGCCGCGCAAAGCATGGCCGCCCGACCTACGAAAGTAAAAAATGCCAGAATATAGCGATTTGTCGGTGTTGATCGTCGATCCCAACCCAGGGATGCGCGCCAGCCTGCACAATATGCTGAACCTGTCGTCGATCAGCAAGATCGAATACGCGGTCAGCTCGGGCACGGCGATCCGCCAGCTGGGCAAAAAATCCTTCGACATCGTGCTTTGCGAGTACGACCTGGGCAGCGGCAGCAACGACAACGGCCAGGACGGCCAACAACTGCTCGAGGACCTGCGGCTGCACAAATTGATCGGCCAGTGGACCATCTTCATCATGCTGACCTCGGAAGGCGTGTACAGCAAGGTCATCAGCGCGGCCGAGCTGACGCCGACCGACTACATCCTGAAACCGTTCACCGTCGACGTGCTGATCCAGCGCATCACCCGCGCCGTCGACCGCCGCGCCGTCTTCATGCCGGTGTTCCATCTGGTCGGCCTGGGCAATCTGCGCAAGGCCATCGGCAGTTGCGGCGAACTGGAGCTGCAGCACCCGCGCTACGCCATCGACTTCGCCCGCCTGCGCGCCGAGATGCACGTCACCCTCGACGAGCTGGCCGAAGCGGCGCTGATTTACCAGGCCATCCTGGTGCAACGGCCGCTGGGCTGGGCCCATCTGGGCCTGGCGCGCTGCCAGCACGGCCTGGCGCGCTACGAGGAGGCGCTGCAAACGCTGAACGCGCTGATCGAAGAGAATCCCAAGTTCATGGCCGCCTACGACCTGCTGGCCAAGACCCACGAGGCGATGGGCCAGGCGGTGCAGGCCAAGAAGATCCTCGAGGATGCCGTGGCGATCTCGCCGCACATGGTGGCGCGGCTACGCCATCTGGGCGAGGTGGCCTTCGAGACGGGCGACGTCGGCGTCGCCGAGAAGGCCTTCAAGCAGGTGGTGGCCAAGGCCAAGTATTCCGAATTCCGCGACCCGGAGGACCACGTCAACCTGGTCAAGACCCTGGTCAAGAAGGGTGACGCCAACCAGGCCGGCGGGGTGATCCGCGACCTCGAACGTTCGCTGCGCGGCAACGCCAACACCGACGCCTGCCGCGCCATCGCCGCCGCCCTGCTGCAGGAGATGACCGGCAACCTGCCGGCCGCCGCCGCCGAACTGGCCACCGCCGTCACCGCCGTCGGCACCAGCCGGGGCCTGTCGACCGGGCTGAAGGTGGGACTGGTGCACAGCTGCCTGAAAAACAAATTGGACAGCCAGGCCTCCGAGTTGATGATCAACCTGATGAACGACACCGACAGCGGCATTTCCACCGACGACGCGGTCGACGTGTTCGAGAAGGCCGGCCGCCACGACCTGGCGCTGGAGGTCGGCGACACCGTCAACCGCCAGGTCGAGGAGCTGCTCACCGACGCCGCCGACAAACGCAGCCAGGGCGACCTGCGCGCCGCCGTCGACGTGCTCAATATCGCCCTGCGCAAGACGCCGGGCAACGTGCCGCTACTGACGGCGGCCGCCTCGGCGATCCTCAAGCAGCTCGACGACCTGGGTTGGGAAGCGCCGCTGGGCGAACGCTGCGGCGAATTGATCGAACGGGTGCGCGGCCTGGCGCCGGCCCATCCGGCGCTGGCCACGCTGCACGCGCAGTACACTTCGACGCAGCGCAAGTACGGTATTTCCACCACCGCCTGAGCGACACGCGCGGCCAGCGCGGCGCTGAATCCGAGGTGCCGGCTGCAAAAACCACCCAAAGGCGCAGAGCCAGGGTCGGACCCCGCGGGTCCGACCCTAGATTCACGCCGCTGGGGTCGGTTGGCAGCGCGGCGCCTCAGCTCAGCGCCAGCCGTCGCGCCCTACTCCGCCGCGCCGTAGCCGCCACCACCCGGCGTCTCGATGATGAACACATCGTCCACCTGCATCGCGCACTTACCGATGTGGCCCAGCTCCTCGACGCTGCCGTCGCTGCGCTGCACCAGGTTGCGTCCGGTGGCGCCGGGTTCGCCGCCGGCCATGCCGAACGGCGCGTGGATGCGGTTGTTCGACAGGATCGCCGCCGTCATCGCTTCGAGGAAGCGCACCTTGCGCACGCCGCCGTCGCCACCGTGCCAGCGCCCCGCCCCGCCGGAACCGGCGCGGATCTCGTAGCTGTCCAGGCGCACCGGGAAGCGGAACTCAAGGATCTCCGGATCGGTCAGGCGCGAGTTGGTCATATTCGTTTGCACCACGCTGGTGCCGTCGAAGCCCGGCCCGGCGCCGGAGCCGCCGCTGATCGTCTCGTAGTACTGGTAGCGCTCATTCCCGAAGGTGAAATTGTTCATCGTCCCCTGCGAGGCCGCCATCACGCCCAGCGCGCCGTACAAGGCGTTGGTGATGCAGGTCGAGGTTTCCACATTGCCCGACACGACCGAGGCCGGATAGTGCGGATTGAGCATCGAACCCGGCGGAATCAGCACCTTGAGCGGCTTCAGGCAGCCGGCGTTGAGCGGAATGTCGTCGTCGACCAGGGTGCGGAACACATACAGCACCGCAGCCATGCACACCGCCGACGGCGCGTTGAAGTTGTTTTCCAATTGCGCCGAGGTGCCGCTGAAGTCGATCTCGGCGCTGCGCTGGGCGCGGTCGACCCGCACCGCCACCTGGATCTGCGCGCCGTTGTCCAGCTGGACGGTGTAACTGCCATCGCCCAAGGTGCCGATGACACGGCGCACCGCCTCCTCGGCGTTGTCCTGCACGTGGCCCATGTAAGCCTGCACCACGTCGAGGCCGAAGTGCGCGACCATCTTGCGCAGCTCGTCGACGCCCTTCTGGTTGGCCGCCACCTGGGCGCGCAGGTCGGCCATGTTCTGGTCCGGATTGCGCGCCGGGTAGGTGGCGCCGGTCAGCAGCGCGCGCGCCTCGGCGTCGCGCAGTTGGCCGCCGGCGGCGCCGTCGACCAGCTTGAAGTTGTTGATCAGGACACCCTCTTCGACGATGCTGCGCGAGTCCGGCGGCATCGAGCCGGGCGTGGTGCCGCCTATGTCGGCGTGGTGGCCGCGCGAACCGACATAGAACAGGATGGCGGCGCCGGCCTGGTCGAACACCGGCGAGATCACCGTCACGTCGGGCAGATGGGTGCCGCCGTGGTAGGGATCGTTGAGCATGTAGACGTCGCCCGGCCGCATCCGGCCGGCGTTCGCCTGCATCACCGTCTTGATGCTCTCGCCCATCGAGCCCAGGTGCACCGGCATGTGCGGCGCGTTGGCGATCAGGTTGCCGGCGGCGTCGAAGATGGCGCAGCTGAAGTCGAGCCGCTCCTTGATGTTGACCGAGTAGGCGGTGTTCTGCAGGCGCAGGCCCATCTGCTCGGCGATCGACATAAACAGTTTATTGAATATCTCCAGCATCACCGGGTCGGCCGTGGTGCCGATGGCGCGCCGCGCCGGCAGCGCCTCGATGCGGGTCAGCACCAGGTGGTCGTTCGGCGTCACCTCGGCCTGCCAGCCCGGTTCCACCACGGTGGTGGCGTTGGCCTCGGCGATGATCGCCGGACCTTTGACGATGTCGCCGATGCGCGTGTCGCCGCGCTGGTACAGATTGGTGTCGCGCCACTTGCCGGCGCAGTACATCGGCACCACCGCGTGCGGCACCAGGCCGCGCAGGCGGCGCGGCGCCGGCGTCACCGTCTCGGCCGGCGCGTCGGACTTGCCCAGCGCCTCGACCGAAACCGCCTCGACGATCAAGGCCTTGCCCGGCATCAGGAAGGAGAAGCGTTTCTTATAGCCGGCCTCGAACTGGGCCTGCATCGCCGCCATCGAACCCAGGGCCACGATCAGCGCCGAGTCGGTGCCCTCGTAGCGCAAATGGACCCGCTCGATCAGGCTGATGCGCGCGTCGGCCACGCCCTGGTGCTGCAGCTCGGCGCGCGCCTGGCGGCCGAGCGCGTGCAGGCGCGCCGCCAGTTCGGCCTCGATGTCGCCGGCCAGCTTGAGTTCCACCGCCGCCTCGCGCATCGCGCTCTGGTCGGCCAGGCCCATGCCGTAGGCCGACATCACCCCGGCCAGCGAGTGGACGAAGACGGTCTTCATGCCCAACGCGTCGGCCACCAGGCAGGCGTGCTGGCCGCCGGCGCCGCCGAAGCTGGTGAGGGTGTATTCGGTGACGTCGTGGCCGCGCTGCACGGAGATCTGCTTGATGGCGTTGGCCATGTTCCCCACGGCGATCTCGATATAGCCCTCGGCCACCTGCTCCGGGCTGCTGTGCCGGCCGGTGGCGACGCCGATGCGGGCGGCCAGCGCGGCGAACTGTTGGCGCACGGTGGCCACGTCGAGCGCCTGGCGGCCGTCGGCGCCGAACAGCTGCGGGAAGTGGGCCGGCTGGATTTTGCCCAGCATGACGTTGCAGTCGGTGACCGCCAGCGGCCCGCCGCGACGGTAGCTGGCCGGGCCGGGGTTGGCGCCGGCGCTGTCCGGGCCGACCCGGTAGCGGCTGCCGTCGAAGTGCAGGATCGAGCCGCCGCCGGCGGCCACGGTGTGGATGCTCATCATCGGCGCGCGCATGCGCACGCCGGCCACCTGGGTTTCGAAGACCCGCTCGAACTCGCCCGAGTAGTGCGACACGTCGGTCGAGGTGCCGCCCATGTCGAAGCCGATGACCCGCTCGAAGCCGGCCAGGCGGCTGGCGCGCACCATGCCGACGATGCCGCCGGCCGGGCCGCTGAGGATGCTGTCCTTGCCCTGGAAGGTGCGCGCGTCGGTCAGGCCGCCGTTCGACTGCATGAACTGCAGGTTCACGCCGGGCAGTTCGGTGGCGACCTGCTCGACGTAGCGCCGCAGGATCGGCGACAGATAGGCGTCGACCACGGTGGTGTCGCCGCGCGCCACCAGCTTCATCAAGGGGCTGACCATGTGCGACACGGAGACCTGGGTGAAGCCGATCTCGCGCGCCATCTCGGCCACCTTGGCCTCGTGGGCGTGATAGCGGTAGCCGTGCATGAAGACGATGGCCAGCGAGCGCAGGCCCTGGTCGTAGACCGCCTGCAGTGCGGCGCGGGCGGCGTCGGCGGCCAGCGGCGTGACCACCTCGCCGTGGGCGCCGACCCGTTCGTCGATCTCGATGACGTGTTGGTACAGCAGCTCGGGCAGCACGATGTGGCGGTCGAACAGGCGCGGCCGGTTCTGGTAGGCGATGCGCAGCGCGTCGCGGAAGCCGCGCGTGACGGCCAGCGCGGTGGCCTCGCCCTTGCGTTCGAGCAGGGCGTTGGTGGCCACCGTGGTGCCCATCTTCACCGCCTCGATGCGCTCGACCGGGATGGCGGCCTTGGCGGCCACGCCCATCAGGTGGCGGATGCCGGCGATGGCGGCGTCGCGGTACTGTTCCGGATTTTCCGACAATAGCTTATGGGTCCGCAGGCTGCCGTTCGGCAGTCGTGCCACGATGTCCGTAAAGGTACCGCCCCGGTCGATCCAGAATTGCCAATCCATGCACACCTCGTCATGTTGAATGAATTGCTATTGTAGTGCTAGAGACGGCCGTTGCGCGGGCGGCACAGCGCCGCCGGACAAATTATTTCAATAGCATATTTGTATTATCATTAAGACGTCGTCGGGCGACCCGCCACCAACCAGCCGTAGAGCCTATGAATCCACTGTACAGCGTCGCCGAAATCCGCGCCATCGAACAGCGCGCCGCGCCCCTGCTGCCGCCCGGCGCCCTGATGCAGCGCGCCGGCCAGGCCGGTGCCAACGCCGCGCTCGACCTGCTGCCCTTTTCCACGGCCAAGGCCAGGGTGCTGATCCTGGCCGGCCCCGGCAACAACGGCGGCGACGCGCTGGAGACGGCGGCCCACCTGGCCCACGCCGGCGCCCAGGTCAGCGTGCTGCATTTCCCGCCGGGCGTCGCTACGCCGGGCGTCGCTACGCCGGGCGTCGCCACGCCGGGCGTCGCCTCGCCGGGTGCCAACGGGTCGGACGCGGCCGCGCCGGAACGCGGCGAGGCGTTGCGCCGCGCCCAGCTCAGCGACGCCCGCTTCATCGACCCGAACGACGCCGCCATCGCCGCCACGCCGTGGAACCTGGTGGTCGACGGCCTGTTCGGCATCGGCCTGCGGCGTCCGTTGGACGGCGCGCTGCACGCCTTGGTCGACACCATCAACCAGCTCGACTGCCAGGTGCTGGCGCTCGACCTGCCCAGCGGCCTCGATGCCGACACCGGCGCCATCGTCGGGCCGGACGGCGTGGCGGTGCGCGCCAGCCACACCATCACCTTCATCGGCGACAAGCCCGGCCTGCACACCTGCGACGGGCGCGACCACGCCGGCCTGGTCGACGTGTCGCGGCTCGACCTCGACCCGGCGCTGCTGCCGCCCTCGCGCATGCACATGAACGCGGTCGAGTTCTTCGCCCGCCACCTGCGCAGCCGCCAGCACAACAGCCACAAGGGCAGCTTCGGCGACGTCGCGGTGATCGGTGGCGCGCACGGCATGAGCGGCGCGCCCATCCTGGCGGCGCGCGCCGCGCTGCACAGCGGTGCCGGCCGCGTCTTCGTCGCCTTCGCCGAGGACGCGCCGGCCTACGACAGTGCGCAGCCCGAGCTGATGTGCCGGCTGGCGGCCGACTTCGACCTCGACAGCGCGACCTTGGTGGTCGGCCCCGGTCTGGGCCTGGCGCGCCTGGCGCAGGACTTGCTGGCGCGCGCGCTGGCCAGCGGCAGCGCGCTGCTGGCCGACGCCGACGCCCTCAACCTGCTCGCCGCCGACAGCGCGCTGCAGCAACAACTGCTGCGGCGCGGCGCCGCCACCGTGCTGACGCCGCATCCGCTGGAGGCGGCCCGCCTGCTCGGCGCGACGGCGGCCGAGGTGCAGGCCGACCGCATCGGCGCGGCGCGCCGGCTGGCCGAGCGCTTCCAAGCCGTCGTCGTGTTGAAGGGATCGGGAACGGTGATCGCGCAGCCGGATGGCGCCGTCGTCATCAACGGCACCGGCAATCCGGCGCTGGCCACGGCCGGCACCGGCGACGTGCTGTCCGGCCTGTGCGGCAGCCTGCTTGCGCAGGGCTGGCCGGCCTGGGAGGCGGCGCTGGCCGCCGTCTGGCTGCACGGCATGGCGGCCGACGTGCTGGTCACCGAAGGCAGCGGGCCGATCGGCCTGGCCGCCGGCGAATTGATCCCGGCCATCCGCGTCGCCCTCAACCGCATGGTGCAGTACCAGGCGCACTAGCCACGTCGGCGCGCGCCAGTCCGGCGCGCCGGCCTCAGACCAGGCGGCCGGCGGCGATCGTGATGATGCGGCCGCAGCGCGCCGCGATGTGCGGATCGTGCGTCACCAGCACCAGGGTCGAAGCGCGCTCGCGGTTCAATTCAAACATCAGCTGGATCACCGCCTCGCCGGTGGCCGCGTCCAGGCTGCCGGTCGGCTCGTCGGCGAACAGCAGCGGCGGCGCCGTGACGAAGGCGCGCGCCAGCGCCACGCGCTGCTGCTCGCCGCCCGACAGATACTTCGGATAGTGGCCCAGCCGCGCGCCCAGCCCGACCCGCCCCAGCATCGCCTCGGCCTGGGCGCGCGCCTGCGCGTCGCCGCGCAACTCCAGCGGCAGCATGACGTTCTCCAGCGCCGTCAGATGGGCCAACAGCTGGAAGGACTGGAACACAAAGCCCAGCTGCGCCATGCGCAACGCGGCGCGGCCGTCCTCGTCGAGGGCGAAGATGTCGACCCCGGCCAGCGCCACCTTGCCGCTGCTGGGCGTATCCAGGCCGGCCAGCAAGCCCAGCAAAGTCGACTTGCCCGAACCCGAGGCGCCCACAATTGCCAACGTCTCGGCCGGTTGCACTGTAAAATCGAGCGGATGCAGGATCGTCAGCTCGCCGCTGGCGTCGGCGACGCGCTTGCTCAAGCCGCTGACGGCGATGGCCGGCGCGAGCGTGGCCAGCGCAGCGGCGGTGGCGTTGGCGGCCACGCCGCCCGCCAACGCTGGGCAATCTGGAATGAAACGGGAAGTCGCTTGAGGGAACTCGGGCATGCTGATTATGGATGACTATGCTGAATAAACTGATGAAACTCGTAACGAGCCGGGTGGCGCTGGCCGCCTTGCTATTGGTGACCGGCGCCGCAAGCGCCCATTCTGCACCAAAAACCGTCCTCGTGCTGGGCGACAGCCTGTCGGCCGAATATGGCCTGAGCCGTGGCGCCGGCTGGGTCGCCCTGGCCGAGCGCCGCCTCAAGAGCGACAACATCGACGCCGCCATCGTCAACGCCAGCATCAGCGGCGAGACCACCAGCGGCGGCCGCAGCCGCCTGCCGGCGCTGCTGGACAAGTACCGTCCATCGCTGGTGGTGATCGAGCTGGGCGCCAACGACGGCCTGCGCGGCCTGCCGGTGGCCGCCGCCGAGGCCAATCTGCGCGCCATGGCCGCCGCCGCCCACCAGGCCAAGGCCAGCGTGCTGCTGGTCGGCATGCGCATGCCGCCCAACTACGGCCGCGACTACGCCGACAAATTCTTCGCCATGTACTCCAGCCTGAGCAAGGAGCTGAAGGCGCCGCTGGTGCCCTTCATGCTCGAAGGCGTGGCCGACAAGGCCCAGTTGTTCCAGCCCGACCGCCTGCACCCGACGGCCGAAGCGCACCCCATCATCCTCGCCAACATATGGCCGTCCCTGCAGAAGCTATTGAAACCACGATGAAGTATCCCGCACTACTCAGCTTTGAAGAAGTCCTGCCGCAACTGGACCAGTTCGACACCATCATCGACGCCCGCAGCCCCGGCGAGTTCGCCCTCGACCATCTGCCCGGCGCCATCAACTGCCCGGTGCTCGACGACGCCCAGCGCATCCATGTCGGCACGCTGTACAAGCAGGTCAACGCCTTCGAGGCGAAGAAGATCGGCGCCGCCCTGGTGGCAAAGAACATCGGCCACTATATCGAAACCCTGTGGCTGGACAAGCCGCGCGAGTGGAAGCCGCTGGTCTACTGCTGGCGCGGCGGCAACCGCAGCGGCTCGATGGCCCACATCATGGCCAAGATAGGCTGGCCGGTGGTGCAGCTCGACGGCGGCTACAAGGCCTTCCGCAACCACGTCGCCGCCGCGCTGGAGCTGCCGCCGGCGCTGCCGTTCCGCGTCGTCTGCGGCACCACCGGCAGCGGCAAGAGCCGCCTGCTCGAAGTGATGCACGCCGACGGCGCCCAGGTGCTCGACCTGGAACGGCTGGCGGCCCATCGCGGCTCGGTGCTGGGCGACCTGCCCAGCCAGCCACAACCGAGCCAGAAGGCCTTCGAGACCAGCATCTGGCACGCGCTGCGCGGCTTCGACCCGGCGCGGCCCGTGTTCGTCGAATCGGAAAGCAAAAAGGTCGGCCAGTTGCGCGTGCCGGCGGCGCTGATGGACAGCATGCGCGCCTCGCCCTGCGTGGCCTTGACGCTGTCGCGCGCCAACCGCGTGCGCCTGCTGATGGAGGATTACGCCCACTTCACCCAGGACGCCACCGCCCTGAACACCCAGCTCGACTGCCTGGCGCTGCTGCACGGCCGTGAAAAAATCGCCCGCTGGCAGCAGATGGCCAGCGCCGGCGCCATGGCGCAGCTGGTCGAGGAGCTGCTGGCCGATCATTACGACCCGGCCTATCTGCGTTCGATCAACCGCAACTTCACGCTGTACGAACAGGGCACCGCGCTGGAACTGGACGACATCACGCCGGCCGACTTCCTGACGGCGGCGCGCCGTCTGCAGGCGCCGGCCGACTAGCCCGCTCCCAGTACGGCGGCGCGCCGAAGGCATCGCGCAAATGGGCGATGAACAATTGCGCCTTGGCGGCATGCGAACGGCCGGGCATGCGCACCGCGTGGATCTCCGATTGCGGCGCCGACAAATTCTGCGGCGCGTCGGGAAACAGCGGCAGCAACTGCCCCGCCGCGATCGGACCGCTCACCATCCAGCTGGCCAGATGCGCCACGCCGGCGCCGGCCAGCGCGGCCTGCAATAGGGTTTCCGTATCGTCGCAACGCAAATTGCCGCGCACCGGCAGTGCCGCGTCGCCGTTGACGCCGGCGAAGCACCACCAGCCCGTCGGCACCGGCAGGGTCGCCACGTTCAGGCAGTTGTGCTCCAACAATTGCTGCGGCGACGCCGGCCAGCCATGCGCGGCCAGATAGGCCGGGCTGGCACAGGCCAGCCGCCGCATCGGCGCCAGTCGGGTGGCGATCAAATCACTGTCCGGCAACACGCCGATGCGGATCGCCACGTCCACCCGCCGCGCCGTCAGGTCGACCATCTCGTCGCTGAGGTGGAGGTCGATCTCCAGCAAGGGGTATTGCTTGAGAAAACTCAGGACGGCCGGCGCGATGTGGCGGCGTCCAAACGACGAAGGCGCGGTGACGGTCAGGCGACCTCTCGGCTCGGCATGCAATTCGGAAAAAGCATCCTTGGCGTCGTCGAGCTCCGCGACGATGGCTCTGGCCCGTGGCAAAAACTGCTCACCGGCATCCGTCAGCATGAGCAGGCGGGTGCTGCGATGCAATAGTTTGACGCCCAGTTCTCTTTCCAGGGCATCGATCTTGCGCGACACCGAGGATACGGCGACGCTGCGGCCGCGTGCCACCGCCGACAAACTGGCTGCCTCCGCCACGGCAAGGAAGATACGTATTCCATCCAACATCTTCAGCCTCTCTTTTTGCGAAATACGCAAAGATCAATTGCAAACTGATTAATTGTGCCACTTTTTGCAAAGACCTACAATTTGCGCATCGACAATCATTTGCCCCAGGGCCAGAAAGGAAACACCCATGTTTCATCCCACACTGAGCAAGATCGCCCGCGCCGCCGCACTGGCGACGACGATGGCCGTGTTCGTCGGCGGCAGCGGGCCGGCGCTGGCCGCCGCGCCGATGGCGAAAGTCTCCGCGCCCGGCTATTTCCGTCTGATGCTGGGCAACTTTGAAATCACCGCGCTCAGCGATGGCACGGTGGACTTGCCGGTGGATCAGTTGCTGATGGAGCCCCCGGGCAAGACCAAGCGGCTGCTGGCGGCCGCCTTCCTCGCCGCGCCGCTGGAGACCTCGGTCAACGCCTACCTGATCAACACCGGCAAGTCCCTGGTGCTGGTCGATACGGGCGCGGCCGGCCTGTTCGGGCCGACGCTTGGCAAACTGATCGCCAATCTGAAGGCGTCCGGCTACGAGCCCGCGCAAATCGACGAAATCTATCTGACCCATCTGCACCCCGATCACGTCGGCGGGCTGCTTGCCGATGGCGTGCCGGCCTTTCCCAACGCAAAGGTACGGGCCGATCGGCAAGATTCGGAATTCTGGCTGAGCCAGGAGAACATGGCCAAGGCGCCGGAGGCGGCCAAGGGCTTCTTCCAAGGAGCGATGAACTCGCTCAATCCTTACGTCGCCGCCGGGAAATTCCTGCCGTTCGCCGGTGATACCGAATTACTGCCGGGAATAAAGTCCTCGTCGGCCTACGGCCATACCGCCGGACACACCAACTATCTGATCGAAAGCGATGGGAAGAAACTGTTGCTGGTGGGCGACCTGATCCACGTCGCGGCGGTGCAGTTCAACCATCCCGCCGTGACGATCGTCTTTGATGGCGCGCCCAAAGCAGCCGCCGCGGCGCGTGCCAAGGCGTTCACCCTGGCCGCCAAGGACGCCACGCTGGTGGGCGCTGCGCATCTACAGTTCCCTGGACTGGGGCATTTGCGCAGCGTCGGCAAAACCTACCAATGGCTGCCGGTGAACTACACCCAGATGCGCTGACCGGCGCGGCTGAACAGCGGATTCATCCGGGCGCCGCAGCGGCGCCCGGCCGGCGGCGCCCTGCCCTAGGCGCGCCGCTGCGGCCGCGACTGGCGCTGAATGCTCATCAGGATGCCGCAGCCTAGCAGTCTGTCGGACTATCGTCTAGAAAGAAGCGAGGTGAGCCGGTAAAATGGATGCCGACGACGATTTGATTTGCGAGAGGGCCGGATGAGCAGATTTATCCCCGTAGACCGACAGACCAGCTACTTGTTTCCGCCATCGGTGG
>NZ_JAEMNU010000004.1:0-243 GCF_016461825.1 Rugamonas violacea | reverse complement strand
TCTGTCGGAACTGACGCGCCAGTATGCGGGGCGCGGATCGGCGGCGCACCACCCGGCCGTTCTGCTGGGCTTGCTCATCTATGGCTACGCGACGGGCTTGCCGTCGAGCCGCAAGGTCGAGCGCGCGACTTACGACTCGGTGGCGTTCCTCTACATCGCGGCCAACACCCATCCCGACCACGACACCTTGGCCGCATTCCGGCGCCGTTGCGGCGAGCAGTTCGAACAATTGTTCGTGCAGGT
>NZ_JAEMNU010000039.1 GCF_016461825.1 Rugamonas violacea | reverse complement strand
ATCACGTATCACCAATTCAAGCGCTCAAAGCATGGCAGAAGAAAAAGCCCGAATTATTTGTTAAACGCGTGTATAACCACACGAGTCTTGACATCTACCCAAGCAGGTGCCTCAGCCTCGGACACGAGAAGTTCCATGCGTGATACGATCCAGACGTATCTGGACAGAGGACAGCGCGTATCCAACCACTTGGGCAATCCAGAAGTAATGAATGTTTTTGATATCGCGCCAAGTAGTATCAATAAAAAATTAACAAGCAACTGGGAAAGTTCGCTCGATATTGCAATGAATAGCGGGACAATTGATAAATACTTGGGTCCAAGAACAAAGACATATGACCCAGCGTATCATCTTGAGATCTCACAACCAACCCGTCGCCGTTAATATTAACAAATATGCAAAAGTTTAAAATATGCCATTTGATTGTATCCCTTGCCCTACTACTGCCTATCTTTCTCAGCGCGAGAGCAGAAGAAAGGACGTCAACTCTCGATGTTGTTCAGTTGGAAAAATTGTCCTTCCTAGAGGGGAAGCAGCTGTTAGAATTGAAAATTCTGCTAGGGGCTAACTTCCAATCGTTTGAAAATATGACTAGAAAGAACTTTCCCGGCTTCTTGCTAGTCAATTCATGTCAAGGGTCGTTCAAGAGTCCAGGGCAACGAGATTTTGCACTGGCACTTATAAACTCAAAGTCCAACACTGCAGCCTATGTAGTTGTACTGAGTGACCGGAAAAGTGGTTTTATTTTTAACGACATATATAAATTTCCCATAAAATTCAGCAAAGATGGATTTGTAATTGGGCGAGGCGTTGACATCATTTGTCCATCATGGACAGAGTTATCCAGAATTAATTCCGACTATTCATCAAGAACCGAGCGAATTAACGATGCACCAAACATGAAAATTAAAACAAAACTAGATGCAGTTTGCGGCAGCCCAACGGATGGAGATAATGAGTTCATTTGCTTTCAATACCATATAGGGGCTAAAAAATTTATGCCTATCGGAGGTTGGAGTAATGAGTGATTTATAGAATGGAGGTCGGAAAGCGCTAGCGCAAAATAAAATACATATCGCCACAGATGCGTTCGGCAATGCGTTGGGCAGCAGCTTGGCCCATAGCATGAGCGGGAACGGGCAACAGTCAGATCAGTCATCCCGCAAAGATTCATCATGGATTTCTATCGAACGCAGTGATAGCGTTGTCTCTGATTCGGCTGCGTTTTTCCAAGGAAGTGATGCCGTCAGCCCTCATGCAGCAATCAGAGATCAGGAGATGGCCCGTATTCTGCGCCAGGCGCAAGAGCCTCAATATCAGGGCTCCGATTCGATGCGCATCGAGATCAACGGTGTCGGCTCATCAGATCCAGGCGACTACAATAGAGAACTCATTGAAGCCGCAAACAACCGTGGTGACAGCCTGACCCCAACGGTCGCAAACGCCGCCCATCTTGGTTTGATCAACGACCCGAGTCTGATGAGTTATAGCGACCAGATGCGTAATGTCGGCCATTTCTTTGGCGACTTGGCTATCGGTGCGGCAAAAGGGCTAGACAATCTCATTCCAGAAACAGCTGCCTTGGCGCATCGAATGACTGGATATGCGGCGGCTGGCGTGGTTTCACTTTTTGATACAGACATGTCTGATCGTGGGTATTCCGGACGAACGTGACCAGTGATTCCGGCATCGTGACCAGTCATTCCATTTGAACGTGACCGCCCATTCCGGGCGAACGTGACCGA
>NZ_JAEMNU010000038.1 GCF_016461825.1 Rugamonas violacea | reverse complement strand
TTGCCGAGATGGCGCCCGCGCTTCCCGACACGCGCCTGGTGTACGTGGCCGACCGCGAAGCCGATCTGATGCCGTTGATGGCCCGGGCCCAGCAACTGGGCACGCCGGCCGACTGGCTGGTGCGCGCCAAGCACAACCGCTGTCTGCCCGGAGGTGACAAGCTCTGGGCGCATGCCACCGAGGGGGTGCCGTTGGGTGAAATCACCTTCCAGATGCCGGCGCGCAAGGACGTGAAGGCCCGTCCAGTGCGCCAGCAACTGTGGGCACGGCGCATCGAACTGCCTGCGGGTAAGGGGGCGACGGTATCGGCCACGTGCATCGTCGCGCGCGAAATCGGTGCGCCGCCTGACGCCACGCCGGTCGAATGGCGTTTGCTGACGAACCGCACGGTGGCCAACGATCTCGAGGCCGTCGCCTTGATCGACTGGTACCGCGCCCGCTGGGAAATCGAAATGCTGTTCGACGTGCTGAAAAACGCCTGCCGCGTCGAGGCGCTGCAACTGGGTACGATCGAGAAACTCGAACGCGCGCTGGCCCTGTTCATGGTCGTCGCCTGGCGGATCGCTTACCTGATGCGCAGCGGTCGCACCTGTCCCGACCTTGATGCCGCGCTGTTCTTCGACCCCGACGAGATTCATAGTGCTTACCTGTTGAATGATCAGGATGCCCCGGACAAACCAAGGCTCAACGATGTGCTACGACTGGTCGCCCGACTGGGGGGATTCCTCGGCCGGAAAAGCGACGGCGAACCCGGCGTCAAGACCA
>NZ_JAEMNU010000037.1:390006-410164 GCF_016461825.1 Rugamonas violacea | reverse complement strand
CTGCTGAATAGTGTTTCACTGCCCGTCTTTGCTCCGCCCCCTGTACGATTACGAGAAATCAGATGACGCGACAACTATCCTGACACAGGGGGGTAGCGATAGGGGAAAGGCGGCGCGCTTGGTTTGGGCGGCGCTGCGGGCGGCGGCGGCGCGGCTTCGACCACCTTCGGTGGCGGCAGAAAACTGACGGGCTTGAACGGATCGGCGACGGCCTCGACGATGGGATCGCGCGTCAGCGCGTCGCGCCCGGCGCGCGCGGAGCGGAATGGCGGAGCGCCGGGCGGCGGGGGCGGCGACGTCACGGGCCGGGCGGCGGCGGCATGCGCGGCCGGTGCCGCTGCCGCCGCCTGCGGTTGGCCCGGCGGCGCCATCCAGCGGCAGCCGATGAATACACCAGCGAGGGCAGCACAGGCCCAGAACGCCCGGCGTGGCGGCCAGCTCATATGTTCTTCCGATAATACAAGCTGAACTCCAATTGCATATCCAGCTTACTGTCGACCGCCGCGCCGCGCCGGATCGACATGGAGTCGAGCGCCAGGCCGGCATGGTCAGCGAGCACATCGGCGAGGAATTTCTTCAGCTCGACATACCCTCCCCGCATGCGGATTTCAATGCGCGTGCAGCCGATTGCCGCGTCGGGGCCCTTGTCCACGATGGTGTACTTGGCGTCGGAGACCAACAGCTCGCGGTCCTGCGCGAGTTGGTGAACCTCGCCGACGATCGAAGGCGCGTCACCGGCCAGGGCGGCGGCAAGATTCGTCGGCGGACCGCCCTGCTCCCCAGCACGCTTCGATGCGGCCAGCTGGCGGATGTTGGCACGCAACTGCGCGTTGTCCGATCGCATGGCGATGATGAGCGTGTTGCAAGAGTAAAGGGCAATGAAAACGAGCGCCAAAGCGGCAAGAAAAACCCGCCGGGCGCTGACATTTTGAATGAAAAGTGTTTTTATATTCAATTCAACGTTCCAATATCCAAATTCCTCCAAAGCGACTTATCTGACGCCTCCGATGTGGACCTTATCCATTGCAGCAGAAAATAATTTTCCAAAGTCGATATTTGAAATAATAGCTATTAATATCCACGGGAAAAATATTCCTAAGAATATGCCGAAAAACGAACTCACGTCACCCTCAGCCATCACACCGGAAATAGATAACGAAGCCATAAAAGCAACAATAAAAAATACCGTCAAATACTCACAAACATCGATTGAGAATGGAATGGAATATCCATGCCGCCATGTCCGTGGCCCATCAAATCCACGCTGCATCAAGCCAAACATAATTCTATCGAACGAACAGCCAACCTCCGCCTCGCATATTTCCTCAATCTTCTTAGGCACGACCATAAAATCTCCTCACTTCTCGTTAATTACCCGGAGCCGTTAATATATACACCGGGAAACTGACAGCAACTTTCAATCCAAAAGCGATACGACTTTCGATCGTACCGCCATCCACCAGGCAGCCCCTCCCCTATGGACCAACATTACAATCAGCTTTCTTGATTAATTTTCACCCCTTGAGTTGGCCACAATTTCCAGCAATAAAACATCGAAACGCAAATAGAAACTGGCAATCCAACAAATAGCAACACATCGAGCTCATCCATTTTAAAAAGAACGCGCACTAGACCTGAAATCACCACCCCAAAAACAATTCCCATCACAATCGACAGGCATGCGACCGTGACAACTCCGCGAATCACTTCCAAAAAAAACCGCATTCTCATTTAGTTTCCCTAGCTTTCTTAATATCATCTTCGATACCGAACGCCTCCCCCCCACAACAATTTATTTTCTATGAAACTGCCCCCTTGAACACCCCCCTTTACATTGCATGATTCTATCAATCTTATTTAACACCATCACAAAGAGATCTATTCCGAAACTTGAGCACAGTAAACATAACAATTGATACATATGAAAATACCACAATGAACATCGAGAAAATTCTAGCCAACTGAAGCTCTAGCCTGTCGTATTCTTCCTTTTCTATTTCAAATGCAGCCCCGCCATTTACCACTTCGAAGTACTTCCCATTTAACTCAAACCAAGATCTGCTATGCACCACATCTCCTGCATTTGTTACTCCAAACATGTCTTGGACGGCATTAGGGATGCATAAAAAAATTAAAATCAACATGACAATAGCCAACCCAATCAATACTGCAGCACGTCGTCGACTTAAAGATAGCTTGAACCCACGACCTCCATATTCTTTAAATATATTGAACACCCCATAGAACAACAGAGGAAACAATGAGAAAGCAAAAAACCATTGCAAATAAAATTCAACAACATCACCAAAATAAGCAAGGGAACACATGAATATCAAGCCAAGAAAAAACAATAAGTACGACAGAAAATATGTCAATTACACCTCCATTTAATGCCTTCCATAAATACACTATTTCCTGCGAAAAAACAACCGAAAATCCACTCAATTAGAACTAGTAGCTAATGCCCTAAAGTTACATTCTCTCTTATAAATTCACGAAATCCATTCATGAAATTTTTGCCTTGGGCTTGTCCGTTATTTCTCATCGTTTCAGAAGTTCCCCGTGAAGTTGAGGTTACGATGGTCGCTGTAAACTGTTTTCCGGCAAAGGCGCCAGCGCCAATTTTATAGGGTCCGCTAGCAGCAACGCTGGCGATTTTTCCAGAGCTATCCATTACACCAGCAAAGAGTTTTTATAGTTAATACTTGAAATAATAGCTGCAATTATCCATGGCAAAAATATTCCTGAGAATATGCCAACAAATGAAGAAACATCGCCCTCCGCCATCGCGCCGGAAATAAATAGCGAAGTCAGAGAAATGACAATGAAAAAACCTATGAAATCCCCAGTGGTCTTGGCAAGTTTTTTTGAAATTGGAAAAATAAACACCCAAAATATAGTCACATAAATTATCAAAATAGGATTCAAAAATATTGCCCCAGCTCGCTCCGCAGCATCGTCGGTTTTGCAGGCACCTACATAACAACTAAACCTATCGCACAATTCCAATGACAATATCATAATAACATTAAGCACTATGAATTTCATAAACACATGAAAAAATTTCATTTTGTTTTTTATTTCAAAAAATACTCATTGATATTATTTAATGTGGCGATTTGAGTGTAGTTTTTGCTTGCGAAAAATATCTTCCGAATATATAAACAAATAAACTCACACAATTTATTCATTCCGCACTCAAATAAACTTGAATTCAATTCACTCGGTGAATTTTGGCCTTTGAGTCGGCCACAATTTCCAACAATAAAATATCGTAACGCAAATAAAACACGGCAATCCAATAAATAGCAATGCATAAACCTCATCTATTTTAAAACCAATACGCACGGCACCTGCAATTATCCCTTCCCAAATAGCCCCCATTGCAATTACCTCAAAGAAAATAGTAACAATACCGCGAATTAGCTCTATTAAATTTCGCATATTTATTTACTGCCCCTGACTTTTAATATCATCTTAGGCACAAAAAATGAAAAACTCGTTATGCCAAATATGGGGCTTTACGTAAAATGAGTTTGACGATTGATCCAAAATCACAAATAGCGCCTGTGGCTGTTTCATACTCAGATTCGATTGGAGCCCAGTGGCTCATGATTGAATCAAAATTGCGGCGATTTCATAGAAAACGAATGATCTATTGACGGTAATTGGCAAGCACTTTTTCAATTTGCCAAAACAACCGTTCGAAGTAGACAGGATGCAATCCTGATCGCATAATTTCTTTTTTTCTTAGTATTTGATTTAATAGCTCAATTGCAGAATCCTTATTTCCAGATTCGATTAATAACAATGCTGTCGATATATACTCGCTCATCACCTCATAACGGCGGATTCGACAAGGAAGCCTGGTTGACATAAACTCGTCAGCTCGCAATTGAAAATTCGCAACCTGCAGCGGTGATGATAGCTGCTCTACAATTGGCATTACGAAATTCTTCATAACATCAGAAAAATCATTCACAAATAGATCTATAAAATTCTCATTAAAACTCAACGTTGAATATTCTATATCTAAATTATCTTGCCATCTAATATGTGCTGGAAAAAAACGTATTACTTGCATGGATTTTGGAACAACGACAGAAGAAACTCTTCCTCCATCTTGAAATAAACCAAGCTCTCTATAACTTTCAGCAACAAATACCGAATCTATCATCACTAGCGGCTCAACGTTCAATTTATCAGATTCGATTGCAGCCGATATACTAAAAAACATATTGGTCAATAATGTTTCGGATAATTTCTTTTCCCATACAAATATATGTTTTACTGGATCGTTATCTGGCGGCACAAAATTAAAACCAAAACCGCTCATGCATTCGTCCAAAGCTTTAACCACACTGACAAATTCGCGCTTTATTTTTTTCTTCATAAATTATTTATTTCTCAAATTTAATTGTACATGAGGAAACACAGTCAGAAAATTTTCCAGCGTCATTCATATGAGTAAACATGTCCGCTGCCATCACATACGATGACCCCATGATAGTTACAGCACCAACCGCCCCTTTCGCAATATAGCGTGCCCATTGTCTTGATGCACGTGATCCAAATTTTGAAACTAAATTGCTAGCAAAACCCTTAGTAAGATTAGATATTTCAGCTCCTGAAGCTAAACCAAATGCTAGTGACATTTTTGGATTAACAAAAATCACTGCGCCACGTGTTATTGCATCATAAACTAAAATTTGCCCCTTTGATAACTTGGAATAAAGTCCAATTTTCACCTCTTCGAAAATTATAATTCCCTCCCGTTCATAAACAAAGTCCGCAACCGCCCTCACTTTTTTACCGTCCACGATCGCATCTAAGGCAACCTGTGCTTGTATATTGGTAGCCCCTAAGGCTACAAGTTCTGCTCTTCGCGCGGCTTCTCCCGCCTTTCCCGCCATATAATTGTGCGTCACATCATTGAACAGATAGCTAAATGCGCCAGTGAATGCACCGTTTGAAAATTTTCCGCCACCAAGCACCTCGCCTGCGCCACCCACCAACGCACTCACCGTCGTGCCCAACAGACGATCGCCAGAATTGATCGTCTCCTGCATGAAATCAGTTTCTGATGATGCTTTTGTGAAGCTCGCGCTCAACGCACCAGCACCACACGTTCCACCGCCCACTTCGCTAGTTATGCAGCCCGCGACTCCGTGAACCGCAAATCCCATCGTCTCAATACCTTGCGACTCGATGAACGTCCCTGCACCAAAGAAGACCATGGAGCTGAAGGCTCCTTGAACTCCTCCTTTTACGTTTCCTGAAGCAATCGTGCCACTGACAAATCCCGCAACTGCGGCCTGCGCCAAAGCGCTGTCAGTTACTCCGCCCAAAACACCCCATGCCCCCCAAGCTCCGCCACCGGGTCCCAGGAAAACCGCAGCGACAATGGCGGCCGCCATCCGCGCATTGCGGTTGTTGAACAAAAACGGCGCGATCTTGTGTCCGAAGAAGCTCAACTGGCCCGACGGGTCCGTGCAGGTCATCGGATTGTTGTAGCAATATCCATAGCGATTCAGGTTCTGCAAGTTGGTCGGATCCTGAATGAATGGATCGGCCTGCATAAACACGCCCAGGCGCGGGTCGTAAATACGGCCGTTCATGTGGATGACACCCACATCGTCCAAATGTTCATGGCCGGTGTAGCCGCGATCCGTGCCGCTGCTGGTGTTGTTCCAGTCGGCGGCGACATTGCCGTCGGCGTCGTAGTTGCCATCCGCGAAACGGCGCTTGCCGAACGGATCGTAGGAATAGCGCGCCGTCACCGCGCCGGCGTGGTCGGTCGTCGCCACCAGGCTGCCAAGATGATCCTTGTGCCAGTATTCAACCTTGACCAACTCCAGCGACGCCAGGGTCGGCGGGGTCGGTTGCGCCGCCGGCAGGACCGGCAAGGCGTCCCTGGTGACCAGCACGCCGATGCTGACGCCGCCCGCCGACAGGTAGTGGCGATTGCTGACGACGCCGGCCTGTTCCTCGCTTTCGAACGCCAGCCCGCCGGCGTTGTCCGGATGCAGCATCCAGGTGGTGCGCGTGCCGCCGGGGCCGCTGCGCAGCTCCTTGATGCGCTGGTGCGACTCGTCGTACTGCCAGGTGTATTGCGGGCCGCCGCTGGCGCCCTGCAAACCCGACTGGCTGTCCGGCAGGTTGAAGCTGGTGTAGTCGATCTTGCGATAGCCGCCGCCGGTCGAGGTGAGCAGATTGCCGTTGTCGTCATAGGCGTAGCTGGCGGAGAACGCTCCGCTGACGCTTTGCAAGGCGCGTGGCTGCCGCGCCGTCCCCGCCGGTTTGTAGGCGTACACGCCAACATCGCTCTTGAACAGGATGCTGCCGACGGCGTTGTGTTGGAAGGTGACGGTGCGGGTCAGGGCCGGGCCGCCGATGGCGCCGGCGGAAACATCATAGTTCAGCAGGCGGCCGATTTCATCGTAGCCGAACTTCTCGGAAACGGCGCCGCTCTGGCCGTTCCCGTTGGCGTCGGTGCGCGTCTCCACCCGGCTCAGGCTGTCCCACTCGTAGCTGTAGTTCATGACGCCGGCGGTGGCATCCATCCCCGCCGTGCTGGATTCGACGCGCCCGGTGAGCGGTTTGAATTTTGCATTCCCAACGACGTTGTTGCCGTAGATTTGTTGCTCCGCCCTGCCCCAGGCGTTGTAGGACAGGCCCTGCCACAGGAAGCTGCCGGCCGGCAGAGTGACGCCGCCTCCCGGCGCCTCGCCCGGCTTGGCCGGCAGCGGGCTGACCGTCGCCGCCTGCGCCAGGGTCAACGACGACAGGAAGCCTTTCGCCGTGTAATTGAACTTGACCGCCAGGCCGCTTGGGTAGGTTTGCGTGACGGGACGCCCGGTGACCGCGTCGTAGCCGACGGAGACGGCGAAACTCGGGCCGTTGTTGACATCCACCCGGCTACTGGCGAGGCGGCCCAGGCGGTCGTACACCATGCGGCGCTTGACGCCGTTGCTGGTCTGCGTTTCGCACAGCTTGCCGACGCCCGTGCCGCACGCGGCGCCGGCGTCGGCATATTTGTCGTAGTACCAGGTGCTGGTGTATTCCGGCTCGACGCGCTTGCTCATCCGCCCCAGCAGATCGTACTCCATGGTGGTGAACTGCGCCTTGGCCAACTGGTTGGGGCTCTGCTGCGACACCAGTTCGCCGAGGGCGTTGTAGTCGTAGGTCCATTTTCCCGCGTCCGGGTCGTTCATGCTGCGCTTGCGGCCGCGTATGTCATAGCTGACGACGACGGCGTTTTGCAGCGCGTCCTTGACAATCAGCAGGTTGCCAAAGGCGTCATACTGATGGGCGATCTGCGCGCCGCGCGCGTCGGTGACACGGCCGATCTTGCCGTCGACATTTTTTTCCTCCGTGGTGGCCCTGCCCCAGTCGTCGGTGGCGACGGTGGTCATACCCTGGTAGTCGAGGTGGGAGCGCGCCGCCTGCGCGCTGCCGCGGGCGCCGAACGCCACGCTGCCGTACTTGCCCTTCGGATCGCTGACATACACGTCCAACGGTCGTCCCAGCTCGTCGTAGACGGTGGTGCTCATGCCGTAGCCGGCGGCGCCGTCGGCGGTGGACGAGGAGCTGTCCAGGAAGTAGGGCTGGGTGCTCACCAGCACACCGCCGAGGAAGTTGTAGTCGGTGTCCTGGACGATGCGCCGGTCCGTCCCCAGCTTCTGGGTGCTGCCGTCGAAGGCCTCGGTGACCGATCGCAGCTTGCGTCCGGCGGCGTCCAGGTAGACGCGGCTGAACGGTCCGATTTTCCTGTCGTCCACCGCCAGGCGCGTTTCGCTGAAAACGAAACTGACGGCATCGGCCGGAATCTCCGCCGCGCTCGGCCTGCCGCAGTTGTAGTTGTTGCTGCTGACGTCGTCGATCTTGCCTGGCACATACAAGTAACAATACAAGGTCACCGTGCTCGTGCCGTCGGCGCGCACCTCCTTGAGCGTGCGGCCGAACTGGTCGAGCAGCCAGGAGGTGGCCAGCTGGTTCGGACCGACCAGCGACACCGGCGAGCCGTAGCGCGGATCGAAGCTGCGGCTTTCGCTCTGCAGCAGGGCGTTGCTGAGCTTGCTCGGGAAAGTGCCGGCCGGGATCGGCACGGCGCCGGCCTCGCCGGCGTTGCCGACGCCCGCCGGATACTCGCTGCCGCTGCCGCGCGGCTGGAACAGTGCGCTGCCGGCCGCGCCGTCGCAGTTCTTCGTCGTGGTCGACTTGCGGTTGCCGTAGGCGTCGTAGGTGTAACTGGTCTTGACGCACAACGAGGGGGTGTTCGGCTCGATGGTCTCGCTGATCAACAGGCCGTTGGCCGGATCGTATTCGAAGGCGCTGGAGCGGCTGAAGGCGGAGGGGTCGGCCGGCACCTCCTGGGCGCGCGTGGCCGGGCCGGCGAGGATCGTCAGACTCAGCAGGAAAAAGGCGAAGGCGCGGCGGGTCGCGGTCATCTTGATGGTCCTATCGGAAAATGTCGTGACGGACCGGTGCCGCGGCGCGGCGGGCCGGGAGGGCAAGTCGGTCGGCCGCGCTGGCGCCGCCGGCCGCGGCGGGCTTGGGCGGGCGGCGCTCATTTGCCGACCTCCGCCGCCGCGCCGGCGGGCCGGGCCGGCGGCGCGGCGGCGGGCGCGGCCTCCTCGGGCGGGACGACGTCGCCGCCGCTGTCGCCCGCCGTCTTGGCGGCCGCCCGCTTGAAGGTGATGGTGTTGCTACCGGTGGCGAGGTGGTTGTAGAAATCGCGCACCTCCAGCTGCCAGGTCTCGACCACGGTTTCGCCGTTGGCCAATTGCGCGGTGAAGACCGGGTCCTCGACGGCGGCGTTGGAGATGGTCGAACGGTTTCCCGCCAGACGGGTCCAGACGTAGTTGTACGGCGCCCGGCCTCCCGCCACGGTGACCACCTGCGTGATCGCGCCGCTACCCGTGCCGGCGGTGGGGATCGTGCCGGCGCGGGCCGGCACCGACACCGTCAACTTGGCCGGCGTGGAGAAGCTCACCGTTGTCCCGGCGGACATCGTGGTGCCAAAAGTGTCGGTCACCTTGAGGTTCCATGTGTCCGACATCACCTGGCCGTACGCCAAGTTGGCGCTGATCGTCGGCGTCGCCGAGGTCGGATCCGACATCGTGGTCGGATTCGCCGAATTGTGCGTCCAGGCATAGCGGTAGGGGGCCACGCCGCCGCCCACCAGCGCCGTCAACACGCCGGAGGTGGGACCGGGATTGGCCACCTGGCCGAATCCGGACGGCGTGAAGCGGATCGTCAACGGCTCGCCGGGATAGTTGAACGTGATGTCGGTGTTGGCGCTCGCCGAATGGCCGACCGTGTCCTTCACCGACACCTGCCAGGTTTCGACGATGCTCTCGCCCAGGATCAAGTTGGCCGCGATCACCACGTTCGACAGCGTCGGATTGGCCGAGCTCGAACGGCCGCCCGAGACGCGGCTCCAGGCGTAGGTGTAGGGTGGCCGTCCGCCGCTCGGGGTTGCCCCGATGCGCAGCGAGGCGACACCATTGCCCGCCGCCGTGGCGACGGCGGTCGCCTTGGCCGCCAGCGTGACGGCCATGGCGGCCGGCGTGGTGAACTCGGCGCGGATCGAGGCGGCCAGTTTCGAGCCGAAGGCGTCGCTGATGGCGACCGTCCAGACCTCCGCCACGGACTCGCCGACGCCCAGCGTCATCGTCAAGGTCGGGTTGGGTATGCTCGCGTTCGACAGCACGCCGCGCGGTTTGGCCGGGCCGGTCCAGCCGTAGCGGTAGGGCGGCGCGCCGCCGGCGACGTTGACCGTCATCGTGCCCGCCGCCGTCCCCGGATCGTTCAGGTCGACGTCCAATTTCGGCGGCGTGAACGCGGCCGACAGTTTGGCGCCGGGATACGCGAAGGTGATCGGCGCCTGCACCCTGGCCGTGTGTCCGGCCGAGTCGGTCACCAGCACCTCCCAGGTCTCGCTCAAGCGCTCGCCCAGCAACAGCGTGGCCTGGATGCGGGGCGTGATTGCCTGGTCGTTCAAGGCGATGGAGCGGGTGCCGGAGACTCTGGTCCACTTGAACGTGTTGCCGCCGGTGCCGCCGGTCGGCGCCGCCTGTCCGACCGAGGACGAGACGCCCTGGGTCGCCGCCGTGGCGTCCTGGGCCTCGGGCAACACCGCGTTTCTCACCGTCAAGGGCGAGGGCGCGCGCATGGTCACCGCCAGGCGGTCGGCCGCCGACTTGCCCGCCGAGTCCTTGACCGTGAGCAGCCAGCTCTCGGCCTTGGTCTGGCCCGCCGCCAGCGTGGCGCTGATCGTCGGATTGGCCACCGTGGCGTTCGACACGCTGGAGATCATGCCGGCGCTCGCGGTCCAGCTATAGGTGTACGGCGGTATGCCGCCCTTGACCGTGGCCAGCACGCTGCCTTCGACGCGGCCCGGGTCGGTCGCCTGCAACAGCAGCTCGGCCGGCTCGAACGTGATCGTCAACGCCGTCGCCGGATAGGCGAAGGTCACCACGGTGGCGGCGGCGGCCGAGTGCTTGGCGGCGTCACGCACGGTCAAGGTCCAATCCTCGACGATGCTCTCGCCCAGCGCCAGGGTGGCGCTCAGGACGGGATTCTCGATTCCGCTGTTGGAAGCCGACGAGCGGCTGCCGCGGCTGCGCTCCCACTGGTAGCTGTAGGGCGCGCGGCCGCCGGAGACGACGACGTTGGCGGCGCTGACGGCGGCCGAGGCGACGCCGCCGGTGGCCGCCGTGGCGTTGGCGGCGCGCGTGGCGGCCGGTATCGACACGGCCAGCGCCGCCGGCGCCGAAAAGGCCACCGGCACGGTGGCGGCGAACTGCTTGCCGGCGCTGTCGGTGACGGTCAGCTTCCAACTTTCGGAGATCTGCTCGCCGATCGCCAGCGTCGCGCTCACCGTGGGGTTGGCCACGGCGGGATTCGACAGGCTGGTCTTGCTGCCGGACACCCGCGTCCAGGCGTAGCTGTAGGGCGGCACGCCGCCGCTGGCGGTGGCGCTCAGCACGCCGGAGGCGGGACCGGCATCGTCGGCCTGCACGCGGAACGGCGCCGGGCTGAAGCTCAGGCCGATGGCGGCGGCCGGATAGTTGAAGGTGATGGCGATGCTGGCCGCGCTGGTGTGCTTGGCCGTGTCGCTCACCGTCAGCTGCCAGCTCTCGGTGAACAACTCGCCAGGTGTCATCGCCACGCTGATGGTCGGATTGTGCGCGGCGGCGGCGGACGCGGTGGAGCGCGTGCCGGCCGTGCGCAGCCAGCTGTAGGTGTAGGGCGGCCGGCCGCCGGTGGGCGTCACGCTCATCGGTGCGGAGGCCAGGCCGGCGGCGTTCGCCGTCACGCTGCGGCTGGCCGGCAGGGGGAAGGCCAGCGCCGCCGGCGCGCTGAAGGTGATATTGACCGCCGCCGTGATCAACTTGGCGGCGGCGTCGGTAACCGTCACCCGCCATTGCTCGGTGAAGGCGTCGCCGGCCACCAGGTTCGCCTTGATGACGGGATTGGCCAGCGTACTATCGCTCAGGCTGGCGCGCGTGCCGCTGACCCGGCTCCACTGGTAAGTGTAGGGCGCGATGCCGCCGCTCGGCGCGGCCATCAGCGTGCCCCAGGCCTCGCCGGGGTCGTTGGCGTCGATCCGCATCGGGCTCGGATTGATCTTCACGGCCAGCGGGCCGGCCGGCACGGCCAGCGTCACCGCGACGATCTGCGAGATCACGCCGTTGGCGGCATCGGTGACGGTCAGCTGCCACAGCTCGGTGATGTTGTCGCCCAGCGCCAGCGTGGCGCTGACCTGGGGATTGGCGATCGCGTTGTTGGAGACGGCCGAGCGAGCGCCCTTCACCAACGTCCAGCGGTACTGGTACGGGGCGATGCCGCCGCCGACGGCGGCGGCCAAGTTGCCGGCCACCAGGCCCGGCGCGGCGGCGAACACCTTCAGCGGGTTCGGTGTGATTTTCAACGCGAACTCGACGCCCTTGGTGGCGCCGGCGTAGGGTGCCGTGCCCGGCACGGTGGCGGTGCGGGTGATGTTGTCGGTTGCCGCGCCGGCGTTGCTGGTGCGCTGCTGCACCTCCTTGGCGGTGACCAGCTCGACCTCGTTGATCTTGCCGAAGCGGGTGGCGGCGGCCTGCTGGCGCAGCGCCGCCGCCGGACCCTTGACGCGGTTCTCGGCGCCGACCTTGGCCGTCTTCAGGCGGCCCAGGATCCAGGCGTCGCCCGCCACGCTGTTGGGGAAGTAAGTGTTCTCGGTGGTCTTGGTGAAGATCTGGTTCTGCCCCAACGCGCTGCCCTGGGTGGTGTTGACGATGCGCTCGGCGTCACCGCTGTCGTTGAAGGAGTTGACCGTGCTCACCGTCGGCAGCATGGTGCCGTTCAACTCCCAGCCCTCGTCGACGCTCATATACAGGTAGGGCCGGCGCACCCTGGCCTTGGAGAAACAGGGGTGCCCGGTGTTGGCGTTGGCCTCGGCGCCGGGCGGCGCGGTCTTGTCGCAGTAGATGTTGAAGCGGTTGGCGACCACCTGCGGCGAGTTGCTGCCGCGCAGGTCGCCGACCCAGGTGCGGCTCAGCACCGCCGCGCCGGTGTTGACGCCGTCCTGCTCGTGCACCGTCAAGACCGTCAGGAACTTGCCGTTGACGGTGGGCGTCTGCGCCCGCATCTCGCGGAAGCCGAGCCAGCCGCGGCCGTCGTAGGCGATCTTCAGGCCGGCGTACAGGTACTCCGTCACCAATTGCTTGGCACCGACGCCGGTGTCGCTGGTGGTGGTGGCCACCACCTGCATCGGCATGATGAGGTCGCGCAGCGGGTACTTGGCGCCCAACTCGCTGCTGCCGAAGTCGTGGAAGTAGCGCTCGCCGTAGGGGGCGACATAGGAATTGGGCAGAGGCACCCATTTGAGCGTGGTGCGCAGGCCGGTCGCGGAGACGGCCGAACTGAGCTGGTCGAGCGGCGTGGCGTCGCGTTTCTCGTAAAGCACATTGGCGGCGCCGACGCCGGCGTTGCCGCTCAGGCGCAGTATCTCCAGCGTGCCACGGCCGCTGAAGTCGCCGGTGACGAAGGCGAACGCGCCGTCGCTCTTCTGCAAAGTGTCGTTGCCGCTGGTCAGATTGAAGGCGCCGTTGCGGAAGGTGCCGTCGCCGTTGCTCAAGAAGACGGCATTGCGCGCCGGGTCGTCCGACCAGCGCAAGATATCGCTGCGGCCGTCGCCGTCAATGTCGGCGGTGATGAAGCCCAGGTTCGCCACCTTGCTGCCGGGAACAAGGCCACGCAGCTCCAACCCCGGGGTGTTGAGGTTGAAATTCGACGTCGGCAACAGGTTGTTGGTGCCGTTCGCCACGTAGGCGTACTGGTCCTTGGCGGTACCGTTGGGATAGGTGAACAGGCAATCGGCGCGGCCGTCGCCGTTCAGGTCGAGCAGGCGCTCGCATCCCAGCCCGTACAGGTCGCCGCCGGAGTCGAAGTTGCCGTCGCCGCGCGACAGATAGACGCCGCCCTCGACGATCACGTCGTTCATGCCGTCGCCGTTCAGATCGCCGACGTAGGGGCGGGCCAGGTAGCTTTCCGGCGCCTCCGGGTTGGAATACAGCGAGTGGCGCGCCAGATTGGTGTCGGTTTTTTCGACGAAACTACCGTTCAGTTGCGCCATGAAAAGGCGGGAGCATGACTGGGAGGCGCACAGGACATCGCCATCGGGCACGCTTTCCATGTCGTGATAGGCCGGCATGATGGTGCTGACGACGTCGAGCAGGCCATCGCCGTTGACATCGAGCAGATGGTAGGTCGCGCCCTGGGTTTGATGATAGATGGTGGTGTAGCCACCGCCGTTGCAGATCGACAGCGCGGACCCGTCCGGCGCGGCGGGGGCGCGCGGCACGGCGGGGAGGCGCCGCGCGACCGGCGGCTGGCGTACCGGAATGTCGCCGTCGCAGCGGTAGGTATACGATTGCACGGCGGCGGTCTGGTTGAAATCGACGTTGGCGACGTCCTGGCTGGCGAAGGAGCCGTCGCCGCGCGACAGGAACAGGACGTTGCGCGGCGCGCCGCAGGAACCGCCGTTGTTGTCCTTGGCCCGCATCAGGCGCAGGATATCGGTGGCGCCGTCGCCGTTGAAGTCGAGCGCGACCGCATAGTAGCAACCGTTGCTGCTGAACAGGTACTGGTCGGTCAGGTTGAACTGGCCGGCGCCACCGCCAATTGGGGTCGGGTTGAAGTTGCCGTCGCCCAGGCTGCGGTACAGCTGGTTGGCGGACGGCGTGTTGGACCAGCGCAGGATATCGCTGCGCCCGGTGGCGAAGAAATTGCCCGTCAGGACACCCAACTCGCCCTTGCTGCTGTGCAACTGGGCGCCGGCCAGCCCGCTGGCGGCGAATTTGGCGTTGGCCTGGTATTGTGCGCCGCCGCCCTCGGCATAGTTGAAGCTCACGGCGGGCAGGCACGGCGTGGCGGCCGCGCCGGCACATTCGACGATTTTCCTGAGCCGGCTGCGCCCGCTGACGGCGCCGTGGTCGTACTCCAGCTTGACCGTTTTGACGCCAACAGCCGTACTCGGTTGTTGCACCTGGTCGCCCGGCCAGTTGATGTAGGTGCGGATGGTGTCCAGGCGGCGTATGCTGACGTTCTTGCTGCCCTGGTGGTAGGCCTCACCGCGGTCCTGCGCGCCGTTCGGCGCGTCGGGACGGTCGCTGTAAGCGAACACCATCCTGTTGGCCGGCAGTTGGGCGCCGTGGCCGGTATAGCGGATTTCCAGCAGGTTCCACTCATGTCCCGGCGTGGTCGCCGCGCCGCCGCGCTCCAAGTTCGTGCCCCATGCCACGTCGCGTTGCTCGTACTGGAAATCCATATGGTTGCCGACGCTGTCGAAGATGCGGCTGACGGCCCACGACACGATGACCGGCCGGCCCCTGGCATTGATCGCGGCGTTGGCGCGCGGATCGCCCGCCGCGCCGTATTCATACAGCTGGCCGCTCTTGGTCCACACCCTGAAGTAGGCCGGGCCGTTGGCCGGATCGCCGCCGGCCGCGCCGTAGGCGCGGATGCGGGCGTAGATGTCCTTCTCGGTGCGGTACTCGCGCACCATGCCCTCGCCGCCCCTGCTGTCGTTCTGCTGGAAGGGATTCTCAAAGGTGGGGTTCTGGTTGTCGGCGTTGAACACGACGCCGTTGGCGTCGGTCTGGATCAGACGCTGGCCGTCCATACACAGCTTGTCGTTGGCATCGAAGGCGACAGCTCGTGCCGTACCGTCGGTTATCTTGTTGCTCTGGCAGCGGGTAATGCTCGAAATGCCCTGCAAGGTCCAGCCGCGCCCCAATGGTCCGTTGACCTCCCCACCGCTGTATAACAGCGCGATGTTCGGCGCCATGCCGGCGATGCCGGGCGGCACCGCGATCTGCCGGCTGTAGGTCGGCGTACCGCCGGCGGAAATGCCCAGCGTCTGGGCCCAGGCCCCCGACGCCGCCATGGCCAACAGCAGGCCGGCGGCAAACCTCGCCATCACGCCGCGGCGCGTCTGAATCACATGGTGTGTCGTAGTCAAGCTGATTTCTCCCTACCGCTGCGGAAAGCCGGCGCCTACGGCGCCGAAACGGACTGCTGGTCGACTGGTCGTGCTGGGCGGCCTGACAAGGAAGGCAGAACAGAATCAGGTCACTATCAAAATTGATGCATTTAATTTAATTTTTATTTTTTGCAACTATTGATTTTCATCACATGCTAGCCGGGATTTATCGTCGCCACTCTCTCCAAATATCACAAATGGAAACTTTATTAAAACTTCAATTCGTGAAGTCACGTTTCACCGGCTCTGGCCCTGTCGGCTCTATGCTGCTTCGTGTCGAAACTGATCTCGGTTGGCATGGGGGGAAAAGACAAACACCTGCGGCATGGCCAGGCGCGACGCCATCCGACAGAAAGCCAGCTCGGCCATCCGGAAGCGCCACCAAGACGGCGCGTCCGCATCTCTCTTTTTGAGGCTTCATTGTTCTGCGTCAATGGCCCACCATGACAGGCGCCATCACGGCACGCGGATTTCTTTGAAGGGGCGCGGTTTATCTGCTACGCTATTTGCTCACCTCACAGGAGACTACCCATGGCCAATTCGCAAATGCCCAACATCCCAGGCGCCGCTGTCATGACGGACACACTCGATTTCGTCAAGAACCTGTGGGGTAGCATGAGCGTTCCCGGCCTGACCGCGCCGACCTTGTCGGTCGACGAGCTGGACAAGAAAATCAACGATCTGAAAGCGGTCGAGGCCTGGCTGAACCTGAACATGAGCATGCTGCGCGGCAGCATCCAGGCGCTGGAAGTGCAGCGCAACACCATCGCCACGCTGAAATCGGTGGGCGCCAGCCTGGCCGCCGCCGTCAACCAGGGCGCCGACAGCTCGAAGTTCGATTCGAATCCGTATGTGTCGGCCTTCTTCCAGCAACCCAGCGTGACGCCGCCGAAGGCGCCTGCGGCCGCAGCGGCGCCGGCACCGGCGCCAGCCGCCGCCGGCAGCGGCGCGTCCAGCGCCGGCGCGACGGGCGGCGCCAAGCCGGCCGCCCCGGGCGACACCTCGGGCGCCGCGCAACTGGCCAATCCGGCCGTCTGGTGGAACCTGCTGCAGGACCAGTTCAAGCAGGCCGTCTCGAACGCGATGAGCCCGGAAGCGGTGGCCGGCGCGACGGCGCGCGCCACCGAGACGGCGGCCAAGTTCGTCGCCGCCGCCGGCGGCAAACCGCCGGCGGCGACGGCCTCGTCGGCCACCGGCTCGTCGGCCTCGGTCAGCGCCACACCGGCCACCAAGCCGCAAGCCACCGCCCCGCTCAAGGCCGAGGTGGTGGCCAAACCGGCCGCCGCCAAGAAGGCAGCGGCCAAGCCAGCGCCGGCCGGCAAGGCCGGCAAGGCCGGCAAGGCCGGCAAGGCCTGAGTTCGAGCGCGGCGGGACGCGCCGTGGTGCCCGCCTCGGGCAGCCCCCCTCCCGCAGCTCTATTTAAACACCCCACAGGCGAAATCTGGGGTCGGACCCGCCGGGTCCGACCCCGGCTTCTGCCTGTGGGGTGGTTTTATTGCAGGCGTGACGATACCTCGCGCTGTCGCGGCGCGAAAAAACCGGACACTCCACCTGCGGGATGAATGTGTGTGTGTCCCCGGCGCCTTGGGCCGGGGTCGTGCCGGCCTGCTTAGGCCAGGCGCTGGATGCGAATCGCGTCGATCAGGCCGTCGGCCTGGCGCTGCACCTTGACGATGCTGATCAGGCCCTCGTCGGCCAGTTGCTTGGCGTTGTCGTGCGCGGACTGGAAGTCCGGCAGCGTGTCACCCTTGGCGAGCACCGGACGGATCCAGGCGGCGCTGCCCACTCTCATTTTTTCGTACACTTCTTTGGCGATATCTCGCATCTTATTTATCCTTATCGTAGTCTGGCCAAGACGCCGAACCAGTCGGCGCCATAGGCCAGTGTAATCATTCAGGCGCGCGGAAACAAGGTTCCGTTGCGCCAAACCGTCATTCCGCCGCCGCCGCCGGCGTCCCGGCCGCCTCCGCCGACGCCGTCTGCGCCGCCTCGGACGGCAGCGGCGCCGGCGCCAGCAGGGCCAGTTGTTCCATCAATTGGGCGAAGCGCTGCTGGCCGGGGGCGATGCCGTCGACATGCATCAGCACGCCGATGGCCTCCTCCGACAGCGCCATCTCGTAGCCGCGCTGCTGCATGTGCGAGATCAGGATCTGCGCCGCGTTGAACAGGATGCGCAGATTGTTCGGCAGCGCGGCGCGCGCCTCGCGCATCCACTCGACCGCCTCGTCGAGCTTGCCGGTCTTCCACAGCAGCACGCCCTTGTTCATCATGTCCGAGGCCTCCTTGCGCGCGCCCTTGATCAGCTCCTCGCCCTCCTCGGTCATGCGCGCCTTGTCGAACACCTTCTGCACGTCCTCCAGCAGGGGCAGGTTGTCGTGATTGTTGCGGGTCAGATAGCACAGCAGGTCGACCGGCGCCTCCTTGACGCCGACGGCGAACAGCAGCGTGGCCATCTCCATGCAGGTCGGCGTGTCGGGCCGCTTCTTCTCGCCGGCCAGCATCAGTTCGAGCTCGTCGCCGGACTTGCGGGCGCGCCGGTAGTCGCCGCTCTCGTGGTAGACCAGGCCCTCGGTGATCTTGGCGCGCAGCTCGACCTGGTTGCCGGCGAAGTCGCGCACCGCCGCGTTGAGCAGGCGCACCGCCTCCTTGGTGTCGTTCTTCTGGCCGCAGACGCGGGCCAGGCCGAAGTAGGCGTCGACCGTCTTCATGATCGAGTACTCGCCGATCTCGATGCACTTGCGGAAGGCCTTCTCGGCCAGCGGGATGTTGCCCAGCTTGAGGGCGGCCATGCCCAGCGCGCGCTGCCGCGGCACCGAGTTGGGCGACAGCTTGGCGGCCTTCTCCAGCACGTCGCAGGACTCCTCGGTCTTGCCCATCAACTGGTAGGCCAGCGCCAGCTGGTCGAAGGCGTCGATGAAGAAGCGGTTCTCCGAGATCACGCCCTGGAACATCTGCCGCGCCGCCTCCAGCTCGCCGTTGTTCATGCGGATCTTGCCCAGGCCGGTGCGCGCCCAGTTGTACTCGCGCTCCTCGAGCACCCGTTCGAACACCTTGCGCGCCAGCTCCGGCTCGCCGCTCTTGAGCAGCAGGTGGGCCTTCATGCGCAGCAGGTCGATCTCGTGCAGCTTGTGGTGGACGATCTGCTCGTCGCACAGGCGGGCGGCGCGCAGGTAGTCCTTGTCGGCGAAGGCGTGGTCGATCTCGGCGAAGATCTGCTTCTTGTGCCAGACGCGGTTGAGGCGGGTCAGCAGCACGCCCTCGGTGATCGGCTTGATGATGTAGGCGTCGGGCTGGTGCTCGGCGGCGCCCATCACCGACTCGACGCTCTTCTCGGCCGACACCATCAGCCAGACGCTGCTGGGCAGCACCAGGTTCTTGATGCGCGCCTCCTCGAGCACCTGCTGGCCGTTCTTGCCCTCGCCCAGGTTGTAGTCGCACAGCACGACGTCGTAGCGGGTCTTGCCGAGCAGGGTCATGGCCTCGTTGCCGCTGGCGGCCTGGTCGATGTGCTTGGCGCCCAGGTTGCGCAGCGACTCGCGCAGCAGTTGGCGGATGCCGACGAAGTCGTCGACCAGCAGATAGCGCTTCTCGGCCCAGTCGATGCCGTCGACGGCGGTGGCGGCGGGATCGATGGCGTGCGGGGTCATCGGCGGCGTTCCGTTCAAGGCAGGCGCAGCACGAAGCAACCGCCGCCCAGCGCGCCGCCGTTCTCCAGCGCGATGGCGCCGTGGCGCTGGCGGTGCTTGTGCATGCGCGCCACCTCGCTGGAGAAGTACAGTCCGAGGCCGCTGCTGTTGCTGATGAAGTTGACCTTGCCGGCGCCGCCCCGCATGGCCGCCGCGCCGGCCGCCAGCATGGCCGGCGGGAAGCCGGCGCCGTTGTCGGCCACGCGCAGTTCGAGGTAGTCGCCGTCGACGGCGACCGACAGGCGGATGCGGTCGCGCGTGTAGCGGATGGCGTTGTTGATGGCGTGGACCAGCACGCCGATGACCAGGTCCTCGTCGAAGCACCAGATCTGCGCGGACGGGAAGTCGAGTTCGAGGGCGATGCCGCGCGAGCGCAGCAGGATGCGGCTCTGCGAGGCGACCTGCTCGACCAGCTCGCCGATCCGCTGCGGCGTGGCGTCGAAGGGATAGGCCGGCTTGCCGACCTCCTTGTACAAGGCCAGCAGCTGGATCAGGTTGTCGTTCAGGCGCTTGCTCTGGTAGAGCATCTGCGCCATCTGCGGGTAGGCGGCGGCGGGGTCGGTCGGATCGAAGGGGGCGGAGTCGGCGGCGGCGGCCGGGAGGGCGGCGGGCGGCGCGGCGGCCAGGAGGTTTTCCAGCGTGCCGCTGAGCACACTGATCGAATTCTTCATGTCGTGCACGGTCGACGCCAGGAACATGTACAGCTCGGGCGAACCCGCTTGGTCATCCATCGTTCAGCTCTCCATCGGGCGATCCGGCAGCGCCCTCAGCGCGATTTGAAAGGTAGTCAGAGCCGAATTATATCCTGTAGCACAGGCCGTCGCCCCGCTTTTGCGCTGGCACAAGCGCGGCTTGGCGCCGGAACAACGCCCGGCGCCGGCGCCGCCGCTCAAGGCGCCAGCGGCTACAAGACCACCCACAGGCGAAGAGCCGGGGTCGG
>NZ_JAEMNU010000037.1:368815-389995 GCF_016461825.1 Rugamonas violacea | reverse complement strand
GGGGGGCCCCCCGCCCCCAGGTTTTCGCCCTTGGGTGGTTTTGGCGCCGTCCTCACTGGCTGCGGCGGCGCTCCTTGAGCAGGAAGCGCCCCGGATCGAGGGCGGCGGCCAAATTCGCCTCCAGCGGCAGCGGCAGCCCTTCGAGCTGCGACACCAGCAGCTCGGCCATCAGCGGCGCCCAGATGATGCCGCGCGAGGCGTAACCCAGCAGGCAGTGCAGGCCGGGGTGGCGCGGCACGTCGCGCAGCCGTTCGAGGCGGCCGGCCGACGGGTAGTCGGGCAGCGCGCCGGCCAGCGGCAGGCGGTCCGGCGCGGCGCAGCGGAAACCGACGCGGCCGGCCAACGGCGCGTCGTCGACCCGCACGCCGGGCAGGATCTCGGCCAGCCGCGCCATGTTCTCCCGCTGGCTGGCGGCGCGCAGCGCCGGGTCGGCGTCGTCGTCGTAGGTGGCGCCGGCGCAGATCACGCCCTCGAAAGGCGGCGTGATGTAGGCCTCGCGGCACACCACCAGCGACTGCGCCGGCACCCGCTCGGGCGCCAGATGGGTGACCTGGCCGCGCAGCGCCTGCAACGGCAGCGGCGCCGACTGCGCCAGCGCGCGCGCGCCGGCGCCGGTGGCCAGCACCACGGTGGGCGCCTCGGCGACCAGCGCGCCGCCGCTGTCGCGCACCTGCCACCGGCCGTCGACGCGCTGCAGCGCCAACGCCTCGGACAAGAAGACGCGGCGCAGGCGCGCGCCGCAGGCGTCCAGCAGGGCCGCGCACAGTGACGACGGGCGCGCCCAACCGCCCTGCTCGAACAACCAGCCGCCGTGCGGCGTGGCCGAACCCAGGCGGGCCGAGGCGGCGGCGGCGTCGAGCCAGCGCACATACTCGGTCGGATAGTTCCAGGCCTCGACCACCTCGCGCTGCACGACGGCGTGGCCGGCGTCGCGCGCCAGTTGCAGCACGCCGCAGTTGGCGCCGGCGAAGGCGCTGCCGACGCCGCCCAGCCGCACCCACTGGCGCAGCGCGAACAGGAAGGCGCTGCGGCTCAGGCGGGTCGGGATATTGTCGTCTTTTGAGAGCAGCGGCATGAAGATGCCGGCCAGGTTGCCGGACGCCTCCTGCGCCGGCGCGGCGTGGCGTTCGATCAGCGTCACGTCCCAGCCGTGCGCGCACAGGCGCTCGCAGGCGGCCGAGCCGGCCACGCCGGCGCCGATGACGATGGCGCGCCGCTCGGGCGCGGCCGGCGCCGGCTGCTGCGGTGCGCGGCTGGCGTAGACGCCGCAAAGGTCGGGCGGCAGCGTCGCGCCGCCGGGCGCCACCGCGCAGGCGAAGCCGGCGGCGCGCAAGGCCCAGGCCTGCGCCTCGTCCGGCGCGCCGGCCCACAACGTGGCGCCCTGCACCGCCAGGCGCGCCAGCGCGCGCGCCGGGATGGCCGGCGCGTCGGCCGCCACGGCCGGCACGTGGAAGGCGTCGACGCGCGCCTCGATCTGCGGCAGCAGCGCCTCGGCCGGGCCGATCATCAGGTCGAGCGTGACGCGGCCGGCGTCGAGCAGAATGCGGTGCAGGCCGGGCACCAACGGCGGCCATAGCGCGCGCAGCTGGGCCGATGGAATCTCGGCGGCGGCCGGCGGCGTTGGCGCGATGGCCAGGTAGTGCAGCGCGCCGCGCTCGGCCGCCGCCTGCCACTCGGCCCAGAGACCGAAGAAGTGCTCGCCCCGGCCGAAGTCGGTGTCGAGGACGACGTGCGGGCCGCTCACGCGCCCGGCGCCGCGTGGTGGCGGAAGCAGTCGGGCGCGTGGTCGTCGACCATGCCGATCGCCTGCATATAGGCGTAGATGATGGTCGAGCCGACGAACTTGAAACCCAGCTTGGCCAGGTCCTTCGAGATGCGGTCGGACAGCGCGGTGGTGACGATGCGCTCGGCGCCGGGATTGACGATGGTCTGGCCGTCGACATAGCCCCACAGCAGCCGATCCAGGCTGCCACCCTGGGCGCGCAGGCGCAGGTAGGCCTGGGCGTTGCCGATGGCCGCCGCCACCTTCAGGCGGTTGCGCACGATGCCGGGATCGGCCAGCAGCGCGGCCACCTTGTCGGCGTCGTAGGCGGCGATTTTTTCCGCGTCCCAGTCGTCGAAGGCGGCGCGGTAGCTGTCGCGCTTGTTGAGGATGGTCTCCCAGCTCAGGCCCGCCTGCGCGCCTTCCAGATTCAGCATCTCGAACAGCTTGCGCTCGTCGTGGCAGGGCACGCCCCACTCGTGGTCGTGATAGTCGACATAGCGGGGATTGGCCGAATTGGCCCACTTGCAGCGGGTAGGTATCATGGGAGGCGTGGCTCGACGTGGCGCGAAAGACGTCCAGTATAAATTATTTGCCACTTGCCGAGCGCGGCAAAAAGGTTAAACTTCGCTACCCTGCCCGGCGCCACGGCGGGGCCGTCCCACCACCAATCACAGGAGCAGTCATGCAATTCGAGGCAAAGCTGGCGTGGCAACGCAATGGACAAAATTTTCTGGATCAGCGCTACAGCCGCGCGCACACCTGGAGCTTCGACGGCGGCCTGAGCGTGCCGGCCTCGTCGTCGCCGCTGTCGGTGCCACTGCCGATGTCCGAGGCGGCCAACCTCGACCCCGAGGAGGCGCTGGTGGCCGCCACCTCCAGCTGCCATATGCTGTTCTTCCTCTCCATCGCCGGCCAGCGCGGCCACACGGTCGACAGCTACCGCGACCACGCCATCGGCGAGCTGGGTAAAAACGAGGAGGGAAAAATGGCCATGACGCGCATCACGCTGCGCCCCGAGATCCGCTTCGCCGGCACCGCCTGGCCGAGCGCCGAGGAGCTGGCGGCGATCCACCACGCCGCCCACGACAAGTGCTACATCGCCAATTCGCTCAAGGCCGAGGTGGTGGTGGAGACGCCGCTGCCGCTGTAGGTTTAAGTTTAGGCCGCGGGACGCGGCGGCGCGCCGACGCGGCAGGGCCGCCGGCTACGCTTCCAGGTCGCTCGACAGGCCGACGCGGCGGCGCTCGCCGCCCAGCGCCAGCGGGCCGGTCAGGTTGGTCACCAGGCGCACCTCGCCCTCGGCGACGGCCTGGTCGAGCTGCTGCATCAGGCGCGGGAACAGGCCGTCCGGCCGCGCCAACTCGGTGGCGTACAGCGCGGCCCAGGCGTTGCGGCCGGAGCGCTTGGCGATGTACAGGCCCTGGTCGGCCAGCTCGACCACCTGCGACCACGACAGCAGGCGCGCCTGCGCCGGCAGGAAGGGGAAGCAGGCGAAACCGATCGAGCAGGTCTTGGCCAGGCGCGCGCCGTCGGCCAGCTCGAACGGCCGGTCGGCCACGGCGCAGCGGATGCGCTCGGCCACCACCTTGGCCTCGTCGCGGTGGGTGGCGCGGGCCAGCACCAGGAACTCCTCGCCGCCCCAGCGGATCAAATAGTCGGACTCGCGGAACACCTCGCGCAGGCGCTCCTGCATCTGCACCAGGATCGAATCGCCGGCGGCGTGGCCGTAGCGGTCGTTGACCTCCTTGAAGTGGTCCAGGTCGACCATGAAGAAGACCAGATCCTTGTCCAGCATCGGCTCGCGCTCGGCGCAGTCGGCGCGGGCGCCCTGGTCGTAGCGGCGCAAACTCATCGCCACGTCGGTGTCGACATGCTGCAGGAAGAAGCGGCGGTTGCGCAGACCGGTCAACTGGTCGGTCAGGCTGACCTCCTCCAGCGCCTTGTAGGCGCGCTCCAGCTCCAGGTTCTTCTCCAGCAGCTGCTCCTGGGTCGCGCTCAGCGTCTTCAGGGTCGCCTCGACCTGGCGGTAGGCGGCGGCGTTGTCGAGCGCGATGGCGCCGTAGGCGCACAGGGTGCGGAAGATCAGCCGGTCGCGGTCGCCGTAGGCGCGGGCGTGCAGCGACTGCACCGTCATCGCGCCGAGCACGCGCTCGCCGACGCGCAGCGGCGCGAACAGCAGGGTCAGGGTCGGCAGCGTGCCGGGGATCAGGTTCGGCGTGGCGCCGTCGGCCTCCAGCTCGATGAGCAGCTCGCGCCGCTCGCGCACGCAGCGCGAGCTGTTGGCCTTGGGGTCGCTCAGCGCGAAGCGGATGGCCGGCAGCGGCTTGCCCGCCTCGACGCCGAAGGCGCAGCGCAGCGACTGGCCGTCCGGCTCAAGCAAGAAGATCGAGAAGTGGGTGGCGTCGAGCAGGCCGTGGACGTGGCGGTCGAGGGCGCGGAACACCGCCGCCGCGTCGAGGTGGGCGGTGATCTCCTGGCCGATCGCGCTCAGGTGCTGCAAGGTCGCGCTGGTCTGCTGCAGCACCTCGGCGCGCTGCGCCTCGGCGGCGGCCAGCTGGCGGTGGTGCTCGCCCTCGGTCTGGGCGCGCTCGGTCTGGTACTGCACCTGCATGGCGATGGCGCGGTTGGTGGCCTGCTGGCTGTGGGTCTGGTCGCGCGCCGCGCTGGCCTGCAGCGCGATCTGGTAGGCGGTGGCGTAGTCACCGATGGCGGCGTGTTCGCGCGCGGCGGCGTCGAGCAGCGCGCCGGGCACGGCGTAGCCGTCGATGGTGGCGGCGGTGGCCAGCGCCAGTTGCAGATAGTGCAGCACGGCGTTGGGCGCGGCCATGTCGCCGGGCGGCGCCAGGCGGTGGCGGGCGTGGATGCGCGCCAGCACGCTCAGCGCGGCGATCTGGTTGGAGGCGTCGCCGTGCTCGCAGGCCAGCGCCAGCGCGGTGTTGGCGACGGCCAGCGCGTCGGCCGGCCGGTCCAGCTGCGACAGCGCGTGCGCCTGGCCGCGCCGCGCGCTGCTCTGGAAGTCGGATTGGCGCAACGCGTCGCCGCGCTCGCCGAGGCGGGCGAAGCTGTCGAGGGCGGCGTTGTAGTTGCCCAGGTCGAGCGCCAAGTCGCCCTGGTACTCCAGCGCGATGGCGTAGGCGCGCGAGCCCGACAGCGGCGCCAGCGTGTGCAGGGCCTCGCGCAGCAGGCCCTGGGCGGCCTCGCGCTGGCCCAGCTGGCGCAAGGTCTCGGCGGTCTGCATCAGACACAGGCCGATGCTCAGCGGCCAGCCGGTGGGGCGGGCCAGGTCGAGGCCGCGCTGCATCCACTCCAGCGCGGCGTCGTGCGCGTTCAGGCTGGTGAAGGCGTTGCCGATGTTGGTGGCGACGATGATGGCGCGGCGCCGCTGGCCGCTGCTCATGGCCGCCTCGTAGCTGTGCATCAGGTGGCCGATGGCGCGGCCGTAGTCGCTGGCCTGGAAGGCGCTGGTGCCGTGGTAGTCGCTGATCCAGCCGGCCGCCACCGGGTGCACCAGGCTCAGGTCGGCGTCGAAGCGCTGGCCCCAGCGCGCGATGGCGCGGTGGACGTCGCCGAACACGCCGAAGATGGCGCTGGCGGCGTCGATCACGTCGGCGCGCAGGGCGTCGCCGACGGCGCGCGCGTTGGCCGAGGCGATCGCCAGGGCGGCGTCGCCGCCGCCGCAATCGCCGCGGTCGTTGGCGATCCAGGCCAGCAGCCAGTGGGCGTCGGCGCGGCCGCGCGGGTCGGCGCACAGCTCGAACAATTGCAGCGCGTGCTCGGCCTGGCCCTGCGCGGCGTCGAGGGCGCCGGCCAGCCAGTGCGCCTCGGCGCCGACCAGCTCGAAGCGGGCTTGCAGGGGGAAACGTTGCGCCTCGGCCAGCGCGGCCAGCAGCGGCGCCGCCTCGGCCGCCCAGGACTGGGCGCGCGCGGGATCGCGCTGGCGGTTGTGCCAGGCGAGCTGGGCCAGCAGCGTCAGCCGCGCAGCACCCTCGGACGAGGGCAGCGCCGCATTCCACTGCGCCAACTCTTCATCGAGCGCAAACATTTCCACTAAATCAATTCCTCAACCTGTTGTACCGCGACGGGGGCCCCGGATAGGCGCCCGGCGGCGCGGTTTTCTTGCTTTCGCGCATTTATACGCGCATCCGCATTATTTCACAGTTTGGCCGGCAAGCCGCTGGCGCTGCGGGTTTGCGGCCGGAGAAACAACTCAAGTGCTTGATATCAAAGACAATTGTTGATTCCTGACGGAAACAAGAATTGAGCTGCCGGGAGACCCGCCGGCTAGCGCAACAGCGACACGGCGGCGGAAAATGTCAAAAACGATATCGCCGTCGAGACCAGGATGATGCGGGCGATGCGGCCGGTGTCGGCGCCGTAGCGTTCCGACAACATGGCGACGTTGCTCGCGCTGGGCAGGCAGGCCACCAGCACGATGCAGTTCAGCGCGTAGGGATCGAGCGGCAGGCCCAGCCAGATGGCGCCGCGGCCCAGCGCCAGCATCAGCAGCGGATGCAACACCAGCTTCTTCAGCGCCACCGGCACGTACTCGCGCAGCGGCGTGGCGTCGGCGCTGCCCATCTGCGAACGGGCCAGCACGGCGCCGATGGTAAACAGGGCCACCGGCGAGGCGGCGTCCGCCAGCAGGCCGACCGTGCGCTGCACCGGCCCGGGCAGGGCCAGGCCCAGCGCCGAGGCCAGGGCGCCGAGCACGATGGACCAGGGCATCGGGTTGGCCAGCATGCCGCGCAGCGCGGCCAGCACGGCGCCGCGGCCACGGCCGCTGCCGACCCGCGACAGGGCGATGCACAGCGAGCTGGTGATGACCATGTCGACGGCGATGGTCAGGATCACCGGCCCCGACGAGCGCGGCCCCAGCAACGCCAGCAACAGCGGCACGCCCATGAAACCGGTGTTGGGAAAGGCCGCCACCAGGGCGCCGAAGGCGGCGTCGTTCCAGTCGATGCGCCGGCTCAGCGTGGCGGCCATGGTCAGCGCCACCATCAGCAGCGCGCACAGCAGGTAGACGGCGAACAGGCTGGCGTCGAGCAACTGGGTCAGCGGCGTCGCCGCGCCGAAGCGGAACAGCATGCAGGGCAGCGCGAAATACAACACGAAACTGTTCATGCCGGGGATGGCGATCAGCGGCAGCATGCCGCGGCGCACCGCCACATAGCCGCACAGCACCAAGGCGAAGAAGGGGAAGGTGACGGCGAGGATAGCGAGCATGGTGGCCATTGTAAGCGCGTAAGCGGGTCGGCGCGGCCGGCGCGCGCTTTTGCTCTATGCTGTCGAGGTCGCCAAAAATATATTTGTCGGGCGATGGAATAGGCGCGCCGGCCGCCACGTATACACCGTAACACCGCACCGTAACACCGCGCCGTAACACCGCGCCGTAACACCGCGCCGTAACACCGTACCCCCAATGCATCCGGTGCAAGCCACGGCAGCCCGCCCCACCCACCCAAGGAATCCATCATGAGCCAAGCCAACACCACCCCGACCCGCCACCTCGCCGCCGCCCTCGCCGCCCTGCTGCTGTGCGGCGCCGCCCACGCCGCCGACGCCGTGCATCGGCAGGACGGCATCCTGGTCAACGCCGCCGGCATGACCGTGTACACCTTCGACAAGGACGTCGCCGCCAGCGGCAAGAGCGTCTGCAACGGCCCCTGCGCCGACAACTGGCCGGCCGTGCCGGCGCCGGCCACCGTGGCCGCGCCCTACTCCGTGCTGACGCGCGACGACGGCGCCAAGCAACTGGCCTACCAGGGCAAGCCGCTGTACCTGTACCAGGCCGACCAAAAGGCCGGCGAGCGCAACGGCGACAACTTCAAGAACGTCTGGCACGTCGTCAAGGACTGAGCGGGCCGCCCATGCAAGACGCCGGCGCCAGCCTGACCGCCTGCCTGCCGCGCCTGCGCCGTTACGCGCGGGCGCTGCTGGGCGACCGCGCGCGCGCCGACGATCTGGTGCAGGACACCGTCGAGCGCGGCTGGGACAAGCTGGCCTCCTGGCGCGGCGGCGACATGCGGCCCTGGCTGTTCGGCATCATGCACAATCTGCACGTCGACCAGCTGCGCCGGCCCGGCCTGAGCACGGTGCCGCTCGACGTCGCGGCGCCCTCGGCCGAACTGAGCGAGGCGCTGGGCGCCGCCGCGCCGCCCACCGACCGGCTCGAACTGCGCGACATGGACGCCGCGCTGGCGCGCCTGCCGGCCGAACAGCGCGCCGTGCTGCTGCTGGTGGCGCTGGAGGAAATGAGCTACGAGGAGGTCGCGCTGAGTCTGGACATCCCCGTCGGCACAGTCATGTCGCGCCTGTCCCGTGGCCGCGAACGGCTGCGCCTGCTCATGCTGGGCCGGCCCGTGCCGGCGCCGCTCAAGGTGGTTAAATGAACAATCCGATTACCGAAGCCGATCTGCAAGCCTGGGTCGACGGCCTGCTGCCGCCCGCCCGCGCCCAGGAAGTGGCCGACTATCTGGCCGAGCGTCCCGCCGAGGCGGCCCGCCTGCACAGTTACCGCGAGCAGAACGCCGCCCTGCGCCAGTTGTTCGACCCCCTGCTCGACGAGGCGGCGCCGGCCCGTTTGCTGCTGCCGCGCCGGCCCGCCCAGGCGCTGCCGCCGCCGCCGCCACCGCCGCCGCGCCGGCCGGACTGGCATGCGCGCGCGCCGCTGCGTTACGCCGCCATGCTGGCGCTGACCCTGGCCGGCGGCGCCGGCGGCTGGCTGCTGCACGGGCGGACGACAGCGGCCGGCGACAGCGCCCTGGCGCTGGGCAGCGGCGCCGGCGCCGCCGCCATCGTCCGCGCCGGCGGCGACGACACGGCGGCCATCCGCGCCGCCGGCGCCGCCGGCTCGGCGCTCCTGGCCCGCGACGACGCCGCCCGCCGGTACGGCGGCGACGGCCTGGCGCGCCGCGCCGCCATCGCCCACGCCGTCTACAGCCCGGAACAGCGCCATCCGGTCGAGGTCGGCGCCGACCAGCAACAACATCTGGTGGCCTGGTTGTCGAAACGGCTGGGCACGCCGCTGCGGCCGCCGCAGTTGCAGCAACTCGGCTACGCGCTCGAGGGCGGCCGCCTGCTGCCGGGCCAGAGCGGTCCGGTGGCGCAGTTCATGTACCGCGACGGCGCCGGCCAGCGCCTGACGCTGTACGTCTCGACCGAGCAGCAACAGCAGGACAGCACCGGCTTCCGCTACGCGCAGGAGGGCCAGGTCAGCGTGTTCTATTGGATCGACGGGAAGTTCGGCTACGCCCTGTCCGGCGTGCTCGACAAAACGGCGCTGGGCAAGGTCGCCGGCGCCGTCTATGCACAACTGGAACCGGCCTCCTGAGCGGAGGGCCGGACCGTTCCGCCCGGGGTCCGGGCGGGGTTCAAAGCCAACTCAAGCGTGCTTGCCGACCTCGATCAGGCGCGAACGCATGTTCTCGGAGGCGGCCGGTCCCGGCGCGAACATATAGTCCTCGTCGTTGATGGCCAGGCCGCTGTTGGCGTCGACCAGCACCTGGTCGGCCGGCTTGCCGGTTTCGCGGCTGACCACCAGCAAGCTGGCGCCCTCCGGTGCCAGGTGGTCGTTGCCCCAGGCGATGAAGGCCAGCAGCACCGGCTTGAAAGCGCGGCCGGACTTGGTCAGCACGTATTCATAGCGTGGTGGACGGGCGCTGTACTGGCGCCGCTCCATCAAGCCGCCTTCGACCAGGCCGGCCAGACGGCGCGTCAACATGTTCGGCGCGATCTTCAGGCTCTTTTCGAATTCGTCGAAGCGCGACAAGCCATAGAAGGCATCGCGTAAAATCAGGATGCTCCACCACTCCCCAACCTTCCCCAAACTGCGGGCGATCGGACAGGGCATGCGGCCAAAATCGGTATGTTTCATGAAGGACTCCGTTCCGGTGCTGATGCGGGTGAGATTGCGGGGTGACGGCAGAGTCACCGCTTTCGCAAAGTCATTATTGTCCATTCGTAAAATGCTTGCTTTTGCTGGGCGAGACGACGGTTTTGGATGCAGAGAAAACTATTAAAAAAAATGGAAAGATAGGCATAATACGCAACACACTTCTAGTTAACGTATCAAATTGATCATGTTTCCAAGCAACGAATCGACCGTGCGCCATATCCTGATCGTGGACGACTCCGCGTTCGAGCAGCGCATGCTGATGGATTTGTTGAGCGAGCACCCCTACCGCATCTCGGTCGCCTTCAACGGCCTGCAGGGCTATCAACTGGCGCTGGCCAACCAGCCGGACCTGATCCTGCTCGACGTGCGCATGCCGAATATGGACGGCTACACCGCCTGCCGCCTGCTCAAGGCCAACCCGGCCACGCGCGACATCCCGGTGATCTTCCTCAGCGGCGCCGACGCCGACGAGGAACGCATCATGGGCCTGTCGATCGGCGGCGTCGACTACGTCTCCAAGCCGTTCTCGCCGGGCGAGCTGGCGGCGCGCATCCACGTCCACCTGAACCTGGTGCAGCGGCCCGGCGCCGCCGCCGCCGTCGGCCAGGCCGCCGACCCGGACGCCGTGCTGGTGCGCGCCGTCAAGCGCCTGATCGCCGACAACCTGGCGGCCCTGCCCAACCTGGCCGAGATCGCCCGCAGCGTCGGCACCTACCGCGAGAAACTGTCGCAGGTGTTCCGCGAGCAGACCGGCATGACGGTGTTCGCCTTCATCCGCGAGGAGCGCATCCGCCGGGGCGTGCAACTGCTGCGCGAGAGCGAGATCGACGTGCAGGACATCGCCCTGCTGATCGGCTTCAACAACGCCGGCAACTTCGCCACCGCCTTCCGCGAGCGCATCGGCGTCACCCCCAGCGCCTACCGCCTATCGATGCAGCAACATAAAAAAACGCCGGAGGATTGACTCCCCCGGCGCAGCGGCCGGCGCCGAGGCGCCGGCCGGATTCTTGTTGTTTCTTGGTGATTCTTGTTGCTGCTTGTTGATTTATTGCTGTCGTTGCCGGATATTCCCTCGATGGTTGACTGCGATGCTTGAGCGCGCGCTCAGCGCAACCGTGGCGCCGCGCCGCGTCCGTCCAACTGGAACACGCTGACCACCGCCGCCAGCTTGGCGGCCTGCTCCTGCAGCGACGAGGCGGCGGCGGCGGCCTGCTCCACCAGCGCGGCGTTCTGCTGGGTCACCTCGTCCATCTGGGTGATCGCCTTGTTGACCTCCTCGATGCCGGTGCTCTGCTCCTGGCTGGCCGCCGAGATCTCGGCCACCACGTCGGTCACCCGGCGCACGCTGGCCACCACCTCGTTCATGGTGCTGCCGGCCTGCTGCACCAGGCTGGTGCCGGAATCGACCTTGCTGACCGAGTCGGCGATCAACTCCTTGATCTCCTTGGCCGCCGCCGCGCTGCGCTGGGCCAGGTTGCGCACCTCCGAGGCGACCACCGCGAAACCACGGCCCTGCTCGCCGGCGCGGGCCGCCTCGACGGCCGCGTTCAAGGCCAGAATATTCGTCTGGAAGGCGATGCCGTCGATCACGCTGATGATGTCGACGATCTTGCGCGACGAGGCGCTGATCGACTCCATCGTGTCGATCACCTTGCCGACCACTTGGCCGCCGTCGCTGGCGATGCCCGAAGCCGACTGCGCCAGCTGGTTGGCCTGGCGCGCGTTGTCGGCGTTCTGCCGCACGGTCGAGGTCAGCTGCTCCATCGCCGAGGCGGTCTCCTCCAGCGAGCTGGCCTGTTGCTCGGTGCGGCTGGACAGGTCGAGGTTGCCGCTGGCGATCTCCGACGAGGCGGTGGCGATGGTGTCGGTGCCAATGCGCACCTCGCCGACCACCCGCAGCAGGCTGTCGTTCATCGCCTTGAGCGAATGCATCAATTGGCCCGTCTCGTCGCTGCTGGTGGCGACAATCACGCCGGTCAGGTCGCCGTCGGCGACGCGCTGGGCGATCACCACCGCCTCGCGCAGCGGCACGGCGACGGTGCGGGCGACGAACAGCGCCAGCGCCAGGCCGACGCCGATCAACACCAGCAAAATGGTGATGATCAAGTTGCGCGACAGCACGAAGGTGGCGCTGGCCGATTTGTTGGAGGCGGCGCTGCCCTCGTCGTTGATCTTGACCAGGCCGTCGAGTTGCTCGTTGAGCTGGCGGAACACCTTGTTCGAATCGCCACGGAACAGCGCGCGCGCCTCGTCCTTTTTGCCCTCGCGCGACAAGACCACCAACTTGCCGCTCTGCGCCATGTAATCGTCGAGCGACTTCTGCAGCTCGCCGTAGATGCGCTTCTCCTCCGGCTCGGACACCAGGGTGGCGTAGTTGGCCTGCTGCTTGCGCAGCGTCTCGACGCGGCCGGCCATCGACTTGTCGGTGGCGGCCATCTCGGCCTCCTCGGCCAGCAGGATGTGGGTCGCTTCGGAGATGCGGAAGCGCGACAGCGAGGCCTGCATCTGGCCCAGGTAGCGCACCGCCGGCATCCAGTTGGTGGCGATGTCGGTCGAGGCCTGGTCGACCTTGACCAGCTGGCCGATCGAGAAGACGCCAAGGAAACAGGTCATGGCGATCACCACGGCGAAAGCCATGGTCAGCTTGCGTGCGATGTTCAAATCATAAAACCACTTCATGGCGTCTCCCCGCTGTGTAACCGCTCGCCGACGGACGCGACAATGGCGGTGGCCGGCAAAGGAAGTTTCCCTAATGCCAACTCGAACATCATATGGCCGTCGCGTCCGGCTGTCGACAGTTATGCCGCCGGGTGTTGCGTAAAGTTACTTTTTTTCCGCCAAGATAGCGAATTGAAAGCTTGCCGTGCTACTCCGCCAGGGCGGCCGGCGCCTGCCCGGCGCCGCGCGTGTCGCGCGCCGCCATCAGCCACAACATGCCGGCCGACAGCAGCGCCGGCACGGCGACCAGCAAAAAGATGCTGCTGTTGGGCCAGTTCATGCCGATCAGCTGGCCGCCCAGCACCGGGCCGACGATCGAGCCGATGCGGCCCACGCCCAAGCTCCAGCCGATGCCGGTGGCGCGCAAGGTGGTCGGGTAGTACTGGGCCGCCAGCGCGTTGACGGCCGGCTGGCCGCCGACGATGCAAAAGCCGGTGACGAAGATGGCGCAGAACAGCAAGGCCAGCGAGGCGTCGGCGCGGCCGATCAGGGCGATGGCGGCGGCGGCGACGAGGAAGGACGGCACCAGCACGCGCTGGAAGCCGGCGCGGTCTATCCACCGGCCCATGGTCAGGGTGCCGATGGTGCCGCCGACCTGCAGCACGGTGCCGGCCAGCACCGCCGTCTGCGTCGACAGGCCGGCGTCCTTGGCGATGCTGGGCAGCCAGTTGGAAAGGAAATAGAGGTTGAGCAGATTCATGAAATTGACCACCCACAGCAGCGCGGTGGTGCGGGCGCGGCCCTCGCGGAACAACTGGGCCACGCTGGCGCCGGCGCGCTGCTTCTCGTTGACCAGGTAGCGCGTGCCGGCGTCGATGTGCAACTGCGGGTCGATGCGCGCCAGCCATTTGCCGACCTGCTCGACCTTGCCGCGCAACACCAGGAACTGCAGCGACTCGGGCAGATAGGCCAGCATCAGCAGGCCGATCAGCAGCGGCACGGCGCCGCCGACATAGAACACCGAGTGCCAACCGAAGGCCGGGATCAGCGCCGCCGACAGCAGGCCGCCGGCCACGGCGCCGATGGTGAAGCCGCAGGACACCAGCATCATCAAGGTGACGCGGCGGCGCGCCGGGCTGTACTCGCCGGCCAGCGCCATGGCGTTGGGCATCACCGCGCCCAGGCCCAGGCCGGTGACGAAGCGGATCAGTTCGAGCTGGAACAGACTGCCGGCCGAGGGAGTCAGCAACATGCAGACGGCGAAGAACAGGGTGGCGGCGATCAACACGGGGCGGCGGCCGATGCGGTCGGCCAACAGGCTGAACAGCAGCGAGCCGACCAGCATGCCGAACAGGCCGGCGCCGAACACCGGTCCCAGGCTGGCCTTGCTGACGCCCCAGTCCTGGATGATGGCCGGCGCCACATAGCCCATCGCCTGCACGTCGAAGCCGTCCATGATGACGCACAGGCCGCACAACAGCAGCACGCCGGCCTGGAAGCGGCCGGTCTTGCCATTGTCGATCAGCGCCGGGATGTCGATTGCCTTGCCTGTGTCCATCTTGTCTCCTCTGGGGTTTGCTTTTTTATTGCAACCATTAGAGAACAGATCGATCTATCATACAAACAGTATATTTTTGTATATTTATCAGATTTCCTTCTGAATCGAGAGGCGCTGGCGGCCGGCGCCAAAACCCAACGGCGCAAACCTGGGGTCGGACCCCCGGGGGTCCGACCCCGGCTCTTGGCCCCGGGGGCTTGCCGGTGCCGCCGGCGCCCTCCGTGTCAACGCCTCAGAACTTGTAGTTCAGCTTGACCGAGGCGAAGCGGCCGCGCGGGTCGCCCTGGGTGAAGTCGAAGAAGCTGGTCGACGAATCCCACGACGGCCGCTTGTCGGTCAGGTTTTGCACCACCAGGCTGACGGTGGCGGCCGGCGTGACTTTCCACGCCACGTTGGCGTCGAAGGTGGCGACCGGGGCGACGCGTTCGCCGGCACGGGTGGTCTGCTCATAGCCGTCGGCGTAGTTCCAGGTCAGCGTGCTGGTCCAGCTGCCGATGTCCCAGGTGGCCGAGGTGGTGCCGCGCCACTTCGGAATCGAGCCGAAGTAATTGGTGCCGGCACCATTCGTCAGCGGCTCGCCTTCGGACAGCGGCGCCGAGAATTTGAGCACCTTGCTCAGCTGGGCGGTCAGGGCCAGCTTGCCCCACTGCTTGAAGTCGAGATTGTGGCGCAGGTCGAGGTCGATGCCCGAGGCTTCCCGGTCGCCCTGGTTGGCGTACTGCAGATACAGGGTGTTGATGCGGCCTTCGCCATCGCGCGCGATCTTGTTGGGGAAGCGCGCTTCGTTGGCGATGATGGTGTCGGCCGAGTCGGTGCCGATCACGCCGCGCGTCTTGATGCGGTAGTAATCGAGGCCGATGCTGCTGTCGCTGCTCGGCGAGATCACCAGGCCCAGGTTCAGGTTGTTGGAGCGCTCGGGCCGCAGTTGGTCGTTGGCGCGGGTGATGTTGGTCACGCCGCGTGGCTGGTTCGGCGTGATCGGATCTTTCGGATCGATCAGCGAGCCGTAGCTGACCGAGCTGCTGTTGGTGATTTCCGGCAGCGACGGGGCGCGGAAACCGCGCGACGCGGTGCCGCGCAGCAGCAGCCACTGGGCCGCCTGGTAGCGCACGCTGGCTTTCGGCGAGAAGGCGCTGCCGAAGTCGCTGTAGTGGTCGGCGCGGCCGGCCAGGTTGACGCTGAGGTCCTTGACGATGGGCGCGTTGAACTCGGCGAACAGGGCCGAGACGTCGCGCGTGCCCTTGATGATGTTGATCGCCGGCCGCAGCTCGGTGCCCGACAGCACGGCCGTCGAGGTGTCCGAATTCATTTCCTCGCGGCGCCACTGGCCGCCGACGGCGAAACCGAGCGGGCCGGCCGGCAGCGCGAACAGGTCGCGCGAGGCGCTGACGTCGACCGTGGTCAGCTTGGACTCGGCCGGCCGCAGGGTCGACAGGCGCAGACGCTGGCGCACCGCTTCGCTGTTCTTCGACTGGTCGGCGAAGTTGTAACTGCCGTCGGCCAGCACTTTTTCAAACTCGTAGCGGTTGACGAAGTTCTGCACCGTCTCTTCCAACTTGCTGGCTGAACGGCCCACCGAGGCGTCGTATTCCCAGCCGGCCAGCGTGCCTTTGAGGCCCGTCAGCACGCGGTAGAAATCGACCTTGTCCTGCTTCAGGCGCGGGCCGAGGTCGAACAAGGTGGCGTTGATCGGCAGCGGCGTGGCGCCCGGATTGTTCGGATGACCGACCGGCAGCGCGACGCTGATGGTGTCCAGTCGTTGCAGTTTGCTGTTCCAGGCGCGCAGGCTGCTGCCGACGGTTAGCGGCGCGGCGAAGGTCTGGTCGGCGCGCGAATGGCCGTACAGCAGCTCGGCGTAGGCTTCCGTGTCGTCGTTCAGGCGCAGCGTGCCGCGCAGCGAGGAGTGCACCCGCGAGACGCCGGGAATCAACGTCCGGTACTCGGCCGGATTGTAGGCTTGCACCAGGCCCGTCTTGCCGGCGCTGATGTCGCCGTAGGGTTTCAGTTGCAGCGGACCTTGCTGGCCGCCCAGCAATTTGGTCGCGTCGGTGCCGTAGTAGTTGGTCGGCACCCAGGCCAGCGAGCCGTTGGTGTTGCCGTGCCAGTCGCTGCCGCGCATCCACTCCACGTCCGACTGTTGCAGCTTGCTGCGGTGCTGGGCGTCGACCGAGAAGACCACGCTGTAGCCGTCCTCGGCCAAGCTGCCGAAGCCGGTCTGCAAGGCCGCGCTCTGGTCCGTCTGCCCCGTGCCCTGGGTCGAGGCGCCGCCCTTGACGCTGATCTCGGTGCCCTTGAATTCCTTGTACAGGATGATGTTGACCACGCCGGCCACCGCGTCCGAGCCGTAGACCGAGGAGGCGCCGTCCTTCAAGATCTCGATGCGCTGCACCGCCGCCATCGGCAGGCTGTTCAGGTCGACGAAGACCTCCTTCATGTCCTGCGCCGTGGCATACGGGCTGACGCGTTTGCCGTTGACCAGGATCAGGGTGTTCTGCTGCCCCAGGCCGCGCAGCGCCAGTCCGGCCGTGCCGGCCGAGAAGCTGCCGGTGTACTGCTCGTTGTAGCTGTTGCCGCTGTTGGCCGAGATGGAGCGCAGCACGTCGGCGATGCTCGACTTGCCGGAGGCGGCGATTTCCTTGGCGGAGATCACCTGCACCGCGCTGGCGCCCTCCTTCTCGCTGACGCGGATGTTGGAACCGGTGACGACGACGCGGGCCGGCTCGTCGGCGAAGGCGAACTGCGGGAAGGCGGCGGCAATGGCTAAACTGATGCTGAGTGGCTTGAACATGATTTCCTCTTGGTGGGTTTGGCGCCCTCTTCCGGTGGAAAAAGGGCGTGCACAGCCCTGCCGGCCTGGTGGGTCGACGCGGGTCTTGCGCAATTTGCGGCGGGCTGCCGCGGACTACGGGGGTAAGGTGTTAGGCGACGCTGCACATGCACTGCGCCATGCAAAGCATGTACAGGACGTGACGGTCAAGGCGGGTCGGAATCGGGGTGGAACGCAACATAACAAAAGGCCGGTGGTGCAAGGGAGTTTGCACTATACCGGCCGGAATTACTTGTCGGAACGAATCATTTGTTCCTTGTATATACGATTTGGATCTAAAGGCCGGCGGCCCGGCGCGGCGGCGCGGCCGGCGCGGTCGAGGTCGCCGGCGCGGCCACGGGGGCGGCCATCTGGCGGCGCCAGAAGTACCAGGAGACGATGGCGTTGAGCCAGTAGGCGGCGTACAGCAAGGCGGTCAGGTGCAGGCCGCGACTGAAGTACAGCGGCACCGAGATGCTGTTGACCAGCAGCCAGAACGGCCAACTCTCCAACCGGCGTCCCATCAGCAGCAGCTGGGCGATGATGCTGAACACCAGCACGGCCGAGTCGACGAAGGGCGCGTAGGCCTCGGTGTAGCGGTGCAGCATCAGGCCGTAGGCGGCGCTGGCGGCGACGCCGAGCAGCACCATGGCGGCCAGCGGGCCGGCGCGCACCCGGCCGATCGGCAGCGCGACGCCGCCGGCGCCACGGCGCCAGCGCAGCCAGCCGATCACGCAGGTGACGATGAAGAACAATTGCAGCGCCACGTCGGCGTACAGCTTGACGCCGTAGAACAGCAGCGCGAACATCGAACAACCGAGCACGCCCAGCCACCAGGAATGCGCGTTGTTGCGCCCCGCCAGCACGATCGACAATGTCATGACCGCGTTGGCGGCGATTTCCAGGGGTGGACTCAAAGCGGGTTTCCTTTTCGGGGTAAGGTGAAGGCGCCGGGGTCCTCCAAACCACCCACAGGCAAAGACCGGGGTCAGACCCCCGGGGGGTCTGACCCCGGAGCGTGCCCTTGGGTCTGCTCAGCCCAGCCTCAGCGCGGTTTGCACTCCTCCGGCAACAGCTTGGCGGGGATCTCCTCGCTGCCGCAGCGCCACGCCATCTTCTTATTCTCGTCCAGGCTGGGCGTGAACGCAATGGCCTTGCCGCGATAGCTCAGGTCGGACGGGAACACCCGCACCACGCCGTTGCCGGCGTCGACGCTGAGGTCCTGCACGGCGTGGCTGGGGTCGGCCAGGGCGAAGCCGGCCTGCTCCAAGGTGGCCGGCGCCTTGCCGTTGGCATAGAAATAGCGTTCGACGGCGGCCGTGGCCTCGTGCCCGACGGCGACGGCGCGCACCATCCTGGCGCGCGCCTCGTAGTCCCGGTAGGCCGGCAGGGCGACGGCGGCCAGAATGCCGGCCAGCGCCAGCACCGCCAGCAGCGAGCCGACGCCGCCGCCCAAACCCAGGCGCGGCACGAACAAGGCCAGCACATAGGCCGCGCCGCTGCGCGCCGGTTGCTCGATCTCCTTGCCCTGGGCCAGGCCGCGCATCACCGCCATGCGCTTGACCAGCCAGGGATAGTCGCCGACCAGCTCGTGGAAGGACATCCAGAAACCGGACGACTCGCGCGCCTGCGCCACGTAGTTGCCGATGTTCATGGCGCGCCAGCGCTTGCCGCCGGCCGCCAGCGCGGCCAGGCCCAGTTGGGCGCTGGCCAGGTCGTCGCAGGCGTGGAAGCCGTGGCGGTCGCAGGTGTACTCGCGCGCCCGCGCATAGGCCGCGCCCAGCAAGGGCAGCGCGGCGGCCGGCATCAGCAGCGCGGACCAGCTCAGGTGGTGGCGTTTCAGGTGGCCGATCTCGTGGCCGATGTAGAAATTGATCGCGTCCGGCCGCTCCTCCAGCGCGTCGACCACGTCCGAATACAGCACGATGAAATGCTTGCCGAAGAAGCGGGTGGCGAAGGCGTTGAAGGCGCCGCCCATCTGCAGCAGGTAGGCGTCCGGCGCCTGCGCCATGTCGAGCCGGGCGCAGCAGGCGTCGATGCGCGCCTTCAGGTCGGGGAACTGCTGCGCCGTGATCCGCACGCCGGTGCCCTTCAGATAGGACACCAGGGCCGACTGGGCGAAACAATAGGAGATGAAAAACAGCAGCAGATACAGCGCCATCATGCCGGCCGTGCCGACCAGCAGCACCAGCCACAATACCAGCGAGAGTAGCAACATCAAGACGAACAGCGTCTTTTCTTTCCTATAAACCAATTCCATGCATGCCCCTGGCGACCTAAAGTTTCTTGGCGGCATTTTATCCGATTTTTTAAGTAAAAAATAACTCTTTTTGCTATCTTTTTGCCGGCCGCCGCGCCGGCGCCGAAAAGGGCGGGCATACCACTTTGTTAAATTTTTCAAATTGGTACTAGTTTTAAGGAAACACTTACTTGTTAAGCAATAAACAAACTTGCTCGTGACACGATTTGGCAAAGTAAAAATTAACAGTTCACGCCGCGCGCCAGCCCGGCAAACCGGCAAACCGGCACCGTCCGGGCGCGCCGTCCGGCCGCGTTTTCGGGCGCCTTCAATGACGCTTTTCCGCGCAAAACTGTAAGACCGGAATTAGCACTGGTATTGCCAAAAACAAGGGTACTTGAAACCACTTGACTACCACTTTCGCGCGTTCCATTCTCGTCCTACCGTGCCGGAAAACCGCAGTGGCTGCGGCTTGCCGGCGGAACGGGACCCACAGTTCTAACGAAGAGGGAGACGATATGCACTATCAAAAAACAGCAACTGGACTCATCACCGCACTGATCGGCGCCATGCTGGCCGGTTGCGGCGGCGGTGGCTCCGAGCAGGAAACACAGGGCAACAAACTGCTGGCGCAGGGCGGCGCCACGCTGGCCGACAGCTGCGCCGCCTGGGTGGCCAGCCAGGTCTACACGGCCGGCAACTGTGTCAGCTACGAAGGCAAGCTGTACACCGCCAAGTGGTGGACCCAGGGCAATGTGCCCGGCACCGAGCAATGGGGGCCGTGGAGCGAAACCGGCGTGACGCCAACCCCAACCCCGACGCCGCCAACCCCGACGCCGACCCCGCCGACGCCGACCCCGACGCCACCGACCCCAACCCCACCGACGCCGACGCCGCCCACCCCCACCCCGATCGGCGGCCGCGAGATCGGCTCCTACTTCGCCCAGTGGGGCGTCTACGGCCGTGGTTACGAAGTGGCCGACATCCACACCACCAAGACCCCGGTGAACGGCGTGCAGACCAGCGTGGCCGACCAGCTGAGCTTTATCAACTACGCCTTCGGCAACGTCTACGCCAAGAACGGCGGTTACGAATGCGACATGGTGACGCGCACCGAGACCGGCAACGAGTCGCCGCCACCGGCCAGCGCCGGCACCGGCGGCGACTCCTTCGCCGACTACCAGCGCCAGCCGGTGCGCACCGTCGACGGCAAGACCATCCCGTGGGACGCCAAGCTGACCGGCAACTTCGCCCAGCTGAAACTGCTCAAGGCGGCCCACCCCAACCTGCGGGTCTTCATCTCGCTGGGCGGCTGGACCTGGTCGAAGCAGTTCTCGGCGGCGGCCAAGACGGACGCCTTGCGCAAGCAACTGGCGCGCTCCTGCGTCAAGCAGTTCATCGCCGGTGACCTGCCGGTGCAGGACGGCCGTGGCGGACCCGGCGCGGCCAAGGGCGTGTTCGACGGCATCGACATCGACTGGGAATACCCGGGCGGCGGCGGTCAACCGTACAACACGGTCGACACGGTCAACGACAAGCACAACTTCACCTTGTTGATGGCCGAGTTCCGCGCCCAGCTCGACGCCCAGGGCGCCGTCGACGGCAAGCGCTACGCGCTGACCGCCGCCATCGGCGCCGGCACCGAGAAGATCGCGCAGACCGAACCGGCGCTGTACAGCCAGTACATGGACTGGGTCAACGTGATGACCTATGACTTCCATGGCGGTTGGGAAAACACCACCAACTTCCACTCGCCGCTGTACCACGACCCGGCCGATCCGGCCACCGGCAACCTGGCCAAGTACAACACCAACGACGGCATCAGCGCCTTGGTGGCGGCCGGCATGCCCCGCAACAAGATCCTGCTCGGCGTGCCCTTCTACGGACGCGGCTGGAAGGGTGTGACGGCGGGGCCGAACGGCAACGGTCTGTACCAGGCCACCACGGGCGGCGCGAGCGGCACCTACGAGTCCGGTATCGAGGACTACAAAGTGCTCAAGAACAAGGTTGGCACGCGCTGGTATCACCCGGCCACCAAGCAATTGTTCCTGCTGACCTCGGGCGGCGAATGGTGGAGCTATGACGACGAGAGCGTGATCGGCGTCAAGATGCAGTACATGCGCGACCAGGGCCTGCGCGGCGCCTTCTCGTGGGAACTGGACGGCGACGCCAGCGGCGCCCTGACCAGCGAGGTGTGGAAGGGCCGCTGATTCGGCCCGGGCCGCCGCCCGTGCCGGCCCGCCGACGCCGCGCCGTT
>NZ_JAEMNU010000037.1:363841-368787 GCF_016461825.1 Rugamonas violacea | reverse complement strand
GGTGCGGCCAGGGCGGCGGCCCGCCCCTTCCCCTTCCCCTACCTGCGGCCGGCAAACGGCGTTGGCCTGAGCGCCGGCGCCGGCCGATCCGGGCTGATTCAAGCCACCGCCGGCCGCATCCTTTCCGATGGGAGTCCTATGAAACCGCAAGCAAGCAACGCGCGCCGCCAACACGCCGGCCATGGCGCGCCGGCCCGGCCGCAACTGAGCGACGACTGGCGCCGCTGGATCGCCGAGAACCTGATGCTGGGCAGCCATCCGACGGCGCTGGCGATGATCCTGTTGAAGGAAGGCGTGCCGAACGCCAAGGCGGAGATCGACGCCGCCATGCGCAGCCCCTATCTGCAGGGCGCGCGCCGCCTGCACAGCCGCATGGCCAAGCGCGACTGGGTGCTGGCCATTTCGGCCAAGCTGGGCAAGCTGGTGCCGCCGCAGGTGGAGCGGCGCGGCGCCTTGTCGGGCGAGACCTTCCTGCGCGAGCATTACGCCGCCAACCGGCCGGTGATCCTCACCGGCATGTTGGACGACAACGCGGCGCGCCGGCGCTGGAGCCTGGACTACTTCCGCCAGCAGTTCGGCGAGCGCATGGTCGAGGTGCAGTTCGGCCGCGAGGCCGATCCGCGCTACGAGGAGAACAGCGTCGCCCACAAGCGTCGGCTGAGCTTTGGCGAGTATGTCGAGCTGGTGCGCGACAGCGGCCACACCAACGACTTCTACATGACCGCCAACAACGACTCGCTCAACCGCGAGGCCTTGATCGAACTGTGGCAGGACGTGCCGACCCTGCCCGACTACCTGGCGCCGAACCCGGACAACCGTGGCTTCTTCTGGTGCGGCCCGGCCGGCACCATCACCCCCTTCCACCACGATCTGAACAACATCTTCATGATGCAGATCATCGGCCGCAAGCGGGTGCGTTTGGTGGCGCCGTGGGAGCTGCCCAACATCTACAACCACCGCCACTGTTTCACCGACGTCGACGGCCGCAACATCGACCTGCAACGCTTCCCCGCCATGGCCCACGCGCAGGTGATCGACTGCGTGCTCGAACCCGGCGAGATTCTCTTCCTGCCGGTGGGCTGGTGGCACTTCGTCGAGGGACTGGACATCTCGGTGACGATCTCGGCCACCAACTTCCGCTGGGACAACGACTTCTACAGCAACTACCCGGCCGATCACGATTTCTGATCGGCCTACCCGCGGCAATACCAAAACCAAAACCAATATCGGAGACCAACCATGAACTTTCACAGCAATCGCCTGTTGATCGCCCTGCTCGGCGTCGCGCTGAGCGCCTGTGGCGGCGGCGGCAACGACAACGCCAACACCACCGCCACGCCGAAGCTGCTCGCCGGCGGCACCACGCTGTCGTGCAGCAGCTGGCTGGCCAGCGCCGTCTACACGCAAGGCAACTGTGTGCAATACAACGGCAAGAGCTACACCGCCAAATGGTGGACCCAGGGCGACGTGCCCGGCGCCGCGCAATGGGGACCGTGGGAAGAGAGCACGGTGACGCCAACCCCGACGCCGCCGACACCCACCCCGCCGACCCCGACGCCACCCACCCCGACCCCGCCCACGCCGACCCCGACGCCGAGCAAGGTGCCCTGCCGGCCCGACGGCCTGAGCTCGCCGGTGACCGACGTGCCCTACTGCGGCGTGTACGACGCCAACGGCCGCGAGGTGCTGGCGCACGGCCTGCAACGCCGCATCGTCGGCTACTTCACCAGCTGGCGCACCGGCGTCGACGGCAGCCCGTCCTACCTGGTCAGCGACATCCCGTGGGACAAGGTGACCCACATCAACTACGCCTTCGCCGCCGTCGACACGACGACCGCGAAAGTGCAACTGGGCAGCGGCGCCGACAACCCCGACACCGGCCTGACCTGGCCCAACATCCCCGCCGCCGCGATGGACCCGAGCTTGCCGTACAAGGGCCACTTCAATCTGCTGGCGCAATACAAAAAGAAAAATCCGGGCGTGAAGGTCATGCTGTCGGTGGGCGGCTGGGCCGGCTCGACCGGTTTCTACACGGCCACCACCAACGCCAACGGCACGCTCAACCAGGCCGGCATCAACACCCTGGCCGACTCGATGGTGGCGACGCTGCGCCAGTACACCTTCTTCGACGGCATCGATGTCGACTACGAGCACCCGACCACCAACAACGAAGCCGGCAACCCGAACGACTTCGCCCTGTCCAAGCCGCGCCTGGCCGGCCTGATGGCCAGCTACAACGTGCTGCTCAAGACGGTGCGCGAGAAGCTCGACGCCGCCGCCGTGGCCGACAAGAAGTACTACCTGCTGACCATCGCCGGCTCGGCCTCGGGCTGGGTGCTGCGCGGCGAGGAGAACCTGTCCGGGCTGAAGTATCTGGACTATGCCAGCCTGATGTCCTACGACCTGCACGGCGCCTGGAACCAGTACGTCGGTCCGAACGCCGCGCTGTTTGACGACGGCAACGACGGCGAACTGCGCGCCGGCAACGCCTACCAGTACGCCAACATCGGCTACCTCAACGTCGACTGGGCCTACCGCTACTATCGCGGCGCCTTGCAGGCCGGCCGCATCAACATCGGCGTGCCCTACTACACGCGCGGCTGGAAGGACGTCACCGGCGGCAGCAACGGCCTGTGGGGCACCACCGCCCTGGTCAACTCCACCGTCACCTGCGCCGGCGTGAAAACCTGCGGCACCGGCGCCGTCGGCATCGACAACCTGTGGTACGACCTCGACTCGACCGGCAAACCGACGCCGGGCGGCGGCAACCCGCTGTGGCACGCGCTCAACCTGCAACAGGGCATCGTGCCGGACTACCTGGACGCCTACAAGGTCACCGAGAAAACCCTGACCGGCACCTACGTCGCCAACTACAGCAGCACCATGGCCGCGCCGTGGTTGTGGAACGCCACCAAGAAGGTCTTCATTTCCACCGAGACGGCGCAGTCGATGGCGGCCAAGGCCAAGTACATCGTCGACAACAACATCGGCGGCATCATGATCTGGGAACTGGCCGGCGACTACGCCTGGAACGCCGGCAAAAACGCCGGCAAGGGCGAGTACTTCATCGGCACCACCTTGACCACCGCCATCTTCAACGCCTTCAGCAGCGCCGGACCGTACGGCAACCTGCGCGCCGAGGGGGCGGTGCCGGCCAGCAGCGCCAAGATCAGCATCAGCCTGGGCGGCTGGAATCTGGGCGACAACAGCTATCCGATCAACCCGGTGCTGACCGTGAAGAACAACTCGGCGACGACGATACCGGGCGGCTCGGTGGTCGAGTTCGACTATCCGGTGTCGGCGCCGGCCGACATGAGCGACCAGTCCGGCGTTGGCCTGAAGGTGACCAAGGCCGGCTACACGGGGCCGAACAACATCGGCGGCTTCAAGGCCAACTTCAACCACGCCCAGTTCACGCTGCCGGGCTGGCAGTCGCTGGCACCGGGCGCCTCGCTGGCGATCACCTTGAACTACCGGCTGCCGATCAGCGGACCGTCGGCCTACGCCGTCACCATCGGCGGCGTGCGCTACGCGCTGGCGGAGGAGTATCCCGAACTGCCGGTCGCCCTGCCATAGCGACCAGCGGGACGCCGACGAAACCCAACGGCGCAAACTGGGGTCGGACCCTCGGGGGTCCGACCCCGGCTCTGCGCCGCCGGGCTTGGCCAGCATCCCCGGCGCCCTGAATTTTCGGGCGCCGGACGGCGGAGTTGCCTCGCGGCAGCCCCGCCGTTTTTCTTTTCTCCAAAGAAAATACCGTCTTTGCCGGAACGACACTGCAATTGCCTGTATGATTTTGCCTCGACATCGCCATCCGAGAGCACAAGCACACCATGAGCCGTTTCTGGAGCCCCATCGTACACAGCCTCACGCCCTACACGCCGGGCGAGCAGGTCGCCATGCCCAAGCTGGTCAAGCTGAACACCAACGAAAACCCCTACGGCCCGTCGCCGCTGGCCCTGGCCGCCATGCGCGAGGCCGTCGCCGACCAGCTGCGCCTGTATCCCGATCCCAACGCCACGGCGCTGAAGGATGCGCTGGCCGGCCACTTCGGCCTGGCGCGCGCACAAGTCTTCGTCGGCAACAGCTCGGACGAGGTGCTGGCCCACACCTTCCAGGCCCTGCTCAAGCACGAGCAGCCGCTGCTGTGCCCGGACATCAGCTACAGCTTCTACCCGACCTATTGCTCGCTGTACGACATCGACTACCGCGTGGTGCCGCTCAACGCCGACTTCGAGATCGACGTGGCCGACTACGCCCAGCCGGGCGGCGCCATCATCATCGCCAATCCGAACGCGCCGACCGGCCGCGCCTTGGCCCTGGACAAGATCGAGGCCCTGCTGGCGGCCCATCCGGACCGGGTGGTGGTGGTCGACGAGGCCTATGTCGACTTCGGCGGCGCCAGCGCGGCGGCGTTGATCCCGCGCCACGACAACCTGCTGGTGATCCAGACCTTCTCCAAGTCGCGCTCGCTGGCCGGTTTGCGGGTCGGCTACGCGCTCGGCCACGCCGACCTGATCGCCGGACTGGAGCGGGTCAAGAACAGCTTCAACTGCTACCCGCTGGGCCAGGTGGCCATCGCCGGCGCCGTCGCCGCGCTGGGCGACACGGCGTATTTCGAACGGACCCGCAACGCCATCGTCGCCACCCGCGAAGCCTTGAGCGAGCGGATGGCGGCGCTGGGCTTCGAGGTGTTGCCGTCGCAGACCAATTTCATCTTCGCGCGCCATCCGCAGCACGCCGCCGTGGCCTTGGCGGCGGCGCTGCGCCAGCGGGCGATTTTGGTGCGCCACTTCAAGCAGGCGCGCATCGAGCAGTTCCTGCGCATCTCCATCGGCACCGACGCCGAATGCGCCCAACTGGTGGCGGCGTTGGAAGAGATCCTGGCCCAGGCCCAAGGGAACTTCTAACCCGTCGTTCCCGCGCAGGCGGGAACCTATACGCCG
>NZ_JAEMNU010000037.1:351469-363737 GCF_016461825.1 Rugamonas violacea | reverse complement strand
ACCCATACAGAACATGGCTTCCCGCCGACGTCAGCATGGGCGCTAACGTGGCGCAGTACAGGCATGCCCCGTCACATCCGGCCGGCGGGGCATGGCTTCCCGCCTGCGCGGCGGTCCGCCGATGCGGAACGACAAATTCGGGGTTATTCCCGCGCAGGCGGGAATCTATACCCCGCATGTCCCTTGGCTCAGCATGGGTTCCCGCCTACGCGGGAACGACAAATTCGGGGTTATTCAATGCGCCCTTAAGCAAACCTCGAAGAGCCTGAACGAACAAGGCCCGGCCCGCGCAAGAGTGCCACGCCAAAACATTATCTGTATTGCAAAAATACCGCTTGCCCTCAGTGCCCAGCCCGGTACAATCGGGCGCGACGGCGTCTCACCAGACCAGCCGTCCCACCTCATCCAAGGACAGCAATGACCGAGAGCGCCACCCGCAACCCCATCGCCACCACCGCCGCGCCGACCAAGACCAAGCCATCGCAGCCGCCGCACGTGCTGATCGCCGCCCTCGGCACGGCCGGCGACGTGTTCCCCTTCATCGCCATCGGCCGCGCGCTGCGTCAGCGCGGCCACCAGGTGACCCTGCTGGCCTCGCAGCGCTTCGCCGCCGAGGTGGCTGCGGCCGGCCTCGGCTTCCACGCCCTGTTCAGCAACCAGGAAAGCGCGGCGATGCTGAACGATCCGCTGCTGTGGGACCCGAAAAAAGGCATCGGCGCCGCCTGGAAAGCCCAGCTCGCCATGCTGCAGCGCCTGCCCGACTTCGTCGCCGGCCTGCCGGCCGACGCACCCTGCGTCATGCTGACCCATCCGATTGGCGTGGCGGCGGCGGCGCTGGCGCGCACCCACCGGCCCGACCTGCGCATCGTCACCGCCTACCTGGCGCCGGCCAACCTGCGCACCTGCCACGACCCGCTGACCATCGGCTACACGGCGGTGCCGCGCTGGATGCCGCTGTGGCTGCGCGCCAAGCTGTGGCGCCTCGCCGAGGCGCTGACGGTCGACCCGGACACGCTGCCCTCGCTGAACCAGGCGCGCGCCGCGCACGGCTTGGCGCCGCTCACGCGCTTCTGGGACCACATGCTCGACACGGCGGACGCCTCGGTGGCGCTGTTCCCGGCCTGGTACGGGCCGGCCCAGCCGGACTGGCCGCAACCGTTTTCCCACGCCGGCTTCCAGTTGTACGATCCGCAGGCCGACACGCCCCTGCCCGACGCCGTGCGCAGCTTCCTGGCGGCCGGCGAGGCGCCCATCGTCTTCACCCCCGGCACCGGCTACCAGCACGGCGCCGCCTACTTCGCCGCCGCGCTGCGCGCCGTGCGGGCGCTGGGCCGGCGCGCCATCTTCCTCACGCCGCACCGCGCCCAAGTGCCGGCGCAACTGCCCGACAGCGTGCTGTGGCAATCCTTCCTGCCGCTGCGCACCCTGCTGCCGCAGGTGGCGGCGCTGGTCTACCACGGCGGCATCGGCACCCTGGCCGAGACCTTGCGCGCCGGCGTGCCGCAACTGTTGGTGCCCTGCGCCCACGACCAGTTCGACAACGCGCAGCGCGTCGAGGCGCTCGGCGTCGGGCGCACTCTGCCCATGAGCCGCCTGCGCAGCGGCAGCTTGCAGCGCGCGCTGGCCGCCCTGCTGGCGTCGACCGAAACGCGGGCGCGCTGCGCCGAACTGGCGACGCGCCTGGCCGCCGAGCCGGACGCGACGGTGGTCTGCGAACTGCTCGAGGCGCAGTTTGAAATGCATTGTAACTAACGTTGCGCGATAGTTAACTGAGGGATACACTTTTCTGGCGCTGACATCCGCAGCACACAACCCGTCCCACAGTTAGCATCCACCATGCCCCCAATCCCAAAATGGTTTGCCGTCACCACCCTGTTGGCCTGCACCGCGTGTAACGGCGCCGACATCTCCGACGCCCGCCGCGACCACCTGCTGGCCGGCGAGCACGGCTGGATCGACCTGACGCTGAGCGCGCCGGACGCCGCCGCCGGCTTCGACCCCGCCACACCCTGCCTGCTGACCTTCTCGCTCGACAAGGAAGGTCTGCTCGGCGAAAGCGCCACGCTGGCGCCGGCCGCCGCCGGCACGGCACCGCTCGGCTACCGCCTGGTGGCGCCGGCCGGCAAGCATCTGGCCGAGTTGAACATCGCCGGTTGCGTCAAGGAGGCCTACAGCGCCAAGCTGGCGCTGTCGCTGGAAAACAAGCATCTGGCCAATCTGGTCTTCGACGGCAAGACGCTGCAACTGCGCGACAGCCTGCCCTACGAGCCCACCTCGCTCGAATGGGTGCGCGGCGAAGTGCTCAAATTGCAGGCCCACGACGCCACCTCCGCCGACGCCCTCGCCACGCTGACCAAGCTGGCCATCGCCAGCCTGCTGCTCAATGTGCTCACGCTGGGCTACGTCTTCCTCAAACGCCGCGCCTGAGTTCCGTCGCCGCCGGCCACAAGCCCCCCTAAGCCGCCCCTAAGCTGCCGATACGCCGCCGGCGGCGGCCGGGCCGCGCGCGGCCGCCTTCTCCGCAAGGAAACAGCAATGTCCGAGAAATCAAGAATTTACGGCTACGACATCGCCCGCGCACTCGCCGTGTTCGGCATGGTGATCGTCAACTTCAAAACCGTGATGCACGCCCACGACGGCGGCGGCGCCTGGTGGCTGGCCATCTTCAACCTGCTCGACGGCCGCGCCTCGGCCATCTTCGTCATCCTGGCCGGCGTCGGCATCACCTTGATGAGCAACGGCGCGCGGCTCAGCGGCGACGCCGCGCTGCTGCGCCGCGAGCGCATCGCGCTGCTCAAGCGCGCCGCCTTCCTGTTCGTCACCGGCCTGCTCTACATCGCCGTCTGGCCGGCCGACATCCTGCACTATTACGGCGCCTACATCGCCCTCGCCGTCGTGCTGTTGGGCGCTTCGAACCGCACGCTGCTGTGGAGCGCGATCGGCCTCGCGCTGGCCTTCCCGCTGCTGTTCCTCAACTTCGACTACACCACCGCCTGGAACTGGGACACGCTGGCCTACGCCGACCTGTGGATGCCGGCCGGCTTCGCCCGCAACCTGCTGTTCAACGGCTTCCACCCGGTGCTGCCGTGGGCCGCCTTCCTGGTGTTCGGCCTGCTGCTGGGCCGACTGCCGCTGCAACAGGCCGGCCTGCGCCGCAAGGTTTTCTGGGGCGGTCTGACCACCACCGTGGTATTCGAAACCTTGGCCTGGGCGCTGCGCGCCGAGGCTCAGCGGCGCGGCTACTCGCCCGAACTGGTCGCCTATCTGTTCTCCACCACGCCGATGCCGCCGCTGCCGCTGTACTTCTTCTCCGCCGTCGGCAGCTCCTGCGCCGTCATCGCGTTGTGCGTGCAGGCCGGCGAAACCTGGCAGGACGCGCCTTGGCTGCGTCCGCTGATCCGCACCGGCCAGATGGCGCTGACCTTGTACGTCGCCCACGTCGTGCTCGGCATGGGTTTGCTGGAACAGCTGGGCCTGCTGAACGAGCAGTCGCTGGGCTTCGCCGTCGCCAGCGCGCTGCTGTTCTGCCTGGCCGCGATACTCTTCGCCCACCTGTGGCGCGGCCGCTTCAAGCTCGGTCCGCTGGAGTGGCTGATGCGCAGGGTCACCGCCAGCTGAGCACGGCGGCCGCGCCGGCTGGCCGGTGCCGCTGCGGCGGCCAATCGCGGCGGGCCGCCGGCGCTGGCCTAGCCGAAAATCAGCGACTGGTGCGCGCCGACGCCGGCCATCACCCCGCCGGCCGAGGCCAGCGTGGCGTTGGAACGCGGCTGCGCCATGTCGCCCGCCGCGTAGACGCCTTTGACGCTGGTCTGTTGCATCTCGTCGACCCGCACGGTGGCGCCCAGCGGGCCGTCGTCGAAGGCGCAAGCCAGTTGCTGCGCCAGCGGACTGGCCATGCGCGACCGCGGCGCGGTGAACACGGCGGCCATCGTCAGCACGCGGCCGTCGGCCAGGCGCACCGCCTGCATCGCAGGCGCGGTGCCGGCGAAGCCGACCACCGGCGTGCGCTCGATCTGCACGCCGCGCTGTTCCAAAGCGATCAGTTGTTGCGCATCCGGCTCGAACACGCCCTGCGTGAAGTAGGTGGTGCTACTGCCCCAGTCGGGCAACAACATGCCTTGGTGCACCGACAGCGCATGGTTGGCCAGCACGCCCAAGGGCTGGCCGCTCACCTCGTAGCCGTGACAATAGGGACAGTGCAGCACCGTTGTCCCCCAACGGCCCTCGATGCCGGCGATGGCCGGCAACTCGTCGCGCATGCCGGTGGCCAGCACCAGCCGCGCGCCCGTCTCCTCGCGGCCGCCGCCCAGCATGACGGCGAAACCGTGCGCCGTCTGCCGCGCCGCGCTGGCCAGGCCGTCGGCGAATGCAACCGTCGGATAGGCGGCCAGCTGGCGCCGCGCCTCGGCGACGATCTCATGCGGCGCCTTGCCGTCCTGGCCAAGGAAGCCGTGCGAGTGCGCGGCGAAACGGTTGCGCGGCTGTCCCGCGTCGATCAACAACACCCGGCGCCGCGCCCGCGCCAGCTGCATGGCGGCGGACAGGCCGGCGAAACTGCCACCCACTACGATCACGTCATAAGACATCGCGCATCCTTTCGATACTTTATAAGTTACATGATATTAGCACGAAGATTCTCCCGCAACTTATAATGTTGCGTGGGCGCCGTTTGCGCCCCGCCAACCAGGGAAGACCATGAGAAGTGACAACCGCCTATCGCGCATGCTGCACGTGCTGCTGCACATGGCCCAACACGAGGGTCCGGTGACGTCGGAGGTGATCGCGCACATGCTCGGCACCAACCCCGTGGTGGTGCGGCGGACCATGGCCGGCCTGCGCGACGAGGGTTATGTGCGCTCGGAAAAGGGACATGGCGGCGGCTGGGTGCTGGCGCGCAAGCTGGAGCAGATCAGCCTGTTCGACGTCTACCGCGCGCTCGGCGAGCCGGCGGTGTTCGCACTCGGCCTGTCGGACGACCACCCGCACTGCCTGGTCGAGCAAGCCGTCAACGCCGGGCTGGAGGACGCGCTGCGCGACGCCCGCGCCCTGCTGATGAAGCGCTTCGCCAAGCTGACGCTGGCCGACCTGGCGCGCGATGTCGAACAGCGCTCGACCCTCCATCCGGGACCGCTCGCACCGCGCGGCTTCGGCGCGGAGGAATAAAAAAGCCGGACGCTGCGCGTGGCAGGTCCGGCTCTTGCATGCGAAATGTCGCAGCGCCTGGCGTAGCTTGGCGGGGCTTGCTTTACCGCGCTTATTTTGCCGCGCTTACTTGGCCTTGCTCACTTCCACTTGCCAATCCAGGCCCGAGCCGATGTGGTGCTGGCGCGCATAGTTGCCCTGGCTGATGGCGACCGCCACGTCGAGCAGACTGTTCAGGTAGACCAGCGGCTTGCCCTTGGCCACGCCGCCGAAGCTGTGCTCGAACGGCGCCACCAGCTTGTCGACCTCCTTGCCGCCGTGCAGGATGCGCACCTGCACCTTGTTGTGCAGGCCGATCTGCAACTCCTCGAACAGCGACTTGGGAATATTCGTCCAGACGTTGCCGTACTTGTCGTCGAGCACAGGGACGATGCCGCGTATCGTGCCGTTCTTCAACACCGGCTTTTGGTAGGAGAGCTTGACCACCGACTCGCTCGGCAACACCGGGCCGACCTGCTCGTAGCTGATCGCGCCGGCGGCCAGGCGCGCGCCGACGTAGGCGTAGACGTCGCGGCCGTGGAAGGTGTAGGACTCGGCGGAGCCGGCCAGGCGGTTGCGCGACTCGTCGATCTCGCGCAGCTCGGCCACGCCGTCGCGCTCGGCGATCAGGGTGAACAGGCCGTTGTCCGGGCCGACGAAGTAGCGCCCGCCACGGGTCTTGAGCACCACCGACTTGCGCTCGGTGCCGACGCCGGGATCGACCACGGCGACGAACACGCTGCCCTGCGGCCAGTAGTTGGCGGTCTGGTACAGGCGGTAGGCGCCCAGCCAGATGTCGTAATCGGGGATCTGGTGGGTCAGGTCGGACACCTGCAAGGTCGGGTCGACGCCGTAGGCCACGCCGCGCATGGCCGAGACGGCGCCGTCGGCGGTGCCGAAGTCGGTCAGCAGCACCAGCGCCGAAGCGGCGTGGGCCTGGGTCATCATGACGGCGCTGAGGCAGGCCGTGGCGATCAATTTTGGAATCATGCGAAATGCCATCGTGGTCTACCTTTGTTCAACAATGTGGAGGAATCAATGCTCAAAAAGTATAGCTGAGCTTGCCGTAGAAGTAGGCGCCGTTGACGCCGATCGGGTTGACGAAGTTGTACGGCAGCGCGCCGCCGTAACTGGCGTTGTTGGTCTGGCGCACCCGGTCGGGATATTGGTCGAGCACGTTGTTGCCGCCCAGCGCCAGGGTCAGCTGCTTGCTCAGCTTGTACTGCGCCTCCAGGTCCAGCGACCAGACGGCGCCGAAGCGCTGGGCGTGCACGCCGTCGATCAGCGGCGCCTCCTGGTCGTAGGAAAAGTCCTTCAGCGCGCCGAAGCGGGTGGCGCGCGCCAGCACGCCCCAGCGGGCGCCCTGCCAGTCGGCGCCGAGGATCAGCTTGCTGCTGGGCGAAGCGTTGCGGATGCGGAACAGGCTGCTGTCGGTCAGCAGCGTCAGCGACGGGTCGATGGCGGCCAGCGCGGCCGAACTCTGCCGCACCTTGTCCAAGGTGGTTTTGTTCAGGTTCAGCGCGGCGTTCAGGTTCAGCTTGCCGCCGGCCAGGTTCAGCTCGTGGTTGAGCACCGCGTCTAGGCCGTCGCTGCTGGTGTCGAGCAGGTTGGCCAGGTAGGCCACCGACTGGATGTCGCTGCGGCCGATGCCGGCCAGGTAGGCGGTCACCGCCTCGCTCTGCAAATCGCTGCTGCGGGTGATGCGGTCCTTGATGCGGATGCGGTAGGCGTCCAGCGTGACGCTGGTGGCCGGCGCCGGCTTCCACGCCAGGCCGAGCGACAGGTTGGTCGACTTCTCCGGCTTCAAGGCTTCAGCGCCGAAGCGGCGCGCCAGGGCGTCGCCGGCCGGCAGCAGGGCCGCCGTCTGCAGGCCGCTGCCGTCGCTGTTGAAGTTCAGGGTGGCGAAGCGGAAGCCGGTTTGCACCAGCGCCGGCGCGCGGAAGCTGTTCGACAGCGACCCGCGCAGCAGGAAGTTGTCGGTGAACTTGTAGCGCGCCGACAGCTTGCCGGTCGAGGCCGTGCCGAAATCGCTGTAGTCGGAATAGCGCGCCGCCGCGCCGAGCAACAGCTGGCTGCCCAGCTCCTGCTCCAGGTCGGCGTAAATGGAGCGCACGTTGCGGCTGCCGTCGAAGGCGTCGGCGGGACGCAGGCCGGGGCCGGCCTGGGCGCCCGGCGGCGCGTCGGTGAGCGGGCCGGCGGCGTAGGAGGCGGCATCGCCCGGCGTGCTCCGGTAGGTCTCGCGCAGGTATTCGAGGCCGACCGCCAGGTTCAGCGGCGCGGCCAGGCCCAAGCCCAGATCCAGCTCGCGGCTCAGGTCGGCGTTCAGCGCGTTCTGCCGATAGTCGAAGGTGGCCAGGTGGAAGCTGGTCGGGCTTTGCGCGCCCAGCGAGGCGTTGGCCGAATTGCTCAGGTCGTAGCGGAATTTGTCGCCGCCGTGGCGCGCGCTCAGGTCCCAGTTCCAACCGGCGGCGGCGGCGAGGCGCAGGCCGGCCACCACGCTGAGGTCGGTCTTGTCGCCCTGGGTGACGGGACGGTAGCCCTGCGGATACAGCGCCGGCACGTTGGACGGATCGCCGGGGAAGCGGAAGTAGGCGCTGCCGTCGGACTTGCGCTGGTTCAGCGTGGCGAAGGAATAGGCGTCGACGCCGGGCGCCAGCGGCAGCAGGCTGTTGTAGAACAGGTAGTCGTTGTTCTGCTTCGAGTCGCCCGACTTGAACAGCACCTTGCCGTCCAGCGCCAGATCGGCCGGGGTCGAATTCCACGAGGTCCAGCCGGCATCGCTGGGACCGGCGCGCTCGGTCGGCGAGCGGCGCCGCGTTTCCGCGCCGAAGCGGAAGAAGCCGGCGTCGCCCAGCGGCACGCCGTAGTCGGCGTTGACGATCTTGGTCTGGCCGTCCGTCAAGGTCTGTTTGGTCGGCGCGAAGTCGGTGTGGTTGAGGCCGTAGCTGACCGAGGCCGAGCCGCCCTGCTTGGCGTTCTTCAAGACGATGTTGATGACGCCGGCCACGGCGTCGCTGCCGTACTGGGCGCCGGCGCCGTCGCGCAGGATCTCGATGTGGTCGATGGCGCCGGGCGGAATCGCGTTGATGTCGACCGGCACCGTGCCGGCGAAGCTGCTCTCGGTGTCAAGCACGGCGCTGGTGTGGCGGCGCTTGCCGTTGATCAGCACCAGCACCTGGTCGGGCGCCAAGCCGCGCAGCTGGATGCCGCGCACCGAGTCGGAGGCGCCGCTCGATTCGATGCGCGGGAAGTTGATCGACGGCGACAGGTTCTGCAGCGCCGCGCCCACCTCGCCGCTGGCCAGCGCGTTGCCGACCTCGCGCGCGCCGAAGCGGTCGATCGGCACGCTGCTGTCGAACACGGTGCGGTTGCGCGCGCGCGAGCCGACCACGGTGACCTGGTCGATGCTGGCGCGCGCCGCCGTCTCGCCGCCGCCCTGTTCCTGGACGGTCTGGCGGCCTTGCTCCTGGCCTTGCGGCACGGCCGCTTCCTCGGCCCGCAGCGGCGGCGCCATGCCGGCCAGCAGCGCGCAGGCCAGCGCCACGGCGCGCGGGCGCAGGCGCAAGTGCGGCGGTGCGATGTCGGACAGGCGCAACGGTGGCGGCGGCAGCTGGGCGTGGTGGCGAGTGTTCAAGATGTCCCTCCGGGAATACGGGTGAATGACTGGCAAGGCGCAAGCCTGGGTCGGATTTTCATCTTACCCGCATGCAAACTTGCCGAATAAGGATTTTTTCCTGATAAGCTTATTTGCCCATGGGCGCTTGACTTTCAGGCGCATTCTGTCAAATTACCCCATAGACACAATTCACACCACACACGAGGATCGAACATGCGGGGGCGCCATGTTGTTTTTGCTGCGGCGCTGGCAGCGTTGACCTTCCGGGCCGGCGCTTGCACGCTGACGATGGCGCTGGAACAATGGCCGCCCTACATCTACAACAGCGCCAAAACGGGCATCACCGGGCTCGACCTGGAGCTGGCCCAGGCCATCTTGAAGGAGGCCGGCTGCACCCTGCTGATCCAGCCCGAGCTGCCCACCGCGCGGCGCCAGATCCTGTTCCAGAAAGGCGAGCTGAACCTGATGCTGGCCGCCTCCGACACGCCCGAGCGGCATCGCTACGCCCGCTTCAGCGTGCCCTACCGCTACGAGACGGTCAGCGTCTTCACCACCGCCGACAAGCTGGCCAAGTACCGCCACCTGGCCGGCTTCGACGGCATCGCCAAGGACCACCTGCCCCTGCTGGCACCCAAGGTCGGCTGGTACGGCCGCGACTACGCCCGCGTGCTGCCGGCGCTGAGCCAGGACGGCCAGCTGAGCACCTTCGGCAGTTTCCAACAGGGCGTGCGCATGCTGGCCGCCGGCCGCGCCGAGCTGATCCTCGGCGATGCCGGCGCGCTGCGCTACGAGGCGCACCAGCAGGGCGTCAAGATCGCCGCCCTGCCCTTCGTCGCGCTGCGCGCCTCGGTGCACTTGATGCTCAACACGGCCAGCACCACGCCGGCCCAGCTGGAAGCGATCAACGCCGCCATCGGCCGGCTCGAACAGGGCGGCGAACTGGCGGCCATCCGCCTGCGCTACGGCGAGCGCTGAGCCGATCCACGACGGAATGACAAAAAAAACCACGTTGCAGTAATTGACTGTTCTTACGGCAAGAAAATCGGCGTAGTATCAGACTTTGCACATCCTTCTGGTTTGCAAGGTTTTCCATGTCCAGACGGCGCCCCCCGCCGCTGGCCGGTCCGGCCGCCCTCGCCGGCCCCAACCTGATCCCTCCGCGCGACTGAGCGAAACGACCATGGACACGATCACGCTAACGCCGGCGATGCCGGGCCACCAAGCTTTCCTGCTGGCGCTGTACACCGGCACGCGCGAGGACCTAGCCGGCCTGGACTGCGACGGCGAGGGTTTGCAGAATCTGGTGCGGCTACAGTTCAAGGCCCAGCAGCAGTACTACCAGGCGCAGTTTCCACTGGCGGCGGCGCAACTGGTGCTGCTCGACGACAGCCCGGTCGGCCGCATCATCGTCGAGCGCGGCGCCACCGAGTTGCGCCTGGTCGACATCTGCCTGCTGCCCGGTTTCCAGCGGCGCGGCATCGGCCAGCGCCTGCTGCGCCTGCTGATGGAGCAGGCCGCGCAAGCGGCGCTGCCGCTGCGTTTGAGTGTGCTGCTGGACAACCCCGCCCAGCACCTATACCAACGCCTGGGCTTCGTCGCCGGCGCCGTGGCCGGCATCCACCTGTCGATGGAGTGGCGCGGCGAGCAAGCACAGCAAACCGACGCGGCCGTCGCCGGCCGGTCAAGCGGATAAAGAAAATCTCGATGCAACGCCAGCCCGTTCAGCGGCGGCTAGCAGTTGGCGCACCGGCTCAGCCCGGCTCGAACAACAACGAACCCTGGCGCGGCCTGGCCGACTCCGCCGCGGCGGCGAATCCCTGCGCGCCGGGCAGCATGGCCTTGGCGATCAGCATGAAGTCGGCCTCGGACACTTCGAAGTGCCCCATGCGGAAGGAGTAACCCCAGCTACTGCGGCCACGGGTGAATTCCAGCTCCTGCAACAACGGATGGATGGGCGCCTCGTCGCAGGCCTGGTAGGCGACATCGCGGCGGAAGGGATGGAAGTCGGGCGTCATCTCGACCTGGTAGGTGTCGTCGCCGACGACGCGGCCGATGGCGGTGAAGCGCTGGCATTTCTCGGCGCCCTGGAACTGCAGCACCGGCGAGTAGAAGACGATGCCGTCGCCGGCCGCCATGCGCGCCAGCGAGCCGCGCTTGCCGTGGCAGACCTGGCAAAAGCCGCCCTGCACGCCGCGCAGGATGTGCTCCCGCGACACCACGCCACACCAAAATCTGCTCATCGCCCGCCCTCCCCTTCATATTGGCGCCGGCCGCTGCCGGTCTGCCGCCATGATAGGCCGGGCCGCTGACAGATCCTGTCAGTAGCCTGCCGCCCCGGGAGCTGGTGCTAGTGCTAGCGCTAGTTCTTGTTCATCACCATCCGTTCGCGCATGGCCGGCGTCATCTCGACGTTTTTGTCGGCGTCGATCAGCATGACTTCGTTCAGGCCGAGGCGCTTGGCCATCGCCTTCCAGCCGCGCGGGCCGGTGATGAACAAGGGCTTGGAGTTGCCGTCCGAACGGGTGCCGGCGTCGTTGCCGCCGCCGGTGATGATGGTGACCGAGGCCACCAGGTCGATGGTGTCGCCGCTGCGCGGGTCGATGATGTGCGGGTGGCGCTTGCCGTCGTTCATGAAGTAGCGCATGTAATCGCCGCTGGTGCCGATCGCCTCGTTGTCGTGCAAGGCCACCTGGGCGATGGAGCCGGCGCCGCGCGGGTCGCGCACGCCGACCATCCACGGCCGCGCGCCGGGCTGGCCGATGGCCATGACGTTGCCGCCGATGTTGATCAGCGCGGCGCGCACCTGTTCGCCGCGCAGGATGGCGGCGCCGCGGTCCAGCGCGTAACCCTTGGCGTAGCCGCCCAGGTCCAGCATCACCGCCTTGTTGCGGCTGGAGATCTTGTGGCCGTCGTAGCGCAGGTCACTCATGCGCGGCTTGGCGTCGACCCAGCGCTTGATCTCGGCCGGCGTCGGCGCGTGCGCGGTGATGTCGCTGCTCTGGAAGCCCCACAGGCGGATCAGGTGGCCGATGGCCGGGTTGAACAGATTGTCGGAGCGCTCGGCCAGCGCGGTGGCGGCGCGCAGCATGTCGACCATCTCGGCGTCCGACTGGTAGCTTTCGCCACGGGCGATGGCGTCGTTGAGCTCGGTCAGCGCGCTCGGCTGCCAGGCGTGGAATTTGTGGTGCAGGCGGTCGAACTCGGCCAGCACGCGGGCGCCCAGTTGCTCCGCCCGCTGCTGGCTCTCGCCGTAGATGGCGACGTCGATCTCGGTGCCGAACACGCGGCCCGGAATATGGTGGATGGTGTCGGTGGCGGCCTGGCCGCCGGCGGCCGACAACAGCATCAAGGCGCCGGCCAGGAGAGGCGCGGCGCGGCGCAGCAGGGTCTTCAACATACGGGCTTTCTGGTTCGTGGATGAATGACGCTTTTCACCCAAGGGCGCAAACCTGGGGTCGGACCCAACGGGTC
>NZ_JAEMNU010000037.1:261014-351323 GCF_016461825.1 Rugamonas violacea | reverse complement strand
CCCCCCCCCCCCCCCGGCTCTACGCCTGTGGGTGGTTTTGTGGCCGCCGGCAACTTGGCTTTGCTAGGTCCGCCGACCACTCAGGCGCTTGCCGCTCAGCGCACCGCGTTGACCATATAGTCGATCGCCTGTTTCAACTCGGCGTCCTTCAGCGTGGCGTTGCCGCCTTTGGGCGGCATCATGTTGAAGCCGTTGATGCCGTTGGTGTAGAGCACCTCCATGCCCTTGGCCACGCGCGGCGTCCACAGCGCCTTGTCGCCGAACTTCGGCGCGCCCAGCACGCCGGCGCCGTGGCACGCCAGGCAGGTGGCGGTGTAGATCTTCTCGCCGGAGGCCAGGTCGGCCGCGCTCGGTGCCGGACCGGCGGCGGCGGCCGCTGCAGGGGCTGCCGCCGATGCCGCTGCTGGCGCTGCCGCCGGCGCGGCCGCTGGAACCTCCGCTGCCGCCGATGCCGATGCCGCAGCGGGTGCCTCGGTTTTTTGGCCGCAGGCGGCCAGGGCGATGGCGAGCAGGACGGGGAGTAGTTTGTAGCTCTTCATGATGTGATTCCTCTATCGGTCTAAAAATTGATGCCGGGTTCAGGCGGCGTTCAGTGGTGCGGCGATGTAGGCCAGCGGATCGGCCAAGGGGTCGGCCAGCAGCGACTCCAGTACGGCGGCAAAGTGTTGCCACGGGTCGCCGTCCGCCGTGGCGGCGATCGTGGCGGCGACGGCGGCGGCGGGCGTGCCCGGCGCCGTGTCGAGCCGGCACTCGGCCTCGCCCCAGCACCAGATGATCGAATGCTCCTGGCGGCTGAAGTAGCGCACCTCCAGCAGCAGGCCGTTGTCGAAGGCCAGCAGCAAGGCGTCTTGCGCCATGCGCACCGGCTCGGCCAGACGCGCCGCGTACCGCGCCTCCAGCTGGTGCTTGAAGCGCAGGTGGGCGCTCAGCGCCGGCAACTCGGCCCGCACGCCGTCGGCGATATGGGCGGCCAGCTCGGCGCGCACTTGGTCGCGGGTCTGCTCGATGATGCGCGCGCTCAGGTAGTGCTCGTAGGCCGGATGCGTGTCGACGGCGCCGCCGACTATGCGCGCCAGCAAGGCCTCCTCGCTGTCGACCGCGTAGCGCTGCAGCAGCGCCTTGCGTGCTTCGCGCAGCTGGTAACTGGTCTTGGCGAACAGGGCCTGCAAGGCGTCCTCGTCCATCACCTCGTCCAGCGGCACTTGCGCGGTCTGGTCCAATCTCGTTATGCCGTCCATTTTTTCTCCTTAGTGCGACATGCCGCTGTCGTGCATCACGCCGCCGGTCAGGTCGGCCATCTCCGGCGTCACCTGCTCGAAGCGCAGCTGCTTGCCGCCCTGCTGCTGGATGAATTTATTGGCCTCCTCGGCGCTGGAGAAGGCGCCCAAGGTCGGCCCCATCGAGCCGTGCAGCTTGCTGCCGACCACGAAGAAAGCCGTCTTGGCGGGAATCCAGTTGCCCTTGGGATGGTCCCAGTCGGTCTTGCCCATGTCTTGCACGTAGGCGCCGGCGACGGCGCGCTTTTGCTCCGGCGTGCGCAACGTGGTGAACAGTTCCATCAGGTCGCAGAAGAAGTCCGGCTTGCCCTCGGCGTAGACGATCTGGCCTTTCGGGCCGGGGAAGTCCTGCAACAGCATGCCGTCGAGCACGCAGGCGGTGTCGGCGTTCGGTTCCTGCGCCACCGCCGACGGCGCGGTATGGCTGCAGGCGCCCAGCAGGGCCAGCATCAGGAGTCCGCCCCACATCTGGCGGGGCGTTGCCGCACGGGCGGCGCGTGGGGTTGCAATCATTTGAATCTCCAGTTGGCGAGTAGGAAGGGGGCGACGATCCAGGCCAGCATGATGCCCAGCAGGACCAGCGGATTGGTCAGGCCGTCGGGCATCACGGTGGCCAGGCCATACATGGTTTGCACTTGTTCGGAATTGAAAATGTTCAGCAGGCGGAACACGTCGGCCGGGTTGAGCATCAGCAAACCGGCGAACACGCCGCTGCCCAAGCTGCCGTTGCTGAGCACCAGCAGGCCCATCAGCAGCAGGTCGAAGATCAGCACGAAAAAGAACCACATGGCGATCGCCATGCCGCTGGCGCGCATGCGGTCCTGGGCGATCACCGACAGGCACAGCGCCAGGCTGAGGAAGGCCATGCCCATCAGCACCGCCGTGCCGACGAAGCCGGCGTAGTGGTACAGGTCGTCCGGTCCCAGCTGCGCGGACAGCGGCAGCAGGCCGGCGCCGAAGCCCACGGTGGTGGCCACCGCCAGCGCGGCGGACAGGCCGAGGAACTTGCCGAGCAAAATCTCGAAGCGGGTGATCGGCATCGACAGCAGCAGCTCCAGCGAGCCGCGCTCCTGCTCGCCGACGATGGCGTCGTAGCCGAGGATGACGGCGATCAGCGGCACCAGGTAGATGACCAGGCTGACCAGGCTGGCGATGGTGATGTCGATGCCGTGGAAGCCGACGGCGCCCTGCTGGGCGCTGCCGAAATAGGCGATCGCCAGGGCGAACAGGGCGAAGATGACGGCGACGGCCAGCACCCACCAGTTGCGCACGCGTTCGCGGCATTCCTTGCCGGCCAACACGGCGACCTGGCGCCAATCAATGCGCTTGTGCATGGCGCCCTCCGTAGCCGAGGAACAAATCTTCCAGCGAAGGCTCGTGGATGGTGATGTGCCGCACCGCGCCCTGCTCGGCGAACAGCGCGGCCAACAAGGCCACCTTCTGCGCCGGCGGGCAGCAGATGCGCACCTGGTCGTCGTGCATGGCGATGTCCAGTCCGTCCATGCCGGCCAGCGCGGCGCGCAAGGACTGCTGCCGCGCGGCGGCCACCGTCAACTCGACCAGCGAGGGCATCACGCGCTGGGCGCGCAGTTGCGCCAGCGTGCCCTGGGCGGCGATGCGGCCGCTCTGCAGAATGACCAGGTGGTCGACCCGTTCCTGGATCTCGGCCAAGATGTGCGAGGTGATGATGATGGTGGCGCCCTCCCCCTGCACTTCGCGCAGGGTCTGGTAAAAGTCGTGGATGCCCTGCGGGTCGAGGCCGTTGGTCGGCTCGTCGAGGAAGATCAGGTCGGGCTTGCCGAGCAGCGCCTGGGCAAAGCCGAGCCGCTGGCGCATGCCCTTCGAATAGCCGCGCACACGCCGGCCGGCGGCGCCGGACAGGCCGACCCGCTCCAGCAAGGCGCCGCAGGCGTCGCGGCCGACCTGCTTGAGGTCGGCGAACAAGTGCAGCACCTCCAGCCCGCTCAGGTTGTCGTAGGTGACGAAGCTTTCCGGCAGGTAGCCGATACGCCGCCGCACTTGGCGGAAATCGCGGCCGTCGATGCGCACGCCGTGCACGCGGATCTCGCCGGCGGTGGGTGCGGCCAGCCCCAGCATCATCTTGAACAGCGTGCTCTTGCCGGCGCCGTTGGGGCCGATCAGGCCGAACATCTCGCCCGGCGCGACGGCAAGGCTGACGTCGTTCAGAGCCTCAATCTGGCCGTAATGTTTGCTGACATGGGCGACCTCGATCGCCTTGGGTTTATTGCTCACTCCAGCGCCTCCAATCCTGATATGCGGGCCGCATGCGCGGATGCTTGTCGACAATGCTGGGCGCGCGCAGCACGGGGAACTGGCGCGCCACGAAGCGCAGCGTCTGTACCGACGGGCTGGACATCAGCAGCTTGAGCAGCGGGTATTGCCAGTTGAGCCGGTCGACCACGTCGTTGGCCTCGTAGGCCACGTCGCCGATGCCGTCGTTGTCCTGGTCCCAGCCGCTGTAGTTGCTCCAGTAGTTGCCCTGCGTGCGGCCCCATTGCACGTCGCGCGAGGCGACGTATTTGATTTGTTCCTGATTGCCGATGAAGTCGTTGCCGTCGACCAGGTTGTTGGCCGAGCCGGCGGTCAGGTGCACGCCGACGCGGTTGCCCACCACCAGGTTGCGGCGCAGCACGTTGTACTCGGCGTCGTAGATGAAGAAGCCGCGCCCGTTGCCCTGCACCACGTTGTCCTCGATGGTGGAATCCTCGATGGTGCGCAGCATGATGCCGTGGTCGCTATTGCCCCAGGCCAGGTTGTGTCGCACGATCAAATGGCGCACCTCCATCAGCGCCAGTCCGCCCCGGTTCAGGTAGGACTCGTTGTATTCCCAGGTGCTGTGGTTGGTGTTCATGTAGTGCGTGCCGTAGCGCAGGTGGTGGATCTTGTTGCCACGGAACAGGGCGTCGGTCGACACGTCGACGTAGATGCCGTCGCGGGTGAAGCTGATGTTGTTGTCGAGGATCTTGGCGCCGCTGGTGTTGTAGACCTGGATGCCGTTGCCGCGCGCCGCCGACAGCAGGTCGCGCTTGCCGGTGATGGTGTTGCGTTCGACCCGGCCATCCTTCAGGTTTTCCATCCAGATGCCGAACAGGTTGTAGGACAGCGTGCAGTCGCGCACGGCGGCGCGGTGCGAGCCGGGTTCGAAGTAGATGCCGGCGTTCTGCGCCGTCAGGTCGCTGCCACTGTCGCGGACGCGCAGGCCGCGTATTGTCACGTCGGCCGCGCGCACGCGGATCACGTCGCCCTGCTGGCCGCCGCTGATGATGGCGCGGCCGACGCCCTCCAAGGTCAGCGGCTTGTCGATCAACAGATGCTCGACATACTCGCCGGCCGGCACGCGCACCGTGTCGCCGGCCTTGGCGCGCGCCACGGCGGCGCCGATGGACTCGCCCGGCGCCACCCGCAGCACGGCCGCGCCGGCGCCGGCCGAAGCCATGCCCAGCAGCGCGGCCAGAATGGAGAACGCCGCCAATCTCAGCTGCCCCCCGAGCCTACCCCAAAGGCGCAAATCTGGGGTCGGACCCCACGGGGTCCGACCCCGGCTCTTGGCCTTGGGGATTGCCAAGCGCCGCCGGCATCCCGGCTCGGTAACATGGTGGCAGCAGGGAGTCGTCATGCTCAGTCCCGCACGCCGTGGCGGGCGATCAGCTCGGCGTTCTTGTCCGCCAGGTTCCGCCGCACGCTGGCTAGCGAAATGAAGTAGCCGGCGCCATTGATGGCGGTCAGCGGCTGGCCGCTCTTCTCGCGCGTTTTGCGCTCCTTCACCAGCGGCGGACAGGCGTGGTCGTCATAATACAAAATCATGCAGTCGAGACATTGCATGCACTCGGTCTGGTCGATCTTGCCGGCCGCGTCGATGGCGTGCGAACCGCAGCCGGAGGCGCAGGCGTGGCAGGTGCTGCACTCCTGCTTGCGCTTGAGGCCGAACAGGCGCAGCTTGCTGGGGATCGCCAGACCGGCGCCGAGCGGGCAAATATACTTGCAATACGGCCGCTCGCTGAAAAATGACCAGCCGAGGATGGCGCCGATGAACAGCCAGAACGGCCACGTGCGGTTCCACACGCCGACCAGGAAGGTGGTCTTGAACGGCTCGATCTCGGCCAGGTGCTCGGCCGTTTCCATCGAATAGAAAGACACGCCCAGCAGCACGAAGAAGACGCCGTACTTGATCCACTTGAGCTTGTCATGCACGCGCTTGGGCAACAGGCTCTGGAAGCGCTTCAGGCCGATGCGCTTGCCCAGGCTCAGCGCCAGTTGTTGCAGCGAGCCGAAGGGGCACAACCAGCCGCAGAACACGCCCCGCCCCCACAGCGCGACGGAAATGATGATGAACCACCAGAACACGAAGATGAAGGGATCGGACAGGAACAGTTCCCACTTCCATTGGTGCAGGATGGAATGGAACCACGTCATCACCTGGGTGATGCTGGGCTGCGCCTTCAGGTAGAAGCCGAGGAAGCCGACGCTGGCGATCCACAGCAGATGGCGCGGCACGGCGATCCACGGCTTGTGTTTGCGGCTGGAACGGCGCACCAGCCAGTCGCGGCGCGAGTACATGAAGGCGGCGAAGGCGAGGATCAGGCCGAACAGCGCGATCTCGATTTTCTGGTTGGCCCAGACGCCCTTCCAGGCCGCCTGCGGCCGCTCGACGTGGGGACGGCCGCCCTCCAGATAGCGGGCCGGCAGCCACAGTTCCTGGTCGAAGTGGACGAAGGTCTTGACGCCGTTTTCCTTGTCCGACTTGTTGGCCAGAACCGTCAACTGCCACGGCCAGGCCGGGTTGAAGTCGGCCGAGCGGACGATGAAGATGGCCGACTCCTTGAAACCGGGCGCGTCGGCCGGTTGCAGGTGGTAGAGGTTGAGGTAGTCGGTGTCGCGGAAGGTGAAGGTGACCGGGTCCTGGCGCACTTGCACGCGGTCGTAGATGCCGCCGCGCACGAAGCCTGAACCCTTGAACGATTCCTGCCCGGTGGCGATGATGAAGATGGCGTGCTCGTCCGGCTTCAAGTCCTGCATCAGGCGCTCGTAGCCATGCTGGCCGAGCAGGCTGACGCCGACCGACGGCACGTTGAGGTAGCCGAAGTGCAGTTCCATATACGGCTGCGACGGGTCCTTGGCGTCGACCTCGCCGGCCGGCACCAGCAGGCTCTGCACGCTGCCCTCCTTGAGCAGCTCGGCCCAGCTGAGCTGGTCGCGCAGCGGCGTGAAGCGGGCCGGCGGACGCGGCGTGCTCTTGATGATGCCGACCTGGCGGCCGATCTCGTAGGCGCTGCGCGAGATCACCTGATTCTCGGCGATGGCGGTGACGGTGGCGCCGCTGATGGCGTCCAGGCCGATGGCGCCGCCGTCCTGCTGGCCCTGGCCGATGACCAGCTTGGCGTCGGCCGACTTGCCGACGTACTGGCCGATGAATTTGAGCAAGGCCGACTCGGGGATGCCGGCCAGCAGAATCGGCTCGGAATGCTTGAGCACGCGCACGCCGCTGATGATGCCGCTCGTGTCCATGCCGATCAGGGTGACCACCGGCTTGCCCGAGTAGGCGGGAATGTCGACCACGTCGGTCGACAGGAAGACGTAGCCGACCAGGCGCTGCTTGCCGGCGTCGACGGCGTAGGCCTCGACGTAGCTGGGCGAGCCCTTGCGCTTGGAGAATTGCTGGGCCGCCGGCATGACCTCGCGGCAGGGGGCGGCGGCGCACAGGTCTTCGCCGTGCAGCAATTGCGCCGACAATTCGGCGTCGTAGACGGTGGCGCGCGCCGGCGCGGAAGCCAGCAGCGCGACGCACAACAGCAGGAGCAGCAGTTGCAGCAATTGCGCCGCCAGCGGCGCCAGGGCGGCCAACTTGAGCGCGGGCCCGGCTGCGGGTCGGTGATCGGTCATCTTGTCCATCTCGGCTTGTATCCAGTGATGGCGGCCGCTGGGGCCGTCACAAAAATTCTTGCGTTCAATGCGGGCGTCCCCGCAGCAACGGGGACATGCTTGAACGCTCTGAGGCATAACGCCTGCGGCGCCAAACCACCCAAAGGCGGCAAGCCGGGGTCGGACCCGGCGGGTCCGACCCCAGATTCCGCCGCTGGGTTTTCTTGCCTTCGCGGCGGCGGAGTCGGACTCCGCCTGCCCTTACGCCTCGACCAGCAGGCGGCTGCGCATTTCCAAGTGCAGCGCGTGGCAGAAGTGGGTGCAGTAGATCCAGTAGGCGCCCGGCTTGTCGGTCTTGAAGGTGACCGACTTGGTTTCCTGCGGATTGACGATGAAGTTCACGTTGTGCGTTGGAATCGCGCAGCCGTGCGTCAGATCCTCCACCTTGTCGTGGTTGGTCAAGGTCAAGGTGACCTCGTCGCCCTTCTTCACCTTGATGATCGGCATGCTGTAGTTCGGCGCCTGCGACATCAGGAAGATCGACACCTTGTTGCCCTTGCGCTCGACGCGCGAGTCGGCCGGCGTCTTCACCGCGTTGGGGAAGTCGTCCATGTTGTAGATCTGCCGGGTCTTGACCAGGTCGCGCCGCACCATGATGCCGTCGTGCGGCTCGGGATAGGCGGTGTGGTCGGAGATCAGCTTCATCTTCTCGCCGCTGATGTTGATCAGCTGTTCGGTCTCGCAGTGCAGCGGGCCGACCGGCAGGAAACGGTCCTTGGAGAACTTGTTGCCCGAGTTGTAGTACTTGCCGTCGGCTTCCTTGGTCTCGCCCATCGACGAGTAGCCGTGGCCCGGTTGGTAGTGCACGTCGATGCGGTCGACCACCACCTTGGCGGTCTTGTCGCCCTTGAAGTGGGCGATCGCCTTGTCGACGTTCCACTTGACGATCTGGCTGTCGAGGAACAGGGTGGTGAAGGCATTGCCCTTGCCGTCGAAGGCGGTATGCAAGGGGCCAAGGCCGATTTCCGGCTCGGCGACGACGGCGTCGCGCGCATCCTTGAGTTCGCCGGCGAACCATTTCTGCACCAGCGCCAGTTCGATCACGGTGGCGGTTGGCGACAGCTTGCCCGAGCAGACGAAGTACTTGCCGTCCGGCGAGGCGTTGACGCCGTGCGGATTCTTACCGACCGGCACGTAGCAGGTGACCGCGGTTTTCGGATCGGGATTGGCGGCCTTGCGACCGTCGACCACCGGCACCTTGGAACTGCCGATGGTGGTGAACTTGCCGTCCTTGACCAGCTGCTCGACCCGTGCCACGTCGAAGAACACGCAGGCGTCGCGCTCGGCCGACATCATGCTGGCCAGGTCGGCGCCGTTCTCGGTGTTGTACTGGTTGGAGGCGGCCAGCTTGCCGTCGTAGGAGGTGGCGATCAGATCCATGTTGCCGTCCACCCGCACCTGCCAGCGCACTTCCATCGTGGCCGCGTCGACGCAGGTGAACAGGCAGCCCCACTTGCTCGGGTCGCCCAGGTCGCGGCCGTCGTTCGGCAGCGGGATGTGGAATTCGGCGCCGCAGAAGACCCGGGTGGTGTAGTTGATCTTCGCATCGAGCGGATCGCACTTGTCGGGGAAGATGCCGTGGAAGCCCATGATGTTGGGCAGGTCGATGATCTTGTCGCACTCCATCGTGTCCATGCGGATGCGCGCCAGGCGGCCGTGCATCTTGTCGTTGATGAACAACCAGCGGCCGTCGTAGGTGCCGTCCTTGTAGCTGCCGTGGACGTGGTGGGTGTCGCCGGTGGTGTACTTCAGGCTGCCGTCGGCCTTGGTGCCCATGATGGCTTTGGATTCGTTGGTGATGCCCCAGCCGACCATCGGGTCGATGTTGAACACGGGAATCCGGCGCAAGGTGCGGCCCGACGGCAGACCGAGGATGCGCGCCTCGCCGGAGTGGCCGCCGCTGGAGAAATGATAGTAGTCGTCGAGCTGGCCGGGCGGCACTTCGTGGCCCACTTCGCCGCCGGCGGCCTTGGCCGAGGCCGATGCCGAAGCGGCCGGTGCGGCGGCGCCGCCATTCTCTTTGCAGGCCGCCAAGCCGAACGATACACCGGCTCCGGTCAAGCCCAGTAGGGCGCTCTTGCCAAGGAAGCTACGTCGCGTAGCCGGTTGCGCAAGACCATCCTCGATTTGTTGTTGTGTGACCTTATCCATCAATTTTTCTCCCTAAACCACTGTCTGAAAAACCCCTAAAACAATCCCATGTCATCGCCCCGCGTGGCGCGCAAGGCGGCCGGCCCGGTCCGATAGGCAATGTGGCAACTGTAGGCCCGGCAACGCGCGCGCGCCATCAGCCGGAATGCGGTTTCCGGAAAGCAAAAGGGTTAGTGGGATAGGTCGAAAGGACTAAGCGCGGGGGCCGGAATGACTAGGACCGGCGCGCGCGGGCGCGCCGGTGGGAGGGATGGTCGCAGCTGGATGGAGGGGCTTACAGCTGGGGCGTGTACTTCAAGCTCAGCATCACGCTGCGCGGTTCGCCGTAGTAGTTGTTGTTGCTCTCCATGCTGTAGGACGGCAGGTAGTAGCGCTTGTCGAACAGGTTGTTGAGATTCAAGCCCAGCGCCAACTGCGGCGAGAACTGATAGCCCAGCCGCGCGTTCCACGTGGTGAAGCCGGCCACCTTGAACGAGCGGTCATAGCTCAGCGTGTTGCTCTGCGTGCTCAGGCCGGCGCCGACGCTGAGCTTGTCCTGCGTCGCCGGCAGCTTGTAGTCGGCCCACAGGCGCAGCATGTGCTTGGGCGCCCAGGTGCTGAACACCATGTCCTGGTTGACCGGGTCGGAGAGGAACTTGGTGGTGGTGTAGGTGTAGCCGGCGAACAACTGCAGATGGCGCAGCAGCTCGCCGCTGAGCTCCGCCTCGGCGCCCTGGCTGCGCACCTTGCCCGATGCGCGCGAGCAGTACCAACCGTCGCAGGCGTAGCCGGCGGCCAGGTCCTGCACGGCGCGGCCGCTGTGCTCGTAGCGGTAGACGGCGGCGGACGCGTTGACGCGGCCGTTGAACAGCTCGCCCTTGAGGCCCAGCTCGTAGTTCTTGCCGCTGATCGGGTCCAGCCCCGCGCCGGCCGCCGTGCGCTCCGATTGCGGCTCGAACACGTCGGCGTAGCTGGCGTAGGCGTTCCAGCGCGCGTCGAGCGCGTAGATCAGCCCGGCATACGAGGTGAACTTGCTGTCGGCCTGTTTGCGCGTGTCGCCGTCCGGCGTGGCGTACAGCTCGTCGTACCAGCTGAGGCGGCCACCCAGCACCGCCGTCAACGGCGCCGCCAGCTTGGCGCTCCAGGTGGCGTACAGGCCCTTCTGGTAGATCGCGTAGTTGCTCGGGTGGGCGCCGCCCTTGGCGACGATGCTGGCCACGTTCTGCCACGGCCGCTGGTGGTCGATGTTGAAGATGTTGCCGCCCTCGCTCCAGGTGCGGGCGTACATGTCGGTCGATTTGTAGCGCGCGTAGTTGGCGCCGACCATCACCGTGTGTTCCAGCGCCAGCGCGTCGAAGCTGCCGCGCAGATAGGTGTCGAAGCCGAGCTTGCGGCTGTCGAAATCGACGGCGAAGTTGCCGAAGTCGACGCCGCTGCCGTCGGCCGCCGGCACGCCGGCCATGCGCTGGTGCGCCGAGCTGTTCCGCTCGTTCATGCCGATGGCGGCGAACTTGAACGACCACTTGTCGTCGAGGCGGTGGTTCAGGTCGAAGAACAGATTGGTCTGCTCGCTGTCGGCGTGGTTCCACACGGCGCCGGTGTAGGTCGAACGGGGCAGGCCGATGTCGCCGCCGCCGGCATAGCGCGGCAGGCCGATCAGCATCGGCTTGGCCTTGCCGTTGACACGGCTCAGGCCGAAACCGATGTTGGTGTCGCGGCCCAGCTCGTAGTCCAGCGCGGCGTAGGCGGAATGGTTGCGGCTCCACACCGTGTCGACGAAGGAGTGGCTGCGGTCCTCGTCGAGCACGACGCGGCCGCGCAGCGTGCCCTCGGCGTTCAACGGGCCGCCGGCGTCGAGCTGCAGGCCGTAGCGGTCCCACGAGCCGGCCCGGGCGCTGACGGCGACGCTGCGCTCGGCCTGGCCGCGCTTGCGCACCAGGTTGACGGCGCCGCCCGGGCTGCCGGTGCCCTGCAACAGGCCGGCGGCGCCGCGCAGCACTTCCATGCGGTCGTTGAAGGCCATGCCCTCGGTCGCCCAATTGCCCAGCGCGTAGGTGTTGCGCGGCATCGGCACACCGTCGTATTGCCATTGGTCGATCTGGAAGCCGCGCGCGCTGATCACCACGCCCGGTCCGACGCCCTGCGCGCCGACCACGCCGGTGACGCTGTTGGCGGCGGTGCGCAGGTCGCTGATGCCCTGGTCGTCCATGCGCTGGCGGGTCAGCACGCTGAGCGACTGCGGGATCTCCTTCAGCGCCTGCTCGCCCCGGCCCATGGTGACCACGCTGGCCGCGTAGGCGCCGCGGCCCTCGGTGGTGGCGCTGCGCTCGATCTGCGCGCTGACCGTGATGCTGGCCATGGTTTGCACCGTCGCCGCCGCACCGGCGTTGGCCGCGCCGGCGGCACCGCCGCCGGCGACACGCTCCAGCGCGTAGTAGCCGTTGGCGGCGCGCAGCGCTTGCAGGCCGTGGCCGGCGAGGATCGCGGCGAAGCCTTCGGCCACCGTGTAGCTGCCGTTCAGGCCGGCGCTGGTCTTGCCGGCGGTGAGCGAGGCGTCGACCGCCAGTTCGATGCCGGCCACGCCGGCGAAGCGGTTCAGGGTCTGGTCCAGCGAGGCCGGCGCCAGTTTGAAGCTAAAGCGCGGCTGCGCCGGCGCTTGGCTGGCCGCCGTGGCGGCGCCCTGGGCATACGCCGCCGGGCTGGCCGCCGCCAGCGCCAGGCCCGACGTCAGGCCCAACGTCAGGCTCAGGCGCAGCAGCGTCCTGGCCGCGCCGGCGATGGCGGTGGGCCGCAAGCCCTGTTGTGTGCGAGTGGAAATTGATGCTGTGATGCGCTGCCCCATGATGCCCTTTCGTGTGCGGAGTGTGATGTCTGTTCCTCTACTTTCCGAACGAACAGGCGAAACCCTCAATCGACGGGCAAATTATTTTCTGTGGCGGTTTCAAGCCCCCCGGCGCGGCGCCACGCTGACCCAGTAGCGGGTGCGGTAGGACAGTTGCAGCGGCAGGCCGACGGTCAGGCTGTGCAGCGCGCGCTCGGTGTCGCGCAACGAGTAGACGCCGCTGACCTTCAGCGCGGCGACGGCGGGATCGCAACGCAGGATGCCGGCGCGGTAGCGGCCCAGCTCGGCCAGCAGATCGTCCAGCCGCATCTGCTCGGCCACCAGCACGCCGCGCGACCAGGCGCCGCTGTTGTCGCCGGCCGGCTGCGGCGGCTCGACCTGGGTGCTGGAGAAGTCGGTCCGGCCGCCGGCATCGAGCCGCGTGACGGCGCCGGCGCCGCGCTGCGGCCGGATCTCGACGGCGCCGTGCAGCACGGCGACGCTGGTGCGCCCGTCCAGCTGGCGCACCACAAACTCGGTGCCCAACGCGCGCACCGCGCCCTGTCCGCTGTACACCACGAAGGGACGGTGGACGGCCGCCTTGTCCGGCGCCGTAATCACCATGATCTCGCCGGCCTTCAGCACGATGCGCCGCTCGCCGCCGCTGAACACGACGTCGATGGCGCTGCCGGTGTTGAGCATGACGACGCTGCCGTCGGCCAGCTCGATGCGGCGGATCTCGCCGCGCGCGCTGCGATAGTCGGCCGTGGCCTGCTGCCACGGCTCGCTCTGGCTTGCCAGCCGCCAGGCGCCGCCGACGGCAATGCCCAGGCCCAGCACGCGCAAGGCCTTGCGCCGCCCCGTCGCCGGCTTGCGCGGCAGGCTGCGCAGCGCGGCGCGCGCGGCCGGGTCCGGCACGGCGGCGAACTTCTCCTCCATCAATTGCAGACGTTGCCAGGCCTGCTCGTGCGCCGGTTGTTGCGCGCGCCAGCGGGCGCAGCCGGCCCGGTCGGCCTCGCTGACGCTGTCCGACCACAGCCGCGCCATCCACAGCACCGCCTGTTGCACCACGCTGGCGTCGATGGCCAAGGCTTGGGCGGGCTCGATAAGTGCGCTTGGTTCGCTCGGTTCGCTGGATTCGCTGAGTTCGCTGTGGCGCATGGGGTCAGTGTTCCTCGTGGTAGAGCGCGGTGTAACAGGCCAGCAGGCCGGCGGCGATGTACTTCTCCACCGACGAGACGGAAACGGCCAGCTCGGCGGCGATGTCGCGGTAGCTCAGGCCGTCCAGCTTGCACAGCAGCAGCGCGCGGCGCGCCTTGGCCGGCAAGGTGTCGAGGATGGCGTCCAGCTCGACCAGCGCCTCCAACGCCAGCGCGCGCTCCTCGGCCGACGGCGCCTGCGGCTGCGGCAACAGCGCGACGGCCTCCAAGTAGGCCGCTTCCAGCTGGCGCCGGCGGAACAGGTCGATCATCAGGCCGTTGGCCACCTGCCGCAGATAGCGGCGCGAGTCCTCGGCCGACGGCCGCGTGCCGGCGCGCAGGATGCGGACGTAGGTGTCGTGCGCCAGGTCGGCGGCATCCCAGGCGTTGCCCAACCTGGCGCGCAACCACTGGCGCAGCCAATTGCTGTGCTCGCGGTACAGCGATTCCAGCGGATAAGGCAAAACAGTGTCGGACATGGCGGCCATGCGTAGGTTTTAAATATAAATGAGAAGCATTCTCATTATAAACCAAAACCATACTGTTGCGCGGATGGAAAACCGCCCTTCCCCTACGCTGAATTTTTCATTCACATTTCTATTCACAATTCTATTCATTCTTCCTAGTTTTTACTCATGAATTCCTTTATCTAAAGCTAATCTGAAGTAAAATTTATACTCCAAGTTCTATTCATATTTCCTCAATGGCGTACTCGGATAATCTGTTTGAACTGCAACGCCTGCTCAAGGATGGGCCAAGGGAGACGGCCGGCCTGTTGGCGGACTTGAAGATCAGCCAACCCACCTTTTCCCGCCTCTGGCCCGGCCTGCAGAACGGCATCGCCCTCGGCGCGACGCGCCGGCGACGCTACGCGCTGCGGCGGCAGATTGCCGGCGTCCCCACACCGCTCCCGCTGTTCCGCGTGGCGGAGGATGGACAAGCGGCACCGCTGGGACAACTGGAGGTGCTCGAAGGCGGCTGGTTCGCGCTGACGTTTCCAGCGGGGCACGACTACCTGCTCTTCCAAGGCATGCCCTTCTTCCTGCGCGATCTGCGCCCGCAAGGCTTCCTGGGCCGCATGGCGCCGGCGCAGAACAAGGATCTGGACTTGCCCGACGACATACTGCGCTGGAGCGACGACCATGTGCTCAAGTACCTGAGTCGGCGCAGCGAGCACGCCGCCGGCGACATCGTCGTCGGCAACGAGTCCTATGCGCGCTTCCTTGCGTCCCCGCAGGACGAGGCAAACGCGCCGCTGGCCGCGTCGCGTCGACAGTCGCGGTATCCCCGGCTCGCCGAGCAGGCCATGCAAGGCGATCCGCCGGGCTCGTCCGCCGGCGGCGAGCAGCCCAAGTTCACCCAGATCATCGCGCGGGACGATCAGAAGATGGAACACGTCATCGTCAAGTTCTCGCCACGCACCGACAGCGCCGGCGGCCGACGCTGGGGCGACCTGCTGATCTGCGAGCATCTGGCCCTCGACACGCTGCGCCGGCACAACATCGCCGCCGCCACGACGAGCATTGTGGAGGCCGAACAACGCGTCTTCCTCGAAGTGCTGCGTTTCGACCGCCACGGCCAAAACGGCAGGCTGCCGATGCTCACCTTCGCCGCCCTGGACGGCGAACTGGGCATGCTGGACCAAAGCTGGACCGCCGTCGCCAGGGAGCTGGGGCGCCAACAAATGCTGTCGCAGGCGGATCAACGCACGGTGGAAATCCTCGACCTGTTCGGCGCGCTGATCGGCAACACCGACCGGCACCACGGCAATATCGCCGCCGCCTGGGCGCTCCAAGGCCCGCACCGGCTGCTGCCCTGCTACGACATGTTACCGATGCTGTACCGCCCGAACCAGCACGGCGAAGTGGTGCCGCGCGAATGGGCCGCCAGCTCGGTGCGCAATATGGAACTACGTCATCTGGAACGTTGCTACGCCATGGCCATGGACTTCTGGCAGGCGGTATTCGACGACCCGCGCATTGAGGACGAGTTCAAACGGTTGATGGCAAGGCATGTCGCGATCATGGCACAGCTCAATCCCCGTCCGCCGCGGTAGACGTGGCGGCGCCTTTGCCGGCCGGTTGCAAAATCTGCCATAAGGTTTTCGGCATCGCCTCCATCCGTTGATACCAGTGGTGCAAGGTTTCCGCCGCGACCGAGTGGCGGATGTAGCGGTGCCAGATGAAGGCCAGGTCGAACACCAGGATGCCCAGCCACCACAGGTAGAGGAAGGCGGCGCCGGCCAGCACCAGCGGCCACACCGGCTGCGGATCTTGGCTGTCCGTCGCGACGATCTGCAGCACCACCAGCAGCAGCACCGCCGTCGCCCCCGCCGCGATCAGCGTGCGCCGGCCGCGCCGGCGGTTGCGCTTGAGTACCCATCCGGAGCAACCCAACACGGCGGCGACGCCGAGCAGGATACCTTTGCCGAACACCACCGTGTCACCCGGCGGTGGCAGCGAGGCGTAGGCGGCGGCCGGCAGCAGCAGTTTTAGCAGCAATTGAAAAATGGTGGACAGCGCCCGGGCGACAGGATCGGGCAGGCACAGCCAGTACACGCCCGCCATCGCCACGCCGAACAGCACGGGCAGCCACAGCCATTTCCACCAGCGGTTGACCAGCCGGGGCACGCGCGCGACCACGGTCACGCCCAGCAGCAGGCCGCCCAGACAGAACACCGTGCGAGTGAGCAAAAGTATCAACTCGACGGCGGCGGCGGCGGGGGCGGCGGGGGCGGCGGGAGGCGCGCCCTCCAGGTAGATCAGCAGCGCCTTGAACAGCAGGAACACCGCCGCCAGGTGCAGCGCCGCGCTGAGCAGATACGGCAACGACGTGCTGACCGCGCCCACCAGCTTGCTGCCCTGCGGCTTCTTGCTCACCTCCTCGCCGCGCACCACGCTGCGGATGAAGTGGTCGAACACCGCGTTGTCGGTCCAGTAATCGTTGTGCGCCTTGCCGGGCAGCCAGTAGCGGCTGAAACCGAAATCGTCGCGCTCGGGGTCGGAGTGGAAATCGAAGGCTTGGCAGCCGGTCCTGTCGAGATAGGTCTTGGCGGTGTCGAGCTTGAAGCCGATCGGGTCGCCGTGGTCGTAGTAGTTGCGCCACTTGATCTTGTGCTGCAACTGGCGCATGGACGGATTCAGCTGGCTCCACATCTGCGGCCACAGCACCAGGTGCTTGTCGATCGGCGAACCGATGGTCATGAAGCCGCGCACCGCGTCGATCCAGTCGGTCGAGACCACCTTGTCCTCGTTGGTCGGGTCGTCCGGATCGACCACATGGGTCCCCGGCGGCCTGGACAGCGCCTCCAGCATCGCCAGGAAGGCCACCACCGTGCCCTCGCTGTGCGCCACCACGTAGACCTCGGGCGCGCCATGGCAGGCCTTGATGACGTCGTGCATGGCCTTGTGGAAGCGATAAACGATGCGCTCGCGGAAGAAACGGAACTCGGCCACCACCTGCACGTCGCCGACATACTCGCGCAGCACCGGCGCCAGGTCGAACTTGAACAGGCCCATCTTGTCGGCGATGAACAGCAGGTTCTCCAGCACCGCCACGGTCTCGATGATCTCCTCGATCACCGCCGCGCCGAGCTGGAAGTCGGCCTGGTCGAGCCGGGGCGTGCCGGCGTTGACCTTGCCGTAGGCCGCCTCGGCGCGGCTGACCACGGTGCGGCCCCAAGCCTTGATCTCCTCCAGGGTGTCGCTGTCCTTGTCGACCTTTTTCGGAATGTCGGCCCAGAACACCTCGGCGAAGCCGATCTTGTCGAGCGCGTCGTCGGCCGGCACGTCGAGCTGGCTGACCTTGACCTGGCCGACCTTGTCGACGTAGAAGAAGCCCAGCGGCATCAACGCCACGCGCGGCTTGGAGTAGGCGCTGAACTGGGTGGTGACGCGGCGTATCGTCTCGCTGCGCTGCTGGCTGCCGACGCCGTGGATGGCGACGATCACCTTGTCCATCGTGCGCAGCGCCGCCTGGGCGCCGCCGGCTGCGGCCGATTCCGGCATGGGAACTCCCTGTTCGTATTGTGGTCGATGCCATGCGCCGCCGATGGCCGGCGCGGAGAGGTAATTCTACGCCGGCTCTGGCTCGCCGTCGGCCAGACGCTTGCTTATCTTGCTTGAAATCGACGTGATCCGATGCACCAAGCACTCGGCCAGCACCCGCTCACTCGGCGCCAAGCTCGGCAGTACTTCCGCCGCAGCCGCCGGAATGGCCGCCGCCACTTGCCGCGCGACGTCGTCAGAACTTGTCGATGATTGCGACCTCGGCGGGATTGCGCCTGGCGCCGTTCTACGATCTGATGTGCACCCGCGTCTATTCTGGCCTGGGCGCCCATTTCGCCTTCAGCATCGGCGGCGAGTCGGAGCCGGGCCGGATCAGCCACGAGCACATCATCTCGCTGGCGCAAGCGCTGGACGTGACACCGCGCTACCTGATAGCACCAGTGACCGTGCCACAACCAGGCATGCGATCAATACCGCGTTGGCTCGGCGTTTTATCCCTGCAAGCTGTTGGCGCGGGGAAGTTTGACGGTAAAGACGGTGCCATCGACTTCGCTCGAGTCCACTCCGATTTCTCCACCGTGGGCGACGACAATGGCACGTGCGATGTACAGGCCCAAGCCCAGGCTTGTGCTGGGACGAGCATCCTCTAGCGTCGCGGGAAGCTGGACCAATGGCCTGAACATCGATTCGAGCGAGGCCTTCGGAATGGGCGGGCCAAAGTTTGTTACCTGAACAGTAACGAAATCGGCATCTCCATGGGCCCGGATGATGACGGGGCGGTCCTCCACACCGTACTGCGCGGCGTTGATGAACAAATTGGCGAACAATTGATGCAGTCTGACACGGTCGAAATCACCGTCCAAGCCCGCCTCGGCGGAAAACTCGAATCGAGTCGCGGGACAGGTGGCCTGGGCATCCTCAATGGCCGCCCGACAGGCTTCGCCGACGTCGCTTGGCGCCAAGGTCACCGGTATGCTTTTACCCAGTTGGGTGCGGGAATATTCGATCAGATCTTCAACCATTCGCGCCATCAAGCGGGCGCTCCGGTCGATCCGCTTGCCGCTTTCTACCACCCGCTCGCCGGCGTCCGCCATTCGCGTCAGGATTTGCCCCGTCATCGAAATGGTGGATAAGGGCGCCCTGAGATCATGGCCCAGGATCGCCAGAAACAGCTCTCGCGTTTCATTCATTTCTGTTGAGAATGTGCCGATTGACACCGCCAGCGCCTGATCGATTGCTTCGTTGAACCTGACCATGTCATTGATCACGTCCTCGCCCACTTGCGCCAGCGACGGCAACCAGAGTCGCAACACCGTCGCCCGGAGCGCTCGGAATTCGGCACTCAATTGAAGCAAGGAAAAATTGCTGGCTTGCCGCAATGCGCCATGAATGTGTGCCGAGCTGCCGTGGCGATTTTCGCCGGGCGCGTCGCCCTGGGATTTTTGAACTTGTTGCCGCGCACTCTGGGTCGTTTTGATATCGGCGGCGATCTCCAGCAGTATTCCTTCGGCGTGATCTCGCAACGCCAACGCCGTCATATCATCACCTGCCAGCACCAGACTCTGCGCAAAGGAGTCCCATTCCGTCAAAATTTCTTTGAGATGCTTCTCGATGAATGTGAACAATCTCATACTATTTCCTTCCAAATGGGAGACGATGCGGCGGATGCCCGGCGCTGTGGATCGCAGGAGACAAATTTTTCCAAGGAAGAACTGTCGCAGGGCGAGTCAGGCCGTCCCGACACGCCCATTCTCGTTCATTACCTGATCCTGTGCTGCGTTCGCCGAAATAAGTTCCGCGTCAAGGTTGCGCGCTGCCGCGCCACCTTGACCGAACCACCAATTCGGCGCAGAACCCATCCAGGGTTGGCCTACAACCACCACCCCTCAAGCGAACTTGGAAAAATCCGGCTTGCGCTTCTCGAAGAAGGCGGTGAAGGCTTCCTTGGCTTCGGGTGCGGCCAGCATGGCGCCGAAGAACTTGTTCTCGTCGACCATCTGCTGGCTGATGGCGCCGTTGCGGCTGGCCTTCATCAACTGCTTGGTGGCGCGCACCGAGCTGGCCGGCAGGGCCACCAGCTTGGCGGCCTGGCGCAGCGCGAAGGGCAGCAGCTCGTCGATCGGCAGCACCTTGGCCACCAGCCCCATGTCCAGCGCCTCCTGCGCCAGGAAGGGCTCGCCCAGCATCAGCTTCTCGGCCGCGCGCGGGTAGCCGGCGATCTGCGCCAGCAGCAGGCTCGACGCGAACTCGGGGCACAAACCCAGCTGCACGAAGGGCATCGAGAACTTGGCGCTGTCGGCCGCGTAGACCAGGTCGCAGTGCATCAGCAAGGTGGTGCCGATGCCCACCGCCGCGCCGGCCACCGCCGCCACCACCGGTTTCTTGGCGCCGCTCAGCGCCAGCATGAAGCGGTACACCGGACGCTCCTCGATGGCGACGCCGTCTTCCGGCCGCGAGCTCTTCATGAAATCGTCCAGGTCGTTGCCGGCGGTGAAGATCTCCGGCTTGCCGATGATCAGGATGGCGCGCACGGCGCTGTCCTGCTCGCCGTCGTGGATGGCCTCGGCCATGCTCTGGTACATCGCCGAGGTGATCGCGTTCTTGCGGTCCGGACGGTTGAATTCGATCGTCAGGATGCCGTCGGCCTTGCTGCTCAAAATGTCCATCTTGTCTCCATATGCGCTGCGCCGTGCCGGGCCGAGCGCCAAAATAAGGAAAGGGCGCCGGGAAATTTCCGCAGCGCCCTTGTGTTTTTCTACACTATAGCCGATTTATACGCGCTCGAAGATCCCCGCCGCGCCCATGCCGGCGCCGACGCACATGGTGACCATGCCGTACTTCAGGTTGTTGCGATGCAGGGCGTGGATCACGGTGGCGGCACGGATCGCGCCGGTCGCGCCCAGCGGGTGGCCCAGGGCGATCGCGCCGCCCATCGGGTTGACCTTGGCCGGGTCCAGGCCCAGATCGCCGATCACGGCCAGCGCCTGCGCGGCGAAGGCTTCGTTCAGCTCGATCCAGTCCAGCTGGTCCTGGGTGATGCCGGCTTGCTTGCAGGCTTCCGGGATGGCGAATTTCGGACCGATGCCCATGATTTCCGGTGGCACGCCCTTGACGGCGAACGAGGAGAACTTGGCCAGCGGGGTCAGGTTGTGTTCGCGCAGGAATTTCTCCGAGACGATCAGCAGCGCGCCGGCGCCGTCCGACATCTGCGAGCTGTTGGCGGCGGTGACCGAGCCCTTGGCGGCGAACACCGGCTTGAGCTTGCCCAGCGATTCGATGGTCGAATCGGCGCGCGCGCCTTCGTCGGTGTCGACGGTGCGGGTCTTGATGTCGATCTGGCCGGTGGCCAGGTTCGGCGTGCGGGTGATGATCTCGACCGGGGTGGTCTCGGCCTTGAAGAAGCCGGCCTGCTGCGCGGCGATGGCGCGGCGGTGCGATTCGACGGCGAAGGCGTCCTGCTGTTCGCGCGAGACTTTCCATTGTTGCGCGACCTTCTCGGCGGTCAGACCCATGCCGTAGGCCATGCCGACGTTTTCGTCGGTGAACATGTTCAGGTTCATCGATGGGTGGTGGCCCATCATCGGCACCATCGACATCGACTCGACGCCGCCGGCGATCATCGCATCGGCCTCGCCGACGCGGATGCGGTCGGCGGCCATGGCGATGGCGGTGATGCCCGAGGCGCAATAACGGTTGACGGTGACGCCGCCGATGGTCTTCGGCAGGCCGGCCAGCAGCACCGCTTGACGGGCGATGTTGAAGCCCTGCTCCGCTTCCGGGAACGAGCAGCCGATGATGGCGTCGGTGATCAGCGAAGGGTCCAGGCCGGGCGCCTGCGCCATGGCCGATTGCAGCACGCGCACCAGCAGGTCGTCCGGGCGGGTGGTCTTGAACATGCCGCGCGGCGCCTTGCCGATCGGGGTGCGGGTGGCGGAGACGATGTATGCGTCTTGAAGTTGTTTGCTCATTTTATTCTTTCAAAAATTTTTGATCGAAGTTCTGTCGAAGTTCTGTCGAATTGCTGCGTAACCTTGGGAATGCGCCTTGCGCAGCGCGCCGGCGAATCAGGCGCGCTTCTCGGACAAGTACCAGTCCACCTGCACCTGGGCGGCCAAGGTGCCGGCGGCGTCGAAGATGTCGACCTCGACCGGGAAGGCCACCTTGCCCTGCTCCTTCAGCTCGGCCTTCAGCGCGGCCAGGTCGCCCGGCACGCGCCCTTCGGCGCGGGTGGCGCCCTTGGCCACCCTCTGGTACTGGATGCGCGATTCCTTGGCGACCGGGCGCAAGCCCAGGATCAGCTCGGCGAAACCGCCCGCCATGGCCGCGCCCGAGGCCGTTTCGGCCAAGGTGAACAGGGCCCCGGCGTGCTGCGTGCCCAGGTGGTTATTCAGCTTGGGGTCCGCCGGCATCGACACCTTGGAGGTGCCGGCGCCGATCTCGTCGATCTTGATCCCCAGCAGGCGCACGAAGGGCAGAGTGTCCATCATTTGTTGCTTGATACGTTCATACACCATGCTTGGCCTCACGCGCAAAAGTACTTTGAATACCAGGGACAGGATCGACATGACCTGGACGATTAGTTGCGCACCGGCTTGCCGGTTTGCATCATGCCCATGATCCGCTCTTGCGACTTAGGATGGTTCAGCAACTCCAGGAAGGCCTTGCGTTCCATGTCGAGGAACCACTGCTCGGAGACGAAGCTGCCCTGGTCGATGTCGCCACCGGAGACGATCTCGGCGATCATCTCGCCCAGCTTGAAGTCGTGCGCCGAGATGAAGCCGCCGTCGCGCATGTTGACCAGCTGGGCCTTGATGGTGCCGTAGCCGTAGCGGCCGGTGACCTGCACCGGCGCCTTCAGCGGCGCGCGGTAGCCCTTGTCGAACATGGCGCGCGCTTCGACCTTGGCGACGTGCAGCAGCTCGTAGGCGTTGAAGACGATGACGTCGTCTTCCTTCAGGTAACCCATGGCCTGGGCTTCCAGCGCCGATTTCGACACGTTGGCGGTGGCCGCGTTGGTGAAGCCGGTTTTCAGGAATTGCAGGATGTCGGTGCCCTTGGCTTCCTTGAAGGCGCGCACAGCCGCCTCTTTCAGGCCGCCGCCGGCGGGGATCAAACCGACGCCGACTTCGACCAGGCCGATGTAGGATTCGATCGAGGCGACACGCTTGGAGGCGTGCAGCGCCATTTCGCAACCGCCGCCCAGGGCCAGGCCGGCAACGGCGGCCACCACCGGCACGTTCGAATATTTCATCGCCATGAAGGTGTCTTGCAGTTCGCGGATGATCGGGTCGACCGCCTTGGCGCCGCCCTGCATGAACGCGGGCAGTGCCGATTGCAGGTCGGCGCCGGCCGAGAAGGCGCCGCCTTCGGCCGCGTCGGCGCTCCAGATCACCAGGCCCTTGAAGTTCTTGGCGGCTTCTTCCAGCGCCATTTTCAGGCCCTTGATGACGCCGTCGCCGATGACGTGCATCTTGGTTTTCAGCGAGATCACCAGCACCTCGTCGCCGGAGTGCCACAGGCGCACCGAGTCGTCCTCGAAGACGGTGGTGCCGGCGGTCTTGCCGTCGGCCACGCCGGCGCCGAACACCGGCGCGCGGAACTGTTGACGCTCGTAGACGGCCAAGGTCGAGCGCGGCACGAACGATTTGCTGATGGCCGAGTACGAACCCTCCGGGGTGTGCACGCCGCCTTTTTCAGCGACCGGACCTTCGAAGACCCAGCTTGGCAACGGCGCGTTGCACAGCGCGTGGCCGGCGTCGATGTCTTCCTTGACCCAGGTGGCCACTTGCGACCAGCCGGCGGCCTGCCACGTTTCGAACGGGCCGACGTTCCAGCCGAAGCCCCAACGCATGGCGAAGTCGATCTCGCGGGCGTTGTCGGCCACGGTGTCGAGGTGCACGGCGATGTAGTGGAAGGCGTCGCGGAAGATCGCCCACAGGAACTGCGCCTGTGGATTGGTCGATTCGCGCAGGGCCTTCATTTTCTTGACCGGATCTTTTTCTTTCAGGATGCGGGCGACGATGTCGGCGGCCTTGCCGCCGCCGGCGACGTACTCACCGGTGGCGAAGTCCAGGCGTTGGATTTCCTTGCCGACTTTTTTGTAGAAACCGGCGCCGCTCTTCTGGCCCAGCGCGCCTTTTTCGACCAGCTTGGCCAGCACGGCCGGGGTCTTGTAGACGGCCGCGAACGGGTCGTTCGGCAGGTAGTCCTGCATGGTCTTGATCACATGGCCCATGGTGTCCAGGCCGACCACGTCGGCGGTGCGGAAGGTGCCCGACTTGGCGCGGCCCAGCTTGGCGCCGGTCAGATCGTCGACCACGTCGCAGCTCAGGCCGAACTTCTCGGCTTCGTGGACGATGGCCAGGATGCCGAACACGCCAACCCGGTTGGCGATGAAGTTGGGGGTGTCCTTGGCGCGCACGACGCCCTTGCCCAGGGTGGTGGTCAGGAAACCTTCCAGCTGGTCGGCGATTTCCGGTTTGGTGGCGGCGGTCGGGATGATCTCGACCAGGTGCATATAGCGCGGCGGGTTGAAGAAGTGCACGCCGCAGTAGCGCGATTTCAGGTCGGCGTCGAAACCTTCGGACAGCGTGGTGATCGACAGGCCCGAGGTGTTCGAGGCGAAGATGGCGTTCGGCGCGATGTGCGGCGCGACCTTCTTGTACAGGTCGTGCTTCCAGTCCATGCGCTCGGCGATGGCTTCGATGATCAGGTCGCAACCGGCCAGCAGGTCCAGATTGTCTTCGTAGTTGGCCACCTCGATCAGCGCGGCGTGGTCCTTGTTGCCCAGCGGTGCGGGCGAGAGCTTTTTCAGGTTCTCGATGGCGCGCAGCACGATGCCGTTCTTCGGACCTTCCTTGGCCGGCAGATCGAACAGGACCACAGGCACTTTGGCGTTGATGCAATGGGCGGCGATCTGCGCGCCCATCACGCCGGCGCCCAGGACGGCTACTTTTTTAACGATGAAATTGGTCATGGTTTTCCTCTAGGTTCTTAGAACAGATCTGCGTCGAGCGCCATCAGATTGGCGGAGCCGGAACGCGCCTGGCGAATCAGGGTTGCGGTTTCTGGTTGCAGGCGGCCGAAGTAGAAACGCGCGGTGGCCAGTTTTGCCTTGTAGAAGTTGTCGCCGCTGGACTCTTTTTCCAGTGCGATCTTGGCCATCTGGGCGAACAGATAGCTGTAGATCATGTGGCCGACCACGCGCAGGTAGGGCACGCATGCGGCGCCGACCTCGTCCGGGTTCTGGAAGGCCTTCATGCCGATTTCCATGGTCAGCTTGGTGACCTTGTCGCCCAGGTCGCCCAGCGGGGTGATGAATTCGCTCATGGCTTCATCGGTGCCGTTGTCTTCGACGAAGGCTTTGACCTTCTCGCCGAACTTGCGCAGTTTCGCGCCGTTGTCGCCGAGGATCTTGCGGCCCAGCAGGTCGAGCGACTGGATGGTGTTGGTGCCTTCGTAGATCATGTTGATGCGGGCGTCGCGCACGTACTGCTCCATGCCCCATTCCGAGATGTAGCCGTGGCCGCCGAACACTTGCATCGCTTCCGAGGTGGCGATCCAGGCGTTGTCGGTGATGAAGGCCTTGATGACCGGGGTCAGCAGGGCGACTTCGTCGGCCGCTTCCTTGCGCACTTCTTCGTCGGGGTGGTGCAGTTCGCGGTCGATCTGCAGCGCGACGTAGGACGAGAAGGCGCGCGCGCCTTCGGCGTAGGCCTTGCCGGTCAACAGCATGCGGCGCACGTCCGGGTGGACGATGATCGGATCGGCTTGCTTGTCCGGCGCCTTGATGCCGGACAGGCTGCGCATCTGGATGCGGTCCTTGGCGTAGATCAGGGCGTTCTGGTAGGCGATCTCGGTCAGGCCGAGCGACTGCATGCCGACGCCCAGGCGGGCCGCGTTCATGAAGACGAACATGGCGTTCAGGCCCTTGTTCGGCTGGCCGATGATCCAGCCACGGGCGCCGTCCAGGTTCATCTGGCAGGTCGAGTTGCCGTGGATGCCCATTTTTTCTTCGATGGCGCCGCAGGTGATCGGGTTGCGCGCGCCGATCGAACCGTCGGCGTTCGGCAGGTACTTCGGCACCAGGAACAGCGAGATGCCTTTCGAGCCTTCAGGCGCGTCCGGCACGCGGGCCAGCACCAGGTGCAGGATGTTTTCGGCCATGTCGTGTTCGCCGGCCGAGATGAAGATCTTGTTGCCGGTGATCAGCCAGGAACCGTCGTCCTGTGGCAGCGCTTTCGAGCGCAGCATGCCCAGGTCGGTGCCGCAATGCGGTTCGGTCAGGCACATGGTGCCGGTCCATTCGCCCGACACCAGCTTCGGCAGGTAGACCGCCTTCTGTTCGTCGGTGCCGTGTTCCAGCAGGCACTCGTAGGCGCCGTGCGACAGGCCCGGGTACATCGACCAGGCCTGGTTCGACGAGTTCAGCATCTCGTAGAAGGAATTGTTCAGCACGATGGGCAGGCCCTGGCCGCCGTATTCGGTCGAGCAGGCCAATGCCGCCCAGCCGCCGTCGACGTACTGCTTGTAGGCCTCTTTGAAACCCTTAGGAGTGGTGACGGTATGGGTCGCGGCGTCGTGCTTGCAGCCTTCGCGGTCGCCGGAGTGGTTCAGCGGGAACAACACTTCCGAGGTGAACTTGGCGCCCTCTTCCAGCACCTGGTTGATGATGTCGGCATCGACCTCGGCGTAGTGAGGCATTTGCTTGAGTTCATCTTCAACTTTCAAGAACTCGTGCAGCACGAATTGCATATCCCGGATTGGCGCGACGTATTGACCCATGATTATCTCCTGAAGGCGTGTGACTTGGTATGTGTATGACGAAAGGCTGCGGCGGACCGCGGCGGTTTAAGGTTGGTGCTGCGCCGCCGTTTTCTCCGCCGGCGGCGCGTTTTGGTAATTGTCTATCAGCCGGTTGAAGCCGACGCTGGCGCGGTCCAGGCTGCCCGGACGGCGCAGGAAGCGCGCGTCGTGGTGCAGCGCCAGGATCAGGCCGTACATCTCGTAGACCAGTTGCCCGGCGTCGGTGTCGGCCTTCAGGTCGCCGCATTCGATGGCCTGCTCCACGCAGCGCAGCAAGGCGCCCTGCCAGGCCGCCACCATCGCCACCAGCGACTCGCGGATCGGTCCCGGCCGGTCGTCGTATTCGACCGCGCCGCTGATGTAGATGCAGCCGGAAGCGATCTCGACGCTGACCCGCTTGACCCAGCGGCCGAACATCGAACGCAGCCGCTGAATGCCGCGCGGCTCCTTGACGCTGGGGAAGAACACTTCCTGCTCGAAACGGTGGTGGTACAGCTTGAGCACCTCGATCTGCAGGTCCTCGCGCGAGCCGAAATGGGCGAACACGCCGGACTTGCTCATGTTCATCCGGTCCGCCAGCAAACCGATGGTCAAGCCTTCCAGCCCGTCCCGGCTCGACAAGTCCAAGGCCACGTCGAGAATGGCTGCGCGGGTCAGTTCGCCTTTGCGCATGAATTTGACTGAAGTATTAATAGTGACACTCAAAGGTTGAAAATCATTGGGAATAAAGCATTCTCTCCCAGATGAATTTGCTCCGTGTGAAAAGAATTGCGAACGCTCGTACTATTATCTACCGGGGGATAAAAGTCAAACGCTTACGTTAGAGGCGAGGTTCTATTGCTGCGATGCAGCATAGCCGGCGATTGTGGCGCGGATGTGACGCCGTGGAAAGGCTCAGTCCGCTATGGCAAGACGGGCGCTCGCTCATTCCTGATTCACGCCGCCGAAACGCGTCCGCAAATCGGCAAGCAGCCAACGCCCGGCCCGGCCCGGCTCGCGTTGGCGCAGGTGCGCGGCGTAGATCGTTAGCCCCTGCGCAGGGGTCTGGTCCCCGGCGATCTCGATCGGCACGAGCTGGCCGGTGGCGAGCGGCTGTTCGATGAGATGCAGGGGCATCCTGCACCAGCCCAAACCCGCGAGCAGAAAGTCGAGCCGCCGGCCGAGATCGACAAATCGCCATAGCCTTTCCCCCGCCAACCCATAGTTGGGACTGCCAGGATCGACCGGGTCGGACAAAACCAGTTGCACGTAGGGCGCCAGATCGTCGCGCTCGGCCGGCCGCCCCAAAGCGGCCAGCGGATGGTCGCGCGCCACCACGGCTTGCAGGGGCACGCGCATCATCGGGAAGGCGACGACATCGTCCGGCACGACGGGCAGCAGCACGCAGATGGCCAAATCCGCCGTCTGGCTACGCAAGCGACGCAAGGAGCCGCCGAACCCTTCGGTTGAGAACGTAACGGGCAAATCGGGAAAGCCGCTGTTCAACGCTCGAATGCTCTCGATCAGCGGCCCCGACGGAATCGGCGGGTCGATGGCCAGCGTCAACTCGGGCTCCACCCCGTCGCGCGCGCTGGCGGCCACGGCCTCGAACTTCCGCGCGGTGCTCAATACCCTGCGCGCCTGGTCGACCAGCACCCGCCCGATCCCGGTCAATCTGGGGCGGTGCCCGCTGCGATCGAACAGCAGCACACCCTGCACCTCTTCCAGCCCGGCCACGGCCTGACTGATGGAAGACTGCGCCCGGTAGAGCTTGCGCCCTGCGGCGGAAAAACTGCCGGTGTCGGCGATGGTGACCAAGACGCGCAGCTGGTCAAGTGTGAGGTTTTCGATCATGGCCTATCAGTTTATCCGATGGAGTTCATCGGTTTTTTATCAGTTCCGCAAATGGATAGGATGCCATATATTCACTGTCATTGCGACCAAACTCTTCAGGGAAAAACCATGGCATCCAAACTACTCGTCGTTGAAACCAGCCCGCGCGGCGACTCATCGGTTTCCCGTCGACTCACGCGCCGCTTCGTCGCCGACTGGCAAGCCGCACATCCGCAGGGCAAGGTCGTGGTGCGCGATCTCGCCGAGAGCCAACTAGCGCACGTCAACGCGCCGTGGTTGCAGGCTTACTTCACCCCGGACGACAAGCAATCCGCCGAGATGAAAGAGGTGCTAGCCATGTCGGATGTGCTCGTGGCCGAGCTCCTCGCCGCCGACCACATCGTGATCGCGACACCGGTTTACAACTACAACGTGCCGGCCGCACTCAAGGCCTGGATCGACCATATCGTTCGCAAGGGAAAGACGCTCGGCTTCGACGGCAAAGGGCTGGTCACGGGCAAGCAGGCGACGGTGCTGCTCGCCTCGGGCGGGGTGTACACCGAAGGCTCGCCGATCCGCGACCGCAATATTGCGGAGCAATACCTGCGGCTCATTCTGCACGTCATCGGCATCGCGGACGTGACCGTCGTGGCCGGCGGCGCAGCGAAGTCGGTCGATATGGGCGAGGAAACCATGGCCGCGTTCGTCGCCAAGCACGCGCCCGCCATCAAACAGGCGGCATCGGCATACGCGGGGGTCGAGGCGCAATGAGCTTGAGCTTGTGGCAGCCGGCGCGCCGCCTCACTCCTGGCCGCTGGCCTTGCTCAGTTGGCGGCGGTCGCGCTTGGTGGGGCGGCCCTTGAGCTCGGCGCCCGGCTCGCGGAACAGCTTGCGCCGCTCGGTCTCGCCGGCGCGGCGCGCCACGCTGGCGGCGCTCTCGGCGTACAGCAGGCGGGCGATGGGCGCGGCGGCGCGCACGTCGGACAGGCCGCGCACCTCGACCTCCCAAACGTCGGCGCCGTTGTCGATGTGCAGTTCGTCGCCCAGCCGCACGGTGCGCGCCGGCTTGACCTTGTCGCCGCCGAGCTTGATCTTGCCGCTGTCGACGGCGTCGGCCGCCAGCGAGCGCGTCTTGAAGAAACGCGCCGCCCACAGCCACTTGTCGACCCGCACGCTCTTGCCGCCGTCGCCGCCATTACCAGTACCGCCAGTGTGTTGAACGTTCTTACTCATCAAGCATATTTCCCTATCGCGAAGATGCGCATCAACAGTTTATAGCAAACGAAGGCGATCTCGTAGCCGATGCGGCGGCAGCGGCCGATGTGGGCGAAGTCGTCGCGGTGGATCACCACGCCGTCGGCCACGGCCGCCTCGATGTGGCCGCGCAGGCTGAGCGCGAAGGCGGCGTCCTTGACCACCACGTTGGCTTCCTGGTTGAGGAACAGGCTGAGGCCGTCCACATTGCTGGAGCCGACGGTGGCCCAGTCGTCGTCGATGACGGCGACCTTGGCGTGCAACTGGGTGTGGTGGTATTCGACGACGGTGACGCCGGCGTCGAGCAGCTTGGGATAGAAGGAATGGGCGACGGCGTCCTGCATCCACATTTCGCCGACGCCGATCAGCAGCACCACCTCGACGCCGCGCTCGGCGGCGGCGGCCAGGGCGCGGCGGAATTTGCGCCCCGGCGCGAAATAGGGATTGGCCAGCAGCACGCTCTTGCGCGCGCGGCCCAGCGCCTGCAGGTAGGCGCGCTGGATGGTGCGGCGGTTGCGCAGGTTGTCGCGCACCACGAAGCCGGCCTGCACCATGCTGGGCCGGGCGGCGTCCTGGTCGACCTTGCGCATGTCGCGGTACAGGCTGATGCGCTTGAAGATGCCCAGCTTGCCCAGCCGCGCCCACTGCGCCTCGGCCTCCTTCTGGATCAGCGCCACCAGCGGGCCGCGCACGGCGACGGCGAAGTCCCAGCGCGGCGCCGGCAGGCGCCGGCCGTGGTCGTAGTCGCAGAACAGGTCGTCGTTGATGTTGATGCCGCCGACGAAGGCGATGCCGTGGTCGACCACGCAGATCTTGCGGTGGGTGCGCGTCACGCCGCGGCGGAACCAAGCGTTGAAGATGCGGTGCTCGACGCCGGCCGCGCGCAACTGGGCCCGCATGCGCTGGCTGCGCGCGCCGCCGGTGCCGAACCAGTCGGTGATGACGCGCACCAGCACGCCACGGCCGGCGGCGCGCATCAGCGCGCCCAGCACCGCCTTGCCGGTGTCGTCGTCGGCGAAGATATAGGTCTCGAAGTAGACCTCGCCCCGGGCCGCGTCGATCGCCTCGATCAGCGCCGGGAAGAACTCGGTGCCGCAGTAGAGCAGCCGGACGTCGTTGTCGGCGATGAAGTTGACTGAGCGCATGGGTTGGCGGCGGCCGCTCAGACGAGCTTGAGCTCGGCGACGATGGGGGCGTGGTCGGACAGGCGCGCCCACAAGCTGCCGTGCATCACCTCGGCGTTGTCGACCTGGAAGCCGCGCACGTAGATGCGGTCGAGGCGGAAGAACGGCAGCGCGGCCGGGAAGGTGCGCGCCGCCGTCGAGCCGCCGGCCTTGTTGCGGCGGCCCAGCGTGCGCACCAGCTCGCTCAGGGTGGAGGTGTCGCCGATCTGCTCGAACACCTCGACCACGCCGAGCGCCTGGCGCAGCTGGTCGCCCAGCGCGTCGCGCCAGTCGTTGAAGTCGCCGGCGATGATGACCGGCTCGCCGTTCGGCGCCGAGGCCTTGACGGCCTCGATCAGGGCCGCCGTCTGGCGCCCCCGGCCGCCCGAGAACAGGCCGAGGTGGACCACGTAGCAATGCACCGTGCCCTTCGGCGTGTCGATCTCGCAGTGCAGGATGCCGCGCTGCTCGTAGGCGTGGTCGGAGACGTCGTGGTTGCGGCTCTGGGCGATCGGGTAGGCGCTGAGCAGGGCGTTGCCGTGGTGGCCGTGGTCGTAGATGGCGTTCATGCCGTAGGCGGCGTGCAACTCCTCGCCGGCGAAGAACTCGTGCTGGGCCGTCTGCGGCCAGTGCTTGTGGCCGTGGTGTTCCTCGCCGTACTGGGCGGCGTTGCGGTCGTGGCGGCCCTGCACCTCTTGCAGGAACACCACGTCGGCGGCGAACAGGCCGATGGCCTGCTTGAGCGCGTGCACCCGCGGCTGGCTGCGGATGGCGGACACGCCCTTGTGGATGTTGTAGGTGGCGACACGGATTTTCATGGGCTTGATTCTACCCCCATAAGTCCGCTTCCAGCGCCACCGTCACTTGCGTGCGAGAAATTGGCTGGGCCGCGCCATCGGTGCGGCACGAGATTCGGCTCAGGCTTGGCGCGCCAAGCCGGCCCGCCCCGCCGTCTGATCGCCGTCGCCGTACAGCAGATGCTTGACGCTGATGTCTGCATCGAGCGCATCCCAGTGCAGGCCGGCACCGCCGCCGCTGATGACGTACCCGGCCAGTTGCTCCGACTCGGCCCGCTGCAAACGAGGAAAGAAGCTCAAGGGCACGCCCAGGGTTCGCCCGTCAGCCAAGCGTACCCACATGGCCTGCTGGTCGAAGGTGAGCTTCAATGCGAGTGGTTCAATCATCGAAAAAATCCTCCCACGCCTGCAATGCCGTGAAGTTAGGGCGCCGGCGGCCACAAAAACCACCCAAAGGCGGAGAGCCGGGGTCAGACCCGGCGGGTCTGACCCCAGATTGTGCCTCGGGGTTTGCTTGAGCAAACGGGGATTGCTCCCACGCCAGACGGCAGCGGCTGGCCTTGGTTGGAAAAGAAGAAGAGCGTGTATCCGTTGTAGCGCAAGACGGCAGGCATGGCAAGCGAGTCCTCGGCGGGCAGACTGCCATGCTAAGACCGGCCCCACCGTGGGCCATTGTGTCCGCGCAAAGGCGGACGGGCTTAGCAACGCATTAGCGCTTGAGCTGCTGGGGCAGTTGCAGGATGGCTTCGGCGTTCGACGAGGAGAAGCATTTGTCGGCCGCGTCGAGATACGGCAGCCAGCAATGGTTCAGGTGTTCGCGCGCGCTGAGGGTGACGGCGATGTCGCGCGGCACTTCGACGCTGAACACGTGCTCGGTGTTTTCCGTCACGCCGGGGGCGTAGCGGTGGCGCCAGACGGGATAGATGGTGTAGATGTTCGACAAGTGCCAGTCGCGCAGCACGATGCGTTCGGCGTCGGCGGCGATGCCGGTCTCCTCGAACAGTTCGCGCGCGGCGGTTTGCGCCAGCGGCTCGTCGGGCGCGTCGAGCGAGCCGGTGACCGACTGCCAGAAGCCGGGCTTGTCGGCCCGCTCGATCAGCAACACCTGCAGGTCGGCGGTGTGGATCACCACCAGCACGGATTCGGGAATCTTGTATGGCTTCATGTTCGGGCAAAAGAAAAGGCGCAACCAGTGCGCCTTTTGAAGATCACGCCGCGTCCGCCGGAGCGGACGCAACAGAACTAGATCAGCCGGCCACCTTCGGCTCGGCCGCGCGCAGACGGATGTGCAGCTCTTTGAGTTGCTTCTCGTCGACCTCGGACGGCGCCTGGGTCAGCAGGCACTGGGCGCGCTGGGTTTTCGGGAAGGCGATCACGTCGCGGATCGAATCGGAACCGGTCATCATGGTGACGATACGGTCCAGGCCGAAGGCCAGGCCGCCGTGCGGCGGCGCGCCGTATTGCAGCGCGTCGAGCAGGAAGCCGAACTTCAGACGGGCTTCGTCGGCGTCGATCTTCAGCGCGCGGAACACTTTCGACTGCACTTCCTCGCGGTGGATACGGATCGAACCGCCGCCCAGTTCCCAACCGTTCAAGACCATGTCGTAGGCCTTGGCGATGCAGGCGCCCGGATTGGTTTCCAGCATGTCCTCGTGGCCGTCCTTCGGCGCGGTGAACGGGTGGTGGGTCGCGGTCCAGCGGTCGGCTTCCTCGTCGTAGTCGAACATCGGGAAGTCGACCACCCACAGCGGCGCCCAGACGTCGTCGAACAGGCCGGCCTTCTTGCCGAATTCGCTGTGGCCGATCTTCACGCGCAGCGCGCCGATGGCGTCGTTGACGACCTTGGCCTTGTCGGCGCCGAAGAAGATCAGGTCGCCGTCTTCGGCGCCGGTCAGTTCCAGCACCTTGGCCAGGGCGGCGTCGTGCAGGTTCTTGACGATGGGCGATTGCAGGCCGTCACGGCCCTTGGCCTTCTCGTTGACCTTGATGTAGGCCAGGCCGCGGGCGCCGTAGATGGCGACGAACTGGGTGTAGGCGTCGATTTCCGAACGCGGCATTTCGCCACCCTTCGGTACGCGCAGGCCGACCACGCGGCCGTTCGGCAGGTTGGCGGCGCCGGAGAAGACCTTGAAGTCGACGTCCTTCATCACCTCGGTCAGGTCGGTGAATTCGAGCTTGACGCGCATGTCCGGCTTGTCCGAACCGTATTTACCCATCGCTTCGGCGAATTCCATCACCGGGAAGGGGTTGGGCAGTTCGATGTCGAGGGTGTTCTTGAAGACCTTGCGGATCATGTCCTCGAACAGGTCGCGGATCTCTTGTTCGGTCAGGAAGGAGGTCTCGCAGTCGATCTGGGTGAACTCGGGCTGGCGGTCGGCGCGCAGATCCTCGTCGCGGAAGCATTTGACGATCTGGTAGTAGCGGTCGAAGTTGGCCACCATCAGCAGCTGCTTGAACAACTGCGGCGATTGCGGCAGCGCGAAGAAGTTGCCGGCGTTGACGCGCGACGGCACCAGGTAGTCGCGCGCGCCTTCCGGGGTCGACTTGGTCAGCATCGGGGTTTCGATGTCGATGAAGCCCAGCTCGTCGAGGTACTTGCGCACTTCCATCGTCACCTTGTAGCGCAGGCGCAGATTGTTTTGCATCTGCGGACGGCGCAGGTCGAGCACGCGGTGGGTCAGGCGGGTGGTTTCGGACAGGTTGTCGTCGTCCAGCTGGAACGGCACCGGCACCGAGGCGTTGAGCACTTCCAGTTCGACGCAGACCACTTCGACCTTGCCCGATTTCAGGTTGTTGTTGATGGTGCCTTCGGTGCGGGCGGTGACGACGCCGGTCACGCGCAGGCAGAACTCGTTGCGCACGGCCTCGGCGACTTTGAACATCTCGGCTTGCTCGGGATTGCAGACGATCTGCACCAGGCCTTCGCGGTCGCGCAGGTCGATGAAGATCAGGCTGCCGTGGTCGCGGCGGCGGTGTACCCAGCCGCACAGGCTGACGGTTTGGCCGAGCAGGGCTTCAGTGGTGAGGCCGCAGTAGTGAGTACGCATTGAGGACATGTTATTTCTCAGTTCAGGTTAAATTTCGTTTGATTCTCAGTTCGCCGCAACGAGGCGCGGCGCGTTCATTTGCTGGCCGCCTCGTTGGCCGGCGGCGCATCCGGCGCCACCACACCCATCGAGACGATGTATTTCAGGGCGGTATCGACGCTCATATCGAGCTCGACCACATCCTTGCGCGCCATCATCAGGAAGAAGCCCGACGTGGGGTTGGGCGTGGTCGGCACATACACGCTGACATAGTCGCCCACCAGGTGGTTCTTCACATCGCCGCCCGGCGTGCCGGTGAGGAAGGCGATGGTCCAGGAGTTCTGGTGCGGATACGGCACCAGCACGGCCTTGCGGAAGGCGTTGCCGGACGACGAGAACAAGGTGTCGGAGACCTGCTTGACGCTGCCGTACAGGGAGCTGACCACCGGGATGCGCTGCAACAGGCGCTCCCACAGCTTGACCACATAATTACCGACCAGGTTGTTGGTCAACAGGCCGGTCAGGAACACGATCAACACCGTCAGCATGGTGCCCAGGCCGGGGATGTCGAAGCCGATCAGGGTGCGCGGCTGCCAGCGCTCGGGCACGATCAACAGCGATTGGTCCATGGTGCCGATCACCAGATTCAGCACCCAGGCGGTGATCGCCAGCGGCACCAGTATCAGCAAACCGGTAATAAAATATTTGCGCATCGTGTTCTCGGTGAAGGGTGATGGCGGCGGCGGCAAGATGCCGCGTCCGCCCGGCCTGAGCAGATCCTCTGGTTTAGTCGGCTCCCGAGTTGCCGGACGGCGCGGCGGCGGCCGGCGCGGCCGGCGCCGGGGCGGCGTCGGCCTTGGCGGCGCCCTCCACCGGACCGCTGGAGACGCCGGTGGCCGGCGCGGTGCCGCCACGGAAATCGGTGGCGTACCAACCGGTACCCTTCAGCTGGAAACCGGCGGCGGTCAGTTGTTTCTTAAAACTTGCCTTGCCACACGTCGGGCAATCAGTCAGCTGCGGGTCGGAGATCTTTTGCAAGACATCCTTGGCAAAGCCACATTCCTCGCAGCGGTAAGCGTAGATCGGCATCTATTACTCCGCAAAAATCATCAAAAACCCTGAATTATAAAGCTTTTTTCCGGCCCATCGCGGTTTTCCGCTGGCCGCCGGGCGGCCGGGCAACACGGCGTCAGCGGCGGCGCCAGACCAGCCAGCGCTCCTTGCCCTCGAAGACGGCGATCGAGTCGGCCACGGCGGCGTCCTCGACGCAGTCGAAGTGCGGCGCCAGCAGCGCGTCGAGCTGTTCGCGGGCGATGCCGAACGGCGGCCCCTTGGCCGCATTGTCGAAAAAGAAATAGCCGGCCAGCAGGGCGCCGGGCGCCAGCAGCTCGGCCCAGCGCGCCGCCACCCGCGGCCACAGTGCGCGCGGCATGGCGCACAGGAAGGCCCGTTCGTAGATCAGTTGCAGCGGCGCGGCCGGCCGCCAGGCGAAGAAGTCGGCTTCGACCACCCTGCCCGCCCAAGGGCCGACGGCGGCCTTGGCGGCGGCCACCGCCGCCGGCGAGAAGTCGATGGCGGTCACGTCCCAACCGGCTTCGGCCAGGCAGGCCAGCTCGTGGGCCGAACCGCAGCCGGGAATCAGGGTGGTCAACGGCGTCGGCGCGGCGGCGGCGAAATCGCGCAGCGCCTGCGGCACGCCGCCCCTGTCCCAGGGGGTGAAATTGCCGGCGAAGCGCTCGTCCCAGAAGGCCGGCGTCAGCGGGTCGCGTTCATGAAATTGTTGCATGTTTGCCGCCTTTGATTCATTTACTGCATGTGCTGCCAGCGCAGGTAGAGCTGGAAGCCGAGCACGCCGATGGCGAAGGCGCCGGCGAAATAGATCACCAGGCTGAGCAGTCGATTGGTGCGCTGCTGTTCGCCGATCAGCGTTTTGATCAGTTCGCTGTTGTCGGCCGCCGGCTCGCCGCCCTGCTCCAGCGCGCGGTGCAGCAGGCGCGGCAGTTGCGGCAGGATGTGGGTGTAGCGCGGCGCCTCGGCCTTCAGGCGCTGCCACATGCCTTGCCAGCCGACCTGCTCGGCCATCCAGTTTTCCAGGTAGGGCTTGGCGGTCTTCCACAGGTCGAGGTCGGGGTCGAGCTGGCGCCCCAGGCCTTCGATGTTGAGCAGGGTCTTTTGCAGCAGCACCAGTTGCGGCTGCACCTCGACGTTGAAGCGGCGCGAGGTCTGGAACAGGCGCAGCAGGATCTGGCCGAAGGAGATGTCCTTCAGCGGCCGGTCGAAGATCGGCTCGCAGCAGGCGCGCACGGCCGATTCGAGCTCGTCGACGCGGGTTTCCTTGGGTGCCCAGCCGGACTCGATGTGGGCCTCGGCGACGCGCTTGTAGTCGCGGCGGAAGAAGGCCAGGAAGTTCTGCGACAGGTAGTCCTTGTCGAAGTCGTTCAGGGTGCCGACGATGCCGAAGTCGAGCGCGATGTAGCGGCCGAAGGTGGCCGGTTCGATCGACACCAGGATATTGCCGGGGTGCATGTCGGCGTGGAAGAAGCCGTCGCGGAACACCTGGGTGAAGAAGATCTCCACGCCGTCGCTCGACAACTTTTTCAGGTCGACGCCGGCCGCTTCCAGCCGGTCGATCTGCGACACCGGGATGCCGTGCATGCGCTCCATGACGATCACGCTGCTGGAGCAATAGTCCCAGTACATCTCCGGCACCAGCAGCAGGTCGGAGCCGGCGAAGTTGCGCCGCAGCTGGCTGGCGTTGGCCGCCTCGCGCATCAGGTCGAGCTCGTCGTGCAGGTATTTGTCGAACTCGGCCACCACCTCCTTCGGCTTGAGGCGCTTGCTGTCGGCCCAGATGCGGCCGATCCACTCGGCGGCGATGTGCATCAGCGCGACGTCCTCGTCGATCGACTTCTTCATGCCGGGGCGCAGCACCTTGACGGCCACCTGCTTGCCGTCCTTCAAGGTGGCGAAGTGCACCTGGGCGATCGAGGCGGAGGCCACCGGGGTCCGTTCGAACGAGGCGAACAGCTGGTCCGGGTGGGCGCCGAGCGACTTCTGGATCTGCGCGATGGCCAGGTCGGAGGGGAACGGCGGCACCCGGTCCTGCAGCTTGGCCAGCTCCTCGACCAGGTCGAGCGGAATCAGGTCGCGCCGGGTCGACAGCACCTGGCCGAACTTGACGAAGATCGGACCGAGGTCTTCGAGCGCCATGCGCAGCCGTTCGCCGCGCGGCGCCGAGATGTCGCGCCAGAAGATGACGGTGTCGATCAGCTTGGCGATGCGCGGCACCTTCAGGCCGGAGATGGCGATTTCGTCGAGGCCGTAGCGGACGGCGACGCGGAGGATTTTCAGCAGGCGCAGGAATTTCAAGATCATTGAGGGTCCGTATCGTGTTGCGGGGGTGTGGCGGCCGCGCGCGCCGCCAGCTTCTGCTCCAGCTTGGCCAGGCGCTTGGCGGCCCGTTCGACGTCGTCGCGCAGGCGCGCCACGTCGGCCGAGAAGGCCGCCACCACGGCCGGACGCAGCAGCATCGGCTGCTCGTCGAGGAAATATTCGGCGAGGTTCTCGGCCAGCTTGCGCTGGCCCGCCTTGACGGCGCCGAAGGCGGCCTTGGCGCCGGCCACCACGCGCACGGCGGCGACCGGGCCGATCACTTTCTCCAGGTCGTGCTCGGCCTCCCAGCGCAGCGATTTGGACAGGCTGGAGATGGCGTTGGCGAACTCGGCGTCGCCGTCGATCTTGACGTAGGAGAAGGCGCGCTCGCGCTGCCGCAGGATCAGCGGCAGGTCGGACAGCTTGACGCGGATGGTGACGGCGGCCTCCTGTTCGGCCGGGGCCGCCTCCAGCAGACCGTCGCCGCCGACGCGCAGGCGCAGCGCCAGGCTGCCGGCGTCGACACAGGCGACCTTGCCCGCGTGCCGCAGCAATTCCCGCCGCGCCCAGGGTTCCTGGGCCAACAGGTGGTTGACGGTGGCGATGACGGGCGCGGCCGCGTCCGGGAGGGAGGGGAAATGGGATGAATTCGGTGGTGTCATGCGTTCGCCGCTCAAAAAACAAAACCGCCCGAAAAGTGGGCGGTCTTGATCTTACCAGTTCGCCGGGCAATATCCCGGCGGCCTGGTCAAATTACCTGCACCCGCGAGTGTCAGGACAGTTGCTGGATACCTGCCAGCATCCAGCCGCCGCCGCCGGACACCGGCTTGCTCAGGTTCCACACCTCCTGGAAGGGTTCGGCGGCGGCGGTCGGCGCCGACTTGATGCTGCCGATGAACTTGACGCTGGCCAGGTACTCGTTGGCGGCCGTCTCGATGCCGAGCAGCTCGGCGTCGATGCTGACCACGTCGGTGAAGTCGGCCTGCGCGCCGCGCTCGCTGATCTGCATCTTCAGCTCGGCGAACACCTCGGGCGTGGTGAACTCGCGGATGTCGGCGACGTCGCCCTTGTCCCAGGCCGCCTGCAGGCGGATGAAGTTGCTCTTGGCCACGCGCAGGAAGGCCGGCGCGTCGAAGTCGGCCGGCACGCCCCACGGCGTGTGGGCGACCGGCTTGTCCAGGGCCACGCCCGACGAGCCCGCTTGCAGCGGCTCGAAGGCCTGGCTAGGCAGGCGCGAACCGATTTCCGGCGTGGCGCCGGCGCCCTGCGGCATGGCGTTGCTGAAGCCACCGCCGCCGAAGTTGCCATTGCCGCCGCCGCCGAAGGCGCCGGGCGCGGCCGGCGCGTTGCCGGCGCTGCGGTTGCGGATCATGCGGATGATGAAGAAGGCCGCGCCGGCCAGCAGGGCGAGCATGATGATCGAGCCGAACATGCTGCCCAGGGCGCCGCCCATGCCGAAGTGCGACAGCAAGGCGCCCACGCCCAGACCGAGCAGCGCGCCGCCCAGGATACCCTTCCAAGGGCTGGCCGGCTTGGGCGGGATGGCTGGCGCGGCGGGCGCCGGGGCCGGCGCGGCGGCCGGACGCGGCGCCTGCTGGGCCGGCGTTGGCGCCGTGCGGCTGACGTTGGACGACTGGCGGCCGATCGAGCGGCCACCGCCCATGGGACGGGCGATCGACTCGGCCATCATCGAAAAGGCGGACACGGCCAGCATGGCGCCGATCAGGATTTTCTTCATGTTCATATCTTTGCTTCCTACAAAAGTCTTACAGTTTGATACCGGTGTGTAAAGCGGCCACACCTGCCGTCAGATTGTAATACTGGACTTTTTCCAGCCCGGCGTCCTGCATCATCGTCTTCAGGGTCTCCTGGTCCGGATGCATGCGGATCGACTCGGCCAGATAGCGGTAGCTTTCGGCGTCGCCGGCGATCTTTTGACCCAGCCACGGCAGCACCTGGAAGGAATACAGGTCATATGGTTTTTGCAAGGCCGCCGGCACCTTGGAGAATTCCAGCACCAGCAACTTGCCGCCCGGCTTGAGCACGCGGCGCATCTCGGCCAGCGCCTGGTCCTTGTGGGTCATGTTGCGCAGGCCGAAGGCGACGCTGACGCGGTCGAAATAATTGTCCGGGAAGGGCAATTTTTCCGCGTCACACAACAAGGTGGGGGTCAACAGGCCGCGATTCAAGAGACGGTCGCGGCCGACGCGCAACATCGACTCGTTGATGTCGGTCAGCCAGACCTCGCCGGACGGGCCGGCCTGCTTGGCGAAGGCCTTGGCCAGGTCGCCGGTGCCGCCGGCGATGTCGAGCACCTTGAAGCCGGGACGCACGCCGGCGTGGGCGATGGTGAAGGTCTTCCACAAACGGTGCAGGCCGGCCGACATGAGATCGTTCATCACATCGTATTTGGCGGCGACGGAGTGGAAAACCTTGGCGACTTCGCGGACTTTGTCGTCTTCAGCGACGGTTTTGTAACCGAAATGGGTGGTATTGGTCATATTGGGCGGCCTGTTAGTTTGCCTGCATTATACAAGCGGCCCGCCCCGTTGGATTCCGATTCCTGCAAAGCGCCACTATCCGGGCGCGGACAGGCGCTGAATCGCCTTCAAATGGGTGCCGATCTCCTGTCGCGCCTTTTCCAGCTCAAAGTCGACCTGCAAGCCCATCCAAAAAGATTCGCTGGTGCCGAAGGTGCGCGCCAGACGTAGCGCCGTGTCGGCGCTGATGCCACGTTTTTCCAAAACGATGTCATTGATGCGGCGCGAAGGTACGCCAATGGCGCGGGCCAGTGCATTCTGGCTGATGCCCATCGGTTTAAGAAATTCCTCCAGCAGAATCTCCCCTGGATGGATATTCTTCAATTTCGCCATCAAGTTCTCCGCTAGTGATAGTCGACTATCTCGACCTCGGCGCAATCCCCATCCTGCCAGAGGAAACAGATGCGCCACTGCTGGTTGATGCGAATACTATATTGCCCCTTGCGCGCGCCCTTCAAGGCCTCTAGGCGATTGCCCGGCGGCGCCCGCAAGTCGCCAAGCAGCAAGGCACTGTTCAGCATTCTCAACTTTCGCCGGGCAACATTTTGTACCGTCACCGGCAATCCATGCACCAATGTGCCATTCCACACCAGCGCTGTCATCTTATCGCGAAAATTGAGGATCATGCCGCGACGTTAATACCGCCCCTCATCACCGTCAATTCCTCAACAAAGCGCGGTTGCGCGCGCTCAGATGAACAGCAACAGGCCCGCCGTTTCGCTGCCTGGTTTAGTGCTTGCCGCCGCAGCCGTGGGCCTTGGCCGGGGCGGTCAGGGTGGTGCCGGGTTCGCGGCCGCTGTCGCCTTCGAAGCCGGAGGCGTGCAGGCGGGTCAGGTAGTTCTGCCACAGCTCGGCCTGCTCACTGCCCAGCTTGTACAGATAGTCCCAGCTGAACAGGCCGGTGTTGTGGCCGTCGCTGAAGGTCGGCTGCACCGCGTAGTTGCCGACCGGGTCGAGGGCGGTGATGCCGACTTCGCGCTTGCCGACCTGCAGCACCTCCTGGCCCTGGCCGTGGCCGCGCACCTCGGCCGACGGCGAATACACCCGCAGCAGCTCGAAGGGAATGGCGAAGCTGGCGCCGTCGTCGAAGCTGACGTCGAGCAGGCGGGATTTGCTGTGCACGGTGAAGCCGGTGGGCTGGGGGCTGTTTTTACTTAAGCTCATGGGCGGGATGCGGACTTGGGTTGCTTGGTTGATTGGAGGAGCGGGACGGGCCGGCTTTAACCCAAGGCCACGAGCCGGGGTCGGACCCGACGGGTCCGACCCCGGTTTGCGCCACAGGGTTGTCTTGGTCTGGCGGCACGCTTGCTGCCGCTATTATCCGCCCAAACGCTCGATGATGTCGGCGTGCAGCTGCGGCAGCAGGGCGCGGCGCGCCGCCAGCACCTCGGGCAGCGAGCTGCGCTGGACCGTGGCCCAGACCGGATTGGGGAAATGCGCGTCGTCGAGGAAGCGCGGGATGACGTGCCAGTGCACGTGCGGCGTCATGTTGCCCAGGCTGGCCAGGTTGACCTTTTCCGGTTGCATGATCTCGCGCACCGCCAACTCGACCTGCCAGACCACGTCCATCACCCAGTGCCGCTGGCGCGGCTGCAGGTCGCTCATCTCCTTGACGTGGCCGTTCCAGACCACGCGGCAGAATCCCGGATACTCGGCCTCGTCGACGGCCACCACCGACACCTGGCTGTCGCGCCAGATGACGGCGCCGCCGGTCTGGCCGGGCGTCGTCGCCAACAACTGGCACAGGTCGCAGGCGGCCGTCATACCAGCACCCGCTCAATGCCGCCGCTGTTGGCCTTGGCCACGTAGTCGGGCAACCAGTTCTCGCCCAGCAGATGCTTGGCGATCTCGATGACGATGTAGTCGGCGGTGGTGCCGGCGTCCTCGCTGTAGCGCGACACGCCGCCCAGGCAGGCCGGGCAGCTGGTGAGGATCTTCACCTCGCCGGTGAAACCGTCGGCGCGCAGCTTGTCGGCGCCCTTGATCATCTCCTCCTCCTTGCGGAAGCGGATCTGCGTCGAGATGTCGGGCCGCGACACGGCCAGGGTGCCGGCGTCGCCGCAGCAGCGGTCGTTCTTCTCGATCTTGACGTTGTCGATGGTGCTGATCAGCGAGTTGATGGTCTTGCCCGAGTCCTGCAGCTTCATCGGGTTGTGGCAAGGCTCGTGGTACATATAGCGGGTGCCGTTGACGCCCTCCAGCTTGACGCCCTTCTCCAACAGATACTCGTGGATGTCCATGATGCGGCAGCCGGGGAAGATCTTGTCGAACTCGTAGGTGGCCAACTGGTCGTAGCAGGTGCCGCAGGAAACCAGCACGGTCTTGATGTCCAGATAGTTGAGCGTGTTGGCCATGCGGTGGAACAGCACGCGGTTGTCCGTCATCATCTTCTCGGCCTTGTCGAACTCGCCGTTGCCGCGTTGCGGATAGCCGCAGCACAGATAACCCGGCGGCAACACGGTCTGCACGCCGACCTCCCACAACATCGCCTGGGTGGCCAGGCCGACCTGCGAGAACAGGCGCTCCGAGCCGCAGCCCGGGAAGTAGAACACCGCCTCCGTGTCGGCCGTGGTGGCCTGCGGATTGCGGATGATCGGGATCACCTTGTCGTCCTCGATGTCGAGCAGGGCGCGCGCGGTCTTCTTCGGCAGGTTGCCCGGCATCTTCTTGTTGATGAAGTGGATCACCTGCTCGCGCACGGGCGGCTTGCCGGTGCTCGGCTTGGGCGCCTTGGTCTGCTTCTTGGCGAATTTCTTGAGCAGGTCGTGGCCCAGGTTCTGCGCCTTCATGCCCCACTCCAACATCACCTTGCGGTAGAGGTTGATGGTGGTCGGATCGCTGGCGTTGAGGAAGAACATGGTGGCGGCGGCCATCGGCTTGAAGCTCTTCTTGTCCATCTTGCGCAGCAGGTTGCGCATGTTCATCGAGACGTCGCCGAAGTCGATGTTGACCGGGCACGGCGTCACACATTTGTGACACACGGTGCAGTGGTCGGCGACGTCCTCGAACTCTTCCCAGTGCTTGATCGAAATGCCGCGGCGGGTCTGCTCCTCGTACAGGAAGGCCTCGATCAGCGACGAGGTCGCCAGGATCTTGTCGCGCGGCGAGTACAGCAGGTTGGCGCGCGGCACGTGGGTGGCGCAGACGGGTTTGCACTTGCCGCAGCGCAGGCAATCCTTGACGCTGGTGGCGATGGCGCCGATGTCGCTCTGCTGCATGATCAGCGACTCGTGGCCCATCAGGCCGAAGGACGGCGTGTAGGCGTTGCGCAGGTCGGCCCCCAGGCCCGGCAGGTTGAGCAGCTTGCCCTTGTTGAAGCGGCCTTCCGGATCGATGCGCTGCTTGTAGTCGCGGAACTCGCTGATCTCGTCCTCGGTGAGGAACTCCAGCTTGGTGATGCCGATGCCGTGCTCGCCGGAGATGACGCCGTTGAGCGAACGGGCCAGCACCATGATGCGGGCGACGGCCTGGTGGGCGTCCTGCAGCATCTCGTAGTTGTCCGAGTTGACCGGCAGGTTGGTGTGCACATTGCCGTCGCCGGCGTGCATGTGCAGCGCGACGAAGACGCGGCCGCGCAGCACGCGCTGGTGGACCGCGGTGGCCTCGTCGAGGATCAGCTTGAAGGCGGCGCCGTTGAAGATCTGCCGCAACTGGGCGCGGATTTCCTGCTTCCAGGTGATGCGCACGGTGCGGTCCTGCACCACGTCGAACAGGGTGGCGTTCGGCTGTTGCTCCAGGCGCTGGGCGAACACCGGCAGCAGGCGTTCCAGGCCCAGTTCGGCCAGGCGTGCTTGCGCCTGCGCCAGCGGCAGGTCCAACGCCTCCAGCGTGTAGCTCCAGCGCGCCCGCACCTGCTCGAGCAGGGCCAGCGCCTGCTGCTCGCGGTCGCCGAGCATCTCGGCGTCGCCGACGCGGTCGTCGGAGGCGTCGTCGCTCTTGCCCACCGGCAGGTTGCCGGCGGCGATGAAGTCGTGCAGCGCGGCGGCCAGTTGCAGCTTGTTCTTGATCGACAGCTCGATGTTGATGCGCTCGATGCCGTCGGTGTACTCGCCCATGCGGTTGAGCGGAATCACCACGTCCTCGTTGATCTTGAAGGCGTTGGTGTGCTTGGCGATGGCGGCGGTGCGGGCGCGGTCCAGCCAGAATTTCTTGCGCGCCTCGGCGCTGACGGCGACGAAGCCTTCGCCGACCCGGGTGTTGGCGATGCGCACCACTTCCGAGGCGGCCTGGGCCACCGCGTTCTCGTCGTCGCCGACGATGTCGCCGAACAGCGCCATCTTCGGCAGCACGCCGCGCTTCGACTTGGTCGAGTAGCCCACCGCGCGCAGGTAGCGCTCGTCCAAATGCTCCAGCCCGGCCAGGCGGATGGTCTTGAACTGCTCGCCCTTGGCCGGCAGGCCGTCCAGGTAATCCTTGATCTCGACGATGGACGGGATGGCGTCGCGCGCCTGGCCGAAGAACTCCAGGCAGACGGTGCGGGCGAATTTGGGCATCTTGTGCAGAATCCAGCGGCCCGAGGTGATCAGGCCGTCGCAGCCCTCCTTCTGGATGCCGGGCAGGCCGGAGAGGAACTTGTCGGTGACGTCCTTGCCCAGGCCTTCCTTGCGGAACTTGCGGCCTTCGATCACCAGCGTTTCGGTCTTGAACGGCGCGTTCTTCTTGCTGGCGCCGCGGGTGTTCGGATGGGTCCATTCCAGCAGGAACTTGGCCACCGGCGCGTCGTGGATCTTCGACAGGTTGTGCTCCAGCCGGGTCACTTCGAGCCAGTCGCCGTTCGGGTCGACCATGCGCCACGAGGCCAGGTTGTCCAGCGCGGTGCCCCACAGCACGGCCTTCTTGCCGCCCGCGTTCATCGCGATGTTGCCGCCGATGCAGGAGGCGTGCGCCGAGGTCGGGTCGACGGCGAAGACGAAGCCGGCCTTCTCGGCCGCCTCCGACACCTTGTTGGTGATCACCCCGGCGCCCGAGTGGATGGTGGCGTACTCGTGGTCCAGGCCGGGCAGCACGGTCATCTCGACCTGGCCCAGGTCGATCAGCTTCTCGGTGTTGATGACGGCCGACAGCGGCGTCAGCGGCACGGCGCCGCCGGTGTAGCCGGTGCCGCCGCCGCGCGGGATGATGGTCAGCCCCAGCTCGATGCAGCCCTTGACCAGGCCGGCCATCTCGTCCTCGGTGTCCGGCGTCAACACCACGAAGGGGTATTCGACGCGCCAATCGGTGGCGTCGGTGACGTGGGCGACGCGGGTCATGCCGTCGAAGCGGATGTTGTGTTTTTCGGTGTAGCGGCTGAGGATCTTGGTGGTGCGCTTGCGCAGGTCCCAGGTGGCGCGGAACTCGTCGCCGAAGTCGGCCACGGCCTTGCCGGCCGCCTTCAACAACTGCTCGACGTTGGCGCTGCGCTGGCGCGCCTGCTCGCCGTCGGCGCCCTCGCCGACGGCGTCGACCGCCAGGCGGCGCTTGTCGACCTCGGCCAGGCGGTGGTGCAGCGCGTCAATCAACTCCTGGCGCCGCTTGGGGTTGTCCAGCATGTCGTCCTGCAGATACGGGTTGCGCCGCACCACCCAGATGTCGCCCAGCACCTCGTACAGCATGCGGGCCGAACGGCCGGTCTGGCGCGAACCGCGCAGGGCGTCGAGCAGGCTCCAGGAGTCCTCCCCCAACAGACGGATGACGATTTCGCGATCGGAAAACGAGGTGTAGTTGTAGGGGATTTCGCGCAGACGGGTCGGCGCGGGACCGTGGGGCGTTTCCGCCAGCAATGCTTGGATTTGTGCGGGGGCGTTCATGTGAGATTGGACTTGTGGACTGGACCCTAAAGGACCATTCTAGCGTATTGCGCCGCACCATGCGGGAACAGCCTTAGCCCGCCCAAGGGCTCTCGGCCGACCGTCGCACCGAAATAAATTCGCCAAAAACGCATTTCATTGGCATGTCCAGCCAAAAGCAATCATTCAAAGTGAATAATATTAATGGATTGTGGGATATATCGGAACGTCGTATGCAGGCGCATCATCCCAGCAAATGGCCGATCCGCTGCCACACGCCGTCCGGCACGTACAACAGCAGGCTGGTCATGGTGATGTAGCGCAACAGTTTGCCGCAAGCCATGTAGAACACGCTGGGCCAGAACGGCAGCTTGAGCCAGCCGGCCAGGGTGCACAGCGGGTCGCCGATGCCGGGCAGCCAGGCCAGCAACATGGTCTTGGCGCCGTAGCGGGCCAGCCAGCCGAACCAGCGGCTCTCGCGCTCGCGCGCGAAGGCCGCCTTGGCGCGGTAGCCCAGCCAGTAGTCGACCACGCCGCCCAGGGTGTTGCCGAGGGTGGCGACGGCGATCACCGGCCAGAACAGCGCGGCGTTGGCCTTGACCACGGCGAACACGGCCGGCTCGGAGCCCAGCGGCAGCAGGGTGGCGGAGATGAAACTGATGATGAAGACCGACGTCAGTCCCACCTCCGGCGCCGCCAGCAGGTGCAGCAACCAGGCTATTGCGGATTCGATCATCGGATTTTTGTGGAGGGCGAAAGGTGTCCATTATAATCAGGCACACCCGTCAAGCGCACCCCGCACGCTTGAACAGTTCGGCAGCGCGCCCACCGGCGCCCGTCCAGCCCCTGCCGTCCCCGGTCACCAGCCGGTTAGAAGCATGTCTTCGCATCGAACGAACCAGAAGTTGCGCCCGCCGCATCTGGCCCAGAACCACACTGTTTGCAGACCATGACTATCGACTATCTGAAGAAAATCCTGACCGCGCGCGTCTACGACGTCGCCACTGAGACCCCGCTGGAACTCGCGCCGACCCTGTCGCAGCGTTACGAGAACCGAATTTATTTCAAGCGCGAGGACATGCAGAGCGTGTTCAGCTTCAAGGTTCGTGGCGCCTACAACAAGATGACCCACCTGAGCGAGGCGCAGCGCAAGCGCGGCGTCATTTGCGCCTCGGCCGGCAACCACGCCCAGGGCGTGGCGCTGTCGGCGGCGCGCATGGGCTGCCGCGCGGTGGTCGTGATGCCGACCACCACGCCGCAGTTGAAGGTCGACGCGGTCAAGGCGCGCGGTGGCGCCGACGTCGAGGTGGTGCTGCATGGCGAGTCCTACACCGACGCCTACAACCACGCGCTGTCGCTGGAAAAAGAGCAGAAGCTGACCTTCGTCCACCCCTTCGACGACCCCGACGTGATCGCCGGCCAAGGCACCATCGGCATGGAGATCCTGCGCCAGCACGCCGGCCCGATCCACGCCATCTTCGTGCCGATCGGCGGCGGCGGCCTGATCTCCGGCATCGCCACCTATGTCAAGCAGATCCGTCCCGACATCAAGATCATCGGCGTGCAGACGCTGGACTCGGACGCCATGGCGCGCAGCCGCAAGGCCGGCGAGCGGGTCACCCTGGCCGACGTCGGCCTGTTCGCCGACGGCACCGCCGTGCGCCTGGTCGGCGAGGAAACCTTCCGCCTGGCCCAGCTTTACGTCGACGACATCATCGTGGTCGACACCGACGCCATCTGCGCCGCCATCAAGGACGTCTTCACCGACACCCGCAGCATCCTGGAACCGTCCGGCGCGCTGGCCGTGGCCGGCGCCAAGGCCTATATCGAACGGGCCGCGCTGAGCAAGGAACCGATCCGCAACGAGACCCTGATCACCATCGCCAGCGGCGCCAACATGAACTTCGACCGCCTGCGCTTCGTCGCCGAGCGGGCCGAGCTGGGCGAATCGCGCGAGGCGGTGTTCGCCGTCACCTTGCCCGAGCAGCGCGGCAGCTTCAAGCGTTTCTGCGCGCTGGTCGGGCCGCGCAACGTCACCGAGTTCAACTACCGCATCAGCGACCAGGACCAGGCCCATGTGTTCGTCGGCATCCAGATCGCCGACCGCCACGAGTCCGGCGCGCTGGCCCGCCGCTTCGAGGAGAACGCCTTCCAGACCCTGGACCTGACCCACGACGAGCTGGCCAAGGCGCACATCCGCCACCTGGTCGGCGGCAAGAGCAGCCTGGCGCGGGACGAGTTGCTGTACCGCTTCGAGTTCCCCGAGCGGCCGGGCGCGCTGATGCGCTTCCTCGACAGCATGGCGCCGAACTGGAACATTTCGCTGTGCCACTACCGCAGCCAGGGCGGCGACGTCGGCCGCATCCTGATCGGCCTGCAGGTGCCGCCCGACGAGATGGGCGCCTTCGGCCAGTTCCTCACCACCCTGGGCTACCGCCACTGGGACGAGACGGCCAACCCGGTCTACAAGCTGTTCCTCGGCTGAGCGGAGCGCCGCCGCCACCGCCCCGGCACGGCGGCGGCGGACGCCGCCGCGCGCGCGGCGGCCACTTGCGCTACCATGCGGCCTTGTCCGAATTTACCCATTGCCACCTTCCCGCCATCATGACCAACCCTGTCGACCTGTCGCCGCTAGGCAAAACCTCCGCATACCGCACCGATTACGCGCCCGAGCTGCTGTTTCCCATCCCGCGCCAGGGCAAGCGCGACGAGCTGGGCCTGAGCGGCACCCTGCCCTTCTTCGGCGTCGACATCTGGAACGCCTACGAGATCTCCTGGTTGAACGGACGCGGCAAGCCGCAGGTGGCGATCGCCCGCATCACCGTGCCGGCCGACTCGCCCAACATCATCGAGTCGAAGTCCTTCAAGCTCTACCTGAACTCCTTCAACCAGACCCGGCTCGACAGCGTCGAGGCGCTCAAGGCCCTGCTGCAACAGGATCTGTCGCAGGGCTTCGGCGCCAGCGTGCACATCGCGCTGAGTCTGCCGGAGGATTTCGCCCGGCTGAAGATGGGCGAGCTGGACGGCGTGCTGCTGGACCGCCTCGACATCGAGGTCGAGCACTACCGCCCGGCGCCCGAGCTGCTCAAGGCCAACTTCGACAACGGCCCGGTGGAAGAGAAGCTGCTCTCCCACCTGCTCAAGTCGAACTGCCTGGTGACCGGCCAGCCCGACTGGGCCAGCGTGCAGATCCATTACTGCGGCCCGCAGATCGAGCAGGAAAGCCTGCTGCGCTACCTGATCGGTTTCCGCGAGCACAACGAGTTCCATGAGCAATGCGTCGAGCGCATCTTCACCGACATCCTGCGCCAGTGCGCGCCGCAGCAGCTGGCCGTGTATGCCCGCTACACCCGGCGCGGCGGACTGGACATCAATCCCTGGCGCAGCAACTTCAGCACCGCCGCCGCGCCGGCCAACCTGCGCGGCGCCCGCCAGTAGGTCGCAAATGGGCCGGCGCTACGCCGATTCCGGCGCCGCCGCCTTGCGCCGGATCAAGCGGACGGTGGGGTGTGGTTGATCTGGCTACAAGCCCGCGTTGGGAAATACATTTTACAATCGGACAACACAACTTCGGCGTATGATGGACGACGCGGCCACCTGGTGCCCAGCCCCCGCCCGGGGACCGCGAACCGGCGCCGGCCCGCCCGCCATGTGGCAGGTCGGCAAAAACCGGGAAAAAATCGGCCAATACGGCGGCTGGATGCAAAAAAACCGGTGTTTCCCCAATTTACTGTCCAGAAATAGCGAATCTTCGTCATAATGCATTTTTTGCAATAAATCGGGCCGCCCCGCGCGCCCAGCGGCGCAGCGCGGCGGGACGGCTGGCAACAGCGATTTCATGTTACAGGCTTCATAAAGAAGCCTATAATTCTGCTCGCAAGCCACCTTTTGTGCGTCGCACCATTTTATGTCGCGTTATGAACAACCTCAGCAAAATACTCTCTCTTGAAAATGTCCTGCTCGATTTGGAAGTGTCGAGCAAGAAGCGCGCCTTCGAGCAGGCGGGACTGATCTTCGAGAACAATTGCGGCATCGCCCGCTCCACGGTGTCGGACAACCTGTTCGCCCGCGAACGGCTGGGCTCGACCGGCCTGGGCCATGGCGTCGCCGTGCCGCACGGCCGCATCAAGGGCATGAAGAGCCTGAAGTCGCCGTTGGCCGCCTTCGTCCGCCTGGTCGAACCGATTCCGTTCGAATCGCCCGACGGCAAGCCGGTCAACCTCTTGTTCTTCCTGCTGATCCCCGACCACGTCACCCAGCAACACCTGGAGATCCTCTCGGAGATCGCCGAGATGTTCTCGGACGACGCCTTCCGCACGGCGCTGTCGACCGACCCCGATCAGAAATCGGTGCACACGCGCATCGTCAACTGGCTGCCCAGCCTGCAAGCGGCCGGCTGAGCCGGAGCGCCGGTGGCTAGCAAGGCAAGATCGCCGTCCGCATACGCATGAGGTACACTAGGGCTTACCGATCATTTCCGAGTAAAGACCACCGCCCATGCTGCAAACCCCGCTGACGATCCAAAGGCTGTATGACGACAATCGCGAGAGTTTGCAGCTCGGCTGGTTCGCCGGCTTCCCCGGCGGCGAGCGGCTGATCTCCGGCGACGTCGCCTCGGCGGCCGACCAGGTCGGCCACTTGAACACCATCCACCCGGGCCGCATCCAGGTCTTCGGGCACCAGGAAATCAACTACTACCAGCGCCTCAAGTCGCTCACCCGCACCCACGTGATCGGCGAGCTGATCGCCGGCGGGCCGCCGGCGCTGATCATCGCCCAGGGGCTCGAGACGCCGCCCGACATCCTCGCCATCTGCGACGAGAAGAACATCCCGCTGTTTTCCACCCCGCTGCCGGCGGCCCAGGTGATCGACTTCCTGCGCGTGTATTTGTCGAAGAAGCTGGCCCAGCGCATCATCATGCACGGCGTGTTCATGGACGTGCTGGGCGTGGGCGTGCTGATCACCGGCGATTCCGGACTCGGCAAGAGCGAGCTGGGTCTCGAGCTGATCTCGCGCAGTCACGGCCTGGTGGCCGACGACGCCGTCGAGTTCTCGCGCATCGCGCCGAACATGATCGAAGGGCGCTGCCCGGCGCTGTTGCAGAATCTGCTGGAAGTGCGCGGCCTGGGCCTGCTCGACATCAAAGCCATCTTCGGCGAGACGGCGGTGCGGCGCAAGATGCGGCTCAAGCTGATCGTCCACCTGGTGCGGCGCAGCGCGCTGGAGGAGGAAGTCGAGCGGCTGCCGTTCCAGTTCCCCACCGAGGACGTGCTCGGCCTGCCGGTGCGCAAGGTGGTGATCCCCGTCGCCGCCGGCCGCAACATCGCCGTGCTGCTCGAAGCGGCCGTGCGCAACACCATCCTGCAACTGCGCGGCATCGACACCCTGCAAGAGTTCATGGAACGCCAACGCCAAGCCATGAGCGGCGATTAAATCCCCCCGTCCCCCGGGGTCAGTGCCGACATTCGGACACGACCTCAAGCATTGCGACCGCAGCGGCGCATACATTGGCCTGAAAATGTCCGAATGTCGGCACTGACCCCGCCGTTCCGTCCCTGCGGCGGTGCCGGCCGGTTGTGCGCGCGGGGGCCGCTTGCGGTATCATCGACACCTATGCGCATCGTACTTCTCACCGGTATCTCCGGCTCCGGCAAATCGGTAGCCCTCAACGTCCTGGAAGACTCGGGATATTATTGCGTCGACAATCTGCCGCCCGCCCTCCTCGCCAGCCTGGTCACCACGCTGGTCGACGAGGGCCTGCAGGCGCTGGCCGTGGCGGTCGACGCGCGCAGCGCCGCCTCGCTGGCCAGCCTGCCGGGCGACGTGCGCACGCTGAAGGAACAGGGCCACGACGTCAAGGTTGTCTTCCTGACCGCCAACACGCACTCGCTGGTGGCGCGCTTTTCCGAGACGCGGCGCAGCCATCCGCTGTCGCACGAGCTGCGCCCGGGGCAGAATCCGGCGGCGCGCCGCACGCTGATCGAGTGCATCCAGGAGGAGCGCGAGCGGCTGTCGGCGATCGAGCAGCTGGGCCATGTGATCGACACCTCCGAGCTCAGCGCCAACAAGCTGCGCGCCTGGGTCAAGGACCTGGTGGCCTCGGAGCGCGCGCCCTTGACGCTGTTCTTCGAGTCCTTCGCCTTCAAGCTGGGGGTGCCGCTCGACGCCGACTTCGTCTTCGACGTGCGCGCCCTGCCCAACCCCTATTACGACCTGGCGCTGCGCCCCCTCGACGGCCGCGACGCGCCGGTGATCGCCTTCCTCGACGCCCAACCAAGCGCCAACGAGCTGCTCACCGACATCCGCGCCTTCATCGAAAAATGGCTGCCCTCGTTCAAGACCGACAACCGCAGCTATCTGACGGTGGCGCTCGGCTGCACCGGCGGCCAGCACCGTTCGGTCTACATGGCCGAGCGGCTGGCGCAATACTTCCACGCCAGCGAGCGCGTGGTGCTGCGCCACCGCGAACAGTCCTGAACCTGTAGCGCCGGGCGCGCTCCTGCCGGTGCCGCCAAGTTAAGGCACCTGCGGCCTCAACAGCACCCACAGGCAAAGAGCCGGGGTCGGACCCCTCGGGGTCCGACCCCAGATTTACGCCTGTGGGGTTTCTTGGCGGGCGCAGATCCGGCACGGCCTCAATTCCCCGCGCTCGCCCGCTGATTCGCCTTAGGCCAGGTGGCGCAGCGGATGCGCGTGGTCGGGCCAGACCGGCGTGAAGAAGCGCTCGACCATCGCCGACGTCACCCCGGCCAGCGTGGCCGGCTTCCATTGCGGCGCGTTGTCCTTGTCGATGACCAGCGCGCGCACCCCCTCCAGCACCTCGCCGTCCTCGAAGTTGTGGCGCACCAGCGTGCGTTCCATGCGCAGGCAGCCGGCCACGTCGAGCGCGGCGCCACGGCGCAGCAACTCGTGGGTGACCGCCATCATCAGCGGCGAGCGCGTGGCCATCGCCTTCAGTGCCTTTTGCGCGAAGGCGCCTTCGTCGCCGGCCAGCGAGGCCATGATGGCGGCCACCGAGCCGGCGCCGAAATGGCGGTCGATGCCGGCGCGCTCGGCCTGCAGCGCGCTGGCCCCGACAGCGGCCTGGAACGGCGCGGCAAAGGCCGCGATGGCCTGGCGCAGGCCGGCGCCAGGGGTGGCCTCGATCAGCGCCGCCAGGGCCGCCATTTCGGCCCCGGGCACGAAGTAGTCGGCCAGGCCGCTGTACAGCGCGTCGGCGGCGCCGATGGTCAGGCCGCTCAGGCCCAGGTAGTTGCCCAGTTGGCCGGGCGCGCGCGACAGGAAGTAGCTGCCGCCGACATCGGGGAACAGGCCGATGTTCACCTCCGGCATGGCCAGCTTGCTGCGCTCGGTGACGATGCGCAGGCGGCAGTCCGGCCCGCCCTGGGCCACGCCCATGCCGCCGCCCATCACCACGCCGTCCATCAGCGCGATGTAGGGCTTGGGGTAGAAGTGGATCAGGTGGTTGAGCGCGTATTCCTCGGTGAAGAAGTCCTCCAGTTGGGCGCTGCCGCCCTGCACGCCGGCGCGGCCGACGTCGTAGAAGAAGCGGATGTCGCCGCCGGCGCACAAGGCCTTCTCGCTGCTGCTGCGGATCACCACGGCGTCGACGCCGGCGTCGTCGCGCCAGGCTTGCAGGGCGGCGGCCAGGGCGCGCACCATCGCCAGCGACAGGGAGTTGAGCGCCTTCGGACGGTCGAGGGTGATGAAGCCGGTACGCTTGCCGACGCTGGTGTGGACGAATTCGCTCATGTGGCTGGATAGTGGTGATTGATCGAGCGGCTATTTTAGCGCGGCCGGGGCGACTACGGAGCATGCGCCGCCATCACGAACACGGCCGCATGGATATGCGACCGGGTGCGTGATGGCGCGGTGTACAGCGCGGGCGATTGCTGGCACCATGCCCGCTGAGACAGCAACCCCGCAACCCTGCAACCCCACAAAGGAAACGCCGATGAGCAGCGCCCTTGCCGTGAACTACGCCGCCGTGGCGGCCGCCGCCGAACGCCTGCGCGGCGTGGCCCACCACACCCCGGTGCTGACCTCGGCCCAGGCCGACGCCATCAGCGGCGCCCGGGTATTCTTCAAGTGCGAGAACTTCCAGCGCGTCGGCGCCTTCAAGTTCCGCGGCGCCTACAACGCGATCAGCTGCCTGAGCGAGGAGCAGCGCCGCCGTGGCGTCGTCGCCTTCTCCTCCGGCAACCACGCGCAGGGCATGGCGCTGGCCGCCCGCATGCTGGGCGTGCCGGTGGCCATCGTCATGCCCAGCGACGCGCCGGCGATGAAGCTGGCCGCCACCCGCGAATACGGCGCCGAGGTGATCCTGTACGACCGCGCCACCGGGGACCGCGAGGCGATCGCCGCCCGCCTCGGCGCCGAGCGCGGCCTGGCGGTGATCCCGGCCTACGACCACGCCGACGTGATCGCCGGCCAGGGCACGGCGGCCAAGGAGCTGTTCGACAGCGTCGGCCCGCTCGACTACCTGTTCGTCTGCACCGGCGGCGGCGGCCTGCTGTCGGGCAGCGCCATCGCCGCCGCCCATTTGGCGCCGGACTGCGTGGTGATCGGCGTCGAGCCGGAGGCCGGCAACGACGCCCAGCGCTCGCTGCGCAGCGGCCAAATCGTCCACATCGCCGTGCCCGACACCATCGCCGACGGCGCCCAGACCCAGCACATCGGCAAGCTGGTGCTGCCCATCCTGCAGGCCCACGTGCGCGACATCGTCACCGTCAGCGACGACCAGTTGCGCCGGCAGATCCGCTTCTTCGCCGAGCGCATGAAGATCGTCGTCGAGGGCGCCGGCGCGTTGGCGGCGGCGGCGGTGATGAACCGGCTGGTCGACGTGGCCGGCAAGCGGGTCGGCGTGATCGTCAGCGGCGGCAACATCGACATGGCGCTGTTCGCCGAATGCATGGCGCGCGGCGCGGCCGAAGTCTAGCCGCGCCAGGGCGCGCTTCGGCCACACCCGGCGCCGTGGCGGCGCCGGGCGCGGCCGGCAAGCGGAGCGGTTCGTAGCGGCCGCTTATGCCGCATATCGTTTATATGATTTACCGGCCGGCGTCGGCGACGGGCGCAAAAAAGGGCGCCTGATGCGCCCTTTGTTTGGATGGCGGCGGGACCGCTTAAGCGGTGGCGGCCGGTTCAAAAGTGTCCGGCAGATGCTTGATCGCATCGTGGCCGTGCTCTTGCACTTTTGCTTTGTACTTCATGACCTGGCGGTCCAGTTTGTCGATCAGCGTGTCGATCGCCGCGTACAGGTCCTGCGACAGGCTTTCCACGTAGACGGTCTTGCCCGACATGCGCAGGTTGATTTCGGCCTTCTGGCGTTTATCTTTCTCAGTCAGATTATCTACGGTCAGGATGACAGCAATATCAATCACTTGATCGAAGTGGCGTTTGACCCGTTCCAGCTTGTTCTGCACGTATTCGCGAATCGCTGGTGTCACTTCGAGATGATGTCCACTGATGGTGAGATTCATACACACTCCTAGAGATGATGTCGCTTACGGTTAGTGCCTTGCCCTTGATTGCCGGGCACGCAGGAACCAACAATACTACAAAGACTTGCGGAGACTGACTGGCGGGATTTTCAACGCTTCGCGATATTTGGCAACAGTTCGTCGCGCAATCACCATGCCTTGTTCTCCCAGCATGTCCGCAATCTTACTGTCGGATAAAGGATTTTTAGGGTCTTCTGCTCCTGTGAGTTGCACAATCAGCGCCCGTATCGCCGTCGAGGAAGCTTCCCCCCCCGCTTCGGTGGCGACATGGCTGCCAAAGAAGTACTTCAACTCGAACATGCCATGCGGGGTCAGCATGTATTTCTGAGTTGTTACCCGAGAAATAGTACTCTCGTGTAAACCCAGTGTATCAGCTATTTCGCGGAGCACAAGGGGGCGCATGGCGACGGCGCCGTGCGAGAAAAAATTCTTTTGTCGTTCTACTATCGCCTCGGCGACGCGCAGGATGGTGTCGAAACGCTGGCGCATGTTCTTGATCAGCCACTTGGCCTCCTGCAGCTGGGCGCCCATCTGGCCCTCGCCCTTGCCCTGCTTGAGCAGGTTGACGTACATGGCGTTGACGCGCAGGCGCGGCATGACGTCGTTGTTCAGGCTGACCTGCCAGCCGCTGCGCGATTTCTTCACCACCACGTCCGGCACCACGTAGTCGGAGACGTCGGAGGCGAAGGCGGCGCCGGGGTGCGGGTTGCACTGGCGGATCACCGTCTGCGCCTCGCGCAAGTCCTCGTCGTCGCAGACCAGGGCCTTTTTCAGCTTGTTGAAGTCGCGCTGGGCGAACCAGGTCAGGTGCTGCTCGACGATGGTCAGCGCCATGCGCCGCGTCACCAGGGGAATCTGCGGCAAGCGCTTGATTTGCAGCGCCAGGCACTCGCTGGCGTTGCGCGCGCCGACCCCGGCCGGGTCGAAACTCTGCAGCAACGACAGGGCCGTCTGCAGCTCCTCGCACTCGATCTCCAGCTCCGCCGGGATGCGCGTGAAGATGTCCTCCAGCGGGTCTTCCAGGTAACCGTTCTCGTCGAGGGCGTCGATGATCAGCTCGACCAGGGCGCGGTCGCGCGACTCGTGCACGGTGACCCGCATCTGCTCCATCAGGTGCTCGCGCAGGGTGCGGTGGCTGGCCTCCAGCTGGGGCCGCGAATCCTCGTCGTCGGGCGCCTTGCCACGGCCGGCGTCGCTCCAGTCCATGTCGGCCTCGCCGCCGCGCTCGTTGTCGGCGGCGTCGAAGTTCTCCGCCTCGGCCGGCGCGGCGGCGGCGTCCTGCGGCTGCTGCGGCGGCCCCTCGGCGCCGGCCTCGGCGGGCGCCGACTGCTGGCTGATGGCGCCGTCGGCCAGCAGGCGCAGCGAATGGTCCAAGGGATCGTCCAGCCGTTCCAACAGGGGATTGTCGGTCAGCAGCTGTTCCAGCTCCTGGTGCAATTCCAGCGTGGACAACTGCAGCAGACGGATCGACTGCTGCAGTTGCGGCGTGAGCGCGAGGTGCTGCGAGGTGCGCAGCTGCAAGGACTGTTTCATTTTTACATGCGGAAGTGTTCACCCAGATACACGCGACGCACCGATTCGTTGGCGATGATGTCGTCTGGCCGGCCTGACGCCAATACCGTGCCCTGGTTGATGATGTAGGCGCGGTCGCAGATGCCCAGCGTCTCGCGCACATTGTGATCGGTGATCAACACGCCGATGCCGCGTTCCTTGAGGAAGCGCACGATGCGCTGGATCTCGATGACGGCGATCGGGTCGACCCCGGCGAATGGTTCGTCGAGCAGCACGAAGCGCGGATTGGTGGCCAGGGCGCGGGCGATCTCCACCCGCCGGCGTTCGCCGCCGGACAGCGACAGCGCCTGGTTCTCGCGCAGCTTCTCGATTTGCAGTTCGGCCAGCAGGGTATCGAGCCGTTCATCGATTTCCGCCTTGGATAAAGGCTTGCCGTCGACCTGCTGGATTTCCAGCACGGCACGGATGTTTTCCTCCACGGTCAGCTTGCGGAACACCGAAGCCTCCTGCGGCAGGTAGGACAGGCCCAGCATGGCGCGGCGGTGGATCGGCAGGCTCGAGATATCCACCCCGCTGATGTCGATGCTGCCCGCGTCCGACGGCACCAGGCCGACGATCATATAGAACGAGGTGGTCTTGCCGGCGCCGTTGGGGCCGAGCAGGCCGACCACCTCGCCGCATTCGACCTGCAACGAGACGTCGTGCACCACCTGGCGCTTGCCGTAGCTCTTTTGCAGGCCGCGCACGATCAGGGTGCTGCCGCAGCTCTTCGCCTCCATCACTTCACCGCCGGCGTGCTGGCGGCCGGCGCCGCGTTGACGCCGCTCGGCTGGATCACCATGGTGCCGCGACCGGCGCCCGGCTTGCTGTCGCCGGTCGGCGTGTTCTTGACGCTGAAGAATTCCTTGCGGCTGTCGTAGGAGATGAACTCGCCCTCGACCACGTCGCCCGGCTTGCTGCCCTCGATGCGCTTGACGCGCGCCTTGGAGAACAGCTTGACCAGCTCGATCTTGCCGTCGTATTCGATGCGTTCGGCCTCGCCCTCGACCCACTGGTCGCCGGCGCCGTCGCGCTTCTGGCGGAAGGTCGCCGGCACGCCGCCAACGCTGGTCAGGGTGGCGTACTGGTAGCCTTCGGCCGACTGCGTGACGACGGCCTTGGCGGCCTTCATCAGCAGGGTGCCACGGGTCAGCACGACGTTGCCGGTGAAGGTCTGGATCTGCTTGACGTCGTCGATGTCGACGTTGTCGAACTTGATCTCGGTCGGTTTGCTGGAGTCGGCTTTTTCCGCCAGCGCCGCGTTGGTGGCGCCCAGCAGCAGCAAGGCCGAGAGGAGTAATTGTTTCATCGTGGTTCCGTTTTGTCAGTGTTGCAATCGATAGTCTTGGGACCTGCCGGCGGCCACGCTACTGTGGCGCCGCCGCCGGTGCCGCCGGCGCGCCGCGCGGCGGCAGGTCGATCTGGCCACGGCCGCCCAGGTGGATCTGGCGCGTGGCGTTGTTGGCGTGCATGCCGACGCCCTTGGCCGTGGACTTGCCCAGGCTCAGCGCCACCGGCAACGCCGTCTCCATCGTGTCGTCGTCGGGAAACACCGTCAGCGCCTCGGTCTGCAAATGCATGGCCTGGCTGGTGGCCGAGGCGCTGCGGTCGAGGTTGACGTCGCCGTCGAGCCGCACGCGGCTGTTGTTCTGGTCGATGCGTCCGCGCGCCGAGTGCATCAACATCGGCGGCTGGCTGCCCGACAGGCTGCGCACCACCGGCCGCTCGACGTCGGACGAGTCGTCGACCGGACGGTGGGTCAGCTTGTCGCCGGAAATGATGTAGCTGGGCTGGCCGACCTGGTTCATCCGCACGAAGCTGAAGCGCTCGATGATGTAGTCCGGCTCGTTGCGGTAGCGGTCGGCCTGCATTTCCTGGCCGCTCTGGTTCATCAGCTCGACCAGCCAAAAGGTGCCCAGCGCCACCAGCACGAACAGCAGCATGGTGAGCGACAGGCGCCAGCGGTGAGCGGTTCTTTTACGCATGCTCGCCGCCTCAGACCAGGAACTGGGCCATGACCTGGTCGTAGCTGCCCTGCGCGCGCAGGACGAACTCGCAGATCTCGCGCACCGCGCCACGGCCGCCGGCCGCCTCGGTGATGTGGTGGGCGCGGCGGTGCACCTCGGCGCGGCCGTTCGGCACGCCGACGGCGAAGCCGACCCGGCTCAGGATCGGCAGGTCGACCACGTCGTCGCCGATGAAGCCGACCTGCTCGGCCGTCAACCCGGTCTTCTCCAGCAGGGCGCGGAACGGCGTCAGCTTGTCGTGGCCGCCCTGGTGCAGGAAACCGATGCCCAGGTCGGCGGCGCGTTTGACCACCTGCGGCGACACGCGCGCGCTGATGATGGCGGTCTGCACGCCGGACTCCTGCAACAGCTTGATGCCCAGGCCGTCGTGCACGTTGAAGGTTTTCAGCGCCTCGCCGTCGGCGCCGTAGTGCAGGCTGCCGTCGGTCAGCACGCCGTCGACGTCGAAGATCATCAAGCGCACCCTGGCGGCGCGGGCCAGCTTGTCGAGCGGGTCGGGTGTGGTTTCTGCGGCGCTCATCAGATCACCTTGGCGCGGGTCAGGTCGTGGATGTGCAGCGCGCCGACCAGCTTGCCGTCGGCGTCGACCACCAGCATCTGGTTGATGCGGTACTGCTCCATCACGGCGACGGCGTCGACCGCCAGCTTTTCCGGCGAGATGCTGCGCGGATTGGCGTGCATCACGTCGCGGATGACGACCTTGCTGAAGTCCTGCACCTTCTCGATCATGCGGCGCAGGTCGCCGTCGGTGAACACGCCGAGCGGACGGCCGTCGGCGTCGACCACGGCGGTCATGCCCATGCCCTTCTGGGTGATCTCGAGCAGCGCGTCGGTCAGCTTGACGTCGGCGCCGACGGCCGGCACCGCGGCGCCGCTGCGCATGACGTCGCGCACATGGGTCAGCAGGCGGCGACCCAGCGCGCCGCCGGGATGCGAGCGGGCGAAATCTTCTTCCTTGAAACCGCGCAGGTCGAGCAGGGCGACGGCCAGGGCATCGCCCAGCGCCAGGGTGACGGTGGTGCTGGCGGTCGGCGCCAGGTTCAGCGGGCAGGCTTCCTTGGCCACCGAAACGTCGAGGTGGACGTCGGCCAGTTGGGCCAGGCTGGAGCCGGGCTTGCCGGTCATCGAGATCAGCGCGCTGCCCATGCGTTTGACCACCGGCAAAATGGCCATCAACTCGGCGCTTTCGCCCGAGTAGGAGATGGCGATGAAGGCGTCGTCGGCGGTGACCATGCCGAGGTCGCCGTGGGCCGCCTCGGCCGGATGGACGAACAGCGCCGGCGTGCCGGTCGAGGCCAGGGTGGCGGCGATCTTGCGGGCGATGTGGCCGGACTTGCCGATGCCGGAGACGACGACCCGTCCCTTGCAGGCGAGCAACAGCGCGACGGCGCGGCCGACGCTGTCGTCGCTGGCCAGGCGCGCGTTGAGCGCGTTGATGGCGTCCGCCTCGATCTGCAGCGTCTCGCGCGCCAGCAGCAGGGCCCGCGCGGCGGTGTGCGGGTCAATTCGATCAAAAGCTTTCAGCATTGTTTTTTCATGGGTTACACTCATGCCCAAAGTATAGCCGAATTGAGAAAGCAAAAAACTTGCCAGATGTAACAAACAACGGAATAGCACCACGATCCATGTCAAACCCATGTTTTCCTCTCTCGAACTAACCCTCCTTTTGCTGGGCAGCGCGGTGCTCGGCGTGGTCGCCTTCCGCATGCTGCATCTGCCGCCGATGCTCGGTTATCTGGCCGTCGGCATCCTGATCGGCCCGCACGCGCTCGGCCTGGCCGAGGAGAACGAAGCCAGCCACACGCTGGCCGAGTTCGGCGTGGTGTTCCTGATGTTCTCGATCGGCCTGGAGTTCTCGCTGGCCAAATTGATGGCGATGCGGCGCATCGTCTTCGGCCTCGGCATGGCCCAGGTCGGCCTGACCATCGCCGCCACGATGCTGTTCGGCTGGGCCATCGCGACCCAATTGCCGGCCTCGGTGCACCTCGGCTGGCAGGCCTCGTTCGCGCTGGGCGGCGCGCTGGCCATGTCGTCGACCGCCATCGTGTCAAAAATGCTGACGGAGCGGCTGGAGCTGGAAAGCCCGCACGGCCGCAAGATCATCGGCATTTTGCTGTTCCAGGATCTGGCCGTGGTGCCCTTGCTGATCCTCATCCCCTCGCTGTCGCAGAACCCCGACGACCTGCTGCAAACCCTGGCGCTGGCCAGTGGCAAGGCGGTGATCGTGCTGGTGCTGCTGCTGTTCTTCGGCCAGAAGCTGGTGCGCGGCTGGTTCACCATCGTCGTCAAACGCCGCTCGCAAGAGTTGTTCATGCTCAACCTGCTGCTGATCACCCTGGGCGCCGCCTGGATCACCGAGCGCGCCGGCCTGTCGCTGGCGCTCGGCGCCTTCGTCGCCGGCATGCTGATCTCCGAGACCGAATACAAGCACCAGGTGGAGGAGGACATCAAGCCCTTCCGCGACGTGCTGCTGGGGCTGTTTTTCATCACCGTCGGCATGCTGCTCAACGTCCGCCTGGTGCTGGAAAACTGGTGGCTGGTGCTGATCCTGCTGTGCGGCCCGGTGCTGCTGAAGTTCGCCCTGATCGCCGGGCTCACCAAGCTGTTCGGCGCCTCCGACGGCGTCTCCATGCGTACCGGGCTGGCGCTGGCCCAGGCCGGCGAGTTCGGCTTCGTGCTGCTCAACCTGGCCGGCGGCATGCGTCTGATGGACCCGTTCGTGATCCAGGTGGTGCTGGCCTCGATGGTGCTGTCGATGTTGCTGGCGCCGTTCATCATCGCCAAGTCCGACCAGATCGTCATGAAGGTGTCGAGCAACGAGTGGATGATGCAATCGCTGGCGCTGACCAAGATCGCCAGCCGCACCATGGCGACGCAGAAGCACGTCATCGTCGCCGGCTTCGGCCGCAGCGGCCAGAGCCTGGCCACCCTGCTGTCCGAGGAAAAGATCGACTACCACGCGCTCGATCTGGACCCGGAGCGGGTGCAGGAGGCGCAGACGGCCGGCGCCAACGTCTCCTACGGCGACGCCGGCCGGCGCGAGAGCCTGGTGGCGGCCGGCATCTACCGCGCCAGCGCGGTGGTGATCACCTACACCAGCACGCCGTCGGCGCTGCGCGTGCTGCAACTGGTGCACGAGTTGGCGCCGACGCTGCCGGTGATCGTGCGGGCGCACGACGACACCGACCTCGACCGATTGAAGGCGGCCGGCGCCGCCGAGGTGGTGCCGGAATTGCTGGAGGGCAGCCTGATGCTGGCCTCGCACGCGCTGGTCATGCTGGGCGTGCCGCTGCGCCGCGTGGTGCACCGCGTGCAGGCGGCGCGCGAGGAGCGCTACGCCTCGCTGCGCGGCTTTTTCCACGGCGCCAGCGACGTCGGCGAGGAGGCCGACATGGTGCGCCTGCATTCGGTCACGCTGGACGGCAAGGCGGCCTGCGTCGGCAGGCAACTCAAGGAGGTCGACGTGGCCGGCGCCGGCGCCGAGGTGACCACCATCCGGCGCGGCAAGGGCCGGCTGGAGTTGACGCCGGAGACGCTGTTCGAGGCGGGCGACGTGGTGGTGCTGCGCGGCGCCGCCGAGGCGGTCAACCGGGCCGAGACGCGGCTGCTGCGCAGCTAGCCGCGGTAACTGATCACCCGGTTGCGGCCGCCCTCCTTGGCCTGGTACAGGCAGGAGTCGGCCTGGGCGATCAGGTTGCGCGAGACCGCCTCGGCGCCGGCGTCGGGGTCGCCGTCGTTCAAACAGGCGACGCCGATCGAGACGGTGATCGACACCTGCGTCTCCTGCGAAATCGAAATCATGCTGCCGGCCACGCTGGCGCGGATGCGCTCGGCGACGAAGGCGGCGCTATCCAGGTCGGCGTCGATCAGCAGCACCACAAACTCCTCGCCGCCGAAGCGGGCCAGCGCGTCCGACAGGCGCAGCTCGGCCTTGATGCGGCCGGCCACCTCGCGCAGCACCTCGTCGCCGCCCTGGTGGCCGACGGTGTCGTTGACGCGCTTGAAATGGTCGATGTCGATGTACATCACCGAGATCGGATAGGTCTGGCGACGGGCCCGGCCGATCTCCTCGAGCAGACGGCGGTCGATGTAGCGGCGGTTGTAGACGCCGGTCAGCGAGTCGGTCAGGCCGATGTACTTGAGCATCTCGTTGCTGATCACGTTTTCCAGGCAGATCGCGATGATCGAGGCCATGTGCTCGATGAAGTCGGTGCCCAGGCTGGGGGTGAAGCGGGTCGGGTCGACGCTGCCCAGGTTCAGGCTGCCGATGATGCGCTTGTTGCGCAGCAGCGGCACCAACGCCACGCTTTGCAGGCCGGCCGGCGCGCGCGGGTAGGCGCCGCCGTGGCGGGCCGCGTCGTACATGCCCAGCAGCGGCTTGGGCGGCGCCGAATAGGCGTTGCGCCGGCCCAGGTCGAAGCCCAGCTCGTCGATGGTCTCGACGAAGATCAGGTCGGGGAAGTCCTCGAACACCACGCCCAGCTTGAGCATGACGGTGCGGATGTCGGCGTCCTCGTCGATCAGGCTCAGGGTCACGCTCTCCAACTCGGAGATGACCGGCAGGGTGCGGAAGATGGTGCCGACCAGCTCGGGAAAGCTGCCGGCGCCGACGATCTCCAGGTCGAAGGCCTGGTGGCGGCACATGATCGAATGGTTGCGCTCGGCCTGTTCCAGCAGATAGGCCATGCGTGCGCGCAGCGCCTGGTTCTCGGCCGCCAGATCGACCGGGCGCGAGGCCGGATCGGCGTGCGGCGGCTTGGTGCCTGGGACAGTGTGCGTCATATAAACCCTTACTCGATTACGACCAGCAATGGCGTTACTGCGATAGCGGAAACAGTTCGGCGATCAATCTAACTTGCAAGTTGCAACATTACGCCAAGTTGGCGTTGTTGGGAATGCAAAAAAGTGCGATCAACCATTAAAACGCCAGTGTAACGCTAATTTCCTGTCCGACGTAAAGGCGCTGGCCTTCGCCCGCCGTGACGATGGCGTTCATGCCGAAGCAGATGGCGCCGTCCAGCTCGGCCTTGGCGCGGTAGCCCTGCAGGATGTCGAGCGGGTCGGGGCCGAATTCGCCCTTGTCCTGGTCGACCGATGGCATCGGGCAACGCGAGCACGGCTTGACGGGTTTCAACAGCGCGTCGCCGAACTGGAAGGTGTCGACGTAGTCCTCCTCGAAGGCCTCGATGCCGTCGACCACCAGGTTGGGGCGGAAACGGTTCATCGGGATGGCGGCGCGGCCGGCCGCCACCAGCTTGCGGTTCAGGTCGTCCAGCGAGGCGCTGCCGGCCAGCAACACCGGATAGCCGTCGGAGAACAGGGTGTGGGCGGCGACGCCGCCGGTCCACTTGGCGCTGACCTGGCGTTCGACGTTGGGGTGGAAGCGCACCAGCCGGCAAGGCACGCCGACGGCGTTGCTGAACCAGGCGGCGGTCAGCTCGTCGCAGTCGTAGGCGTTGACGACGTCGTCCCACACCCGCACCTGCAGGGTCGGCGCCAGCTCGGGGTCGGGCAGGCCCAGTTCGAGTTCCAGCCGCAGCATGCCGGGCGCGCGCAGCTCCAGCGTTTCGGCCTTGATGCGCGGCACGATCAAGGCCATGCGCGGATGCTCGCGCTGGGTCAGGCAGTGGCCGTCGGGGTCGACCACCATCCATTCACGGTCGTAGATGTTTTCGCTCATCAAACCGGCGACGGTCAGGGTCGCCTCGCGCAGCGTGATGCCGGCGCAGGATTTGATCGGATAGAGGGAGATGTCGGAGAGGATTGCCATGTGCGCCGCCTGCTGGCGGCGCCCGCGCCACCCATCGATTGATCGGATTCGCAGTATGGCAGTAAAGCGGGGCGCCGACAATGCGGCGCCCCGCCCGGGGTCTTACTCGGCGTCGCCGGCGGCGGCCTTGTCGGCGCCCTTCTTGGCGGCCGGCTTGCGCGCGGCTGGTTTGCGGGCCGGCTTGGCCGCCGCTGTGTCGGCGGCGGCGGCTGGCGCCTCGGCGGCCACTTTGGCTTTCGGCTCGGCCTTGGCTTTTGGCTCGGCCTTGGCTTTCGGTTCGGCCTTGACTTTCGGTTCGGCCTCGGCCTTGGCTTTGGCCTTGGCTTTGCCGGCGGCCGGCTTGGCTTCGTTGGCTGGCGTGACTTCCACGGCGGCCTTGGCTTCCTTGGCGACCTTGGCGGCGGCTGGTTTGCGCGCCGGCTTGGCGGCTGGCGCGGCGGCGGCGTTGTGGGCGACCGGCGCCACCACCACAGGCGTCAATTCGACCGGCGCGGAATGCGCCACGACCGGCGCCACCGGCAGGCTGTACAGAGCCGCGCTGTCGATCTGGGCCGCGGCCTGGACGGTTTCGTTCGCTTCCGGACGGCGGCCGTTGCCACCCTTGCGCTGGGCTTGCTGCTTGTCCTTGCGCGGCTGCTGGTTCTGCTGCGGCGCGCCGTTGCGCGGCTTTTGCTGCGCGTCCTTGCGTGGCTGCTGATTGTCCTTGCGCGGCTGTTGCTTGTCCTGGCGCGGCTGCTGGGCGGCCTGGTTGCGGCCACCACGACCGCCGGCGCGCGCATGGCGGCCCTCGGTCTGCTGCTGCACCGTCAGCGCGTTGGCGATGGCGGCGGCTTCCTCGTCGCTGATCACATACTCGTCGTCCGGGTAGCGGGTCAGGTCCAGGTCCGGGGTGCGCTCGGCGGTGCGCTCGGCGGCGCGTTCCGGTGCGCGCTCGGCGGCGCGTTCCGGTGCGCGCTCGGCGGCGCGTTCGCCCTTGCGGCCGCCACGGTTGCCACGGCCACGGCCGCGTTCCTGCTGGCCGGCCGGCTGTGCCGACGGCTGCGGCTGCGCCGCTGGCTGCGACTCGACGATGGCCTCGACCACGGCGCTCGATTCGAGCACGTCGGCCTCGTCCTGCGGCTGCTCGGTGACATCGGCGTTGTCGGTGTCGGCGTCGGTGTAACCATTGCTGCGCTCGGCGCCGGCGTTGGCGTTGCCGCGCTCGGCGTTGCGTTCGCTGCGGTCGCGGTCGCGACCACGGCCACGGCCGCGACGCATCTCGCCCTTGCCTTCCGGCCGGCCCTCGCCCGCTTCCGACGACAGGCCGTTGTCCGACACGACGGCGCCGCCTTCGGCGTTGACGGCGGCCGCGCCGCTGCTGCGGTAGACGTAGGCGCCGGATTTCTCATCGCGGCCGAATTCCAGCAGACCGCGCGCCTTGGCTTCCTCCAGCAGATTGCCGAAGGTGCGGAAGCCGTAGTAGGACTCGCTGAAGTCCGGCTTGCGGCGCTTGATCGCCTCTTTCAACACGGAGGCCCAGATCTTGCCGCTGTCGCCGCGCTCGGAGACCAGCGCGTCGAAGGTGCCGACGGCGATCTCGACCGCCTGGCTGCGGCGCTTGTCCATCTCTTCGCGGCGGCGGGTTTCCTCTTCCGGCGTGCGTTTGACGGCTTGCTGGGCTTCGCGCGGGTCGCGCTTGGCGGCGGCGCGGCGGCTCTCGCGCACCAGGTCGTCGTAGAAGATGAATTCGTCGCAGTTGGCCACCAGCAGGTCCGAGGTGGACTGCTTGACGCCGACGCCGATCACCTTCTTGGCGTTCTCGCGCAGCTTGGAGACCAGCGGCGAGAAATCGGAGTCGCCGCTGATGATGACGAAGGTGTCGACGTGCGACTTGGTGTAGCACAGGTCGAGGGCGTCGACGACCATGCGGATGTCGGCCGAGTTCTTGCCGGACTGGCGCACGTGGGGGATTTCGATCAGCTCGAAGTTGGCCTCGTGCATGGGCGCCTTGAACGCCTTGTAGCGGTCCCAGTCGCAATAGGCCTTCTTGACCACGATGCTGCCCTTGAGCAGCAGGCGTTCCAGCACGGGCTTGATATCGAATTTGTCGTAGTTGGCGTCGCGCACACCGAGCGCGACGTTTTCGAAATCGCAGAACAGCGCCATGCTGACGTTATCGTTGGAAGAAGCCATGAGATTGATATTTTCTAGAGATGAGAGGGAGGCAGACACGTCAGATGGACGCAGGCAATCCATTGATTATACCCAACAACGTCGCGCAACAGCGCGCGAACGCGTTGCCGGGCGCGCATTTGCTGTTGCCGAACAGGTAATCCGGGGCGGCCGGGGCCGGGCGGCGAGCGGATCCGGGCGTGGGCGGCCCGGGTTTGGTAAACTGCGCGGCTGAGCGAGTGTCAGGCGGCTAGCAAGTCGCGGCAACGCCCCCCTTACCTGAAAACGTTGACACCGATGACCGACTCCCGCCTGGCGGCCCTGTTGCAGCAGCATTTCTCCATCGACGCCCTGGAGCGCGCCCCCGCGCCGCTGCGGCACGCCCTGCGCCTGCTGCGCGACTGGCTCGGTGCCAGCCGCGCCCGGCCCTATCCCAGCACGCCCTTGGCCGAGCTGGCCGCCCTGTTCGGCGCGCCGGCGCTGCCGGCCGACGGCATGTCGGTCGAGGCCTTCCTCGACCAGCTCGACGCCACCGTGCTGGCCAACACGGCCCAGCTGAACCATCCGAAATACATCGGCCACATGACCCAGGCGCTGCCCTGGATCAGCGTGGTGGCCGAGGCGCTGACGGCGGCGCTGAACCAGAACCTGGTGAAGATCGAAACCGCCTACGCCGCCACCTTGATCGAGAAGCAGGTGTTGGGCTGGTTGCACCGCCAGGTCTACCGGGGCGGCGACGCGCTGTACGCCGAGGCGATGGCGGCGCCCAACATCGCGCTGGGCAATATGGTCGGCGGCGGCACGATGGGCAATCTGACGGCGCTGGCCGTGGCGCTGGAGCATCAACTGCCCGGCTACCGCAAGGACGGCCTGCTGGCCGCGCTGCAACGCTCGGGCCATCGCGGCCTGGCCGTGATCGGCTCGGCGCGCAGCCACTACTCGCTGAAGAAAGCCCTGGCCACCTTGGGGCTGGGCGAAAACGCGCTGCGCGTGGTGCCGGTCGGGCGCGACAACCGCATCGACCTGGCCGCGCTGGAGGTCGAGATTGCCGCGCTGAAGGCCGCCGGCGTCAAGCTGGTCGCCGTGGTCGGCATCGCCGGCGCCACCGAGACCGGCAGCATCGACCCGCTGGCGCAACTGGCGGCGGTGGCCCGGCGCGAGGGCGCCTGGTTCCACGTCGACGCGGCCTGGGGCGGCGCGCTGCTGCTGGCCGAGCAGTTCCGGCCGCTGTACGACGGCATCGAGCTGGCCGACTCGGTGGTGCTCGACGGCCACAAGCTGCTGTGGGTGCCCATGCCGCAAAGCATGGTGCTGTTCCGCGACAGCGCCAGCCTGAACCTGCTCAAGCACAACGCCAACTACATCCTGCGCGACAACTCCGGCGACCTCGGCCAGACTTCGTTGGAAGGCTCGCGCCGCTTCGACGCGCTCAAGCTGTGGACCTCGTTCAAGGTGCTCGGCGTCAGCGGCTACCGCACCTTGCTGGAGCAGGCGGCGACGCTGACTGGACAGATGCGCGCGCTGCTGCGCGAGCAGGCCGACTTCGAACTGGTCACCGACTCGGACACCTTCATCCTGACCTACCGCTATGTGCCGCAGCGCCTGCGCCGGCGCATGGCGCAGCTGCTGGCCGACGGCCTGCTGGAAGCAGCCGCCGCGCTGAACCGGCAGCTCAACGCGCTCAACAGCGAACTGCAAACGCGGCAGAAGGAACGCGGCCACAGCTTCGTCTCGCGCACCGTGCTCGAATCGACCGCCTACCCCGGCCAGACGACGGTGCTGCGCGTGGTGCTGACGAATATGACGACGACCGAGGAACACCTGCGCGAGATCCTTGCCGAGCAGGCCGGGATTGGCGAGGGCTTGCTGGAGCAGATGGGACTATAGTTGCCCATGGCGGCGAGGCCACCTCCCCGCAAGGAATGAACTTGCCAGGCTGGGGTCGGCATCCGCTCAAAGGCGGAAAACTCAAGGACCATTTTTCCGTCCGGGTAAATGGCAACTGGCGGCTGACGTTCAAATTCGAAGGCACGGACGCGCTCCTTGTAGATTAAGCGGAGCAAAGCGCATACGACGTGTGGCAAGCCGCACAGCGCTTCGTGGATACCCCCATGCGGGTTCGGCCCGCGCCGCTGGCGGCCTGAGTTTTCTCCACCAGACTCGCCGCACTGGAATCCCCCAACTATCACCCAACCGTTTCGGCGCGTCGATTCACAGTCAAGACGCGCGACGCGCCAGGTAGGCCGCGATGGCTTGCTCGCCGTGTGTGGCGAGCGCGTACACGGCGCGTGCGTCGGTGGCCAACAACACGCCGGACTTGAGCCAGCATTGCCGCATGTGGGTTGGCACGCCGCGCGCGGTCAGTTCGCGCGCGCTGACCGTTTTGGCGGGTTTGCCCGCCTTTGCCGGCTTGGCGGGCGCGGCCGGCTTGGCCGCCGCGACCGCCGCCCCGATGACCGCCTTCCCCGTCACAGCCTTGTCGGCGTCCGCCGGCTGCGCGCCGCCGACCGGCGGCGGCGCCGTCAAGCCCGGCCCGTCGAGGTCGATGCCGAACAGGGCAGACAAGTCGGCGCCCGTCAGGTTGTTCTCGGCATCGGCCTGCGTCTGCGTCAGCGACATGCCAACCGCCGTCTGGACCAGCTCGGCCGGATCGACATTGCGCAACTGGAACAGCAGCTCCGGCGCGCTGTCGAACCGGTTGCCCACGCCGTACAGGGTGGCTGCCACGTGCTTGCACATGGACGCCGAATCGGGGCAGCTGCAACGGAAGCTGATTTGCTGCGGCGTCGGGAACAGTCCGCTGCCGGCCTGGCTGACCACCTCCATCACGCCGGACGACAAGCGGCCCTGCAGCAACTCCACCAGCGAGGCGATCTTGCCGGCGCAGTCGCGCAGGATCGATTGCCACAGCGCCGGCGCCAGCGCCTTGATCGTGATGTTCACCTCGTACAGGCTCGAACCGGCCACCAGGGCCGATATTTTTTCCCCGTCGACCTGCAGATCGACCACCGAACCATTGCGCACGTAGGTGCGTCCGCGCGGCAGGCGGTTGGCGTAGTCGCTATAGTTTTCGAGGTTGTCGCACCATTGCTTGCCCCAGAAGGTGTGCGCGATGGCGCGCTTGTCGATCAACACGGGAAGGCAGACCCGGCCCTTTTTCCGCAGTGCCTTGATCTTCTTTTCCGCCTGCGCGCGCTTTTCCGCCACCGACACATACTTCCCCCAACCGCCATAACCAGCCATCGCCACCGCTCCTATTTTTCCAGCGCCGCGCTGTGGATGTCGAGCGACACCATGCGGATCAATTCATCGTTGCTCATTTCGGTCAGGCGGGTTTCCGCGCCGCCTTCCAATATCTCGTTCGACAAGCCCTGCTTCGCCTCGATCAGCGCGTCGATCTTTTCCTCTATCGTGCCGCGGCAGATGAATTTGTGCACGAGGACATTCTTCTGTTGCCCGATACGATAGGCCCGGTCGCTGGCCTGGTTTTCGACGGCCGGGTTCCACCAGCGGTCGAAATGGATCACATGCGCCGCCGCGGTCAAGTTCAGCCCGGTGCCGCCGGCCTTGATCGTCAGCACGAAGAACGGCGGTCCCGATTCCTGCTGGAACTGTTCAACCAGGCTCTTGCGCGTCTTCACCGGCGTCGCGCCGTGCAGCACCAGGCCGGGGCGGCCGAACACCGTGCGCAGGAAATCGTGCAGCGGCGCCGTCATTTCCTGGAACTGGGTAAACACCAGCACCTTTTCCTGGCGGGCCGCGATCTCCTCGGCGATCTCGCGCAAGCGGGCGAACTTGCCGCTGCCTTGCGGGGCGTAGTCGCCATCGCCCGTCCATTGCGCCGGGTGGTTGCAGATCTGCTTGAAGCGCATCAGCGAGGCCAGCACCACGCCGCGCCGGGCGATGCCGTCGAGCGCGCCCAGTTGCTCCTGCAGGGCCCGCACCGCCGCCTGGTACAGGCCCACTTGCGCATGCGACAAGGCGCAATAAGCCTTGACCTCGGTCTTGTCCGGCAGGTCGGCGATGATGCGCTTGTCGCTCTTCAGACGGCGCAGGATATACGGCCGCACCAGATTGCGCAACGGCGCGTAGGCCGCGTGTTCGCCCTGCTCCAAGCGTTTGACGAAGGCGCCGAAGGCCTTGGCGCCGCCGAGCAAGCCCGGGCAGATGAAGTCGAACAACGACCACAGGTCGCCCAGGCGGTTCTCGACCGGCGTGCCGCTGAGGGCGAAACGCACCCGGCTGTGCAGCTGCTTCACCGCGCGGGTTTGTTGCGCACCCGGATTCTTGATCGCCTGGGCCTCGTCGAGGACGACGATGGACCAGCGCGTTTCCTGCAGCGCGGGCAGGCGGGTCAAGGAGCCGTAACTGGTGACGACGACGTCGACCTGACCGTAACGTTCGACCGGCAGGGCCGCCAAGGCCTTGCTCGGCAGCGCCGAGGGATGCGCCACCAGCACCGTCAGCCCGGGCGCGAAACGCGCCATCTCGGCTTGCCAGTTGCCGATCAGGGAGGCCGGCAACACCAACAGATGCGGCCCCGGGTCGCCGCCGCGTTTGGCCAGCAACAGCAGCGCCAACACCTGCACCGTCTTGCCCAGTCCCATGTCGTCGGCCAGGCAGCCGCCCAGGCCCAGGCGGTTGAGCAAATACAACCAGCGCACGCCGTCCTGCTGGTAGGGGCGCAGTTGCGCCTTCAGCTCGGCGCCGGGCCGCGCCGCATCGTCGAGCCGGCCGGCATGGGCCGGATCGCTCAGCTCGTCGAGCACGCCGCGCAACCAGTCCCCCGCCACCACGCGGGACCAGTCGGCGCCGACGCCGTCGAGTTGCGCCGCCGCCCCCGCGCCGCCGACGCCGGCCAACAGTCGCATGCCGTCGAGGAAGGAAATGCCGTCGCCGCCGCCGTCGATGCCGCGTTGCACCTTCTTCCAATGCGTCAGCACGGCATCGAGCCGCGCCTGGTCGACTTCGACCCAGCGCCCCTTGAGCCGAACCAGGCCGGAGCCGGCGGCGCGCAGTTCGGCCCACTCGGCGTCGCTCAGCGTCTCATCGCCAAGCGCGAAGGAAACATTGAAGTCGAGCATGGCGCCAAGACCCAGGCCGGCCGCTTTCTCGCCGAGATTGACCCGCAGCTGCGGTCGCACCGGCTGGCTCGGCCGCCACCAGTCGGGAATCCGCACGACGATGCCGTTCGCTTCGAACAAGGGGACGTTCTGCAAAAACTGGTGCGCCTCGTGCGGCGACCAGGCGCGGGCGTGGAAAATCGCGCCCGAGGCGACCAGCGCGGCCAACCACGGGCAGTGTTCGGCGGCTTTGTGGACCGGCATCAGCAAGCGCAACAAGGCCTCGCTGTTGGCCTCGCCGGCGTATTCCTGCAGCGCGCGGCCAAGGGGAAGATGCTGCACCCTGGCCTGCTGCGACACGCTGGCGGCATAGGTGGCCAGGAAGGCGAACGGGGCGTCCGGGTTGGCCTTGTTCTCGGCCAGATGGAAGCACACCCGGCCCAACAAGGTCCAGTGCGGATGCTGGCGGGCCAACCAGGCCTGCACGTCGCCGTCGGCCAGCGCGATCTGCGCGCGGGCCTGTCCCAACAGCTCGGCCCATACGGTTGTCAGGCACGCCAGGTCGACATATTCGGCGCCGACCATGGGCGGCATGCCGGCCAGCAGTTGCGCCAGTTCCGCCTGCGGCGCGGCCAACTCCAGGCTGTCCCATTGCGCCGCCAGGTCGGGGCTGGCGCACAGGCGCGCCATGAACAGATGGGCCAACTCGCGGCCGAACGCCAGGGAGGACGGCAGTGGTGTCGCCAGTTCGCTGGCCCCTAGATGCAGCAGGCCGGCCAGCGCATCGCGCTCGAACGCGCCGCGTATTTTAGGCGGGAGGGCCGCCACGCCCGGGGCCGTCTCGGCCGGCCCCGGGTCAAGATAGAAGCGGCCGCTGGGGGTGACGGCGAGCGCCGGCGCAAGCCCGTCGTTAGCGGGCGCGGAGGTGAAATGGGACGATCGGTTCATCGGCGCGATTTTACCATCGCCGGCATCGGCGAGTTGCGGCTATCAGGGCGGCGCGGCAAGCACGGCCGGCATGACGGCTCCCGCCGCAGCACAAACCAGCGGCCCTGCCGCGGCAACGATGTTAGTCGTCCGGCCACATACAACTAGACTCCAAACAGCTTTTTGAGCAAGCGTGCCGACTCTTGCCGGCCATGCTCAGTAAATACCACCGACTTGGCCTTCCCCGCCGGGTCCGAGATCAGCCCCTTCTCATACAGCCGGGCCATCGCGTCCCAATCGAAGCCTTTCCATGTCCGCGCCTCATCATGCAGCCCAAGGTACATCAACGCCAGAACGGCGTCGTCGATCCGGTCCATATCAAGTTCCATGATATTGCCTCCTCAGCGTTACTGACGTTAGCCGGCGCAGCGCATCGGGCGGCGTGGCCGTTTTGAAATGCCCCACACCGTCGCGACGAGTTGCTCGACCAGTGGGCTTTCGACTTCGTCCAATTCCAAATTCATCAGCCCCCTCTTGAAACATGTAAGCGTTTGATTTCAATGAAATTTATTTACCGCGCGACATCCAAACACGTCCAAAAAGGTCCAAACGGCGTCCATTCCCATCCGATTCCATCCGAACCCGCGCGGCGCCGCCAAGGCGATCCGGAGGACAAAAAACGGCCCCACAAGGAGGCCGAATTCTTCGTTGTCTGCCGGAATCCGCTGGAATCCGACGTCCTGCTGACTTACTTAGACGTTGAACAGGAAGTTCAACACGTCGCCGTCCTTGACGACGTATTCCTTGCCCTCGGCGCGCATCTTGCCCGCTTCCTTGGAGCCGCTCTCGCCCTTGTAGGTGATGAAGTCGTCATAGGCGATGGTCTGGGCGCGGATGAAGCCGCGTTCGAAGTCGGTGTGGATCACACCGGCCGCCTGCGGCGCGGTGTCGCCGACGTGGATGGTCCAGGCGCGCACTTCCTTGACGCCGGCGGTGAAGTAGGTTTGCAGGCCGAGCAGCTTGTAGGCGGCGCGGATCAGGCGGTCCAGGCCCGGCTCTTCCATGCCCATGTCGCCCAGGAAGGCGCCCTTGTCGGCGTCGTCCAGATCGGCGATCTCGGCTTCGATGGAGGCGCAGATGGCGACGATGGGCGCGTTCTGCGACTGCGCGTAGGTGGTCAGCTGGTCCAGCAGCGGGTTGTTCTTGAAGCCGGTGTCGGAGACGTTGGCGACGTACATGGCCGGCTTGGCGGTGATCAGGCACAGCGGCTTGATCAGCAGCATCTCGTCGGCGTCCAGTCCCATCGCGCGCACCGGTTTGGCGTCGTTCAGGTGCGGCATCATGCGTTCCAGCACGGCGACCAGCTTGGCGGCGTCCTTGTCGCCCGAACGGGCCTTCTTGTTTTCGCGGTGGATCGCCTTCTCGACGGTGCCCATGTCGGCCAGGGCCAGCTCGGTCTGGATCACTTCGATGTCGTCCAGCGGGCTGATCTTGCCGGCCACGTGGATCACGTTGTCGTCCTCGAAGCAGCGCACCACGTTGACGATGGCGTCGGTCTCGCGGATGTGCGACAGGAACTGGTTGCCCAGGCCCTCGCCCTGCGAGGCGCCGGCCACCAGGCCGGCGATGTCGACGAACTCGACGATGGCGTTGACCATGCGCTCGGGCTTGACGATGGCCGACAGCGCGTCCATGCGCGGATCCGGCACCTCGACCACGCCGACGTTCGGCTCGATGGTGCAGAAGGGATAGTTCTCGGCCGGGATGCCGGCCTTGGTCAGGGCGTTGAAGAGGGTGGACTTGCCGACGTTAGGCAGGCCGACGATGCCGCATTGGAGACTCATGAAAAACCTTTAATAATCAATATTGCCGGCAAGCGGCGTGTGAAAAACGGCCAGCGCGGGGCGGCGTTTTCTGGAATTGGTACTGTCTTGCAGCATTCAGGGGGTCAATTGTACCCCCCTCGCCTGTTCTGTTCAAAAAAATCCCCGCTTTCCCGCGCTAAAATGGCCGATCACCCTGGAACAGGAGCTTGCATGTCTTTGCGCGACGCCGGACGGGAACATTTCCCCCAATTCATGACCATCCCGACCCGTTGGATGGACAACGACCAGTACGGCCACGTCAACAATGTTGTCTATTATTCGTATTTCGACACGGCGGTGAACCAGTTCCTGATCGAGCGCGGCGTGCTCGACATCCACCACGGCGACGTGGTCGGCTTCGTGGTCGATTCCGGCTGTTCCTACTTCAGCCCGGTCTCCTTCCCCGACCTGGTGCACGCCGGCATCCGCGTGGCCAAGCTGGGCAATTCCAGCGTGCGCTATGAGATCGCGCTGTTCCGCAACGACGATCGCCTGCCCTGCGCCGCCGGCCATTTCGTCCACGTCTACGTCGAACGCGGCAGCAATCGTTCGGTGCCGATTCCAGCGGCCGTGCGCGATGTGCTGGCAACCATACACGGCGCGGCGCCGGCCGACTGACCGCCCCTGCGTCAATCGACGCTCCGATACGAGCATGCGGGTGGATTAGTCCGCGGCAGCAAAATGCGCCATCTGGTCCGCATGCGCCTTCAAAAAGGATGGACGGGCCGTGGCGCGCGCGACGTAGGCGCGGCAGGCGGGATGTTCCGCCAGCCCGTCGAAGCGATCCACCAGGCGCAGCGCATCGGCCATCATTATGTCCGCAATGGAAAAGGTTCCCGCCAACCACTCGCGTCCCGCCAGCACCGGCTCCATATGTTGGAGACGCGCCTTGAGGAAGTCGTCAAAAAGCTTGAATGCCGGCGTGTCGCCCGTCTCGCCTGAGAAATGGAGGAGAGACCACGGCAGGCTTGCCATCTCGACGGAATTGAGCGCCGCAAACAACCACTCCTTCGCCTCGCTGCGAGCGCGCGGATCGACCGGCATCAGCGCAGCGCTGCGCTCGCCCAAATACAGCAGCATCGCTCCGCTCTCAAAGATCGAAACGTCGCCATCGCTCATCCATGGCACTTGCCCGAAGGGTTGGTGCGAGTAATGCTCGGCATGCCGAGGACGGAAGGGTACGCTGTCGACTCTATATGGCCATTCGGCCTCTTCCAGAGCCCAACGCACGCGGATATCACGTACATAGCCGCGCGGCATTTGCGGAACCCAGTCGAAGGTGGTGAGGGTGATCGGTTTGATTGCGGTGTTCATCAGTTGGTCTCCGTGAATGTTTGCCAGGGAATACGGACAACTTTCGCTGTGGCACAGTTGTGCTATGCCTAAGCGCACCCTGCCCAGCCCATCAGGCCTAGCTCTATTTGTCGTTCAAGCAAGTAAGGGCTGCCAGTTCCTGAACCATTCGCTGGCTTCCGGCTCCCATGGGAAAACGCCGGCGGTGCTGGGGAAAATGATCTGGTGTGCACGGCAGTTAGCACCTTTATATAGCCATAAGGCCCAGCCCATGTATTCCTTGATGTTCGCTGGGGAGACTTCGCCAATCACGCATTCGAATTCGCCACCGAGCAGGTCGGCGACGCGCGAACCCGGCGCAATGAGCTTGCCCGACTTCATTTGCCGATAACACTCGTTGATAACGGCCTGAGCAACTTCATGCCTCAGCCCGACGACAATTAAGTCGGGCATGGCCAGCGACTGCTCGATGCCAATGGAATAAGAAAATGGTGGCAAATCGTCTTCCTCATTCACACTAATGATGTGAAGGCCGTATTCTTCAATATGGGCGAGCGCCTTTTGTTCGCCGTCGTTTACCTCTTGTTCGCAGTCGTCCGCTTCAGGTGATTTTTCCCAGCGCTCCCAGTCGGCACCGATGCAAATACGATAGGCGCTCCAACCACGGGGCAAGTCGCCAATCTGCGCCAGCGTGGCGTCCCGTTCGTACACGCAACCCAAACAGAGCATCACGCACTCGCCTGGCGTTTCCGTCGTCGCATCCAGAAACTGCCAGTCGCCATCGAAGTCATGCGACACCTGTAATATCGGTAAATGTTGCTGCGCCACGTCGGCAGTGCAGAAAGCGAGGGCATTCACCGCATCCAGGAATGGCCAATCGGAAAATTGGTGGGTATGTTCAGTCACGAAAAACCTTTTACTTTGGTCTCAATATTCATGTGTTTGACGCGCGTTCGCAGACAGAGCGGCAAGCCTATTTCTTACGATTTTATGCGAACGGATTCAACAACTTGACACCCGTGCCGGCAAAGTCCTGCGTGTTTCGTGTGACGACTTCAAGTCCGTGAATCAATGCAATTGCGGCAATTTGCTTGTCAATCGGGTGACTGGCGCCCGGAGACATCAAGCGGCCCCAAACTTGGGCGCAGTCGACATCAAAGTCCAAGATGCGATCCGCATACACTTCCACGACGAGTGTGAGCCAAACCTCAAGCCGAGCGGCTTGCGACTGATCGCCCCGGCCACGGATATTCTCAACGCCGCGTCGAATTTCACCAATGGTTTGAACGCAAAGATATAGTTCACCGGGCGGTTTGGTTCGAAAGAACTCGACGACGCCAACATTCGCCTTGCTACCCTTGCGCGCCTCACTGATCACATTGGTATCGACAAGATACATCGTATCTCCTAGCTCTTGCGAACATCGAAGTCGGCGTCTTTTCCCACGTTGGGCATACTTGCAAGCACATCACTGAACGGTCGCCGCTGCGGTCGTTGCAAGGCATCCTTCAAAATTTCGCGATGCTCGGCCTCGGCGCTGCGCCCGTGGACCGCCGCTCTTTGCTTCAAAGCCAAGGCGATATCTTCGTCAACGTTTCGCACAACCAAATTTGTCGCCATAGCCCCTCCAAAAAAAACGCAATCATTGATTGCAATATACTCGCGCAGAATGGGCCGCGCAATAGCGCGACGGCAGCCAACGCTTCGGCGCTGTCTGGCTATTTCGGATGGCCAACGATGTGCAGGACGCCGTTCTCGCTGCCGTGACCAGGCAGCTTATACGCCCGCAGCCGCGACGTCCCCGACGCCGTAGGAAGGAGCGGGAATGAGATGGCCCCGTACCCGGCCAATGAAGTCGTCGTGCGCTGGGCGGCCGCCGCGAACAGCTACTTCTTACGGGTATAGTTGATCTCCATCCACTTGGCGTTCTTGCCGGCGGCATCCGGTCCCCACATCTCCAGCGTGTGGTGGTCGTTGTCGGCGATCGTGATGGTCATGGTGTACTTGGCGCTCTTGCCCGTGGCGGGGTCGGTCATCACGCTGGTCGATTTGAGGACCTTGCCGGTCATGCTGCCGGTGCTCGTCATCATCGCCGTCCCCATGGTGTCCATCCAGGAGCCGACATAGTGCTTGGAGATATTGTCGTAACCCTGGAAGCCGATGCCGCTGAACGGCTGCCCCATGAAGGTGCCGCTGTAGTCTTCCTGCAGATAGCGATTGCCGAGTATCCATTTGCGCACCGAGGTGGCGCTGGACTCCTCGGGCGGCTTGGACGGGTCCATCCAGGAGCGCGATTTGGCGTCGAAGCTGCCGGCCAGCGGCTCCAGTTTCTTGTGCGCCTCGCCCGGCGTCGCCGCCTTCGCCATCGCCTCCATCGCCGCCTTTTCATCCGGCGGCGCGGCGGCCTTCTTCGCTTTATCTGCGGCCGGCGCCGCTGCGGCGACGGCCAATCCAACGACAAGTACCAGGTGTTGCACGATGCTGGGAACGCTCATGATGCCCTCCTCGTGACTAACGGTTGTACGGATGTTCATTTTAACTGGATAGATTGAGTTGATGTATTCTGTGGCCACCCCAACCACCGCCAAGGATCTCGCCATGCCGCAGCAGCTTTCCCTCGCTTTGCTCCGCCGCACCACCTTGGTCGCCAGCCTGCTGGCCGCCACCGCCGCGCTGACGGCGCTGCCGGCGCTGCCGGCGCAGGCCGCCGCGCCGGCCTCGGCGCAGGCGCCCACCCAAGCGAAGAAACAGCTGGACCGGCTGGCCGACGCCTTCCACGTCGCCCGCGCCAAGTACGACCCGTTGCTGTTCGCCACCGCCAACGGCGACAGCCGCTACGACGACCAGATCGGCCTGAGCATCTCGCCGAAGGTGCGCGCGCTGCAATTCGCCATGTACCGCCAGTTGCAGCTGCGCCTGCACGGCATCGCCCGCGCCGCGCTGAGCGACCAGGACCAACTGAGCTACGACCTGCTCGCCTACGAGCTCGACAGCGCGCTCAGCCTGGCGCCCTACCCCGAACACCTGCTGCCGCTCAACCAGATGGACAACGTGCCCAGCACGCTGGCCAACTACGCCAGCGGCACCGGCTCGCAGCCGCTGGCCACGGTCAAGCAATACCGCGCCTACCTGAACCGCCTGAACCAGTTGCCGGCATGGATAGACCAAGCCATCGCCAACATGAAGGAAGGCATCCGCCTCGGCGTGGTGCAGCCGAAGGCCATCACCGTGGCGATGCTGCCGCAGTTCCAGGCGCTGCGCAGCGCCACGCCGGAGGCCAGCGTGTTCTACTCGCCGGTGACGCGCCTGCCGGCCGGGTTCTCCGCCGCCGACCGGCAACAGCTGAGCGCCGCCTACCGCCACACCGTCGCCGCCAAGCTCGGCCCGGCGCTGGAACGTCTGCTGCGCTTCCTCGAAACGGACTACCTGGCGGCCAGCCGCGCCAGCAGCGGCTGGGATGCGCTGCCGAACGGCAAGGCCTGGTATCTGGCGCGCATCCAGGACAGCACCAACCTGCCGCTGACGCCGGAACAGGTGCACGCCAAGGGGCTGGAAGAAGTGGCGCGGATCAAGCAGCAACTGCTGGCCCTCGGCCCGCAACTGGGTTACGACGGCCCGCCGCAGCAACTGCCGCAATGGGTCGGCGCGCAGGACAAGTTCAAGCCCTTCCGCGGCGAGGCCGAGGTGCTCGACGCCTACCGCCAGATCTACGCGACGGTGCTGCAAAAGCTGCCAACCTACTACAGCCTGGTGCCCAAGGCCAAGCTGGAGCTGCAACTGGAACCGGAGCTGACGCGCGCCACGGCGTCGGACCACTACACGCCGTCGGCCGCCGACGGCTCGCACCCCGGCGTGTTCTGGCCGGTGGTCAACGACGCCAAACAATACAGCCGGGTCGAGATGGCCAGCCTGTTCCTGCACGAGGGTCTGCCCGGCCACCATCTGCACGCCGCCCTGCTCAAGGAGATCGGCCTGCCCGACTTCCGCAAGTTCAGCACCGAGAATCCGAACAACGCCGCCTTCACCGAGGGCTGGGCGCTGTACTCGGAAACCATGGGCAAGCAGTTCGGCCTGTACGACGATCCGGCCTACTACTACGGCCACCTGAACGCGGAGATGCTGCGCGCCGTGCGCCTGGTGGTCGACACCGGCATGCACGCGCTGGGTTGGAGCCGCGAGCAGGCCATCGCCTACACCGTCGACACGCTGGGCTACAGCGAGGCGCGGGCGCGCAACCAGATCGAGCGCTACATGGTGATCCCGGCGCAGGCGCTGAGCTACAAGATCGGCTCGCTGAAGATATTGGAGCTGCGCGGCCGGGCCCAGCAGGCGCTGGGCGACAAGTTCAGCTATCCGAAGTTCCACGAGGTGGTGATCGGCGACGGCACGCTGCCGCTGCCGATCCTGGAGGCGCGGGTCGAGCGCTGGATCGCCGCGTCGAAATAGGCCAAGCCAGGCTGCGGCCGACGCGGGTGCCATGCGCCATGCGCCGGTGGTGCGGCGGCGGCATGGTCGAAAACGCCGGCGGCCGCGCTCAATTATGATATCGTCAATGTTGCTTCTGCTTGGCCGCGCGTGATGTCGTGCGCGACACCATCGAGCATTTCCGGGAGAGCGACTTGATGGAATTCATTTTATTTATTGTTGGCGTGGTGACCTTCCGCTACGCCTGGCAGGCCAAGGCCAGCGCGCGCCAGGCGCACAAATTGATCGACGATCTGCGCAAGGAAATGGCCGGCCTGCGCGTGGACCTGGCCTCGCTGCGCGCGCGAACGCGGCAGGCGCCGGCGCCGTCGGCACAGGCCGAGGCCGACGCGGACAGCGCCGCCTTCCTCAAGCAACATTCGGCCGCCAACGACGGCGCCAACGCCGACACCGTGGCGGACCTCGCCGCGCCGCCCACCGTCTCGACGCCGCCAGCGCAAAACGCATCGTCGGCATCGGCGACACCATCAGCGCCGCCATCAGCGCCGCCATCGACACCGGCCGCCGCGTCCCGCCAGCCGCAACCGGCAGCGCCGCAGACGCCGCGCCAGCCGCCGAGCCAGCCGCCACAATGGCTGCTGGCCGCCAAGGCCTGGCTGTTCGGTGGCAACCTGGTGGCCAAGCTGGGCCTGCTGATCCTCTTCATCGGCATCAGCTTCCTGCTCAAATACACGGCCGCGCGGGTCAGCGTGCCGATCGAGTTCCGCCTGGCCGGCATCGTGCTGGGCGACCTCGCCCTGCTCGTCTGGGGCTGGCGCATCCGCACGCGACGCCCCGCCATCAGCCTGCCGGTGCAGGGCACCGCGCTGGCCGTGCTGATGCTGGTCACCTTCGGCGCCTTCCGCCTCTACCACCTGATTCCCGGCCCGCTCGCCTTCGCCCTGCTGTTCGTGCTGACCAGCTTCACCTGCGTGCTGGCGGCGCTGCAGAACGCCCAGTGGCTGGCCCTGTTCGGCATCGTCGGCGGCTTCGCCGCGCCCATCCTCGCCTCCACCGGCGGCGGCAGCCACATCGGCCTGTTCTCCTACTACGCGCTGCTCAACGCCGGCGTGTTCGGCCTGGCGCTGCTGCGCTCCTGGCGCGCCCTCAACCTGCTCGGCTTCGCCTTCACCTTCGCCATCGGCACCGCCTGGGGCGTGCTGCGCTACCGGCCGGAGGACTACCTGTCGGCCCAGCTGTTCCTGCTGCTGTTCTTCCTCTACTACGTCGCCATCGCGCTGGCCTACGCGCGCCGCCAGGCCGTGCAGTTGAAAAACTACGTCGACGGCACGCTGATCTTCGGCACGCCGATGCTGGCCTTCGGCCTGCAAGTCGGCCTGGTGCGCCAGATCGAATTCGGCCTGGCCTATTCGGCGTTGGCGCTGGGCCTGTTCTACGTCGGCCTGGCCGTGGCGCTGCGCCGCAACCGCGCCAAGTACGCGCTGCTGGGCGACACCTGCCTGGCCATCGGCGTGGTGTTCGGCACCTTGACCGTCCCGCTCGCGCTCGACGGCCGCTGGACCTCGGCCGCCTGGGCGCTGGAAGGCGCCGGCATCGTCTGGGTCGGCCTGCGCCAGCGCCAGACGCTGACCTGGATGTTCGGCCTGCTGGTGCAGGCCGGCGCCTGGCTCAGCTTCATCGGCAGCGTCAGCGGCCTGGCGCCGGCGACGGCGCTGGAGTCCAATCTGTGGCTGGGCTTCCTGCTGCTGGCCGCCACCGCCTTCCTGATGGCGACCCGCTTCCGCGCCCACGCCAACGGCGCCCAAGATGGCGACGAAAACGCCGCGCCGGGCCGCGCCTTCGCGCCGCTGGCCGGCCTGTTCCTGGCCGCAGCCACCGTCTGGCTGATCGCCGGCGCCTGGAGCGAAATCTTCCTGCGCACCCACGCCACCAGCCAAGCCAACCTGCTGGTGCTGAGCGCGCTGCTCACCGCCGTCGGGCTGGGACTGATCGCCAAACGCATGGCCTGGCCGCTGGCCTCCTGGCTGGCCTTGGCGGCGCAGGCGCTGGCCGGCGCCACCTTGCTGTCGCTGATGGACAGCGGCTGGGTCAATGCCACGCCGAACCTGTTCGACCGGCCCGTGCTGGGCGCGCTGCTGATCTGCGCCGGCGCCCTGTTCAGCAGCTGGGCGCTGATGCGCCAGGCGCACGCCGACGCATCCCGCCTGGCACCGCTGTCCAACTTGCTGCTGCTGTGGTCCGCCCTGTGGTGGTTTGTGCAGATCCTGGCGCCGCTGGCGGGCTGGCTGAGCACCCGCTACCAGCTCTTCAACAGCGGCAACCACCATCCCGACGCCGGCCTGTGCTGGTCCTTCTACATGCTGCTGCTAGCCGCCGGCACCGCGCCCATCGTGCTGGCGGCGCGGCGCCTGCAATGGCCGGCCCTGCGCTGGGCCACGCTGCCGACCTGGGTCGCGCTGGCCGCCAGCACGCTGGCCATCCTCGTCCAGCTCTATCCGGACAACCGCCTGCCCGGCGGCGAAGCCTGGCTGGCCTACGCCGCCCTGTGGCTGGCGGCCGAATGGCTGCTGCGCGCCTGGCCGGCAAACCGCTGGAGCATCGCCACCCCTGCCCTCCAGCTGCTGCACGCGGTGCGCAGCGCCGGCCCGTGGTTGATGATCTGGCCGGTGGCGGCGCTCAACATCGCGCACTGGCTACGCGACGGCAACAACGCCGAGGCGCTGCTGCTGGCCGACGCCGGCTGGCACACCGACGCCAGCTGGGCACGCTTCATCCCGGCCTGGCTGATGATGGCGGCGCTGGCCTGGCTGATGCAACGCGGCCGCGCCGGCGGCTGGCCGGTGGCGCCGCTCGCCGCCTGGTATCGACGCCGCCTGCTGCCGCTGGCCTGCGCCTGGTCGGTGCTGCTGCTGGCGGTGTGGAACCTGACGCAGGACGGCGCCATGGCGCCGCTGCCCTACCTGCCGCTGCTCAATCCGCTCGACCTGAGCAGCTGCTTCGCCATGCTGCTGGCGGTGGCCTGCTACCGCATGCTGCGCGAGGACGAGCCGGCCGCCACCAACGGCGCCCCGTCCGCGCTGGCGGCGCTGCGTCCGCGCCTGCTGATCGGCGCCGCGCTGACCGCCTACGTCTGGTTCAACCTGGTGCTGCTGCGCAGCGTTTCACACTACGCCGATATCGACTACGCTTTCGACGATTTGTTCGCCTCGCAGTTCGTCCAGGCCATGCTGTCGCTGGTGTGGAGCGTCACCGCGCTGATCCTGATGCGCTACGCCGCCAAGCGCGCCAGCCGGCCGGTCTGGATCGCCGGCGCCGCGCTGCTCGGGCTGACGGTGGCCAAGCTGTTCCTGGTCGACCTGTCCAACGTCGGCGGGGTCGAGCGCATCGTCTCCTTCCTCGGCGTCGGCGCGCTGATGGTCGGCATCGGCTATCTCGCCCCCTACCCCTCGCCCGCCGGGCAAACCACCAGCCAGGAGGCCGCATGACCGCGCTCACCGCAGCAAGCCATACGCCACCAGGCCGCGCGCGACGCGCTCTCATGGCGGCGCTGGCGCTGCAAACGGCGCTGGCGTTGCCGGCCTTGGCGGCGGCCACGCCCGGCGCCGTCAGCGACACGCCACAGGACTACGCCTGGGCGCTGCCGCTCAGCGCCAAGACCGGCCAGGGCGTGCTGCAACTACGCCTGCCGGCCGATGTTTACCTGCACGCCCGCTCGCCGCAACTGGACGACCTGCGCGTGTTCGACGCCCACGGCGCGGCGCTGCCGTTCACGCTGCAAGCGGCCCGGGGTAAGCGCCAGACCAGCCATCGCAGTCTGCCGCTGAAGATCTTCCCGCTGCTGAGTTCCACCGGCAAAACGCAGCAGCTGGACCTGGACGTGCGCACCGCCACGGACGGCCGCCTGCTGTCGGTGCGCGTGCGGCCGGAGGCGGCGGCCGGTGTCAGCGCGGCCGCCGGCGCGGTGGCGCAGCTCAGCGCCTTGATACTCGACCTGGGTCCGCCCGCCCCGGCCGACGCGGCGCCGCTGATCGACGCGCTACGCTTCACGCTGCCGGCCGGGCTGCGCGAGTACAACGCGCAAGTGTGGCTGGACACCAGCGACGACTTGAAGCATTGGGACCCGGCCGGCGCGACCGAGTTGAACTGGCTGGTCAGCCAGGACGCGCAGACGCTGGCCAACGACAAGCTGGAGTTCGCCCCGCGCCGCTTCCGCTACGCCCGCCTGCGCTGGCACGGCGGCACGCCGCTGCCGTTCGCCGGCGTGGTCGCCGAACAGCTGCTGCAAAGCGAGGCGCCGCCCTACCGCGACCAGTTGCGGCTGCAACCGGCGCCGGGCCGGCAGGCCGACGAGCTGGTGTACGCCACGCCGCCGGCCGTGTCGGCCAGCCAGGTCGGCCTGGATTTCGGCGCGCAGACCGTGGTGCTGCCGGTGGCGCTCGGCAGCTACCGCGAGCTGCCGCCGCGCCAGCTCGGCCAGGCCGGCGGCTGGCTGTTCGAGCCGGTCGCCAGCGCCACCTTCTATCGCCTCGTCCAGGCCGGCCAGGTGCGCGCCTCGGGCGAGCTCGACGTCGCACCCCGCCACACCCTGCAATGGGCCGCGCGCGGCAAAGGCATCGCCGGCCTGAAACCGGTGCTGCGTTTGGCTTGGGAACCGGCCACGCTGATCTTCCTGGCCAGCGGCGCGCCGCCCTACACGCTGGCCGTGGGGCGCGACAAGGCCGCCGCCGCCGCGCGCGAGCTGGGCCAGGTGGCGCCGGGCTTTTCCAGCGCCGAACTGCAAACGCTGGAGACGGCCAGCGCCGGCCCGGCGCAACAACGCCAGGCCGGCGCCGGGGCGGCCGCCGACGACGCGGTGGCGCAGGCCGGCGCGGCCGCGCGGCGCCGGCTGTGGGTATTGTGGGGGGTGTTGCTGCTGGGAGTGGCCGTGCTCGGCCTGATGGTGTGGCGCCTGCTCAAGCCGGCTACGACCAAAAAAGAGGAAGCGGGCGCGAACGCCGAGGGCCATGCCGGAAGGTGACGCACAGCCACGGGCACGGGCCATGGCATAGCGAAGAGGCCCCGAGGCAGAAACCTGGGGTCAGCAACTGCACTTAAAGGCACCTCGAAAAACCACCAAATTGTCGTTCCGCATCGGCGGACCGCCGCGTAGGCGGGAACCCATGCTGAGCTAGACCAGATGCGACGTATAGGCTCCCGCCTACGCGAGAGCGACGGGTTTTTGGAGGTGCCTTTAAATGATCAAGACAGTTGCCGACCCCGGCTTGCCGCCTTTGGGTGGTTTTTGCCATCGCCGGCCCGCCCGCCGCCACGACGCGCCGCCACAACCACCAGCCGGTTCAGGCCGTGTGCAACTTCATCGTCGCCGCTTCGAACTTGCCTTCGCAAATCTGCGGCATGACCAGCAGCGACTTCTCGATGGCCTCCTCGATCAGCACCTGGTCCTCGCGGCGCGGGCGGTGCAGCACGAAGTCGGCCACCTGCTGCTGCAGGCTGAGCGAGCGCGGATGGCCGATGCCGAGCCGAAGCCGCCAGTAGTCCTGCGTGCCGAGCGCGGCGGTGATGTCCTTCAGGCCGTTGTGGCCACCGGCCGAACCGCCCTTCTTCAGGCGGGCGATGCCGGGCATCAGGTCGAGCTCGTCGTGCACCACCAACACCTCGTCCGGATTGATCTTGTAGAAGCGCGCCAGGCCGCCGACCGACTGGCCGGAGCGGTTCATATAGGTCTGCGGTTCGAGCAGCCACACCTCGTTGCCGCCGATGGCGGTCTTGGCCATCAGCGCGTTGAAGCGCGTTTCGCGCTGCAGGCGGACGCCGGGCAGGCTGTTGGCCAGGTTGTCGACCAGCCAGAAGCCGGCGTTGTGGCGGGTTTGTTCGTATTCGGCGCCGGGGTTGCCGAGGCCGACGATGAGACGTATGGGCATGGTGTGCTGTCTTCGAAAATAGGCGAACGTGGGTATGAAATTTTGCGGAAAATCGGCAAAACCTCCCGCCTGCCACTGTATCGCGCGGGGGACTTTGCCGATGGCCCGGACTAAAAAAAACCCGCCAGCAGGGCCGGCGGGTTTTTCCCATCTGCTACCGCATCGCTGCGGCGGCCGAATTACTTCTTGGCTTTGGCGGCTGGCTTAGCGTCAGCGGCGGCGGCGGCTGGAGCAGCGGCTGCGGCTTCAGCGGCAACGTGGCCGGCTGGCACCGAAGCGGTGGCAACGGTCAGGTTCGAACCGTGGGCCACGGCGACCACGCCTGCTGGCAGGGTGATTTCGCCGAGGTGCAGCGAGTGACCGACGTCGATGTTCGACAGGTCAACGGTAATGAACTCTGGCAGGTCTTTTGGCAGGCACGACACTTCGATTTCGTTCAGCACGTGGCTGATGGTGGCGCCGTGCAGTTTGACCGCTGGCGACACGTCGGCGTTGGCGAAGTGCAGAGCGACTTTCATGTGCACTTTGGTGTTCGCGTCGACGCGCTGGAAGTCAGCGTGCAGAACCAGTTGTTTGTATGCGTGGACTTGGAAGTCGCGCAGCAGAACTTGTTGAACCTTGCCGTCGATTTCCAGATCCAGGATCGACGAGTGGAACACTTCTTTTTTCAGCGCGTGGTACAGCGCGTTGTGGTCCAGGGTGATGTTCAACGGCGCTTCGGTACCGCCGTAGACGATACCAGGGGTTTGACCGGAAATGCGCAGGCGGCGGCTCGCTCCGGAACCTTGCAATTCGCGTTTGAATGCAACAACTTTCATGTGATACTCCAAAATATACAGGGCTCGCGCCCCGTGTTATGAAGCCCCCGCGACCAGGGTGCTTCGAGAATGGACGCTCGCGCGTCCATGAATCCGGAAATGCACAACGGCGCTGCCGGCTAAAAGCCAGGCGCGCCGCCGTTACCGCTGATTTTTTCGTTTATTCTAGTCTGAGCTTAGTCGATAAACAGGGAGATCACGGAATCGCCCTTGATGATACGTTTGAACGTCTCGGCCAGCAATGGCGCGCAGGTCAGTTGACGAATCTTGCCGCAGGCCTTGGCCGCGTCCGACAGCGGGATCGTGTCGGTCACCACCAGCTCGTCGAGCGAGGAGTTGGTGATGCGCTCGATCGCCGGACCGGACAGCACCGGGTGCGTGCAATAGGCGACGACCTTCTTGGCGCCGCGCTCTTTGAGCACTTCGGCGGCCTTGACCAGCGTGCCTGCGGTGTCGACCATGTCATCCATGATCACGCAGTTGCGGCCTTCGACTTCACCGATGATGTTCATCACTTCGGACACGTTGGCCTTCGGACGACGCTTGTCGATGATCGCCAGGTCGCAACCGAGGCGCTTGGCCAGGGCGCGGGCGCGCACCACACCGCCGACGTCCGGCGAGACCACCAGCAGGTCCTGGTAGTTTTTCTTTTGCAGGTCGCCCAGCAGAATCGGCGAGGCGTAGATGTTGTCGACCGGGATGTCGAAGAAGCCTTGGATCTGGTCGGCGTGCAAGTCCATGATCAGGACGCGCTCGACGCCGGCTTCTTCCAGCATGTTGGCGACGACTTTGGCCGAGATCGCGACGCGCGCCGAACGTGGGCGGCGGTCTTGACGGGCGTAACCAAAGTAGGGGATGGCGGCGGTGATGCGGCCGGCGGACGCGCGCTTGAGGGCGTCGACCATCAGGATCAATTCCATCAGGCTGTCGTTGGTCGGTGCGCAAGTCGATTGCAACACGAAGACGTCCTTGCCGCGCACGTTTTCGTTAATCTCCACCATCACTTCGCCGTCCGAGAACTTCGAGACGTTTGCCTTGCCGAGAGGGATGCCGAGATTTTTTGCGACTCCTTCTGCCAACGCAGGATTAGCGTTGCCGGTAAAAACCATCAGGTTTTCGTAAGCCATTGGGAGTCCCAGAGATAGTCGATGAAAATTTTTGAAAGGTCACCAGCGGCAGGTCCGCGTGGCGCTGTACTAAGAATGACCCGCGCTGGGCGGGACCATCTGTCTTCGTCCTGACTGGAGGCCAACTTCGCCTCGACAGATTTGCAGGGAAAACGAATGGCAGGGGAACAAGGATTCGAACCTTGGTATGCTGGAATCAAAATCCAGTGCCTTAACCAGCTTGGCGATTCCCCTACGCAACTGACTGCTTGTCGTTACCGGCGATATTCTATCACCAAAATTACGCCAAGCCAAAACTTTTTTTCCTACTTACAACATCGCGGCGAGCGGGTGATGCATCAGCGCCTTGGCTTTCCAGCTTGTCCACTTGACGGGCATTTTACTCAAAACCGCGTCGGCGTCAACCTCGTTTGCCACTGCACAAAATACACATGCACCGGAACCAGTCATCCTGGCATCACCGTGGGCACTGAGCCATTCTATCGCCTCGGCCACCGGCGGGAACAAACTCGTTGCCACATGCTGTAAATCGTTTCTTCCGTAGCCCGTCAAACCAGTGTGGCTTTCTAGGTGGCTGGAAAAGTCCGCTATTATGATAGGCGGACTATCCCTTGTCAACAGCTCGGACGAAAAAACTGCCGCGGTCGGCACCGCGACGCCGGGCTCGATCACCACATACCAGCAGTCGGGCGTGCGGGTCGGCTGCAAGGCCTCGCCGACGCCCTCGGCGAAGGCGTTCTGGCCGAAGATGAAAAAGGGAATGTCGGCGCCCAGCGGCAGGCCCAGGTCCATCAACTGCTGGCGCGTCAGGCCGGCATTCCACAGTTTGTTGAGCACCATCAAAGTGGTGGCGGCGTCGGACGAGCCGCCGCCCAGCCCGCCGCCCATCGGCAGGATCTTGTCGATGGCGATGTCCACGCCGCGCGGCAAGGCGCCGCTGCGGCGCAGCACCTCGGCCTGCAGCAGGCGCGCGGCGCGCACGATCAGATCCTGTTCCGCCGGCACGCCGGCGATCTCGCTGACGCGGCAGATCTGCGCGTCGTCGCGCAGCGTGAAGTCCAGGCTGTCGCCGTGGTCGAGCAGCTGGAACACGGTTTGCAGCAAATGGTAGCCGTCGGCGCGGCGGCCGTTCACGTGCAGGAACAAATTCAGTTTGGCCGGAGCCGGGCAATTTTTCAGGCTGTTCATGGTGCGGAGTGGTTGGCGCTTGCGCGTTGCGGTTGTTCGGAGTGGGGCTGGCCGCCTCAGGAGGCGGGCTCGTCGATGACGATGCGGATCGCCATCTCGTCGACCTGGCCGCCGGCCAGGCGCTCGGCGTCGATGCGCTTGGGCCGCGACGCGGCGGCGCCCTCCTCCTGCCAGGAAACGTAGCGCAGGCGCCAACCGTCGCGCGTGGTGACGCTGTCGTGCGCCGGGCTGGCGACGAAGCGGCTGCCGTCGGCGGCGGTGGCGTAGCCCTGCAACCAGTCGCGCAGGCCGGACACCGGCAGCGCCCAGCCCAGGGTCTGCGCGCTCAGGCTGTCGATGTCGTCGGCCGTGCGCGGCGCCTTGCCGGCCTGGGTCAGCGTGGCCTGCCGCGGCGTGACGCTGATGGCGGCGATGATCTGGCCCAGCGGCGAGGCCAGGCTGACGTCGACCCGCTGCGGCGTCTGCGTCCAGTTGAACTTGCCCGACAGCGATTCGGCCTTGCCGTCGCGGCTGTAGTTGACCGACAGGCGGCCGCTCAGCTCCAGCGTGGCGCGGTAGGCCGCCACCGGCGCGCCGGACGGCGGCGCCAGCGTGGCGCAACTGCTCAGCAGCGCGCCGCACAGCAGCGCGCTTGGCAGGGAGGAAAGCAGACGGCGTATCGACATAAAAGTAGCGAAAAAAGGTGGAATCGGCCCCGGCGGGGGCGGCTTGCCTTCGGCATCACCGGCCGGCGACGGCGGGAAAACCCAGCGGCGCAGGACCGGGGGGGGGGGCC
>NZ_JAEMNU010000037.1:114033-260997 GCF_016461825.1 Rugamonas violacea | reverse complement strand
GGACCGGGGTCGGACCCCGAGGGGTCCGACCCCAGCTTTACGCCGCCGGGTTTGGCGGTTGTAGCAGGCGCCGCCCCCAAGCTAGGCTATCACAGGCTGTAATTGAGGCGCGCCAGTGTGCTCTTGAGCGCGTCGTTCTTCGGGTCCTTGCTTTGCGCCTCCTGCCACAGCTTGCGCGCGCCGCTCTTGTCGCCCTTGTTCCACAGCACCTCGCCCAGATGCACGGCGATCTCCGGATCGTTGCGCAGGCCGTAGGCGCGGCGCAGCAACTCCTCGGCCAGGTCCAGATGGCCGAGGCGGAACTGCACCCAGCCCATGCTGTCCATGATGAAGGGGTCGGTCGGCGCCATCTGCAGCGCCTTGTCGATCAGCGCATAGGCCTCGTCGAGGCGGACGTTGCGCTCGGCCAAAGAATAACCCAGCGCGTTGTAGGCGTGGTGGTTGTCCGGCGCGGCGGCGATCACCTGGCGCAGGCTGGCCTCCATCACCTCGAGCCGGCCCAGCTTCTCGGCCGCCAGGGCGTGGTCGTACAGCAGGTCGGCGTTGCCGGGGAAGCGCTTGAGCGCGTTCTCCAGCACCACGAAGGCGGTGCGGGTGTCGCCGGCCTCGCGCAGGATCTGCGCGTCGGCCTGGACGATCTGCGCCTGCTCGGCCGGGTCGGCGGTGTTCAGCTCGGCCAGCTGCTTGCGGGCGTCGTCGATGTCGCCCTTGCGCGCGGTCAACTGGGCGCGCTTCAGGTGGGCGGTCAGGTAGAGCCGGGCGTCGCCGCCGTCGATCTTGTCGAGCCAGCCGGTGGCGGCGTCGAAGTCGCCGCGCTCCTCGGCGATCTGGGACAGGATCAGCAACACCTTGGACGGGTCGCGCTCGTCGCCGGGACGGTCGCCCAGCACGCCGATGAAGCGCTTGAAGTAGTCCTCGGCGGCGGCAATGTCGTTGCTCTGCATCGAGGTCACGCCCAGCGCGTACAGCGTGGCCAGGCTGTCCGGCTGGTCTTTCAGCAGGAACAGGAACTCCTTGCGCGCCGGCAGGTATTGCTTGTCGTCGACCAGGATGCGGGCGTAGGCGGCGCGCACCTCGCGCGCCTGCGGGTGGCGTTCGAGGAAGCCGGTGAGGATTTTGGAAGCGCTGCCGATGTCGGGCGACACCTGGGCCACCGTCAGCACGGCCAGCTCGGACTCCGGCTTGAGCCGCAGGGCCTCGGCCGCCTCCAGCCGCGCGCGGGCGGCGTCGCCGATGCTGAAGGCGCTCTGCGCCAGCACCAGGTGCGATTCCATCAGCGCGCCGTAGGGTTGCAGCACGCGGTCGAGCAGGGCGAAGGCGGCGCCCTTGTCCTTCGCGCGCAGGAGGAACTGTTGCATCTGGAACATGGCCAGGCCGCGCGCGGCGGGCGGGCTGGTTTGCAGGCGCTGGCTGAAGATCTGTTCGGCCTCGCCGAGGTCGTCGCCGAGCACGGCGAAGCCGAGGAAGTACTGCACCGCCTCCTCGGACTCCGGCGCCAGCTGGCGCCACAGGCGGATCGCCGCCAGCGCCTCGCCGCCCTGCTTGGCGGCCAGCGCCATCTCGGCGGCGCGGCGCGCCAAACGCGGGTCGCTGGTCTGCTGGGCCAGCGCCATCAGGGTGATGTACGGCCCCTGCCACTGGCCGCGCTTGAACTCCAACTCGGCCTTGGTCAATTTGTACAGCAGGTCGCTGGTCAGCTCGACGCCGGGCAGCGGCTCGGGGGCCGGCGCCTCGGCGGCGGGCGCGCCGGCCTCGGCGGGCTCGGCGCTGTCGGCCGGCGCGACGGCCGGCGGCGCGTCGGCCGGTTTTTGCGGGGCAACGGCGCAGGCCGACAGCAGCGCTGAGAGGGTTACAATGGCGAATGCGTTTTTCAAAGGATGATCCTGGCAAGTCTGGCGGCATGGTCGGGCTAACGGCAGATTCTACGCCCTTCGCAGGTAAAGCCGAATGCTCGTAGTGTAACCAAATATTCCGTCCAGCTACGCCGTCGCCCTCCACTTTTCAGCTGATTTTCGATCCCAATGCCAGAACTGCCAGAAGTTGAAGTCACCCGGCGCGGCGTCGCGCCCTACCTCGAAGGCCGCGCCGTGCAGGCGGTGGTGCTGCGTCGCAGCGGCCTGCGCTGGCCCTTCCCGGCCGACCTGCCGCAATCGCTGCCCGGCCACACGGTCGGTTTGACCGGGCGGCGCGGCAAATATTTGCTGATCCATTTCGCCCACGGCACCTTGATCGTCCACCTCGGCATGTCCGGCCACCTGCGCATCCTGCCCTGCGAGGTGGCGCCGCAGAAACACGACCACTTCGACCTGGTGATGGCCGGCCCGGACGGCCCGCAGGTGCTGCGCATGACCGACCCGCGCCGCTTCGGCGCCGTGCTGTGGCACGCCAGCGCGGACGGCGCGCTGGAACAGCACGCGCTGCTGCGCGGCTTGGGCGTCGAGCCGCTCGAGGACGGTTTTTCCGGCCAGCTGCTGCACCGGCGCACGCGCGGCCGCAACAGCGCCGTCAAGCTGGCGCTGATGGCGGGCGACATCGTCGTCGGCGTGGGTAATATTTACGCCTCGGAAAGCCTGTTTCGCGCCGGCATCAATCCGAAGACGGCGGCCGGGCGCATCAGCCTGGCGCGCTACGACAAGCTGGCCCAGGCGATCCGCGCGGTGCTGGCCGAGGCCATCGTGCAGGGCGGCAGCACCTTGCGCGACTTTATCAGCGTCAACGGCCAGTCCGGTTACTTCCAGCAATCGTATTTCGTCTATGATCGTGCAGGCGTGCCCTGCCGTGTCTGCGGCGCCCCGGTGCGCCAGATCAAGCAGGGGCAGCGATCGACCTTCTATTGTGTGAATTGTCAAAAATGACGGCGCGGACCGGCCGGGCGGAGAGCAAGTGAGCATGCTGATGATGCGCGATATCGAACAGTACGGCGCCTGGCGCCAGGGCCTCGTCGCGGCCCTGCGCAACTACCAGGCCTGGGTGGTCGAGGCCGGACTGGCCGACGCCGCCACCGAGCAGCGCATCGGCCGCACCCTGGCCCGGCTGGCCGACGACAAGCTGTCGGTGGCCTTCGTCGCCGAGTTTTCGCGCGGCAAGTCCGAGCTGATCAACGCCATCTTCTTCGCCGACTACGGCCAGCGCATCCTGCCCTCGGCGGCCGGGCGCACCACCATGTGCCCGACCGAGCTGCTGTACGATCCGGCCTTCGCGCCGTCGATCCGTTTGCTGCCGATCGAGACGCGGGCCGACAACCTGTCGACCAGCGACTACCGCGACAATCCGGCCGCCTGGACCACCCTGCCGCTGAACCTGGACGCCGGCGCCGACATGCACGAGGTGTTCAAGCAGGTCTGCCGCACCCGCCTGGCCAGCGTCGACGAGGCGCGCGGCTACGGCCTGTACGACGACAACGACCCGGACGCCGCCGTCACCCAGGACGCCGACGGCCGGGTGGAGATTTCGATGTGGCGCCACGCCATCATCAACTTCCCCCACCCGCTGCTCAAGCAGGGCCTGGTGATCCTCGACACGCCGGGCCTGAACGCCATCGGCACCGAGCCCGAGCTGACCTTGAACCTGCTGCCCAACGCCCACGCCGTGCTGTTCATCCTGGCCGCCGACACCGGCGTGACCAAGAGCGACATCGAGGTCTGGCGCAACCACATCGGCGCCGGGCCGGGCCGCCTGGTGGTGCTCAACAAGATCGACAGCATGTGGGACGAGCTGCGCAGCGAGGACGAGGTCAACCAGGAGATCGACCGCCAGCAGGCCAGCGTGGCGCACATGCTGGCGCTCGAACCCAGCCAGGTGTTCCCGGTGTCGGCGCAGAAGGCGCTGGTCGGCAAGATCACCCGCGACGTCGCGCTGCAGGCGCGCAGCCGCCTGCACGCGCTGGAGGGCGCGCTGTTCAACGAGCTGATCCCGGCCAAGAAGGAGCTGATCCGCCAGCAGCTGGCGGCCGACCTGCAGGCGCTGGGCAGCGCCCAGCAGTCGCTGCTGGCGGCGCGCACGCGCGGCGTGGTCGAGCAGCTGCACGAACTGAAAAGCCTGCGCGGCAAAAACCAGAGCGTGATCGCCCACATGATGCGCCGCATCGAGGTCGAGAAGAAGGAGTTCGACGCCAGCCTGTTCAAGCTGCAGGCCACGCGCGCCGTGTTCACGCGGCTGTCGACCGAGTTGTACACCAGCCTAGGCATGGACATCGTGCGCGACGACATCGACCAGGTGCGCGAGCAGATGCAGCGCAGCCGCTTCTTCACCGGCGTGCGCGAGGCGATGCGCCAGTACTTCGAACGGGTGCGCGCCAACCTCGGCGCCTCCGACCGCAAGACGGTGGAAATCGCCGAGATGATGGGCGTGATGTACCGCCGCTTCTCCAACGAACACGGCCTGTCGCTGGCGCTGCCGATGCCCTTCTCGCTGCAGCGCTACCGCGAGGAGATCGGCGGCATCGAGGCGGTCTACTTCAAGCAGTTCGGCACGGCGACGCTGCTCACCACCAGCCGCGTGGTGGTGATGGAGAAGTTCTTCGACACCATCGCCTCGCGCGTGCGCGGCTGCTTCAAGGCCGCCAACGACGACGCCGACGCCTGGCTGCGCGTCATCATGGCGCCGCTGGAGGCGCAGATCCGCCAGCACAAGGACCAGCTGAAACACCGCCAGGCCTCGATCCAGCGCATCCACGACGCCACCGACAGCCTGGAGCAAAAGATCGACGCCTTCGAGGCCAGCCAGCGCGCGCTGGACCAACAGAAGGCCCGGCTCAACGAGCTGGCCGGCGCGATCAGCATCGCCGTCAAGGCCGAATTCGTCGCGCTCGACGCGGCGGCGTAATCCGCAGATGGCACTTAGAACGAACATCAGTGGCGAACATCGGCACACACTCAAGAACACAAGGAATGGCATGAAGCGTCAGCAGCACACGCCGGCGCCGGGCATGGTCCCGGGCGCGGCGCTGGAACAAGATTTGATCGACCCGAGTTTTTCCGCCGCCGTCATCGGCTGGCAGCAACAGCACGGCCGCCATGTGCTGCCGTGGCAGAACACCCGCGACGCCTACCTGATCTGGCTGTCCGAGATCATGCTGCAGCAAACCCAGGTGGCCGCCGTGCTGGGCTACTACGCCCGCTTCCTGGAACGCTTCCCCACACTGCGCGAACTGGCCGCCGCGCCGGTCGAGGACGTGATGGCGCAATGGAGCGGCCTGGGTTACTACACCCGCGCCCGCAACCTGCACAAATGCGCGCAGCGCGTGGTGGCCGAATACGACGGCGTGTTCCCGGTCGAACAGGCGTTGCTGGCCGACCTGCCCGGCATCGGCCGCTCGACGGCGGCGGCCATCACCGCCTTCGCCAACGGCACCCGCGCCGCCATTTTGGACGGCAACGTCAAGCGCGTCTTCGCGCGCACCTTCGGCATCGCCGCCTATCCCGGCGAGAAGAAGGTCGAGGAGGCACTCTGGCGGCGCGCCGAGGCGCTGCTGCCCGAGCAGGGCATCGAGTCCTACACCCAGGGCCTGATGGACCTGGGCGCCACGCTGTGCACGCGCAGCAGTCCGGACTGCGGCCGCTGTCCGCTGCGGACGCGCTGCGTGGCGCTGGCCACCGACCGCGTCAAGGATCTGCCGGTGCGCAAGCCGAAGAAGGTCAGCCCGGAGAAGCACGCCAGCATGCTGGTGCTGATGCACCGCGGCCAGGTGCTGCTGCAGCAGCGGCCGGACAGCGGCATCTGGGGCGGCCTGCTGTCGCTGCCGGAGCTGGACGGCCATACCCTGGCCGAAGACGGCAACATCGCGCCGGCCGACCACGCCGCGCTGAGCATGGCGGTGGCCCGCTTCGGCGAACTGGAATCGCACGAGCGGCTGTCGACCATCACCCACGTGTTCACCCACTACAAGCTGCACATCGCGCCCTACCGCATCACGCTGGCGCGCCGGCTCGACGCGGTCGGCGAGGCCGGCTACGTCTGGTACGACGGCGCGCGCATCGCCGAGGCGCCGCTGCCGGCGCCGATCAAAAAGCTGCTGCTGGAATTGTGCGGCGACGCCGGGGCGGCGCAGTCGCGCATGGCCTTCTAGTGCGCGCGGCGCGCCGCCCCGCTCGACCGCGGCGCCCTGCCCGGCGGCTGTTGGCGGCAGCGCTGACGCTGGCTTTGACGCTGGCGTTGACGGTCCTGCCCGCGCCGGGCAGGACCGCGCCGTCAACCGCACAAGGCGACGACACAGCTGCCGCGTCCAACGCCGATCAGCGCGACATCAACGCGCACGCGGTGGACGCGCCGATACGCATCGGCGTGCTGGCCTACAAGGGGCCGGAGGCGGTACAGCGCGACTGGTCGCGCCTGCGCCAGTGGCTGCAAACGCGGCTGCCAGGCCGCAGCGTCGAACTGCTCGACTTCGACCAGGCCGGCCTGACTGGCGCCGTGCGCGCGCGGGCGGTCGACTTCATCATCAGCAGCAGCGGCCACTACGCCATGCTGGAGCAAAACGACGGCGCCAGCCGCATCGCCACGCTGGCCTCGCCGTGGTCGGCCTCGCCGCAACTGGCGATCGGCTCGGCCATCGTGGTGCGGCGCGACGCCCCGCTGCACACCTTGGCCGAGCTGGCCGGCAAGCACGTGCTGGCGGTGGCGCCGGAAGCCTTCGGCGGCTACCAGATCGCCGCCCGCGAGCTACTCGCCGCCGGCGTCGATCCGGAGCGCGACCTGGACCGCCTACAATTTTCCGGCTTCCCGACGCAGCAGATTTTGCTGGCGGTACGCGCCGGCCGCGCCGACGCCGGCATCGTGCGCAGCTGCCTGCTCGAACAGATGATACGCAGCGGCGAACTGGGCGCCGGCGAGCTGCGCGTGCTGGCTCCCCTGCCCCATCCCGGCTCGTCCTGCCAAAGTTCCTCGCGGCTGTATCCCGACTGGCCCTTCGCCGCGCTGCGCCACACGGCACCGGCCCTGTCACGCCAGGTGGCGGTGGCGCTGCTGACCATGGCGCCGACGGCGGACGGCTACAGCTGGACGGTGCCGAGCGATTACGGCAGCGTCGACGAGCTGTTCCACGAACTGCGCATCGGCCCCTACGACTACCTGCGCCAGTGGACCATCGAGACGGCGCTGCGGCGCTACTGGGGCTTGCTGCTGCTGGCCCTCGGCCTGCTGGTGCTGTGGGCGGTGCACACGGTGCGCGTCGAACACTTGGTGGCCAGACGCAGCGCCGAACTGCTGGCCGCCCAACAGCGCGAGCGCCAGTTGGCCGACGAGGCGCAGTCGCGCCAAGCGACGCTGGACCACACGGCACGGCTGGCCATCCTCGGCGAGATGGCCAGCGCCATCGCCCACGAGCTGAACCAGCCGCTGGCGGCGATCGGCAATTTCGCCCGTGGCATGGCGCGCCGCATCGACGCCGGCCGCACCGAGACGGCGCCGCTGCTGGAGGGCGCCAACGAGATCGCCGCGCAAAGCGAGCGCGCCGCCGACATCATGCGCAAGGTGCGCGCGCTGGCGCAAAAGCGCGCGCCCGAACGCCGGCGCCTCGACCTCGGCGCCGTGCTCGACGAAGCGGTGGCACTGTTCCGCGCCGCCCATCCGCAGGCGCGGGTGAACTGGCAGGCCGGCGCGCCGGCCCCGGTGCTGGGCGACGCGCTGCAAATCCAGCAGGTGGCCTTGAACCTGCTGAAGAACGCGCTGGACGCCCAACGCAGCACGCACGCCGCCGCCGAAGCGCCGCTCCTCGTCACGCTGCGCGCTCGCGGGCGCGACTGGCGGGTGTGCGTGCGCGATCGCGGTTGCGGTCTGGCGCCCGACGAATTCGTCCGCCTGTTCGAACCATTTTTCACCACCAAGGCGGAAGGCCTCGGCCTCGGCCTGTCGCTCAGCAAGGGCATCATGGAATCGTTCGGCGGCACGCTGTCGGTGCGCCCCAACGACGACGGCGTCGGCCTCAGCGTCTGCTTCACCCTGCCCAATTTGGAGCTATCGGAAACACCATGAACGAAAGCGATGCAATCCTGTATGTGGTCGACGACGACGCCGCCATGCGCCGCTCGCTGGCCTATCTGTTCGACGCCGGCGGCTGGCGCGTCGAAACCTTCGAATCGGCCCGCGCCTTCCTCGACAACTACGGCGGCCACGAGCCAGGCTGCCTGCTGCTCGACGTGCGCATGCCGCTGATGAGCGGGCTGGAATTGCAACCGCTGCTGCAGGAGCGCGGCATCCGGCTACCGGTGATTTTCCTCAGCGGCCACGGCGACCTGCCGATGGCGGTGCAGGCGATGAAGGCCGGCGCCTGCGACTTTCTGGAAAAACCCTGCAAGGATCAGGTGCTGTTGGATGCCGTCACGCGCGCGGTGGCGCGCAGCCTGCGCGAATCGACGCAGCAGGCGCAGGCGCGCGCCGCCCACAGCGCGCTCGACACGCTGACGGTGCGCGAACGCGAAGTGGCACAGGCGGTGGCCAGCGGCAAGGCCAACAAGGTGATCGCGCTGGACCTGGCGATCAGCGAGAAGACGGTGCAGGTGCACCGCCACAACGCGCTGGCCAAGCTGGGCGTGCGCTCGGCGGCCGAAGTGGCGCGCCTGCTGATGACCAGCGGGCAGCTGGTCTAACCCGCGATGGGCGGCGGCCCGGACAGGCCGCCACCGCCACCGCCTCAGGTACGCACGATGCGCGCCGGCAGGCCCTGACGCACGGCGCTGCCCGACACCGGATCGACATACACATTGTGGCCGCTGCGGGTGGGATCGCTCAGGCCGACATCGTTCAGGTTGACGCCGGCGGCGATGCCCTTGTCGTGCGGCCGCATGGTCTTGCCGACACGGTGCGCGCGCGCGCCCATCTCGCGGTGGCCGAAGCCATGCTCCACCGCCACCACGCCGCGCTGCACACCATGGCGCAGCGCCACCGTCGCCTTGGTACGGCCACCCGGCGTTTCCAGGTACACCGCATCGCCGCTGCGCAGGCCGAGGCGGGCCGCATCCTCCGGATGCAGCGCCACCGGATTGTCCGGCCGGATGCCGCGCAAACGCCGCGCGCCGATGCTGTAGGAATTGTGCAGCGCCGACTTGAAGCTGATCAGCTGCAGCGGCCATTCCGCCTCGGGATACTTCACCCGCAGCGGCGTGCCGTCGGCAAAGGCCGGCTCGCGCCAGGCCGGCGTGCCGGCGAAGCGCTTGCCGGTGATGCTGCTTCGGCTGACGCCCAGACTCTCGTTATAGAGCATCATCGGCTTGATGTAGCGGTGCGTTGACCAGTCAGCCGGATACGGCGGCAGCTCAGCCGGTGGCGTGGCGGCGGCGGCGGCGGCGGCGGCGGCGGCGGCACCCTGCGCCTGCGGTGGGGCCGGTGGCGGCAGGCGCACGCCGAACATCTCGCCATAGTTTTGGTAACGGCCGCCGCGCGCCAGCATGAAGGCCACCTTGCGCCACTCCTCGGGCTTGAGCGTCGCCTCCAGCAGTGGCTGGATACGCGCCACGCCGGACAGCGCGATATCGTCGTCGCTGGCGTCCGGCACTGCCGTCTTGCCCTGATAAGCGATGTTGGCGCCGCCGCGCAGATACCAGTGCTCCGGCCGCTCCAGCGCGCAGGGATTGCCGTCGGCGTCGCTCAAGCCGGCCGGGCCGAAGCCGGGCAGTTGCAGCGTCTTGGCCAGCGCCAGGAACAGCGTCTCCATGCCGATGGCCTGGCCGTCGGCCAGCTTGTCGGCCTTCGGCTCGACCACCGGCCAGCGCGCCGTGCTCATTTTGACCGCCACGCCGCCCCAGGCGCTGGCCCAACCCCAGCTTTCGTACAGCAGCGAATCGGGCAGCAGATAGTCGGCGTAGGCATTCGTCTCGTTGATGAAGGGATCGACGGCGACGATCAGCGGTAGCTTCTTCGGATCGGCCAGATCGGCGCCGATCTGCGCGCGCAAACCCGGCACGCCGTACAGCGGATTGCAGCTCCACAGGATCAAGGCCTTCAAGCCGTAGGGGTAGCCATTCATCGCCCCGGTCAGCCATTCGGTGGCCAGCGCCGGCGCGTTGGGATACCACGGCGCCCGCGCCGGGTAGGCGGCGCCGGCCGCTTTTTTGCGCTGGAATTCGGCGCTCTTCTCGTAGGCCGCGTTGCGGCCCAGCGGCGTGCCGCTGGGTTTGACCTCGCCGGCGAAGCTCTCCAGGTTGTAGCGCGGGCCGGGGCCGGCGTCCTTGAAGCTGCCGCCGCTGACCAAGGTGCCGCCCTTGCGGTTCAAATTTCCGATCAGCGTGTTGAGCATCACCAGCGCGTAGGCGTTGTAGAAGCCGCTGGCGGCCATCATGCCGCCGTGGGCGTTGACGGCGGCGCGCTTGCCGTGGCTGGTCAGTTCGCGCGCCAGGCCGACGATCACCGTCTCCGGCACGCCGCAAGCTTGCGCGTACTCGGCCAGCGTGTGGCGCTCGGCTTCCTCGCGCAGCAGCGTCATCGCGCTCTTCAGATGCAGCGGCTGGCCGTCCAAGGTCAGCTCGCCGTCGAAGAACAGCTCGGCCGGCGCGCTGGCGGCGTTGTGCGCCAGCGCCTTGCCGCTGGCGGCATCGAACACCACGAACGGGTCCTGCTCCTGATAGCGCTGTTCTTCCGGCAGCGCCATGCCCAGGTCCGAGCCGCGCGCATAACGGCCGTCGCGTGGATGGCCCGGCTGGACGATGACCAGGTGGGTGGCGTTGCACCACGCCGCCTCGCCGGCCGCCTCGGCCGTCTTCAGGTTCGGCTGCACCAGAAAGGTGCGGTCGTAGCGCTCTTGCTCGATGATCCAACATATCATCGCCATCGCCAGCGCGCCGTCGGTGCCGGGCTTGATCGGCACCCAGCGACTGCGCTCGCCCGAGGCCAGGCTGTCGGCATTGCTCAGCACCGGATCGACCACCACGTAATTGAAGTCGCGCTGGCCGGCGCGCGCCTTGGCCAGCAAGGTGCCCTGGCGTTTGAAGGGATTGCCGGCGTTGCCCGGCGCGGTGCCGACGAACAGGCAGAATTCGACATTCTCCAGATCCGCTTTCGCGTGCGGCATTTTCTTCATGTCGCCGAACATCGCGCCCGAGCCGGAACGGTAGGCGCCGCCGCAATAGCTACCGTGGTTGACCATGTTCAGGCTACCGTAGGATTGCTTGAAGAAGCGTTCGACGAAGCCCATGCGGCCATCGTCGGTGCTGGCCATCAGACCCACCTGATTGACGCGCGGCCCCAGCGCCGGCTGCTGCGCATCGATGGGCGTGGCCAGGTCGCGCAGCGCGCGCAAGCCCTGCACCTCGCCTTCGCCGAACAGGTCGCCGCCCTCGCTGATTTCGCGCACCAGTTGGTCGAAGGCGATTGGTTGCCAGCGGCCGCCGCCGCGCGGACCGACCCGCTTCATCGGCGCCAGCACGCGGAACGGTGAAGCCATCTGCTCGATGACGGCGTTGCCACGGCCGCAAGCGGTCGAACGGCCGGCCAAGCCCTTTTCCTGGAAGCGCGACAGCGCGACGAAGCTGGCGCGGATCGGCGTCTGGTAGGGCAACGCCGGATCGGCCGACATCGGGCTGTACGGATTGCCGGCGACGCGCAGCACCTGGCCGTCGGCCTTGTCGATGCGCACGCGCACGCCGCAGAAGGTGGTGCAGCCCATGCACATGGTGTAGCTCACTTGCTGCTGCGGATTGACGGTGAGCTTGCCGCTGGCTGGATCGACGGCGAACTCCGGCGCCAGCGAATTGCCGTGCAATTTGCTGTGCGGCGCATCCTTGCCGCGCACATGGTCGAGCATGCGCCCGGCGGTGGTCGAGAAGCTGGCGGCGAAGGCGGTCAGGCCGCCGCCGAGGGCGGCGTTGCGCAGGAAGCCGCGACGTTTATCTTGCATGGTCATCTCCTAGTGAGTCGCCGGGGTGGCCGCCGCACCCAAGCGGGCGGCGGGTTTGACGGGGCCGGGGCGGACGCTGTTGGCGCCGGCCCATGGCAGGTAGTCGAGCAATACGATCAGCAGCACAATCCACAGGCCGAGCGTGCCGGCGATGCCGAGCAGGCCATCGCTGCCCAGTGGTAGTTGGTAGTCGTACCAGCCGGCGCCGGTCTTGGGAATCGCCTGGCCGCCGATGAAGATCGTCCAGCGCATCATCCAGGCGCTGTGCAGGGCGACGACGCCGTTGAACAAGCCGCTCGAAGCGGGACGCAAGACCGCCAGCGCCATCGGCACGACGGTGGCCAGAACGGCCCAAACGGCGCTGAGCTGCCAGGCCGGTGCGCCGGCCATTTGGTTGAAGGCGGCGCTGTGTACGGGACTCAGGCCGGACAGGCAGGCGTACAGCCAACCGCCGCCCAGCGCCAGCACCAGCGCCAGGGTCAGCGCCAACGCGCGGTTCAGCGCCAGCGCCAGTCGGCGGTCGCGGTCACCGATGAAGTGATTGAATAGCAGTGCCAGGCCAAGCGCGCCGGCCGCCGCCGTGGCGACGAACTGCGCCGGCAGGAAGGGCGTGTGCCACAGCGGCCGGGCGCGCACCACGGCGACCTCCATGCCGGTGTACAGCGCCAGCGCCAGCACGCCGCACATGGTCAGCAGCGCGGCGCCGGCCAAGGCTGCGCGCGAGGCGCGACCGCCCCGCCCCGCCAGCCGATACCAGCGCGCGCCGCGACGGCCGCTGGCGCCCCAGGCGGCCAGGTCGGGGCGCAGCGCCAGCCAGGCGTACAGCAGCAGGCCGCCCAGATACAGCGGAATGAAGAAGGAACCCCAGGCCATCCACGAGCGCGGCTGGAAGTGCAGGTAGAAGTGGTAGAAGCGGCCCGGCCCGTGCAGGTCGGCCAGCAGGGCCACCGGCGCGGCCACGCCGCAGGCCAGCGCGGCCAGCAGCGCCAGGCGGCCGAGACGCTCAAGATGGGCGCGGCCGAAGACGAAGTAAGGCAGCGTCAGCATGAAGCTGGCGTAACTGAGGCCGATGAGGAAGAAGTACTGCACGGCCCACGGCAGCCACGACGCTTCGCGCGTGACGTTGAGCACTTCGGTGATATGGCTGTCCATGCTTACTCCCCGTGGTGGCTGGGTTGCCACAGGCTGGCCTCGCCCTCGACGCGGCCCTCGAAGCGGGCGTCGAGGCCGAGGTAGAAGACGTGCGGCTCGGTGTTCATCTCCGGCTTGAGCACCTTGACCTCGTTGGTGTCGAGCAGGCGACGCACCTCGCTGTGCGGATCGTTCAAGTCGCCGAAGATGCGGGCGCCGCCGACGCAGGTTTCGACGCAGGCCGGCAGCAGGCCGACGTCGACGCGGTGGGCGCAGAAGGTGCACTTGTCGGCCTTGCCGGTGTCGTGGTTGATGAAGCGGGCGTCGTAGGGGCAGGCTTGCACGCAGTAGGCGCAGCCGACGCAGCGCTCGCCGTCGACCACCACCACGCCGTCGTCGCGCTGGAAGGTGGCGCCGACCGGGCAGACCGGCACGCAGGGTGGCTGCTCGCAGTGGTTGCACAGGCGCGGCAGCATGTAGGTGCCGCACTGCTTGCCTTGCTGGACCTCGTAGGTCGAGACGATGGTGCGGAAGCTGTTTTCCGGCACCGCGTTCTCCATGATGCAGGAGACGGTGCAAGCCTGGCAGCCGATGCACTTGCGCACGTCGACCACCATGGCCCAGCGCTGTTTGCCCTTGCCCGTGGCGCCGATGGCGGGCGCGGGCGCCAGCGCGACACCGGCGCTAATGGCCGGCAAGGCGCGCAAGAATTTGCGGCGGGATTCAATCACATGACCTCCTTTGCTCTACACGACAGCCGTATTGACTGGCTACCATGATAGAAAGGAAGTTGCCCTGAGGATATTGGGACTTATTGGCGGCAACTGCGATGAATTGCCAATTTACTTATGTTGAATGTTGTGCTATCGGCGCCAGGCGCTGCGGTGTTTCAGTGGGCCAGTTTGAGTATGCTGACAAGCAGGCTGATGCCCATGCCGGCGACTGCAAGAATGGTGGCGGCGGCACAGCGGAGCATGGTGACTTCAAGCTTGGCGATATCCGTGCGTACGTTGGCGAGGTATTCCTTGGTCGCGTAATTCGACTGGATGACCGACACATGCGCATTCAAATCCGCCAGCCCTTTATCAACGCCGGTAAGAAGCGCCTTCACTGCGCCAAGCTCTTCATCCGTTTTTGAAGCCGAGTCAAGCGGAGCAGCTTGACTGCCCTCAAGCGCGGCCGTCTACAGCTCGTCGAGCGAAAACAGGCGGCGGTGTTCGCGGATGGCGTAGCGGTCGGTCATGCCGGCGATGTAGTCGGCGATCTTGCGCGCCTGCCGCTGGGGATCGCCCGAGGCCACCAGATAGTCCGGCGGCAGCAGCACCGGGTCGCTGATGAAGGCCTCGAACAGCTCGCGCACGATGCGGCTGGCCTTCACCCGCATGCGGTTGACCTGGTAGTGCTGGTACAGATTGGCGCGCAAAAACCGCTTCAGTTCCGTGGCGTCCTTGCGCATGGCGTCGGAGAAGCGGATCAGCGGCGGCGCGGCGCGCACCGCGTCGATGTCGCGCGGCGCGGCGTCCAGCAGCAGCTGGCCGGAGGTGGCGATCAGGTCGTCGGCCAGCGCGGTGATCAGGCGGCGCAGGGTCTCGTAGATGGCGCGCCGGCCCGACAGGCCGGGGAAGGTGCGCTGCACGTCGTGCCACAGGCGGGCGAAGAACTCGACCTGCTCCAGCTGCTCGATGGTGATCAGGCCGGAGCGCAGGCCGTCGTCGATGTCGTGGCTGTTGTAGGCGATCTCGTCGGCCAGATTGGTCAGCTGCGCCTCCAGCGAGGGCTGGCTGCGGTCGATGAAGCGCTGCGCCACCGGGCCGAGCAGGCGGGCGTTGCTCAGCGAGCAGTGCTTGAGGATGCCCTCGCGCGTTTCGAACATCAGGTTCAGGCCGTCGAAGGCGCCGTAATGCTCCTCCAGCTCGTCGACCACGCGCAGGCTCTGCAGATTGTGCTCGAAGCCGCCGTGGCCCTTCATGCATTCGTTGAGCACGTCCTGGCCGACGTGGCCGAAGGGCGTGTGGCCGAGGTCGTGGGCCAGCGAAATCGCCTCGACCAGGTCCTCGTTCAGGCGCAGGTTGCGCGCCATCGAGCGGGCCACCTGGGCCACTTCCAGGCTGTGCGTCAGGCGCGTGCGGAACAGGTCGCCCTCGTGGTTGAGGAAGACCTGGGTCTTGTACTCCAGGCGGCGGAAGGCCGAGGAGTGGATGATGCGGTCGCGGTCGCGCTGGAACTGGCTGCGCGAGGCGTGCGCCGCCTCGGCGTGCAGGCGGCCGCGCCCCGTCGCCGAATGCGCCGCATAGGGCGCCAGGTGGGCGTCCGGCGCCATCAGACGGCGGCGGCCAGCGTCGCCAGCAGCAGTTCCTGCGGCGCGTTGCTGATGCTCGGGCTGCCCAGCGGCTTGAGCAGGATGAACTTGATAGCGCCGCCCTCGTTCTTCTTGTCGACCTCCATCAGTTCGAGCCAGCGCTCGGTGCCCAGGTCGGGCGCCTTGACCGGCAGGCCGGCGGCGGCCACCAGCGCGCGCACGCGCTCGACGGTGGCCTGCTCGACCAGGCCCATGCGGGCCGACAAATCGGCCGCCATCACCATGCCGCAGCCGACCGCCTCGCCGTGCAGCCAGTGGCCGTAGCCCAGGCCGGCCTCGATGGCGTGGCCGAAGGTGTGGCCGAAATTGAGGATGGCGCGCAGGCCGCCCTCGCGCTCGTCCTGGCGCACCACCTCGGACTTGATCTCGCAGGAGCGGGCGATGGCGTAGGCCAGCGCGCCCTTGTCGCGGCCCACCAGCAGGGCGATGTTGGCCTCGATCCAGTCGAAGAAGGCGGCGTCGATGATGGCGCCGTGCTTGATCACCTCGGCCAGGCCGGCCGACAATTCGCGCGCCGGCAGCGTCTCCAGCGTGGCGGTGTCGGCGATGACGGCGCGCGGCTGGTAGAAGGCGCCGATCATGTTCTTGCCCAGCGGGTGGTTGATGCCGGTCTTGCCGCCGACCGAGGAGTCGACCTGCGACAGCAAGGTGGTCGGCACCTGGATGAAGTCGATGCCGCGCATATAGCTGGCCGCCGCGTAGCCGGTCAGGTCGCCGATGACGCCGCCGCCCAGCGCCACCAGGGTGGTCTTGCGGTCGGCCTTGGCGGCCAGCAGGGCGTCGAAGATGGTCATCAGGCTGGACCAGTTCTTGTGCTCCTCGCCGTCCGGCAGGATGATCGAAATGACCTGCTTGCCGGCGGCGCGCAGGCCCTGCTCGATGCGCTCCAGGTAGAGCGGCGCGACGGTGCTGTTGGTGACGACGGCCACCTTGGCGCCGTTGACGTGGCGCGCCAGCAGCGCGCCGTCGCCCAGCAGGTTGGGACCGATCGAGATGGGGTAGCTGCGCTCGCCCAGGTCGACATTCAGGAGGATGGTGGTTTGCTCAGTCATCGAAGGCTCGGCTTGTGTGTAGCAGTTCGGCGCCGCCTGGCAGGCCAGGCTGTCGAGATGCTGCAAAATGGTTTGGACCATCGATTGTACGTTAGGTCGGCCGGTGTCGATGACGACGTCGGCGATTTCCAGGTACAGCGGCTCGCGCTGGGCCAGCAATTCCTCCAGCTTGCGGCGCGGATCGGCCGTCTGCAGCAGCGGCCGGCTCTTGTCGTGGGCGGTGCGGGTCAGGATGCTGTTGACCGAGGCGCGCAGATAGATCACCGTGCCGCGCGAGGCGAGGAAGGCGCGGCTGGCCGCATCGAGGATGGCGCCGCCGCCGGTGGCCAGCACGATGCCTTGTTGCGCCGTCAACTCGCCGATCACCTCGGCCTCGCGGCGGCGGAAACTCTGCTCCCCCTCGATCTCGAAGATCCACGGGATCGAGGCGCCCGTGCGGGCCTCGATCTCGTGGTCGGAATCGATGAAACGCAAACCCAGCTTGCGGGCCAGAATGCGACCGATGGTGGTTTTTCCGGCGCCCATCAGCCCGACTAAGAAAACATTTTGCATTGACTTCCAGTACTAGTTTGGACTGGTGCAACTAAGCACCGTGCCGTAGGGGCTGTCGCGCCCCGGCGGCGTAATGTTGTGGGTGGAATAATCGGTGCTCAGACCGATCAGCTTGATGTAGCCGACATAGCGCGCCTCGGTGCCGGACACCTGGCCACGGATCGTCAAATCGACGTCGAGCCAGTTGGCGCGGTCGCGCGGGTACAGCAGCGAAACGGTGGCCTGGCCGCGCGCGTCGGTGGTGGTGCTGGCCGGCGAGACGGTGATCGGAATGCCCGGATCGAGCGCATGGTTGCCGTTGGTGTCCTCGCCGCCGGACAACTGGCCGTCGCTGTCGACGTCCTCGTTCAGGCAGGCCTTCGGCTGCAGCAGCGGGTTGGAGCTGTAGGCCCAGGGGCCGTCGGTGCCCTCGAAGTACAGGCTGCCCTTGTAGTAGTTGCGCGGCCGCACCGAGCCGGTGATGTTGACGCCGGGCACGGGATTGCCGGCCGCGTCGGTGACGAACACCGAATAGTCGACCTGGTAGGTGGCCGGATTCGGCACGCCGATGGTGTTGCCGGTGCCGGCCGTGATGAACAGCGATTTCTTCGCCACCGTCAGGGCGGCGATGGCCGAGGCGTTCGAGGCGCCCTGCAACTGGGCGCGGATCAGCACGCCGTCGAGCTTGGTGTCCGAGCTGCCGGCGATGTAGCTGACCGAAGCCGAGCCGTCGGCGCCGGTGGTCACCAGCGAGGGCTGGGTCAGGCTGCCGCCGCTCGGGTCGCTGATGATGGAGAAGGCCACTTGGGCGAAGCGCACCAGGTTCCTCTGGCTGGTGCCGTCGCGCACGGTGGCGCGGATGGTGGCCTGCTGGCTGGTGCTGCCGGCCGTGTTGGCGCCCACCACGGCCGGGTCGGCCTGCACGCTGATGGTGGCCGAGCCCGGCAACGCGGCGTAGAACTCGACGCTGCCCTGCACCGAGGTGGCGTTGGCGTTGGCGGTCGCCGTCAGCGTGGCGACGCCGGGGTTGGCCGCCGACAGGAAGGCGGTGGCGTTGCCGCCGACCAGGGCCAGCGGCGCGTTCAAGGGGCTGGCGCAGCCGGCGTCGGCGTACACCGTGCCGCGCGAGGCGCTGACGCTGACCGTGCCGCTCTGCGCCACGCCGCCGTTGTCGTTGTGGATGGCCACGGCGTAGCACTGGTTGATCGCCGCCAGCGCCTGCGGCGTGCCGGCGCCGTCGACCACGTTGACGTAGAAGTTCGACGAGCTGATCTGGATCGGCACGGCGGCCGTCTCGCCCAGCGCCTTGACGGTGATGGTGTCGCCGCTGCCGCTGGCGGCGCTGTAGCTCAAGGTCAGCTGGCCGGCGGTGTTGGTGACGGCGGCGCCGCCGCCCTTGACGGCCAGCGTGTTCAGGCCCGAGCTGAAGCTGACGGTCTGGCCGTTCAGCGCGTTGCCGGCCGAGTCGACCAGCTTGACGGTGACGTCGGTGCTGGCGCCCAGGTTGACGGTGCTGGCGGCGTTGATGCTGAGCCGGGTGCCGGCCACCGTCACCACCGTGCTGACGGCCTTGGCGCCGGCCACGCTGGCGCTGACCCGGATCACCCGCGAGCTCGGGTCGCCGCTGGTGCTCAGCTTCTCGCTGACCACGCCCTTGGCGTCGGTGCTGCGGTTGGTCAGGCTCAGGCTGCCCGAGTCGACACTCAGGTTGACCTTCACGCCCGGCACCACGGTGTTGCTGGAATCCTTGACCAGGGCGAACACGGTGATCTCCGAACCGGCCGCGCCGGACGAATCGAGCACCCCCTTGTCGGTGGTCAGGGTCAGGGTCGGCACCGGCGCCGGCACCGCCACCACCGTCACCTTGACCGGCGCCGAGACGGCGCCGCCGGCGCTGGCGGTGATGCTGATCACCCGCACCGCCGGATTGCCCTTGACGTTGAGTTTCTCGACCACCATGCCGTTGGCGTTGCTGATGCGGGTGGTGCTGCTGATGTTGCCGGAGTCGGCCTTGAAATCCACCGTCTCGCCGGGCAGCGCGTTGCTGTTGGCGTCCTTGACGATGGCCGTCAGCGTCACCTCGGTGCCGTCCAGGCCGGACGAGTCTATCGTCTCGGCGCTGGCGATCAGCACCACCGAGGCCGCCTTCGACGGCGCCACCCCGTTGCTGTTGGTGCCGGGCGAGCCGCCGCCGCCGCCGCAGGCCGCCAGCAGGCCGGACGCGCAGACGCAGGCCAGCGCATTGCGCCAACCGGAGAAGGGGGCAGTGACGGTGCTCATGACGCGGTGTGTGCTGATATTCATCGGATTACCCTATCGTTCCCACGGAACTGTTTGCATTTTATCGGGTGGAGAGGCGCTCGGCGACTATCTTCGGTGTAATAAACACCAGAAGTTCGGTCTTGTCGTTGGTTCTACTGTTGTTCCTGAACAAATAACCCAGCACCGGCACGTCGCCCAGCAGCGGCACCTTGCTGACGGAGTTGCGCTCGATCTGTTGATAGATGCCGCCAAGCACCACCGTGCCGCCGTTCTCGACCATCACCTGGGTCTTGACGTGCTTGGTGTCGATGGCAAAGCCGGCGCGGGTTTCCTGGCCGACGCTGTCCTTGTTGACGTCGACGTCAAGCACGACGTTGCCGTCCGGCGTGATCTGCGGCGTCACCTCCAGCCGCAAGTTGGCCTTGCGGAACACGATCGAGGTGGCGCCGCTGCTGGTGGCCACCTGGTAGGGCAGCTCGATGCCCTGCTCGATCAGGGCGATCGCCTTGTCGGCCGTGATCACCCGGGGGCTGGAGATGATCTTGCCGGTGCCGTCGGCCTCCAGCGCCGACAACTCCAGGTTGAGGAAGCGGTTGGCCACCGAGGAGAACAGGCTGATCGCCAGGCTGCCGGCGGCGGCGCCGTTGATCGGCGCGGCCGGCAGGTTGACGAACTGGGTGTTGTTGTAGCTGGCGTCGGTCGGCTTGATCTGGCCCGTCGTCTCGCCGACGCCGGTCAGGTTGCCGCCGATGCCGATGCGGGTGTTGCCGTTGCCCAACTGATAGCCGCTGTCGCCGCCGCGGATGGTGCGCAGGTCGGCGAAGCCCAGCTTGGCGCCCAGGTTGCGCGTGAACGAGTCGCTCGCCTCGACGATGCGGGCCTCGATCAGCACCTGCTTGGAGGCGATGTCGGTCTTGGCGATCAGCTTGCGGATGTCCTCGATCTTCGCCGCGATGTCGGTGACGAACAGCTGGTTGGTGCGCGGCTCGATGATGGCGCTGCCGCGCTTGGACAGCACGCGGTTCTTGGAATCGGCGCCGCCGCCCTCGAGGCCGAAGACGGTCTTGAAGGCGTCGGCTTTCTGGTAATTGAGCTGGAAGATCTCCGACTTGAGCGGCTCCAGGTCGGCGATCTGGGCGCGCTGCTCAAGCTCCAGCTTCTCCTTGGTCAGCAGCTCCTCCTTGGGGGCGATCCACAACACCGAGCCGTTCTTGCGCATGTCCAGGCCCTTGGCCTGCAGCACCACGTCGAGCGCCTGGTCCCACGGCACCTCCTTCAGCCGCAGGGTCAGGTTGCCGGCCACGCTGTCGCTGGTGATGATGTTCAGGCCGGAGATGTCGGCGATGGCCTGCAACGCGGCGCGCACTTCGACGTTCTGGAAGTTGAACGACAGTTTCTCGCCGCGATAACCCTGGGTGCCCTGGGTCAGCTTGTTGGGGTCTTCCTTGATCGGCTTGATGTCGATCACGAGTTGGGTGTCGCTCTGGTAGACGCTCTGCTCCCACAGACCCTTGGCCTCGACCGTCATGCGCGTGTTGTCGCCCTGCGGCACGGTGGTGATCTGGCTCACCGGCGTGCCGAAATCGCGCACGTCGAGGCGCCGCCGCAGCGTTTCCGGCAAGCCCGTCTTGAGGAAGTCGACCACCACGCCGGCGGCCACCTGGCGCACGTCGACCGCCACCTGGCTGTTGGGCAGGTCGACCACGATGCGGCCCTCGCCGTTGCTGCCACGGCGGAAATCCATATCCCGCAGCAACTGCCGCGCCGGCGCCGGCGCATTTGGCGCATTGGCCCCATTGGCCCCATTGGCCGCCACATTGCTGACCGCGTTGACCGCTGCCTGGGCCGATGCCTGGGCCGATGCCTGGCTCGATGCCGGGGCCGAGACGGGGAGCGGGGCCGCAGCGGCGGCGGCGGCCAGCGGCTTGGGCACCACCGGCATGCCGCTGGCGTCGACCGCCTGGGCCAGGCCGCCCGAGCCGTCGATGGTCAGGATGACGGCGCGGCCGTCGATCGCCGTGGCGTAGTTCAGGCTGCGCTTGAGGTTGAACACCAGGCGCGAGCGTTCGCCGGCCTGCACCACGTTGACGCTGCGCAGTTCGCCCAGCGCCAGATCCAGGGTGTTCTTGCCGGTGGCGTTGACGGTGGCGCCGAAGTCGAGCGCGATGCGCGGCGGATTGGTGATGGCGAAGCCGATCGGCAGCCGCAACGGCGCCTCCTTCAGCGTGATCTTGACGATCACGTTCGAGCCCTGCTGGTTGGCGCTGATCGTCTCGATGGCGTTGCCCGCCGCGCTGGCGGCCGCGCCGGTGCCCGGGTTTGCGCCGGGGGGCTGGGCTTGGGCCGGGCCGTTCATCGCCAGCCAGCCCAGCGCGACCAGCAGCGGCAGGCTCAGGCCGGCGCGGAGTGCGGCCGGCCACGTCGACGCCGGCGCCGACCGGCGCCGTGCGATCCTCAGTGCCTTGTTCATTTTCCGCCCTCCTTACTCTCCTGCAACTCCAGCCGGGATATGCGTTCGACCCAGTCGCCGGTCGCATCCTGTACGATTTCCTTGATGGTCACGGCGCCCTCGGAGACGCCGCTGACCAGGCCGAAGTTCTGGCCCACGTGCTGGCCGCTGCGCACCTGGTGCAAGGCGCGGTCGACCTGCAGCAGCGCGTAGATCACGCCGCCCTTTTCGATGGTGCCGACCATCTTGACGGTGTCGAGCGGATAGCTCTCCAGCAACTCCTTGCGCCGCTCGGTGTCCGGTTTGATGCCGCCGCCCCGGTTGGCCGACTTGGCCAGCTCGGTCAACAGCTTGTTCGGGTTGAACGGGTCGACCGCCTCGCTCGAGGCATAGGCAAAGGGGATGAAGGTCTTCGGCGCGCTCAGCGGCGCGACGTGCACCTGGGCCTGGCTGTCGACCTGTTTCATCCACTGGCGCACCTCCTGCACGTCGCTGTCGCTGCAGCCGGCCAGCGCCAGCAGCGCGGCGGCCAGCCCCAGGACGGCGCGGCCCGGCACGGTCCGGCCCGGCACTGCCCGGCCCGGACCGGCGCGGCCTGGCGTGGCCCGGCGCATGCCGGCACGCTCGGCGGACGCGGCGATGGCGCGGGAACGGCGCGGCGTGAGCGGTGTCATGATTTTTTCTTCTCCGCCTTTTTCTTGTCGGCCAGGGCCTTGCGCTGGGCGCTGACCTCCTCCGGATCGAGGTAGCGGAAGGTCTTGGCGACGGCGTCCAGGGTCAGCACACCGTCCTTGCCGGTGCTCAGGCTCATATTGTTGAGCGTGACGATGCGCGGCAGGTTGGCCATGTCGCCGGCGAAGGCGCCGATGTCGTGATAGCTGCCGCTGACTTTGATGTCGATCGGCAACTCGGCGTAGTAGTCGCGCACCACCACCTGGCCCGGCTTGAACAACTCGAACTGCAGGCCGCGCCCCAACCCGGCCTGGTTGATGTCGGACAGCAACGCGGCCATCTCGGCCTTGCTCGGCAACTGCTTCTGCAGCCGCTCGACGTACTGGTCGACCTGCAATTTTTGCAAGCGCAGCGCCTCCAGGTTGACCGCCTGGTTGGTTTTGAAGGTGTACTCGTCGCGCAGCTTGAGCTCGGCCTGGGCGGCCGCCTCCTGCTCCTCGAACTGGCCGCTCCAATAGGCGAAATATCCCAGCGCGATCACCGCCGCCATCACGCCGATGCCGCACAGCAGGCGCGGCGCCAGCGGCCACTGGCCGGGATGGCGTTCGCCCAGGCCGCGAAACTGTTGCGCCAGCGCTGTGCCCAGGACTTTCAGGTCGGCCATCTCGGCTCCCGTGCTCAGGACGCGGCCGGCGGCAGGCCGGGCGCTGGGGACGGCACGGCCTTGCCGGCCGCCCCGGGTTGCTCTGGCTTGGCGGATTTCTCCGGCTTGTCCTTGTCGCGCGGCCGCTTGATGTTCACCGTCAGGTTGAACTCGACCACCTTCTTGGCGCTCTTGCCCTGCCCCAGGCCGGTCGAGCGCACCTCGACCAGGTCGGGCCGCTCCAGCCACGGCGAGGCGCCGGCCAGGTTGCGCAGCAGCTCGGAGACCCGCTCCTGCGACTGGGCGTAACCGCCGACGCCGATCTTCTGGCCCTCCTGCTTGAAGGCCTTCAGGTAGACCCCGGCCGGGGTCTGCTTGACCAACTCGTCCATCAGATACACCGGCTGGTTGCGGTCGCCCTGCAAATCCTCGACGGCCTGCTGGCGCGCCTTCAGCGCCTCGATCTCCTGCTTCAGCGTGGCGATCTCGGCGATCTTCTTGTCGAGCACCACGATGGCGCTCTTGATGACCTGGTTGCGCTCGTTCTGGATCGACATGCGGCGCGCGTTGTAACCGCCCACCAGCAGCACCACGGCGGCGCCGGCGATGGCGCCCAGGGCCAGCAGGGCGAAGAAGGCGGCCTTCTTTTGCTTGCGCCGCTCCTCGCGGTGCGGCAGCAGGTTGATTTTGATCATCAGCCGAACCTCCGCAGCGCCAGGCCGCAGGCCACCAGATACGCCGCCGCCTCGCCGCGCAACTGGTGCTCGCGCACCGCCGGCCCCAGCTCCATGCCGGCGAACGGCGCCACCACGCTGGCGGCGATCTTGCTGCGGCCGGCGATCAACTCGGCCAGGCCGGGGATCAGCGCGCAGCCGCCGGCCAGGAACAGCTGGTCGACCTTGGTGTAGGGCGTCGAGGTGAAGAAGAACTGGATCGCCCGCGTCACCTCCAGCGCGGCGCTCTCGAGGAAGGGCTGCAGCAGCTCGGCGGTGTAGTTGTCCGGCAAGTCGCCCGACTTCTTGCGCGCCTCGGCCTCGTCGAAGGCCATGCCGTAGGCGCGCACGATGTCCTGCGTCAGGTTGTTGCCGCCGAAGGCCTGCTCGCGCTCGTAGATGGTGGCGCCGTCGAGCAGGATCGAGATGTGGGTGACCTGGGCGCCGATCTGGAACAGCGCCAGCACCTGGCCGGCGCCGCCCTTCACCTGGTCGGCGACGCGGGCCAGCGCGGCGCGCGCGGCGTAGGACTCGATGTCCATCACGCTGGCCTTCAAGCCGGAGGCCTCGGCGATGGCGACGCGGTCCTCGACCTTCTCGCGGCGCGAGGCGGCCAGCATCACCTCGATGTCCTCGGGCGAGCTGGCGGCCGGGCCGATGACGTCGAAGTCCAGGCTGACCTCGTCGAGCGCGAAGGGGATGTACTGGCTGGCCTCGGACTCGACCTGCACCTCCAACTGGTCCTCCGACATGCCGGCCGGCAAAATGATCTTCTTGGTGATGACCGAGGCCGGCGGCATGCCCAGCGCCACCAGCCGGGCCCGGCTGCCGCTCTTTTTCCACAGCCGGCGCACGGCGTCGACCACCTGGTCCATGTTCTCGATGTTGCCGTCGACCACGGCGCCGCGCGGCAGCAGTTCGACGGCGTAGCGTTCCAGCCGCAGCGCCTCCTTGCCGCTCTGCGCCAGCTCGACCAGGCGCACGCAGGAGGTGCTGATGTCGATGCCGATCAATGGCGCGTTGCCCTGGCCAAACAAGGCCTTCAGGTCGAGCATCATGCGCACGCCCCGCGGCACCGTAACGGCGCCGCGTCGGCAGCGACCTGGCCAAGCCGCCGGATAGGCATTCGCACTCTGTGCATGGAGGACCCGTTAGAAAAACTGCGTGGAAAACGCGTATCTAAAACGTATCTGAGACCAAACTGAGACCAAACCGAGACCGGACTGTGAACGAACCGCGCAGCAACCGTGGCGGCAATCGGTGCCAATCGGCGCCAACGCGGCGGCGCCGTGCTGGCCTGCGCGGCAACATTGCAAGCGCGTCCGGGGGCTTTCCCCCGCGTTACTTGAGACACTACATTAAATCCAAGCAATAAGAGTGTAAAGGTATTTCTATTGCGCACGATTGAGCGTGTGTGCGCGTTTCGCCACACTCTGGCGGCGCCGGCCGGCGGCGGGGTGGCCGCTTCGACAAGGGCGTTGTTTTATTGCTAGCAGGGAAATTCCCATGCCGTCCGGCGCTGCGCGCCGCCGCCCCATAGGCTCGCTTATAATGAATCGGATAACGATAACGTTCACGCCAGTGAAAGATTGCCCAACCAAATGACCAGCACCCCTCCACAAGCCCCCGTCCCCCCGCAGGGCGCCCAGCCCGGCGCCAAACCCAAACGCTTCCTGCTGATGGCCATGCTGTCGATGCTCGGCCTGGCCCTGGTCGGCGTGCTGCTGGTGGTGTTCGGCCTGGCCCTGGCCTACCCCAACCTGCCCGACCTCGACACCTTGACCGACTACCGGCCGAAGATGCCGCTGCGCATCTTCTCGGCCGACAACGTGCTGATCGGCGAGTTCGGCGAGGAACGCCGCAACCTGGTGCGCATCAAGGACATCCCCGACGTGATGAAGAAGGCCGTGCTGGCCATCGAGGACGACCGCTTCTACGAGCACGGCGGCGTCGACTACCTGGGCATCCTGCGCGCCACCCTGCACAACGCCACCGGCGGCGCCAAGCAGGGCGCCTCGACCATCACCCAACAGGTGGCGCGCAACTTCTTCCTGTCCAGCGAGCAAACGCTCAAGCGCAAGGCCTACGAGGTGCTGCTGGCCTGGAAGATCGAGCAGAAGCTGAGCAAGGACCAGATCCTCGAGGTCTACATGAACCAGATCTACCTGGGCCAGCGCGCCTATGGTTTCTCGTCGGCCGCGCAGATCTATTTCGGCAAGAACCTGAAGGACATCAGCGTCGCCGAGGCGGCCATGCTGGCCGGCCTGCCGAAGGCGCCGTCGGCCTACAACCCGGTGGTCAATCCGAAGCGCGCCCGCACCCGCCAGCAATACATCCTGCTGCGCATGCAGCAGCTCGGCTACATCAGCGACAAGCAGTTCGAGGAGGCCCGCGCCGAGCAGCTCAAGGTCAAGACCGACAGCAGCGAGTTCGGCGTGCACGCCGAGTACGTCGCCGAGATGGCGCGCCAGCTGGTCTACGAGCAGTTCAAGGAGGACACCTACACCCGCGGCCTGAACGTCTTCACCACCATCACCAAGGCCGACCAGGACGCCGCCTACCTGGCGCTGCGCCGTGGCGTGATGGACTACGAGAAGCGCCACGCCTATCGCGGCCCGGAGGCCTACATCGACATCCCGCAGCGCAAGGAGGACGCCGACGACGCCATCGAGACCGAGCTGGCCGACCACCCGGACAGCGACGACATCGTCGCCGCCATGGTGCTGCAGGCGACGCCGCAGAAGATCAGCGCCGTCACCGCCTCGGGCGAGGAGATCGCCATCAGCGGCGCCGGGCTGGAGATGGGCCGCTCCTGGCTGTCCGACAAGGCGGCGCCGAACAAGCGCATCCGCCGCGGCGCGGTGATCCGCGTCATGCAGGAGGGCAAGGACTGGCTGGTCACCCAGATGCCGGAGATCGAATCGGCCTTCGTCGCCGCCAGCACCACCGACGGCGCCATCCGCGCCATGGTCGGCGGCTTCGACTACAACCGCAGCAAGTTCAACCACGTGACCCAGGCCTGGCGCCAGCCGGGTTCCTCGTTCAAGCCCTTCATCTACTCGGCCTCGCTGGAGCGCGGCCTGTCGCCGGCCACCATCATCAACGACGCGCCGATCTCCTTCGACGCCGGGCAGACCGGCGGCCAGGCCTGGGAGCCGAAGAACTACGACAACAAGTACGAGGGGCCGATGAGCATGCGGCGCGGCCTGACCAAGTCGAAGAACATGATCTCGATCCGCATCCTGCACAAGATCGGCGCCAAGTACGGCCAGGAATACGCCACCCGCTTCGGCTTCGACGCCGAGAAGAACCCGCCCTACCTGACCCTGGCGCTGGGCGCCGGCAACGTCACGCCGCTGCAGATGGCCGGCGCCTACGCCGTGTTCGCCAACGGCGGCTACAAGGTCAACCCCTACCTGATCGCCAAGGTCACCGACGCCGACGGCAAGATCCTGTCGCAGGCCGCGCCCGACCAGGCCGGCGACGAGAAAAACCGCGTCATCGACGAGCGCAACGCCTACCTGATGGATTCGATGTTGAAGGACGTGGTGCGCTTCGGCACGGCGACCAAGGCGCTGGTGCTCAAGCGGCCCGACATCTCGGGCAAGACCGGCACCACCAACGATTCGATCGACGCCTGGTTCGCCGGCTACCAGAGCAAGCTGGTGGGCATCGCCTGGATCGGCTACGACCAGCCGAAGAACCTGGGCAACCGCGAGACCGGCGGCGGCCTGGCCCTGCCGATCTGGATCAGCTACATGCAGAAGGCGCTGAAGAACATCCCGATCGAGGAGCGCGTCGTGCCCGACGGCTTGGTGCTGGTCGGCGACGATTACTACTACGCCGAGAATCCGCCCGGCAGCGGCGTGCACAGCCTCGAAGGCGGCAGCCACGGCACGCCGGCCGAGGAAAAGGCCAAGGACGCCGTCAAGAACGAGCTGTTCTAGGGCCGGCGGCGGGCCGGACATTCGCGCCAGCCGCCGTCGTTCCCGCGCAGGCGGGAATCCATGCCCCGCATGAGTTCCCCCTGCGCGACGGTGCGCCGACGCCGAACGACGAATCCGCTTATTCGTCCGCCCTTAAGCCAGCGCCACCGCCGCCCCGCCCTGCGCGCTGACCAGGGCCGACAGCGCGGCGAACAACTCCGAGCCGTCGCGCGTGTTGCGCCACACGCCGTCCTGCTGGCGGTAGTGGAAACCGCCGGACTTGGCCGCCACCCACAGCTCCCGCATCGCCGCCTGGCTGTTGACGATGATCTTGCTGCCGTTGTCGATGAACTCGATCTCCAGCACGTTGCCGCTGCGGCTGCACTCGACGTCGAGCAGGTCCTGATCGTTCAAACGGTCCAACGCGGCCTCGATCCGGCTGAGGGTGGCCTCGGCCTGCGCCAGAAATTCTGATTCGCCCATGCTACACTCCAATATCTCAAGTCAAACCAAGATTCTAATCGTGAAGTCCACACCTGCGCTGTTTATCGGCACCATCCTGTGCCTGTCCGCCTTGCTGAGCGGCTGCGGCCAACCCGGCCCGCTGTACCTGCCCAAGGCCCCCGCCAAGCCCGCCACGAGCGCCGAGCTTGGAAAAGCCGCCGCTGCGCCAGCGCCAGCGCCGGCCCCGCCTCCATCCACCGCCCCCCAACACTAAGTTCCCATGTCGCATTTCGCTTACCACAACGGCGTGCTGCACGCCGACGGCGCCGCCCTGAGCGCCATCGCCGAGCAGTTCGGCACGCCCACCTACGTCTACTCCAAGGCCGCCCTGCTGGAGAACTACGCCGCCTACGCCGACGCCTGCGCCGGCCGCGACGCGCTGGTCTGTTACGCCATGAAGGCCAACTCCAACCTGGCCATCCTCGACCTGCTGGCGCGCCAGGGCGCCGGCTTCGACATCGTCTCCGGCGGCGAGCTGCTGCGCGTGATCGCCGCCGGCGGCGACCCGCGCAAGGTGATCTTCTCCGGCGTCGGCAAGAGCGTCGACGAGATGCGCCTGGCGCTGGGCCACGACATCCTCTGCTTCAACGTCGAATCGATCCCCGAGCTGCACCGCCTCAACGACGTCGCCGGATCGATGGGCAAGACGGCGCGCGTCTCGCTGCGCGTCAACCCCAACGTCGACGCCAAGACCCACCCCTACATCGCCACCGGCCTGAAGGCCAGCAAGTTCGGCGTCGCCTTCGACGACGCGCTGGCCACCTACCGCGCCGCCGCCGCCCTGCCGCACCTGGAAGTGGCCGGCATCGACTGCCACATCGGCTCGCAGCTGCTCGACGACGCCCCGCTGCTCGAAGCGCTCGACCGCCTGATCGAACTGATCGACACGCTGGGCCGGGAAGGCATCGTGCTGCACCACCTCGACATCGGCGGCGGCATCGGCATCAGCTACGGCGAGGCCGGCGAGGACGCGCCGGTGCCGGTGGGCGACTACCTGGGCCGCCTGTTCAAACGCGTCGACGCCTGGCGCGCCGAGCGCCACCAAGGCCGGCCGATCAAGGTGATCTTCGAGCCGGGCCGCTCCATCGTCGGCAACACCGGCGTGCTGCTGACCAAGGTCGAGTTCATCAAGCACGGCGAGGAAAAAAACTTCTGCGTGGTCGACGCGGCGATGAACGACATGGCCCGCCCCGCCCTGTACCAGGCCTGGATGGATATGCAGCCGGTAGTCAAGTCGGACGCGCCGACGCTGAGCTACGACGTGGTCGGCCCGATCTGCGAGTCGGGCGACTGGCTGGCGCGCGACCGCGCGCTGGCGGTGCAAAGCGGCGACCTGCTGGTGATGCTGCAAGCCGGCGCCTACGGCATGACCATGGCGTCGAACTACAACACCCGTGGCCGCGCCGCCGAAGTCATCGTCGACGGCGAGCAATGCCACCTGGTGCGCCGGCGCGAAACCCCGGCCGAGCTGTTCGCGCTGGAAACGTTGATCAAATAAGAAGCCACGATGGCGGCGCCGGCCTGGCGCGGCGCCGGCCCCTGGCCCAAGCAAAAAAAGCCGATCGTTCACGCGATCGGCTTTTTCCATTTGGCGCGCCCGCGTCGCGGGTCCGGCATGTTACGCGACTGATTGCTACTGACCGCGCGGCCCCTTGTCGGCGCCTTTGTGGTCCTTCTGGCCGTCGTTCTTGTGGCGCCCCGCCACCTCCTTCGCCTCGGCCTCCTGCTTGTTCCTGTTCACTTCCTGCTGGGCCTGCTCGGCCTCGCGTTGCTGCAGTTCGCGCGGATCGCTGCTGTGCTTGCTCATGACGGGCTCCTCTTTAAATAGGAATCCCACTATACACCCGCCGCGATATGCGTCGCGTTCGCCACACAAACCAGCGGGGTCAGCGGGGTCAGTGCCGTCAAGTCCCGCAAACCCACAGGCGAAAATCTGGGGTCGGACCCGCCGGGTCCGACCCCGGCTCTCCGCCTTTGGGTGGTTTTTGCAACGGCGGGGCCAGCAACGGCGGGGTCAGTGCCGACATTCAGACACGGGCTCTGCCGCAAATTGTCCAAATAGCGGTCCTCTCGTGTCCTTATAGTCGGACACGCGTCCCGCTAAGTGCCGCAGCCGCCGCCGCAGGCCGCGCCGGCGCCCCGGCTCAGGGCCTGGGTTTCCTTCATCTTGCGGCGCCACCACAGCAGGCGCACACCCAGCAGCACGGCGACGATCAGGCCGAACAGGATGGGCTGGCTGAAGTTATGCTTGCCGGCCTTCATCCACCAGAAATGCAAAATGCCCAGCGGCGCGATCAGATACACCAGCCGGTGCAACCACTGCCACTGCTTGCCGCCCAGGCGGCGCACCATGGCGTTGCTGCTGGTGACGGCCAGCGGGATCAGCAGCACGAAGGCGGCGAAGCCGACCGTGATGAAGGGCCGCTTCAGCACGTCCCTCCACATCTCCCGCAGGTCGAAGAAATGGTCGAACCACAGGAAGGTGGTGAAGTGCAGCGCGGCGTAGAAGAACACGTACAGGCCCAGCATGCGGCGCAGCTTGATCAGCCAGTTCCATTTGCTGAGCTTGCGCAGCGGCGTCACCGCCAGGGTGATGCAAAGAAAGTACAAGGTCCAGTCGCCGGTGCCGCGCGTGATGAATTCAAGCGGCTCGACCAGCTGGCCGGTCAGCGTCAAATACACCATGCGGCCAAAGGGGACCAGCGCCAGCACGAACAGCAACGCGCGGAGCGCGCCGTACTGGCGCGGGGTGGGATGGAAAGCCATGGTCTTGGTCCAGCCTAGAAGAATTTTTTCAGGTCCATGCCGGAGTACAGCGAGGCGACGTCGCTATAGCCGTTGAACATCAAGGTCTTGCGCTTGCGCGCCAGGAAGCCGTCCTCGCCGATGCGCCGCTCGCTGGCCTGCGACCAGCGCGGGTGGTCGACCTCGGGATTGACGTTCGAATAGAAGCCGTACTCCGCCGGCGCCGCCTGGTTCCAGGCGGTGCGCGGCTGCTCCTTGACGAAGCGGATCTTGACGATCGACTTGGCCGACTTGAAACCGTATTTCCACGGCAGCACCATGCGCACCGGCGCGCCGTTCTGGTTCGGCAGGGTCTCGCCGTACATGCCCAGGGTCAGCAGCGCCAGCGGGTGGTTGGCCTCGTCGATGCGCAGGCCCTCGACGTAGGGCCAGTTCAGCACGCGGCTGCCGACACCCGGCATCTGCTTCTTGTCGGCCAGCGAGATGAATTCGACGTATTTGGCGTTGCCGGTCGGCTCGACCTTTTTGATGATCTCGGCGAAGGAGTAGCCGATCCACGGAATCACCATCGACCAGCCCTCGACGCAGCGCAGGCGGTAGACCCGCTCCTCCAGCGGCGCCAGCTTGAGCAACGCGTCCAGGTCCAGGGTCATCGGCTTCTTGACCTCGCCCTCGATGCTCACCGTCCAGGGGCGCGGCTTGAGCGTGCCGGCGTACTGGGCCGGGTCGCTCTTGTCGGTGCCGAACTCGTAGAAGTTGTTGTAGGTGGTGGCATCCTTGTAGGCGGTCTGCTTGTCCAGCGCCGAATAGGCGGGGTTGAGCTTGGCGGCCAGCTTGGGATTGAGGCCCTGGGCGAAGGCCTCGCGGCCGGCCATCTCGATCAGGCCGGCGCTGGCGGCGCCGCCGACGGCGAGCTGCCTGATGAAGCCGCGGCGCGACTCGAACACCGCGCGCGGGGTGATGTCGGACGGCAGTATCAGTCCATCGGAACGTTTGATCAACATGCTGACTCCAAAGAAAAAGGTGCAAGGTTCAGACTTGGTCTCACCAGAAGTCCAAACCTTACACCTTTCTTTTGCGGGCCGGGATGACAAGCCGATTACATTTTTCGCCCCGCCCGCCGCAATGCCCGCTTCGATGCCTAAGACAAGGTCCGCTGCGGCGTCTGCCGCCGCGTCCGCCGCCGCGTCCCTTTACAGCTTGCCGTAGGAGTGCAGACCCGACAGGAACATGTTGACGCCGAGGAAGGCGAAGGTGGTCACCAACAGGCCGACCAGGGCCCACCAGGCCGCCACGCGGCCGCGCAGGCCCGTCATCAGGCGCATGTGCAGCCAGGCGGCGTAGTTGAGCCAGACGATCAGCGCCCAGGTCTCCTTCGGGTCCCACGACCAGTAGCCGCCCCAGGCCTCGGCCGCCCACAGCGCGCCGAGGATGGTGGCGACGGTGAAGAAGGCGAAACCGACCGAAATGGCCTTGTACATGACGTCGTCGAGCACTTCCAGCGACGGCAGGCGGTCGGCCAGGTAGCCGCTCGACTTGAGCAGATACGCCGCCGCCACCATGGCCGACAGCGAGAAGGTGCCGTAGCCGATGAAGTTGGCCGGCACGTGGATCTTCATCCACCAGCTCTGCAACGCCGGCACCAGGGGCTGGATGTCGGCGGCGTCGCGGGTCACCGTGTACCACAGCAGGAAGCCGACCGCCGCCGAGATCACCAGCATCACGAAGGCGCCCAGCTGGCGGGTGTTGTAGCGTTGTTCGTAGTACAAGTAGAACATCGCCGTGATCAGCGAGAACAGGATGAACACTTCGTACAGGTTGGAAATGGGGATGTGGCCGACGTCGGCGCCGATCAGGTAGGACTCGTACCAGCGCACCATCATGCCGGTCAGGCCCAGCACCACGCCGGCCCAGCACAGCGCCGAGCCGACCGAGCTGCCGAACGGCGAACGCGACACCAGGCCGAGCAGGTAGAACAGGGTCGACAGGAAGAACATCGTGCCCATCCACAAGATCGCCGACTGGCTCGACAACATGTACTTGAGCAGGAATTTCTTGTTGGCCAGGTCGAGGTTGCCCTCGTACAGCGCGATGGCGTACAGCGCCAGCAGGGCCATCAGCGGGATCAGCCAGCGCACCGGCTTCCAGTGCCAGCCCAGCGCGGCGAAGGTGGGCGCGGCGGCCAGCAGGATGCCCTTCTCGTAGACGTCCATGTAGGCGCCGTAGCGGTTCAGCGCGAACAGCGACGCGGCCAGCAGGGCCAGCGCGTAGATCCAGTCGAGCGCCGTCAGGCGCTTGAAGTAGCCGGGCGCCTGGGTGTAGGTGGTTTGGGTTTGTGACAATTCCATCATTTTTCTCCTGAGCGGCCCGCGCGCGGGCGGGCCGGCATCTTGCAGCTTACGCCGATTGCGGCAGTTTTTCTTTCAAACTGGTGAATTCGTGTTCAAAGTCCAGCGTCTTGCGCTGCGTGCTCATGGCCATCAGCGCCTCGCTGCCGGCGCCGTCGGCGCGCGGCTTGATCCACACCCAGACGCGGCGTTCGCGGATGTAGAACATGGCGAACACGCCCAGCACCAGGAACAGGCAGCCGGTGTAGACCACCACCTGGCCCGGCGACTTGGTGACCTGGAACACCGAAGCCTTGATCTCGGTGAAGTCGTCGAGCTGCAGGTAGACCGGGGCGCCGTAGAAGAAACTGTCCGACAGCGCGTTGGTGGCCAGGCGCAGGAAGCGGGCATGCGCCTCGTCGCCGGCCACCGGGGCCAGGCCGTCGCGCTCGCGCGCCGCCTGCCACAGGTCCCACAGGCTGCCGTTGAGGATCTTCATGAAGATGTCGGCGGCCTTCTCCTGCTCGGCCGCCGGCACCTTCTCGAGGAAGTGCGAGATGGCCAGGAAGCCGGCCTCCTTGTCGTCGCCGGCGAAGATGGCCAGGCTGCGGCTGGCCGACTCCTGCAACTGGCCGCGCAGCGTCTCGCCGCTGCTGGCCGGCATGGCGCGGCCGGCGTAGCGCTGCGCCGCCTCGGCGCGCAGCGCCGGGTCCTGCAGCGCGGCGCGCAGGCGCATCCATTCGCCGACGCCGTGGGCGTCGTCGGCCGGGATGCGCAGGAAGCTGAACGGGTCGCCCGGGTTGACGCGCATGCCGGCCAGGTACACCGTGGCGCCGTCGACCGTCACCGGCTGCATATAGTTCTGGTACTCGCGCGCCTGGCCGGTCTTGTCGCGCAACTTGTACTGCACGCTCGGGCCGACATTCTTCAAGTCCTTGTTGTGGGCGTTCTTGCCGGCCGAGCCGAGCCGCTTGTCCAGGCCGACGGCGAACTGCTCGTTCAAGCTCTGTCCCTTGGTGACGGCGCGGGCGTCCTGGTTGGCCAGGTTCTCCACGTTGAAGGGGCGGAAGCCGGTCCATTCGACGGTGTAGGTGGGCGTCATCGGCGTCGCGGCGCCGACCTCGCCGGCGATCTGGAACGACTCGCGCTGCTTGCCGCGCATCGGGAAGCCGGTCAGGCGCAGCTTGCTGCCGCCGTCCTCGAAGCTGGACTGGTAGATCGCCAGGCCGCGGTGGATCATCGGCTTGTTGACCTCGATGACGGCCTTGGTGGTCTTGCCGGTGTCGTGGTCGCGCACCACCACCTCGCTGGCGAACAGCTTGGGCATGCCGGTGCTGTAGAAGTCGATGTTGAACTTCTTCAGCTCGATGGTGAACGGCAGGTCCTGGATCAGCACGCCGTCGGCGCGCGGAATGATGGCGCTGCTGCTGGCCGAGCCCTCGGGGATCATGGTGTTGCCACGGAAGGTGGGGTTGCCCAGGCCGAGGCGGTGCTTGGCCGGAATGTCGGCGATGACGCCGCTGCCGGCGAAGGCCGTCTTGCCGAGGAACCATTCCTGCGCGCGGATCGGCATGTCCGAGTCGAGCAGGCCGCCGACGCAGATGATGACGATGGCCGAGTGGGCGAAGATGTAGCCGAACTTGTTGGCGGCGCCCTGCTTGGCGGCGACCAGGATGCCGTGCTCCTTCTCCACCACCTTGCTGCGGTAGCCGGCGTCGGCCAGGCGGTCGACGCTCTGCCTGGCCAGCGCCGGACCGGCCAGCGCGCTCTGCCAGTGCTGCTTGTGGTGGAAGTTGAGCAGCGACTGCTCGCGCACGTTCTCGCGCCAGCTGCGCATGTCGCGCAGCATCTTCGGCGTGTTGCGGATGATGCACAGCGAGGTCGACGCCACCAGGAAGCCCATGATGGTGAGGAACCACCAGGCCGAGTAGACGGCATACAGGCCCACTTTGCTGAACACCTCGAACCAGAACGGGCCGAACTGGTTGACATAGTTGGGCATCGGCTCGTTCTGCTTCATCACCGTGCCGATCATGGCGGCGATGGCGATCAGGGTCAGCAGGCTGATCGCGAAACGCATCGAGGACAACAATTCCACGGCTTCCGCCAGGCCGCGTCGGCGGGTCTTTAATTCTATTCCGGTGGTGCTGGGGCTACTCATGCGCGAGACAATCTTAAAGTGAGACGACTGGGGGACGAGGGTAAAACCGGCGCGGCTGCGGCAGCATAGCAACAAAAAGGGCAGCCCGCTTGCGCTGCTGCCCTTTCCACTTGCACGCCCGCCACCGCACCGGAGTGCGGTTGGTCCGGGGTTTATTTCAAGCCAGCGATGTAGTCGGAGACAGCCTTGATCTCATCGTCCGACATGCGGTTGGCGATGGTGGTCATTTGCGGGCTGTTGTGGCGGCCGCCGGCGCGGAACAGGGTCAGCTGGGCGCCGGTGTAGTCCTGGTGCTGGCCGGCCAGACGCGGGTATTGCACCGGCAGGCCGGCGCCGGAGGCGCCGTGACAGCTGGCGCAGGCCGGGATGTTTTTCTCGGCGATGCCGCCGCGGTAGATCTTCTTGCCGATCTGCACGGTGTCCTTGTTCTTCGCCGCGCCCGGTTTCTGCGCCTGCGTGCCGAGGTAGGCGGCGAGGTTCTTCTTCTCCGCGTCGGTCAGCATGGTGGCGAAGGTGCTCATCACCGGCTGGTTGCGCTCGGCGGTGGTGAAGTTCACCAGTTGCTTGTAGAGGTAGGATTCGTGCTGGCCGGCCAGTTTCGGATTGACGCTGATGCTCGAGTTGCCGGCGGCGCCGTGGCAGGAGACGCAGGCGGGCAGGCCGCGCGCCGTGTCGCCGTCGGCGTACAGGGCGGCGCCTTTGGCCGGGTCGGCCTTGGCGGCGGCGCTGGCGCCGTGGGCGGCTTCAGACGCCGAGGCGGCGGCCGAGACGGCCAGCAGAGTGACGAACAAGGATTTTACAAATGGTGAAAACGCACGATTCATTCAGACACCCTGAGACTAGTCAATAAAGTAGAGGTCGAACATTGCTCGCCTGCGGCAGCCGCAAAAGCATCAATTCGGCGCTGAAGCATCAAAAATATGCGTAGCAACAATTCGTAACCCCTTATTGTACAATAGCTTCCTGGCGTTTTCGCCCCCTTTTGTTGCAATATCTACCTATCCCATGTCCAAACTCTGGCAAGCCCGCTTCTTTACGACCGTCAACCAACTGCGCGACCTGCCCGATACCTCGGTGCCGGAAATCGCCTTTGCAGGTCGCTCCAACGCCGGTAAATCGACCGCCATCAACATCCTGTGCAACCAGAAAGGCTTGGCGTTCGCCTCCAAGACCCCGGGCCGCACCCAGCACATCAATTACTTCTCGATCGGCGGCGCGCACATCGCGCAACACCGCAAGGACGCCACCATCGTCGAGGAGATCGAGTGCCTGCTGGTCGACTTGCCGGGCTACGGCTACGCCGAGGTGTCCGGTTCGGCCAAGCTGCACTGGCAACGCCTGCTGGGCGACTACGTGCAGCGGCGCGACCAGCTGGCCGCGCTGATCCTGATCATGGACTCGCGCCGCCCGTTCACCGACCTGGACATCCAGATGCTCGAATGGTTCGCCCCCACCGGCAAGCCGATCCACTGCATCCTGACCAAGGTCGACAAGCTCAACCGCAACGAATCGGTCAACGTGCTGCGCCAGACCAAGGCCAAGCTCGACAGCTACGTCGACGAGGACGGCGTCGGCTTCCCCTTCACCGTGCAACTGTTCTCCGCCCTCAAGCGCATCGGCATCGAGGAGGCCAACGACAAGATCGTCGAACTGGCCGGCATCGGCGCCGGGGCGGCCAGCGCCCAGGTGGCGCTGATCGAGATGGAGGACGACGTCGAGCCGGAACAGGAACAGGAACAGGACGGCGCCGATACCCAAAAAGATATCGGTGGCGACAAGCCTTAAACTTTTTTAGTATTGGAATTTCCAGCGATGCACCCCCCCCACGTTTCCGCCCAATTCCCCGCCATCCGCATGCGTCGCATGCGGCGCGACCCGTTCTCGCGCGCACTGATGCGCGAAAACAACGTCAGCGCCGCCGACCTGATCTACCCGGTCTTCATCCTCGACGGCGTCAACCAGCGCGAGCCGGTGTTGTCGATGCCCGGCGTCGAGCGGCTGTCGGTGGACCTGTTGCTGAAGGTGGCGGAGGAATGCGTGGCGCTGGGCATCCCCGTGCTGGCCCTGTTCCCGGTGATCGACGCGGCCAAGAAGACGCCCGACGGCGTCGAGGCGACCAATCCCGACGGCCTGGTGCCGCGCGCCGTGCGCGCCCTGAAACAAGCCTTCCCCGAGCTGGGCATCCTGACCGACGTCGCGCTCGACCCGTACACCAGCCACGGCCAGGACGGCCTGATCGACGACAACGGCTACGTCATCAACGACATCACCACCGAGATGCTGGTGCGCCAGGCGCTGACCCAGGCCCGCGCCGGCGTCGACGTGGTGGCGCCGTCGGACATGATGGACGGGCGCATCGGCGCGGTGCGCGCGGCGCTGGAGGAGCACGGCCTGGTCCACACCCGCATCATGGCCTACTCGGCCAAGTACGCCTCGGCCTTCTACGGCCCGTTCCGCGACGCGGTCGGCTCGGCCAAGAACCTGGGCAAGGGCGACAAGAACACCTACCAGATGGACCCGGCCAACAGCGACGAGGCCCTGCGCGAGGTCGGCCTCGACCTGGCCGAGGGCGCCGACATGGTGATGGTCAAGCCCGGCATGCCGTATCTGGACATCGTCCGGCGCGTCAAGGACGAGTTCAAGGTGCCGACCTTCGCCTACCAGGTCAGCGGCGAGTACGCGATGCTCAAGGCGGCCGCGCAGAACGGCTGGCTGGACCACGACAAGGTGATGATGGAGGCGATGCTGTCGTTCAAGCGCGCCGGCGCCGACGCCGTGCTGAGCTACTTCGCGCTCGACGTGGCGCGCCTGCTCAAGGCGCGCGCCTAAGCGGTAGTCGCCGAGCCATCGGCGCCAGGCCAGCGGCGCCGGGCGGCGCCAGCGGCGGCGCAAACGACAAGGGCGAACCTTCGCGGGTTCGCCCTTTTTGCATCTCCGCCGCCGGCGTGCCGGCGGGCCGGCGCGGCCGCGCCGTCGTCACGCCGCCGCTGCCGCTCAGCGCCGGCGGTGCTCGGGGAACATCTCCTTCATCAGGAAGGCGGTCAATTCCGCCTCGTCCTCCTTGCGCGCGCTCATGTTGACGACGCGGCCGAGGCGGTGCGAATCCCACTGGAAGTCGCCGGTCTTTTCCTTGCGGATGACCACGATCATCTGCTTGACGATGGCCGTCTCGATATCCATCTCGGCGCCCTGCTCCACATGCACCTGCTGGCTCCAGTTGCGCTTGAAGTTGGCGTTCCAGCCCTTGAACTTGACCTCGGCGCTGTGCGAGGTCTGGCTCAGGATGGTGAACACGCCGCCGGTGTCGTCGCGGTCGACGCCGTTGGAGCGGCCCTGGGCGCCGGCGATGTTGGCCTTGGCGATACGCAGGCCGCGCTCGGCGTCGGTCTCGGGCGCCGGCTCGGCCGGCGTCGGGTTGGCGGCGGCGCGGCGGGCGCGCGCCTTGGCGATCATTTCCCCCATGTCCTGCTCGGGCGGCGGTTGCATCGGCGCCACAACCGGCGGCACATAGGTCTCCAATTTCGGCTTGCTGGCGGGCGGCGTGATCGTCGCGACCTTTTGCCGCTGCGGCGGCGGCGCTTTGGCCTTGGCCACCTCGGTCTTCTTCGGCTGCTGCTTGGGCTTGTTCGGTTTGAGCGGCTCGATGTAGACCATCTGCCCGCCGCCCGGCGGCGGCGTGCGGTGGAAGGGCTCGGCCGGCCGGAACAGGTAGTACAGCACGGCGATCAGGTGCAGCCCCACCGAGATGGCGATGCCGATCCGGTTCGATTTTCCTTTGCCGTAGGCGAACCCTCCCGGCGGCGGCAGCTTCTGGCCGCAAGTCACGCAGTACTCGCTATCTGCTGACATTGAATGGGTATTGTCGTGCAAAATAAATCGAACCTTCTTTGGGGCGAAGTCTACAAAATGCGGCCATAGTGCCAGAGTCCCGCCGTTTTGGGAACCGCTCCGACAGGCAATGGCGCGACGCCGCCCCGGGAGGGGGCGTCGACCAAGCTGACCGACCACAGCTTACTCGAGTGCGGCCTTGAGGGATGTTACGGTATGTATCGACCGATGTATCAACGGCGTTACACGGGGACGCGCGGCGCGAGCGGCTCGGCGGGGGTGGCGAGGCTTTCCTGGCCCGCCGCGGCGGCGGCGGCGGTTTCGGCGGTTTCGGCGGCAACGACGGGCAGGGCGACGATGGCGCCGCCAACGGGATCGAAACCGGACGCCTTGGCGTGGCCGCCGGCGGCCTCGCGCCGCGCCGGCGGCGGCGAGGCCGTGGCGTGGGCGGCGATGGCGGCGCACATGGCGCCGACACAACGCTCGGCGTCGAGCACCTGGCGCGAGGCCAGCTCCGGCCGCGGCAGGGCGTGGGTGTAGTAGTGCGCGCCCTCGACCAGGTAGCCCAGCGCCCAGACGTTGCCGAGCGGCCGGCCGGCGGCGTTGAGCACGCCGCCGCCGGGTTCGATGTCGATCCCGCCCGGATGGTAGACACCGTTGTAATACGGCCGCACCAGGCCGCGCCGCACCAGGTTCTGCATGAACGGCGAGTCGTCGGTCTGCGGCGAGAAGACGTCGAGCCGGGCCACCGCCAGCACGTCGAAGGGATGGCGCTCCTGGCCGTCGCCGAAGCGGGTGCGCAACTCGAAGCAGGCGGCGCTGTCGTCGAACGCCACGCTGCCGCCCGGGCCGGAGACGATGTCGACCACGCCGGCCTCGCGCAGCGCCAGCAACTGCTCGTTGCGATGGCGCGGCGGGCCGAAGGAGATGCGGTTGATCACCGGGTTGTAGACGTTGAGGAACTTGCGGTGCGAGGCCGGCGTCAGGCCGCCGTGTTCGAGCATCGCCTGCCAGGTCGCGCGCACGTCGCGCAGCACGTCGGTGGCGGCCTTGACGGCGCTGCCGACGTTGCCGCGCACCGCCTCGGCCAAGTCGCGCCGCAGCCAGTCGTCGAAGTAGCGGCGGAACTCGTCGAGCGAGGCGAACTCGCGCCCGCGCAGGGGGAACAGCAGCACGTCGATGATGGCGCCCTCCTCCTCGGCCAGCTGGTAGGCGGCCGGCTCGATGGCGCCGCCGTCCAGGGTGGCGCGGTAGACGTAGCCCATCTCGCGGCGCAGCAGCGGCAGCAGTTCGAGGTCGAAGTCGAGCTGGGCGCTGCCGCGCTCGCGCAGGGCCCGCTCGCGCAGGGCGGCGACGGCGTCCGGCGTGAAATAGTGCGGCCGGTGGCGGCCGGCCAGGCCCTTCTGGTTGACGCCGCGCGCGGCGAAGGGCAGGCAGTGGCGCGAGAACAGGATCAGTTGCGGCTCGCGGCCGGACTTCTGGTAGCGCAGCGTCTGTCCCTCGCGGACGAACTGGCCGCCGCGGCCGACCGTCAGCTCGGCGATGACGTCGTGCGCCGTCAGGCCCAGGCCCTGGATGGCGACGCGGGCGTCGGCGTCGATCTGCACCAGCTTGTCGAGCGGATAGACGTGGCGGATGTAGGCCAGCTTGCTGTTGTGGCGCGCCTGCTCCTGGGCGAAATTGGCGCAGGCCGCCTCCTGCTCGGTCGGGGCGTTGTTGCAGTGGCCGGTGGTCAGGAACAGGTAGTCGCTGATCAGGATGAAGCCGCTGTCGAGTTCGACGGCGCAGCGGCCGTCCGGCTGCTGCCACATGTCGTTGGCGCGCAGGCGGTGGTGGCGCAGCGTGACATGCGCCGGCAGGCCGGCGAGCAGTTGCTCGTAGCCCCAGGTCAGGTATTCGCCGAGCAGGCGGCGCGGCAGATAGTCGGCCTCGCTGATCTCGGCGCCGGCGCCGGTGGCGCCGATGCGGTAGTACTGGTCGCCGACGCGGCGGTAGCCGCTCTGCCGCGCCCATTCGGTCAGCGACGGCGTGGCGCAGCGCGGTGGCAACGCCACCACGCCGGGCGCCGGGAACAGCGTCACCTGGCTGGCGACGGTGTTGATCAACAGGTGCTGGGGCTGGCGCGCCGAGTGCACGCCCTGGCCGCACTCGCCCGGTTCGACCAGGCTGATGTCGAGCGCCAGCTGCTGTTCACCGGCGTGCGCGACGAGGCGCTCGAGGACGCTCAGGCCGCGCGGCCCCATGCCGACGATGGTGATGTTGTAGCGTTTCATCTCTGATTGCTCCATGCCTCAAGGAAAAAGCTCCTTTCCCATCATACGAAGCGAGCAGACCAATGAATTGTTGCCGGTCAACTTTTGGCGGTGTTCACCGCTTTCAGGCCCACCGCGTGTAGGTTCTCCGCATCATCGTTGTGGCCGGTGTGGGCCAGCTGCGCGTCCGACATCGGCCCGCTGCCGCTGTACTTGTCGAGGAACAGGTAGATCACCGGCGTGATGTACAAGGTGATCACCTGCGAGAACAGCAGGCCGCCCACCACCGCCAGGCCGAGCGGCTGGCGCAGCTCGGCGCCGGCGCCCAGGCCGAGGGCGATCGGCAGCGCGCCCATCAGCGCCGCCATGGTCGTCATCATGATCGGGCGGAAGCGCAGCACGCAGGCCTCGCGGATCGCCTCGAGCGGCGTCATGCCCTCGTTGCGTTGGGCGTGCAAGGCGAAGTCGATCATCATGATGGCGTTCTTCTTGACGATGCCGATCAGCATCAGGATGCCGATGATGGCGATCATCGTCAGGTCCAGGCCGAACAGGCGCAGGGTCAGCAAGGCGCCCACCGCCGCCGACGGCAGGCCGGCCAGGATGGTCAGCGGGTGGATGTAGCTCTCGTACAGCACGCCGAGCAGCACGTAGATCACGCCCAGCGCGGCGATGATCAGAATCAGCTGACTGCTCTGGGAACTTTGGAAGACCGCCGCGTCGCCGCCGTAGTTGGTGATGATGGTCGGCGGCAGGTTCATCTCGGCGCCCATCTTGTCGATCTTGGCGGTGGCCACGCCCAGCGGCACGTCCGGCGCCAGGTTGAACGACAGGGTGATCGCCTGCAACTGGCCCTGGTGGTTGACGGCGGTCGGGCCGATGGTGCGCTCCACCGTGGCGAAGCTGGACAATTGCACCAACTGGCCGCCGGTCTTGCTGCGCACCGAGATCTTGGTCAGCGCATCGTCGAACTGGCGGTCGGCGCTGGCCGCCTCGAGCAGCACGAAATAGCTGGCCGAGGGCGAGTAGATGGTCGAGATCTGCCGCTCGCCGAAAGCCAGGTAGAGCGCCGTGCGGATGTCGGCGATCTGCACGCCGAGCATGTTGGCCTTGTCGCGGTCGATCTTCAGCGAGGCCTGCAAGCCACGGTTCTGCGAGTCGCTGGTGACGTCGCGGAAGTCGGCGTCGGCGCGCAGGCGGTCGGTGAACTTGCCGGCCCAGTCGCTCAGCGCGTCCGGGCTGACCGCCTGCAGGGTGTACTGGTAGCGGCTCTTGCTCTGCCGTCCGCCCAGTTGCAGGTTCTGGATCGGCCGCAGGTAGACGGCGATGCCGGGCACGGCGCGGGTGGCCTTGCGCAGGCTGTCCAACACCTGCGCCATCTTGGCCCGTTCGCCGCGCGGCTTGAGCACCAGGAACATGCGGCCGGTGTTGCCGCCGCTGACGAAGGAGGTGACGTCCTGCACGTTCGGGTCGGCCTTGATGACGGCGGCGACGCGTTCCTGCAAGGCCAGCAGCGCGGCCGAGGAGATGTCCTCCGAGGCCTCGGTGGTGGCCTGGATCTGGCCCAGGTCCTCCTCCGGGAAGAAGCCCTTGGGAATCGTGATGTACAGCAGCACGGTCAAGCCGAAGGTGGCGAGGGCCACCGCCAGCACGATGTAGCGGTGCCCCAGCGCGATGTCGAGGCTGCGCGCGTAGCCGTTGCGCAGGCGCGTGAAGCCGGCCTCGAACCAGCGGCCGATCAGGGTCGGCTCGTCGGCGGCGTGGTGCGCGCCGGCCGGCAACAGCCGGCTGGCCAGCATCGGCACCAGGGTCAGCGAGACGATCGCCGATACCATGATCGACAGCGCCACCACCACCGCGAACTCGTGGAACAGCAGGCCGATCACGCCGGGCATGAAGAAGATGGGGATGAACACGGCGACCAGCGAGATCGAGATCGAGATGATGGTGAAGCCCATCTCCCTGGCGCCGATCAGCGACGCTTGCAGGGGCTTCTTGCCCATCTCGATGTGCCGCACGATGTTCTCCAGCACGACGATGGCGTCGTCGACCACCAGGCCGACGGCCAGGGTGATGCCGAGCAGGGAGACGTTGTCCAGGCTGTAGCCGAAGGCGTACAGCAGGGCCAGCGCGCCGAGCAGCGAGATCGGCATCGTCACGGCGGGGATGAAGGTGGCGGCGGCGCGGTGCAGGAACAGGAAGATCACCAGCACCACCAGGCCGACCGTCAGCGCCAGCGTCAGGTTGACGTCGTGGATCGCCTCGCGGATCGACACCGAGCGGTCGTTGACCAGGTTGATCTTGATCGAGCTGGGCAGCTGGGCCTGGAAGCGCGGCAGCAGGCCGCGCACGCCGTCGACCACCTGCACCGTGTTGGCGTTGGGTTGGCGCTGCACCAGCAGCACGATGGAGCGCTCGCCGTTGTAGCTGCCGGCCGTCTTGACGGACTGGAAGCTGTCCTCGACGCTGGCGACCTCTTTCAACCGCACCGGCTGGCCGTTGCGGGTGGCGACGATCAGCTCGGCGAACTCGGCCGCCTTCATCAGCTGGGCGTTGCCCTGGATGGTCAGCACCTGGTTGGGGCCGTCGAGCACGCCCAGCGGCGTGTTGGCGTTGGCCGATTTGATGGCGGCGGCCAACTCGTCGAGCGAGAGGTTGCGCGCGTTCATCATGTCCGACTTGGCCCGCACGCGCACGGCGAAACGTTTCTGGCCGTTCACCGTCACCTGGGCCACGCCGGGCAGGGTCGACAGGCTGGGGGCGATCAGGTTCTCGGCGTAGTCGTTCAGCTCGGACAGCGACAGCGACGGCGAGGTCATCGCCATGAACAGCACCGGCGCGTCGGCCGGGTTGACCTTGCGGTAGGACGGCAGCTCGGTCATCTCCAGCGGCAAGGCGCGCTGGGCCCGCAGCAGGGCCGCCTGGACGTCGACGGCGGCGGCGTTGACGTCGATGCTGGGGTCGAACTCCAGGGTCAGCGAGCTGGCGCCCAGGGTGTTGGTGGAGGTGATCAGGCTGAGGCCGGCGATGGTGGAGAACTGCTTCTCCAGCGGCAGCGCGACCGACGAGGCCATGGTGTCCGGACTGGCGCCGTCGAGGTTGGCGCTGACCTGGATCACCGGGGTGTTATAGCTGGGCAGCGCGGCGACCGGGATGGCCGAATAGGCCAGCACGCCGGCCAGGATCAAGGTCAGCGACAGCAGCACCACCATCACCGGACGGCGGATGCACAATTCGGACAGGTTCATGCGGAACCGCCTTTCTGTTTGCCCGGCGTGGCGACCTTCACCTTGCCGCCCGGACGCAAGTTCTGCTTGCCTTCAACGATCACCTGCTCGTCGCCGTTCAGGCCGGACACGGCGACGTTGGCGCCGAACGAATACAGCCGCTTGATGTTGGCGGTCTGCGCCGTGTGGTCGGCCGCCACGGTGTAGACGAACAGGCCACGGCTGTTGTTGATGATAGCGTTTTGCGGGATCACCGTGGCATCTTTCAAGGTTTGCACGGTCAACTTGGTGTTGACGTACTGTCCCGGCCACAACTTGGTCTGCGCGTTGGCGAACTGCGCCTTGACGCGGATCACCCCGGCGATCGGGTCGACCGTGTTGTCGATGAAGCTGAGCTGGCCGGCCACCTCGTCGGCGGCGCCGGCCAGCGCCGCCTTGACCGCCACCGCGCCGGCGCGTTGCGCCTCGAGCAGGCCGCCCAGCGCGCTTTCCGGCAGGGTGAAGGAGACGTTGATCGGATCGAGCTGGGTGATGCTGGTCAGCGAGGTGCTCAGTTGCACCAGGCTGCCCGGGTAGACGCCGATGGCGCCGACCCGTCCGCTCATCGGCGCGCGTATCGTGTTGTAACTGGCGTCCACCGCCACCGAGCGGGCCGCCGCCACGTCGGCCTGCAGCAGCGCGCGGGCCGACTCGACCTGGCTCTTCAAGGTGTCGACGGCGCCCTGGGCGATGAAGTTCTTGCTCAGCAGCTCCTGGCCGCGCTTGTACTGCCGCTCCAGGTCGCCCAAGGAAGCCTGGTCGCGCGCCACCTGGGCCTGCGCCTTGTCCAGGTTGGCGCGGGCGCTGCGCTCGTCGAGCGAGAACATCAGCTCGCCGGCCTTGACGTACTGGCCCTCGCGGATGTGCACCTTGGTGATGGTGCTGGTGGTCTGCGGGTGCAGGTCGACCGTGCTGATCGGCGTGACCGTGCCGTTGGCCTGCAGGACCACGGCGACATCCTGGCGCTGCGGCGTGACCACGTTGACCGTGGTCGGCCCCTGCGGTCCGCCGGCGCCCGGCTTGGCCTGGCCGCCCGCCGCCGCGGTGGCGGCCGGTTCGGCGCCCTGATGCGTGTAATACCAGCCGCCGCCCATCACCAGGGCAGCGCCCACCAGGAGTCCAAGGGTAGATTTTTTCATGTTGTCTTTTGTTTTTTTACTGGCGAAGAAATATTGCCGCTTTGCATAGGGCGGTGCATTGTCGCACAAAAAATTGCCGAAAAACCGCGGCGCCGGGCGGGCGCCGGGCTATTTGGCGGCGTAGTACTCCGGCACCACCAGGGTCACTTCCAGGCCGCCGTCGAGGTGGTTGGCCAGTTGCAGGCTGGCGCCGTGCTGCTCGGCGATGTTGCGCGCGATGGTCAGGCCCAGGCCGGTGCCGCCCGAGTCGCGCGAGCGCGAGGTTTCGATGCGGTAGAAGGGCTCGAACACCTGCGCCATCTGGTCCTGGGCGATGCCGGGGCCGCGGTCGCGGATGCGGATGCGCGCCGCCCCCACCATGCGCTCGACGGTCACCTCGGCCGAGTGGCCGTACTTGACGGCGTTGTCGATCAGGTTGACCAGGCAGCGGCGGATCGACAGTGGCCGGCCCATCGCCGCCATCGCGGCGTGGCCGTGCAGGCGCACCGGCTGGCCGGCGTCGGCGGCGTCGGCGCAGACGCTGTCGAGCAGCGAGTCGAGGTCGAGCGCCTGCATGTTCTCGGTGGTGTCCATGCTGCGCGCCAGGTCCAGGCCCTCCTTGACCATCTGCTGCATGGCCGACAGGTCGTCCACCAGGCGCTGTTGCAGCTCGGCGTCGGCGACCTTCTCCAGGCGCAGGCGCAGCCGGGTCAGCGGCGTCTGCAGGTCGTGGGTGATGGCGGCCAGCATCTGCGTGCGCTGGAAGATGTGCTGGCGGATGCGCGCCTGCATGGCGTTGAAGGCCGCGCTGGCCTGGCGGATCTCGCCGGCGCCGGCCAGGGCCAGCGGCGGGTGGTTGATGTCGTTGCCCAGGTCCTTGGCGGCCTGCGCCAGCTTCTTCAGCGGCCGCATGGTCATCCGCGTGACCAGGTAGGCCAGCGCGGCGATGCTGAGCAGGAAGGGCAGGATGCTCAGCAACTCGTTCTTGTTGCCGCCCGGCGGCGCGCGCGGCGGCAGCACGGACAGCTTCATCACCTCGCCGTCGTGCATGCGCACGAACATCGTCTCGCAGGTGCCGCGCCATTGTTTGGGACCGAACAGCGAGACCGACTTGCGCGGCCGGTCGCATTCGGCCGGCCGCTCGGCCAGCGGGCTGAGCGAAAAACCCTGGCCCAGGCGCAGCTGCAGCGCGCTGGAAAATTCACTTTGCGGCAAGGCCGAGGCGACCGGCTGCAGCACCGGTTCGAGCCGCACGCTGCCCCGGCTGGCCACCTTCAGGTAGGCCGGGCGCGACACCGGCGGCACCACGTCGGCGGTGGTGATCAATTGCTCGGCCCGTTCGAGGGCGTGGAAGTCGCGGTAGCGCTCGATGGCGCGGGTGCGCTCGCCCACCGCCAGCCACTGGGTCAGCGCGGCCGAGGCGACGATGCCGAGCAGCAGCACCAGAAACACCCGTCCCGTCATCGAACTGAGGAATGCTCTCACGCGCTCGGCTCCACGCTGACCTGGCCGGCCAGCACGTAGCCGCCGTTGCGCACCGTCTTGATGATTTGCGGCAGGCGCGCGTCCTCGCCCAGTTTCTGCCGCAGGCGGCTGATCTGGATGTCGATCGAACGGTCGAAGGGATCGGCGTCGCGGCCCTGGGTCAGGTTGAGCAACTGGTCGCGGTTCAAGACGCGATTGGGATGTTCCAGGAACACCTTGAGCAGGCGGAACTCGGCGCCCGACAGCATGATGACCAGGCCGTCCGGATTGAGCAGGTGGCGCGCCGTCAGGTCCAGCGTCCAGCCGGAGAAGCGCATCTGCTGCGCCTTGTCGGCCGCGCTATTGGACGGCATGGCGTGGCTGCGCCGCAGCACGCTGCGGATGCGCGCCAGCAGCTCGCGCGGCTCGAAGGGCTTGGGCAGGTAATCGTCGGCGCCCATCTCCAGGCCGAGGATGCGGTCGAGCGGTTCGCTGCGCGCCGTCAGCATGATGACCGGCAGCGTCGAATTGGCGCGCAGCTTGCGGCACAGGGTCAGGCCGTCCTCGCCGGGCAGGTTCAAATCAAGCACGATCAGGTCGGGACGCGCCTCGTCGAGCATCTTCCACATCGCCACGCCGTCGGCCGCGCACAGGGGCCGGTAACCGTTGGTTTCAAGGTAGTCGGCCAGCAGGGTGCGGATCTCGCGATCGTCGTCGACGATCAGAATAGTAGATGATGGTTCCATGACGCTGATTATCCCCTGTAGACCGGCGCTGACCAATGGCCAATTGTATCCTCTTGTATATACCGGGGCGCCATTCGGCGGGGCGAAACATATGGATACAAAATGCGCCGGCGGGGAAACTTATTCGAAACAGCTTGCTGCCATGATGGCTTCATGTGCGGTGCGATGGCACCTGTGACACACACTTCTATCGACACGACAAAGGAAACAAAATGAACACCATTCGCAAAAGCATCCTGATCGGCCTGACCGTACTGGGCCTGGGCACCACCTCACTGGCGGTCCACGCCGACGACACCACCAGCGCCACCACCGGCCGCCACGGCCACCAGGCCAACGCCGAACAGATGCACGCCAAGATGGCGCAACATTTCGCCGCGCGCCAGGCCAAGCTGCACGATCTGCTCAAGCTGACGGCGCCGCAGGAAGCCGCCTGGACCACCTACCAGGCCGCCATCAAGCCGAGCGCGCCGGCGGCCCGGCCCGACCGCGCCGCCTTCAAGGCCCTGCCGGCGCCCGAGCGCCTGGCCAAGATGATCGAGCTGGCCAAGCAGCACACCGCCACGATGGAAAGCCATCTGACGGCGCTGAACGCCTTCTACGGCACGCTGACGGCCGAGCAGAAGAAAGTCTTCGACGCCAACGCGATGGGCGGCGAGCACGGCCCGCACGGCATGCGCCACGGCATGATGCAGCGCGGCTAGGCGCCCTTTCGCTCCGCCTTGGCTTGCCAAAGCGGCTGGCCAAGGTCGGGCAACAAACCGGGCGGCAATGACAAAGGGAGCGGACCTGGCGGTGCGCTCCCTTTGCTTTAAAAAACCCACAGGCGAAAATCTGGGGCCAGACCCAGCGGGTCTGGCCCCGGCTCTCCGCCTTTGGGTGGTTTTACAGCCGCCGGCGCCTTCATTCAGGGCCTGCGCGACCGGCCAAACCTGCGCCGTCTTCTAGTTCAATTTCTCCAGTGAGGCGCGGAACTTCTCCGCGTTCTGGAAACCGATCACGCGCGAATCGGCGATCTCCCGGCCCTTGCCGTCGAACAGGATGATGCCCGGCGGGCCGTACAGGCCGAAGCGCTTGAGCATGGCCTTGTCGTCGGCGTCGTTGGCGGTCACGTCGACCTGCAACAGGATGGTATTGGCCAGCCGCGCGCGCACCTCGGGGTCGACGAAGGTCAGCTTCTCCATCTCCTTGCAGGACACGCACCAGTCGGCGTAGAAGTCGAGCATGGCGCTCTTGCCGCCGCTCCGCGCCAGCGCCGCGTCGAGCTCGGCCACGGTCTTGACGCGCTTGAACGGCAGCGCCTCGGCCACCCCGCCGGCCCGCAAATGCGCCAATGGCGCCAGCACGTCGCGGCCGCCGCTGGCCGCGCCGACCAATTGCAGCATGCCCAGCGCGGCGAGCAGCAAACCGGCGACCTTGCCGGCCCACTTGCCCGGACGGGCCAGCAGGTAGCCGCCATAACCGACCAGCAGCACGGTCCAGCCCAGCATCTGCACCACCGGCGGCAACACCGGCGACACCAGCCACCAGGCCATCGCCAGCAGCAGCACGCCGAAGAAGCGCTTGACCGCGTCCATCCAGGCGCCGGCGCGCGGCAGCAGCGAGCCGGCCGAGACGCCGACCAGCAGCAGCGGCATGCTCATGCCGACCGCCATCGCGAACAACGCCGAGCCGCCGACCACCACGTCGCCGGTCTTGCCGATATACACCAGGATGCCGGCCAACGGTGCCGCCACGCAAGGGCCGACGATCAGCGCCGAGATGGCGCCCATGATGAACACGCCGGCCAGCTTGCCGCCCGACTGGCGGTTGGAGATGGTACTCAGGCGGGTCTGCAGCGAGGCCGGCACCTGCAAATCGTAGACGCCGAACATCGACAGCGACAAGGCCGCCATCAACAGGCCGAAGGCGCCCAGCACCCACGGGTTTTGCAAGGTCGCGGCCAGGCCGGCGCCGGCCAGGCCGGCGGCGATGCCCAGCGCGGTGTAGACGCTCGCCATGCCCAGCGAATAGGTCGACGACAACAGCAGGCCGCGTCCCCGGCTGACTTTGGTGCCCTCGCCGACGATGATGAAGGACAGGATGGGCACCATCGGCAAGACGCAGGGTGTGAACGACAGGCCGAGGCCGAACAGGAAGAACAATGGCAGGTAGACCATCAGCCTGCCGCCCTTCAGCGCGGCCTCGATGGTGCCCATTTCGCTGGGCGCCGATGGCGCTGCTTGCGCGGCGGCGGCGGCCACGACGGGCGCTTCGATGATGGTGGTTTGCGGCATCGGCACGCTATTGACCGTGACGCCGGGCGAGACCGGCGCCAATGGCGCCGCAGCAGCGGCAAGCGCCACACCGGTGGACGCGGCGGCTCCCTTGGCTGGCGCGCTAGCGCCGGCCGAGGCCCCGGCGGACGCGGCGGATGCGGCGGAAACCGGCGCGGCGCTGGCCGGCGCGGCAGGCAACGGCACCATACCGCTCCCCACCAGGCTGGCCTTGGCATCCTGCGGCGCGTAGCACAGGCCCTTGTCCGAGCAGCCCTGGCCGGTGGACTGCAAGGTGAACGGACCGCCGCTCTCGACCGGCATGGTGATGGTCACGCTGTGGCGGTAGGTCTCGACCTTCTTCTGGAAGGTCTCGTCGAACTTGACCTTGCCCGGCGGGATCTCCGGCGCGCCCAGTTTCGCACCGATGGCGGCGAACTTGAAGCGCTCGCGGTACATATAGTAGCCCTCGGCGATCTGGTAAGTGACGGCGACCGTATGGCCGTCGACCATGCGCGCCGAAAACTTGAAGGCCGCATCCGGCTCCAGGAACTCATCCTCGGCCAGTGCCGGGCGTGCCGCGCCCAAGGCCAGCAAGAGCAGCAGCAAAAAGCCGGACAACAGCGCCACAAGGCGCGGTGCGGAAAAGGCGCGACGGACAGGATGGAACATGGACACCTTCAGAAAATGGGCTAAAGCGATCGATAAAACCAGCATAGTACACCGGCCGTCCCGACGCCGCCTGAGGCCGGCCTTAAGCCACCCCGGGGTCCGCGTCCCGGGCAGAGCCCCTGGGTCAGGAGCCCCGGGGTCAGTGCCGACATTCGGACACGAGCTCGACAGTATAGGCGGCGCGGCGGTGCGATTCCTTGATGAAATGTCTGGATATGGGCGCCGGGCATAAAAAAAGCCAGGCTGAGCCTGGCTTTTTTTCGTACTAACGACCGAGATTACTCAGCGGTTGGTGCGTCGTCCATTTCGGTGACTTCTGGACGGTCCAGCAGCTCAACGTAAGCCATTGGAGCGTTGTCGCCAACACGGAAACCCATTTTCAGGATGCGCAGGTAGCCGCCGTTACGGTTGGCGTAACGCGGGCCCAGATCAGCGAACAGTTTCAGAACGATTTCGCGGTCGCGCAGGCGGGAGAAGGCCAGACGCTTGTTGGCCAGGGTGTCGGTCTTGCCCAGGGTCAGCATTGGCTCGACCACGCGACGCAGTTCTTTCGCTTTTGGCAGCGTGGTTTTGATTGCTTCGTGACGCAGCAACGAAACCATCATGTTGCGCAGCATGGCGAGGCGGTGGGACGAGGTACGATTCAGTTTACGAAGGCCGTGACGGTGACGCATGGTAATTCCTTTCGGTTGGTTTTATTCCAGTTCTTCGATCAACTATGCACGCTGTGCATGGTCGCGGACCGGTTCAATAAATAAGATTAATAATGCCCGGAACACCTGTCCCGGACAGATTTGCTGCCCACTAGCGGTGAAACCGTCGTCCCCGCGTCGGCGGGGAGCCATGCCACGCTAGCTCGGCATGGCTTCCCGCCTGCGCGGGAACGACGTCTTGCAAATTACTTCTCCAGACCGGCCGGCGGCCAGTTTTCGAGTTTCATGCCCAAGGTCAAGCCGCGCGACGCCAGCACTTCCTTGATTTCGTTCAGGGACTTGCGGCCCAGATTCGGCGTCTTCAGCAGCTCGTTTTCCGAACGCTGGATCAGGTCGCCGATGTAGTAGATGTTTTCGGCTTTCAGGCAGTTGGCCGAACGCACGGTCAGTTCCAGGTCGTCGACCGGACGCAACAGGATAGGATCGACCAGCGGAGCGCGCGATGGCGCTTCGGCGGCCGCTTCCGTGCCTTCCAGGGCGGCGAACACGTTCAGTTGGTCGACCAGCACGCGGGCCGATTGACGGATCGCTTCTTCCGGCGAGATCACACCATTGGTTTCAATGTTGATGATCAGCTTGTCCAGATCGGTGCGCTGTTCGACGCGAGCGGACTCGACGAAGTACGAAACGCGGCGCACCGGCGAGAACGACGCATCCAGAATGATGCGGCCGATGGTTTTGTTGGTGTCTTCCGACAGGCGACGGACGTTGCCCGGCACGTAGCCGCGGCCTTTTTCGACCTTGATCTGCATGTCCAGCTTACCGCCGGCGGTCAGGTGGGCGATCACGTGGTCCGGGTTGATCAGTTCCACATCGTGTGGCAGATCGATATCGGATGCCAGGATGGCGCCTTCGCCTTCCTTTTTCAGGGTCAGGGTGACGGAGTCACGGTTGTGGACTTTGAAGACCACGCCCTTCAGGTTCAGCAGCAGATCGACGACGTCTTCTTGCACGCCGTCGAGCGACGAGTATTCGTGTACAACACCGGCGATCGTCACTTCGGTCGGCGCGTAGCCCACCATCGACGACAGCAGGACGCGGCGCAGCGCATTACCCAATGTATGGCCATAGCCGCGTTCGAACGGCTCCATCACTACTTTAGCGTGGCCGGCGCCGAGCGCCTCTACATCGATAATACGTGGCTTCAACAAACTGTTTTGCATGAAATGTCCTTTTCAATACCCTCGGCTCGTTACGCCGATAAGGCTGATGGCATTAGTGAAAACGCCCACTCCGGGGAGTGGGCGGGGATCTTACCGACTGCGATTAACGCGAGTACAGTTCGACGATCAGCGATTCGTTGACGTCGTTGGCGATTTCGTTACGCTCTGGCAGGGACTTGAAGGTGCCTTCCATTTTCTTGGCATCAACCGAAACCCAGCTAGGCATGCCAACTTGTTCGGCCAGCGACAGCGCTTCAACGATACGCACTTGCTTTTTCGATTTTTCGCGAACGGCGATGATGTCGCCGATTTTGACCGCGTACGAAGCGATGTTGACAACGATACCGTTGACGGTGAACGCTTTGTGCGATACCAGCTGACGCGCTTCAGCGCGGGTCGAGCCGAAGCCCATGCGGTAGGCGACGTTGTCCAGACGGGTTTCCAGCAACTTCAACAGCGTTTCGCCGGTGTTGCCTTTACGACGGTCCGCTTCGGCGAAGTAGCGGCGGAACTGACGTTCCAGCACGCCGTACATGCGCTTGACTTTTTGTTTTTCGCGCAGTTGGTTGCCGTAGTCCGAGGTGCGGGCGCCGGATTTAACGCCGTGCTGGCCTGGTTTGACGTCCAGTTTGCACTTGCTGTCGAGCGAGCGACGTGCGCTCTTCAGGAACAGGTCAGTGCCTTCACGACGGGAAAGTTTTGCTTTAGGTCCGATATAACGTGCCACGATGCTTCCTTTGTTTAAATAATAACGCCCCAGCCACACACATGGAAACCATGCTGATGCGGTTAGGCGCTAGTCTGGTCCTGCTTCGGCCAGACGGTGGCTAAAAACGAAAAACCCGCCAAAACAGTTCGGCAGGCGTCAATAGCCGGGCAGTATAACCGTTTCCGGCTGCCTGCTCCAGCGATTTTTCTCTACGACTTGTGCATGACACCGGGTGCCACGCCTGAAACGGGCCGATCTCGACGACAGAAGGCGGGCGAGCGAACCCGCCGCCGACTGCGTATTAGATACGACGACGCTTCGGAGGACGGCAGCCGTTGTGCGGTACTGGGGTAACGTCCTGGATCTCGGTGATCTTGATGCCCAGGTTGTTCAGTGCGCGCACCGCGGATTCGCGACCAGGACCAGGGCCCTTGATACGCACTTCCAGGTTCTTCACGCCGCATTCAACTGCGACTTTACCAGCCGCTTCGGCCGCAACCTGCGCTGCGAACGGGGTCGATTTGCGCGAACCCTTGAAGCCAGCGCCACCGGAGGTCGCCCACGACAGGGCATTGCCCTGACGGTCGGTGATGGTGATGATGGTGTTGTTGAAGGAAGCGTGAACGTGCGCGATACCTTCGGCGACGTTCTTCTTGACCTTTTTGCGGACGCGCGCTGCTGCTGCGCTGCTTTGTTGCTTAGCCATGTGATTTCCCTAGATTATTTCTTGAGCGATTGTGCGGCTTTGCGTGGACCCTTGCGAGTACGCGCATTGGTACGGGTACGCTGGCCGCGGACCGGCAGGCCCTTACGGTGACGCATACCACGGTAGCAACCCAGATCCATCAAACGCTTGATGTTCATCGAGATTTCACGACGCAGGTCGCCTTCGACGATGAATTTTGCTACTTCATCGCGGAGCTTTTCCAGTTCGTTGTCATCCAGATCTTTGACCTTTTTGTCGGTCGCAATACCCGTCGCGGCGCAGATGAACTGTGCGCGTGGGCGGCCTACGCCGTAGATGGCCGTCAGGCCGATTACGGTGTGCTGATGATTGGGGATATTAACCCCTGCAATACGTGCCATTCGTTATTCCTCGATAAATAACGGTTATTAACCTTGACGCTGCTTGTGACGCGGTTCGACGCAGATTACGCGAACGACGCCTTTGCGCTTGATGATCTTGCAGTTGCGGCAGATCCGCTTGACTGAGGCGTTAACTTTCATTTTGCTCTCTCTTAAGTTCGATTATCTATTTACTTGGTCCGGAACACGATGCGGGCTCGGCTCAAATCGTAAGGTGTCAGTTCTACCGTCACCTTGTCGCCAGGAAGAATGCGGATATAGTTCATCCGCATTTTACCCGAAATATGGCCGAGCACCACGTGCCCGTTCTCCAGCTTCACTCGAAATGTTGCATTCGGGAGATTCTCAAGAATCTCGCCCTGCATCTGTATGACGTCGTCTTTTGCCATTCGGTATGTTTACCAGCGCTTATCGCGTCGGAATTCCGCCCTTGAAGTTTGCTTTGCGCAGCAGCGATTCATATTGCTGCGACATCACGTAGTTCTGTACCTGCGCCATGAAGTCCATGGTGACAACTACAATAATCAACAGAGAAGTACCACCAAAATAGAACGGTACCTTCCACTGGGCTTGCATAAATTCCGGCAACAAACACACCAAAGTGATGTAGATGGCGCCTGCCAGCGTCAATCGCGTGAGGATCTTGTCGATGTAACGGGCTGTCTGCTCACCGGGACGAATCCCTGGCACGAAGGCCCCGCTCTTCTTCAAGTTATCCGCCGTTTCCTTGCTGTTGAACACCAAAGCGGTGTAGAAGAAGCAGAAGAACACGATGGCGATGGCGTACAACAGTGCGTGGATAGGCTCGCCTGGCCCCATCGATGCTGCCAAATCTTTCAAGAACCGGATCGCCGGGTTGGCCTGATCGGCGCCCTTCGAGAACCAGTCCAGGATCGTGGTCGGGAACAAGATAATCGACGAAGCGAAGATCGGTGGGATCACGCCGGCCATGTTCAATTTCAATGGCAGGTGTGACGTCTGTCCACCGTAAATCTTGTTACCTACCTGGCGTTTCGCATAGTTCACCAGAATCTTGCGCTGACCGCGTTCGACAAACACCACGAAGAACGTCACCAACGCCACCAAGGCCACGATGATGATCGCCGAGAAGCTGCCGATCGCACCGTTGCTGACCTGGGCGAACAAACTACCCAGGGCGCTCGGCAGACCGGCGGCGATGCCGGCGAAGATGATGATCGAGATGCCGTTACCCAAGCCGCGCTCGGTAATCTGCTCACCCAACCACATCAGGAACATGGTGCCGGTCAACAGCGTAACGACCGTCACGAAACGGAATGCCAGACCGGGGTCCAGCACCAGGCCAGCTTGCGATTCCAGTGCGACTGCGATGCCGAGCGCTTGGAAGGTCGCCAGTGCCACCGTGAAATACCGGGTGTACTGGGTGATCTTGCGCCGGCCTGCTTCGCCTTCTTTTTTGAGCGCTTCCATCTGCGGCGAAACGATCGACAGCAATTGCATGATGATCGAGGCCGAGATGTAAGGCGTGATACCCAGCGCAAACACTGCGAAGCGCGAGAGGGCGCCGCCACTGAACATGTTGAACATGCCCAGGAAACCGCCCTCTTGCGACTTGAACAGCGCGGCTAATTGTACCGGATCGATCCCGGGAACCGGGACGTGAGCGCCGATACGATAAACCACCAATGCGCCAAGCAAAAACCACAGCCGTCCCCAGGGGAAGCCGGCCGCTGCACTTTTAGCAAGTTGTGGATTAGTCGCCAATTTTCGCTCCGATCAAGCTGTTAGCGGTCAACTCAGGCTACCGAGCCGCCGGCTGCTTCGATGGCGGCTTTCGCGCCAGCGGTCACTTTCAGGCCTTTGAGGTTCACCGCTTTGGTGATCTCGCCGGACAGAATGACGCGCACGTCGCGGGCCAGCACGCCGAGCACGCCAGCTTGCTTGAGCACCAGGATGTCGACTTCGCCGACCGCCAGATTGTTCAGATCGGACAGGCGCACTTCAGCTTTGAAGGTCGCGTTGAGCGATTTGAAACCACGCTTAGGCAAGCGGCGTTGCAGAGGCATCTGACCGCCCTCGAAACCGACTTTGTGGAAGCCGCCCGAACGCGATTTTTGACCCTTGTGACCACGGCCTGAGGTTTTACCCAGACCGGAGCCGATACCGCGGCCGACGCGACGCTTGTAGTGCTTGGCGCCGTCAGCTGGTTGAATGGTATTCAGTTCCATGATTTCTCCGTTGGTAAGCCCGAAGGCTTACGCGACTACTTTAACGAGGTACGAGACTTTGTTGATCATGCCGCGCACGGATGGGGTGTCCTGCAACTCGGCAACCGAGTTAACACGACGCAGACCCAGGCCGCGTACGGTGGCACGGTGGTCTTCACGCGTGCCGATCAAGCCCTTGACCAATTGTACTTTGACTGTTTTTGTCATGATGTCCACCTTAGCCCAGGATGTCTTCAACCGACTTGCCGCGCTTGGCGGCGATGTCGGATGCAGTGCTCATTTTCGACAGACCGTCGAGCGTGGCGCGAACCAGGTTGTAAGGGTTCGACGAGCCGGTGGATTTCGCCACCACGTCCGTCACGCCCATTACTTCGAAGATCGCGCGCATCGCGCCGCCGGCGATGACGCCAGTACCTGGCTTGGCCGGGTTCATCATCACTTTCGACGCGCCATGACGGCCGTAGACGGTGTGATGCAGGGTGCCGTTCTTCAGGGGCACCTTGATCAGGTTGCGGCGGGCTTCTTCCATTGCCTTTTGCACACCAACCGGTACTTCCTTCGACTTGCCCTTGCCCATGCCGATGCGGCCATCGCCGTCACCAACTACGGTCAGCGCGGCGAAACCCATGATACGACCACCCTTGACCACTTTGGTCACGCGGTTGATCGCGATCATTTTTTCGCGCATGCCATCATCCGGCTTGTCGGATTGCATTTTTGCTTGCATTTTTGCCATGATCGTTCCTTAGAACTTCAGACCGGCTTCACGCGCGGCTTCTGCCAGCGCCTTCACACGGCCGTGGTAACGGAAACCGGAGCGGTCAAACGCGACTTCGGTGATTCCAGCTTTCAAAGCTTTCTCAGCGACGCGCTTGCCGACCAGTGCGGCGGCGGCGGCGTTGCCACCCTTGCCGGACTTGCCTGCCAGTTCGGTGCGCACTTCGACTTCAGCCGTCGACGCCGACACCAGAACTTTAGCGTCCGGGCTGATCAGGTTCGCGTAAATGTGCAGGTTGGTGCGGTGCACCGACAGGCGATTTACTTTCAGTTCCGCGATCTTGATGCGGGTTTGGCGTCCGCGGCGAAGCCGTGATTCTTTCTTATCCATCGTCAGCCCCTAATTACTTCTTCTTGGTTTCTTTGATCTTAACCACTTCGTCCGCATAGCGAACGCCCTTGCCCTTGTAAGGCTCAGGAGCGCGGTAAGCACGAACTTCGGCGGCGACTTGGCCCACCTGCTGGCGATCGATACCCTTGATCAGGATTTCGGTCGGCGTCGCGGTGGCGCAGGTCACGCCGGCTGGCATCGCATGGACCACAGGGTGCGAGAAGCCCAGGGACAGATTCAGCTTGTCACCTTGTGCTTGCGCCTTGTAACCCACACCAACCAGGTTCAGCTTTTTCTCGAAACCCTTGGTGACGCCGGTGACCATGTTGTTGACCAGGGCGCGCAGCGTGCCGGACATGGCATTGGCTTCGCGGCTGTCGTTGGCCGGGGCGAAATTGAGGGTTCCTGCGTTGTTTTCCACCGTCACCAGGCCGTTCAGGCTCTGGGTCAGGACGCCCAGGGGGCCCTTGACGGTGATCGCTTGTGCGGAGATGGCGACTTCGGCGCCGGCCGGCACAGCGATTGGCATTTTAGCTACTCGAGACATGTCAAACTCCTTATGCGACGTAGCAAATAACTTCGCCGCCGACACCGGTAGCGCGTGCTTTGCGGTCAGTCATGACGCCTTGCGGAGTCGACACGATCGCCACACCCAAGCCATTCATCACAGTAGGGATCTCGTCTTTGCCCTTGTAGACGCGCAGGCCCGGACGGGACACGCGCTCAAGGCGCTCGATGACGGGACGGCCAACATAATACTTCAAACCGATCTTCAGTTCCGCCTTGCCACCAGTTTCGGCGACGGCGAAATCTTCAATGTAACCCTCGTCCTTCAGGACGTTGGCAATCGCAATTTTGACTTTCGACGATGGCATGGCCACGGTCGTTTTTTGCACGCCCTGGGCGTTACGAATGCGGGTCAGCATATCGGCGATAGGATCGCTCATACTCATTGCATATTCTCCTATTACCAGCTTGCTTTAGTCATACCCGGGATCTCACCACGCATGGCGAATTCACGGAGCTTGATACGACCCAGACCGAATTTACGGAATGTGCCGCGAGGACGACCGGTGATGGCGCAGCGGTTACGCTGGCGAGTCGGAGCGGAGTTACGTGGCAGCGCCTGCAGTTTCAGGCGAGCTTCGTAACGCTCTTCTTCCGACTTCGACTGGTCATCAATGATGGCCTTCAGCGAAGCGCGCTTGCCGGCAAACTTGTTTGCCAGGTCGACACGTTTCTGCTCACGATTAATCAGTGCGAGTTTTGCCATGATCTCAGTTTCTGAACGGGAATTTAAAGGCGGCGAGGAGTGCTTTCGCTTCGTCGTCGGTCTTGGCGGTGGTGGTGATCGAAATGTTCATACCACGCAGCGCATCAATCTTGTCGTACTCGATCTCAGGGAAGATGATCTGTTCCTTGACACCGATGTTGTAGTTGCCACGACCGTCGAACGAACGACCGGACACACCACGGAAATCGCGCACGCGCGGCAGGGCCACGGTAATGAAGCGATCCAGGAACTCGTACATGCGAGCGCCGCGCAGGGTGACCATGGTGCCGATCGGATAGCCTTCACGGATTTTGAAACCCGCGATTGCTTTACGCGACTTGGTGGTCACTGGCTTCTGGCCGGCGATCTTGGTCAGATCGCCAACAGCGTGCTCAAGGACCTTCTTGTCAGCGATAGCCTCACCAACACCCATGTTCAGGGTGATCTTGGTCAGACGTGGAACTTCCATTACCGACTTGTAACCAAATTTCGTGGTCAGGTCGGTAACGACTTTATCTTTATAGAACTCTTGGAGACGTGCCATGATTTCTTAAGCCTTCACTACTTCGCCGGACGATTTAAAGACGCGGACTTTTTTGCCGTCCACTTCTTTGAAACCAACACGGTCTGCCTTGCCAGACGCTGCATTGAACAATGCAACGTTGGACACGTGAATCGGCATTGTCTTGTCGACGATACCACCTTGAACGCCAGTCATTGGGTTAGGCTTGGTCGCTTTTTTGGCGACGTTGATGCCTTCAACCACGACGTGCTCAGCGTCGATGCGCTGCTGAACCACGCCACGTTTGCCCTTATCTTTCCCGGTCAGAACGATGACTTCGTCGTTTTTACGAATCTTATCCATTACGACTCCTTACAGGACTTCCGGTGCCAGGGACACGATCTTCATGAACTTTTCAGTGCGCAGTTCGCGCGTGACTGGTCCAAAAATACGGGTACCGATCGGTTCCAGCTTGGCGTTCAGCAGGACAGCAGCGTTGCTGTCGAACTTCACCAGGGAACCGTCTTGGCGGCGCACACCTTTAGCGGTGCGCACAACCACGGCGTTATAAATTTCACCTTTTTTGACACGGCCACGTGGCGCGGCAACCTTGATGGTCACCTTGATCACGTCGCCGATGCCAGCATAACGGCGCTTGGAGCCGCCCAATACCTTGATGCACATGACTTCTTTGGCACCGGTATTGTCAGCCACTTCGAGCCGGCTTTCAGTTTGAATCATAGTATTCTCTTTCCCAACTTAAGCCGAAGAATCCACACAATGTAGACCCGCGGTCAGTCTTGGTCCCGCCAGTGGCGCCCGTGGGGCCCCGCTGTTTGGGTGCTTGACCTTCGTACTGCACTGACCGCGAATGCTACTGTCTGTGACCAGACACTTTGCGGCGTTACATGAACGAAGCCCGCAAGTATCACATACAATTTGCGGGCTTGCAAGAACTAATTGAAAACACCCCCCGCCGTCGCCGGCGGGGGGTCTGACCAATTAAACGATTTGTGCGGCTTGCACCACACGAGTCACGGTCCATGCCTTCGTTTTGGAGATCGGACGACCTTCCTGGATCTCGACCGTGTCACCGGCTTTGACCTGGTTGGTTTCGTCATGCGCGTGATACTTGTTCGAGCGCATGATGATCTTGCCGTACAAAGGATGCTTGACGTGACGTTCGATCAGAACGGTAACGGTCTTGTCCATCTTGTCGGACACCACTTTACCGATCAGCGTGCGCTTGAGCGGCTTTTTCACTGGTTCGGTCATTTGGCTTCCTTGATGTTCATTACCGTCTTTACACGCGCGATGTCGCGGCGTACCTTCTTGAGCTGCGAAGTGTTGCTCAGCTGCTGCGTAGCGATTTGCATACGCATGCCGAACTGGGCCTTCAACAGCTCATTCAACTCTTGTTGCAGAGCTGCCTGGTCTTTGCCGCGGAGTTCAGTTGCTTTCATAATTCAACTCCAATTATTGGCCAACTTGGCGCACGACGAAAGTCGTGGCCAGTGGCAGTTTAGCGGCGGCAAGACGGAAAGCTTCCCGTGCCAGCGCTTCGTCCACGCCGTCCATCTCGTACAGGACTTTGCCTGGCTGGATTTCGGCGACGTAGTACTCTGGATTACCCTTACCGTTACCCATACGGACTTCGGCGGGCTTGTTCGAGATTGGCTTGTCGGGGAACACGCGGATCCAGATACGACCGCCACGTTTGATGTGACGGGTCATGGCGCGACGTGCTGCCTCGATTTGGCGTGCCGTGATACGACCACGGGCAACCGCTTTCAGACCGAATTCGCCGAACGACACGGCGGTGCCGCGGCTGTGCGAAATGCCGGTGTTACGGCCTTTCTGCTCTTTACGATACTTTCTGCGTGCTGGTTGCAGCATGATTATTCTCCTGCTTTCTCAGCTGGCGCAGCAACGACGGCCGGTTTAGCGGCGGTACGCACACGTGCACCTGGTGCTGTGGATGGTTTCGCACCGGCGCCGGCTGGACGCGGACGGCCAGCTGGTTTGCCGTCGTCACGACGTGGACCGCGGCTTTTCTTCTCGTCCGGCGGGGTGTCGATGACTGGTGCGTCGCCGTTCGGCGCGCGGTCACCCTTGTACACCCACACTTTGACACCGATGATGCCGTAGGTGGTCGACGCTTCGCTGGTACCGTAGTCGATATCGGCGCGCAGGGTGTGCAGAGGCACGCGACCTTCGCGATACCACTCTTTACGAGCGATTTCGATACCGTTCAGACGGCCCGACGACATGATCTTGATGCCCAGGGCACCCAGACGCATGGCGTTCTGCATCGCGCGTTTCATGGCGCGGCGGAACATGATGCGCTTTTCCAGCTGTTGGGCGATCGAATCGGCGATCAGCTGCGAGTCGATTTCCGGCTTGCGGATTTCTTCGATATTGACGTGTACCGGCACACCCATGATTTTGGTCAGGGCCGCTTTCAGCACTTCGATATCTTCGCCTTTTTTACCGATGACCACGCCCGGACGCGAGCTGTAGATCGTGAAGCGCGCGTTCTTGGCAGGACGCTCGATGACGATGCGGCCAACCGAAGCGTTCTTCAGTTTGGTTTTCAGGTAGGCGCGTGCTTTCAGATCTTCGTTGAGCATGGCAGCGAAATTGCCGTTGCCTGCATACCAACGCGATGCCCAGTTACGGGTAACCGAAAGGCGGAAGCCTGTTGGATGTATCTTCTGTCCCATCGTGACTCCTTAGTTGCCGACAGTCACGAAAATGTGACAGGATTGTTTCGAGATACGATCACCCCGGCCTTTAGCGCGTGCAGTGAAGCGCTTCAGGATCGGGCCCTTTTCGACGTAGATCGTTTTCACGAACAGTTCGTCGATGTCCGCGCCATCATTGTGCTCGGCGTTGGCGATAGCCGACTCCAGAACCTTCTTGATGATGGTCGCGCCCTTTTTTGGGCTGAATTGCAGAATGTTGAGTGCAGCGTCAACTTTCTTGCCGCGGATCAGGTCAGCGACGAGGCGACCCTTTTGATCCGACAAACGCACACCTTTGAGGATAGCTTTGGTTTCCATTATTTCTTCGCCTTCTTGTCAGCGGCATGGCCCTTGAACGTGCGGGTCAGCGCGAATTCGCCGAGCTTGTGACCAACCATGTTCTCGGAAACGTACACGGGAACGTGCAGTTTGCCGTTGTGAACGGCGATCGTCAGGCCGATGAAGTCAGGCATGATGGTCGAACGGCGGGACCAGGTTTTGATTGGCTTTTTGTCTTTGATCGCTTGCGCGGCTTCGACTTTTTTCACCAGGTGGGCGTCACAGAACGGCCCTTTTTTCAATGAACGTGTCATGTGCTACCCCTTATTTCTTGCCGCGGCGCGAGACGATCATGGAAGTAGTACGCTTGTTACGGCGTGTCTTCTTACCCTTAGTCTGTTGGCCCCAAGGCGAAACTGGATGACGACCAGCTGCTGTTTTACCTTCACCACCACCGTGCGGGTGATCGACCGGGTTCATGACCACACCGCGGACGGTAGGACGAACACCGCGCCAGCGCATCGCGCCGGCCTTACCGATTTTACGCAGGCTGTGTTCGGCATTGCCGACTTCACCCACGGTGGCACGGCACTCGATGTGCACGCGACGCACTTCACCCGAGCGCAGGCGCACTTGAGCGTAGGTACCTTCGCGCGCCATCAGGACGACGCCGGCGCCGGCGGTGCGGGCCATCTGGGCACCCTTACCTGGCAGCATTTCGACGCAGTGCATGATGGTGCCGACCGGGATGTTGCGGATCGGCAGGCAGTTGCCCGACTTGATGGGCGCTTCCGAACCGTTCATCACGCTGTCGCCAACGGCCATGCCCTTGGTGGCGATGATGTACTGGCGTTCGCCGTCGGCGTAGCACAGCAGAGCGATGTTCGCGGTGCGGTTAGGATCGTATTCGATCCGTTCCACTTTCGCTGGAATACCATCTTTCTGGCGCTTGAAGTCGATCAGGCGATAGTGCTGCTTATGACCACCGCCGATGTGGCGGGTGGTGATGTGGCCGTTGTTGTTACGACCGGCAGTTTTGGATTTTTTCTCAACCAGAGCGGCGAACGGACGACCCTTGTACAGGTCCGGGTTCACCACTTTCACCATGCCACGACGGCCTGGTGAGGTTGGTTTCATCTTAACGAGTGCCATTATTTAGCCTCCTCGGAGAAGTTGATTTCCTGGCCAGGCTTCAGGCACACGAAAGCGCGTTTGGTATGGTTGCGACGGCCGGTGTGGGCGCCAGTACGCTTCTGTTTACCTTGGCGGTTGGCTGTCTGAACCGACAGAACCTCAACCTTGAACAAGAGTTCAACGGCTGCTTTGATTTCTGGCTTGGTCGCATCCTTGGTGACACGGAATACGATCTGCTCGTTCTTTTCCGCGACCATGGTGGCCTTTTCGGAAATGACCGGAGCCAGCAGCACCTTCATCAGGCGCTCTTCGCTAAATTTCAATACCGCGCTCATGCCAGCATCTCCTCAATCTTAGCCAGTGCAGCTTTGGTGACCAGGATCTTCTTGTAGAACACCAGGGACATCGGATCTGCGTGACGTGGTTCAACAACCAGCACGTTCGGCAGGTTGCGCGATGCCAGCAGCAGGTTCTCGTCCAGCGTGTCGGTGATGATCAGCACGGAGTCGAAACCCATACCGGTCAGCTTTTGCGACAGCAGCTTGGTCTTCGGCGCTTCGATCGTCAGATCTTCGATGATCGTCAGACGGTCTTCGCGGGCCAGCTGGGACAGGATCGAGCAGATACCTGCGCGATACATCTTTTTGTTCACTTTGTGGGTGAAGTTTTCGTCAGGCGAGTTCGGGAAGATCCGACCACCGCCGCGCCACAGTGGCGACGACGACATACCAGCACGAGCGCGGCCGGTGCCTTTTTGGCGCCATGGCTTTTTCGTCGTGTGGTGAACTTCTTCACGGTCTTTCTGTTTGCGGTTACCGCCGCGCGCGTTCGCCTGATAGGCGACGACGACTTGGTGGATCAGCGCTTCGTTGTAGTCACGACCGAAAATGGTATCGGCGGCGGCGACGTTCGAGGCGGCTTGACCTTGCGCGTTCAAGAGCTTGAGTTCCATCGTTTAAGCTCCCTTCTTGGCTTTGGTTTTGACGGCTGGCGACACTACGACCTGGCCATTTTTCGCGCCTGGAATCGCACCCTTGACCAGCAGCAGCTGGCGGTCGGCGTCGATACGAGCGATGACGAGGTTCTGGATCGTACGGTTAACGTCACCCAGGTGACCGGTCATGCGCTTACCAGGGAAAACGCGGCCTGGATCTTGCGCCATACCGATGGAGCCTGGAACGTTGTGCGAACGCGAGTTACCGTGGGTAGCGCGGCCGGAAGCGAAGTGGTAACGCTTGATGACGCCGGCGTAACCCTTACCAATCGTAACGCCTTGGACGTCGACCTTTTGGCCGACTTCGAACAGGGAAGCGGCAACGACATCGCCGGCTTTCAGTTCTGCTGCCTTGGTGGCGTCGACGCGGAACTCTTTCAACAGAGTACCGGCTTCAACACCAGCTTTGGCGTGATGACCAGCAACAGCCTTGGTCACGCGGGAAGCGCGACGTTGACCGAATGCGACCTGAACAGCGGAGTAACCGTCTGTTTCAGGAGTTTTGATTTGCGCAACACGATTGTTCGATACGTCCAACACGGTGACAGGAATCGAATCCCCTTCGTCCGTGAAAATGCGCATCATACCAACCTTGCGACCGAGGAGGCCTAGGCTCATTTTTTCTCCATTCCCACCTGCGATTGGGCGGGGCTTGTTTAACTACAAAGTAACGTATGAACTCAAAAAGGACGAATCCATACCGAAGCCGGCTAGTGTATCTTGAATAGGGCCTTGACGCAACAACTTAATACGGGTTATGTCGCGCTTCCGCGCCGCCGCCGGCACGCGCCGGCGACGCGCCGGGCGGGAAGTGGAAATGTTATCTTGATGATAATTATTTTGTGCTACATTGCAGCCTTCCCGACAAGCAAGGAAAACCATGCGAACACACACCAGAATGAGCGCCGGCCTAGTCCTGCTGGGCGCCGCCGCGCTGTTGGCCGCGGCCCCGGCACGGGCCGCCGCGCCGGCCCGGATGGTCGACGACTACGCCAAGATGTGCGTCGATTCGGCGGCCTCGCCGGCCCCCTAACGCGAGGGCGACCTCAAGGGCAATGCCAAGCTGGGCGAGTACTGCCACTGCTTCGGCGCCAAGTTCGCCGAGCGGGCCATGGGCGCGCTGGCGGAGCTGGAAAAGCAGGACGATCCAGGCAAGGTGGCCAGTGCGGCCGAGCTGAAGGAGTCGAACCGGCAGGAGGCGGCCATGCGCAACGACTGCCGGAAAAAGCTGGGGCTGGCGCTGCGCAAATAGGGCCGGCCAGCCGCGCGCCGGCCAGCCCCACGGGCCGGGCCTAGTGGGTCTCGCAGTAGTAGTCGCAGTCCGCGCGCTGCATGGCGCAGAGCTCGCTCACCTGCGGCGTCGAGAAGCGGCCGACGCAGTCCTGCCAGGCAAGGGCGCAGCGCGTCAGGCAGGTCTCCTGCGTGCCCGCATAGACGCTCGACGCGCCCAAGCCGAGGGCAAACAGGAACAAACTGATCTTCAATTTCATGTGGTTTCTCCATTGCCAGCAACGCTGGCGATATCGTTCCCGGCAGCGGCGGCCGGTGGGTGTGCTGGCGGGCGCCCGGAGGGGCCCGCCAGTGGCGGACGGCAATCCTTACGTGCAATCGCCGTAGCACTCGGCACGCAGCTGCTTGCAGGCGGCCGGCGTGTCGTATTTCAGGCAGGAACGGTATTGCTGATCGCACTGGTAAGTGCAAGGTGTCGACGCGACGGCCATCGACGCGCCCAAGCCGAGGGCGAACAGGAACAAGCTGATCTTCAATTTCATGGGGTTTCTCCAAAACTCAGTGATTGGCCGGAGGAATGCTGCGACACCGCCAAGCCGGCCCATGGCGGCTCGGCGTCAAGGGCGCGGTCCACGTGCAGTCACGCCGGGAGGCGGGTGCAGCGGCCCCGCCGGCATGCGTGCGTCGTCGGCCGCCCTCCACGCCGGCGGATCAGAGCGGCGAAGCGTGGTCGCAACGGTCGTAGCAGGCGTCGCGCCGCGCCAGGCAGGTGGGGATGCCGCCGGGAACGTCGGTCTTGATGCAGTAGCGGTACTCGTAGTCGCAGTTGTTGCGGCAAGTGCCGACCGGCGGATAGGCGTAGGCGGCGGACATGCCGAGGCCGAGGGCGAACAGGAACAGGGTGAACTTGGCTTGTATTTTCATGACGGGTCTCCAAAGTTGAATCCGGCCTGCCGGCGCCGGATCGCGGCGACGGCAGGGCTAACCGGCGGCGACTGTCGCCGGCTTGAAACTCGGCCATAGGCCAGCGAACTCCCCATGCCCAAGGTGAACAACAACAAAGTCAATTTCTTCATCGTGCTCAAACGCCAGATTGCATTGGCGGATCAAGCAAGGCCGGCGCGCCGCCTACACCATGTCGGGGCAGCCGGAGTCGCACTCCTCGCGCCACTGCTGGCACGGCAGGCCCGTGCCGAAGCCGACGCATTGGCGGTAGTTCTCGGCGCATTGCTTGTAGCAGGCATACACCGGGTCGTTGGCGTAGGCGCTGGAGGCGCCCAGGCCGAGGGTAAACAGGAACAGCGACAGTTTCAGCTTATTCATTTTTTCCATCCCTTCTAGTTGTCTAGTTGATTGGGGCGACGCCGGCCTTACAGGCCTTCGCAGGTGTCCATGCAGGCGTAGAGCTGCTCCAGGCAGGCCTCGTTCGGCTCCGGCGTCAGGATGCCGCCGGTGCAGCGCTTGTAGGCCTTGTTGCACTGGGTTTGGCATTGGTGTTGCGGGGTTTCGGCATACACGGTCGCGCTGCCCAGGCCGATTGCGAACATAAACAGCGCCAGTTTGATTTTCATGATTCTTTCTCCAAGGTGGACAACAGGGTGATGGGCCGGCGCGCACGCGCCGGCGCCGGCTGACGCTTATTGGTCGTGCAGGCAGAAGTGGCGGCACTCGACCAACGTGTCGTTGCACTGCGGGCCGCCGTTATGGCTGACGCAATACTGCCATTCGGCCTGGCATTGGTTCAGGCACCAGTTGCCGCTGGCGTAGGCGGTGGCGGTCGAGCCGCCCAGACCGAGGGCGAACATGAACAGGGCCAGTTTGAGTTTCAGTTTCAGTTTCATCAATCATTCTCCAATCGTCGGTTTAAAGGGAACATCCAGACTGCCGGGGCGTGCTCAGCTGGGGTCGGCGCAGCCATGGCGGCAGTCGAGCCAATCCTCTTTGCACTCCAGGCTGCCGGGATGCTTGGCCAGGCAAGCTTTGTAGTCGAGCTTGCATTGATCCTGGCAAGTCGGGCGGGCGTGGGCCAGCGAGCTGCCCAGCCCCAGGGCGAACAAAAACAGGGCCAGTTTGGTTTTCATCGGTGCTTCTCCTCCAGTCAATGCGGACGCCCGGCTCGGTGGCCGGGCGCGTGGGCTCGATTACAGGCTGTCGCAGTAGTCCAGGCAGCTGATCAGCTGCTCCTGGCAGTACTCGTTGATTTCACCGACCAGGCCGCCGTTGCATAGCTTGTAGGACTTGTAGCATTGGGTTTGGCATTGATGCTGCGGCGTTTCGGCATACACCGAAGCGCTGCCCAGACCAAGTGCGAACATAAACAGGGCAGCTTTGATTTTCAATTTCATGACATGGTTTCCTTATAGGTTTTTTGTGGGAAGCAATTACATGCGCACGCAGTCACCCCAGCAGGTGCTGCGCTCGCCGACGCAGCCGCTCAAGCCGGCTTGCACGCAGGCGCGGTAGTCGTAGTCGCACTGGGCGCGGCATTGCGCCACGTTGGGGTAGGCGTAGGCCGCCGACGAACCCAGTCCAAGCGCAAACAGAAACAAACCGATTTTCTTTTTCATCTCTCGCATTCCTCAGGCAATTCGAATCATTGGCCTGGCGCGGCCGGCGCGCCAGGCGCGTGGGCCGTCCTTACGCCTAGTTGGCGCCGATGCACTCGTCCTGGCATTCTTGGCGCTCGGTGGCGCAGACCGCGCTCGGCTGCGACTTCAGGCAGTACTTGTAGACGGCATTGCAACCCTGCAGGCACTCCCAGTTGGGCGGGCGGGCGTTGGCGGCGGAAGCCCCCAGGCCCAGCGCGAACAGGAACAGCGACAATTTGACTTTCATGATGCGTCTCCATATGGCAAATCGGACGGACGGATTCAGGCCGGGCATGCCGTCCGCACGCCCTGCCCGCCACAGCGGTGTTGCGATGTGTTCTAGCGGCTCAGGCGCCGGGCTTGGCGGCGCGCTTGAGCGCGTCGTCGATGGCGACCTGGTTGAAGCCGGTGATGCGGCGGTTGCCGATCAGGATGACGGGGACGCCCTCGCCGTCGAGGCGCTTGAACTCCTCGCGGGCCTTGCTGGAGTCGTCGATGTCGAAGTCGGCGAAGGCGATGTTCTGGCCGCGCAGATAGTCGCGCGTCTTGGCACAGAAGGGGCATTGCTTGGTGCCGTAGACCACCACCCGGGTCTTGGCGTCCGGGAAGTAGGCGGCGTAGTTACCCTCGGTGTAGGGCGACTTGAGCCACTGCGGCGCGTGGACGGCCACGTAGCCGGCGCCCAGGCCGGCGCCCAGCACCAGCAGATAGGCAACGGTTTGCTTCAGTTTCTGGATCAACATGTCGACTCGGCCTTGTTTCCGATGGTGAGACCGCCGATGCGGCACGCCGGTGCGGCGCGCTGCGGCGGGAACCTCAGGACGCGCTCCGATCGGGAACCGCCCCGCCCTCGCCGACTCCGCCTGCTCATAAGAAATCGGCATATCAATATTACCTAAATAATACTTTTAGTAAAGATATATGCGGCAAAGTTGCGTATTTACTACTTATTGCTAGCGGACTGCAAGTGACGCCCGCTGGCCGGCGATGGCGGGCCTACGGGCCGATCGCTCGTTCTCCGGTCGCGGGTTCAAACACGGCAGCAGGCTAGCGGGAAGTGCTCAGTTGTGGTCGAAGCAGTCGTGGCGGCACTGGAGCTGTTCATCTCTGCATGCCAGGACGTCCGGGTTCCTCTTCATGCAAGTGTTGTATCTGGCCTCGCATCGGACCTCGCAGCTCGGCACGGCGTGGGCCAGCGAACCGCCCAGGCCCAGCGCGAACAGGAACAACGACAATTTCACTTTTACTTTCATGGTGCGTCTCCAGATGGCAAATCGGACGGACGGATTCAGGCCGGGCATGCCGTCCGCACGCCCTGCCCGCCACAGCGGTGTTGCGATGTGTTCTGGCGGCTCAGGCGCCGGGCTTGGCGGCGCGCTTGAGCGCGTCGTCGATGGCGGCCTGGTTGAAGCCGGTGATGCGGCGGTTGCCGATCAGGATGACGGGGACGCCCTCGCCGTCGAGGCGCTTGAACTCCTCGCGGGCCTTGCTGGAGTCGTTGATGTCGAAGTCGGCGAAGGCGATGTTCTGGCCGCGCAGATAGTCGCGCGTCTTGGCACAGAAGGGGCATTGCTTGGTGCCGTAAACCACCACCCGGGTCTTGGCGTCGGGGAAGTAGGCGGCGTAGTTACCCTCGATGTAGGGCGACTTGAGCCACTGCGGCGCGTGGACGGCCACGTAGCCGGCGCCCAGGCCGGCGCCCAGCACCAGCAGATAGGCAACGGTTTGCTTCAGTTTCTGGATCAACATGTCGACTCGGCCTTGTTTCCGATGGTGAGACCGCCGATGCGGCACGCCGGTGCGGCGCGCTGCGGCGGGAACCTCGGGACGCGCTCCGATCGGGAACCGCCCCGCCCTCGCCGACTCCGCCTGCTCATGAGAAATCGGCATATCAATATTACCTAAATAATACTTTTAGTAAAGATATATGCAGAAGAGTTGCGCATTTACTACTTATTGCTAGCGGACCGCAAGTGACGTCCGCTGGCCGGCGATGGCGGACCTACAGGCCCTCGCAACCGCCGTAGCAGTTCCAGCGCAACTCCTCGCAGCGTTCGTTCGGCTCGGGCGTTTCCAGCTTGCCGACGCAGGCGCGGTAGGCCTCGTTGCAGTTCCAATAGCATTCGTTCAGCGGCGAGGCGGCATAGGCCGACGCGCCGCCCAGTCCCAATGCGAAGACGAACAGGGCCAGTTTCAGTGTCATCAGGTTTCTCCGAAAAATGGAACAGCGCCCGGCGCCGGGGCCGGGCGCGCGGGTTCGATTACAAGAGGTCGCAGGCGTCCAGGCAGTAGGTCAGCTGCTCGATGCAGAGAGGGTCAGGTCCGTCCGAGTTCGGCCCATTGCAGCGGTCGTAGGTTTTATAGCAGTTGGTATTGCATTGGTCGCGTGGCGTTTCGGCGTACACCGTGGCGCTGCCGAGGCCGAGGGCGAACATGAACAAGAGTGGTTTGATTTTCATTGCGAACTCTCCAAAGTGATTGATACGAAGGGGGCTTAACGATGTTGCCGGTGCGCTTACTGAGGTGCGCAATCGCCGATGCGGCTGGCGTCGGCGCGGCCGGCTCAGGCGCCGGGCTTGGTGGTGCGCTTGAGCGCGTCCTCGATGGCGGCCTGGTTGAAGCCGGCGATACGGCGGTTGCCGATCAGGATCACCGGCACACCCTCGCCGTCGAGACGCTTGAACTCCTCACGGGCCTTGCTGGAGTCGTCGATGTCGAAATCGGCGAAGGCGATGTTCTGGCCGCGCAGATAGTCGCGCGTCTTGGCGCAGAAGGGGCAGTGCTTGGTGCCGTAGACCACCACCCGGGTCTTGGCGTCGGGGAAGTAGGCGGCGTAGTTGCCCTCGGTGTAGGGCGATTTGAGCCACTGCGGCGCGTGCACGGCCACATAGCCGGCGCCCAGACCGGCGCCCAGCACAAGCAGATAAGAAACGGTTTGTTTGAGTTTTTTGATCAACATGTCGACTCGGCCTTGTCTCCGATAGTAAAACCGCCGGGGCGGGGGGGGGGGGGGGGGNNNCCGGCGCGCCACGGCGGGAACACCAGGGCGCGGTCCGGTCGGGCCGCGCCCTGCCCTCGTCGGCCGTGCGCGGTGGCGCATGGCCCGTGCAGCAATATTACTTTAAATATATTTTTAGTAAATAGATATGCATATCAGTTGCGCAATTGCAACAGCAGCCGATTCGGCGAGGCGATTGCGCTTGGCACAAGCTGCATACATGAAACTAACATATCCATATTACGAAAACAATAATATTGTTTATATAAATAGTAAATTGCATCATGCTATGGGGTGTGCCGTGGCAGGCGGGGCGCGCATAAAAAAAGCCAGGCACACCGTGCCTGGCTTTTTATCCCTCGAATCGCAGGGGATTAGAACGAGTAGGAGGCATTCGCCGCGAAGGTGCGGAACTGCGGCAAGTACTCCGAACGACGCCAGGCGATCGGCGAGTCCTGGTTCAACAAGTTGTTGATGTAGAAGCTCAACTTGACGTTCTTGATACCCGAGTAGCTGACGTTGTAGTCCAGCGAGGTGTTGCTGCGCACACGTTCGCAGGCGGCCATGTTTTCCGCGGCGACCTTTTGCGTGACGCAATAGGTTGGCGAATCTTCGCTGTTGTTGGAATAGCCGCCGGTGTAGTTGACCGTCACGCCATTGTCGAAGTCGCCCGTTTTCAAGGAAGCGCGCAACTTCATCTTCAGACGCGCGAGACCTTCATAGTTGCCGGCGGTGTTAGGGCTGTAGGCGTTGTCGGCCACGCTGAAGGTCTGGTAGTTCAGCGCGTAGTTACCCTCGAGCTTGAGCTTGACGTCGCCGATGTCCTTCAGCGGGAAGCGGCTGGTGACGTCGAAGTCGAAGCCGGAAGCGCGCGTCTTGCCGGAGTTGACATACGGGTTGTACACCAGGCCCAGCTTGCCGATGCCCTGGAAGTTGGTGGCGTTGCCCGGGGCGTACTTCTTGACCAGCGCCAGGAAGTCGTTGTCGGTGCCGGTGTTGTCGACGCGCAGCAGTTGACCGGCCGGCAGCGCGGCTTCGCCCTTCAGGATGTCGACGGTGGTGCGGGTGCCGATTTCATTCTTGCGCTCGATGTTGTAGTAGTCGAGTGCCAAGGTCAGGCTCTTCATCGGCTCGAACACCAGGCCCAGCGTGTAGGAACGCGAGGTTTCCGGCTTCAGGTCGGGGTTCGACTTGACGAAGCCCGGCAGCGAGCCATCGCAATCGTAACTTTGGTAGGTGTTGGCCTGTTGCTTGTCGTTGGTGGTGGCGCTCGGCGAATCCTGCACCAGCTTGTTCAGCGCGGCGGCGATCGGGCAGCGGCGCGGATCGTTGACCTTGGAGGAGATCGAGCTACGGCCCATGCCGTTGCCCGATTCGACGATGTTGGGCGCGCGGAAGCCGCCCGAGGCGGTGCCGCGCAACAACAGCGAGTCGGTGGCGTTGATGCGCAGGCCCAGCTTCGGCGAAAGGTGGGCTTCGCTGCCGCTGGTCTTGTCGGCGCGCAGGGCGGCGCTCAATTCGACGCGCTTGACCACGGGAATGGTGGCTTCGCCGAACACGGCGTAGTGGCTGACGCGGTCCTTCACCTGCAGGCCGAAGATGCCGACCAGCTCGCCGTTGAGCACGTTGTCCGAGCTCTTCATTTCGTAGGCTTCGCGACGCAGGTCGGTGCCCACGGCGATGCTCAGCGGACCGGCCGGCAGTTGCGCCACTTCGCCCGTGACGGTGGCGTCGAAGAAGGAGATGGTCGACTTGCCGGAGGTGACGCGGACCGGGAACATCGATTCCAGCAGGGCCGGATCGTTTTGCTGGCCGAACTTGTAGGTGCCGTTGATGATCGCGTCGGTGTAGCCCTTGGCGCTGGCGGCGCGGGTCGACTTGGTGGCCGACGAGGTCATGTAGCCGGCCGCCGATTTCCAGTCGAAGTCGCCGACCGAGCCGCTCAAGGCCAGCATGGCGCGGGTTTGATCCGACTCGGTGCGGTTGAAGTTGAAGCCGTTGCCGGTGTCCATCAGGCGGGCGCGGAACTCGGTCGGGGTGCTGTAGGGATTGTTCGGATGGCCGACCGGCAGTTTCGGATAGAAGAACGGGCCGACCATCTTGCCGCCGACGGTGTTGTACCAGATGTTGCTGGTCGAGGTGGCGACGCCCAGGTTGGTGTGCAGCGGCGCGACCAGGTACTCGTTGGTGGCGCCGGCGGTGGTGATCTCGAAATTGGCGTCGATGTCCTTGCCGATTTTGAAATGGGTGCTGCTGACGGCGGCATAGCGCTTGTTGTTCGTGGTCAGGCCGGTGTACGGAATGACGTCGAATTTGCACTGCTTGTCGGCCGGGTCGACCTGATCGGCCGGGCAGCCCGGCGCGGCGACGATGTTGGTGCTGCTGCGGAAGTAGTTGCCGGTCGGCGAGTAGCCGCTCTTCGCGTCCCAGGTCGAGTGGGTCGGCGTCTTGCGGTACCAGTCCGGGTAGCGGCCGGCCATCTCGCCGGTGGAGTAACCGTCGCGCTTGTAGCCTTCGAAGGTCACATAGGTGTTGAAGCCCTGCTTGTCGATGTCGCCGTAGCCGTAGATGGCCGAGGCGCTGCGGTTGCGGCGGTCCTGGAAGCCGTCGGTGGCCTCGTAGTTGACCGAGACCTTGCCGCCCTCGAAGTTCTTGCGCAGGATGATGTTGATGACGCCGGCGATGGCGTCGGAACCGTAGATGGCGGAGGCGCCGTCCTTCAGGATCTCGATGCGCTCGATGGCCTCGGCGGCGATGGCGTCGAGGTTGGTGAAATTCTGTTGCGCGCCGTCGGACAGGCCGTAGGGGGCGATGCGGCGGCCGTTGACCAGCACCAGCGTGGCGACCTTGCCCAGGTCGCGCATGGCGACGCCGGACGAGCCGGTGGCGAAGCCGCCGGAGCCGGCCGAGGCCGAACTGATGTCGGTGGTGATGGCGCTCGACGACATCAGGATGCCCAGCGCGGTGCGCTCGCCGGTACGCTCGATGTCGGCGCGGCTCAGGACCTGGACCGAGGCGGCCGCCTCCGTGGAGGTGCGCTTGATGCTACTGCCGGTGATTTCGACACGTTGGATTTTTTCGTCGCCGGCGGCCGCTTGCTGCGCCGAGGCGTAAGGCGAAAACGCCAATGTCAATGCCAGTGCGATGGCACTTTTCTTCAAAACAGGTAAATGACTCAAAACGACTCCCGGGTGAGTTTTTCATAAAGTTCCGCGCGTTCGCCAACGGCTTCTGTTGTAAAAGTGGCCTGGCTTTTCACGCAACCGTCGAATTTCTCACATCGTTACCGAAAATAAAAGATTTTCCTCGTGGCGGAAGCGAAATTCCCGACTCCGGGGGAATTTTTGTTGCTTTTTGGCACAAAGAGGGCGCCTCGGCGGCGCCATGACAAAGGGGCCGGGCGGGTTCGCGATGCGAACCGGCCCGGCCCCTTCTTGAAGCGGCGGGACACCCCGCCGCTTCAGCTACGATTATTGCAGTTTGATTTCGACATCAACGCCAGCTGGCAGGTCCAGCTTCATCAGCGCGTCAACGGTCTTGTCGGTAGGATCAACGATGTCCATCAGACGCTGGTGGGTGCGGATCTCGAACTGGTCGCGCGAAGTCTTGTTGACGTGTGGCGAACGCAGAACGTCGAAACGCTGGATGCGGGTTGGCAGGGGTACTGGACCCTTGACCACGGCGCCGGTGCGCTTGGCGGTTTCGACGATTTCCAGAGCGGATTGGTCGATCAGCTTGTAGTCGAAAGCTTTCAGACGGATACGGATTTTTTGATTTGGGGTCGACATGGTATTTCCTTAAAAGAACGAACCGCGGCGGCTGGCGCGCGGCAATAAGTAAAAAAACTACCTTGATACTGCTAGGGACGACATGATAGCACCAAAATGCTTGCCGTTCTCGGCAGCCCGATAAAAAAGGGCAGCGCCGCAAGCGGCCCCGCCCTTTTCATCTATCGCTAACTCTTAAAATTCAAGAATTAAGCAATGATTTTAGCAACAACGCCGGCGCCGACGGTACGACCGCCTTCGCGGATAGCGAAGCGCAGGCCTTCTTCCATCGCGATCGGGTTGATCAGCTTGACGGTGATCGACACGTTATCGCCTGGCATGACCATTTCTTTGTCCGCTGGCAGTTCGATCGAACCGGTCACGTCGGTGGTACGGAAGTAGAACTGTGGACGATAGTTGTTGAAGAACGGGGTGTGACGACCGCCTTCGTCTTTCGACAGCACATAGATCTCGCCGGTGAAATGGTTGTGCGGCTTGATCGAACCCGGCTTGGCCAGAACTTGACCACGCTGAACATCTTCACGCTTGGTGCCGCGCAGCAGCAGACCGACGTTGTCGCCAGCCATACCCTGGTCCAGCAGCTTGCGGAACATTTCCACGCCGGTGCAGATGGTTTTGACGGTGTCGGTGATGCCGACGATTTCGATTTCTTCGCCGACTTTGATGATGCCGCGTTCGATACGACCGGTAACCACGGTGCCGCGACCCGAGATCGAGAACACGTCTTCCACTGGCATCAGGAAGGCGCCGTCAACAGCGCGCTCTGGCGTAGGGATGTACGAATCGAGCGCGTCGGCCAGTTGCATGATGGCTTGCTCGCCCATTGGGCCGGTGTCGCCGTCCAGCGCCATACGGGCCGAACCTTTGACGATCGGCAGGTCGTCGCCTGGGAAGTCGTATTTCGACAACAACTCGCGCACTTCCATTTCGACCAGTTCCAGCAGTTCCGCGTCGTCGACCAGGTCGCACTTGTTCAGGAACACGATGATGTATGGAACGCCAACTTGGCGGGCCAGCAGGATGTGCTCGCGGGTCTGTGGCATTGGGCCGTCAGCTGCGGAGCAAACCAGGATCGCGCCGTCCATCTGTGCCGCGCCGGTGATCATGTTTTTGATGTAATCGGCGTGGCCTGGGCAGTCAACGTGCGCGTAGTGACGGGCAGCCGTTTCGTACTCGACGTGGGCGGTGTTGATGGTGATGCCGCGCGCTTTTTCTTCCGGAGCCGCATCGATCTGGTCGTATGCTTTAGCTTCGCCGCCGAATTTCTTCGACAGCACCGTTGCGATCGCAGCGGTCAGGGTGGTTTTACCGTGGTCGACGTGGCCGATGGTGCCGACGTTGACGTGCGGCTTGGTCCGTTCGAATTTACCTTTTGCCATTTTATTCTTCCTTAGAACATGATTTAAATATGCGGGCCGGGAGATGTTCCGCGGCCCGCAAAAATACAAAAATTACTTAGCTTTCGCGGTAACGATTGCGTCGGTGACGTGCTTAGGCGCTTCCGAGTAGTGCTTGAATTCCATCGTGTAGGTCGCGCGGCCCTGCGTTGCGGAACGCAGCGAGGTCGAGTAACCGAACATTTCGGACAGTGGCACTTCGGCTTTGATGATCTTGCCACCGCCGCCTGGGATCTCGTCCATGCCCTGCACCATACCGCGGCGGGACGACAGATCGCCCATCACGGTACCGGCGTAGTCTTCCGGCGTTTCCACTTCCACAGCCATCATCGGCTCCAGAATGACTGGCGACGCTTTGCGGCAACCGTCTTTGAAGGCCATCGAAGCGGCCATCTGGAACGCGTTTTCGTTCGAGTCCACATCGTGGTACGAACCGAAGAACAGCGTGACCTTGACGTCGACCACTGGGTAGCCGGCCAACACGCCGGTGTTCAGCGTGCCGCGCACACCCTTTTCAACCGCCGGGATGTATTCGCGTGGAACCGTGCCGCCTTTGATGGCGTCAACGAATTCGAAGCCCTTGCCCGGTTCTTGCGGTTCGATTTTCAGAACCACGTGACCGTACTGGCCACGACCACCGGATTGCTTGACGAACTTGCCTTCGGACTCTTCGCACACCTTGCGGATCGTTTCGCGGTAGGCCACTTGTGGCTTGCCGACGGTCGCTTCGACGCCGAATTCGCGCTTCATGCGGTCAACGATAATTTCCAGGTGCAACTCGCCCATACCACCGATGATGGTCTGGCCCGATTCTTCATCGGTCTTGACGCGGAACGAAGGATCTTCCTGTGCCAGGCGGTTCAGCGCCAGGCCCATTTTTTCCTGGTCGACCTTGGTCTTAGGTTCGACGGCCTGTTGAATCACCGGCTCAGGGAAGACCATTTTTTCCAGCGTGATGATCGACGATGGATCGCACAGGGTTTCGCCGGTGGTCGCATCTTTCAGACCAACCGCGGCGGCGATGTCGCCGGCGTGCACTTCTTTGATCTCTTCGCGCTGGTTGGCGTGCATCTGCAGAATACGGCCAAGACGTTCTTTCTTGTTCTTGATCGGATTGTAGACGGTGTCGCCCGACTTGATGCTGCCGGAGTAGACGCGGAAGAAGATCAGCTGGCCGACGAACGGGTCGGTCATGATCTTGAAGGCCAGCGCCGAGAATTTCTCGGTGTCTTCAGCTTTACGGCTGGTCGGCTGGTCGTCCTCATCCATACCTTGCACCGGCTTGATGTCGACCGGCGATGGCAGGTACTCGATCACGCCGTCCAGCATGGCTTGGACGCCCTTGTTCTTGAAGGCGGTACCGCACATCATTGGGACGATTTCCGACGCCAGGGTACGGGCACGGATGGCGGCCTTGATCTCGGCTTCGCTCAGATCGCCTTCTTCCAGGTACTTGTTCATCAGCTCGTCGCTCGACTCGGCGGCGGCTTCGACCATTTTCAGGCGCCACTCGGCGGCCAGCTCGGTCAGCTCGGCAGGAATGTCGCGGTAGTCGAACTTCATGCCCTGGGACGCGTCGTCCCAATAGATCGCCTTCATCTTGACCAGATCGACCACGCCGAGGAAGTTCTCTTCGGCGCCGATCGGGATCTGCAGGGGAATCGGGTTCGCCTTCAGGCGGGCACGCATCTGCTCGTAAACTTTGAAGAAGTTCGCGCCGGTGCGGTCCATCTTGTTGACGAAGGCCAGACGCGGCACTTTGTACTTGTTGGCCTGACGCCATACGGTTTCCGACTGTGGCTGAACACCGCCCACTGCGCAGTAAACCATGCAAGCGCCGTCGAGCACGCGCATCGAGCGTTCGACTTCAATGGTGAAGTCGACGTGGCCCGGGGTGTCGATGATGTTGATGTGGTGCTCAGGGAAGTTGTTAGCCATCCCTTTCCAGAAGCAGGTGGTCGCCGCGGAGGTGATCGTGATACCGCGCTCTTGTTCCTGCTCCATCCAGTCCATCGTGGCGGCGCCATCGTGGACTTCACCGATCTTGTGGTTCACGCCCGTGTAGAACAGAACGCGCTCGGTGGTGGTCGTCTTACCTGCATCGATGTGAGCGGAAATACCGATATTGCGGTAGCGCTCAATGGGGGTCTTGCGGGCCATAATTAATCCTAAATCTTTTAATGGACAAAACCGAGCAGCATTTTTTGACAAAATGAGCCCGGCCTCGAACAACAGATAACAGCCGGGTCCCGAAGAACCCGGCCGATTTTATTAGAAGCGGAAGTGCGAGAACGCCTTGTTCGCTTCAGCCATGCGGTGCACTTCATCACGCTTTTTCATTGCGCCGCCACGGCCTTCGGCCGCTTCCATCAGCTCGCCACCGAGACGCTGTGGCATGGATTTTTCGCTACGCTTGTTCGCGGCTTCGCGCAACCAACGCATCGACAGAGCCATACGACGGACTGGGCGAACTTCGACCGGCACCTGGTAGTTTGCACCACCGACGCGACGGGATTTCACCTCAACCAGCGGTTTGGCGTTGCTGATCGCGGTAGCGAACACTTCGAGCGGATCCTTGCCCGATTTAGCAGCGATGTGCTCGAAAGCACCGTAGATGATGTTTTCTGCGACCGATTTTTTACCGGACAGCATCAGCACGTTTACAAATTTAGCGACATCAGTGTTGCCGAATTTTGGATCTGGCAAAATTTCGCGCTTGGGTACTTCACGACGACGTGGCATATCAATTCCTTTCAATCTTCAGTTGAGGTGCGTCTTATTCGCACTCTCGCGGACGGCCATCATAGCCCCCCACTTACTCGACCAGATGCGGTCGACTACATTCACTTAGCCTACTGCCACTGAGCGAAACTTGGGTTTACAACTCGATTACTTCTTACCAGCCTTAGCGCGCTTGGTACCGTATTTCGAGCGAGCTTGCTTACGGTCTTTGACGCCCTGGGTATCCAGTGCACCGCGAACCATGTGGTAACGCACACCCGGCAAATCCTTAACACGACCGCCGCGCAGCAGAACAACGCTGTGCTCTTGCAGGTTGTGGCCTTCGCCGCCGATGTACGAAATGACTTCGAAACCGTTGGTCAGGCGAACCTTGGCTACTTTACGCAGCGCCGAGTTAGGCTTTTTAGGGGTGGTGGTGTACACACGGGTGCAAACGCCACGTTTTTGCGGGCTGTTTTCCAGCGCCGGCGATTTGCTCTTCACGGTCAAAGCGACACGTGGATTGCGAATCAGTTGATTGATGGTTGGCATCGTTCTAAATCCAACAAAATTACAACGTTAATAACCCGGACGGATGTCCGGGGACTGAAACCTAGTCTCGATTTCCTATGCACGGTAGAGGCGCGGGCAGCCACTCACGTTGGAGCGGCCACAAAGAGCGTATACGATGTGCAGAATAAATGGAGAACTCGCAAGTATAGACGTGGACCAGCTTGCAGTCAATCTATTTCGCGGCGGCCGGCGGCTGGCGCCACGGCCGAGGAGTGTTGCGCGGGGTCCGCAAAAGCTAACTGTCGCCCCAGGAAAGCACAGATAATAGCAGACATTTTTGCCACCTCCGATTCTATGCGCGTTTCACTCCGGCCGCTGCTGCGCCCCGCCCCCCTGTTCCTGCTCGCCAGCTACCTGCTGCTCAGCCTCCTGCCCTGGGTGCCGCTGCTGCTCGGCCGCGCGGTCGAGCGCGGCGGCCAGATCGCCGCCGTCGAGCTGCTGGCGTGGCTGGCCGTGTGGGCCGTGCTGCAGCGCCCGGCCTGGTTCCACTGGCTGCTGCTGCCGGCCTTCCTGGCCGCGCCGACCGAGCTGTATCTGTTCGTCTTCTACGGCCAGGGCATCTCCACCCACCACCTGGGCATCATCGCCGAAACCAGCCCGAAAGAGGCGCTGGAGTTCCTCGGCCAGAAAGTCTGGCTGATGGGCGGCGTGATGTTCGGCGTCTGCCTCTGGTGGCTGCTGACCGGCTGGGCCGCGCTGCGCTGCCGCGCGCTGGAATGGCGCGGCCGCAGCCGCTGGGCCGTGCTGGCGGCGCTGTTGCTGCTGGGCGGCTTGTGGACCTACGGCTGGGAGTTCGGCATCCGCGCCAAGCCGGCCGGCGGCGGCCACGGCGCCGGCGCGGCGCACGCGGCCAGCCTGGCGGCGCCCACCGCGAGCCCGGCTCCGGCTGGCAGCACCGCCGCGGGCGGCAACGCCAGCTTGAACTCCGGCGCGGCTGTCGGCGGCGGCACGGCACTGGCCTCGACTTCGACTTCGACTTCGACTTCGACTTCGGCACCGGCATCGGCATCGCCATCGGCCGCCGTCAGCGTGGCCGCCTCCGGCTTCGGCGACGAGGCCGGCGACGAGGCCGACGAAGGCGAGGAGGACGCCGTCGAGGACAGCAGCCCGCAGCACGTCGCCATCGCGGCGGCGCACCGCACCGGCTGGAAGCTGGCGCCGCTGCCGTGGTGGGTGCGCTCGCCGATCGAGTTCGAAGCGATCGGCTCCGCCTGGCCGTTCGGCCTGATGGTGCGCGGCGTCGACTTCTATAAAGAGCGCCGCTATCTGGCCGAGCTGGGCCAGCGCAGCAGCAGCTTCACCTTCAAGGCCCACCAGCCGCAGGCCAACCGCGACCCCGAGCTGGTGGTGATGGTGATCGGCGAATCGTCGCGCTACGACCGCTGGAGCCTGAACGGCTACGCCCGCGAGACCAATCCCCTGCTCAAGCGCGAAGCCAACCTGGTGACGCTGCCCGACGTGATCACCGCCGTGTCGGCGACGCGGCTGTCGGTGCCGGTGATGATCTCGCGCAAGCCGTCGATGCAGAGCCTGAAGGACGGCTTCTCGGAAAAATCCTTCCTGACCGCCTACAAGGAGGCCGGCTTCAAGACCTACTGGCTGTCGAACCAGATCTCCTTCGGCCAGTTCGACACGCCGGTGTCGGTGTTCGCCAAGGAGGCCGACGTGATCCAGTTCCTCAACCTGGGCGGCTTCACTAACAACTCCAACTTCGACCAGATCCTGCTCGACCCATTGAAGAACGCGCTGGCCGATCCGGCGCCGAAGAAGCTGATCGTGCTGCACTCGCTGGGCAGCCACTGGAACTACAGCCAGCGCTATCCGCAGGCCTTCGACAAGTGGCAACCCTCGCTGTACGGCGTCGACAAGCCGGTCTACACCGACACCAAGATCAAGCCGCAACTGAACAACAGCTACGACAGCTCGATCCTCTACACCGACTGGTTCCTGTCACAGGTGATCGGCCAGTTGAAGGACAGCGGCCAGCTGGCCTCGATGATGTACGTGGCCGACCACGGCCAGACGCTGTACGACGGCAGCTGCAACCTGGCCTTCCACGGCCACAACACGCAGTTCGAGTTCCACGTGCCGGCGCTGGTCTGGTATTCCGACCAGTACCGCGAGCACTATCCGGACAAGGTCAAGCAGCTGCTGCGCCACCGCAAGGCCAGGCTGGCGACGGAGAACGTGTTCCACACCCTGCTCGACCTGGGCGACATCGACTACGACGGCGAGCGGCCGGAATGGAGCTTCGTCAACAAGCAGTTCAAGCAGCACAAGCGCTACGTCGACAGCTACGGCTGGACCAACTACGACAACGCCACCATCAAGGGCGACTGCCGCGAAGTGATCGACAAGAGCAAGCCGCTCAAGCAGGAGAAGTAAGGCCACCCCGCCGGGCGCTCGGTGGCGGAGGGGCTCGTTGTCATATGAGAGAACGTCATGCTCCGCCCGAATGCAGCTGAATTAAGAAAACCCAGCGGCGTGAATCTAGGGTCAGACCCGCCGGGTCTGACCCTGGCGTCTGCCTTGGGGGCGCTCTAAAGCCGCCGACGCTTTGACTGAGCGGTGCGCTAGGCCGCCGCCCTCTGCCGCAGCACCTGGCCGCAGTCCTGCGGCTCAGCCAAATACTCATTCAACCAATCAAACACGCGCCTGGCCTTGGCGTCGATCTCGGCGCCGAAGCCGCGCGCGCGCAACAGGGCGATGCCGTTGGTCTCGGCCAGTACGCCGGGCGCGATGCGCAGGCGTGACTGGTCGCCGTCGGGCGCGCTGACGCACAGCGGCGTCAGACAATCGGCCAGCAGCGGCGCCAGCACCAGGTTGTGCGAGGAGACGATCACCAGCCCGGACGCGGCCAGCGAGTGCAGCACGGCGGCCGCCGCCGAGATCGATTCGATGTGATTGGTGCCACGGAAGATCTCGTCGATGATGAACAGGCCCGGGCCGCGCTCGGCCAGCGCCAGCAGCTCACGGGCGCGGCGCAACTCGGCGATGTACAGGCTCTCGCCGCTGCTCAGCGCGTCCTCGCCCTGCATGCTGGAGTAGACCGGCAGCGCCGGCGCGCTGGCCGAGCGCGCGTAGCAAAAGCCGAAGGCGCGCGCGACGATCAAATTCAAGCCGACCGTGCGCAGCAGCGTGCTCTTGCCGATGCCGTTCTGGCCGGAGATGAAGGCGCCCCGGCCGTCCAGCGCGAAGTCGAGCGGCGCGGCGCGTTCGAGCAGGGGATGCACCACCTGCTCGAAGCGCAGGCGCGGCGGCGCCGGAACGGCCGCCGCCGGACTCGCGGCGGCGCTTGCGGCGGCGCTTGCGGTGGCGCTTGCGGTGGCACTTGCGGCGGCACTTGCGGCGGCCGGCGCAATGGCCGACGACAGCCCCTCGGACGCGCTTGCCGCCGCCGGGGCAGGCTCGATCCAGCAGTGCTGCGGCGTGGCGGCCAAGTGGCGCGCCAGCGCCAGGTCGGCCTCCAGCCGGCCCACCAGCAGGAAGCTTTGGCGCAGGAAGTCCAGATGCAGCAGCACCGTGTCGCGGCTGGCGAAGTAATGGCGCACGTTCTTCAACCACAGCCAGTCGCTGTATTCGCGCACGCCGGGCAGGTTGTCGAGCGGCGAGCGGGTGATGGCGCGGTTGATTTTGCCGGCGCGCGCGGCGCCGTCGCGCAGTACGACCGTGAACGGATCGTCCAGCCGCGCCAGCAAGACGTGGCTACGCAGCAGCTGCTGCATGGTGCGCAGCTTGCGCTCCCACTGCTCGATCTCGTCGCTGAAACGCATCTGCACGCCGAGCAGCAGCAGCCAGACCAAAACGGCGCCCAGCCACAACATCATCCAACCGCTGAGCAGGCCGCCGCCCACCAGCAGCAGGAAGCTCAACGGCAGCCAAGGCAACATGCCGCTCCAGCGCGGCGCCGGCCGGCCCGGCGGACCAAACAATTGTTGACTGATCTCGACATCTGCTTGCCTCAGACCCTCGCAACATTGCTGCAGGCGGGCCTGGCGCGCCGCGTCCTGACTCAGCGCGCGCCGCCGCGCCGCGCCGCCATCGCCATCGCCATCCTCGGCACCTGCGCCATCGTCGGCCACGCCGCGCAAGCGCTGGTGCAGGATCTGCTGGCCGATGATGCTGGTGGCCGGCGCCAGCCGGGCGCTGTACTGTTCGAGCAGCATCTCCTGCCAAGTCTGCTCGTCGACCGCGCCGGCCACTGTCGCCGAAACGGTGCGGTGGTACAGGCCGACGTCGTGGGTGGTGAAGGGATAGTCGGCCGGCGGCGGGCCGGCCGGCGTCAGCAGCGCGATCAGGCGGCCGGCGGCGGCGCCCAAGGAGTGTCGCCAACGTGGCAAGGAATTCATGCGGGTTCCATGGTGGTGCGGTGGGGTCAAGATGATACCGCTTGCCACATAAACAAGTGCGACTAAGAAACATACCAAAAGCCGGACCGGAAAACCGAGCAAGAAATCAGCTCCCAACCCGCCTGCCACAACAGCCAGGCCCGGCCTTGGCTTGGCTTGGCTTGGCTTGGCTTGGCTTGGCTTGGCTTGGCTTGGCTTGGCTTGGCTTGGCCAAGCCGGGCCGGATTGGGCCGGATTGGGCCGGATTGGGCCGGGCCGGGCCGGGTTGGACCAGGTTGAGTCGGACTTGCATGTTCATGCACGTTGATGCACAATTACATTCATCCATTTGCACGTTTCTTTTCACCATGTCCGCCTCCATCACGTCCATCAGCGCCGTCCGCCTGCCCGAAGAACGCCAACGCCTGATCGTCGAGCGCTTGGCCGGCGGCGGCCGCGTGCTGGCCGCCGAGCTTGCGCGCGAGTTCGGCATCTCCGAAGACACCGTGCGGCGCGACATGCGCGAGCTGGCCGCCGCCGGCCTGTGCGAACGCGTCTACGGCGGCGTACTGCCGCTGTCGCCGGCCTCCGGTCCGCTGGTGCAGCGACAAGAGCAGGCGCGCCCGCGCAAACTGGCGCTGGCCGCCGCCGCCCTGCCCCTGCTGCGCCAGGGCCAACTGCTGCTGATCGACGCCGGCTCCACCAACGGCGCCATCGCCGAGCTATTGCCGGACAATCTGGGACTGAGCGTGGCGACCAATTCACCGGCCATCGCCGCGCTGCTGGCGCCGCGCCGGGGCATCGGGCTGATCGTCATCGGCGGCCAGGTCGATTGGCGCTCCGGCGCCAGCCTGGGCGCGCGCGCCGTGCGCGATGTCGCCGCCCTGCGCGCCGACCTGTGCTTCCTCGGCGCCTGCTCGGTCGACGCGCGACGCGGCATCGGCGGCTTCAGCCTCGAGGAGGCCGAGTTCAAGCAAGCCGCCGTGGCCGCCAGCGACGCCGTCGCGGTGGCCGTCACCAACGAAAAGATCGGCACCGGCGCGCCCTACGACGTGGCGGCGATGCGCCAGATCGCCTATCTGCTGGTCGAACACGACGCCGACCCGGCACGCCTGGCCAGCTTCTACGGCGAGGCGACCCAGGTGCGGGTGGCCGACGCCGCCTGATCCCCCGCACCTCCACCGAAAGCACGCATGCACGCAGCCGCAGTCAAACAAGCCCGCTGGGCCACATTGATGGTCTTCTTCGCCAACGGCCTGGGCATCGGCGCCTGGGCCACGGCGATCCCGCCGCTGAAGCAGGCACTGGCCCTGTCCGACGCCAGCCTCAGTCTGGCGCTGCTGACCTTGGCCGCCGGAGCGGTGTGCTGCATGCCGCTGTGCGGCCGGCTGGTGCCGCGCGTCGGCGGCACTGCCGCCGCCACCCGGCTGGCCGGCCTGGCCTTCGCCGTGCTGCTGCCGCTGCCGCTGTGGGTCGGCAGCCTGCCGCTGCTGATGCTGGCCACGCTGCTGCTGGGCGCCGCCAACGGCCTGCTCGACGTCGCCATGAACGCCCACGCCAGCACGGTGGAGCGGCGCTGGGGCACGGCCATCATGTCTTCGTTCCACGCCGCCTTCAGCCTGGGCGGCCTGGCCGGCACCGGCGTCGGCGCCGCCCTGCTGTACTTCGACACGCCGACCGCCTGGCTGCTGCTGCCGACCGCGCTGATCGTCCTCGCGCTGGTGGCGACGGCGGCCGGACGACTGGGCCCGGACGCGAACGACACGCCGCCGGCGCAGCATGGCGCCGGCAGCGGCACGACGACAGCGGCGCCAGCCGGCGCGGGCGCGGCTGCGGCGACGGCCGACACCACGACCGTGTCTGCCAGCGCCGGTCCAATGGCCCCGGCCAACGCGGCAGCAGCAGTGGCAACAGCAGCGGCAACAGCAACAGCGGCGGCGCGCCGTGCCAAGCTGGCCGTGGCCGGCCTGGCGGCGATCGCCCTGCTGTGCTTCCTGGTCGAGGGCGCGATGGTCGACTGGAGCGGCCTGTACCTGACCAGCACCGGCGCCACGGCGGCGATGGCCGCCGCCGGCTTCGCCGCCTTCTCCTGCACGATGGTGCTGGGCCGCCTGCTGGGCGACCGCGTGGTGCGCCACTTCGGCAGCCAGCAGGTGATCGTCGGCGGCGCCGTGCTGGCCACCTTGGGCCTGAGCCTGGCCGGCGCGCTGCCGTCCACCGCCAGCATCCTGACCGGCTACGCGCTGGCCGGGCTGGGCCTGTCGAACGTGGTGCCGGCCATCTTCAGCGCCGCCGGGCGGACCGGCAGCTCGGCCGCCGCCGGCATCGCCATGGTGGCCAGCGCCGGTTACGCCGGCCTGCTGGCCGGGCCGCCGCTGATCGGCGCGGTGGCGGTCAACTGGTCGCTGCGCGTCGGCGTCGGCGTGATGGCCGGCGCCGCCCTCTGCGCCGCGCTGCTGACCCTGGCCGTCCGCCGCCGCGGCGCGGACACGGCGGCGGACACCGCGGCGGACAGCGCCGCCCCGCCGGCGGCGCGCAAAGCCAGCTGAATCAAGCACTTAGGCCGCCGCGCCGGGGTGGCACGAAAGCTGCATAGGTAGCGACATCCTCGTCCACCACCGCCACCATGATCCGCGACACCTCCCACCAAGACGCCGTGCTGACCCAGCCGCCGGCGCAACGCCACAAACGCCGCCTGCTGTGGGCAGGCGCCGCCGTCGCCCTGGCCGGCGTGAGCGTGCTGCTGCTCGGCGCCTGGCGCGGCAACGAACACTCGGTCAGCGCGGCGCGCTTGCGCATCGCCGCCGTCAGCCGTGGCACGCTGCTGCGCGACGCCGCCGTCAACGGCCGCGTGGTGGCCGCCGTCAGCCCGACGCTGTACGCCACCACGCCGGCCACGGTGACGCTGAAGGCCTCGGCCGGCGACACCGTCAAGAAGGGCGACGTGCTGGCCGTGCTGGAGTCGCCCGACCTGTCGGACGCGCTCAAACGCGAACAGTCCAGCTACGCCCAGCTCGAAGCGGAGGTGGCGCGCCAGCAGATCTTGGCGCGCAAGCAGAAGCTGCTGGCGCGGCGCGAGGCCGACGTTGCCGAGATCGAGCGCCTGTCGGCCCAGCGCGTGCTGGAACGCTACCAGGCGGTGGCCAACGACGGCATCATCGCCAAGATCGACTTCCAAAAAGCCAAGGACGCGCTCAACTCGGCCGAGATCCGCGCCAAGCACGCCGAGCAGGCCGCCGCGCTGGAGGGCGACAACGTGGCGCTGGAGCTGACCACCAAGGTGCAGCAGCTCGACCGCCAACGCCTGACCCTGGCCAACGCCCAGCGCCGCGTCGACGAGCTGACCGTGCGCGCGCCGGTCGACGGTTTCATCGGCACGCTGTCGGTGGCCAACCGCAGCGTGGTGCAGGCCAACGCGCCCTTGATGACGCTGGTCGACCTGTCCAAGCTGGAGGTCGAGCTGGAGGTGCCGGAAACCTACGTCGCCGACATCGGCCTGGGCATGCGCGCCGAGATCAGCGCCGGCGCCATCCAGGCCGGCGGCACCCTGTCGGCGCTGTCGCCCGAGGTGGTGAAGAACCAGGTGCTGGCACGGGTGCGCTTCAACGGCGCCCAACCGGCCGGACTGCGGCAGAACCAGCGCGTCAGCGCGCGCCTGTTGATCGACGAGAAGCCGGGCGTGCTGCTGCTGCCGCGCGGCCCCTTCGTCGAGGCCGAGGGCGGCCGCTTCGTCTACCTGGTGCGCGACGGCGTCGCCGTGCGCACGCCGGTCAAACTGGGCGCCACCAGCGTGGCGGCGGTGGAGATCGCCGGCGGCCTGCGCCAGGGCGACCAGGTGGTCATCGCCGGCAGCGAAGCCTTCGAGAACGCCGCCCGCGTCACCATCCACCAATAAGCCCGGCCGGCCAAGCCACACCCCCCCCCCCCATTCCACCCGACCCGAAAGGCAAGCCATGCTGCGCATGCACAACCTGAGCAAAGTCTACCGCACCCAGATGATCGAAACGCACGCCCTGCGCGGCTTCGATATCGAGGTGCGCGCCGGCGAATTCGTCACCGTCACCGGGCCGTCCGGCTCGGGCAAGACCAGCTTCCTCAACATCGCCGGCCTGCTCGAAGAGTTCAGCGACGGCGAATACATCCTCGACGGCGTCAACGTCAACGGCATGGACGACAACGCCCGTTCGCGCCTGCGCAACGAAAAGCTCGGCTTCATCTTCCAGGGCTTCAACCTGATCCCCGACCTGTCCCTGTTCGACAACGTCGACGTGCCGCTGCGCTACCGCGGCTTCAACCGCGCCGAACGCAAGGAGCGCATCGAGGACGCGCTGGCCAAGGTCGGCCTGGCCTCGCGCATGCGGCACTACCCGGCCGAGCTGTCGGGCGGCCAGCAACAGCGCGTGGCGATCGCCCGCGCGCTGGCCGGCTCGCCCAAGCTGCTGCTGGCCGACGAGCCGACCGGCAACCTCGACACCCAAATGGCGCGCGGCGTGATGGAACTGCTCGAACAAATCAACGCCCAGGGCACCACCATCCTGATGGTCACCCACGATCCCGAGCTGGCCGTGCGCTCGCAGCGCAACGTGCACATCATCGACGGCCAGGTGTCCGACCTGGCGCGGCGCGGCGCCTCGCTGTTCGACGGCCAGTCGAACCTCCACACGGCATAAGGGGCGGCGATGTTCCTCTACTACTTCCAACTCGGCCTGCGCAGCCTGCGGCGCAACCCGGCGCTGACCGCGCTGATGGTGCTGACGCTGGCCATCGGCGTGGCCGCCAGCGTGGCCACCCTGACCGTGCTGCACGTGATGGGCGGCGACCCGATCCCGCACAAGAGCGCGCGCCTGCTGGTGCCGCTGGTCGACAACGGCCCGGCGCAGGGCTACACGCCGGGCGGCGACCCGCGACAAACGGACCGCCAGCTCAGCTACCGCGACGCCAGCAACTTCCTGCGCAGCGGCCAGGGCGAGCGGCGCACCGCGATCATGGGCGTGGCGGCGGCGCTGGCGCCGGCGCGGCCCGACCTGGCCGCCTTCGCCGTCTACGGCCTGGCGCCGACCAGCGACTTCTTCGCCATGTTCGAAGCGCCGTTCCGTTACGGCCAGGGCTGGAGCCCGGCCGACGACGCCGCCGGCGCCGACGTCGTCGTGCTCAGCCGCGCGCTGGCCGAGAAGCTGTACGGCAGCGCCAACCCGGTCGGCCAGCGCCTCGACCTGATGGGCTTCCAGTTCCAGGTCAGCGGCGTGCTCGAAAGCTGGAAAGTGGTGCCGCGCTTCCACCGCATCGTCGGCGGCCGCAGCGCCTTCGGCGACGAGGAGGAATTCTTCGTCCCCTTCGCCAGCATGCTGCGCCACCAGAGCGAGCACCACGGCAGCACCAACTGCAAGGACCAGCCCAGTCCCGGCTACCAGGGCCTGCTCGACTCGGAGTGCACCTGGATCCAGTTCTGGTTCGAGAGCGCGGCCGGCGGGCGCGCCGCGCTGCAGAGCTATCTGGACAACTACGCGACCGAGCAGCGCCGCCTGGGCCGGCTGCAACGCAACGCGCCGAACCGTCTGTACAACGTGACGGAATGGCTGGAGTTCCTCAAGGTGGTCGGCAACGACAACCGGCTGAGCGCTTGGCTGGCCTTCGGCTTCCTGCTGCTATGCCTGGTCAACGCCATCGGCCTGCTGCTGGCCAAATTCTCCGTGCGCGCCGCCGAAGTCGGCATCCGCCGCGCGCTGGGCGCCTCGCGCCGCGAGATCTTCCGCCAGTTCCTCATCGAGACCAGCGTGGTCGGCCTGGCCGGCGGCGCGCTCGGCCTGCTGCTGGCCTTCGGCGCGTTGGCGCTGATCGCCCGCCAGTCGAAGGAACTGACCGTGGTGGCCCACATGGACTGGACCATGCTGGCCACCACTTTCGCCCTGGCGGTGGTGGCGGCCGTGCTGGCCGGCCTGCTGCCGACCTGGCGCGCCTGCCAGGTGACGCCGGCGATGCAGCTCAAATCCCAATAAGCCCAATCAGCCCATTACCTCAACGCGAAGACAAACCCATGGAAATCCGACCCATCCTGTCAGCCTTGCTGCGCTCGAAGACCGGCGCCATTTTGGTCGCCGTGCAGGTGGCGCTCAGCCTGGCCATCCTGGCCAACGCCCTGCACATCGTCAGCGTGCGCCAGGCGGTGGCGGCGCGGCCCAGCGGCGTGGCCGCCGAGGCCGACGTGTTCTCGCTGCAGATCCGCCACCTCAAGGCCGGCAGCCACCAGCAGCAACTGGCCGAGCAAAAGAGCGAGGCGGCCACGCTGCGCGCCGTGCCCGGCGTGCTGTCGCTGGCCAACGTCAGCCAGATGCCGCTGACCCGCTCGGGCAGTTACACCAGCATCGCCGCCACGCGCGAGCAGGAGCAGAACAACGGCTCGGCGGCGCTGTACAGCACGCCCGACAGCCTGCTCAAGACCTGGGGCCTGCAACTGCGCGAGGGGCGCGACTTCGCGCCGCAGGACGTGGTCGAGGTCGACCAGGACACCAGCGAGGAGTTCGCCAAGGTGGTCATCGTCACGCACGCGCTGGCGCAACGGCTGTGGCCCGACAGCGCCAGCGCGCTGGGCAAGACGCTGTACTTCGGCACCGGCGCCAAGGCCAGCGCCAGCGAGGTGGTCGGCGTGGTCGAGCGGCTGCAAACGCCGGGCGCCCAGCTCAAGGGCGACGGCGAGATCTGCGTCATCGCACCGATCCGCTACACCGGCGGCACCGACAGCAACTTCACCCTGCGCGCCGAGCCGGGCCAGCTGGAGCGCAGCATGCGGGCGGCCGAGGCGGCGGCCCGCGCGGCGGCGGCGCCGACGCCGGTGATCGTGCGCATGAAAAGCCTGGCCGACGTCCGCGCCGACCGCTACCGCGCCGACCGCGGCCTGTCCGGCATGCTGGTCGCCGTCAGCGCCCTGCTGCTGCTGGTCACCGCCAGCGGCATCGTCGGCATGGCCAGCCTGTGGGTGACGCAGCGGCGCAAGCAGATCGGCGTGCGCCGCGCGTTGGGCGCGCGCCGCGTCGACATCCTGCGCTACTTCCTGATCGAGAACGTGATGATCACCAGCGTCGGCGTGGCCGCCGGCGTGCTGCTCGGTCTGGCGCTGAACCAGCTGCTGGTGAGCCAGCTGGAGATGGCGCGCCTGCCGGCCGGCTACCTGGCGGCCGGCGCCGGCGTGTTCTGGCTGCTCGGCCTGGGCGCCGTCTACGGCCCGGCCTGGCGCGCCGCCTCCACCTCGCCGGCGCTGGCCACCCGCAGCGCCTGAGCCCCCAAGCCCCGCAAGCCCCGGGGGAAATCACCAGACCGTTCGCGGTCCGGCAATGTTATTCTAAGCGCATGCCTACCGTACTCATTATCGACGACAACGCCGCCGTCGCCATCGCCCTCGAGGTGCTGTTCTCGCTGCACGACATCGAGGCGCTGCGCGCCGCTTCGCCGGCCGAGGGCCTGGCCCTGCTGCGGCGCCACGAGGTCGACCTGGTGATCCAGGACATGAACTTTTCGGCCGACACCACCTCGGGCGACGAGGGCCGCGCCCTGTTCCACGCCATCCGCGCCGGCCATCCCGAGCTGCCGGTGATCCTGCTGACCGCCTGGACCCAGCTCGACGCCGCCGTCGAACTGGTGCGCTCGGGCGCCGCCGACTACCTGGCCAAGCCGTGGGACGACCACCGCCTGATCGCCAGCGTGCACAACCTGATCGAGCTGGGCCAGGCCAAGCGCGCGCTCGGCCAGCGCCTGCGCAGCGAGGCGCGCCAGCGCCACGACCTCGAGCGCGACTTCGACCTGCGCGGCATGGTCTGGCGCGACGCCGCCACCGAGCGGGTGATCCACCTGGCCTGCCAGGTGGCGCGGGCCGACGTGCCGGTGCTGATCTGCGGGCCGAACGGCAGCGGCAAGGAGGGCATCGCCGCCATCCTGCAGGCCAACTCGGCGGTGCGCGACGGCCCCTTCGTGGTGCTCAACTGCGGCGCCCTGCCAGCCGAGCTGATCGAGGCCGAACTGTTCGGCGCCGAGGCCGGCGCCTACACCGGCGCCTCGCGCGCCCGCGAGGGCAAGTTCGAGGCGGCCGACGGCGGCACCCTGTTCCTCGACGAGATCGGCAACCTGCCGCTGGCCGGCCAGATGAAGCTGCTGCGCGTGCTCGAAACCGGCCGCTTCGAGCGGCTCGGCTCGAACAAGGAGCGCCAGGTCAAGGTGCGCGTGGTCAGCGCCACCAACGCCGACCTGCCGGCGATGATACGCGCCGGCAGCTTCCGCGAGGACCTGTTCTACCGCCTCAACGTCATCGAGCTGCGCCTGCCGCCGCTGGCGGCGCGCCCGGCCGACATCCTGCCGCTGGCGGTCCACTTTCTCGGCGCCGGCAAGCGCCTGCACGCCGGCGCCGAGGCGGCCCTGCTGGCCCACCCGTGGCCGGGCAATGTGCGCGAGCTGAAGAACGTGATGGCGCGCGCCGGCCTGCTGGCCGGCGGCGCGCTGATTTGCGCCGCCGACCTCGGCCTGCCGCCCTCGCCGGCCACGGCGGCGGCGGCCGCCGCCGAGGCCGAACCGGACCGCGACGCCATCGGCCTGGCGCTGCGCCGCGCCGGCGGCGTGGTGGCGCAGGCCGCCGCCGAGCTGGGCCTGTCGCGCCAGGCGCTGTACCGCCGCATGGAGCGGCTCGGCATCGCCCGCCCCTGATGGCCGCCGGCACGGACCGCCAGCAGAAAGGCATCCGCCTCTCGCTGCTGACGCGCTGGACGGCGCTGGTCGGCACCTTGCTGACCCTGGGCATCCTGATCGCGCTGGCGCTGACCCGCCTGCTGCCGCTGCGGCCCGGCCTGGTGCTGGCGCTGTGCCTGCTGTGCGTGCTGCCGCTCGCCGTCATCACCATCCGCGCCCAGCTGGCGCCCATCCTGTCGCTGTTCCGCGCCCTGACCGGCACCGTCACCAGCTACCAGGACGGCGACTTTTCGTTCAGCCTGTACTGGCCGCAGAACGACGAGCTGAGCGACCTGGTGGCGGCCCACAACGCGCTCGGCGCCGTGCTGCGCCAGCAGCGCCTGGAGCTGGTGCAGCGCGAGCTGCTGCTCGACACCATGGTGCAGAACACGCCGGTGGCGATGCTGCTGGTCAGCGAGGGCGGCCCGGTGGTGTACGCCAACGTCGCCGCCCGCCAGTTGCTCAACCAGGGCCGCAAACTTGAGGGCCACCGCCTCGACGCCGTGCTGGCGATGGCCGCGCCGGCCCTCAGCGAGGCGCTGGCGCGCGGCGGCGACGGCCTGTTCTCCACCGGCGCCGGGGCCGGCGACGACGCCGAGGAGGAGGTCTTCCACCTGGCCCGGCGCAGCTTCAACCTGAACGGCCGCAAGCACGAGCTGCTGCTGCTGCGCCAGCTGACCCTGGAGCTGCGCCGGCAGGAGGTGCAGACTTGGAAGAAGGTGATCCGCGTCATCAGCCACGAGCTGAACAACTCGCTCGCCCCGCTCACCTCGCTGGCCCACTCCGGCGCCGAGCTGGTGCGCCGTGGCCAGACCGAGCGGCTGCCGCAAATCCTCGCCACCATCGAGGAGCGCACCCGCCACCTGGAAAGTTTCATCCTCGGCTACGCCCGCTTCGCCAAGCTGCCGACGCCACGCCCGGAATGGCAGGACTGGGGCGCCTTCATCGGCCACCTGGCGGCCCAGGCCGAGTTCGAGCTGGCCGCCGCCCCGCCGGCCGAGCCGGCCGCCTTCGACGCCGCCCAGCTCGAACAGGCCCTGCTCAACCTGCTCAAGAACGCCCACGAGTCGGGCTCGCCGGCCGGCGCCGTGCGCCTCGCCGTGCGCCGCCTGCAGGACGGCCTGCGCATCGAGGTGCAGGACCGCGGCCCGGGCATGAGCGAGACGGTGCTGACCAACGCGCTGGTGCCGTTCTACTCGACCAAGCGCAGCGGCACCGGCCTGGGCCTGGCGCTGGCGCGCGAGATCGCCGAGGCGCACGGCGGCCGCATCACCCTGGCCAACCGCGACGGCGGCGGCCTGACGGTGGCGCTGATCCTGCCGTTGTCGGTTTCCTGCAACTAGGCATGGAATTATTCTTTCGACATTTTATTGCCTAATTTGACAACAAGCATTGTCGTTCAAGCAATTATCGCTACGGTTCAGCCCGTGTCTTAGCGACAAGCTATTTCCATGTCGCTATCGATTTGAAAATAGCGAATTGACATGCATTTTCCTCCGGCGTAACTTGGAATCCGGCACTGAGCTTTCAGTGTTGGGCAACACTCTCACGGGGATAAAAATGAAACTAAAATCATTACTCTTGGCCGCCATGTTGGCGGCACCTGTCGCCACCGTTATGGCGGAAAACCTGACACCGACCGTACCCTTGGTCGGCGCGCCACCGTCGCAGAGCGCCGGCTTCGGCCTGACGCACGTGTTCTCGGGTGAGTTCTGGGACGTGATCACCTTCACCCCCGGCGTCGGCCCCTCGACGGTCGATGCCAGCCTGGTGACGATAGGCGCCAACACCACCAACATCGACCTGTGGCAGGCCTGGATCGGCATCACCCCGCTGACCCTGGTCTCGCTGTTCGGCGGCACCTATGAGTTTGGCGGCGTGCTGGGCGCCGGCGAGTCCGGCCTGCTGCAGCTGACCGTGCACGGCTGGGCCGGCAACCCGTCGATGCATGCCGACATGCCGGTCACGGCCTCGTATGGCGGCACCATCAACGTGACGGCCGTGCCCGAACCGGAAACCTACGGCATGATGCTCGGCGGCCTGGGCGTGCTGGCCTTCCTGGCGCGGCGCCGCCAAACCTCCTAGACGCGCCACCCGGCGCTTGACCCCAAAGACGCTCCGGCGTCTTTTTTTTTGCGCCGCCGGGCCGGCTGGTAAACTACGCCCATGCCCAAGAAATCCACCTCCTCCGCCGCCGCGCCGGCCAGCGCCGCGCGCTACGACCAGCCGGGCCACCCGCCGGCCACCACCACCCAGTTCCAGGGCGTGCGCTTCCTCCACCTGGGCACCTCCTGGGTCCAGGGCGCGATGCGCCTGGCCAAGCCGGACGCCATCGAACTCGAATACGTGCAGATGATGATGATGTGGTTGTTGTTCCAGGAGCGCCCGCGCCACGTCGTCCAGCTCGGCCTGGGCAGCGCCGCGCTGACCAAGTTCTGCTACCACCGCCTGCCCGAGACGCGGGTCACCGCCGTCGAGCTCAACCCCAACGTGATCGAGATCTGCCGCGCCCAGTTCGGCCTGCCGCCCAACGATGCCCGCCTCGACGTGCGCGAAATGAACGCCATGGATTTCGTGCTCGACCCGGCCAACCACGGCAGCGTCGACGTGCTGCAGGTCGACCTGTACGACGAGGAGGCGCGCGGCCCGGTGCTCGACTCGCCCGAGTTCTACCAGGCCTGCCACGACTGCCTGAGCGCCGACGGCGTCATGACCACCAATGTGTTCGGCGACTTCCCCAACTATGACAAGAACCTGCAGGCGATGGAGCAGGTGTTCGACGCCGTCGTCTGGCTGCCCGAGGTGCACGACGCCAACATCGTCGTGCTCGCCTTCAAGCACTCGCCGCTGCTCGACTTCAGCCTGTTGTACGAGCGCGCCGGCGCCATCAAGACGCGCATGAACCTGCCCGCCAAGTCCTGGGTCAACGGACTGAAGTCGTGGATGCTGGACCAGCAATAGCGCCGGCCAAGCAGCGCCAACCACGGCCAGCAACGGCCAGCAACGGCCAAAATCGGCCAACCGCGGCCAAGCACCGACCGGGCCAATTTCGGCCGGCGCCGGGGCGCGCCGGCCGCGTCTGAACCGGCGGCAACGCCTGTTGCCGCGCTCACAACACTAGCATAAATGCACCCTGTCGCCGCCGCCAAGCGGCCTCTGCTTTCCGGCCGGCGGTCGATCAGAGTAAGGGATTTCCCCGCATAAAGCACGCAATATTGCATCCGGTGCACATAATGCAACACTGTGGTACGAAGCCGGCGCAAAGCCCTTTGCCGGCACCATTTGTGCACTGTAGTATTTTCTCGGCGGCGAGTCACCCTTGCCCGTTCAGCGTCAAAGCCGGTCACCCATTGGCTGCATGTTCAGATAAAAACCATACGAGAGAATGACACATGACTACAGCACACCGCAGCACCGCTTCCCTGCAACGCCTCCCCTTCCGCCGCACCCTGATCGCTTCCGCCCTGCTGCTCGCCGCCGGCCACAGCTGGGCGCAGAGCGCCGCCGACAGCGCCCCCGCCGAACAAACCGTCGTCGTGCTGGGTTCGCGCTCGGTGGCCAAGACCGCGCTCGACACCTCGGCCCCGGTCGGCCTGATCAGCCTGAAGGACATGCAAACCGCCGGACCGCTGGAACTGGGCAAGCTGCTGCAGACGCTGGACCCGTCGTTCAACTTCTCGACCACTTTCATCAGCGACGGCTCGGACATCATCCGTCCCGCCACGCTGCGCTCGCTCGGCCCCGACCAGGTGCTGGTGCTGGTCAACGGCAAGCGCCGCCACCAGCAGGCGCTGGTCAATGTGCAGCAAACCATCGGACGCGGCTCGGCCGGCACCGACATCAATGCCATTCCGCTGGCCGCGATCCACCACATCGAGGTGCTGCGCGACGGCGCCGCCGCCCAATACGGCTCCGACGCCATCGCCGGCGTGATCAACATCGTGCTCAAGTCGCAGGTCAAGGAGACCACCCTGAGCGGCACCGTCGGCACCACCTCCGAAGGCGACGGCGACACCTATGCCGGCAGCGCCAACACCGGCTTCGCCCTGGGCGAGGACGGCGGCTTCATCAACCTGACCGTCGAAGCGCGCAAGCGCGGCGAGACCAACCGCGCCGGCCCTGATTCGCTGCGCGTGACCGGCGCGCCCCGCGTCACCCAGCACATCGGCGATAGCAACGCCAAGGACGCCTACCTGTGGTGGAACGCCGCGCTGCCGATCGACAAGGCCAGCGAGTTCTACGCCTTCGGCGGCGTGTCGCGCCGCAAGGGCGACGCCTACGGCTTCTACCGCTCGCAGGGCGACGGCCGCACCGTGCCGTCCGAAACCAGCGGCGACGGCTACCTGCCCAACATCCACACCACCGTCAAGGATGCCTCGTTCGCCTTCGGCTACCGGCGCGACCTGGCCAACGACTGGAAGCTCGACGTCAGCGTCAACCACGGCGAGAGCGAGTTGGACTTCCACGAAAGCAACTCGATCAACGTCAGCTACTGGTACGAGCCAAAAGCCGGCGCGCCGGGCGGCATCTACGGCGAATCGCCGCGCGAAGCCGACACCGGCAAGCTCAAATTCACCCAGACCACCTTCAACGCCGACATCAAGGGACCGATCAAGTTCGGCGAGAACAGCAGCCTGTTCCTGGCCTCCGGCTTCGAATACCGCAGCGACAACTTCCAGATCCTGGCGGGCGATCCGGTGTCCTACCAATACGGCCGCACCAACAATCCGCTGATCCCTATCGTCGGCCAGGACGGCAAGACCGCCGCCTCCGGCATCCAGGGCTTCCCGGGCTATACGCCGGGCACCGCCGTCGACGGCGGCCGCCACAACATCGCCTTCTACCTGGACGCCGAACACCGTCCGATCGAAACGCTGCTGCTGGCCGGCGCCGTGCGCTATGAAAAATATTCGGACTTCGGCAGCACCGTCACCGGCAAGCTGAGCGCCCGTTTCGACCCGTCCAAGCAAGTCGGCTTCCGCGGCAGCCTGTCGAGCGGCTTCCGCGCGCCTAGCGTGCAGCAGGAGTTCTACAGCTCGGTGTCGACCAACTTGAACAACGGCGTGCTGACCGAAACCCTGACCGCGCGCCAAGGCAGCGCCGTGACCCAGGCGTTCGGTTTGAAACCGCTGAAAGAGGAAACCTCGACCAGCGCCAGCCTCGGCATGGTGCTGCGCCCGGCCAAGAACATGTCGCTGACGGTCGACGCGTATGAGATCAAGATCAAGGACCGCATCGTGTTCTCCAGCGAAATCGCGCCGGAGGCCGGTGGCGGCCCGATCGCCAACATCCTCAATCCGCTGAAAGTGGGCCAGGCCCAGTTCTTCACCAACGCCGTCGACACCCGCACCCGGGGTCTGGACATCGTGGCGGAACACACCACCCGCCTGCCGGCGTCGACCCTGGTGCTGTCCGGCCAGCTGGGCTTCAACAAGACCGAAGTCACCAAGCGCCACTCGTCGTCGTCGGTGCTGACCGGCGAACAGGTGTTCGACGCCTCGCAAGTGACCCTGATCGAACGCGGCCAGCCACGCAAGCACCACGTGGTGGCGGCCGACTATTCCAGCGGTCCATGGAACCTGAACACCCGCGCCAACTACTATGGCGAAGTGCAGGCGTCGAACTTCAGCCCGCTGCACACCTGGGACGCCAAGTGGTTGGTCGACGCCTCGGTGCGCTACGCCTTCAGCAAGCGCACCTTCCTCAGCGTCGGCGCCAACAACGTGTTCAACACCTTGCCGTCGGAATGGACCAACGGCGGCACGCTCCAGAAGATCGGCTTCACCCGCTGCTGGGAAACCTGCCCGATCGGCGTCAACGGCCGCTCGATGTACATCCGCGCCGACACGGCGTTCTAAGCTGCCGGCGTAACACCGTAGTAGCGTAGTGCCCCCGCGCCGCAGCCTTAACCGCTGCGGCGCGGTCGCTTGGCGCTGTAGGCCGCCAGGTGCAACAGCGTCGCCAACTGCCTGACCAATCCATCCATCCGCTCGGCCGGCACCTGGGCGTAGCCGAGCATCAATCCCCGCCAATCCGAACCGCCCTCGCCGGCATGGCTGCAGTGCGCGCTCAGCGCGTGCGTCACGATGCCCAACTCCAGCGCCTGCGCGGCGATCGTCGTGTCGCACAAGGCCGCGTCGGTGAAGCGCAAGGCCAGGTGCATGCCGGCCGAGCCGCCGTGCACCAGCGCCACCGTCCCCACATGCTCGGTCAGGGCCGCCGCCAGCGCGTCGCGCCGCTGCCGGTACAGCCGCCGCATGCGCCGCAGGTGCAGGGCGAACTGGCCGCTGCGCAGGAACTCGGCCAGCGCCAGCTGCTCGGCGACGCGGCCGCGCGCGGCCGACTGCGCGCGCATCGCCGCCAACGCCGGCGCCAAGCCCTTGGGCACCACCACGAAACCGATGCGCAGCGAGGGGAACATGGTCTTGCTGAAGGTGCCCAGGTAGAGCACCGGCGCGTCCGCCGCCAGTCCCTGCATGGCCGACAGCGGCGGACCGTCGTGGCGGAATTCGCTGTCGTAGTCGTCCTCGATGATCAGCGCGCCGGCCGCGCGCGCCTGCTCGATCAGCGCCAGCCGGCGGCGCAGACTCAGCACGCTGCCGGTCGGATACTGGTGCGACGGTGTGGTGTAGATCAGGCGGGGCGGCCGCCGCGCCCAGTCCTGCGGCGTCGGCGCGATGCCGTCCTGGTCGACGGCGATGGCTTCCACCCGCAGGCCGGCGGCGCGGAAGGCGGCCAGCGCGCCGCCGTAGCCGGGGCACTCCAGCCAGGCCGTGTCGCCATGGTCGGCGAAGGCGCGGGCGCACAGATCCAGACTGCTCTGCGTGCCGTCGGTGATGAACACCTGGCCGGCGTCGCACACCACGCCGCGCGAGGCGCGCAGGTGGTCGGCGATGGCCTCGCGCAGCGCCGCCTCGCCGCACGGCTCGCCGTAGTTCAGCTGCGCCACGCTGAGGCCGCGCCAGGCCCGCTCCAGCATGCGCCGCCACAGCGCCAGCGGAAACAGCTCCAGCGCCGGCACGCCGGGCATGAAGGCCTGCATGCTGTCGCCGATGCCGGACATGGGCCGCAGCTCGCGCGCGCGGCGCGACAACTCGGCGTGCGGCGCCGGCGCCGCCGGCGCGGCGAATTCCGGCGCCAGAGCGGCGACGATGGTGCCGCGCCGGTCGGTGCTGACATAACCCTCGCAGGCCAGTTGCTCGTAGGCGTACAGCACGGTGTTGCGCGCCACGCCCAGTTCGGCGGCGAGGGCGCGGGTCGCCACCAGGCGGCTGCCAGCGCCCAGCGTGCCGCTGCGGATCGCCGCGCGCAGGCATTCGTGCAGCAGGCGCTGGCGCGGCCAGCCGCGCGCGCGGTGCTGTTCGGTGAACGTGGCGATCAAGAGGGCGTAATCCACGGGGCGTGCTCCATTCATGGCTCCAGAAAATGATATAGGCCTGGATCTTTCGACAGAGCCAGCCGGCCATTATATTGCCTGCTTCACCCTTTGTATCCACCCACCTGGACACCACCATGACCGAAGCCGTCGCAGCCGACACCGCAGCACCCGCAGACACCACCACCTTCGCCGGCGCGCCGAGCGAGCGCACCCGCGTCCGCCGCGTCGCCGAGAACGCCCGCTACGACGCCGCCAGCGTGCACGCCATCGTCGACGACGCCTACCTGTGCCACATCGCCTTCAGCGACGACAAGGGCAGCCATTGCATCCCCACCGCCTGCTGGCGCGACGGCGGGCACCTGTATGTGCACGGCTCGAACGGCAGCCGCATGCTGCGCCGCCTGGTCGAGTCGGACATCTGCGTCACCATCACCCACCTCGACGGCCTGGTGATGGCGCGTTCGGCCTTCAACCATTCGATGAACTACCGCTCGGTGATGATCTACGGCCGCTTCGAGAAAGTCACCGACGAGGCGCACAAGCGCCGCACCATGGAGAACTTCATGGACAAGCTGCTGCCGGGCCGCCAGGCCGAGGTCCGCGCCGGCAACGACAAGGAATACGCCGCCACCACGGTGCTGCGCATCGCGCTCGACGAAGCGGCCTGCAAGGTGCGCGCCGGCGCGCCGAACGACGACGCCGAGGACATGGCGTGGCCGGTCTGGGCCGGCGTGCTGCCGTTCGAGCGCAGCCGCCAGGCGCCGTTGACCGATCCGGCCTGCGCGCTGGAAGTACCGGACTACGTGCGGCGCTGGAGCGAAGGCTAACGCCGGCGCGAACGAAATCGGCAAGCGGGGTTGGGGTCGCCGAGTTGAGGCGCCGGCGGCCATAAAACCACCCAAGGGCTAAGAGCCGGGGTCGGACCCCGCGGGTCCGACCCCAGATTGCGCCTGTGGGTTTGCCGACAATCTAGCGCTGCTCGCGCCACCACAGCACCAGCATACAGAGCGCGAACAGTAATGCGAACGGCGCGGCCGGCATGGCTACGCCGTTCATCGTAGCGGCTGTCACCGGCTTCACCTCGCTGCGCGCGGCGTAGCGCGCGGTGGCGTCGCGCCGCAACGCGCGCTGCCAGGCCGGCCAGGCGGCGGCGGCGTAGATGTACTCCATTCCCTCCTGCCCGGCGCTGGCGAATTTCTGCCAGCCGGGCGCGCGCGGCCACAGCGCCACGCAGACCGCATCGGCCTGGTCGGCGCGGGCCTGCCATCTCTGCGTAGCCATCCCCTCCAGTTGCAGCTCTTGTCCCGGCTTGAAGCCCTGCCCGCACAACTCGCTGCGCAGGCCCGGCACGGGCATCGGGTCGGGCAGACGCCAGGCGCTCTTCTGCGTCGCCGGCAGCGCCGTCTGGTCGAGCAGCTGCTGCCACCACAGCGCCAGCGGCTGCGGTGCGCTGATGACGTAGCGGTGCCAGTCGGCCACACCCAACCACAGCACGCGGCCGCGCTGCCAGTCGCGCTGCCACAACCAGGCTTGCTGTTTGGCGTCGCGCGCCGCCGCCGTCCAGGCGGCGCCGGCCTGCGCGTCCGGGTTCAGGCCGGCCGGCGTCAATGCCAGCGGCGTGCCGTTGATGCTGAACTGGCGCATCTCCTCCTTCTCCGTGGTGGCCGACTGCGCCCGCAAACGCAGACCGAATTCGCGCTGCCACAAGCCGGCGTCGGTCGCGTTCGCGCCCAGCACCAGCAAGCGCGCACCTTGTCCCACCTGGGCCAGCAGGGCGGCGCGCGCGGCGGGATTCAGATGCTCGACATGGGCGGCATCGACCAGCAGCAGATTCGGCGCCGTCATTGGCAGGCGCGCCGTCTCGCCGCGGGCGATGGCCTTGCCCAAGGTGAGCTGCCAATCGAGCACGGCGTCGCCGTCGGCCAGCAATTGGTTCAGCGCGCGGACGTCGAACGACGGCGCGTCGAAGCGCCCCACCACCTGCAGCGGCGCGGCGGCCACCACCTGTAGCGGCACCGGCCCGGCGGCGATGGTCTTGCCGGCGCCGTCGAGCAGGCGCGCCTGCAGCAGCATGGCCTCGGCCAGCGGCGGCAGCCATTGCAGCGACAGCTTGTCGGTGGCGGCGGCGGCGCGCGCCTCGGCCAACAGTTGGCCGTTCTCGGCCAGCAGCTGCAAACGCCAGCCGACTTGCGCCTGGCCGCGCCGCGCGCTGAACTGGAACATGCGGCCGAGCGCCACGCTGCGCGGGAAGTCCAGCCACAGCAGCTCGGCGTCGGCCGCCGGCTTCCATTGCAGCGGACGGGCCGGCAGGTCGCGCCATTGCGCCTCGCGCAGGCCGTCGCCGCGCAGCACGATGGCGCCGGCCTGCGGCACCGCCAACAGCGCCGCCTCGCTGGCGTTGCCGGTGGCGTCGGTGCTCAGTGTGATGTTGGCGGCGACGCCACCCGGCTGGCGCAGGCCGGCCAGCATGGCGGCCAGCGCCAACCCGGCGAGGCCGACCAGTGCCGTCTCGATCCATCGTCGGCGGCGCGCGTAGAACAGCGCGCTGAGCGCGCCGGCGGCCAGCACGGCCAGACTGGTCAGGGTTGCCGTCATGGCTGCTCCTTGCCGCGCCAGGCGCGGCGGAATGGGGTGTCGGCCAGCGGTTGCGCCTGCAGGCGCACGGGCGCCTCGGCCAGCGTGCCGCGCAACCAGGCGCGCAGCACGGCGCGGCAGGCGGCGCAGCCGTCGGCGACGTCCTGCACGGCGCGCTGCGCCGCCAGCTTCTGTTCCTGGTCGGTGATGCGGGCGGCGATGATCTCGCGCGCCGACTTGCTCCACAGCGCGGGCAGCGTGCCGTCGCCGGCCAGCGCCAGCACCAGTTCGCGCACCTCGGCCGGCGCCGGCTCGGCGGCGCCGCCCTGGGCGCGCTTGTAGCTGAGCGCACCGACCATGTCGCCGCTCATGCGCTTCTCTTCCCTCAGCGCGGGCGGCACGAAGGCGGTGCGGTGCAGATACACGCGCTCGGCCTGCTGCAATTCCTTGATCGCCGCCAGCGCCTTGTACTCGGGCGCCAGCGCCGACTTCGGCGTGATGGCGCGCAGCGATTTCTCGGCGTCCCACATCGCCGCCAGCGCGCGCTTGAGCAGCGCCTTGGTGGCCGGGTCGAAGATGGTGGCGTTGTCCTCCTGGTCGTGGGCGTGGCCGAATTCGGCGATGATGGCCGCCTCGGCGCCGCGCTTGGGCGCGCCGTGTTCGGCCGCATGTCCGCCGCCGTGTTCCTGCTCGTGCTCATGCTCGTGCTCATGCTCGTCGCCGAACAGGCTGGACTCCTCGCCGAGGAACATGCCGTAACGGCGCCGCAGCTGCGCCTGGTCGCCGGCGATCGATTCGCTGCGTTCGCGCAGCGTGGCGCGCGGCAGGTTCGGCTTGGCCTGCAGGTCGGCCAGCAACTGCTCGGTGTCCATGATGATCTGGCGCTGGCTGCGCAGGCTCTCCGGCTTGACCATGGACGGCAGCGCCGTCGCATCGAGGCTCTCGGCGGCCGGGCCGGGCAGGCGCAGCGTGTAGGTCGGCGACTGCGTGGTGTGGGCGTGCTCGGGCGCGTTGTCGGTGGCGCGCACGAAGAAGTACAACTCGTCGCCCGGCTCCATGCCCAGCACGGCCAGCGTCCAGCGCTTCTGCCAGTGGCGCAGCTTGGGATCGGCCGACTCCGGCAGCGGCACCTCGCGGTCGCTGAAGCGGATGTTCTCGCCGCTGCCGCGCGCCAGCGTCATATGCAGGCTGGCGCGGACGATGGCATAGTCGTCGCGCGCGCTCAGCTCCAACTGCACGCCGCCGGCGTCGGCCGGCAGCACGGTGATCAATTCGTTCGGCGCCACCACGCTGACCTGCGGCGCCTGGTCGGGCCGCACGCGCACGTTGTAGCGCGTGCCGGCCTTGCCCCGGGCGCGCCAGAAAATCGACTCGCCGGCGCGCCAGCGCGCGCAGTCGGCGCCGACCGGCAGCGCCTGGCCGTCGCTCAGCTCCACCACCGGCTGCGCGCCGCCGGCGTTCCTGACGCACCAGCGCACGTCGGCGTACTGCGGCACCTCGATGTCGCGTGCGGCCGTCTCGAAGGCGGCCACGCCGGTGTAGGCCGGCGGCGCGACGCGCAGGTAGATCTCGCCGTCGACGATGGCGCGCGCGGCCGGTGCGGCGGCATGGCCGCCGGCGGCGCCAGTCAGCTGGCGTTGCTGCCAGCCCCAGGCGGCGCCGGCCACGGCCAAGGCCAGCAACATGGGTAGCCACGCCGACAGCGCGGCGACGGGCGCGCGCAAGCGGGCGATGGCGCGGTATTCGTCCGGTCCCAAGGTTGCGGCCAGGCGGGTGCGCAGGCGTTCTTGTTGCAGGCGGGCGATCGGTGTCTCGGCCGCGCCGGCCAGCAGCGCGCTGCTGTCCTCCAGCGCGGGCACGGCGGCGTCCAGCCAGGCGGCCCACTGCGCGCCGACACGGCGCTGCCAGCGCGCCAGATCCCACAGCAACCAGACAGCCCACAGCGGCGGCGCGGCCAGCGTGTAGGGGCGCGCGGCGGGCAGGCACAGCGCGCAGGCCAGCAGCGGCAGCAGCGTGGCCAGCCACAGCGGCGCGCGGCGGCGCAGCACGGCGCGGCGCAAGCGGCCGCGCAGGAGATCAGCGGCGTCGCGCATGGGTGAATATCCGTTCCAGTGAAAACAAGGCCAGCAACAACCAGCCGAGCCAGGCGGCGGGGTTGGCCTCGACCGGAACGCCGAGGCCGCGTTCGGCGGCGAAGGCCTGCGCCGGCGCCGGGTACTCCGGCGCGGCGCGGTCCAAGGCATGCAAGGTGGCGAAGATGGCGCGCGCCGTCTCGGCGTCGCGCGCCGGCCAGGCGTCCGAGGCCCACAAGCGGCCGCGCGCGCTGTCGGCGTAGCGCAGCGTGATGCCGTTGATCTCCAACGCCGGGGCGCCGGCCAGCTCGGGCGGTGTCGGACCGGCGCCGAACCACCACAGCGGCGCGTGCCAGCCCTGCGGCGGCAACTGCGGCCGGTCCCAGACGATCAATTCGGTGGCGGCGTCGGGTTCTTCGGTCAGCACATAGTGGCCGTCCGCGCCGGCGTTGAAGGCGGCGAACAGCGCCTGCCAGGCCGGCGCGTGCGCCGCCGTGGTGGCCAGCGCGACACGATGCTCGACCACGGCGACGGCCGGCGCGCCGGAAGTCGATGCGGCGGGCGAAGCGACTGCATCGGCCCGGGCCGCGACATCCGGCGACACGATTGCCGATGTCGGCTTCAGCTCCAGTCGGACCGCGTGGCCGAAGCGCGGCAGGCGCGCCGGCATGGCGACTTGACCGACGCCGGCCAGCACCAGCACGCGCGCGTCGGCGCGCCATTGGTACTCGTGCTGGCGCAGCCAGGACAGCAGATGCGGCAGCGCCTCGGCGGCGATCTCCTCGCGGCGGGCGGTGCCGAAGCCGGCGGCGGCGATGCGCTGCCCGGCCCAAACCTGGTCGACGCCGCGCGCCAGCAATACGGTATCGCCGCGCCACGGCAGCACGGTGGCGGCCAGCCAGGCGATCAGCGCCAGCAGCAGCAGGCAGCGCAGCAGCAGCAATACCAGCTCGCGCCAACGCCACACGCGCAGTTGTTCGGGCGCGGCGGCCGGCAGGAAGCGCGCGGTGGCCAGCGGCTCGGCCTTCAGGCGCTGGCGCTTTTGCCGGTGCCACCAGATCGGCAGCAGCAGCACGGGCAGTGCCAGCCACCACAACACTTGAGTACTCAACATCTTGCGCGCGCCCCCGCCAGTTGCACCCAACTGCGCAGCACCAGCGCCAGCGGCTGCTCGATGCGCGCCTCGCAGCGCACGATGTCGTGCTGGCGGCAGCTGGTGGCCATCGCCTCGAAGTGGCTGGCCAGCGCCTGCCGGTAGGCTTCGCGCTCGGCCTGGCCCATGCGGTGCAGGCCGTCGGCCCGCTCCGGATCGCGGTAGCCGGCGCCGGCCTTGAAGCTGGCGTCCACCTCGGCCTGGGTGCGCAGCGCCAGGACGCGCACGTCATGCTGTAGATGGCGCAGACGCAGCAGCGCCTCGCTCAGCGGCGACGGCCACTCCAGGAAATCGCTGGCGGCGAAAATCAGGCTGGGGGCGCGGGCGAAGTGCAGATTGGCGCGCAAGGTCGCCTCGTCCGGCAGCGCGCCCTGCGCCGTGACGCGGGCCAGTTGCGCCAGCACGCGCTGCAACTGGCGCGGTCCGCGCCCGGCCGGGGTGAACTCGACGCGGCCGCCGCCGCACACCACCAGGCCGAAGGCGTCGCCCTGGCGCTGCGCCACGGCGGCCAGGCAGGCCAGCATGGTGCGGGCGTACCACAGCTTGTCGAGCCCCGCCGTCTGGCGGCTAGGCTCGGCCATCGAGGCGCTGGCGTCCAGCCACAGCCAGACGGCGACGTGGCTGTCGCGTTCGGCCTCGCGCACGTAGTAGCGGTCGGCCCGCGCCAGCAGCTTCCAGTCGACCCGGCGCCACTCGTCGCCCGGCGCGTAGGCGCGGTACTCGGAGAACTCGACGCCGGCGCCGCGCTCGCGGCCGGCGTGCATGCCGTGGCCGAGACCGGCCAGCACATGGCGGATGATCAGGTTCAGATCGGTGGCGTGCGCCATCAGGGCCGACGTTTGCAGCATGCCGCCCTTACTCCGGCCGCACGTGTTCGCGCAGCGCCTGCAGGATCTCGGCGATGGCGACACCGTCGGCCTCGGCCTCGAAATTGCGCAGCACGCGGTGCGCCAGCACCGGCAGCAGCATCGCGCCGATGTCGTCGCGGGTGACCGCCAGCCGCCCCTGCATCAGCGCCCTCGCCTTCGCGGCCAGCACCAGCGCCTGGCCGGCGCGCGGGCCGGCGCCCCAGCCGACGTGCTTCTTCACGGCCGCCACCGGCGTGTCGGCCGGCCGGGTGGCGCGCACCAGGCGGGTGGCGTAGCGCAGCAGGTGCTCGCCGATTTGAATGTCGCGCACCAGTTGTTGCAGGCGCAGCAGGGTGGCCACGTCCATCACCGGCTCGGCGTCGGCCAGGCCGACGTGGGTGGTGGCCGAGACCATGGCGATCTCCTCCTCCTCGCTCGGATAGACCACGTCGATGCGCAGCAGGAAGCGGTCCAGCTGCGCCTCCGGCAGCGGATAGGTGCCGGCCTGCTCGATCGGATTTTGCGTCGCCAGCACGAAGAAGGGACGCGGTAGCATGTGCGTCTGGCCGGCGAAGGTGACGCTGCGCTCCTGCATCGCTTCGAGCAGGGCCGACTGGGTCTTCGGCGGCGCGCGGTTGATCTCGTCGGCCAGCAGCACCTGGGTGAACACCGGCCCTTGCTGGAAGCGGAACTCGCGCTTGCGGGTCGCCGTGTCCTCCTCCAGAATCTCGGTGCCGACGATATCGGACGGCATCAGGTCGGGCGTGAACTGGACGCGGCGGAACTGCATGTCGGTGGCCTGCGCCAACGACTTGACCAGCAGCGTCTTGCCCAGCCCGGGCACGCCCTCGACCAGCGCGTGGCCGCCGGCCAGCAAGCAGATGATCAGCGAGTCGATCACGTTCTCCTGGCCGATGATGACCTTGGCCATGCTGGCCTTCAGGCCGGCCACCTTGGCGCACAACGCGCCGATCTCGTCCTCGCTCCAGGCGATGCTCGCGCTATGCGACATGTTCGACAATGCAGACACTATCAGGCTCCCAATGCGTATTGAATGATGTTGACGGCGAAGCGGGTGTTATCGATGACCAGCCAGCGCTTGTTGCGGAAGTCGTAGTCCCACTCGCAACCGTAGTCCTTGTTGCTGTACAAAAGCCGCAACCGGCCGCCCACCTCGATCGCCTTCAGATAATCGTGCACCAGGTCGTCGCCCCAGCCGTTCAGCTCCACGCTGGTGTTGGGCGGGCCGTCGAAATGGAAGAAGCTCGAATACAGCGGATGGTTGTTGGCGATCTTGTGCAGCGCCTTGGCGCCGAAGATGCGCGCCAGCTCGGCCTCGAAGGACTTGGCAAACAGGCCGTCGATGTCGTGGTTGCAGTCGTCGACGAAAAGGAAACCGCCGCCCTTGACGTAGCGCTCCAGGTTCTTGCGTTCGGCGGCGCTGAACTGCACCAGCTTGTGGCCGGCGAAATAGCAGAACGGCGCCTCCAGCATCTTCGGGTCGGACAGCGCGACGATCCGCTCCACCGGATCGACGCGCAGGGTGGTGTACTCGACCAGGGAATTGAGCACATTGCTCGGCATCCGGATATCCACGTCCCAGTCGCCCGACTCGTAGGTCAGGCGCGTGAAGTAGAAGTCGTAGCTGGCCATGGGCGAACTACACCGCGTCCGACAAGGAGGTGAAATTGAAGTCGCGCACCTTCATCGGCGGGATCAACATCTGGTAGCGCACCTCGTCGCCGCCGATCACCACCGGCTTGCCCAGCTCCTCGATGTTGTTGAGCATCGACACCGGGCTCTCGTTGAAGCGGAAGTTCTTCACCGGGTGTTTGATCTTGCCGTTCTCGATGTAGAAGGTGCCGTCGCGCGTCAAGCCGGTCAGCAGCAGCGATTGCGGATCGACTTGGCGGATGTACCAGGTGCGGGTCACCAGGATGCCCTTCTTGGTCGAGGCGATCAGCTCCTCGGTCGACTTGCCGCCGCCCGACATGATCATATTGCCATGCCGGCCGCTGGCGCGCTTGCCCTGCTTGGCGGCCCAGAACAGGCTGTAGTCGAGCGCCTCGATGCGGCCGTCCTTGATCACGCTGGTGCGCTCGCGCGGCAGCATCGACTGGCCGTCCCAGGCCAGCACCGGCACGTCCTTGTCCCACGGGTCGGCCCAGACGTTGACCTGCTGGTCGAACAGCTTCTCGCCCAGGCGGTTGCCGCCGCCCTTCTTCGACAGGAAGCTGCGGCCTTCGTCGGCCTGGCGCGCATCGAAGGCGCCGAACATGCGGCCGATCAGCTCCGACGTCGCGGCCGGCTCCAGGATCACCGTGTAGCGGCCCGGCTCCAGCGCCTTCGCCTCGACCGAGCGCAGCGCCTTGTCGATGGCCACGGCCGAAGCCTCGCGCACATCGAACTTGGCGGCGTCGTTGGCCGAGCGGGTGACCCAGCCGGAGCCACGGCCGTCCTCGGTGCGGGTGGTGACGGTGAAGCCCAGGTTGCTCAACTCCTGGTAGCCGAACAAGCCGTTCGAATTGGCCACCGCCTCGAAGCCGGTGGTGTCGGAGAAGAAGCCGGCCGCCACCAGATTGTGCTTGCGCGCGGCGTTGATGCTGTGCGCCGCCACCTCGGCGCGGAAGTCCGGGTCGATGGCGGCGGTCGCCGCGCTATAGGTCGACGAGGCTTTGTACTGCTGCTGCTTGATGGCCGGCTGGAACTCCGGATTCTCCGGCGCCAGCCGCGCCACGTCCTCGGCGCGGCGCACCGCCTTTTCCAGCGACTGGTCGTCGAACTCGTTGACCGAGGCGGTGCCCTGGCGCTTGCCGAAAGCGACGCTGACGCTGAGCTGGGTGTTGTCCACCACGCCGGAGGTGGAGACGCTGTTGCGGGCGTAGCGGATATTGCCGTTGCGGTTGCCGCTGATCGAGACGCGGCACTCGTCGGCGCGCGACAGGGCGATCACCTTGTCGCTGATACGTTTGGCTTCTTCCTGGTTCAGCTGTTTCATTTTGTCCCTTAGCCGATCTTGCGAGCGGTGTTGATCACATTGATGGCGTTGAAGCGCGTGGTGCTCGACCCGTGCGACACGGCGCTGACTTGGCTGGGCTGGCCCTTGCCGTCGAAGAAGGAGCCGCCCATGCGCCAATCGCGCTCGTCGCACAGCGCCGAGCAGGCGTTCCAGAACTCCTGGGTGTTCGACTGGTAGGCCACGTCCTCCAACGGCGCGCCGATCTTGCCGTCCTTGATCTCGTAGTACAACTGGCCGCCGAACTGGAAGTTGTAGCGCTGCTGGTCGATCGAGAACGAGCCGCGACCGAGGATGTAGATGCCCTTCTTGACGTCCTTGACCATCTCGTCCGGCGTCAGCGGCTTCTTGCCGGCCGCCAGCGACACATTGGGCATGCGCTGGAACTGCACGCTGCTCCAGCTGTCGGCGTAGGAGCAGCCGTGCGAGGCCGTCTCGCCGATGATGTGGGCCTGGTCGCGCGTGGCCTGGTAGTTGACCAGGATGCCGTCCTTGATCAGGTCCCAGCGCTTGGCGGCGACGCCCTCGTCGTCGTAGCCGACGTGGCCCAGCGAACCGGGCGTGGTCTTGTCGGCGACCACGTTGACCAGCTCCGAACCGTACTTGAATTTTTTACTCTGCCACTTGTCCAGCGTGGCGAAGCTGGTGCCGGCGTAGTTGGCCTCGTAGCCGAGCACGCGATCGAGTTCGGTGGCGTGGCCGACCGACTCGTGGATGGTCAGGAACAGGTGCTCGGGGCTGAGCACCAGGTCGTACTTGCCCGGCTCGACCGACTTGGCGCCGAGCTTCTCGCGCGCCTGGCGGCCGGCGGCGCGGGCGTCCTCCACCAGGTCGTAGCCGCCGCGGTACAAGGTGGTGACGCCGCCGGCGGCGCGCAGCTTGTGCTCCGGCCGCGCGTCGAAGAACTCGTAGCCCATGCTGGCCGGCGAGGACAGGCCGTCGCGGGTGCGGAAACGGTTGCTGGCCTTGTCGACGGCGGTGGCGGTGAACGGCGCCCACAGGCGGTGGATGTCCTGGTCGATGTAGGAGCCGTCGGTGGAGGCGAAGTACTTCTGCTGGTTGACCTGGAACAGCATGGCCTGCATGAAGCTGGCGCCGGCGTCCATGCCGGCCTTGTTGGCGGCGATCAGCAGCTCGGCCTTCTCCTTGATGGCGACCATGCGCCAATCCTTTTTGAACGGCGTGGCCCAGGCCACCTCGCCGACGCCGCTCACCGGCGCCAGGCGCACCGGCTCGCCGCCCAGCTTGGCGTTGGCCTTGGCGATGGACACCGCCAACCGCGCCGCGCCGGCCACGCCGTCGGCCGACATGTCGTTGGTGGCGGCGAAGCCGTAGGCGCCGTTGGCGATGACGCGCACGCCGACGCCGGACGATTCGGTGTTGACGATATTTTCCACGTTCAGCTCACGCGTGGTGATGAACTGGTTCATGTAGCGGCCGATGCGCACGTCGCAGTAGCTGGCGCCGGCCTTGCTGGCGGCGTTCAGCGCGGCGTCGGCCAGGCTCTTCTTGAAGCGCACCTCCATCGGCTTGAGCAGCTCCTCGGCGGCGATGGCGTTGCCGAACACCGGCACCAGCATGGCGCCGCCCGTCGCCGCACTTATTTTGAGAAATGAACGTCGTTCCACTTTGACTCCTGTTGCTGATTTGTTGGGGTGTTTGGGGTGCTGCCGGCGGGCCGGTGCGCTGCTTACACCCCACGGCAAAACCCGGGGACGGACCCAGCGGGTCCGTCCCCAGCTTTACGTCGCTGGGGTGTGCGGGCGCACCGGCGCGCCGTTTTCTACACCGCGTCGGACAGCGAAGTGAAGTTGAAGTCGCGCACCTTCATCGCCGGGATCAGCAACTGGTAGCTGGACTCGTCGCCGGCGACGATCTCCGGCCGGCCCAACTCGTCGATGTTGTTGAGCATGCTGACCGGACTCTCGTTGAAACGGAAGTTCTTGATCGGATGCTTGATCTTGCCGTTCTCGATGTAGAAGGTGCCGTCGCGCGTCAGCCCGGTCAGCAGCACCGACTGCGGGTCGACCATGCGGATGTACCAGGTGCGGGTGACCAGCACGCCCTTCTTGGTGTTGGCGATCAGCTCGGCGGTCGACTTGTTGGAGCCGGCCATGATGATGTTGCCCGGCTGGCCGACGGCGCGCTTGCCCTGCTTCTTGGCCCAGAACAGCGAGTAGTCCAGCGCGCTGACGCGGCCGTTCTTGATGATGTCCATGCGCTCGCGCGCCAGCATGCTGTTGCTGTCCCACGGCAGCACGGCGACGTCCTTGTCCCACGGGTCGGCCCAGACGTTGACCTGCTGGTCGAACAGCTTCTCGCCCAGGCGGTTGCCGCCGCCCTTCTTCGACAGGAAGCTGCGGCCCTCGTCGGCCTGGCGCGCGTCGAAGCCGCTGAACATGTAGCCGAGCAGGTCGGAGGTGGCCGCCGGCTCCAGGATCACGGTGTAGCGGCCCGGCTCCAGCGCCTTCGCCTCGACCGAGCGCAGCGCCTTCTCGATGGCCACGTTGGAGGCCTCGCGCGGGTCGAACTTGGCGACGTCGCCGGCGCTGCGCTTGGCCCAGCCGGAGCCGCGGCCGTCCTCGGTGCGCACGGTGACGGTGAAGTCGAGCGAGGTGTCCTGCTGGTAGCCCCAGACGCCGTTGGAATTGGCGATCGCCTCGAAGGCGGTGGTGTCGGCGAAGAAGCCGGCCGCCACCAACTGGTTCTTGCGGCTGTTCTCGATGCTATAGGCGGCCACCTGGGCGCGGAACTCGGGATCGATCGCCGCCGTGCTGGCGCTGAAGGTGGCGCTGGCCTTGAAGGCCTGCTTGCCCGGCGTCGACATGAACTCCGGGTTCTCCGGCGCCAGGCGGGCCAGGTCCTCGGCGCGGCGCACCGCCTTCTCCAGCGACTTGTCGTCGAACTCGTTGATGGTGGCCACGCCCTGCTTCTTGCCGAACGAGACGGCGACCGACAACTGGGTGTCCTCGACCAGGCCGGCGGTGGAGACGCTGTTGCGGGCGTAGCGGATGTTGCCCTTGCGGCTGCCGTTCAGCTTGACCTCGCACTCGTCGCCCTTGGAATAGGCCAGCACTTTGGCGCAGATGCGTTGCGCTTCTTCTTGATTCAGATTCTTCATCGCGAAACTCTCCAGGGCTTAGCCGATCTTGCGGGCGGTGTTGATGACGTTGATGCCGTTGAAGCGGGTGGTGCTCGAACCGTGCGACACCACGCTCGATTGGCTGGGCTGGCCCTTGCCGTCGAAGAAGGAACCGCCCATGCGCCAGTCGCGCTCATCGCAGATCGCCGTGCAGGCGTTCCAGAACTCCTGGGTGTTGGACTGGTAGGCCACGTCCTCCAATTGCGCACCGATCTTGCCGTCCTTGATCTCGTAGAACAGCTGGCCGCCGAACTGGAAGTTGTAGCGTTGCTGGTCGATCGAGAAGGAGCCGTCGCCGACGATGTAAATGCCCTTCTTGACGTCCTTGATCATCTCGTCCGGGGTCAGCTTCTTCTTGCCGGCCTGCAGAGACACATTGGGCATGCGCTGGAACTGCACGCTGCTCCAGTTGTCGGCGTAGGAGCAGCCGTGCGAGGCGCTCTCGCCGATGATGTGGGCCTGGTCGCGGGTGGCCTGGTAGTTGACCAGGATGCCGTCCTTGATGATGTCCCAGCGCTTGCACTGCACGCCCTCGTCGTCGTAGCCGACGTTGGCCAGCGAGCCCGGCGTGGTCTTGTCGGCGACGATGTTGACCAGCTCCGAGCCGTACTTGAATTTTTTGCTCTGCCATTTGTCCAGCGTGGCGAAGCTGGTGCCGGCGAAGTTGGCCTCGTAGCCGAGCACGCGGTCCAGTTCCGTCGGGTGGCCGACCGACTCGTGGATGGTCAGCCACATGTGCTCGGGGCTGAGCACCAGGTCGTACTTGCCCGGCTCGACCGACTTGGCGCTCAGCTTGGCCTTGGCCTGCTGGCCGCAGGCGCGGGCGTCCTCGATCAGGTCGTAGGAGTTCTTGTACAGGGTGCAGATGCCGCCGGCCGCCTTGACCTTGTCTTCCGGCCGCGCGTCGAGGTATTCGTAGCCCATGCCGACCGGCGAGGACAAGCCCTGGCGCGAGCGGAACTTGTTGCTGGTCTTGTCGACGGCGGTGGCGAACACCGGCATCCACAGGCGGTGCAGGTCCTGGTCGATGTAGGAGCCGTCGGTCGAGGCGAAGTACTTCTGCTGGTTGACCTGGAACAGCAGCGACTGCATGAAGCTGGCGCCGCCGTCCATGCCGGCCTTGTTGGCGGCGATCAGCAACTCGGTCTTCTCCTTGATGGCGACCTGGCGCCAATCCTTCTTGTACGGCGTGGCCCAGGCCACCTCGCCGACGCCGCTCACCGGCGCCAGGCGCACCGGCTCGCCGCCCAATTTGGCGTTGGCCTTGGCGATCGCCACCGCCTGGCGCGCCGCGCCGGCCACGCCGTCGGGCGACATGTCGTTGGTGGCGGCGAAGCCGTAGGCGCCGTTGGCGATGACGCGCACGCCGACCCCGGCCGACTCGGTGTTGGTGACGTTTTCGATGTTCAGGTCGCGGGTGGTGATGAACTGGTTCAGATAACGGCCGACGCGCACGTCGCAATAGCTGGCACCGGCCTGGGTGGCCGCCGTCAACGCGGTGTCGGCCAGCATTTTCTTGAACTGCAGGGCCACCGGCTTGAGCAGCTCCTCGGCCGCGATGGCGCGTCCGAAGGCGGGCAGCAACATGCTGCCCAGGGCCAAACTACTGATGTTGAGAAATGCACGTCGTTCCATAGTATCTCCAAAAAAACTCACGCATCGGGTTGCGGACGGGCCGCACGCGGGGTCTTGCTCGGTTCCGCCGGGTCTTGTGCGCCACGGCTTGTGCTACTGGCTGGTTCCACAACTTACGGGTGTTTTGCCATCACGCCGAAGCTCAACATCGCGTAATGAGGGGCAACATTACCAGCAAAATAAGAAACGAGATAGGCAATATTTATGCCACGAAACGGCGGAGCCGGCCCAGGCGCCAAAGCCGGGAGCCAAGCCCGGGAGCGACTTGCATTCTGGCAGGGAAGAGCGCAGGCGTGAGGTCCGGCCGGGCGGCCGCGCCGTGTCGCGCCGTGCCGGGAAATTCTTGCAAAAGTGTCCGCAGAGTGTCCGCCGGGTGTCCGCGTACGCTAGCCGGACACTATCGGCGGCGCCGGCCGAACGGCGTGGCCGAACGGCGCGGCCGAACGGCGGACGCCCGACAGCGCGGCGGCACGGCGGATTCACTTGACCGGCCGGCGCAGTTGGCCGATGATCGCGCAGGGCGACCGCCGCCGTGTCGCCCGCCCATCGCAGCATCCCACCCACCAAGAGGAGACATTGCATGAAACGACTACTACTGGCCAGCGCCCTGTTGTGCGGCATGGCCGGCATGGCCCAGGCCGACGATGCGCTGAAGGCCGCCATCGCCGGCGAGAACCGCACGCCGGCCAACGCGCTGCGCGACGGCGCCCGCCATCCGTATGAAACGCTGGCCTTCTTCGGCATCAAGCCGGACATGACGGTGGTCGAGCTGGCGCCGGGCGGCGGCTGGTACACCGAGATCCTGGCGCCGTATCTGCGCGAACGCGGCAAGCTGATCGCCGCCGGCAACGAGCTGGCCTCGCCGGACGCCGACGCGCGGCGCGGCGCCGAGCGCTTTTTGACCCGCCTGAACGCGCGGCCGACGGTGTTCAACAAGGTGCAACTGGGCGTCTTCGAGCCGCCGCGCAAGTACGAGTTCGCGCCGGCCGGCAGCGCCGACATGGTGCTCACCTTCCGCAACATCCACAACTGGATTCCGAGCGGACCGGAGAATCTGAAGGCGCTGTTCGCCAGCGTCCACACCAGCCTGAAACCGGGCGGCGTGTTCGGCGTGGTCGAGCACCGCCTGCCGGCCGGCCAGAAGCAGGACGCCACGGCCAGCACCGGCTATATGTCGGAGAGTTACGTGATCGGCCTGGCCGAGGCGGCCGGCTTCAAGCTGGCGGCCAAGTCGGAGATCAACGCCAATCCCAAGGACAAGGCCGACCACAAGAGCGGCGTCTGGGCGCTGCCGCCGACCTACGCCAACAAGGACGAGAACCGCGCCGGCTACACGGCGATCGGCGAGAGCGACCGCATGACGCTGAAGTTCGTCAAGCAGTAAGCGCGGCGCGCGCCGCGGCATGAACGGGAGGGAGGCCGCGCGCCTCCCTCCGGCGTTTACGTGGGCGCTTAGAACTTGGTGAAGTGGTTTTCGTCCGGGCCGCCGTCGGCGCCGAAGGCCAGCTTGCGCGCCGGCCGGGTGTCGCGCCGCGCCTGGCCGGCGCGGATCGCCGTCGGCCGCACCGACGCGCGCGCCGGCGCCGCCTCGACCACGTGCAGGCGGAACAAGCGCATCAGCTGTTCGAGCTGCTCGGCCTGGGCGCTCATCTCCTCGGCGGTGGCGGCCAGCTCCTCCGAGCTGGCGGCGTTGAGCTGGGTGGTCTGGCTCAACTGGCCGACCGCGCTGTTGATCTGCCGCACACCGGACGACTGCTCCTCCGACGCGGCGGCGATCTCCTGCACCAGGTCGGAGGTCTTGCGGATCGCCGGCACGATGGCGTCGAGCAGCACGCCGGCCTGCTCGGCCAGTTGCACGCTGTTGGCCGCCACCTCGCCGATCTCGCGCGCCGCCACCTGGCTGCGCTCGGCCAGCTTGCGCACCTCGGCGGCGACCACGGCGAAGCCCTTGCCGTGCTCGTGGGCGCGGGCCGCCTCGATGGCGGCGTTCAGCGCCAGCAGGTTGGTCTGGTAGGCGATGTCGTCGATGATGCCGATCTTCAGCGCGATCTGCCGCATCGCCGCCGCCGTCGCCTTGACCACCTCGCCGCCGCGCGCCGCCTCCTGCGCCGCCTGGGTCGCCATGCCTTCGGTCAGCTTGGCGTTCTCGGCGTTCTGGGCGATCGAGGCGCTCATCTGCTCGATCGAGGCGCTGGTCTCCTCGACGCTGGCGGCCTGCTCGCTGGACGCCTGCGACAATGTTTGCGCGGTGGCGCTGACCTCCTGCGAGGCGCCGGCCAGCTGGGCCACCACCTGCTGCACGTCGCGCACCACCAGGCCCAGGCTGCGCGACAACCACCAGGCCAGCAGGCAGCCGGCCACGGCGATGGCGACATCGACGGCGAGGATCAGCCGCTTGGCCGACTCGGCGACGCTGCCCATCTGCTCCGACTCGTGGCGCGTCTCGGCGGCGTTGATCAGCAACAGCTTGTCGCTGGCGGCGGCGATGACGGCGTCGGCGCCCCTGGCCGCCTTGTCCAGCTCGGCCACGCCGGCGCCCTTGGCGCGCAGCGCCTCCAGCTCCAGCATGCTGTCGAGATAGGCCTTGCTGCCGCTGCGAATTTCGTTCAACTGGGTCTGCTCATCGTTGCTCAGCTCGCCACGCAGCTGATAGCTGGCGACCGCCTTGTCGATGGCCAGCAGGTCGGCGCGGAACTTGGCGGCGCTGTCGCCGCCGCGCAGGACGTAGTTCTTGAAGTGGTGGACGGCGTCGCCGTGGGCGCGCACCACGGCCAGCACGGCGTCCTTGCGCACCATGGTGACATTTTCGATCTCGTCCCAGTGGCCCTGCAAGGCGTTCAGCTTGGCGAAGGCGACCACGCCGAGCAGCACCACCAACAGCACGATGGTGCCCAGGCCCAGCTGCAGCCGGGTCTCCATTTTCATCCGTCTCAACATGGCCAACTCCTCAGGGTGGCGGCCGAGGCAAGGCGGCAGGACGGACCTGCGGATCGCGGCGGCGGCGGGGGGAACGCGGGGACAAGCAGAAGCCATTGTGCCGTAATAATGGACGGCAATTCTCCCCAAAAACCACCTTGTCGCATCCGCGCCCGCGCATGCCGCCGGCGAGGCGGCGCGGGCGCGCCGGCCGGCGTCGGCCAGCACCTGGGCCGGGTTGACAATCGCAGCGGCGCCGGCGTCCACGGCGCGCCGCGCCGGGCGATCGCACGGCGGCCTGGCGGCCTGGCGCGGCCGGGTCGGCTCAGGGCGCGGCCGGTTCCGCCGCGGCCGGCGCGGCCAATTCCGTGTCGAGCGGCGGCGGCGCGCCGCCGGCGGCGGCCAGCGCGGCGATCTCGCTGCCGGCGACGACGTGCTGCACGTCGAGCAGCAGGACGAAGCGGCCGCCGATCTTGCCGATGCCCAGCAACAGCTCGGCGCGCACCTGGGCGCCGAAGCTGGGCGCCGGCTCGATGTCGGCGGCGCCGATGTCGACCACCGCCTGCACCGCGTCGACCAGGATGCCGATGACGAAGGCGCCGTCGTCGGCCGCCACCTCAAGCACGATGATGCAGGTGCGCTTGGTCACCGGACCGGGCGCGCGGTCGAGGCGGCGCGCCAGGTCGAGCACCGGCACGGCGGCGCCGCGCAGGTTGATGACGCCGCTGATACAGGCCGGCATGCCCGGCAGCGCCGTCACGCCGCCGTACTCGATGATCTCCTTGACCGCCAGGATGCCGATGGCGAACATGTCGGCCCCCAGCAAAAAGGTCAGGTACTGCGCCGCCACCTGCGGCGAGGCCGACGTCACTACCGGCAAAGCGCCCATGCCGCAGCCCTCCTAAAACTTGACGAAATGCGACTCGTCCGGATCGCCCATCTCGGCCATCTGGCGGCGGCCGCCCTGCCCCGGGCCGGCGGCCTTCTTGCCGCCGCGCGCAGGCGTCCGCGGCAGCGCCTTGCGCGGCGCGCCCATCAATTTGAAGAAGGACATGGTCTGCTGCAGCTGCTCGGCCTGGCCGCTCATTTCCTCGGCGGTGGCGGCCAGCTCCTCCGAGCTGGAGGCGTTCTGCTGGGTGGTCTGGCTGAGCTGGGTGACGGCGGCGTTGATCTGGCCGACGCCGGCCGACTGCTCCTCCGAGGCGGCGGTGATCTCCTGCACCAGGTTGGAGGTGCGGCGGATGTTGGGCACCATCTCGTCGAGCAGCTTGCCGGCCTTCTCGGCCAGTTCGACGCTGCTGCTGGCGACCTGCTCGATCTCCTGCGCCGCCACCTGGCTGCGCTCGGCCAGCTTGCGCACCTCGGCGGCGACCACGGCGAAACCCTTGCCGTGCTCGCCGGCGCGCGCCGCCTCGATCGCCGCGTTCAACGCCAGCAGATTGGTCTGGTAGGCGATGTCGTCGATGATGCTGATCTTGCGGGCGATCTGCTGCATCGCCGCCACCGTCGAGCGCACCGCGTCGCCGCCCTCGGCCGCCTCCAGCGCCGCCTTGCTGGCGATGCCGTCGGTGACCTTGGCGTTCTCGGTGTTCTGCGAGATCGAGGCGGTCATCTGCTCGACCGAGGCGCTGGTCTGCTCGGTGCCGGCGGCCTGCTCGCTGGCCGCCTGCGACAGCGACTGGGCGGTGGCGCTGACCTCCTCGGAGGCGCTGGCCAGCGCCTCGGCGCCGTTGTTGACCTCCTGCACCACGTGGGATAGCTTCTCGATCATGTTCTTCATCGCCGCCAGCAGGCTGCCGGTGTCGCCCGGCTTGACGACGACGTCGGCGGTCAGGTCGCCGTCGGCCACCAGGCGCACGATCTCGGCGGCATACGACGGGTCGCCGCCCAGCTGGCGCAGGATGCCGCCCAGGATCACCGCGCCCAGCGCCACCAGCAGCGCCAGCGCGGCGGCCGAGGCGATGTACATCTGGCGCAGCGCGCCGGCCGACGCCGCCTCGGCCTCCTTGACGGCGTCCTCGCCGTACTTGGCGTTCATCGTCACCAGCTTGTCCAGCCCCTCCTCGACGGCGTGGAAGGCGGGCCGGTTGTCGAGGATGGCCTGGTGCAGCGCGGCGAACAGTTCCTTGCGCTTGGCCGGATCGGCGGCGACGATGCGGTTCATCAGTTCGACAATTTGCGCGTCGCGCTGTTTCCAGCCTTCCCAATCCTTGACGAACTGCTTCCACACCACCGCCTCCTCGGCGCTCTGCGGCAGCGGATCGTAGACCTTCCAGGCCTTTTCCAGGTCGGCCATGATCTCGGCCTTGCGCTTGACCTCGTGGGCGACGTCCTTGGGATCGTTGAAGTAGGTCGCCATCGAATCGACCGCCCGGTTGGACGAGCGCAGCGCCGTCTTCGACTCGTTGATGGTCTGCAGGCTTTGCAGCGAGGGCATGCGGTTGCGCCCCACCTCCTCAAGCATGTCCGACTGCTTGCGCATGCCGAGGAAGGCGATCAGCACCACCACCAGCAAGGCCAGCACGGCCACCGCGATCAGTCCGATGATTTTGCTCTTGACCGTTAGATTGTTCAACATATCGTCTCCCCAGTGTGGTTCTTGCTTTATGGTCCGGCCGCCAGCGGCGCCGGCCGTCGTCGTCAACTCATGCGCTGCCGGCCAGTTCGCGCAGGCGGCGGCGGTCGCGCCGCATCCAACCGAGCAGCTCCTCGGCCGGCATCGGCCGCGCCAGCAGATAACCCTGCGCCATGTCGCAGCCGAGGTCGCGCAGCAGACGCCAGTCGGCCTCGCTCTCGACACCCTCGGCCACCGTGTGCACGCCGAGGCGCTGGCCCAGTTCGAGCGCGCTCTTCAGCACGACGTGGCGGTTCGGCCACTGCGCCGCGCCGTGCACGAAGGCGCGGTCGATCTTCAGTTCGGTGAACGGGCAGCGGGCGAACTGCTGCATCGACGAATAGCCGATGCCGAAGTCGTCCATCGCCAGGCCGAAGCCCATCAGGCGCAACCGCCCCAGGTTGGTCAGCGACTGCGACAGCTGGCGCATCACGCTGGTCTCGGTGACCTCCCACACCAGCGCCGCCGGCGCCACGCCGGAGGCCAGCACCAGCGCCGTCAGGCGGTCGATGAAGGCGCGCTCGGCCAGATTGTCGGCCGACAGGTTGATCGACACGGTGAGCGGCGGCAGGCCGGCCTCGCGCCAGGCCAGCATGCGCTCGAGCACCTGGCCGACGATGGCCAGGGTGAAATCGGCCATCAGCGCGCTGCCCTCCAGCGGGCCGATGAAGTACAGCGGCGCCAGCAAGCCGCGCTGCGGATGCTGCCAGCGCGCCAGCGCCTCGACGCCCTTCAGCTGGCCGCTGCCCATGGCCACCTTGGGCTGGAAATACGGCAGGAACTCGCGCCGCGCCAGCGCCGCCGCCAGCTCGGCCAGGGTCGGCACGAAGTCGGGCGGGCGGGCCTGGCCGCCGGGCGCGCGCGCGGTCAGCTCGAGCAGCTGTTGCAGCGCGGCCGCCTGCACCGGCTTGAGCAGGGTGCCGAGCAGGCCGAAGCTGGCGTCCTCCGAACCCATGCTCTCGATGATTTCGAGCAGGCGCGGGTCGCGCGCGCTGATGACGATCAGGTGGCGCACCAGGCGCCGCTCGCGCAGCTGGCAGGTCAGCTCGATGCCGTCCATGCCCGGCATCTCCAGGTCGGTCAAGACCAGGAACAGCGGCGTGCCGCCGGCGCCCTCGATGACGCGCAGCGCCTCGTTGCCGTCGGCCGCCTCGAGCACGGTGGCGAAGCCCAACTCGCGCAGCAGGGCGACCAGGTGGGCCCGCTGCACCGCGCTGTCCTCGACCACCAGCACGCTCTGGCCGTGCCAGGGGGCGGCGGCGGCGTGGCCGGCGGCGGCGGGCTGGACGGAGCTGTCGATGGTCATGGCCGGTTCCGCTCAGTTGAGAAAGGAGGCGAGCTGCTGCAGGATCTCGCGGTGGATCAGGTTGAGCGGCATGCTCTTCTCGACGCCGCCGCGCTTGACCGCCTCCTTGGGCATGCCGTAGACCACGCAGCTGGCCTCGTCCTGCGCCACCGTGCGGGCGCCGGCCTTGAGCATCTCGAGCAGGCCGGCGGCGCCGTCGTCGCCCATGCCGGTCATGATGACGCCCAGCGCGTTGGCGCCGGCGCAGCGCGCCACCGAGCGGAACAACACGTCGACCGAGGGCCGGTGGCGGTTCACCAGCGGGCCGTCGACCACCTCGACGAAGTAGTAGGCGCCGGTGCGGCGCAACAGCATGTGCTTGCCGCCGGGCGCGATCAGGGCGCGGCCGGGCACCACCCGGTCGTTGTTGGCGGCCTCCTTGACGCTGATCTGGCAGACGCTGTCGAGCCGCGCGGCGAAGGCGGCGGTGAACTTCTCCGGCATGTGCTGGACGATGACGATGCCGGGGCAGACCCGCGGCAGCGCCGTCAGCACCTCCTCCAGCGCCTGGGTGCCGCCGGTCGAGGTGCCCAGCGCCACCACCCGCTCGGTGGTCTGGGTCATCGCCCGGCCCTCGGCCGGCGGCAGGATCACGTCGGCGTTGTGCTTGACGGTGGGCTGCGGCGGCGGCGCCGCCGCGCGCCCGGCCAGGCGGCGCACGTTGGCGCCGGCCGCCGCGCGCACCGCCGAGACCAGCTCGTCGGCGCTGTCGTGCAGGAACTGCTTGAGGTCGAGGCGCGGCTTGGTGATGATCGCCACGGCGCCGGCGGCCAGCGCGTCCATCGAGGTCTGCGCGCCCTTCTCGGTCAAGGTCGAGCAGATCACCACCGGCGTCGGCCGCTCGGCCATGATCTTGCGCAGGAAGGTGATGCCGTCCATGCGCGGCATCTCGACGTCGAGCACGATGACGTCGGGCCACTGCGTCTTCATGCGCTCCATCGCCAGCAACGGGTTGGCCACGGCGTGGGTGACGACGATGCCCTGGGCGCCGTTGAGCAGGCCGCTGAGCACCTGGCGCACCACCGCCGAATCGTCGACGATCATCACATCGATGCTCATGCGGACTCCTTGTGCGGGCGGCGCAGCACGAAATCGGGCGGCACCTGGCGGCTCAGCACCTCGCCGCTGCGGATGGTGAAGATCAACTGCCGGTGGCCCTCGCCGAACAGGCTCTCCGACACCAGCGCGACGCCGTGCTGGCGCAGCAGCTCGCGCGCGCAGTCGCCGTTCTGCGTGCCGATGTCGCGCACCTTGGCGCTGCGCGGGAACATCGCGCCGCCGCCGAACAGCTTGCCCTGGCACTGCGCCAGCGGCACGCCGCGCCGCTCCAGGCCGGCCAGCAGGAAGTTCATGGCGTCGACGCCGTACATGCCGGAACGGCCGTCGTCGCCCTTGCGGTTGACGCCGGGCAGCAGGAAGTGCGACATGGCGCCGATGCGCCGGCCCGGATGCCACAGCGTGATCGAGACGCAGGAGCCGAGCAGGGTGCGCACGCGGTACTGCTCGTCGCCGACGAAGCAGTCGCCCGGCATCAGGAACACGTCGATCAGCTTGTGGCCGCCGCTCATGACGCCGGCTTGCGGTAGATCGACGGCGCCACCGCCTGCACCGCGTCGCTGATGTCGTTCAGCGTCTCCGAGTGGCCGATCAGGAAGTGGCCGCCGGGGCGCAGCTGGGCCAGCAGGCGGGCCACCACGGCGCGCTTGGTGGCCAGGTCGAAGTAGATCATCACGTTGCGCAGGAAGATCAGGTCGAAGCTGCCCAGCTTGGGCAGCGGTTGCACCAGGTTGAGGTGCTGGAAGCTGACGCGGGCGCGCAGCGCGCGCTCGACCAGCATGGTGCCGGCCTCGCCGCCCTGGCCCTTCAGACAGTAGCGCTTCAGGTAGGCCGGCGGCATCTGGCTGGCCCGCTCCATCGGGTAGTGGCCGCGGCGCGCCTTGTCCAGCACGCGGCTGCTGATGTCGGTGCCGAGCACCTCCCAGGGCGCCTCGCCGAGCACCTCGGCCAGCACCATGGCGATGCTGTAGGGCTCCTCGCCGCTGGAGCAGGCGCCGCTCCACACGCGCAGGCCGCGCTGCTGCGCCTTGGCCGCCTGCGCCAGCTCGCGCAGCAGGGCGAAGTGCTTGGGCTCGCGGAAGAAGTAGGTCTCGTTGGTGGTCAGCAGGTCGACCGCCATCTGCAGCTCGGCCGGCTCGCGGCGGCTCTCCAGCAGTTGCAGGTAGTCGCCGTAGCTGGCCAGCTGGAAGTGCGCCAGGCGCTTGGCCAGGCGGCCGCTGACCAGCGCCTGCTTGCCGTTGGCCATGAAGATCCCCGCCGCCTCGTAGATGAAGCGCTGGAACTGCGAAAACTCGCGGTCGGTCAGGGTGATCATCGCCATGCCGGGCCTCAGTGCTGGGCGGCGGCGCGGGCCAGCGCGACGATTTCTTCGCCCGACAGCACGCGCTCGATCGACAGCAGGCTGACGAAGCGGCCGTTGGCCTTGCCGATGCCGGCGATGAAGTCGGGCCGGATGCGCGTGCCGAAGGCCGGCGGCGGCTCGATGTCGCCGGCGGCGATGTCGACCACGGCGTTGACGGCGTCGACCAGCATGCCCAGCACCTGCTTGCCCTGTTGGCTGTCGGCCAGCTCGACGATGACGATGCAGCTGCGCTTGCTGACCGGGCTGCTGGCGCGGCCGAAGCGGGCCGACAGGTCGAGCACCGGCACCACCGCGCCGCGCAGGTTGATGACGCCGCGCACGCAGCTCGGCATCATCGGCACGGTGGCCAGGCTGCCGTACTCGATGATCTCCTTGATGTTGAGGATGCCGACGGCGAACTGCTCCTCGCCCAGCATGAAAGTGAGGAACTGGCTGGGCAGCGCGGCGGCGGCGGCGGCCGCCGCGGCGACCAGCGCGCGGCTGGCGCTGTGCTCGGTGCTTGTGATCATCTGGCGCTCCACGAAAGGTTGAAAGGCGGCCGGCTCAGGCGGCGGCCAGCTGGGCCGCGCCCTTGCCGCCGACCTGGCCCATCAAGGCGGCGACGTCGAGGATCAGGGCGACGTCGCCGCTGCCCAGGATGGTCGAGCCGCTGATGCATTTGACTTCGGAGAAGATCGGGCTGAGCGGCTTGATGACGGTCTGGAACTCGCCCAGCAGGGTGTCGACCACCAGGCCGGCGCGCTGGTTGCCGAACTTCAGCACGACGATGCTTTCGCGCCGCGTCGGCTGGCCGTCCAGCGCGAACAACTGGCGCAGGCGGATGAAGGGCAGCACCTGGCCGCGCAGGTTGCAGTAGTCCTGGCCCGGCTCGGCGGCATACTCGATGCACTCCTCGATCATGTCGAGCGGGATGACGAACACCGAGCCGCCGACCTGCACCAGGAAGCCGTCGATGATGGCCAGGGTCAGCGGCAGGCGCACCGTGACGATGGTGCCGGCGCCCTCCTTGCTGTCGACCTCGACGCTGCCGCGCAGGGCCGTGATGTTGCGCTTGACCACGTCCATGCCGACCCCGCGGCCGGACAGGTTGGTGATCTTTTCGGCGGTCGAGAAGCCGGCCTCGAAGATCAGGTTGTAGATCTCGCCGTCGGACAGCTTGCGCTCCGGCTCGACCAGGCCGCGCTCGATCGCCTTGGCCAGGATGCGCTCCTTCTGCAGGCCGCCGCCGTCGTCGCTGACCTCGATGACGATGCTGCCCGATTCGTGGAAGGCGTTCAGCGAGATCAGGCCGCGGGCCGGCTTGCCGCGCGCCAGGCGCAGCTCGGCCGGCTCGATGCCGTGGTCCATGGCGTTGCGCACCAGGTGCATCAAGGGGTCGCCGATCTTCTCGACGACGGTCTTGTCGAGTTCGGCGTCCTCGCCGTCGACGGCCAGGCCGATGTCCTTGCCCAGCTCGCGGGCGACGTCGTGCACGACGCGCTGGAAGCGGTTGAAGGTGGCGCCGATCTTGACCATGCGCAGTTCGAGGGCGGCGTCGCGCACCTCCTCGACCAGGCCGGACAGCACCGAGGTGCATTCCTGCAGCTCGACGTTGTGGATGCGCTGGCCGATCAGGTTGGCGCGCGCGCCGGCGATGATGAGTTCGCCCACCAGGTCGATCAGGCGGTCCAGCTTGTCGGAGTCGACGCGGATCGAGCGGCTCTCCTGCGCCTTCTGCTCGCTGGCCTGCTTCTGCTTGGCCAGCGCCGCCTCGACCACCACCGGCGGCACGTTGCCGGCGCCGACCAGGATCGAGCCGATCTGGCCGCTGGCGGCGTCCTGGCTGGCCAGCGCCTGCTCCAGCTCGCGCGCCGTGACGCTGCCGCAGCGCACCAGGATCTCGCCCAGGCGGGCGTCCTGCTCGGGCAGGGTGCGGATCAGCTCGACGTAGCGCGAGACCCGGCTGTGCGGCGGCAGGATGTGCATCACGCAGTCGTCGTGGACGAATTCGAAGACCGCCTCGATGGTCTCCTTGTCGGCCTGGCTGTCGAAGGCGATCTCGAAGCCCAGGTAGCACAGCTCGGCGTCCATCTGCTCGGCCGGCGGCAGCGCGTCGACGGTGGCGATGCCGACGATGCGGCCCAGCTTGGCCAGGTAGCGCAGGAAGGCGATCGGGTCCATGCCGTTCTGCAGCACGCCGCGGCCGAAGCGCAGCGAGATGTGCCAGTGGTCGCGCTCGCCGGACTCGCCGCCCATGCGTTCGACGCCGGGCGGCGCCACCTCGACCAGCGGGCTGGCGCCGGCGGCGGCCGGCCCGTGGCCGGCGCCGGGCGCGCTCATGTGGCGGCGCAACTGGGCCACCAGGGCGGCGTCCTCGGCGGCGTTGGCCGGGTCGGCCTCGGTGACGCCGGCGGCCAGGCCGTCGATCAGGCCGGACAGGTAGTCGCAACAGGACAGCAGCAGCACGATCATCTCGTCGACCAGCACGACGCGGCCGTCGCGCACCTCGTCGAGCAGGCTCTCGACGACGTGGGTGAAGGCGACGATGTGGTCCAGGCTGAACAACCCGGCCGAGCCCTTGATGGTGTGGGCGGCGCGGAAGATGGCGTTGATCGCCTCGCCCTGGTCGCCGGCCAGGTCGACGTTGAGCAGGGCGTTCTCCATCTCCTCGAGCAGCTCGCGGCTCTCGACGATGAAGGTTTGCAGCGCTTGGTCCAGGTTCATGGCTTACCTCGCTAGGCAGGTCGGCGGTATCGTCGGCGGTATCAGTGGGCGGCGGCGGACACCAGCAGGGCGTCGCCGAAGTAGCCGCCCAGGTCCAGCATGTCGAAGATCTCCAGCACGGCGGCGCTGTGGCCGACCAGGCGCAGTTGGTGGCCCAGCGTGGTGGCGTGCTGCTTGGCCAGCATCAGCACCTGCAGGCCGGCCGTGTCGAGCTCGCTGACGGCCGACAGGTCGAGCTCGAGCAGCGGCGCGCGCGCCAGCGCCAGCATCAGCTCGCCCTTCAGCTCGGCGGCGCGGTAGATGGTCAGCTCGCCGGCGATGGCGAGGCGGGTGGCGGCGGTGCTGGGATCGACAGACATGGCGGCTCCGTGGCGGGTGGGGTGGATCGGATCGAAGGCGGCGGCTCACCTGCGGCGACGCGCGGGCGCGCGCCGCCTAGGGCAGCACCAGCTTGGCCACCGCGCCGAGCAGCACCTCGGGTTTGAAGGGCTTGACCACCCAGGCCTTGGCGCCGGCCGCCTGGCCCTCCTTCTTCTTGCTCTCCTGCGACTCGGTGGTCAGCATGATCACCGGCGTGAAACGGTACAGCGGCAACTGCTTGAACTCCTTGACGAAGGTGATGCCGTCCATGTTGGGCATGTTGACGTCGCACACCACCAGATGGATCTTCTGCCCGGTGCATTTGGACAGCGCGTCGACCCCGTCGCGCCCCTCGATCACGTCGTAGCCGGCGCCCTTGAGCGCGATCCCCACCACCTGACGCAGCGAAGCCGAATCGTCGACCACCATGATTGTCTTGGCCATGCATTACCCCCCTTAGAAAAACGTCACCTCGTCGACGGCGGCGGCGGCGATCGGCCGGGCCTTGCCGCCGTGGTGCACGGCGTGCTCCTCGGCCATCGCGTAGGTCTTTTCCAGCTCGCCCAGCAGGGCGGCGGCGGCCAGCGGTTCGAGGCCGGCGCCGTCGGCGTAGCGGGCGCGGTTCTCGCGCAGCAGTTGCGGCAGCAGGTCCATGTTGTCGCGCACGTGGGCCATCACCTGGCTGACCCGGTCCTGGAACTGCAGTTGCACCAGCGCCTCGCCGACCTCGCCCTGGATCGCCACGCTGTCCTGCTTGAGCGATTCGGTCGACTGCTGCAGCGCGTCGGTGACCTGGCGGAAGTCGTTCAGCACGCTGGCGATCATGCCCTCGGCCGAGTGCAGCGAGGCGTTCTCCTGCTCGCTCGACAGCTCGGCCGCCTGGCTGGCGGCGAGGATGGCGCGGCTGATCTGGCCGACCCGCTCGGCGATGCTGCGGCCGGTTTCGGCCGAGCGGTTCGACAGGTTGCGCACCTCGGTGGCGACCACCGCGAAGCCGGCCCCGGCCGGGCCGGCGCGGGCCGCCTCGATGGCCGCGTTGAGGGCCAGCAGATTGGTCTGGGCGGCGATGCTGGCGACGCCCTCGGCCATGCCGCGCAGCTCGCGGGTGTAGGCCTCGAGCTGCTTGATCTGGTCGAGCATGGTTTGCTTGGAGCGCATCGCCGACTGCATCGAGGCGACCACCGAGCCGAGCTGGCTCTGGCTGTGGCCGAACACCTCGGCCAGCGAGGGGCCGTCCTGGCCCCGCTGGCCGCTGCCGGCGTTGTGCAGGGTGTTGTCGAGCTTGTCGACGATGGAGGAGAAGCGCCCGGCCAGCTCGGCCACGGCGTCCTCCATCTGGCTGCGCGAGGACTCCAGGTGGCGGCTCCAGACCGGCAGCACGGCGTCGCCGAACTGCTCGCGGCCCTCCAGGTAGCGCTCGATCATGCTGTCCGGCGCGCCGCGGGCGGCGCCGAGCAGGCGCGCGGCGCCGGCGCCGGCGGCCAGCAGCAGCGCGGCCCACAACCAGGCCAGCCAGCCGGCGTGGCCCCAGCCGGCCGCCAGCGTGCCGACGGCGCCGGCCAGCGCCAGGGCGAGGGGAAGCAGGATCGCGCTGCCGAGACTGGTGATATTTTTCACTGGACGCCGCCCCCCGAAAAAACCATCCGGGACATGCCGCCAACGGGCATGCCGTTACGAAATTTTCTCCACCCATTCTGATCCAACGCGGCGCGAAAGGAAAGCCTTGAAATGCTCCGCCGCGCACTCGCTGGCAAGCCAATTGTAGCTGGAGTTGTTCACGCTGGCGCTGTATATAACTTCCAAAGAGAAATAATTTCCACGCGACACATGCGCCGCCGCCGACGCCCCGTGCCACGCCCCTGGCACCCTGTTGCAGGAGCGCAACCCGCTGCCCCGCCGCCTTTGCGTATGGACTTTTTCGGCCGTCGCCTGTACATTCCCACCGTTACAAAGTAATAATTAAAGCAATGCGATCTCAACAACAACATTTCTATAGGAACAAGCCCAATGAAACAATACGGAGCTGAATTTTTTGGTACCTTCTGGCTGGTGCTGGGCGGCTGCGGCAGCGCCGTGCTGGCGGCCGCCTTCCCCGGCGTCGGCATCGGCCTGCTGGGCGTTTCGCTGGCCTTCGGCCTGACCGTGCTGACCATGGCCTACGCCATCGGCCACATCTCCGGTTGCCACCTGAACCCGGCCGTGTCGATCGGCCTGTGGGCCGGCGGCCGCTTCCCCGCCAACAAGCTGCTGCCCTACATCGTCGCGCAGGTGCTCGGCGGCATCGCCGCCGGCGGCGTGCTCTACCTGATCGCCAGCGGCAAGGCCGGCTTCGACCTGGCCGGCGGCTTCGCCTCGAACGGCTACGGCGCGCACTCGCCGGGCGGCTACTCGCTGACCGCCGCCCTGATCACCGAAGTGGTGATGACGGCGATGTTCCTGCTGGTCATCCTCGGCGCCACCGACGGCCGCGCCCCGGCCGGCTTCGCGCCGCTGCCGATCGGCCTGTGCCTGACCCTGATCCACCTGATCAGCATCCCGGTCACCAACACCTCGGTCAACCCGGCGCGCAGCACCGGCGTCGCGCTGTATGTCGGCGACTGGGCCACCAGCCAGCTGTGGCTGTTCTGGGTCGCGCCGATCGCCGGCGCGCTGATCGGCGCCCTGATCTACCGCGTGATCGGCTCGAAGGACTGAGCCGCGCCGGCCTGACGGCCGCCGCTTGAACGGCCGGGGGCGCGCCAGCGCCGCCCGGCCTTTTTATTGCCTTTTTGTCTTTTTATCGTCTTTTTATTGTCTTTGATCGGCCGGTTTAGCGCCGAGTTTATCGCCGAGTTTATCGCCGAGTTTATCGCCGAGTTTGCCGCCGATTCGGCGCCCGCGGATCGGTTACCGTGGCTGGAGCCGATGATCGAGCCGGTCATCTTCCCGCACCACCGCGCGCGCCTCCACTTCTTCGCCAGCCGCGACCACGGCAATTAAAAGGCCAATCCAAGACCGCAACGCCAGCCGAGCAGACCAATCCTGTACCGATGGCCGCCGCGCCGGCGCCAATCGTGGCGCCGCCGGCCACCTCCGTCAGATGCCGGGCGACACGGCGGCCGTCTTGTGGCATATTGCCATTTAGAAAAATACGATTTGCGAGGGCAAACGTTTACCGGTAACACGCCAAGCAAACTGTAGAATAATTCCCGCCATGAAACTGACCCGTTTGTTCGCCGTTTCCATCGCCGTGCTGGCGTTGCTCAGCGGCGCCATGCTGGGCCACATCGTGCTGACGGAATGGAACAACTACCGCGCCGCCGCCGACGGCCTGCGCATGCTCGAACTGGTGCAAAAGAGCATGCTGGCGACCGAGAAGCTGTCCGCCGAGCGCGGCCCCGCCAACGGCCTGATGGGCGACGGCCTGCCACACCGGGCGCTGCGGGTGCAGCGCCTGGCCGATGCGCGCGAGGCCAGCGACCGCGCGCTGGCCGACCTGCGGACCTGCATCGACGCCGGCCCGGCGCCGTCGGCCGCCGCGCTGGCCACCTTGCGCCGGGTCCAGCCGGCCTTGCTGGCGGCGCGCCGCACGGTCGACCAGCTGGCCGCGCTGGAGCAGGCGCAACGGCCGCCGGCCGAACTGACCGCCGCCGTCGAGCAGATGTTCGCCCTGGTGCCCATCATCATGGAGACGGTCAACGAATTCTCGCGCAGCTCGGAGCAGCGCTATCCGCAGTTCGCGGTGATCCAGCAGAACGCCCGCTTCGCCGTCGAACTGCGCGAATACGCCGGCCGCCTGGGCTCCCAACTGACGGCCGCGCTGGCCGGGCGGCAGCCGCTGGACGACACGGCGCAGCGGCAAATCCAGTTCATCGAGGGCCGCATCGAGCAGCTGCGCCAACTCATCAAGCTGCCCACCAACAGCGTCGCCGCCGACCCGCGCCTGCTGGTGGCGGTGCGCGCGATGGAGCAGCGCTACTTCGGCGACGGCCTGGCGCTGGTGGCCGAGATGGTGCGCGCCAGCCGCGCCGGCCTGCCCTACCAGATGGACACCGGCCAGTTCGCCGAGCGCTACGTGCCGACCATGACGCCCATCCTGCGCGTGCGCGACGTGCTGCTGGAGGCTTCGCTGGAGCAGGCCCGCCAGGCCTACGACACGGCGCAACGCCAACTGCTGCTGGCCTGCGCCACCGGCGCCTTGACCTTGCTGGTGCTGACGGTGCTGGTGCTGATCGTGCGGCGCCGGGTGATCCGGCCGCTGCTGTGGGCGACGCGCGCGCTGGTCAACCTGAGCAACGGCGACCTGGCCAGCGAGGTGCGCGGCACCGGCCGGCGCGACGAGGTGGGCGACCTGCTGCGCGCCCTGGTGGCGCTGCGCGCCGGCGCGCTCGACAAGCAGCGCCTCGAACAGGAGCGCCAGCACCTGATCGAGGAGCTGCGCCGCAGCGCCGACACCGACTACCTGACCGGCATCCTGAACCGGCGCGCCTTCACCGTGGCCGGCCAGCTGCGCATGCGCGGCGCGCAGGAGCAGGACTTGTCGCTGGCGGTGATCCTGTTCGACATCGACCACTTCAAGTCGGTCAACGACTGCCACGGCCACGACGCCGGCGACCAGGTGCTGATCCGCGTCGCCGCGCTGGTGCGCCACGAGCTGCGCGACGGCGAGATCCTGGCCCGCTACGGCGGCGAGGAGTTCGTCGTCATGCCGGCCTACTGCGACCTGAACGCGGCGCGCGTGGTGGCCGAGCGGCTGCGCCGCGCCATCGAGGCCGAGCCGCTGCCGCTGGTCGACGGCCACATCCTGCGCATCACCGCCAGCTTCGGCGTGGCCGCCGCCAGCGGCCAGCGGGCCGCCCTCGACAGCCTGTTCCACGCCGCCGACCTGGCGCTGTACCGCGCCAAGCACCTGGGCCGCAACCGCGTCGAGGGCTAGTCATATCCAGAGGCCGTTTAGCCCTGGGATTGGTGCAGGCGGTATTTGCGCAGCACGCCGTCGCTGCCGAACAGCAGCACCAGCTCGCGGCTGCGGTCCGGCACGAACAGCGCGGCCGTGCCGATGATCGGGATGTAGCGCACGAAGGTGGGCACGCTCTGCTGGTCGCGGTAGACCCAGATCTCGTAGCCGCTGTCGAACTTGAACACGTGCGAGTCGCCGAAGGCGGCGGCGATGTCGGCCTTGGTGCTGTGGCCGACCTTGATGGCGTGGTCCATCTCGCCCCGGCTCATGCGGCTGACGGCGCCGTTGCCGACCACGGCGCAACCGCCCAGCAGCAGCAACATGGCCCAGCTCAATCGGCTCAGGATATTCATCATAATCGACTCCATTCAGGGCGCGCGCGATGCTGCGGCAGCGGACGCCGTCGGCGCCGGGCCGTCGTCCATGTATTCAAAGGTGACGACGGTGTCGTCGGGCCAGCTGTCGTCCCACAGCGGCAGCTGGTAGGCGCGGTCGCGCAAGTGGCTCCAGTCGCGCCCCGAGTACAACAGGCGCGCCAGCGGGCCGGTGCCCAACTGGGCGCCGTACAACATGTCGCTGGACAGGCTTTGGTGGCGCGCGCCGTTGACCAGGTTGACGCCGAACACGGCGCGCTCGGCCAGGAAGGGGAACAGGGTGCCGCGCCAGCCGCAGGGATTGTCCAGCGCCGCCAGCGCCAGGTTGGCCGGCGTCGAGGGGAAGTCGGCGACCCGGCCGACCACGCCGATATTGCATTCGAGCCGCAGGTCGCCCAGCCGGCGGGTGTCCGGCGCCACGCCGGGCGAGCGCACGTCGGCGAACCACAGCACACTGCCGGCGTGGCGGTTGGCGCGCAGGCGGGCGCCGGCGGCGGCCAGCGCGGCGTCCTGCGGCAGCGTGAAGCTGAAGTCGTCGGCCAACGCCAGCGGCACGCTGCTCTGCTCGGTGATCAGACTCAGCCGCAGCGGCTTGCGCAAGGCGTCGGTGGGGAAGCCGAGCAGGCGGAAGCGCAGCGTGATGCCGGGCATGCGGGGGGCGTAGCGCTCGAACAGCTCCATGCCCTTGAGCATCCTGCCGTACAGCCGCTCGGACGGATCGTCCAGGCCGCTGACCTCGACGGCGGGGATGCCGGCGCCAGCGACGGCGGCGTCGAGCGGCGGCGGCGGCACGGCCGGCGACAGCGGCGTCGACGCGGCCGGGGCCGAGCCGGCCAGGCAGCACAAAGTGCCGAGCAACGTCATGCGTTGCCACATCGCCTGTCTCGCCGTCATGCCCTGCCTCCTTGTCGTTTGGGGCGTTCAGCACGCCGGAAACAAAGTGTTGCAATTTACCGGGCAAGACTCCAGTCATTTGTGCGGAGCACCATCGGATGCCACTTGGGGTAGCGCGAGGCGGTACGCGCGGACAAAAAAAAGCCAGTCCGACGGGACTGGCCTGCTCTGCTTGCGGCGGACGGCGCGGCGCCGTCCGCCGCCCCGCGCCGGGGCGCGCCTACTTCTTGGCGAACTGCTTGTCGACCGAACCCTGGGTCACCGGGTGGTAGCGTTCGCGCGCCTTGGCGTACAGCGCCTTGGCCCAGACCTTGTCGTCCGGCTTCTTCAGCAGCGCGGTGTACAGCGGCACGACGAATTTTTGCCGGCCCACGCTCATCAGGAAGCTGTCCAGCGGCTCGCGCACGTTGTAGCCGGCCTTCACCGAGGCCAGGTAGAAGCGGTAGGCGATCTCGTTGTTGCCGCTTTTGCCCAGGGCGAACTGCTGGTCGAGCTCGGCCAGCTGGGCCGCCGTGGCCTTGCCGCTGATGTCGTTGAGGAAGTGCATCCACTCGGGCGCGATCCAGGCCTTGGCGTCGATGTCCTTGGTGGCCAGTTCGCCCTTCAGCCAGGCGTTGCGCTGGGCGTCGACGGCGGCCAGGCGCGGCGAGACGGCGCGCTTGGCGCTGGCCGGCACGCCGGCGCCGTGCAGCCACTCGTCGAGCTCGGCCTCGCTCATCAGCTCGGGATGGCCGTCGAGCAGGTTCTTGCGCAGGTAGGCGAGGAACTGCTCGGTGGTGGCCGACTGGAAGGCGTGCTGGTCGAACCAGCCGCGCAGGAAGGGGTCGAACACGGCGCGGCCGGCGCGCTGTTCGAGCGTGCGCAGGAACCAGGCGCCCTTCGGATAGGCCAGGCCCTCGTCGGTGTAGGTGGCGGCCGGCCGCTCGTCGGGGTCGCGGCTGATCAGCGCCTGGCGCGCCGGCGGGATCTCCGGCAGCGAGGCGAACAGCTCCTCCTGCTCCAGCTGCAGGCCGATCTCGGCGACGTCGACGCCGTACAGGCTCTCGACGATGCGCGTGGTGACATAGGTGGTGAAGCCCTCGTTGAGCCACCAGTGCTTCCACGAGGCGTTGGTGACCAGGTTGCCGGACCAGGAATGGGCCAGCTCGTGGGCGATCAGGTCGACCAGGCTGCGGTCGCCGGCGATCATGGTCGGCGTCAGGAAGGTCAGCCGCGGGTTCTCCATGCCGCCGATGGGGAAGGACGGCGGCAGCACGATCATGTCGTAGCGCTCCCAGCGGTAGGGACCGTACAGGCTTTCGGCGGCGGCGATCATCTTCTCGGTGTCGGCCAGCTCCCAGGCGGCCGCTTCGATGCGGGCCGGCTCGGCGTAGACGGCCGAGCGCGGACCCAGCTTGCGCAGCTCCAGCTCGCCGATGGCGATGGCCAGCAGGTAGGCCGGGATCGGTTGGGCCATGCGGAACTTCCAGCCGCCGACGCCGGTGGCGTTCTGGTCGTTCTCGGCGCTCATCACCACGCGCAGGCCGGCCGGCGCGTCGATGCGGGCGCTGTAGGTGAAGCGCACCGCCGGGGTGTCCTGCAGCGGCGCCCAGGAGCGCGCGTTGATGGTCTCGGACTGGCTGAACATGAAGGGCCGCTTGCCCGACATGGTCTGCTGCGGCGTCATCCACTGCAGCGCGGCGGCGGCGGGCGCCGTGTGGTAGTAGATGCGCACCTTCTGCGGCTGGGCGGCGACGGCGATGCGCAGGGCGCGGCCCTTGTCGGCCTCCAGCTTGTCGAGCATGTAGGAGGCCGGCGCCCACTTGCCGTTGGCGCCCAGCACCTGGACGCGGGCGATGCTCAGGTCGCGCGTGTCGAGCACCAGGCTGCGCGCCGACTTGTCGAGCCAGTTCAGGCTCAGTTCGGCGTAGCCGCTCAACGTCTTGTTGGCGAAGTCGGCCTTCAGGTCGAGGTGCAGGTCGCTGGTGCGCACCTGGTCGTAGCGGGCGTAGCTGAGCGGGTCGGCCTGCGCGCCGGCGGCGAGGCCGAGCAACAGACACAGCGCGAGGCGCAGGGGATTCGGTGAGGGCATGGTGGTCTTCGCAAAAAATAAACAATTAGAAAAGATTGCCGACAAGGGCAGGGGCGCCGAGCAGAATAGCACAAGGGGCACGCTGGACCGGGCGGCGGGCTTGCGGTATCATCGCGGTTGAACATTGGGGAGTAGTCGTCCGTCGGCCCGTCCGGCGGAATCTGTATCAACATAATCGGCCCGCAGGCCGTGGTGCAGATGGTGAACCACTTGACGAGACCACTGATCAAGGGGCGGCCGCATGGGCCGGAGCCGCCCCTGGATCATTGGTAAACCGTCCGGCCCGCGTACCACACCACTCCCATGGAAGCTTTCCTCGTCTCTAGCGGCATCGTCGCGCTCGCCGAAATCGGCGACAAAACCCAATTGCTGGCCTTCGTGCTGGCCGCCAAATTCCGCCGTCCCCTGCCGATCGTGCTGGCGATCTTCGTCGCCACCGTGGCCAACCACGCCTTCGCCGCCGCCGTCGGCGGCTGGGTCACCGGCCTGCTGGGGCCGGACCTGCTGCGCTGGGTGCTGGGCGCCTCCTTCCTGGCGATGGCGGCCTGGACCCTGGTGCCCGACAAGCTCGACGACGACGACACCAAGCTGGCCGGCTACGGCGTGTTCCTGACCACGCTGATCGCCTTCTTCATGGCCGAGATGGGCGACAAGACCCAGGTCGCCACGGTGGCGCTGGCGGCGCGCTACGACAGCCTGGCGGCGGTGGTGGCCGGCACCACCGTCGGCATGATGCTGGCCAACGTGCCGGCGGTCTACCTGGGCGAGCGCATCGCCGGGCGGATATCGCTGAAATTGGTGCACGGCATCGCGGCCGCCGTGTTCGCCCTGCTCGGTCTGGCGACGCTGCTGGGCGCGGGCGCCGGCTGGGGTTTCTAGTCGATTTCCGGCACGCCGGAACTTGCCAATTTGTTTATTTTTCTGTCCGTTTATGTGCGTTCGCACACAGATCTCAAAAAATTGATAAGATATCATCTTTGTTAAGTATGAAATCAATGAAAGAGGTTTGCATGAATGTCCAGATCACCCTGGCGATCGCGGCGTTGATGCTGGGGCTGAGCGCCTCCGCCGGCGCCACCACCATCAGTATCGAGGCGCCGGCATCGACCATGCCGGCCGCCTGGATCGACCAGTCCCTGGCCCCCACCCTGCTCGAAGGTTTGGAAGAGGCCGATCTGCGCGATTTCGTGGCGCTGCAAAGCGGCTTGGACTTGACGCTGGACGGCGCCGCGCTCGCCGGCATCGCCGCGCCGGCGCCCTTGCGCGCCGGCCGCGCCGAACTGAACGCCCAAGCCCGGGCGCACCACGCGCAGCCCTTGGCGGAACCCATCCCCGAGCCGGAGATATACACAATGTTTCTGATCGGCATTGCCGTCCTGCTGCTGGCCGGCCGCCGCCGCGACAACGCCACCGCGCGCTGGCGCATGATCCGCGTGGTCGAATAAGCGCAATCCGGGCGCAACCCGGCGTCAACCCGGGGTCGACCCGGACTCAAGCCAAGGCCGCCCCGGCAGCAGCCCCGCCCCCCCGAACAAAGAACCGGCACCGCAAACGCGGCGCCGGTTTTTTTTCGCCGGCGCCAGGTCCACGGCGCCGGTTTTTTCGGCGGCGCCGGGCGCCGCCTCAGCCCGCCAGGCGCAGCTCCACCACATGGCTGGCGCCGTCGTCGAGCAGCGCGAAGCCATTGTCCGGCTGGGCCACGCCGTCCAGGCTCAGGCCAACCGCGCCGGCGCCGGCGCGGCTAACACCGATCCGGTAGACGGCCGCGCCGTGGCGGTAGCTCATCTCGAAGCCGTCCCAATCGGCCGGCAGGTGCGGCGCCAGCGACAGGCGGCCGGCGGCCCGCGTCAGCCCCAGCATCTCCTCGACGATCAAGCGGTACATCCAGCCGGCCGAGCCGGTGTACCAGCTCCAACCACCGCGGCCGACGTGGGGCGGCACGGCGTAGATGTCGGCCGTCACCACATACGGTTCGACCTTGTAGCGGGCGCAGCCCTCGGCCGTGGCGGCATGGCTCAGCGGATTGATCATGCGCAGCAGTTGCCAGGCCCGCTCGCTGTCGCCGAGGCGGGCGAAGGCCATCACCGTCCAGATCGCGGCGTGGGTGTACTGGCCGCCGTTCTCGCGCACCCCCGGCACATAGCCGCGGATGTAGCCGGGGTTGGGCTCGGCGCGGTCGAACGGCGGGTCGAGCAGCTGGATCAGGCCGTGCTCGCGCCGCACCAGGCGGGCGTCGACCTGCTCCATCGCCTGGCGCGCGCGGGCCGGCTGGGCCGCGCCCGACAGCACCGCCCAGCTCTGCGAGATCGAATCGATCTGGCACTCGGCGTTGGCGTGCGAGCCGAGCGGCGTGCCGTCGTCGAAGTAGGCGCGGCGGTACCACTGGCCGTCCCAGGCGTGCGCCTCGACGCTGGCGGCCAGGCGCTTGGCCTCGACCCGGCACTCGGCGGCGAAAACGCCGTCCTGGCGCCGCTCGGCCAGCTCGGCGAAGCGCAGCAGCACCTCGTACAGGAAGAAGGCCAGCCAGACGCTCTCGCCCTTGCCGTGCTCGCCGACCTTGTCCATGCCGTCGTTCCAGTCGCAGGAGCCGATCAGCGGCAGGCCGTGGGCGCCGAAGCGCAGGCCGTGGCGCAGCGCCCGCACACAGTGCTGGTACAGCGTCTCGCTGCGCGCCGAGCGGCTCGGCAGGTCGTAGTAGGAGTCCTCGTCGGGCTTGACGGCGCGGCCCTCCAGGTAGGCCGCCGTCTCGTCGAGCACGGCCAGGTCGCCGGTCACGGCGACGTAGCGGCAGGCCGCCAGCGGCAGCCACAGGTAGTCGTCCGAGCAGTGCGTGCGCACGCCACGGTCGGACGGCGGATGCCACCAGTGCTGCACGTCGCCCTCGATGAACTGGTGGCCGGCGCACAGCAGCAGGTGCTCGCGCAGCAGCTGCGGCGCGCTGTGCAGCGCCGCCATGGCGTCCTGCAGCTGGTCGCGGAAGCCGAAGGCGCCGCCCGACTGGTAGTAGCCGCTGCGCGCCCACAGCCGGCAGGCGATGGTCTGGTACAGCAGCCAGCCGTTGACCAGCACGTCGAGCGCCGGCTCGGGCGTGGCGATGCGCACGGCGCCAAGGGTGGCGGCCCAGTGGGCGCGCACGGCGGCCAGCGCGGCGGCGGCGGCGGCGGCGTTGCCGTGCTGCTGCACCATGCTGCCGGCGTCGGCGTTGCGGCGGCCGCCGACGCCGAGCATGAAGACGAACTCGCGTTCCTCGCCGGGCGCCAGCTCGCAGGGCAGTTGCAGCGCGGCGCAGGCGTCGAGGCCGGCGCCGAGCCGGCCCGACAGGCGGGTGCGGCGCAGCGCGGCCGGATCGGCCAGGCTGCCGTTGCGGCCGATGAACTCGGCGCGGTCGGCGCTGAAGCTGGCGCCGGCGGCCAGGCCGGCGTCGGCGTGGAAGAAGGCGACGCGGCCGCTGAACTCGGTGTTGTAGGCGTTGCGGGCGAACAGCGCGCCGCTGGCGCCGTCGCGCTCGGTGATGATGTGCATGCCGGACTTGCTGCGCATGTCGCCCAGCACCCATTCGACATAGCCGGTGACGGACAGGCGGCGCGGCTGGGCGCCGTCGTTGCGCAGCCGCAGCACGCTGTACTTGAGCGCCGCGTCGAGGGCGACGAAGGTGGTCAGTTCGCTGGCGATGGCGCCCCCGCTGTGCTCGAACACGCTGTAGCCGAAGCCGTGCCGGGTCAGGTACTCGCCGTCGCCGCCGGCCGGCAGCGCGGTGGGCGACCAGACCTCGCCGCTGTGCTCGTCGCGCAGGTAGAAGGCTTCGCCGCTGGCGTCGCCGACCGGGTCGTTGTGCCACGGCGTCAGGCGGAACTCGTGGGCGTTCTCGTGCCAGCTGTAGGCCTGGCCGCTCTCCGACACCACGCTGCCGAACTGGGCGTTGGCCAGCACGTTGCACCACGGCGCCGGCGTGCGCCGGCCGGCGCCGTGGCGGATCAGGTACTCGCTGCCGTCGGCCGAGAAGCCGCCGACGCCGTTGTCGAGCAGCGGCGCGCCGGCGCCGGCGGCGACATCGGCGGCGGGCGGCGGCTCGGCCGGGCGGGCGGCGCCGCCGGGGCGGCCCTCGCCCAGCGGCGGCGGCAGGCGCGGCGTCGGCGCGGCGGGCCGCTTGATCTGCTCGGCCAGGGTGCCGCGGCTGTCGCTGATGATGACCCGCGCCACCGACTGCAGCAGCACGCGGTCCTCGTTGGCGATCTGCTCGGCCTGGCGCACGAAGATGCCGCCCGGCCGGTCGATCGCCTGGGCGTCGTGGCCGGAGGCGATCAGGCCCATGATCTGCTCGTGCAGCAGCTGGCGGTAGCCGGCCTGGTCCTCGTACCAGATCACCAGGTCGACCACCAGGCCCTTCAGGCGCCAGTAGGCGTGCGCCTGCACCAGTTGGCGCGCCAGCTCGATGTTGGCCGGGTCGCGGATCTGCAGCAGCACGATCGGCAGGTCGCCGGAGATGGCGTAGGCCCACAGGCCGGACTGGCCGCGCTGGTTCTTCTGCAGGATGGCCGGCTCGGCGCGCAGCAGCGCGTTGGGGTAGATGACGGTGCTGGCCAGGCGGGCGTAGAGCTGGGCGTCGGCCTCGCTGGCGTTGAGCTGGCGCAGCACCACCTGGCTGTGGGTCCAGGCCAGTTCGAAGACGCGGTCGGCCAGGTGGCGGTCCTGGTACTTGTCGATCAGGTGCAGCGCCGCCTCGCGCGTGTCGGTCACGCCGCTGACGATGTCGACGGTGGCGCTCTGGTCCGGTTCGAGCACGATGCGGTAGCGGATCGCCACCACCGGGTCGAGCACCGAACCGGCGCCGCCGGCCAGCGGGCCGGCCCGCCGCATGGCCAGCGGCGCGATGGTGCTGCGGCCACGGCCGATGAAGCGGGCGCGGTCGGTTTCGAACGAGACGGCGGCGACGCTGGCGTCGTGCACCGTCATCAGGTGCAGCATGGTCGGCGTCGCCTCGTCCCTGCCACGGGGCCGGCGCGCGCACAGGATGGCGTTCTCGTGCGCCAGGATCTCGGTCTGCACGAACAGCTTGCCGAAGGCCGGGTGGGCGGCGTCGGCCGCCGGCGGCGCCATCACCACCTCGGCGTAGCTGGTCAACTCGACGACGCGGCGGCGCGCCGACTTGTTGGTGATGCGGGTGCGGCGCAGCTCGATGTCGTCCTCCGGCGAGACGACGATCTCGGTGTGCAGGTCGAGCTCGTGGTCGCTGCGGCGGAACTCGGCGCGGCCCTCGGAGAAGATCACCTCGTACTTGCGCGGCGCGGCCAGGGTCGGCTGGTAGGTGGTCGACCAGACGGCGCCGTCCTCGACGTCGCGCAGGTAGCAGAAACTGCCCCAGTGGTCGCGCGTGCCGTCCTCGCGCCAGCGCGTCACCGCCAGGTCGCGCCAGCGGCTCGACCCGCCGCCGGCGTGGCTGACCATGACGTGGTAGCGGCCGTTCGACAACAACTGGGTCTCGGGCAGCGAGGTGTTCGGCTGGGTCAGCACGCGCAGCGGCACGGCCTGTTCGGCCGAGCCGCTGCGCAGCTCGCCCTCGACCTGCTGCTGGGCATGGAAGGCGCCGGCCTGCGGGATGCGCTCCTGCAGCAGCAGCAGGGTGGCGCGCAACTCGGCGTCGGCCTCGAAGCGGCGTTGCATCGGCCGGTCGTGCAGCAGGTAGCCGATGGCCAGCAGGCCCATGCCCTGGTGGTGCACCATGAAGGAGCGCACCACGGCGGCGCTGTGGCCGCGCGGCAGGCGGGCGGCGGTGTAGTCGATCGCCTCGTAGAAGCCGTAGCGGCCGAGCAAGCCCAGCGCGGCCATGCGTTGCAGGTTCTGGCAGGCCGCCTCGGGCCGCACCATCAAGCCCATCATGCAGGCGTAGGGCGCCACCACCAGGTCGTCGGCCAGGCCGCGCTTGAGGCCCAGGCCGGGCACGCCGAAGGCGCGGTACTGGTAATTCAGGCTGGCGTCGACCGTGTTGTAGCCGGACTCGGAGACGCCCCACGGCACGCCGCGCTGGCGGCCGTAGTCGATCTGCGCGTCGAGCACGGCCTGGTAGGTCTGCGTCAGCAGGGTGTTGGGATAGCTCGGCATGACCAGCAGCGGCATCAGGTATTCGAACATCGAGCCGCTCCACGACAGCAGCAGCGGGCGGCCGCCGACCACGCACAACTGGCGCCCCAGCGCGAACCAGTGCTGCTGCGGCAGTTGGCCCTGGGCGATGGCGACGAAGCTGGCCAGCCGCACCTCGGAGGCGAGCAGGTCGTAGTAGCTGGCGTCGAGGCGGCGCTCGCTGACGCTGTAGCCGATCGCCAGCAGCTTGGTGCTGGGGTTGTAGAGGAAGGCGTAGTCCATCTGCGCCTGGGCGCGGGCCATGCCGGCCAGCGCGGCGATGCGCTCGATGCGGCTGACGGCGCGGGCGCCGCCCAGCGCCACCAGCTCGGCCAGTTGCTGCTGGCGGGCGCGCTCGTCGGGCGCCAGGTCGGAGGCGCTGGCGGCGGCCGGTTGCAACCCGGCCAGCGCGCGCAGCGTCGGCATGCGCAGCAGCGCGGCGTCGAGCACGGCGTCGGCCGGCAACGCCGACCAGGGCGCCAGCTCGGCCAGCTCCCGCTGGGCGGCGCGGCACTGGTGCGCCAACGCGGCGGCCCAGTCGCGCGCGGCGGGGTCGCCGTGGCCGGCGACGTGGATCAGCAGCGCCTCGGCCAGGGCGGCGCCGCGCGCCAGCCAGTCGTGCAGCGCCGGCAGATGGTCGGGCGGCGGCGCCGCGGCCAGGTGTTGGCGCAGCGCGGCGGCGGCGGCGCCCAGCGGCGCCGGCAGGCCGCGGCCGGGTTCGGCGGCGGCGGCGGCCAGCGCCTCGTCGAGCACGGCGGCGGTGACGGCCATGCCGTCGAACAGCTGGGCGCCGAGCAGCGGCTGCTCGAGCAGGCCGAGCAGGCCGGCCTGCAGCACCAGCAAATGGCCGGCCAGGTTGCCGCTGTCGACGGTGGAGATGTAGATCGGCAGCAGCGGCTGCAGGCTCAGCGTGTCGTACCAGTTGTACAGGTGGCCCTGGTGGCGCTCCAGCAGCGCCATGCTGGCCAGGGTGTGCTCGCTGCGCTCGAGCAGCGTGCCGACGCCGACGAAGCCGAAGTCGTAGGCGCTCAGGTTGGCCAGCAGGGCCAGGCCGATGTTGGTCGGCGAGGTGCGGTGCGCCACCACCGCCAGCGGCTGCTCCTGCACGTTGTCGGGCGGCAGCCAGTGGTCGGCCGGGCCGACGTGGTCCTCGAAGAAGGCCCAGGTGCGCCGCGCCAGCAGGCGCAGGAAGCGGTGCTGCTCGGCCGACAGGCGGTCCGGCGCGGCGGCGGCCGGCCGGCTGATCCACCAGGCCGCCAGCGGCGAGCCCAGCCAGGCCAGCAGGAAGGCGGCGGCGGGCGCCAGCGCGGCCGGCCGCCACAGCGCCAGCGCGGCGCCGACGCCCAGCGCCAGCAGCGGCGCGCACCACATGGCGCGCCAGTTGGCGGCCAGGCCGTCGGCGCCCGAGGCCAGCGCCGAGGCGCGCCACTCCAGCAGGTGGCGCCGGCTGACCAGCAGGCGCCAGGCGCTGCGCGCCGCCGCGTCCAGGCTGAAGGCGGCCTCGTAGGGCAGGAACACCAGTTGCAGCAGCGCGTGCGACAACTGCAGGCCGCTGCGCCGCAGCGAACCGGCCAGGTGCTGGCGCCACAGGGTTTCGACCGGCTTGCGGTCGAGGTCGACCAGGGCGCCGACCAGGCCGGGGCCGAAGATCACCGCCAGCGCGGCGCCGCTCCACAACCAGGCCTGGCCGGGCAGGGCCCAGCCCAGCAGCAGCAGGGCCAGCAGGGTCGGCGCCACCAGGCTGCGGCGCAGGTTGTCGAACAGCTTCCAGCGCGACAGCGCCGACAGCGGGTTGGCCTCGCGGCTGCGGCCGTCGACCCCGGCCGGCACGCGCGGCAGCAGCCAGGACAACAGCTGCCAGTCGCCGCGTATCCAGCGCTGGCGCCGCGCCACGTCCTCGCTGTAGCGGGCCGGATAGGCCTCGTACAACTGGGCGTCGCTGAGCAGGCCGGCGCGCAGGTAGCAGCCCTCGATCAGGTCGTGGCTGAGGATGCGGTTGTCGGGCAGGCGCGCCGCCAGCACCTGCTCGAACACGTCGACCGCGTAGATGCCCTTGCCGATGAAGGAGCCCTCGTAGAACACGTCCTGGTAGACGTCGGAGACGGTGCGCGTGTAGGGGTCGATGCCCGACTCGCCGCCGCACAGCTTCTCGTAGCGCGAGGCGCGCTCGCCGGGCAGGCTGGCCGAGACGCGCGGCTGCAAAATGCCATAGCCCTCGACCACCCGGCCACGGCGCGGATCGATACGGGCGACGTTGAGCGGATGCTCCATGGCGGCGATGAACTGGCGCGCGGCGTCGCGCGGCAGCTGGGTGTCGGTGTCGAGCGTGATGACGTACTTGACCGTGCCCAGCGCGGCCAGCACGGCCGCCTCGCCCTCGACGGCGGCGAAGTGCTCGCCGCCGTGGCCGCGCAGGAAGCCGTTCAGTTCGAGCAGCTTGCCGCGCTTGCGCTCGTGGCCCATCCACACGCCCTCGCGGGCGTTCCAGCGGCGCGCCCGGTGCAGCAGCAGGAAGGGGCCGGGCGCGTCGGCGCCGGCGTAGCGGGCGTTGAGCTCGCGCACGCACTGGCGGGCCTGGGCCAGCAGCGCGGCGTCGCCGGGCAGGCTCTCGGCGGCGGCGTCGGCGTAGTCGGTCAGCAGGCAGAACAGCAGTTGCGGATCGCGGTTGGCCAGGTAGCGCACCTCCATCTGCTCGCCCAGCGCGGCGACGTTGTCGGCGCTGTAGATCAGCGTCGGCACGACGACGATGCTGCGCGCGCCGGCCGGCACGCCGGCGCGCAGGTCCATGCGCGGCAGCGGGTGCGGCCGGGTCAGCAGGGTGGCGCCCCAGTTGACCAGGGCCAGCGCCAGCTGGGCGGCGGCGACCGGCGCCAGCAGCGCCAGGGCGGCCAGCGCCGGGCCGTGGGCGCCGTCGCTGGCGGCGCGCGCCAGCAGCGGCAGCGCGACGGCCAGGGTCAGCAGGCCGGTCGCGCCCAGGTAGGTGGCCAGCGGCGCGGCGCGGGCGCGCGCCTGCAGCGCCGGCCAGGGCGCCAGCCGCACGCACAACTGGCGCGCCAGCAGGCGCTGGCCGGTGCCGACCAGGTAGTGGCCGACGTGGTGGTGGCGCGCGTCGACGCCGCCGGCCTGCAGCCGCGCCAGCCGCAGCGCCATGGCGGCCACCTCGGCCTCGCTGTGGCTGCAGCGCCGCGCCAGCCGCTCGACGACGTGGCGGTACTGGTCGCGGGTGGCGAAGTCCATGCGCGGATACACCTCGGCCGGGTCCTGCCGCAACTCGCGCTCGACCACGCTCATCGACTCGACGAACTCCTGCCAGTCCATGCTGCCGAGCACGCGCAGGCTGCCGATGCTGTTGCTGATCGAGACCTGCTCGGCGGCCTGCTGCTGGATCTCGCTCTGGATCTGCTGCTCGATGGTCAGGCCGCCCTCGGCCAGGCGGTGGCCCAGCCAGGACAGCGCCAGGGTCAGCGCCTGGCTCTGCCCCTGCAGGCGGCGCGCCAGCTCGGCGACGAAGGCGCTGGTGACGGGCGGGTTGGAGCGCGCCATGTCGGCCACCAGCAGGATCAGGCCGCTGGCGTTGTGCTCGGCCACCTGGCCCATCCGCTCGGCCCAGTCGGCCGCCAGGTCGCGCTGGCGGCGGTTGTCGGCGACCCGCGCGGCGACCCGCCGCAGGTTCTCCAGCAGGGCCAGGCGCAGCATGATGGGGATCGCCCACAGCTCGCCCAGTTCGAGCGCGGCGCCCTCCTGGTAGGCGTCGACGAAGCCGCGCAGGCTCTCCGGGTCGACCCGGCCGTCGCCGTGCGAGATGATCTCCAGCGCCAGCTTGTAGACGCGCGGGCAGCCCTCGACGCCGGCGCCGCCCAGCCTTGGCAACTGGCGGCTGTAGCCCTTGGGCAGGTGGCGCCGCGCGGTGCGGATCTGCTCCTCGATCAGGTAGTAATTGTCGAGCAGCCACTCGGAGGCCGGCGTCACCTGCCGGCCGGCCGTCACGGCGGCGGTCAGCTCGGCGCAGGTGGCGCCGATCAGCTCGGCGTTCTCGGCCAGCCGCGCCAGCAGGCGGTCGCGGCGGCTGGAGAAGGTCGGCCGGCGCAGCGTGTGCTGGCCGGCCAGGGTCTTGCCGTGGGCCGCCATTTGCGCCGCGCTGAACAGCTCGGCGCGCAGCGGCAGCTCGTCGTCGTCGTCGGGGCGGACGGCGCCGGAGCGCGCCTCGCGGAAACCTGGGCTGCACCAGGCGAGCAATGCGGTGAGTTGTTTCAAAATGACCTCGCTGTCTGCCCCCACGGGGCCGGCGCCGCCGACGCGCCGGCAGGCGCGCAAACCACGCGATGGAAAGTATGTTCCAAGGCATGGTAGCGGGGCGCACGGCAGCTCACTGTGCGCAGACGTACACAGCGCGCACTTGCCGCCGCGCCAAAACGCGGCGGCGCGAACTCAGGTGCTCGGGGGCTCAGGTGCTAGGGTGCGCGGGTGCGCGGGTGCGCGGCTGCGCCGATGCGCGGGCGATCAGGCGATCAGGCGGCCCAGGCCAGCGGCGCCAGCGCCAGGCCGCCGCTCAGGTTCCAGGCCTGGGCGTAGCCGAGCCGGCGCAGGCACTGCGCCGCCTTGACGCTGCGGTTGCCGCTGCGGCAGAAGAACACCAGCGGCCGGGGCGTGCCGCGCAACCACTCGTCGAGCTGGGCCGCCAGCCGGCTCAGCGGCACGCTCAGCGCGCCACGCCCGCCCGCTCCGGCCGGCGCGGCGGCGGCGTACTCGTAGGGCTCGCGCACGTCGACCAGCAGCGCGTCGGGGTGGCGGCGCAGGAACTGCGCCAGCGCCGCCGCGTCGAGCTGCAGCGCGGCGGTGTCGGCCGGCGCGGCCAGCGGCGGCGCGCGCAACGCGCGCAGGCTGCTGCAGAACTGGTTGTGCGTGTCGCGCGACGGACAGAGCAGCGTGTCGGCGGCCAGCAGCGCGGCCAGGCCCGCTTGCCCGGCGTGAGCGCAGAAGGCGAAACGCACCGCGTCGGCGGCCAGCGCGGCGGCCGGCGCGCCGCCGGCGGCGGCCACGGCGGCGCCGAGCAGATAGCTGCGGCCGCCGTCGGCGTGCCGCGCGCAGACCAGCGTGCGGGCGCCCAGCGCCAGCGCCTCGGCGGCGCTGCCGTCGGCCAAGGTCAGCGCGGCGGCGCCGGCCGGCCAGCCGAAGGCGTCGACGGCGCCGCCGTCCATGCTGTCGGCCAGCGCGGCGGCCAGCGCGGCGCGGCCGGCCGGGCCGGCC
>NZ_JAEMNU010000037.1:85596-114000 GCF_016461825.1 Rugamonas violacea | reverse complement strand
CGGCCCGGCCGCGCTGGCCAGGATGGCGCGCACGCGGTACTGCTGGCAGCGGACGAACTGCTCGATGCGCTCGCCGTGCTCGGCCAGCGCGTCGATCACCACGCAGCTGCGGCCGGCCGCGTCCAGCACCAGCCAGCTGCATTCGCCCTCGACGCCCAATTGCACCACGCCGTCGTGCGGCAGCGGCGCCTGCGCCGAGGGCAGCAGGCAGCTGGCGCGCAGCGCCTCGCCGCAGCGGACGATGCGGGCGCAGGCCTCGGCCACGCTGGCGTCGTCGATCAGCGCGCCGAACGACAGGCGGATCGCGCCGCTGCTGCGCCAGGCCGGCAGGCCCATGGCGTCCAGCACGTAGCTGGGCGCGGCCTTCTTCGCCGAGCAGGCGCTGCCGGCGCTGACGCGCAGGCCGGCGGCGTCGAACACGTCCATCAACTCGCCGCTGGCCAGGCCCGGCACGGAAAAGTTCAAGGTGGTCGGCAGCGCCTTGGCGAAGGGGTTGTTGAAGACCACCCCGGGCAGCGCGGCGCGCAGGCTGTCGGCCAGGCGGGCGCGCACGCCGGCCAGCTCGGCGTGGCTGCGGAAGGTGCCGCCGCCCTCGAGCGCCTCGAGCACCGCGCCCAGCGCGGCGATGCCGACCATGTTCTCGGTGCCCGAGCGCAGGCCGCCCTCCTGGCCGCCGCCCATCATCAGCGCGGTGAACGGCGCGCCGGCGCGCACGTACAGCATGCCGATGCCCTTCGGCGCGTACAGCTTGTGGCCGGAGAACGGCGCGTAGTCGATGCGCGTGGCGGCCAGCTCCAGCGTCAGCTTGCCCAGCGCCTGCACGCAGTCGACCAGCCAGTAGGCGGCGCTGGCGCCGGCGCGCAACACCGCCTCGATGCCGGCCAGGTCGGAGATCACGCCGGTCTCGTTGTTGGCGGCCATGGTGCAGACCAGCGCGGCGCGGCCGGCCAGCCCACGCAACGCGGCCAGGTCGTGGCGGCCGTCCTGGTCGACCGGCAGCGCGCACAGTTCCAGGTCGAGGCCGAGCAGGCGGTTCCAGTGCGCCAGCGCCTCCGGCACCGCCTTGTGCTCGGTGGCGCCGTAGACCAGCAGCGAGCCGACCGCCTCGCCGGCGGCGCGGCGCGCGCGCACGGCGCACAGGGCCGACAGCACGGCCGTCTGGATGCCCTCGGTGGCGCCGCTGGTGAACAGCAGCTTGCCGTCGCCGGCGCCGAGCAGGCGGGCGCCGCGCTGGCGCACGCCCTCCATCAGCGCCTTGGCCTTCAGGCCGGCGGCGTGCGAGCTGCTCGGGTTGCCGAAGCGTTCGGCCATGGCGTCGACGGCGGCGGCGATGGCGGCGGGCAGGACGGCGGAGGTGGCGTTGCCGTCGAGGTAGATTTCGGTCTTGATCATGATGGGGCGGGCGGGGGCGGCGCGAAGTGGTCGAATAATAGAGACAGCTTACTCATTGCGGCCGGTAATTATGTTCTAAAATGTCTGATGGTTGCGCCGCATAGAGCATGAATATGCCACTTTTCACGGAAAAATAGAATGAATCCACTCGATCGCTACGATTATGCCATTCTCGCCGCGCTGCAGGCCGACGGCACCCTGTCGATCGCCCATCTCGGCGAGAAGATCGGACTGTCCAGCACGCCCTGCTGGAAGCGCGTCCGCCGCCTCGAGGAGGACGGCTACATCGAGAGCCGGGTGGCGATCGTCAACCGGCGCAAGGTCGGCCTGCCGGTGACGGTGTTCGTCAGCGTGCGCACCAGCCAGCACGACGACAAGTGGCTGGCCAGCTTCGCCGCCGCCGTCACCGCCCTGCCCGAGGTGCAGGAGTTCCACCGCATGAGCGGCGACGTCGACTACCTGCTGAAGGTGGTCACCACCGACATCGAGGGCTACGACCGCTTCTACAAGAAGCTGATCAAGGTGTCGCAGCTGACCGGCGTCGCCTCGGCCTTCTCGATGGAGCAGATCAAGGTCACCACGGCGCTGCCGCTGGAACTGGTGGCGCACGGCGCGCCGGCCTGAGCGGGGCGGCCGCCGATGGGATAAAATGTCCGCCCCGCCATTTTCCGCTCGGCCAGACCCCGCGCCCCACCCGATGCCGTCCTCCTCCCCGCTCCCCGCCTGGCTGCAAGGCCTGCTGCCCGGCCCCAACACCGCCGGCCGCCGCGAGCAACTGCGCGCCGCCGTCGGCGCCCTGGCCGGCCTGCTGCTGGCCGCCTTCGCCGGCCACTTCCTGCTGGCGCGCGACAGCGCCCAGCTGTTCCTGGTGGCGCCGATCGGCGCCTCGGCCGTGCTGGCCTTCTGCCTGCCGGCCAGCCCGCTGGCGCAACCCTGGTCCGTGGTCGGCGGCAACGTCGTCTCCGGCCTGGTCGGCGCCGCCTGCGTCCAGCTGTTCGGCGGCGGCGGCCTGGCCGTCGCCGGGCTGGCCGTGGCGCTGGCCATCGCCGCCATGTTCGCCCTGCGCTGCCTGCATCCGCCCGGCGGCGCGGTGGCGCTGACGGCGGTCATCGGCGGCCCGGCCGTGCACGCCGCCGGCTACGCCTTCGCGCTGCGCCCGGTGCTGGTCGACTCGCTGCTGCTGGTGGTCGCCGCCGTGCTGTACAACAACCTCAGCGGCCGCCGCTATCCACAGCGCCAGCAGGCCGCCCACGCCAGCAGCCACGCCACCGCCGACGTCAAGCCGACGGTGCGCCTGGGCTTCACGCCGGAGGATCTGGACGCCGTGCTGCGCCAGCACAACCAGGTGCTCGACATCAGCCGCGACCAGCTCGAAACGCTGTTCCTGCAAACCGAGATGCGCGCCCACCAGCGCCGCTTCGGCATCATCCGCTGCGCCGACATCATGTCGCGCGACGTCGTCAGCGCCGAGTTCGCCACGCCGCTGGACGCCGCCTGGCGCGCCATGCGCGAGCACAACATCGGCGCCCTGCCGGTGCTCAACCGCGCCAAGCGGGTGATCGGCATCGTCAGCCAGGGCGACTTCCTCGACCACGGCGGGCTGGAGGACTACGGCCGCCTGCGCCGCCAACTGCGCAACTTTCTGCGCCCCAGCGGCCTGAGCCACACGGAAAAGGCCGAGGTGGTCGGCCAGATCATGTCGACCAAGCCGCGCACCGCCGGCCTGGACACCGCCATCGTCGACCTGGTGCCGCTGATGGCCGACTCGGGCTTCCACCACATCCCCATCGTCGACGCCGAGCAGCGCCTGGCCGGCATCGTCACCCAGTCCGACCTGGTGGCGGCGCTGTACGAGCAGCGCTTCGCCGAAGCGGCCGCCTGAGCCCCGCCGCCGCGGAAAAAACAAAGGACCGGTTCCCCCCGGTCCCGGTCCCTGTCGCTCTACCGCCTCACTGCTCGCTCAGCGCTCGCCGCGCGCATCCCCGGCCGCCAACCGCGCGCTCACGGTTGCCGCTGTTGCCACTGTCGCGCGCGCGCCGGCGCCGCTTGGCGCCGCCGCATGGCCCAGCCCAGCAGGCCCAGGCCAGCCAGCAGCATCGCGTAGCTGGACGGCTCCGGCACCGCCGCGATATCGGATACGCCGATGGTGGCGCCGTAATAGTATTCGCCGTTCGGCGTGGTGAAGCGGATGTCGGTGAAGGTGCCGGTGAACTTGATCACGCCGTTGCCCTCGTAGCCGACGATGCTGCTGCCGCTGGACGGCGTCAGCAGGCCGCCGCCCCAGTTGCCCGGGCCTTGGCTCAGCAGGGTGAAGCTCAAGCCGTCCTGGAAGTTGAAGCTGACCGGCACGCCGCCCTGGCCGACGCTGAACATGGCCATGTAGGGGTTGACCACCGGCTTGTCGAAATGGAAGCCGTTGATGGTCGCCGCGCCGCCCACCATCAGGATGGTGCCGTTGCTGCCCGGGGTGTTGGGCACCTCGGCGCTGGTGAACGAGCTGGGCACGTTGTAGAAGACCGGATTGGGGTCCATGCCGATGGTGTCGCCGGTGTAACTGACGTTGATCGACACCGAGTTTTGCATCGTCGTGCCGCTGCTGCTGTCGCTCCACAGCGTCCAATTGACTGTCGGCGCGGCCATCGCCGACACGGGAACGACCAGTGCCGCCACCAGGCTTGCTGCTGCTAATTTCTTCATGCTACCCCCGAGGATTTTTCTTTTTTGAATCGCCGCCACCTTGCCGGGAGGCCGCGCCGTCTATGCCTGCAAGAAAGTTATCTACCGTTGCGGCAAGTTTCAGAGTAGGACAATTTTTCGGCGAAACAATGAATATTCATTGCAAATTATCATTTGGCATTTCCACAAGGAAATTGTGTGGCGGCGCTACAAATTTCCACCGGCAAGGCCGCCGCATCGCGTATCCTTGTCGCCGCCTTATTTCGACACCGTGACACCTACTCAGGAATCCGCAATGACGCCTCGCCCCGCCCGCCCCACCTTGTTTTCCGCCCGCCTCGCCCCCATCGCCGCCGCCGCCGGCCTGACGTTGGCCGCGCTGTGCGCCGGCCACGCCGCCGCCGCGCCGCTCGGCGCCGCAGCCGCCGCAGCAGCAGCCACGGCCACAGCCACGGCAGCCACAGCCACGACCGGCAGCGCGGCAACGCCGGCCGGCCGCCAGCTGCTGGCCCTGGCCGACGCCTACTATCAGGCGCTGGCCCGCTTCGACCCCATCGCCGCCACCGAAAACGGCGACAAGCGCTTCGACGACCAGCTCGGCCTGTCCATCGCACCGGCCCGGCGGGCCCGCCAATTCGCCCTCTACCGCCAGTTCGCCAAGCGCCTGCACGCTATCCCCCGCGCCAAGCTCGACGAGCGCGCCCGCGTCAACTACGACATCCTCGACTACGAGTTGGGCGACCTGCTGGCGATGCAGCCCTTCCCCGAGCACCTGCTGCCGATCAACCAGATGGACAGCGTGCCGATGATGCTGGCCAACTACGCCAGCGGCGAGGGCGCGCAACCGCTGACCACGGTCAAGGAATACGAGGCCTACCTGAGCCGGCTCAACCAACTGCCGGCATGGCTGGACCAGGCCATCGCCAACATGCGCCAGGGCATGCGCCAAGGCGTCACCCTGCCGAAGGCGATCATGCTGTCGGCCTTGCCGCAATTCCAGAAGCTGCTCAGCGCCACGCCGGAAAGCAACATCTTCTATACGCCGGCCAAGCAATTCCCCGCCACCTTCTCCGCCGCCGAGCAGCAGCGCCTGGGCGCCGCCTACCGCGCCGTCGTGGCCGAACGCCTGATGCCGGCGCTGGCCCGCCTGGCCACCTTCCTCGAACAGGACTACCTGCCGGCCTGCCGCAACAGCAGCGGCCTGGGCGATCTGCCCAATGGCCAGGCCTGGTACCGCGCCCGCGTCGCCAACGCCACCACCACCACGCTGACGGCGGAACAGATCCACGCCACCGGCTTGCAGGAAGTGGCCCGCATCCAGCAGCAGTTCGCCCTGCTCGGCCCGCAACTGGGCTACACCGGCCCGGCCGCCGGCCTGCCGGTCTGGGTCTCGCAGCAAGCCAAGTTCTTCCCCTTCAAGACCGAACAGGAAGTGCAGGCGGTCTACCACAAGCTCGACGAGATCCTCGACAGCAAGCTGCCCCAGCTGTTCACGCTGGTGCCCAAGGCCAAGTTGGACCTGCGCCTGGAGCCCGAGCTGAGCCGCGCCACCGCCTCCGACCACTACACCGCGCCGGCCGGCGACGGCTCGCGGCCCGGCGTGTTCTGGTCGGTGGTCAACGATCCCACCAAGTACGGCAACACCGGCATGACCACCTTGTTCCTGCACGAGGGCAAGCCCGGCCACCACTTCCACATCGCCCTGATGCAGGAGCTGAACCTGCCCGACTTCCGCAAGTACGGCGGCAACAACGCCTACACCGAGGGCTGGGCGCTGTACGCCGAAACGCTGGGCAAGGAGATGGGCCTGTTCAACGATCCCGAGCAGTACTTCGGCCACTTGAACGACGAACTGCTGCGCGCCACCCGCCTGGTGGTCGACACCGGCATGCACGCCAAGGCCTGGACACGCGAACAAAGCATCGCCTACATGCGGGAAACGTTGGGCTACGACACGGTGGCCAAGAGCGAGACCGAACGCTACATGGCCTGGCCCGGCCAGGCGCTGGGTTACAAGATCGGCTCGCTGAAGATCGTCCAACTGCGCCAGCGCGCCCAACAAGCGCTGGGCGAGAAATTCAGCCTGCCGAAGTTCCATGAGGTGGTGCTGAGCGATGGCACCCTGCCCTTGAGCCTGCTGGAAGCCAAAGTCGACCGCTGGATCGCCGCGCAACGCTAGCCATCCGCGCGCATCGCAATGCAACATCGCCGACGGGCGGCCCGAGCGGGCGGCCCGTCGCGAGCGTTCACCGGCACCCGCCGGCAACGGACGCCGCCGCCCTGCGGCGCGCTCGGCGGGCCGGATAGGCGAACTAAACAATATTTGATATTGCGCAAACACTTGCGTTTTATTCAAGCCCGCAACATCGACATGCACAATGCCAGTTGCTAGTATCGGCGGACCCTCCCTCCTTCCCTATCGACTCCGCCGTTAGAAAGTGCACCATGCCTTCGATCCTGCCCGCGCTGGTGTCCTTCTTCTTCCTCGCCTACGGCATCTTTCTGCTGCGTAAGCACGGCGCCAGCCGGATCGGCCAACCCGCCTTGTTGATCTGCGCCGCCACGTTTTGCTGGCAAATCAGCTGGGCCGTGCTGTTCCAGCTCAAGGATGCGCATCATGCGCTAATTCTCGCCAAGTTCGGCTATCTGCTGATCCTCTTCCTGCCCACCACGCTCTACCACTTCATCGTCGAGCTGACCGGCCGGCAGGCCGAGCGGCGCTGGGTCGAGCTGTCCTATGGCGCCTCGGTCATCCTCGCCGTCGCCCTGCTGAGCAGCGACGCCATCGTCGCCGGCCTGCACTCCTACTTCTTCGGCTACTACCCGCGCGCCGGCTGGCTGCATCCGCTGCACCTGCTGCAAACCGTGCTGGTCGTGGCGCGCGGCCTGCATCTGCTGTACCGCCGCCAGCGCGCCGCCGTCGCCAGCGAGCGAACCCGGCTGCGCTACTGCCTGGCCAGCATGCTGGTTTATCTGCTGGCGGCGGTCGACTACCTGGCCAACTACGGCGTGCAGTTCTATCCACCCGGCGTGCTGTTCATCGCCGCCAGCCTCGGCCTGATCGCCCTGGCCACGGTGCGCCACGACCTGCTGACCGATCCGCTCGAACTGGCCGCCACCATCGCCCACGAGATGCGCACGCCGCTGGCCACCATCCGCAGCCAGGCCCGGGTGTTGAGCAAGAGCCTGCCGGAGTTGCTCGCCGGATATCAATGCGCCATCGCCCACGGCTTGCACGCGCCCGCCCTGCGTCCGGACAAGCTGGCCTATCTGGCCGATCTGGCCCAACTGATCGACGCCGAGGTGTCGCGCTCGAACTTCGTGGTCGACCTGGTGCTGGCCTCGGCCCGCGCCGGCACGCTGAACCGGCAAGACTTCGCCTTGCATTCCGTTAAGAAATGCGTCGACGAGGCACTCGCCCGTTATCCCTTCGAAAGCGCCATGCGCGACAAGGTGCGGGTGCGCATCGAGAACGACTTCACCTTTTACGGCTCGGACGTGCTGCTGGTGTATGTGTTGTATAACTTGTTCAAGAACGCCCTGCACGCGATTAAGTCGTCCGGACGCGGCGAGGTGGAGATCGAATTCTTCACCTGCGGAAAAGGAAAACAATTGGTGGTGCGCGATACCGGCCCCGGTATTCCCGAGGATGTGTTGCCGCACGTATTCGATCCGTTTTATACCACCCGCCAAGGCGGCGGCGGCACCGGCATGGGCCTGGCGTTTTGCCAGCGCGTATTAACCGCCTTCGGCGGCCAGATTCATTGCGAATCGAAGGCCGGGCGCTATACGATGTTTTCGCTGCAATTCCCCAGCGATTGCGCAACGCCGAAAAGATAATACCCGGTCCGCAGCCGGCGTATCGGTGTCAAACGAATTTTGGATTATTCAAATCCGATTCAAACTTTACGTCCGAATCCATCACGCCATTTAAATCCTCCTCTTCGCCCAGCACGAATATCTTTTCCTCGCGCAGCATTTGCAGAATAAACGGCTGTTGCTCGCGCAAGCGCCGTTTAAAGTCGGGGACCGAATACAGGTTGGGATTTATCTTGCGCCGCAAGATACGCTCGGCCACCGGCAAGCGGGATAACAGCTCGCCATAACTGGTGTTATCGCCGATCAGCAACAACTCGACATTGGTGTCCATGCCCTCGTGTTCCTTGGCCGTCGCGCCATACACAAAGGCGACATTCAACACCTTGGACAACGGTGCCAGCGCGGAGTTGAGCACGCTGACCAGACCGAAGGTCTTCTTCACCAGACTGCTCAATTCTCCATAGATCATGCACTCCCTGTTCGGCCGGAAACGCCGGACGTTGCCGATCCGCTCGGAAACGATCAGGCCGGAGTCGTGCAGGCGTTTCAGCTCGCGCTGGGCCGACGCGCTGCCCAATCCCGTCAAACGCATGATCTCATTCAGGTGGAAACCCTGGTTGACACGGACAAAAAGCAAACCCAGCAGCTTTTGCTGGGCGGGAGTGAAGAGGGCTTGGGCTATCATGAGCTAAATCTTAGCATGAATGAACTAGAAACTGGCTCGACAGTATTGTGCTTTCCACATTGCGCCCCGGCAAAAGGCCTCGAGTCAGCCGGCTTTGCAACAAGAACCGGCAAAACCGCCTTCTCGCCAACATCGGCAACGCCGTCCCCCCGGCCACAGCCCGGCCCTCTTCAAAATTTGCCCCTTCGGCAGAGCATGCCAAAAAATGGCATATTAAGCCTTATGCGGATATCCCCGGCAGTCCCGTAGGCCTGGGATGTGGGCAGACTCCCGCTGTCGTTCCCGCGCACGCGGGAACCCATGCGTCGCATGCTGTCAAGGTCGACATAGCGGGACCCATGCAGGCATGGTTTCTCACCTGCGCGAGAAACACGGCCTTAACCCATATTAAAAATATGCAAATCGACCGCAGGCTCGCGGCAATAAACAAAGCACATATGGCATATTCCAGAATAGATTTACGCAAACAGTTTATTGCCGCCAATTCCCTGAATAACTATCCTCGCCGCCATATTTAAAATCACTCATCGAAACCCGCCACTTGAATAAAACCCGGACGAAAAAAAACGGCACCCGAAGGTGCCGTTTCCATCAACCACTCAGCTCAATTACGCTTCGTCGTTATGCTGTGCCGCCGCTGCGGCCTGGGAAGCAACTTCAACCGCTTCCAGCTCGCTGGCCATATTGGCCTTCTCGGCGTTCAACAGGTTTTGGCGCTCTTCCACTTCCCACGCTTCTTTCTCTTTGCGTGCGCGGTGGAATGCCAGACCCGTACCGCCCGGAATCAGACGGCCGACGATGACGTTTTCTTTCAGGCCGCGCAAACCATCGCGCTTGCCCATAATCGCCGCTTCGGTCAGCACGCGGGTGGTTTCCTGGAACGATGCGGCCGAGATAAACGAATCGGTCGACAGCGATGCCTTGGTAATACCCAGCAGAACGTTTTCGTAGGTCGCCGGGATCTTGTTCTCGGCATCCATACGGTCGTTCTCGTCCAGCAGTTCCGAACGCTCAACCTGCTCGCCAACGATGTAGTTGGTGTCGCCGGCATTGACGATCTGAACGCGACGCAGCATCTGACGCACAATCACTTCGATGTGCTTGTCATTGATCTTCACGCCCTGCAGACGGTACACGTCCTGCACTTCGTCGACGATGTAACGGGCCAGCGCTTCGATACCCAGCAGACGCAGGATGTCTTGCGGATCGGCAGGACCGTCGACGATCATCTCGCCCTTGTTGACGACTTGACCATCGTGGACCAGCACTTGCTTGTCCTTGGTGATCAGGAACTCGTGCTTGTTGCCGTCCATGTCGGTGATTTCCAGACGCTGCTTGCCCTTGGTTTCCTTACCGAATGCAACGGTACCGGTCACTTCGGCCAGCATACCGGCATCTTTCGGCGAACGCGCTTCGAACAGCTCGGCAACCCGTGGCAGACCACCGGTAATATCGCGCGTCTTCTGCGATTCGGTCGGGATACGTGCCAGCACTTCGCCGACCGATACCGCCTGGCCGTCTTTGACCATGATCAGCGCGCCGACCTGGAAGCCGATCGCCACCGAGTGTTCGGTGCCGGCGATCTTCACTTCTTCGTTCGAGTCGTTCAACAGTTTGACCTGTGGACGCAGCGTTTTGGTCAAAGAACCGCGACGTTTCGCATCGATCACGACCAAAGTCGACAGACCGGTCACTTCATCGACCTGACGGGCAACGGTGACGCCTTCTTCGACGTTCTCGAAGCGCACCAGACCGGCGTACTCGGTGATGATCGGACGGGTCAGCGGATCCCAGGTCGCCAGGGCCGTACCGGCCTTGATGACCAGGCCGTCCTTGACGATCAGGGTGGCGCCGTACGGCACCTTGTGACGCTCACGCTCACGGCCGTGGTCGTCGGTGATCAGCACTTCGCCCGAACGGGAAATGACGATTTGCGCGCCCTTGCCGTTGGTGACGTAACGCATGGTCGAGGTGAAGCGGATGGTGCCGTTCGACTTGGCTTCCACCGACGATGCCACCGCCGCACGCGACGCCGCACCACCAATGTGGAAGGTACGCATGGTCAGCTGGGTACCCGGCTCACCGATCGACTGCGCCGCCACCACACCGACGGCTTCGCCGGAGTTGACCAGCACGCCACGGCCCAGATCGCGGCCGTAGCACTTGGCGCACAGGCCGAAGCGCGTGTCGCAAGTCAGCGGAGTGCGCACCTTGACTTCGTCGATCGACAGACGCTCGATCTCTTCGACCATGTCTTCGTCGAGCAGCGTGCCGGCTTCGTACAGGGTTTCCTGGGTTTCAGGATTGACCACGTCGTTGACGGTGACGCGGCCCAGCACGCGGTCGCGCAGCGCTTCGATGACTTCACCGCCTTCGACCATCGCCTTCATCAGCGCGCCGTTGGTGGTGCCGCAATCGTCGGCGATGACGACCAGATCCTGGGTCACGTCGACCAGACGGCGCGTCAGGTAACCCGAGTTCGCCGTTTTCAGTGCCGTATCGGCCAGACCTTTACGAGCGCCGTGGGTCGAAATGAAGTACTGCAACACGTTCAGGCCTTCGCGGAAGTTCGCGGTAATCGGCGTTTCGATAATCGAACCATCCGGTTTCGCCATCAGACCACGCATACCTGCCAGCTGGCGAATCTGCGCCGCGGAACCGCGGGCGCCCGAGTCGGCCATCATGTAAATCGCGTTGAAGGACTCTTGGGTGGACTTGGTGCCGTCACGTTTGATGACGTCTTCCACTTTCAGCTGGTCCATCATGGCCTTGCCGACTTCATCCGAGGTTTTGCCCCAGATATCGACCACCTTGTTGTAACGCTCGCCGGCCGTCACCAGACCCGAGGCGTACTGCTGCTCGATCTGTTTGACTTCGGACTCTGCGGCCGAAATCAGGGTGACTTTTTGTGGCGGTACCAGCATGTCGTCGACGCAGATCGAGATACCGGCGCGGGTTGCCAAACGGAAGCCCGACTGCATCAGTTGATCGGCGAACACGACGGTGGCACGCAGACCGCACTTGCGGAAGGACGTGTTGATCAGCTTGGAGATCTCTTTCTTTTTCAGCGCGCGGTTCAGCACTGAGAAAGGCAGACCCTTGGGCAGGATTTCCGACAGGATGGCGCGACCGATGGTGGTCTCGTAACGCGTCACGGTGCGGACGAATTCGCCCGTTTCGGCATCTTTTGGATGCTCGACGATACGCACGGTGATGCGGGTGGTCAGTTCCACTTCCTTGTTGTCGTAGGCACGGATGACTTCCGACACGTCCTGGAACAGCATACCCTCGTTCTTGGCGTTGATCGCCTCGCGGGTCGCGTAGTACAGACCCAGCACGATATCCTGCGACGGCACGATCGACGGTTCGCCGTTCGACGGGAACAGGATGTTGTTCGACGCCAGCATCAGCGTGCGCGCTTCCATCTGCGCTTCGATCGACAGTGGGACGTGGACCGCCATCTGATCGCCGTCGAAGTCGGCGTTGAATGCGGCGCAGACCAGCGGGTGCAGTTGGATCGCCTTGCCTTCGATCAGGACCGGCTCGAAAGCCTGGATACCCAGTCGGTGCAGCGTAGGCGCACGGTTCAACATGATCGGGTGTTCGCGGATCACGTCTTCCAGGATGTCCCACACCACCGGCTCTTGAATCTCAACCAGTTTCTTGGCAGCCTTGATGGTCGTGGCCAGGCCCATCAGTTCGAGCTTGTTGAAGATGAACGGCTTGAACAGTTCCAAGGCCATCAGCTTCGGCAGACCGCACTGGTGCAATTTCAATTGCGGGCCCACGACGATGACCGAACGACCGGAGTAATCGACGCGTTTGCCCAGCAAGTTTTGACGGAAACGGCCGCCCTTGCCCTTGATCATCTCGGCCAGCGATTTCAGCGGACGCTTGTTGGCGCCGGTCATCGCTTTGCCGCGACGGCCGTTGTCCAGCAGCGAATCGACCGCTTCTTGCAGCATGCGCTTTTCGTTGCGCGTGATGATCTCTGGAGCGCGCAGCTCCATCAGGCGTTTCAGACGGTTGTTACGGTTGATGACGCGGCGATACAGATCGTTCAGATCGGAGGTCGCGAAGCGGCCGCCGTCCAGCGGCACCAGCGGGCGCAGTTCCGGCGGCAGCACCGGCAGCACTTCCATGATCATCCAGTCCGGCTTGATGCCCGAACGTTGGAACGCCTCCAGCACTTTCAGGCGCTTGGCGTATTTCTTGATCTTCGCTTCGGACTTCGATTCCTTCAGTTCCACGCGCAGGGTCTCGGCATCGCGGTGGATGTCGATCGAGCGCAGCAGTTCACGGATACCTTCGGCGCCCATGAAGGCGGTGAAGTCGTCGCCGTACTCTTCGTACTTGGCGGCGTAGTCGTCCTCCGACATGATCTGGCATTTTTTCAGCGGGGTCATGCCCGGATCGGTCACCACGTATGCTTCGAAGTACAGCACGCGTTCGATGTCCCGCAGGGTCATGTCCAGCACCATGCCCAGACGCGACGGCAGCGACTTGAGGAACCAGATGTGGGCGGTCGGCGAGGCCAGCTCGATGTGGCCCATGCGCTCGCGGCGCACCTTGGCCAGCGTGACTTCGACGCCGCACTTCTCGCAGATCACGCCACGGTGTTTGAGGCGCTTGTACTTGCCGCACAGGCATTCGTAATCCTTGATCGGGCCAAAGATCTTGGCGCAGAACAGGCCGTCGCGCTCAGGCTTGAAGGTGCGGTAGTTGATGGTTTCCGGCTTTTTTACTTCGCCGTAGGACCACGAACGGATTTTTTCAGGCGACGCCAGACCGATCTTGATCGCGTCGAACGTTTCGTTTTGCTGTACTTGCTTGAATAGATCGAGCAGTGCTTTCATGTATCACTCCAGAGGTGATTAAATTTCTAATTCCTGAGACTACATTGCCCGGCGTGGTTTCCCAGCCGGGCTTTGTCGTACTCAAACCAAATGACAGGGATGCTGTCTTTTAGTTGCGTTCGAGGTCGATATCGATACCCAGCGAACGGATTTCCTTGACCAGAACGTTGAACGATTCAGGCATGCCGGCGTCGATCACATGGTCGCCTTTGACCAGGTTCTCGTACACCTTGGTACGCCCGTTCACGTCATCCGACTTGACGGTCAACATCTCTTGCAGCACGTACGATGCGCCGTACGCTTCCAGTGCCCACACCTCCATCTCACCGAAGCGCTGGCCGCCGAACTGGGCTTTACCGCCCAGTGGCTGCTGCGTGACGAGCGAGTAAGGACCGGTGGAACGGGCGTGCATCTTGTCATCAACCAAGTGGTGCAGCTTCAGCATGTGCATCACGCCAACGGTGACCTTGCGCTCGAACGCTTCGCCGGTGCGGCCGTCGTACATGGTGACCTGGTTCTTCGATGGCGTCATGCCCAGTTTGTGGGCGATCTCGTCAGGGTAGGCCAGATCGAGCATGCGGCGGATTTCCGACTCATGCGCGCCGTCGAACACCGGCGTGGCGAACGGAACACCTTTTTTCAGGTTGTTCGCCAGCTTCATGATCTCTTCGTCGTCGAACTGGTCCAGATCTTCCGGCTTGCCGTTTTCGTTGTAGACCACGGTCAGGAACTTGCGCATTTCCTCGGCCTTGGTGTGCAACGCCAGCATTTCGCCGATACGGATGCCCAGACCCTTGGCGGCCCAGCCCAAGTGGGTCTCGAGGATCTGACCGACGTTCATCCGCGAAGGAACGCCCAGCGGGTTCAGCACCACGTCGGCCGGCGTGCCGTCGGCCATGTATGGCATGTCTTCCACGGGAACAATACGGGAAACCACACCCTTGTTACCGTGGCGACCCGCCATCTTGTCGCCCGACTGCAGGCGGCGCTTGACGGCCAGGTAAACCTTGACCATCTTCTGCACGCCCGGTTGCAGCTCGTCGCCCTGGGTCAATTTCTTGCGCTTCTCTTCGAAGGCCAGATCGAACTGGTGACGTTTTTCGTTGATCGATTCCTTGATCGCTTCCAGCGCCACGGCGGCTTCGTCTTCCGATGGACGGATGTCGAACCAGTGGTATTTGTCCAGATCTGCCAGGTATTCTTTGGTGATCTTGGCGCCCTTGGCGAGCTTTTTCGGACCGCCGTTGACGACTTTGCCGATCAGCATTTTTTCCAGACGCTGGAAGGCATCGCCCTCGACAATACGCATCTGGTCGTTCAGGTCCAGGCGGAAACGCTTCAGCTCATCGTCGATGATCTGTTGCGCGCGCTTGTCGCGAACGATGCCTTCACGGGTGAACACCTGGACGTCGATGACGGTGCCGATCATGCCCGAAGGCACGCGCAGCGAGGTGTCTTTCACGTCCGAGGCTTTTTCACCGAAGATGGCGCGCAGCAGCTTCTCTTCCGGCGTCAACTGGGTCTCGCCTTTTGGCGTGACCTTGCCGACCAGGGTGTCGCCGGCCTGCACTTCGGCGCCGATGTAGACGATACCGGACTCGTCCAGACGGGCCAGTTGGTTCTCGGCCAGGTTCGAGATGTCGCGGGTGATTTCTTCCGCGCCCAGTTTGGTGTCGCGCGCAACAACCGACAACTCTTCGATGTGGATCGAGGTGTAGCGGTCGTCCTTGACGACGTTTTCCGAGATCAGGATCGAATCCTCGAAGTTCAGACCATTCCATGGCATGAAGGCCACGGTCATGTTCTGGCCCAGAGCCAATTCACCCAGGTCGGTCGATGCGCCGTCGGCGATCACGTCGCGCTTGGCGACACGGTCGCCAACCTTGACGATAGGACGTTGGTTGATGTTGGTGTTCTGGTTCGAGCGGGTGTACTTGATCAGGTTGTAGATGTCGACACCGACTTCGCCGGCGGTTGCTTCGTCGTCGTTGACGCGAATCACCACGCGGCCCGCATCGATGTAGTCGACGATACCGCCGCGCAGCGCCTGCACGGTGGTACCCGAGTCGACTGCCACGGTGCGTTCGATACCGGTACCGACCAGGGCTTTTTCCGGGCGCAGGCAAGGTACGGCCTGACGCTGCATGTTGGCACCCATCAATGCGCGGTTCGCATCATCGTGTTCCAGGAACGGAATCAGCGACGCTGCGACGGAAACGATCTGGCCCGGCGCCACGTCCATGTACTGGATGCGCTCTGGGGATACCAGGATGGTTTCGCCGGCTTCACGGGCCGATACCAGCTCATCGCTGAGCATGCCGTTCTTGTCGATGGTCGCATTCGCCTGGGCGATGATGTAGCGGCCTTCTTCGATGGCGGACAGGTAGTCGATCTGGTCGGTGATCTTGGAGCCTTCGACCTTGCGGTACGGGGTTTCCAGGAAGCCGTATTCGTTCAGGCGGGCGTACAGCGCGAGCGAGTTGATCAGACCGATGTTCGGGCCCTCTGGCGTTTCGATCGGGCAGACGCGGCCGTAGTGGGTCGGGTGCACGTCGCGCACCTCGAAACCGGCGCGTTCGCGCGTCAGACCGCCGGGTCCCAGGGCGGAAACGCGGCGTTTGTGCGTGATTTCCGACAGCGGGTTGGTTTGGTCCATAAACTGCGACAGCTGGGACGAACCGAAGAACTCGCGGATCGCGGCCGAGATCGGCTTGGAGTTGATCAGATCGTGCGGCATCAGGTTGTCCGCTTCGGCTTGGCCGAGGCGTTCCTTGACGGCGCGCTCGACGCGCACCAGGCCGGCGCGGAACTGGTTTTCGGCCAGTTCGCCGACGCAACGGACGCGACGGTTGCCCAGGTGGTCGATGTCGTCGACTTCGCCGCGGCCATTGCGCAGCTCGACGAGGATCTTGATCACGGCCAGCACGTCTTCGTTCGACAGCGTCATGGCGCCGGTCAGTTCATCGCGGCCGATGCGGCGGTTGAACTTCATGCGGCCGACGGCCGACAGGTCGTAACGGTCGGCGCTGTAGAACAGGCCGTTGAACAGGGCTTCGACCGAGTCTTCCGTTGGCGGCTCGCCTGGACGCATCATGCGGTAGATCGCGACACGGGCGGCCATCTGGTCGGCGGTGTCGTCGATGCGCAGGGTTTGCGAAATATAGGCGCCCTGGTCCAGATCGTTGGTGTACAGGGTCTGGATTTCCGACACATGGGCGTCGCGCAGACGGCCCAGCAGGTCTTCGGTCAGCTCGTCGTTGGCGGAGGCCACCACTTCGCCCGTTTCCGGGTCGACGATGTTCTTGGCCAGCACGCGGCCGAGCAGGTAGTCCTCAGGCACGGAGATGTGCTTGATGCCGGCCGCCTCGATGTCGCGCACGTGCTTGGCGTTGATGCGCTTGTCCTTCAGCACCAGGGTCTTGCCGGACTTGTCGACGATGTCGAAACGGGCCACTTCGCCACGCAGGCGCTCGGCGACGAATTCCATCTCGGCGCCTTCGGAGCGCAGATTGAAATTATCGAAGACGAAGAAGTTGGCCAGGATCTGCTCGTGCGACATGCCGATGGCCTTCAGCAGTATCGTTACCGGCATCTTGCGGCGGCGGTCGACGCGGAAGAACAGGATGTCCTTCGGATCGAACTCGAAGTCCAGCCACGAGCCACGGTAAGGGATGATGCGGGCCGAGAACAGCAGTTTGCCCGAGGAGTGGGTCTTGCCGCGGTCGTGCTCGAAGAACACGCCCGGGGAGCGGTGCAGCTGCGAAACGATGACACGTTCGGTACCGTTGATGACGAACGAACCGGTGGTCGTCATCAGGGGCAGTTCGCCCATGTAGACTTCCTGTTCCTTCATCTCCTTGACGACCGGCTTGGTCGGCGATTCCTTGTCCAGGATCACCAGGCGCACCTTGGCGCGCAGCGGCGACGCGAACGTCAGGCCACGCAGTTGGCATTCCTTGACGTCGAAGGCGGGGTCGCCCAGAACGTACGACAGGAATTCGAGGCGCGCAAAGCCATTGTGCGACACGATGGGGAATATCGAGGTGAAGGCCGACTGCAGGCCGTCGTTCTTGCGCGAGGACGGTTGTACGTCCTCTTGCAGGAAGCTATGGTAGGACTCGAGCTGGGTAGCCAGCAGGAACGGAACGTGGTGAACGTTGGCGCGCTTCGCGAATGACTTGCGAATGCGTTTCTTCTCAGTAAATGAGTAGTGCATGGACACTCCGTGAGTGACAGAAAGGATAGAAAATTCAGGTTTTGCTAGTGCATTTCAGCAGCAATGTTCGGCTGCATGTCACACAGACGAAACCTCAAGGTTCTACCATTTCCAGCTGATTCGATAAAACTGCAGCGAGGACAGACCGCTACAAATACGACAAAGACGACAAAGGAGCCAAAGCCGGATTTCCTCCTTTTAGAGAGGAAACCCGCAGCTTTGGCTCGTGGCGCTAACTAGCCGCCGTACAACGGAATTACTTGATTTCGGCTTTCGCGCCGGCTTCTTCCAGTTTCTTCTTACCGGCTTCAGCGTCAGCTTTCGAAATCGCTTCTTTGACGGTCTTAGGAGCGCCATCGACCAGATCTTTGGCTTCTTTCAGGCCCAGACCGGTGATTTCACGGACAGCTTTAATCACGCCAACTTTGTTCGCGCCGAAGTCAGCCAGAACCAGGTTGAATTCGGTTTGCTCTTCAGCGACAGCAGCAGCGGCGCCGCCGGCTGCAGGAGCCGACATTGCTGCGGCGGACACGCCGAATTTTTCTTCGAAGGCTTTGACCAGGTCGTTCAGGTCCATTACGGACATTTCGCTAACTGCTGCCAGGATGTCGTCTTTGCTAATTGCCATTTGAAACTCCAATAATTTTTTGATTCGTTAATACATCAGATTGGTACTTGAGAAAAACCGCCCCGGCGCGAGCCGGAGCGCGGCGCGCTATTAAGCGGCCGCCGGGGCTTCTTCTGCGGCCACTTCGGCCACAGGAGCTTCGCCCTCGGATTTTTTCGCTGCCAGGGCAGCCAGACCACGTGCAAAGCCCGATACCGGAGCCAGCATCACGCCCAACAGCTGCGCAATGAGGACGTCACGGCTAGGAATGCTTGCCAACGCGACGATAGCAGCTTTATCCAGCTGCTTGCCTGCGTAGTTACCTGCGGTGATGACCAGTTTGTCGTTGGTTTTAGCGAAGTCGGCGATGACTTTAGCTGCTGCAACGGCGTCGTCCGAGATCGAGTAGATCAACGGACCGGTCATGCTGTCGGCCAGGTTGGCAAACTGCGTGCCTTCCACGGCGCGACGAGCCAGCGTGTTTTTCAACACGCGCAGGTACACACCTTGGGTACGCGCTTTAGCACGAAGTTGCGTCAAGTGAGCAACCTGGATGCCACGATATTCGGCCACCACCACGGTTTGCGCAGTTGCTACTTTTGCGGAAACTTCGGCGACTACAGCCTTTTTGTCATTCAGATTGAGACCCACGGTCAACCTCCTTAAATGATGTTCGGTTTACATGACCCAATGGCCATGGACCTCGCATCGGTTCGAACACGGCGTCCGAAGTTAAGAAGTACAAAGAGCGGAATAAATTCCTGCAACATGGACTACAAAACTTGTTCGGGTACACCATCTGCGTTGGGTGCGCGCCGGTCGCCCGGTTTGCGTTTATCTTCCTGCACATGCGGTCGCAGTCGGCCCAACGGTCTTTGATTGTCCGACCGCCCCATGCGAGCATGGAACGTCCGGCCCAAAGATTCGCCCCGCCGCTTACAGGAAGCGACGGGGACTTGATACTTGAAACTTAAGCAGCCAGGGTGGTCTGGTCGACACGGACGCCAGCGCCCATGGTCGACGACAGCGACACCTTGCGCAGGTAAACACCCTTGCTGGTGGTCGGCTTGGCTTTGTTCAGGGCGTCGATCAGGGCAACCAGGTTGCTCTTCAGATCGGCGTCGTTGAACGACTTGCGGCCGATGGTGGCGTGGATGATACCGGCTTTGTCGGTACGGTACTGAACTTGACCGGCTTTCGCGTTTTTCACGGCGGTAGCGACGTCAGGGGTGACAGTGCCGACCTTCGGGTTAGGCATCAGGCCGCGTGGGCCCAGGATCTGACCCAGGGTACCGACGATACGCATGGTGTCTGGCGAAGCGATGACGATGTCGAAAGGCATGTTGCCGGCCTTGACCATTTCGGCCAGGTCTTCCATACCGACGATGTCGGCGCCGGCGGCTTTGGCCTGCTCGGCTTTTTCACCGGTGGCGAAGACGGCGACGCGAACGGTTTTGCCGGTGCCGGCTGGCAGCACGACGGAACCGCGGACGACCTGGTCCGATTTCTTCGGATCCACACCCAGTTGTACCGACACGTCGATCGATTCATTGAACTTGGCGGTGGCCAGTTCTTTGATCAGAGCGACGGCGTTGTCGAACGGGTATGCCTTGGTGCGATCGACCTTGGCCTTGATTGCTTTGACGCGTTTGGACAGTTTAGCCATGATTACACACCCTCTACCGTGATGCCCATCGAACGTGCGGAGCCAGCGATGGTGCGTACAGCAGCATCCAGGTCGGCAGCGGTCAGATCCGGGGATTTCAATTTAGCGATTTCTTCAGCTTGCGCGCGGCTCAGCTTACCGACTTTGTCGGTATGTGGCTTCGGCGAACCTTTGACAACGCCCGACAGTTTCTTGATCAGGAAGGTCGCCGGCGGCGTCTTCATGACGAAGGTGAACGATTTGTCGGCGAAGGCGGTGATCACGACCGGGATCGGCATGCCTGGTTCCATACCTTGGGTCTGCGCGTTGAACGCTTTGCAGAATTCCATGATGTTCAGACCGCGTTGACCCAGAGCTGGACCGATTGGTGGGGATGGGTTTGCTTTACCAGCTGGAACTTGCAGCTTGATAAAACCAATGATTTTCTTTGCCATGATTGGCTCCTATCTTTGGATTGAGTAGTAGCGCCCCACCCGGCGATGCCTTGCCTGGCGGGGCTCCTCTTGTCCGGGATTCGCTGCGGCGCTACATCACCGCGCGCACGTTCCGGGGACGCTTGCCGCTTATACTTTTTCGACCTGGCCGAATTCGAGCTCGACCGGGGTGGCGCGGCCGAAGATGGTGACCGAGACGCGCACTTTGGATTTCTCGTAGTTGACTTCTTCGACGTTGCCGTTGAAGTCGGTGAACGGACCATCCTTGATGCGGACTTGTTCGCCCACTTCGTACAGCACTTTCGGCCGTGGCTTCTCGATGCCTTCCTGCATCTGCTGCATGATCTTGTCGATCTCGCGGGCAGGAATCGGGGTGGGCTTGTTCGATTTGCCGCCGATGAAGCCGGTGACCTTGTTGGTGTTCTTGACCAAGTGCCAGGTTTCGTCCGTCATTTCCATCTCGACCAGGACGTAGCCCGGGAAGAAACGACGTTCGGTGACCGATTTCTGGCCGTTCTTGACTTCGACCACTTCTTCGATCGGCACCAGGATCTGGCCGAACTGGTCCTGCATGCCGGCGCGCTCGACGCGCTCCGTCAGGGCGCGCTGGACGCTTTTTTCCATACCCGAGTAGGCGTGGACCACATACCAACGTTTGTTGCTGACAGGCACACTTACGGGAGTGCTAAGCTCAGCGCCAGCATCTTGTGCCGGAACGCTGCCCGGCACTTCATCTTGCACATTTTCGCTCATTATTTTCTTATACCCAGAATGACGTCGTACAACAGGAACTCGAGAATCTTATCCGTGCCCCAGAGGAACACAGCCATCACCAGCACGAAGGCGAAAACGATCGCCGTGATCTGCGTGGCTTCTTTACGGGTGGGCCAAACGACCTTCTTGGTTTCGCGGACGGCTTCCTTGGCGAAATTCAGGAACTCACGGCCATTGCTGGAAGTGTAGGCAATTGCGACGGAAATAAGCAAACCACCCACAAGCGCAGCTACCCGCACCAGGGATGGTTGACCTGCCAGGTAAAAGAACCCGACGACTCCCGCAATTGCCGCAACCACTGCCAGCACGACTTTGATCTTGTCGTTTGACGTGCTAACGGTTTGCACGGATTGATTAGACATTTCTATTTTTACTTTCGGTGCCCTGCACCAGAATCGGTGGCAGGGACGGAGGGCATCGAACCCCCAACCTTCGGTTTTGGAGACCGACGCTCTGCCAATTGAGCTACGTCCCTACGTAAAACTTTTCGAAAAAAGGTCTGCTATTCTACCACCCGGGACACCCCGGATGGAAGCCCAGTTTCCTTCTTAGGCGATGATTTTTGCAACCACGCCGGCGCCGACGGTACGACCGCCTTCACGGATAGCGAAGCGCAGGCCTTCTTCCATCGCGATCGGGTTGATCAGCTTGACGGTGATCGACACGTTATCGCCTGGCATGACCATTTCTTTGTCCGCTGGCAGTTCGATCGAACCGGTCACGTCGGTGGTACGGAAGTAGAACTGTGGACGATAGTTGTTGAAGAACGGAGTGTGACGACCGCCTTCGTCTTTCGACAGCACATAGATCTCGCCGGTGAAGTGGTTGTGCGGCTTGATCGAACCCGGCTTGGCCAGAACTTGACCACGCTGAACATCTTCACGCTTGGTGCCGCGCAGCAGCAGACCGACGTTGTCGCCAGCCATACCCTGGTCCAGCAGCTTGCGGAACATTTCCACGCCGGTGCAGATGGTTTTGACGGTGTCGGTGATACCAACGATTTCGATTTCTTCGCCGACTTTGATGATGCCGCGTTCGATACGACCGGTAACAACAGTACCACGGCCCGAGATCGAGAACACGTCTTCCACTGGCATCAGGAAGGCGCCGTCAACAGCGCGCTCTGGCGTAGGGATGTACGAATCGAGTGCGTCGGCCAGTTGCATGATGGCTTGCTCGCCCATTGGGCCGGTGTCGCCGTCCAGCGCCATACGGGCCGAACCTTTGACGATCGGCAGGTCGTCGCCTGGGAAGTCGTATTTCGACAACAACTCGCGCACTTCCATTTCGACCAGTTCCAGCAGTTCCGCGTCGTCGACCAGGTCGCACTTGTTCAGGAACACGATGATGTATGGAACGCCAACTTGGCGGGCCAGCAGGATGTGCTCGCGGGTCTGTGGCATTGGGCCGTCAGCTGCGGAGCAAACCAGGATCGCGCCGTCCATCTGTGCCGCGCCGGTGATCATGTTTTTGATGTAATCGGCGTGGCCTGGGCAGTCAACGTGCGCGTAGTGACGGGCAGCCGTTTCGTACTCGACGTGGGCGGTGTTGATGGTGATGCCGCGTGCTTTTTCTTCCGGAGCTGCATCGATCTGGTCGTATGCTTTAGCTTCGCCGCCGAATTTTTTCGACAGTACGGTTGCGATCGCAGCGGTCAGGGTGGTCTTGCCGTGGTCGACGTGACCAATGGTGCCGACGTTGACGTGCGGCTTAGTACGTTCGAATTTACCTTTTGCCATTTTAGACTCCTAACGATTTGATGAGATTGCCAGGGCTCGCGCCCGACTGTCTTGATGCTGAGCGTGACGCTCCTGCGTACTACGAATTCTGGTGCCCTTTACGTGGATTGAACACGTGGCCTCTCCCTTACCAAGGGAGTGCTCTACCACTGAGCTAAAAGGGCTAATTTGTTGCGATGCACACAATGCAGTGCAGGTCACACTGGAGCGGGTGAAGGGAATCGAACCCTCGTCGTAAGCTTGGAAGGCTTCTGCTCTACCATTGAGCTACACCCGCGAGGTTTCGTTCATTCACTTCTTTACCACTCAGCATTCCTGCAACAACTTGGTGGAGGGGGCTGGATTCGAACCAGCGTACTCGAAAGAACAGATTTACAGTCTGTCGCCTTTAACCACTCGGCCACCCCTCCGCGAGGAACCGCAGAGTATGAAGCAACTACTTTGACTTGTCAACCCCGCCTGAACTATTTCTTTCAGTGATGATGAACCGTCTGCTTCGGGGCGAGATTGTAACTGCACCTTCCGCAATTGTGCAAGTGTTGTTTTTCAGAAGTTTTTTTCCTATACAATCGACAACACGCAAACGCACGGGAGCCGGGATTTGAAGAATCGAACGGGACGCTGGGGACACTGGCGCGGCTTGCTGCTGACCAACCTGGGGCTGTGCGCCCTGTACTTCCTCACCGGCCGCGCCGGCCTGCTGCTGGCCCTGCCGCCGGGCTACGCCTCGCCCCTATTCCTGCCGGCCGGCATCGCGCTGGCCGCCTGCGTCGTCGGCGGCGCCCGCCTGCTGCCGGCCGTCGCGCTGGGCGCGCTGGCGATCAACCTGGTCTACCCCGCGCTCAGCGCGCAAGGCGTCAGCGCCAGCGCCGTGCTGGCCGCCGCCGTGGCGGCGCTGGGCGCCACCCTGCAAGCCTGGGTCGGCGCGCGCCTGCTGCGGCGCTACGTCGAGCCGGGCCTGGGCGCCGGCCGCGACGTCGGCCGCTTCCTGCTGCTGGCGCCGCTGGTGGCGTTGATCTGCAGCAGCGTGGCGATGGCCGGCATGGCCCTCAGCGGCGTGCTGCGCTTCGCCGCGCTGGGGCCGGACTGGATGGCCTGGTGGATCGGCGACACCATCGGCATCCTGCTCGGCGCGCCGCTGATGTGGATCGCCGTCGGCCGGCCGCGCGCGCTGTGGTGGCGCCGGCGCTATCTGGTCGGCCTGCCATTGTTGCTGTCGAGCGCGGCCTTCGTCGCCATCTACCTGCAGGCCGACCGCTGGGAAACCACCCAGCAGATGCAAACCTTCCGCCTCAAGGCGCAACAGACCGGCGACCTGCTGCAGGCCCAGTTCAGCGAACACGAGCGCTTCATCTACGCGATGGCCAAGGCGCTCAACAACGGCTCGCCGCGCCAGCTGAGCGCCGAGGACTTCGGCAACCTGGCGCACGGCTACCTGGACCAGCGCCCCGAGCTGATGTCGCTGGCCTGGCTGGTGCCGCTCAGCGACGCCGAGCGGCCGGCCTTCGAGCGCTGGGGCCGCGCCACCATCGCGCCCAACTTCACCGTCCGCGCGCCCGAGCCGGGGTCGGGCCGGCTGGCGCCGTCGCCGCCACGGCCGCACTACCTGGCGGCCACCTTCATCGAGCCGGCCAACAACCGCATGTTCCAGGGCCTCGACTTCCTCGCCGAGCCGGTGCGCGCCGCCGCCGTGGCGCGGGCGCGCCAATCCGGCCAACCCACCGCCAGCGCGCCGATGGTGCTGCAGCGCCGCGAGGGCAAACTGCGCGGCATGCTGCTGCTGCAGGCCACCTACCCGGCGCGGCGGCACGACGGCGACGCCGGCATGCTGCTGATCGGCCTGCAGATGGACGGCTACCTCGACCAGGCGGTCAAGCGCAGCGAGTTCGCGCACTTCCTGATGCGCTTCGAGGACAGCGACGAAAGCGGCGCGCTGGCGGTGGTGCGCGACCAGCTGGGCCGGCCGCCGCAGCCCGGCGACTACCGGCACCAGTTGCACTTCGGCGGCCGCATCTACCAGCTGACGCTGGCGCCGAGCCCGGCCTACCTGCGCCAGCAGCGCGGCTGGCAGAGCTGGACCGTGCTCAGTTGCGGCCTGCTGCTGACCGGCCTGCTGGGCGCGCTGATGCTGCTGATCAGCGGCGAGCGGGCGCGCATCCAGGCCCAGGTCAAGGACAGCACGGCGCGTTTGCGCGAGCGCGAGGCGCGCCTGCAGGCGATCCTCGACAAGGCGGCCGACGCCATCCTGACCATCGGCGTCGACGGCCTGCTGGAGTCGGCCAACGGCGCCGCCGGCCGCCTGTTCGGCTACCCGCCCGAGCAACTGGCCGGCATGCCGCTGGCGCGCCTGCTGGCGGTCGACGCGGCCGGCCCGGCGGCGCTGCTGCGCGCCATCGCCAACGGCGCCAGCCACGAGCACGAGGCGCAGGGCTGGCGCAGCGACGCCAGCGTGTTCCCGCTGGCGGTCTCGGTGAGCGAGGTCGAGCTGCCCGACGAGCACCTCTTCGTCGCCATCCTGCACGACCTGACCGAACAGCACCGCGCCCAGGAACGCATCCACCGGCTGGCCCACCACGACCCGCTGACCGGGCTCGACAACCGCCTCTCGCTGCACCTGCGGCTCGGCCTGCTGTTGGCGCAGACGCGGCGCAACGGCGGCGCGGCGGCGCTGCTGTTCATCGACCTCGACCACTTCAAAAAAATCAACGACTCGCACGGCCACCAGACCGGCGACCTGCTGCTGGTGGCCGTGGCGCGGCGCCTGCAGGAGCTGCTGCGCGAGGTCGACACCATCGCCCGGCTGGGCGGCGACGAGTTCATCGTGGTCACCTCGGGCGACATCACGCCCGACGCCGCCAGCAACATCGCCGTGCGCATCGTCGACGCGCTGGCCGCGCCCTACCACCTGGACGGCAAGACCATCCACAGCGGCACCAGCGTCGGCGTGGCGATGTTCCCGGCCGACGGCGACGACGCCGACACCCTGCTGCGCCACGCCGACACGGCGATGTACGCCGCCAAGAGCCAGGGGCGGGGCAATTTCCAGTTCTTCTCGAACAGCATGAACGTCGCCACCCACGAGCGCCTGCTGCTGGAGAACCGCCTCTGGCTGGCGCTCGAACAGGGCGAGTTCGAACTCTACCTGCAGCCCCAGGTGGCGCTCGACGACCTGCGCATCATCGGCGCCGAGGCGCTGCTGCGCTGGCACCATCCGGAGCTGGGCCTGGTCGGGCCGGAGCGCTTCATCCCGATCGCCGAGGAGTCCGGCCTGATCCTGCCGCTCGGCGACTGGGTGCTGCAACAGGCCGTCGAGCTGCTGGCCGGCTGGCGCCAGCGCGGCCTGGGCCATCTGCGGCTGGCGGTCAACCTGTCGGCGCGCCAGTGCCACGGCGCCGGCCTGCTGCCGCAGCTGGACCGCCTGCTGGCCGGCGAAGGGGTCGACCCGGCCCTGCTCGAACTGGAGATCACCGAGTCGGCGGCGATGCAGGACCCGGAGCGCAGCCGCCTGCTGCTGCGCGAGCTGCGCGCCCGCGGCATCCAGGTGGCGATCGACGACTTCGGCACCGGCTATTCCTCGCTGAGCTACCTGAAGCTGTTCGAGATCGACCGCATCAAGATCGACCGCAGCTTCGTCAAGGACATCGAGAGCGATCCGAACGACGCCGTCATCGTCGAGGCGACCATCGCCCTGGCCCACTCGCTGGGGCTGGCGGTGATCGCCGAAGGGGTCGAGACGGCGGCGCAGCGCGACTTCCTGCGCGCCAAGGGCTGCGAGGAGGGCCAGGGCTACCTGTTCGCCCGGCCGATGCCGGCGCTGGCCTTCGAAGCGCTGCTGCAGCCGCTGGCCAAGAGCGCCTGAGGCGCGCGCCGACGCCGGCCGCCGCGGCCGGCTCAGGCTGGCGGCGCCGGCGCGGCCGGCTCAGAGCGGCGGCGCCAGCGCGGCCAGCACCTGCGCCTTGAGGGCGCGGATCAGCGAGGCCTCGTCGGCCGGCACGCCCTCCGGCGCGGCGTGCACGCGGTCGGCGTAGAACAGGCCGAGCGGCGCGCCGGCCAGCACCAGCGGCAGCACGATGAAGCTGCGCGCGTCCGGCAGCAAGCTGCGGTGCCAAGGCGGCAGCAGCTCGGCGATGTTGGGCGCGAAGGCGTCGGCGATCATCAGGTCGGCGTCGTTGTCGAGCGCCAGATGGAACAGGTCGTCGCCGCGCAGCGCGAAGGCGAAGCCGGCCAGGCGGGCGGCGTTCTGCTCGCCGAAGGCGATGCGGGCGCGGTACTGGCCGGCGCGGGCGTCCTTCAGGCAGACGGTGGCGAAGCGGAAGCCCATGCTGCGGTACAGCGTCTCCAGCACCGCCTGGATCAACTCGTTGGCGCGCTTGACGCCGCCGGCGCGCATCTGGCTGACGTCCTGCACCCCGGCCAGCAGCAACTCGCGCGCCTGCAGCGGCTTGCCGCTGGGGTGCCGGCCGCCGGCGGCCGTGGCGCCCGCCAGCGTGGCCTGCTGCAGCGCGGCCGGCAGGCTGCCGGGCCGGCCGGCGCCGGCCTCGCCGCCGGCCTCGCCGCCGGCCGGGGCCAAGGCCGGGGCCAAGGCCGGGGCCAACTGCATGCTGTCGAGCAGGCTGTCCATCTCGCGGCCGACGGCGCCGAACAGCGCGGCGACGCGGGCGCCGTCCAGGTTCAGCGCGGCGCCGTAGCGCAGCGCCAGCGCGCCCCCTTCGGCGCCGGCCGGGTCGACCCGGCGCACCAGCAGGCGCGCCGCGTCGGCGCCGAAGGCGACCACCTGGCGCATCCACTCGTGGCGGTTGGCGGCCGGCCGCAAGGCGCCGGGCGGCGGCGCGCTCAGGCTGTGGATGATCAGCTCGGGGATCTTCCACTCATGCAGGATGGCGGCCGACAGCGCGTCGTAGCTGGTGCCCAGCACCTGCTGCGAGGCCTGGCCCAGGCTCAATTCGCCCTGCCCGGCCAGCGCGGCGATCTCGCCGAAGCGCTCGTGCTCGCGCGAGGCGATCAGCAGCGCGCCGATGTTCTTGAACAGCGCGCCGATGGCGACCTCCTCGGCGCCCTGCCAGGCGCCGCTGCGCGCCAGCTCGCGGCCGAACAGGCTGGCGCACAGCGCCGCCTCCAGTTCCAGCCGCACGCTGTGGGCGTGGCGGCTGTTGGCCAGCGTGTCGACCAGCAGCATGGCCAGCGCGCTGGCCTTGACGTGGTCGAAACCGAGCAGGGAAATGGCGCGCGAGACGGTGGTGACGGTGCCGCCGGCGGCGCTGCGGAACAGCGGCGTGTTGGCCTGGCGCAGGATCTTCTGGGTCAGCGCGACGTCGGCCAGCACGAAGTAGGCCAGGCCCTGCGTGCCCAGGTCGTCGGCGTCGGCCAGCTGGACCACGCGGGCCACCGCCGCGCCCAGCGCGAACAGGCCCTCGTCGCTGCACAACTGCTTGAGCAGCACGCCGCGCGGAGCGCGCGGCGCGCCTTGCGGCGGCGTGTTCGAGGCCAGTGTCATGGCGTTCCCGTGGCTGTGGTGGCGGGGGGGGGGGGGGGGGGCCCGC
>NZ_JAEMNU010000037.1:34626-85585 GCF_016461825.1 Rugamonas violacea | reverse complement strand
CCCCCCCCCCCCCCCGCGGCCGGCACGCGGCCGGCTTCCACAAAGTATATTACGGCGGCGCCGGGACGGCGCGCCGCAAGGTGGGATTTGGTGAGTTTTCGCCGCCCAAGTGCACAGCCGGCGCGGCGGTCCGCCGGCCGGCCGGGCCGGCCGGCGCTAGTCGGGCGTGTGGCCGATGCTCGGGTCGCGCTCGATCAGGTCGAGCAGGGCCGCCACCACCTCGGGGTCGAACTGCTTGCCGGCGCGCTCGCCGATGTAGCTCATCACCTCGGGGTGCGGCCACGGCTCCTTGTAGGGGCGCTCGTGCAGCAGCGAGTCGAACACGTCGACCACGGCGACGATGCGGGCCGAGATCGGGATGTTCTGGCCGGCCAGGGCGTTGGGGTAGCCGGCGCCGTCGAAGTGCTCGTGGTGGCCGCCGGCGATCTCGGCGCCGTAGGTCAGGTAGCTGACGCCGTCGACCATGTTGGCGGCCCGTTCGAGGATCGAGCGGCCCACCGCCGCGTGGGTCTGCATCTGCACCCGCTCCTCCGGCGTGTGGATGCCCGGCTTGAGCAGGATGTGGTCCGGCGTGGCGACCTTGCCGACGTCGTGCAGGATGCTGGCCAGGCCGATCATGTCGAGCAGTTGCGGGGTGATCTGCTCCTCGTAGGCGCCGCGCGCCTTCATGCGCTGCGCCAGTGCGGCCGACAGCTGCTGGACGCGGCGCACGTGGCCGCCGGTGCCGCTGTCGCGGAACTCGGCCAGGTCGGCCAGCGCCACCACGGTGGCCTCCTGCGCCTTGCGCAACTGGCCGAACATGTACAGGTTGTCGAAGGCGGCGGCGATGCGCTGGCAGAACACCTCGAGCAGGTCGCGCTGGATCTGCGCCAGCGGCCAGGGCGGCGTGACCGAGATGGCCACCTCGCGGTTCTCCTGGGTGTGGATGAACAACACGTTGGCCGGATGCTCGAACTGGCTCTTCTTCTCGGCGAAGGCCTTGGCGATGGTCGGCCACAGCGGGTGCCCGGCCGGCATCAGCTCGGCGTCGTTGAGCGAGGAATAGCCGCCGGTGGCGGCCACCACGGTGGTCACCCCGGTGTCGCCCTGCATCAGGCAGAGCACGCCGTCGGAGCCGACGTCGAGGATCGCCGACACCTGGTTCAGCACGCCGGAGGCGAACTCGCGCAGCGAATGGATCTGGTACAGATTGGTGGCGCCGGCGAGGATCTTGCCCAGGCCGATGCGGCTGCGCTCGAGCATGTTCAGGCTCTCGTAGGCGCGCAGCGCCGAGATCACCGTGGTGAACAGCTTCTGCGTGGTCAGCTCGGTCTTGGCCTTGTAGTCGTTGATGTCGTATTCGATGATGACGCGCTGCTCCGGCGCCTGGCCCGGCTGGCCGGTGCGCAGCACGACGCGGACGATGGCGTTGTGCAGCTCCTCGCGGATGCGGCGCGCCAGGATCAGGCCGGCGTCGTCGGTCTCCATCACCACGTCGAGCAGCACCAGGGCGATGTCGGGCGTGTCGCGCAGGATGTCGAAGGCCTCGCGCCCGCTGTGGGCCGAGAACAACTCCAGCTCGCGCCCCTTGAAGCTGACGTTGCGCAGCGCCAGCCGGGTGACGGCGTGGACGTCGACGTCGTCGTCGACGATCAGCACGCGCCACAACCGCTGGTCGGGCGCCGGCAGGCCGGCCGGCTTGGCCTCCTCCTCGTCCTCGTCGATCAGCCAGTTGTCGTCAGCGGTGGAATCGGTCATACGGTCTCCTGGGGGTGCGAACTCGGCTCTCGCCCGGCGGCTGCCTGCGACCGTCCTGAGCCTAGCATAATCAGATTCGCCCAGCGTGACAACCCCCTTCGCGGCCGTGCGCCGGGCCGCGCCGGCGGCGGCGGCGACAAAATGCAAAAAGCCCGTCGGCCGCGCTCGTCATCGGGCGCCGACTCTGCTACTCTTTGACGACACAGTGTCATGGTTGCGAGTCGCCGCCCGACTCACCGAACTACCACCGCCGCCCAAGCGCCCGGGCCGCGTGCCGGGGCACCCGCCCGGCGGTGTCTTTTTAACAAGGACCATACCATGCAAGAATCCACCAGCCACACCAGCACCCACGTCTCCGGCAATGAGATCGCCGGCCACGAATACCTCGCCTTCACCCTCGGCTCCGAGGAGTACGGCATCGACATCCTCAAGGTGCAGGAGATCCGCGGCTACGAGGCGGTCACCCGCATCGCCAACGCGCCGGCCTTCATCAAGGGCGTCATCAACCTGCGCGGCATCATCATCCCGGTGGTCGACATGCGCATCAAGTTCAACCTGGGCGAACCGGTGTACGACCAGTTCACCGTGGTCATCATCCTCAACATCGGCGGCCGCATCGTCGGCATGGTGGTCGACTCGGTGTCCGACGTGACCACCCTGACGCCCGAGCAGGTCAAGCCGGCGCCGGAGATGGGCAGCGCCTTCAGCACCGACTACCTGATCGGCCTGGGCACCATCGACGAGCGCATGCTGATCCTGGTCGACATCGACCGCCTGATGTCGAGCGCCGAGATGGGCCTGATCGACGCCCAGGCCGCCTGACGGCCCGCCCGCCCGCGCCACCGCCACCCCGGGAACCGCCATGCACCTCGCCCAAATGAAGATCAAGACCCGGCTGGCCGCCGGCTTCGGCCTGCTGGTGTTGATGATGTTGGTCACCAACGCCACCAGCATCGGCCGCTTCGGCTCGATCAGCGGCAGCACCAAGGCCATCGTCGAGCGCGACTGGCCCAGCGCCTCGGCCGCCGAGACCATCGACTCGGCGGCGCGCGAGGACGCGCGCCGCACCCTGGCGCTGTTCATCAGCGACAAGGCCCTGCGCGCCAAGAGCTACGAGCGGATCGACCAGGACAAGAAGGCCATCGACGCCGCCCTGGCCACGCTCGACAAGCTGACCGACTCGCCGGGCGAGCGTACGCTGCTGGGCAAGATCGGCGCCGCGCGCGCCGCCTACACCACCTCCTTCCTGAAGGTGGCCGACCTGGTCGAGGCCGACGACAAGGAGAAGGCGGCGGCGCTGATGAACAGCGAGACCTTCCCGGCGCTCGACGGCCTGCTCGAGCTGACCCAGGCCATGGTGGCGCAGCAGAAGACCGACATCGAGGACGGCGGCCGCCAGGCCACCGGCGACATCGACTTCTCGCGCCTGATGATGATCGCCATGGGCGTGGCGGCGCTGCTGGTGTCGGCCGCGCTGGCCTATTGGATCACCGCCTCGATCACCGGCCCGCTCAACGAGGCGGTGGCGATCGCCCAGTCGGTCGCCGCCGGCGACCTGACCACCCGCATCGAGACGCGCTCGCGCGACGAGACCGGCCTGCTGCTGGGCGCCCTGCGCGACATGAACGCCAGCCTGGCGCGCACCGTCGGCGAGGTGCGCCAGAGCACGGCCACCATCGCCACCGCCTCCGGCCAGATCGCCTCGGGCAACCTGGACCTGTCGGGCCGCACCGAGTCGCAGGCCAGCTCGCTGGAGCAGACCGCCAGCTCGATGGAGCAGCTGACCGGCACCGTCAAGCAGAACGCCGACAACGCGCGCCAGGCCAACCAACTGGTGATTTCGGCCTCGTCGGTGGCGCTGCGCGGCGGCGAGGTGGTGGCCCAGGTGGTGCAGACCATGGGCTCGATCAAGGACAGCTCGCGCAAGATCGCCGACATCATCGGCGTCATCGACGGCATCGCCTTCCAGACGAATATTTTGGCGCTCAACGCCGCCGTCGAGGCGGCCCGCGCCGGCGAGCAGGGCCGTGGCTTCGCCGTCGTCGCCGCCGAGGTGCGCGGCCTGGCGCAGCGCTCGGCCACGGCGGCCAAGGAGATCAAGGGGCTGATCGACGACTCGGTGGCCAAGGTCGACGGCGGCAGCGCCCTGGTCGACGAGGCCGGCCAGACCATGGGCCTGATCGTCACCTCGGTCAAGCAGGTGGCCGACATCATGGCCGAGATCACCTCGGCCAGCCAGGAGCAAAGCCTGGGCATCGAACAGGTCAACGAGGCCATCGCGCAGATGGACGAGATGACCCAGCAGAACGCGGCGTTGGTGGAACAGGCCGCCGCCGCCGCGCAGAGCATGCTCGACGAGGCCGGCACGCTGTCGCGTTCGGTCAGCATTTTCAAGCTGGCCGACGGCCAGGGCCAGGGCCAGAACCAGGGCGCGCCGGCGCAGGTGGCCCGCGCGGCGCCGGCGCAGGCGCCGCTGAGCGTGGTGACGGCGGCGGCGGCGCCCCGTCCGGCGCCGGCCAAGGCCAGGCCGGCGGCAACGCCCGCAGCCACAGCCACAGCCGCCGCGACGGCGGCCAAACCGAAGCTCAAGCCCAAGGCCAGCGCCGAGTCGGAGTGGGAGGAGTTCTAACCCGGGAAAAGAGTTGGATACCGCTGAGTTGAGCGAACCCGACGGCGTAAGGCCAGGGTCGGACCCGGCGGGTCCGATCCTAGATTTGCGCCGTCGGGTTTGCTTAAGCTAGCGTAGCGAGCAGAGGCGGGGCGCCAAGGCGGGGCACCAAGGCGGGGCACCAAGCCGCATCTCAGTTGCTGGCGGTGGCGGTCTTGCGCTGGCCCTCGCAGCCGGTCTGTTCGGCGCCGATGTCGAGGTTCTGGTAGCGGATCTCGTACTTGCCGCTGGACAGCTGGTCGACCAGCAACTTGTCGTGCGCCTGCACGAAGGCGTAGCGAACATTGGCGTGGCGCTCCATGTCGTAGACCTTGATGAAGACGGCCGAGGCGTTGCTGGCGTTGTCCAAGGTCAGTTGCATGTCCTCCCCCTTGTTACCGACCGGAAAACCGTCGATGTAGCCGGAGCGGGTCGGCCAGGGTTCGCCGTTGGGCGACATCAGCGTCTGGCTGGGCGCCTCGCAGTCGGCCGCCGCGCCCGGCAGCACCACCTGCGACAGCGCCACCACCTTGATCGGCGCCATCTTGGCCATGCCGGCCTCGCTGGAGTACGGCCGGCCCACGGCCCAGCCGTCGGGCGGCGCCTCGGCTTTCGGCTCGACGCGCAGCTCGGCGCGCGTCGGCGCCGCGCCGCGGCTCTCGGCGCGGGCGCCGCCGGCCAACTCCCCCTTGCCGTCCCAGGCCGAGACCAGCAGGGTGGCCACCTGGCGCGGCTCGGCCACCATCAGCGCGCCGCCGGTCCAGCCCAGGCCCAGGCACAAGCCCAGGCCGACCCACCACGGCCAGTTGCGCCGCCGTGGCCGCGGCATGCGCGCCTCGTCGTCGCCGTCGCTCCAGGCCTGCGCCGGTGCGTCGCCGCGCTGGCGCCCCTCCTCGTGGCGGGTGCTCTCAAGCCACTCGATCTCCCACTCCTCGGCGGCGATCCACTCGTCGTGCTCCTTGCGGCGCTGCTGGTCGGACAGGGTGCCGTAGGCGCTGTTGAGGATGGCCATGATGCGCGCAGCCTTCTCATCCCCCGGATTTTTGTCCGGATGGTATTTTTGGCTGAGCGCCTTGTAGGCGGCACGTATGACTTCCTGCGGCGCCATGCGCGACACCTTCAGGTTGTCATAGTGAGTGTGTATCTTTCCCATCGGTCCATTTAGTTTAACGAGCGCGCCGCGATCCGACCATCATAGCCGATCCCGGCCGGCAAAACGCAAAGTCGACATGCGCCATGTCATGGCGGTTTTGCCAACCATGCTTTTCAATCACAGTCGATGGCTGCGGTCGGCCACCAGCAACGCGGCCGGCAGCTCGACGCCCTTGCCCACCGCCAGCACCTTGAACAACTCGCCCATCTCGGCCGGCGACACCAGCTTTTGCAGCGCGTTGGCCTGCGGCAGATAACGCCGCGCGTCGGCCGGGTCGGTGCGCAGCAGCAGCTCGCCGATGCCGGCGCCGACCAGGAAGCCGGCCTGGTTCATATAGGCCAGCACGTCCAGCCCGGCGTCCTGCGCCGCCAGCGCCATCGCCGTGAAGTCGACGTGGGCGGTGATGTCTTGCAGGCCGGGCAGGTAAAACGGATCGGCGTGGGCGTGGTGGCGGTAGTGGCACATCAGCGTGCCGGCGGCGCGCTGGCCCAGGTAATACTCGTGCGCCGGGAAGCCGTAGTCGAACAGCAGCGCGGCGCCGCCCCCGCCGGCGCCCAGCATGCGCGCCAGCGAGGCCATGAAGCCGCAGGCCAGGCCGTGCACTTCGGTCACGTAGCCGACCGGCAGCGCCTGGTGTTCCGGGATCTGCCGTTCGATCTGCGCCAGCAGCGCGGCGTCGGCCGCCGCCTCGAGCCAGCCGAAGGCGCCGTCGCGCACCGTCACCTGCAACTCGCGCCAACCGTCCGGATGCTTGCTGACCAGCTGCACCGGCATGGCGTCGAGCACCTCGTTGCCCAGCACCGCGCCGGAGAAGGACGGCGGGAAGTCGTCCAGCCAGACCACTTGGGGGAAATCGCCCAGCGCCTGCTGCTGGCGGGCGCGCAGTTCGCCGGACAGTTCGACGATGGCGTACTGCTCGACGGCGACGCCGGCGGCGGCCAGTTCGGTCAGGATGTCGAGCGCCAGCTTGCCGGTGCCGGCGCCGAATTCGAGAATCCGTGGCGCGCTTTGCGCCATAATAGCGGCTGCGACATGCGCCAGCGCGGCCCCGAACAGGGTGCTCATCTCGGGCGCGGTTGTAAAATCGCCATCTTTACCCAGTTTCGCGGCACCGCCGCTGTAGTAGCCCAGGTCGGGCGCGTACAGGGCCAGCTCCATGAAGCGGGCGAAGGAAATGGCACCGGCGTGCCGCTCGATCTCGGCGGCGATCAACTGCTGCAGGGCGTGGGACGCGGCCAGCGCGTCGGGGGTGGGTGCGGGTAGGGACATACCGGCATTGTAGCCAATCGGCGCCGCCGACCGCCAGCGCCGCCGCCGGCCAACCAGGAAAAGACCAAAGTACATGACGACAGCAACACAACAATCCACCCCGGCCGCGCCGGCCGCAGCGACGCCGGTGGCGCCGGTGGCGCTGGTGACCGGCGCCGGCCGGCGCATCGGCCGCGCCATCGCGCTGGCCCTGGCGCACGCCGGCTGGGACGTGGCGGTGCACTACCGCAACGCCGAGGCCGAGGCGGCCGAGCTGGTCGCCGCCATCGCCGCGCTGGGCCGGCAAGCCGTCGCCCTGCAATGCGAGCTGGCCGACGAGGACGCCGTGCGCCAGTTGCTGCCGCGCGCCGCCGCCGCGCTGGGCCGGGTCAGCTGCGTGGTCAACAACGCCTCGCTGTTCGACTACGACAGCGCGGCCGACTTCACCCCGGCCCGGCTGGACCTGCACATGCGCGCCAACCTCAGCGCGCCCATCCTGCTGGCGCAGGCCCTGCACGCGGCCACGCCAGCCGGCCAGCAAGCCGTGGTGGTCAACCTGCTCGACCAAAAACTGTACAATCTCAATCCTGATTTTTTGTCGTACACGCTGTCCAAGGCCGCGCTGCACACCGCCACCACCCTGCTGGCCCAGGCGCTGGCGCCGACCGTGCGGGTGGTCGGCATCGCGCCGGGCATCAGCCTGGTGTCCGGCGAGCAAAGCGAGGCACAGTTCGCGGCGGCGCACCGGCGCACCCCGCTGGGCCGCTCCAGCACGCCGGAGGACATCGCCGCCAGCGTGGTCTACGTGGCCGGCGCCCGCGCGCTGACCGGCACCACCCTGCTGGTCGACGGCGGCCAGCACCTGACGCCGCTGAGCCGCGACGTGATGTTTTTGACTTGAGCCGCAGCAAACGACCGCACCGAATCCAACCGTATCCGTATCCCCGAAAAAAGGTAAAACCATGTTGTCCGCCCTCTACCACCCCCGCCTGTCCGACTGCCGCCGCCTGTTCCTGCGCAACTACGAAGTGCTGATCAACATCGGCGTGCACGACTTCGAGAAAAAGGGCGAGCAGCGCGTCCTGATCAACGTCGACCTGTACATCCCGCTGGCCGTGTCGACGCCGAAGGACGACCAGCTCGACGAGGTGGTCGACTACGACTTCATGCGCGAGACCATCGCCAAGCGCATGGCCCAGGGCCACGTGCAACTGCAGGAAAGCCTGTGCGACGACGTGGTGCGCGCCATGCTGGCCCACCCGCGCGTGCGCGCCGCCCGCGTCTCGACGATGAAGCCGGACGTGTATCCCGACTGCGAAGGCGTCGGCGTCGAGGTGTTCCAGATCAAGGACAACGTATGAACGCCGTCATCGAGAACCTGAACGACGGCGCGCCGGCCGCGCCGGTCGCCAGCGTCAAGTCGATGGAGAAGACCGCGCTGGAGAACAACAAGCTGCACAAGCGGCTGTGCCGCCTGGTCGGCCAGGCGATCGGCGATTTCAACATGATCGAGGACGGCGACAAGGTGATGGTCTGCCTGTCCGGCGGCAAGGACAGCTACGCCCTGCTCGACATTTTGATGACCTTGCGCGAGCGCGCGCCGATCGACTTCGAGATCATCGCCGTCAACCTGGACCAGAAGCAGCCGAACTTCCCCGACCACATCCTGCCGGCCTATCTGACCGAGCTGGGCGTCGCCTTCCACATCGAAAACCAGGACACCTACAGCATCGTCAAGCGCCTGATCCCCGAGGGCAAGACCACCTGCTCGCTGTGCTCGCGCCTGCGCCGTGGCATTTTGTACCGCGTCGCCGACGAGCTGGGCGCCACCAAGATCGCGCTGGGCCACCACCGCGACGACATCCTCGAAACCTTCTTCCTCAACATGTTCTTCGGCGGCAAGCTCAAAGGCATGCCGGCCAAGCTGGTGTCGGACGACGGCAAGCACGTGGTGATCCGGCCGCTGGCCTATGTGAAGGAGGAGGACAGCGAGCGCTACGCCGCCGTCAAGGGCTTCCCGATCATCCCGTGCGACCTGTGCGGCTCGCAGGAGAACCTGCAGCGCAAGCAGATCAAGGGTCTGATGCGCGACTGGGAGAAGAAGTTCCCCGGCCGCGTCGAAAGCATCTTCTCGGCGCTGTCGACGGTGGTGCCGAGCCATTTGATGGACCGCGACCTGTTCGGCTTCGCCGACATCAAGGCCGACGGCGTGGCCAACCCGCTGGGCGACATCGCCTTCGACGAAGAGCCCTGCGCGACGCCGACCACGCTGCCGGGCATGATCCCGTTGCAGCCGCTGTAACACCGGCGACGGCAAACGCAAAACCCCGGGGGCAAAAACCCCGGGGTCAGTGCCGACATTCGGACACGGCCTCAACCACAAGCCCTCGTTTCCCGGTCAAAGACCAAGACCTCCGCCAAGTGGAATCGTCGGTTTCCCGTCGAGCTCGTGTCCGAATGTCGGCACTGACCCCGCCGGGTTCTGACCCCGCCGGGTTCTGCCACCGCCTAATGCGCGGCGACGCGGGCGCGCAGCGCTTCGAGCATCTTGGGGATGCTGTCCTTGCTCATGCTGTCGACGATCCAGCCGAAACCCATCGGCACCGGGCCGGGGTCGGTGTAGACCAGGTAGCGCACCTCGGTCTTGCCGCGATCGGCCGCCAGCGGCGTCAACTGCCAGTAGCCGCTGGTGTCGGCGATGGTCTCGTCGGGCTTCAGGCCCTCGCTGGGCACCATCTTCCACGCCAGCTGGCAGCTTTGCGCGCCGACCTTCGGCTCCATCTTCAGTCGATATTTTTTGACCTTCCCCATCGGCAGCTTGAGCGTCAGGTCGAGCAGCGAGCTGTCGCCGGCGCCGGCGCCGACCTTGACCTTGTCGACATTGGGCATGAAGTTGGGGTAGTCGGCGAAGTCCTGGATCGCCGCGCACAAGGTGGCCAGCGGCGCGGCGATGACGGTGCCGGCGGCGAAGGTCTTGCCCGGCACGCCGCTCTTGCTGACGTCGAGCAGCGCCACCTTGTTGGCGGCCAGCGGCCCCAGGTCCGGCGGGGCGGGCGGCGCGGCCCGCGCCAGCGCGGCCGGCAGCAACAGCGCGGCCGCCGTCATCGTCATCGTCATCGTCTGCATATTCGCGGTGATTCTCATGCTTGCCTTTCTTATGGCGCTTCGACGCGGCGGCGGATCTCTTCGACGTCGACGCGCGCCAGATAGCGTTCAATATTTTTCCACATCGGATGGTAGCCGTAGCCGCCCTCCTTCAATTCGGCCAGCGCGCGCTCGCGGCTCCAGTCCTGGTACAGCATGCGGTACATCGCCACCATCAGGCCGGTGCGGTCGGCGCCGTGCTGGCAGTGCAGCAGCACCGGGCCGTCGCGCTCGGCGGCGCGGATGGCGCGCAGCGCGGCGACAACGTGGCGGTCGCCGATCTCCCAGGTGTTGACGGGCACGCGCACGGCGCGGATGCCGCTGTGTTCGAGCAGCGCCGTGTCGGCGTGGAAGGCGCGCAGGCTGACCACGGTGCGCACGCCGAGGGCGCGGATCTGCGCCAGGTCCTTGCCGCTCAAGGCGGCGCTGCGGTACAGGCTGGGCGTGACGCGGTACAGGTTGACGGCGCGGTCGACCGGCGTGGCCCAGTCGGCCGGACGGCTGGCCGGGGCCAGCTCGGCGCCCGACGCCGAGGCGGCCGGCTCGGCGGCCGGGGCCATGGCCAGCGCGCCGCTCGGCGCCAGTTGGGTCGCCAACGCAAACAGCAGCGGCGGGATCAATCGTTTCATGTCTTTCTCCGGTATGAAAACCACAATAGCAGACCACCAAGGCACAGCGAAACCCAGTAGTCGGTCGGCGCGCACCACAACCAGTGCTTGTGCCATTCAATCGATGCGGGGTCGAAGCGGGCCACGCCGTAGGCCGGGTTGAGGACAAACCACAGGTAGTCCTCGATGATCCAGAACAGCATGATACTGCCCAACACGCGCGCCTCCAGCCGCAGCGACCACTGTTGCATGAACAGCAGCGGGAAGTGGAAGAACAGCGCGACGAAGGGGAACACCCAGGCGTGGTAGCCGGTCATCGGCCGGCCACCCCAGAAAATATCCAGCAGCCAGTGGTGCTCGATGCGCCAGGTCGGCAGATTGGCGGCCCAGCCGGCCGCGCCCTCGATCTGGATCTCGACCTGGGCAAAGAACAGGCCGAGCAGCGCGACCCAGGCGACGGTCAGCGCGATCTGCCAGGGCTTGTTGGCCGCCACCATCAGGCGGCGGCCGCCACGCCGACGGCGGCGCCGGGCGCCGGGCCAAGGCCGCCGGCCGGCACGGCATCGGTCGCCGCGTTGGCGCCGGCCAGCACGTGCGCCAGCACGGCGTCGGCGGCGCCGGCGCGCCCCAGGGCGACGGCCTTGGCGCGCATCTCGGCCAACTTGGCGGGATGGGCCAGCAGGTGGCGCACACGGTATTCCAGCGTGACGCCGTCGAAGGCCTTCAGCGCGACGCCCTGTTCGAGCAGGTAGTCGGCGTTGCGCTCCTCCTGGCCGGGGATCGGCGAGTTGACGATCATCGGCAGGCCCATGGCCAGGCATTCGGAGGTGGTCAGGCCGCCCGGCTTGGTGATGACCAGGTCGGCGCAGGCCATCAGCCGTTCGACCTCGTTGGTGAAGCCCTGCGCCAGCAGGCGGCCGGGGTGGCGCGCGGCCAGCTGCTGCAGGGCGGCCAGGGCGGCGGCGTTCTTGCCGGCCAGGACGATCAACTGGAAGTCGCCGTCCAGCGCCAGCAGGCGGGCGGCGACGGTGTCCAGGCTGCCCAGGCCGGCGCCGCCGCCCATCAGCAGGATGGTGGTGCGGCGCGGGTCGAGGCCGAAGGCGGCCGCCGCCTGCTCGCGCGGCGGCGCCTGGGCGAAGGCCGGCATGATGGGGATGCCGGTGACGTGGATGCGGGCCTGGTCGATGCCCTGGTCGCGCATGCGGAACGCCACCTCGTCGTTGGCGGCGAAATAGCCGCTCATGTGCTCATGCACCCACATGCGGTGCAGGTCGAAGTCGGTGACCTGGACCCACACCGGGCAGGACAACTGGCCCTGGCGCAGCGCGCGCGAGAGGATCTCGGCCGGCAGGAAGTGGGTGCAGATGATGGCGTCGGGCTTGAAGGCTTCGACCTCGCGCAGCAGCGCGCGGGTGTTGAGCCGCTCGACACCGCGGCGCAGCCGCTGCATCGAACTGTCGGCCTGGGCCTCGTTGGTGATGTGATAGAGGTAGCCCCACAGCGCCGGCGCCTTGTTGACCAGCTTGATGTAGAAGTCGGTGTAGAGCTTGCGGAAGCCGGCGGTGACGTAGTTCATCACGTCGAGGTGGGTGGCGACGGCGGCGCCGCCGGCCAGCTTGCTGTGCGCCTCGATGGCCTGGGCCGCGCGCATGTGGCCGGCACCGGCCGATACGCTGAGCAGGAGGATTTTTTTCTGGGTCATGGCAGGCGGGGAGCGGCGTCCCGGTGGTGAAATATGGCGCAAAGAATAACATTGTTTGCGCCGGCGGGGGCCGGCCCGCCGCCTGCAGTGCCCGCCCTCCCCCGCGCCGTTACAGCACCTTGGCGCTGCGCATCACCGGATACAGATTGAAGCGTTCGTCCCACGAGGCGTGGCGGCGGGCGAAGAATTCCAGCCGGGCCTCCTGGCTGGCGGCGAAGGCCGGGTCGCTGGCCAGCTTTTGCTGGAAGGCGGCGGCCAGCGCCGGGTCGGCCGCCAACTGCTCGCGGGCGACGTCCTCGGCGACGTACTCCTCCATGTACTCCTTGCGCTCGAAGGCGGTGTTGAACTCGCCCCAGGCCAGCAGCGAGTCGGCGCCGCGCGGCTCGAACAGGGCCATCACCAGGCGCGCCTTGGGCTGGGCGATGGGAACGAACAGCGCGCCCCGCGCCACTTCGCGCCGCTCGCTCCTCCACTCGCCCTCCAGCGCCAGCGCCTGGCGGCCCTCGAAGGACAGGGCGCCGAACTTGGCCTGGTCGGCGCGAAAGGTCTCGACCTCGATTGGGCCGGGCGCCTGCGCCAGCAGCTTGAACTCGACGCCGTGCACGCGCAGGCGGGCGGCGACGCGCTCGGCCAGCGCGGCCGGCACCAGGTAGCCGCCGCGCGGCGCCGTCGCCAGCAGCTTGGGCACCACCTCGTCGCGCAGCGGCACGTGCCAGGTCTGCGGCGTGTTCTCGTCGTAGTGGGTCATCAGGCCGCCGGACACCTCGGACTGGCTGCGGGTGTAGGCGTAGCCGGGGAAGTCGATCATCGTGGTGCGGCCGGTGGTCTGGTAGCTGAGCGGCACGGCGCTGCCGGCCAGCGCGGCGGCGCGCAGGTCGGCGGCGCGGGTCTGCGCCTGCCACGCGCGGCCGTGCAGGGCGACCTGCGACAGCAGCGCGACGATGGTGTTGCGGGTGACGCCGACGCGGGTCGGGTAATCCTTCCACGAGTGGGTTTCGACCAGCATGGCGAAGCGGTTACGCAGCGGGAAGTAGCCGGTCGAGAAGCGCGGCGCGGCCATGCTGTCCTCGAAGCCGGACTGCGGCTCGTCGTTGACGGCGAAGGAGATGTAGAACGGTTTCGGATCGGAGCCGGCGCGCTTCAGGTCGGCCATCACGGCGTCGCGCAGCGCCACGCCGGAGCGCATCAACTCGGCGTCGCCGCCGTGCACCGGCTCGACCTGGATCGACACGTCGGGCTGGAACTTGGCGCCGTCGGTGACGTGCAGGTCGATATAGGCCAGCGGGTCCCAGGCGTTGACCAGGGCCAGCATGGCGCGCATCTCGGGCGCGTCGGCCTTGACGTAGTCGCGGTTCAAATTGTAGTTCTGCGCCGTGGTGCGCCAGCCCATGGCCACCGGGCCGCGCTGGTTGGGGCGGTTCCACTGGCCGAAGCGCTCGTGGCCGTCGATGTTGAAGACCGGGACGAACAGCAGCACCTGCTTATCCAGCGCGCCCGGCGCGGCCTGGCCGTCCAGCGCCTGGCGCAGCGCCAGGAAGCCGGCGTCCTTGCCGTCGATCTCGCCGGCGTGGATGCCGCCCTGCACCAGCAGCACCGGCAGGCCGCGCGCCTTGGCCTGGGCCGGCGTCAGCGCGCCGGTGCGCGAGACGGCCAGCGCCAGCATGGGCCGGCCCTCCGGCGTGCGGCCGAACTCGAAGCAGCGCACCGCCTTGGGATAGGCTTGCTGGAAGCGCGCGCACAACTGCTCCACCTCGGCGTAGCGGCCGGTGTGCTGGAAGCCGGAGCGTTCGGCGACGGTGCTCAGGTCGGGGGCGGCGTGGGCCAGCGGGGCGGCGCAGGCAAGGGCGAACAGCAGGGTGGAACGGTTCATGGGCAGGCTTCCAACGGTGGGTGGGAGGAATGCGGCGGCGGGCGGCGGCAGCGGCGGCGGCGCCCGCGCGGCCGCTAGCGGGGCGGCGTGTAGATCGAGATTTCCTTGACCGGCGGGCGGACCAGCTGCATGGCGGCGGCCGGCGCGGCGGCGCGCGGCGCGACGGGACAGACGCCGTCGCGCTGGAAGCTGAGCGCGGCGGCCAGCAGGCCCTCCGCCGGGTCGCCCAGCGCGTGGCCGAGGTCGTCGGCGACGTTGCAGGTCGGCTGGAAGCCGTCGGCGTAGTCGCCAAAGCCTTTGTGGTTGACACCCTGGTACTGGATGGCGAAATAGGTGGTGCCGCAGTTGGCCGCCGGGACGAAGGCGTAAGGCTTGCCGCAGGTCGGCGCGCCGATCAGGTTGACCTCGATGTCGATCCCGCGCAGGCTGTTGATCACCGATTCGCTGGCCGAGCAGGTGGCGCCGGTGGCCAGCACGGTGACGCGCTTGAGGCCCAGGTAGGGCAGCTCGGCGCCGCTGGCCAGCGGCTGCGGCACCGCGAAGCCGAGCGCCTTGGCGAGGAACATCTGCGGCGGCCGCGGCTGGCTCTTGTCATTGGTTTTCAGCTGTTCGAACACCTTGCCCTTGGTCGCCGCCGGGCCGGCGATCATGTACGCCAGTTCGCTGGCGATGGTCAGCGTGCCGCCGCCGTTGTAGCGCATGTCGAGCACCAGCTCGTTCACGCCGGCCGCTTTGAGCTCGCCGATGGCGCGCGCCAGCTGGAACTCGGCGACGGCATTGTGTTCCTTGAACGTCAGGTAGCCGACCTTGCCGGCCGGCGTGTCGAGCACCTTGGTGTTGCGCACCGGCGCCATGCTCAGCTTGACGGCGCCGAGCGTGACGTCGAGGCTGGCGCCATCGCGGCGCTGCAGCAGCAGGCGGTGGCTGGCGCCGGCCACGGCCGGGAACAGGCCGGCGCTGACGCGGGCGGCGACGGCGGCATCGGCGTAGTCGGCGATCAGGGCGCCGTCGACCGACAGCAGGCGGTCGCCACGGCGCAGGCCGGCCAGGTCGGCCGGCGAGCCCGGCTCGACCAGGGTGACCAGCCACTGGCGCGGCTGCGCCGGATCGCTGTTGCGCAGCCAGGTCAGGCCATAGCCCAGCTCGACGCCGTCGTTCGACATGGCGTCCCACACGGCGCTCGGATAGGTGAAGTGGAAGCGGTCGCGCGGCCGGCCGGAGGCGGTCAGCGCGGGCGTCTTGAGCGCGTTGAAGAAATCGACCGGGTTGCGGAAGTCGGCCGCCTTCAGCTTGGCGGGCACCTCGGCGTACCACAGATAGGACTCGTCGATCATCGCGCGCACCCAGTTGAGCTCGTCGTCCAGGCTGCCCTGGATGTCCATGTACGGCAGGCCGTTGGGGGTCAGGCCGGTGCGCGGCTTCTCGCAGTGGCCGTACAGCGGCAGCGAGGACGGGATCGGGGGCACCGGCGGCAGCGGCGGTTCGGGCGGCGGCGCGGGCGGTGTCGGCGCCGTCGTGTCGGCCGGCGCGACGGCGTCGCCGCCGCAGCCGGCCAGGTTGAACAGGACGGCCGCGGCCAGGAGTAAGAGAGTGTTTGATTTCATCGGGCGGTGGCTCGCAGCGCAGAGAAATATCTGCGCGGCAATTCTATGGCGGCCCACCGTCCTTGTATATACTTTCTTACAATTTCTTACCCCCGGCGACGTGCTAGGAACCGAAGTGGTAGTTCAGCTCAAGCCAGACCTGGCGTCCCGCCGGGCTGAAACTGCCCGACGGGTAGTTGGGCCAACCGTAGCTGGTGTCGGTCTTGACCTTGTCGAAGACATTGTTGACGATCAGCGACACGGTGGTGCGCGGGTTGAGCTGGTAGACAGTGCTGGCGTTGACTTTGGTGGTCGAGTTCAGCAGCGCCGTGCCGGCCGAGTTTGGCACCCGGCCGTAGCGGGTGACGAACACGGTGCTCGACCAGTCGGCGATATTCCAATTCAAGCTGGTGTTGAGCTTGTTCGGCCAATCGACGTTGCTCAAGTCGGCCAGATCGTCGTTGAGTGGATCGCCGGGGAACTGGCGCGATTTTTTGGTCAGCGATTTCGAGAAATTGCCGGTCCAGACGAATTTTCCGTAGCCGCTGGTGCGCAAGGCGTACTTGAAGGCGATGTCGATACCGCTGACGGCCTGGGAGGCGGCGTTGATCGGGTTGACCAGGATCTGTTTGACCTCGCCCGGCTTGTACGGCGCATTGGCGGCGTAGCGGATCACCCGGTTGGCGACGTCGACGCAGGTCGGCGAGCCCTTGGGGTTGGCGCCGCTGTCGCAATCGGCCTCGTCGCGCAGCAGGCGGTCGGCGCTCAGGTTGGTGACCAGGTCGTCGATCTTGATGTTCCAGTAATCGAGCGAGACGTCGAAGTCGGCGCTAGGCGACCAGACCACGCCGGCGCCGAAGGACTTGCCCTTCTCCGACTTGAGGTCCTTGCTGCCGTACTGGATGTAGTCAAAGCCGGGCGAGACGTTGGCGTAGTCGCAGTTGTCGACGCTTTGCTTGTCACGCGCGCAGCGCAGGTAGTCGGTGCTGGACGAATAGTAGCCGTTGTCGCGCGCCTTGAAGATGTAGTTCATGTCCGGCGCGCGGAAGCTGGTGGCGTAATCGCCGCGCACCAGCAGCGACTTGACGGGACGCCATTCGACGCCGGTGTTGTAGGTCAGCTTGCCCTCGCTGCGGTCGGCGAATTTGTAGCGGTCGTAGCGGCCGGCCAGGCTCAGGTTGAGCTGTGCCAGCACGGGGATGCTGGCCTCGGCGCCGACGGCGTAACGGCCGCGCGTGCCGCCGACTTCGTCGGCCGGCACGAGGGTGTTGAAGTAACCTTGGTTGATGCGCGCGTCCGGCGTCTGGGAGAAGCCCTGGCGGCCGGCCTCGGCCAGCACGGCCAGCTTGACGGCGCCGGCCGGCAACTGGAACAGCTCGCCGTTGGCGGTCACGCTGACGTTGTTGACCCAGGAGCGGTCCTTGCTGTTGGAACTGTCGACGAAGCTGTCGAATTCGGACTGCGTCAGGCGTTTGGTCAGGCGTGCCGGGTCCGGCGCGTAAATGCCGATGCCGTCGCCGTCGACGCCCAGTTTGGGGCCGAGGAAGAAGGAGTCGATATTGCTGCGGGTGCGCGGCGCGTGGTTCTTGCTCTGGTAGACGGAGGCGTTGTAACCGGCCTCATAGGTCCAATCGCTGCCGGGGATGTGGCCACGGGCGCCGAACGACAGCGCGCCGGCGATATCCTTCCAGTCGCGGTTGTAGCGCTCGACGCCGCCGAACTCTTCCGGCGCACTGAGCTTGGTCCAGGTCTCGTAGACATTGGTGTTTTTGTTGAGGAAGTAATTGCCGGCCGTCGACAGCGACGTCCAGGTCGGGCCGCGCGTGCTGTTGGACGACTTGTTGCTCGACAGCAGAAGGTCGCCGAACAGCGTGGTGCCGCCGGCCAGGTCATAGGTCAGGCTGCCGAAGAAGTTCTGGCTGCTGTTCTCGGTCTGGGTGGTCCAGAAGGTCGGTTTGGCCTTGTTGCTGGCGCAGTAACTGCCTTTCTTCGTGGCGTACTTGACGGTGCTGTGATCGAACAGGTCGCCCAGCGTGTCGCAGGTGTCGCCGAGGTCGTAATAATTGCCGGTTTTCAGACTCTTACGCGACAGCACATTGGTCGGCGCGCCATCCTTGACGGCCATGAAGTCGCGGTCCTTGCTCCACAGCGGCTGACGTTCGCTCAGTTCCACGCTGAACAGGGCGTTGAGTCGGTCGAAGCTGCCGCCGCCGGTGATCTGCACGCGCTGCTCGTTGCCGCCGCCACGGGTGGTGGTGCCGCCCTTGACGTTGATGTCGATACCCTCGGCCTGCTTCTTCAGGATCACGTTGACGACGCCGGCGATGGCGTCCGAGCCGTAAATGGCGGAGGCGCCGCCGCTGAGGATTTCGATGCGTTCAACCACGCTGGACGGGATGTTGGCCAGGTTGGTGAAGTTGACCGCCCCTTCGTAGGCGATGGGGAAGTCGGCGATGCGGTGGCCGTTGAGCAGGATCAGCGTGTGGTTGGGACCGAGGCCGCGCAGGCTGATGGCGTTGGCCGACGGGGTATGGGTGTTGCCGAAGTCGCCGCCCTGGGTGAAGCCGCTGTTCTGCGCCTGGTTGCTCAGCGCGTCGAAGACGTTCTTGTAACCTTGTTTGGTGATCTCGGCGCCGGTGATGACGGTGACGGCCGACGGTCCCTCCAGCGTGGCGCGCGGGATGCGCGAGCCGGTCACGGTGACGGCCGGCGGCTCGGCGGCGGCTCCGTTCACCACCACGGCAGGGGCGGCGGCGGCAGCGGCGGCGGGCGCCTGCGCTTGGGCGGCCTGGCTACACAACAGCGCGATAACGCCGGCTGCCAGCGGTTTCAATCTCAAGTTTGTCGTCTTCATCGAGTTTTCGCTATTTCAAAAAACTCAACAGTAGCAAAACTCGTATAGATGGAGAACGAATATATCCGCGTTTTCTTATGCGTTTAATCGACAATGCACAAAAAAGCAACACTAGCGTCATGCTAGTTGTAATCATGGGGGGGAACACCCACCGGCAGAGAGCCGGGGTCAGACCCCGCGGGTCTGACCCCAGAATTACGCCGCTGGGTTTGCTCGCTGGCCGGCGGCGCGCGCAAAAAAGGGCGACCAGTCGGTCGCCCTTTTTGTTCGCGGCAAGCGTCTTAGGCGACGTTGCTGCGGCTACCCGCCGGCACCGATGCCTGCGCCGGCGCGTTATAAGCGGCGATCAGCGTCGCCTCCTTCTGCTTGGCCGCCTTCAGGTGGCGTTCCTTGACATGGCCATAACCGCGGATGTCCTCCGGGATGCTGGCGATGGCCACCGCCTGCGTCAGGTTGTCCACCGTCAGCTTGGGCAGCAGCGCCGCCACGCTCTGGCGGTACTCGCCGATCAGCGCGCGCTCCATCTTGCGCTCGGCGGTGTAGCCGAACACATCGAGGGCGCTGCCGCGCAGGCCCTTGAACTTGGCCAGCACGCCGAAGGCCTTCATCATCCAGGGGCCGAACTCCTGCTTGATCAAGTGCCCATTCGAGTCGTGCTTGGCCAGCAGCGGCGGCGCCAGGTGGAACTTGAGCTTGATGTCGCCCTCGAACATGCCGGCGATCTTCTGCTGGAAGGCGCCGTCGGTGTACAGGCGGGCCACTTCATACTCGTCCTTGTAGGCCATCAGCTTGTAGAAGTAGCGCGCCACCGCCTCGGCCAGACGGCTGCCCTTACCCAGCTTGGCCTCCTCGGCGCGCACCTGGTCGACGAAGGCCTTGTATTGCTGGGCGTAGGCGGCGTCCTGGTAGGCGGTGAGCAGTTCGACGCGGCGGTTGACCAGGTCGTCGAGCGTTTGCATGCGCTTGAACTCGATCACCTTGGCCGGCGTGGTCAGCTTGACCACCGAGGCCAGGTCGTGCGCCGCCGTGCGGCCCCAGGCGAAGGCCGATTTGTTGAAGCCGACCGAGACGTTGTTCAACTCGATCGCCTTGATAATCGACGCCTCGCTGAGCGGCACCTGGCCGCGCTGGAAGGCGTAGCCGAGCATGAACATATTGGTGGCGATCGAGTCGCCCATCAGCGCGGTGGCGATCTGGCCGGCGTCGATGAAGTCGACCTGTTTCTCGCCACAGGCCTTGATGATCTCGCTGCGCGAGGAGGCGTCGGGGAACTGCCAGTCGGGGTTCTTGACGAAGGCGGCGGTCGACGAGCCGGTCGAGTTGATGGCGGCGAAGGTGCGCCCCTCGCCCATGCGCGACAGGGCGTCGCGGCTGGCCGTGACGATCAGGTCGCAGCCGATCACCAGGTCGGCGCTGCCGGTGCCGACGCGGGTCGAGTGCAGGTCGGCCTGCTTGTCGGCCAGGCGCACGTGCGACATCACCGGGCCGCCTTTTTGCGCCAGCCCGCTCATGTCCAGCACCACCGCGCCCTTGCCTTCGACGTGGGCGGCCATCGCCAGGATCTGGCCGACGGTGACCACGCCGGTGCCGCCGATGCCGGTGATGAGGATGCCGAACGGCGTCGTCGTCGGCGGAATGGCGGGCATCGGCAGGACCGGCATGGCGGCGTCGCCGGCGGCGGCCTTCTTCGGCTTCTTCAACGCGCCGCCCTCGACCGTCACGAAGCTCGGACAGAAGCCGGTGGTGCAGGAGAAGTCCTTGTTGCAGGACGACTGGTTGATCTGGCGCTTGCGCCCCAGTTCCGTCTCCAGCGGCTCGACCGACAGGCAGTTCGACTGCACCGAGCAGTCGCCGCAGCCTTCGCAGACGGCCTCGTTGATGACGGCGCGCTTGGCCGGGTCCGGGTACTCGTTGCGTTTCCGCCGGCGCCGCTTCTCGGAGGCGCAGGTCTGGTCGTAGATCATGGCCGACACGCCGGGCTTGTCGCGCAACTCGCGCTGCACGTCCATCAACTCGCTGCGGTGGCGCACGGTGACGCCCTCGGCCCATTTGTAGCCGGCCGGGTATTTCTCCGGCTCGTCGGTGACGACGATGATCGGGCCGACACCCTCGGCGGCGATCTGGCGCGAGATCATGCCGGGGTCGAGCGGGCCGTCGAACTCCTGGCCGCCGGTCATGGCGACGGCGTCGTTGAACAGGATCTTGTAGGTGATGTTGACCTTGGCCGCCACCGCCGCGCGGATCGCCAGGATGCCGGAGTGGAAGTAGGTGCCGTCGCCCAGGTTGGTGAAGACGTGCTTCTCGTTGGTGAACGGCGCCTGGCCGACCCAGGTGACGCCTTCGGCGCCCATGTGGGTGAAGGTCGAGGTCTCGCGGTCCATCCACAGCACCATGTAGTGGCAGCCGATGCCGGCCAGCGCGCGCGAACCCTCGGGCACCTTGGTCGAGCTGTTGTGCGGGCAGCCGGAGCAGAAATACGGCGTGCGGTCGGTCTCCGGGTTCGGCTTGGCCGGCACGGTTTTCAGCACCAGCTCCTTGGCTTCGAGGAAGGCGATGCGCTCCTGCACGCGCTGGGCCACCGGGTGGCCGGCGCAGTAGTGCGAGATGCGGCTGGCGATGGCGCGGGCGATCTGCGCCGGGTTCAGCTCGTAGGTGGCCGGCAGCAGCCAGTCGCCGTGGCCGGTGTTGCCCTTGTTGCTCCATTCGCCGGTGTCGTCGAACTTGCCGACCACGCGCGGCCGCTCGCCGTCCTTCAGGTTGTACAGCTCCTCCTTCAGCGCGTATTCGAGGATCTGGCGCTTCTCTTCGACCACCAGGATCTCGTCGAGGCCCTTGGCGAAGCTGTGCACGCCGTCGGCCTCCAGCGGCCAGGTCATGCCGATCTTGTACAGGCGGATGCCGATGTCGGCGGCGGCCTGCTCGTCGATGCCCAGGTCGGCCAGCGCCTGCCGCGTGTCCAGGTAGGATTTGCCGGCGGTGATGATGCCGATCTTGGCCTTCGGGCTGTCCCAGATGATCTTGTTGAGCTTGTTGGCGCGGGCGTAGGCCAGCGCGGCGTACCACTTGTGGCTGTTCATCCGCACTTCCATGTCGAGCACGGTGTCGGGCCAGCGGATGTTCAGGCCGCCGGCGGGCAGCTCGAAGTCGTCCGGCGTGACGATCTGCACGCGGTCGGGGTCGAAGTCGACCACGGCGCCGGACTCGATGATGTCGGTGACGCACTTCATCGACACCCACAGCCCGGTGTAGCGGCTCATCGCCCAGGCGTGCAGGCCGTAGTCGATGTACTCCTGCACCGAGGCCGGGTACAGCACCGGGATGCCGCAGGCGTTGAGGATGTGGTCGGACTGGTGGGCGGTCGAGGAGGACTTGGCGGCATGGTCGTCGCCGGCCAGCACCAGCACGCCGCCGTGCTTGGCCGAGCCGGCGTTGTTGGCGTGCTTGAAGACGTCGCCGCAGCGGTCGACGCCGGGGCCTTTGCCGTACCACATGGAGAAGACGCCGTCGTACTTGGCGTCCTTGAACAGGTTGGTTTGCTGGGTGCCCCAGACGGCGGTGGCGGCCAGGTCCTCGTTCATGCCGGGGTGGAACTTGACGTGGTGGGCGTCGAGGTGTTTCTTCGCCTTCACCGCCGTCATGTCGACGCTGGTGACCGGCGAGCCACGGTAGCCGGTGATGTAGCCGGCCGTGTTCAGGCCGGCCTTCAGGTCGCGCTCGCGCTGCATCATCGGCAGGCGGATCAGCGCCTGGGTGCCGGTGATGAAGGCGCGGCCGCGCTCCAGGGTCCATTTGTCGTCGAGGGAAATGCCGTCCGCGTGCGGACCCGGCTCTAGGTGCGAGCCCTTGATTGGTGCGTTCATTGCTGTTGTCTCCATTATTCTCAATGCGGTACGCGGCCGGGCCGGGTCGGTCCGGCCGCGCGATCCGGCGCGCCTTGTGGGCGCGCCGAAGCGGAAAATGTGTTTTTTTACAGGGTATCACAAGGCCGCCGCACCGTTCTGCGCGGTGCTGGCGGCTTCAAACCTTGGGGCTGCGAACCCCGTGCGCCGTTGCTGCAGGCCCAACCCCGGGGCGCGAACCCGGGGTCGGACCCGCGGGGTCCGACCCCGGCTTCACGCCGCTGGGGTTGGTCCGCGTCACCGGCCCCTTGGCGTGCTCAGGCCGGCGTGTTGGCCGGGTCCCGCAGCACGCCGCGCTTGATCTGGTCGAGCTCGATGGACTCGAACAGGGCGCGGAAGTTGCCCTCGCCGAAGCCCTGGTCGCCCTTGCGCTGGATGATCTCGAAGAAAATCGGGCCGATCACGTTCTGCGTGAAGATCTGCAGCAGCAACTCGCGCTCGTGCTCCGAGCTGTGGCCGTCGAGCAGGATGCGCAGGCGGCGCATTTCGGCCAGGTTCTCGCCGTGGTGCGGCAGACGCCGCTCGACCAGCTCGTAGTAGGTCTCGATGGTGTCCTGGAAGACGATGCCGCCGTCGCGCAGCTTTTGCACCGAGGCGTAGACGTCGTCGCTGCCCAGGGCGATGTGCTGGATGCCCTCGCCGTGGTACTGGTCGAGGTATTCGGCGATCTGCGACTTGTCGTCGGACGACTCGTTGATGGGGATGCGGATCTTGCCGCAGGGCGAAGTCATCGCCTTCGACTTCAGGCCGGTCAGCTTGCCCTCGATGTCGAAGTAGCGCACCTCGCGGAAGTTGAACAGGCTCTCGTAGAAGCCGGCCCACTCCTTCATGCGGCCACGGTGGACGTTGTGGGTCAGGTGGTCGATATAGGTCAGGCCGTTGCCGAGCGGGTTGGCGACGGCGCCGGGAATGGCGACGAAATCGACGTCGTAGATGCTGATGTCGCCGATCGCGCCCGGCAGCGGCGCGGCGGCGCCGGCCGCGCCGGCGCCCTTGCCGCGCCAGCGGTCGACGAAGTAGAGCAGCGAGTCGCCGACGCCCTTGATGGCCGGGATGTTCAGCTCCATCGGCCCGGTCTGGTTGTCGAAGCCCCAGGCGCCCAGCTCGAGCGCGCGGCGGTAGGTGAAGGCGGCGTCGGCGACGCGGATGGCGATGGCGCACACCGACGGCCCGTGCTGGCGGGCGAAGCGCTGGGCGAACGAGTCCCGCTCGGCGTTGATGATGAAGTTGATCTCGCCCTGGCGGTACAGGGTGACGTCCTTGTGGCGGTGGCGCGCGATGGCGCAAAAGCCCATGCGCTCGAACAGCGCGCCGAGCGCCTTCGGATCGGGCGCGGCGTATTCGACGAACTCGAAGCCGTCGGTGCCCATCGGGTTGTCCCATGGCTGGAATTGCATGCCGGTCTCCTTGGATTTACCAGGTTTTATTATGCGCACAGTATAGACCCGGCGCGCCGGCAGAAAATTGCAAACAATTCCCGCCGGGCCGCTTTTTGCGCAATAATATTGCCTTGAAATCGAATTTTTGAGGTGTTCATGACCAAGATCGCGCTGGATAAAACGGACCGCAAGATTCTGGCCATCCTGCAGGCCGACGGCCGCCTGTCCAACCAGGACGTGGCCGAGCTGGTCAGCCTGTCGCCGTCGCCCTGCCTGCGCCGCATCAAGCGGCTCGAGGAGGCCGGCGTGATCCGCCAGTACGTCGCCCTGCTCGACCCGGACAAGATCGGCCTGGGCCTGCTGGCCTACGTCAACGTGCGGCTGGAGAAGCACAGCGAGGCGGCGGCGCACAGCAACGCCCGCGCGCTGGGCGCGGCGCCGGCGTCGGCCTCGCCACGGGCCGACTTCGCCGTCTCGGTCGAGCAGTGGCCCGAGGTGGTGGCCTGCTACGCCATGACCGGGGAGATGGATTATCTGCTGCGCGTGCACGTCGAGGACATGGACCACTTCTCGCGCTTCATGATGGCGACCTTGCTGCGCCACCCGGCGGTGCTGGACGTCAAGTCCAGCTTCGCCCTGCAGCGCATCAAGGACACCACGGCGCTGCCGCTGGTGTGAGTGGAAAGCCGCGCCGGCCTAGCGGCGCTTGCGGCCGGGCAGCCGGTCCAGCCATTTGACGGCGGCGCGGGTGTTGGCCTTGAGGGTGTAATCGAGGGTGGCGAACTGCTCCTCGACGGCCTCCTGCAGCATGCTGCCGGGATTCGGCGGCGCCAGCTTCAGGTAGGCGTCGGCCTCGCCGTAGTCGCGCTGGATCGCCATGCCGGCCTTGCGGGCGATGTGCATCATGGTCTGGTTCGACGACAGGCAGTGCATGTACAGGGTGTCGACGTCGTTGTTGCGGCAGTGGATGGCGGCGCGCTCGAACAGCTTGCTGCCCACGCCCATGCCGCGCACCGAGCGGCCGACCGAGACGCCGAACTCGGCGACCCGCTCCTTGGCCGTCACGGCGCTCTTGCCGGGGTCGGTCTTGGCGAACGCCAGGTGGCCCACGGCGACCAGCTGGAACACCCGGTTGTAGACGCCGAACACCATGTCGCGGCTGAAGTCGATGCCGTTGACGTAGCTGCCCACCAGCTCGTCGGGCAGGGCCGAACCGAAGCGCAGCAGGCGGTCGGCGCGCTCCAGGCCGAGGAAATGTTTGAGCATGCGGCGGCGGTCGCGCTCCCGCAGTTCCTTGATCAGCACGGTGGGGCGCGACTTGCGCTTGAACCAGCGCGGCAGCGGATTTTGAAACAAATCGATCGAGTTCACTTCACTACTCCTAAACCCGGCACGCCGGCGTGACGCGACGGCGCTGCGCGGCCGGCCGGGCCGCCGATGCTGCGGCGCAACATCGATGTATTGTAGCGCAAGCGGCGCGCCGTTTCGCACGGTAGTTCTACTTAGCCGCCGCGCCGTTTGGCGCCGGATCGGATGACGGATTCGGCGTCGCATCCGGCGCAAGGTCCGCCGCCTCGCCGTTGTCGTCGTCGCCGTCGGCGGCGCCCAGCGCCAGCCGCACCGCCGCCACGCGGGCCCGGCGCACCTGCTCGGGAATGCGCTGCGGCTGCTCCAGGCAGCGCTGGGCGATGGCGCCGGCGTCGACGCCGCGCGCCGCCGCCAGCGCCGTCTCCAGGTGGGCCAACTGCGGGAAGGGCCGCTCGCGGAAGCTGGCGCCGGCGCCGCTGCGGCCGCGCGAATCGCACTCGGTGGCCAGCAGCATGTCGCGGAAGCGGGCCGGCTTGCGGAAGGCGTCGCAGCGCTCCATCAGGGTGACCATGGTGGCCGGCCGCAGCACCAGCGCGCGGCCGACGTTGCCGTGCTCGCGCGCCGTCATCACGGCCAGGTCGCGGCAATCGCCCGGCACCTTCAGCCGCTTGCACACCCGCTCCACCAGCGGCACGCCGAGGCCCTCGTGGCCGTGGTGGGCCGGCCACTTGGCGGCCGGCGTGGCGCCCTTGCCCAGGTCGTGCATCAGGCAGGCGAAGCGCACCGGCAGCGCCAGGCCGGCGGCGGCGGCGCAGTCGACCACCTGCAGCATGTGGGCGCCGGTGTCGATCTCGGGATGATACAGTTCCGGCTGCGGAATTCCCCATAGTGTATCGAGTTCCGGCAGGATGCGCGCCAACGCGCCGCAGTCGCGCAGCACCTCCAGCATGCGCGAGGGGCGCCGCTCCATCAGGCCGCGCGACAGCTCTTGCCAGACCCGCTCGGGCACCAGGGCGTCGACCTCGCCCTGCTCGACCATGCGGCGCATCAGCGCGTTGGTCTCCGGCGCCACCGTGAAGTCGGGGTAGCGGGCGGCGAAGCGGGCCACACGCAGGATGCGCACCGGGTCCTCGGCGAAAGCCTCGGAGACGTGGCGGAAGACCCGCCGCCGCAAGTCGCCCTGGCCGTCGAAGGGGTCGCACAGCGTGCCGTCGGCGGCGCGGGCGATGGCGTTGATGGTCAGGTCGCGCCGCACCAGGTCCTGCTCCAGGGTCACCTCGGGCGAGGTGTGGAAGACGAAGCCGCGATAGCCGGGCGCGGTCTTGCGCTCGGTGCGCGCCAGCGCGTACTCCTCCTGCGTTTGCGGGTGCAGGAACACCGGGAAGTCCTTGCCGACCGGGCGGTAACCCTGGCGCAGCATGTCCTCCGGGGTGGCGCCGACCACCACGTAATCGTGGTCCTGGAAGGGCACGCCGAGCAGGGCGTCGCGCACGGCGCCGCCCACCACGTAGATCCGCATCGCCACGCCTACTCCGGCATCTCGGCGTCGTGCTTGGGCGCCGTCTCGACCTCGGCCATGGCCTCGGCCACCCAGCGCGCCACCGCCGGCTGGGCCAGCACGCGCTCGCAGTAGGCGTTCAGCGCCGGCGCCAGCGACACGCCGTAGGTGCGGAAGCGCATGACCACCGGGGCGAAGTAGGCGTCGGCGATGGAGAACTCGCCGAACAGGAACTGGTGGTGGCCGAAGCGCGACAGGCACTCCTCCCAGATCTCGCTGATGCGGCCGATGTCGGCCTGGGCGCCGTGGCTGCGGCCCTTGCCGGGCAAGCTGGCGCGGATGTTCATCGACATCGCCGTGCGCAGGTCGGCGAAGCCGGCATGCATCTCGGCGCAGACCGAGCGCGCCATGGCGCGCGCCGCCACGTCCTGCGGCCACAGGTGCAGCTCGGGGAACTGCTCGGCCAGGTATTCGCAGATCGCCAGGCTGTCCCAGATGGTCATCTCGCCGGCCAGCAGCACCGGCACGCGGCCGCAGGCCGAGTAGTTGGCGATCAGGTTGGCCGTGTCGGGCTGGTCGAGCAGCACGCGCACCTCCTGGAAGGGGATGCCGAAGGCGGTCATCGCCACCCACGGCCGCATCGACCAGGACGAGTAGTTCTTGTTGCCGATGACCAGGGTCAGGCCGGGCTCGCGGGCGGCGGCCAGGGTGGTGGTCAGGGAGGGATCGAGCTGGGTGGTCTGCATATATCGTCCGTGGAGGGTGAGCGTCGTGGTGGTCTGCGTTGATTTGCGCTGATTTGCGTTGGTCTGCGTTGGTCTGCGTTATGGTCTCCGGCTAGCGGCCGGCGCGGCGGCGGTAGTCGTCGAGCGGGTCGGCCGCCTTGCCCAGGTAGTGCGGCGCCGCCGCCTGCAGCGCGGTCGGGCGGATGCCCAGGTCGGCCAGGGTCAGCGCCGTCGTGGTCGGCGCAATCACATTGTCGACCCGCATCGAGTCGAGGTTGTCGCGGCTCATCAGCGGCGTGCCGGGCAGGCATTCGAACAGCCGCGCCTGCAGGCGCGCCAGCGCGTCGGGCAGCTTGACGATGGGGCGCGGGTGGCCGCCGTAGACGCCGGCCAGCCGCACCAGCTGGGCCAGGGTGAACACCTGCGGCCCGCCCAGCTCATACACCTGGTTGCGGCTGCGCGGCTGGCGCAGCGCGGCGACGAAGGCTTGCGCCACGTCGCCCACATACACCGGCTCGAAGCGCGCGTCGGCGCCGGCCAGCGGCACCAGCGGCAGCAGGCGCTGCATCCCGGCGAACAGATTGAGGAAATGGTCGCCCGGGCCGAACACCACCGAGGGACGGAAGATGGTGGCCGCCAGCGGCGGCCGCGACCGCGCGGCCAGCTCGCCGTCCCACTTCGAGCGCGCGTACATCGACGGCCCGTCGGCGGCGGCGCCCAGCGCGCTCATATGCAGGTAGCGCGGCACGCCGGCCGCCACGGCGGCGGCGGCGATGCGGCGCGGCAGCGCGACGTGGGCGCGGGCGAAGTCGGCGCCGTAGGGTGCGCCGGGGCGCGAGTGCAGCAGGCCGACCAGGTTGATGACGGCGTCGGCGCCGCGCAGCAGCTGGGCCAGCGCGGCGTCGTCGTGCACGTCGGCCTGGCGCACTTCGAGGCGCGGCAGGAAGATCAAATGCTTGGCGTCCTCGTAGCGCCGGCTCGCCACCAGCACGCGCGCGCCGGCGCCGGCCAGTTGCGCCACCAGGTGGCTGCCGATGAAACCGGAGCCGCCGATCACCACCACGTTCAAGTCGTCCATGCCCTGCTCCTTTCCGCCGGCGCCCCAGGCGCGGCCATCAGCGGTTGCCGAAACTGCTCTCCTGCTGCTCCTGCTCGCTGTAACCCTTCGGTGCCACCGTGCCCAGGCGCGCCTTCAGCGACTGCGGCCGGCCCTCGAACAGGGCGGCGTAGTAGGTGGCGTTCGACATCACGTTCTTCACATAGGTGCGCGTCTCGGCGTAGGGGATGGCCTCGATGAAGACCGCGCCCTCCATCGGCTTGGTCAGCGTGGCGCGCCAGGAACGCAGCCGGCCCGGGCCGGCGTTGTAGGCGGCCGTGGCCAATGTCTGCGAGCCGTCCATGTTGCCCAGCACCATGTTCATGTAATTGGCGCCGAGCAGGATGTTGGTGCGCGCGTCGCTCAGCATCTCCTGCACGAAGTCGGTCAGGCCGATCTTCTTGGCCACCCAGCGCCCGGTCGAAGGCATCACCTGCATCAGGCCGGAGGCGCCCACCGAGGACTGCGCGTCCATGATGAAGCGCGATTCCTGGCGGATCAGGCCGTACACCCAGGCCTTGTCCAGGCCCAGCGTCTGCGTGGTCGGATGCATGATGTCGAGGTGCGGCGAGGGGAAGCGCTGGCTGTAGTCGACCTGGATGCGGGTGCGCTCCGAGGTGTTGACCATGCGGTCGAGGATGTTGTTCTGGCGGGCGAACTCGGCGGCGGCCAGATGCTCGCGCTCGTTCAGCTTGCGCAGCGACCAGTTCCACTCGCGCGTGCCCTCGAAGCGCAGGCGCATGGCGAAGAACTTCAGGGCGCGCTGGAAGCCGGGGTCGGCGGCGATCGGCGCGATCTCGGCCGGGCCGATCGGCGCGCCCGGCAGCGGGATGGTGATCAGCCGGCCCAGCTCCTCCGAGGCCAGCTGGCCGTAGAAATTGGACTGCTCGGCGATGCCGCGGAACAGCTGGGCCGCCTCGGCGGTCGGCGCCGTGCCGCCGGCCTCGGCCATCAGGGCGCGGCCCATCCAGTAGACCCAGGCCGGATCGGCGCGCAGCGAGGCCGGCATCGCCTTGATGCAGCTCTTGACCAGCTTCCAGTCGCCGTCGCGCAGGGCGATGCGGGTCTTCCATTGCAGCGCATCGAGCGACAGCGGGGCGCCGTTGGACTTGCGCCAGTACTCGCCCGTCTCGGCGGCCAGGGTGTAGGACGACCACAGCGCGATGTTGCCCCAGCCGACCGCCAGCTCCGCCGCCGTCAACTGCGGCGCCGCCTTGTTCAGCGCCAGCACGGCCAGCTTGACGCTGGTGCGCGCCATGCGGCCGACCGCCACCAGGTAGATCTCGTGGTCGACGTGGCCCACGCCCGGCCCCTTGGCCAGGGCGATGGCCGGCAGGTCGATGGCCTGGGCGATCTTCTTGTCCGAGCCGTCGAGCAGCACGGCGGCGCGCTTGCCCTGGCCGGTGGCGTTGAACTCGCCGGCCAGGCGCAGCTGCGCCAACACGTCGTTGCGGTCGAACTGGCCGCCCTGGAACAGGGTGGCGATCAGGCCGCCGCAGGCGTCGCCGTAGACGTTGGGCGCCACCAGCAGGGCGCGCGCCTCGTCGGCCACGCGCTGGCCCTTGAGCGCGCGCGACTGCAGCGCGTAGCACTTGACCTGGGTGTCGTCGTTGATGATGTAGAGCGGCAGCTGGTCGTCGAAGTTGGCCCAGTCGCGCTTGCGGCCCAGTTCGAGCAGCCAGTCGTTGCGCAGGCGGTCGGCGATGGCGCTGCCGTCGTAGCGGCGCAGAAAGTCGCGGATCTCCTCGGTCGAGGCGGTACGGAAATGCGATTTGAGCCGATAATAGTCGACGTAGGACGGAATGGAATAGTTCGGCAGGCGGGCGGCGTAGAACTCGGCCTTGGCGGCGTCGTCCTGGCGCACCGCGTCGCGCAGCAGCAGGAAGGAGTCGTCCTCTTTGCGGCTATCGCTGGCGCTGTCGTCGGCGCGGGCCGGCGATGTTACGACGCACGCGGCCAGGATGGCGGCGCCGGCAAACCATTTCGAAGCGGAAATCAATGTGCGACTCTCACAAAATCTTAATTCAATGGACATGAACAGCGACCCTAGAATACCACGCGCCGCAGAGCCACCACCAGCCCCGCCGGTCAATCCCAACGCGGCCAAGGCGGATTTAAGGCAGCGCCTGCTGGCGGCCCGCCGCGGCCTCGACGGCGCCACGCGGGCGCAGTGGGACAGGGCCATCGGCGCCCGCGTCGTCGACTGGTGGCGCGGCGGCGGCGCGGCAGCGCTGGGCGTCTACTGGCCGTTGCGCGACGAGCCCGACCTGCAGGCCGCCTACGCCGAGCTGGCGCGGCTGGGCGTGCGCCTGCTGCTGCCGGTGGTGGTGCGAAGGGACGCGGCGCTGGAGTTCGCCCACTGGAACATCGGCGAGGAGATGGTCAAGGACAAGATGGGCGTGGCGGTGCCGGCCGACTTGCGCCTGGAGGCCTATCCGCCGGCGCTGCTGGTGCCCTGCCTGGGCTTCAATCCGCAAGGTTATCGGCTAGGCTACGGCGGCGGCTTCTACGACCGCACGCTGGCGCGCCAGCCGCGGCCGCAAACGCTGGGCGTGGCCTACTCCTGCCTGGCGGCCGAGTTCGCCAGCGACCGCCACGACATCCCGCTCGACCGCATCGTCACCGAATCTCCCAGCGGGGTCGGCTCCAGCGGGGTCAGCCAGCGGGGTCAGTGCCGACATTCGGACACAAGCTCAGCAGTAGGGCCGCCGGCATCGCCCGGACCGGGTTGAAACCAAGCGATACGGCTCAGTTCGTGTCCGAATGTCGGCACTGACCCCGCGAACTGACCCCGCGAAACTCGCAGCGGGGTCAGTTCCGACATTCAGACACAAGCTCAGCATTAGGGTCGCCGGCATCGCCCGGACAGGGTTGACACCAAGCGATAAGGCTCAGTTCGTGTCCGAATGTCGGCACTGACCCCGCTCCTGTAGGGTCGCCCGCATCGCCCGGTCAGGGTTGAACCAAGCGGTGCGGCCCAGCTCGTGTCCGAATGTCGGCACTGACCCCGCGCGAAAAATGGGCCGGCGAAAAAAAGCGGCCCGGGTGGGCCGCCTTGGTGCTTGCCGGGCTGTCGCTCAGACCAGGCGCTGCCACAGGGCCGTCGTGGCGGCGGCCTGGTTCATGCTGTAGAAGTGCAGGCCGGGCGCGCCGCCGGCCAGCAGGCGTTGGCACAGCGCCGTCACCACGTCCAGGCCGAAGGCCTTGATCGAGGCGCTGTCGTCGCCGAAGCTGGCCAGCTTGAGGCGCACCCAGCGCGGGATCTCGGCGCCGCACATGTCGGAGAAGCGCATCAGCTGGGTGTAATTGGTGATCGGCATGATGCCGGCCACGATGGGCACCTCGATGCCCAGCTTGCGGGTCTGCTCGACGTACTGGAAGTAGGCGTCGGCGTTGTAGAAGTACTGGGTGATGGCGGCGTTGGCGCCGGCCTTGACCTTGCGCTCGAAGGCCAACAGGTCGTCCTGCGGCGAACGGGCTTGCGGGTGCACCTCGGGATAGGCGGCCACTTCGATGTGGAACCAGTCGCCCGTCTCGGCGCGGATGAATTCGACCAGCTCGTTGGCGTAGCGGAATTCGCCGGCCGCGCCGTAGCCGCTCGGCAGGTCGCCGCGCAGGGCGACGACACGGCGGATATTGTGCGACTTGAATTCGGCCAGGATGGCGCGGATCGACTCGCGCGTGCCGCCGACGCAGGACAGGTGGGGCGCGGCGTCCTCGCCGGCGGCGAGGATTTCGACCACCGTGTCGAGCGTGCCGCGCTGGGTGCTGCCGCCGGCGCCGAAGGTCACGGAAAAATACTTGGGGTGCAGCAGCGAGAGCTTGGCGCGCGTGGCGCGCAGCTTCTCGGCGCCTTCCGCCGTCTTGGGCGGATAGAATTCGATGCTGAAATTAGGAGTTTCCATCTGCGTTCTTCAGAAGTAGGGTGGACAGGGACCAGGAAATCACGCTGTACAGCAGGGCGCCGCCGATGGCCGACCAGAAACTGTCGACATGGAAGCCGTTGACCAGCTGGGCCACCAGCCAAAACATCAGGCCGTTGATGACGAAGATGAACAGGCCGAGCGAGACCACCGTCACCGGCAGGGTCAGCAACAGCAGCACGGGGCGGATCAGGGTGTTGACCAGGCCCAGCAGGAGGGCCGCGACGAGGGCCGCGCCGATGCTCGTGACATCGACGGAATGCATCAGGTAGGGAACGGCCAGCAGGGCTGCCGCGTTGATTAACCAGGTAAGGACCAAACGCATGGGTGGGACTCGCTGCAAAAATTGGGGCGGGACGAAACTGGGGCCGGCGATCGTGAAAAGGCCGGCCCCGCTGCTCAAGGCAGATTAATAACGGTAGTGGTCAGGCTTGTACGGACCTTGCTGCTTGACGCCGATGTAGGCGGCTTGCTCTTCGGTCAGCACGGACAGCTGGGCGTTGAGTTTCTTCAATTGCAGGCGGGCGACCTTCTCGTCCAGGTGCTTGGGCAGCACGTAGACGCCGACCGGGTAGTTGGCGGTGTTGGCGAACAGCTCGATCTGGGCGATGGTCTGGTTGGCGAACGACGAGCTCATCACGTAGGACGGGTGGCCGGTGCCGCAACCGAGGTTGACCAGGCGGCCTTCGGCCAGCAGGATGATGCGCTTGCCCGACGGGAAGATCACGTGGTCGACCTGCGGCTTGATGTTTTCCCAGGTGTACTTCTTCAGCGCGGCGACGTCGATCTCGTTGTCGAAGTGGCCGATGTTGCAGACGATCGCCTGGTCCTTCATCGCCAGCATGTGCTGCTCGGTGAGGATGTGGTAGTTGCCGGTGCAGGTGACGAAGATGTCGCCGTGTTCGGCGGCGTATTCCATCGTCACCACGCGGTAGCCTTCCATCGCCGCCTGCAGCGCGCAGATCGGGTCGATTTCGGTGACCCAGACCTGGGCCGACAGGGCGCGCATGGCCTGCGCCGAGCCCTTGCCGACGTCGCCGTAGCCGGCGATGACGGCGACCTTGCCGGCGATCATCACGTCGGTGGCGCGCTTGATGCCGTCGACCAGCGACTCGCGGCAGCCGTACAGGTTGTCGAACTTCGACTTGGTGACCGAGTCGTTGACGTTGATGGCCGGGAAGGCCAGCTTGCCGTCCTTGTGCATCTGGTACAGGCGGTGCACGCCGGTGGTGGTTTCCTCGGTCACGCCCATGATCTGCGGCAGACGCTTGGAGTACCAGGCCGGGTCGATCGCCAGGTGCAGCTTGATGGCGTTGAACAGGCAGATTTCCTCTTCCGAACCGGGCGCGGCCAGCACGCCGATGTCCTTCTCGGCGCGCGCGCCCAGATGCAACAGCAGCGTGGCGTCGCCGCCGTCGTCGAGGATCATGTTCGAGTAGACCGCGTTGCCGGCGGCGTCGGCCGGCCAGTCGAAGATGCGGTGGGTGTAGTCCCAGTACTCGTCCAGCGTTTCGCCCTTGATGGCGAACACCGGCGTGCCGCCGGCGGCGATGGCGGCGGCGGCGTGGTCCTGGGTCGAGTAGATGTTGCACGAGGCCCAACGCACCTTGGCGCCCAGCGCTTCCAGCGTCTGGATCAACACGGCGGTCTGGATGGTCATGTGCAGCGAACCGGTGATGCGCGCGCCCTTGAGCGGCTGGCTGGCGGCGAATTCCTCGCGGATCGCCATCAGGCCGGGCATTTCGGTTTCGGCGATCTTGATTTCCTTGTCACCCCAAGGGGCCAGGGAGATGTCGGCGACCAGATAGTCTTGTGCGGATTTGAGTACGGCGTTCATCACGCCCTCCTTTCAGTTAGAAAAAAGTAACGTGAGCGCGGTTGCAGATTCCGAGCCTGGCGAAATGGGGAATTTCGTCGCAACGCTCCTCGGAACAGGGATTTTAACACCGTTGCCGTAGTCCAAGGCAAGAAAAACCGCCGCCGCGCCCGGCGCAAGGCGGACGGGGCGGCGGTCGGCGCGCCAAAAAAACCACAGGGACGGGGCGGACTCGCCGCGCCGCCCCTGTGGCACCGCTCGCCGAAGGCGGCGGCGCGGGCTTTCGGATTGCTTGATTACCTGATTACTTGAGGCCGGCGGCGTCGCGCAGGATGGCGGCCTTGTCGGTGCGCTCCCAGGTGAACTCCGGCTCTTCGCGGCCGAAGTGGCCGTAGGCGGCGGTCTTCTGGTAGATCGGGCGCAGCAGGTCGAGCATCTGCACGATGCCTTTCGGCCGCAGGTCGAAGTGCTCCATCACCAGGGCGGCGATCTTGTCGTCCGGAATCACGCCGGTGCCTTCGGTGTAGACGGTGATGTTGATCGGCTTGGCCACGCCGATGGCGTAGCTGACCTGCACCTGGCACTGCCGCGCCAGGCCGGCGGCGACCACGTTCTTGGCGACGTAGCGGGCGGCGTAGGCGGCCGAGCGGTCGACCTTGGTGGGGTCCTTGCCGGAGAAGGCGCCGCCGCCGTGCGGGCTGGCGCCGCCGTAGGTGTCGACGATGATCTTGCGGCCGGTCAGGCCGCAGTCGCCCTGCGGACCGCCGATGACGAAGCGGCCGGTCGGGTTGACCAGGTAGCGGGTGTCGACCAGCCATTCGCGCGGCATGACCTGCTTGATGATGTCCTCGATCACCGCCTCTTCGATGTGCTTGTGCGAGATGTCCGGCGAATGCTGGGTCGACAGCACCACGGTGTCGACGGCGACCGGGCGGCCGTTGACGTAGCGCAGGGTGACCTGCGACTTGGCGTCCGGACGCAACCACGGCAGGCGGCCGTCCTTGCGCAGCTGCGACTGGCGCTCGACCAGGCGGTGGGCGTAGTGGATGGCGGCCGGCATCAGCTCGGCCGTCTCGTCGCAGGCGTAGCCGAACATCAGGCCCTGGTCGCCGGCGCCCTGGTCGAGGTCGATGCCGGCGCCCTCGTCGACGCCCTGGGCGATGTCGGGCGACTGCTTGTCGTAGCCGACCAGCACGGCGCAGCCGCGGTAGTCGATGCCGTAGTCGGTGTTGTCGTAGCCGATGCGTTTGATGGTTTCGCGCGCCACTTGAATATAATCGACGTTGGCGAAGGTGGTGATCTCGCCGGCCAGCACCACCAGACCGGTGTTGCACAGCGTTTCGGCGGCGACCCGCGCTTTCGGGTCCTGCGCCAGGATGGCGTCGAGGATGGCGTCGGAAATCTGGTCGGCGACCTTGTCCGGATGGCCTTCGGATACGGATTCCGAGGTGAAGAGGTAATCGTTTGACATCGCAAGCTCCTGATATTGGTGTGAAGATGTTTTGTCGCCAACCAATACGGCTTGCGACGCTTTAGCGACATTTATATTCCGCTTCGCAAGTTGTCTGTTAACTCAGCGGATCCTGCATACGTGGTATTTTACGCTTCTTAAAAAAATTTTGGCTAGGCAATACGCGCCGAACGCCCTCTTCTTTACACGAATCAAACCCATGCTGGTACTCCTTTTCCGTTTCCTCTCCATCTTCCCCCTGCCCTTCCTGCATGCGCTGGGCGCCGCGCTGGGCTGGCTGGTGTATCTGAGCTCGCCGTCCTACCGCCGGCGCATGCGCGACAACATGCGTCAGGCCGGTTACGCCGCCCATCTGCCGACGGCCATCGCCGAGGCCGGCAAAAGCATCGTCGAGCTGCCCTTCATCTGGTGCGCCGCGCCGGAGCGCGTCTCGCGCCACGCCAGCGACGAAAACTGGATCGTCGTCCAGCAAGCCCTCGACGCCGGCCGCGGCATCGTCTTTTTGACGCCACACCTGGGCTGCTTCGAGATCGTCGCGCAGGAGATCGCGCTGCGCACCGAGCTGACCGTGATGTACCGGCCGCCGAAGAAGGCGGCGCTGAAACCGCTGATCGAAGGCGCCCGCGCGCGCAACAACCTGCTGCTGGCGCCGGCCACCATGTCCGGCGTGCGCATCCTGGCCAAGACGCTGAAGCGCGGCCGGCCGATCGGCCTGCTGCCCGACCAGGTGCCGCAGGAGGGCGAAGGCGTGTGGGCCGACTTCTTCGGCCGCGCCGCCTACACCATGACCCTGCCGGCCAAGCTGGCGCAGATGGGCGACGCCGTCATCATCGTCACCTATGCCGAGCGGCTGCCGCATGGCAGGGGTTACGTGGTCCGTTTCGTGCCGTTCGAGGCCAGCCTGGAGGGCACGGCGGCCGAACAGGCGCGCGCCATCAACGGCGCGATGGAGCAACTGATCGCCCGCAGTCCCGGGCAATATTATTGGAGCTACAACCGCTACAAGGTGCCGGCCGGCGCCAGCGCGCCCGACAGCGGCGCCCAGGCGCGGGCCAAGGCCGAGGCCGAGACCGCAGCCAAGGCCAAGGCCGGCGGGGAGGCGGCATGAAGCTGATGCTTGGACTGATGTGGCTGCTGCACTGGCTGCCGCTGCCGCTGCTGGGCCGCTTCGGCGACCTGGTCGGCGCCATCCTGTTTACCTTGCTGCGCGCGCGCCGCCACATCGCGCTGACCAATCTGCGCCTGTGCCTGCCCGAACTCGGCGAAGCCGAGCGGGTCCGCCTGGCGCGCCAGCACTTCCAGGCCTATTCGCGCAGCGTGTGGGAGCGCGGCGTGCTGTGGTGGGCCTCGGAGGCGCGCCTGCGCCGCCTGATCACGGTCGAGCCCGGCGCCGTGCCGGTGGCGGCGATGACGCAGACACCGACCATTCTGCTGTGCCCGCATTTCGTCTGCCTCGACGTGGCCGGCGTCGCCATCGCCATGGAGGCCAGCGCCTCGTCGATGTACGTGCAGCAGAAGAACGCCGCCTTCGACCAGGTGCTGCGGCGGGGCCGCTCGCGCTTCAAGCCGGTGCGCCTGTTCACCCGCCAAGACGGCATCAAGCCCATCCTGCGCGCGCTGCGCGACAAGCTGCCCTACTTCATGCTGCCGGACATGGACTTCGGCGAGAAGGACGCCGAGTTCGTGCCCTTCTTCGGCGTCGAGGCGGCCACCCTGACGGCCACCGCCCGCATCGCCGCCAGCACCGGCGCCCAGGTGATGCCGGTGATCGCCACCTTCCTGCCGAACTACCGCGGCTGGCGTGTCAAGTTCTACCCGGTGTGGGACAATTACCCGGGCGAGGACATGCTCGCCGCCACCCGCCGCATGAACGAGTTCATCGAGGAACGCGTGCGCGAGGCGCCGGCCGAGTATTTCTGGACCCACAAACGCTTCAAGACGCGGCCGGCCGGCCAGGCCTCGCTGTACGCCAAGCCGACGCCCTGAACGGCCGGCCCACCCTTTTTCCGCCACAGATTAACCCGATGAAACTCAAATTCACCAAGATGCACGGCGCCGGCAACGACTTCATCGTCGTCGACGCGATCAACCAGCAGGTCGAGCTGAGCGCCGCGCAGTGGCGGCGCCTGGCCGACCGCCGCTTCGGCATCGGCGCCGACCAGATCCTGGTGGTCGAGCGGCCCACCCTGCCCGGCTGCGACTTCCGCTACCGCATCTTCAACAACGACGGCGGCGAGGTCGAGCAGTGCGGCAACGGCGCGCGCGCCTTCGTCAAGTTCGTCGCCGAGAAGGGCTTGACCGGGCTGAGCAGCATCCGCGTCGAGACCAAGGCCGGCGTCATCGCGCCGCGCCTGGAGGCCGACGGCAGCATCACCGTCGACATGGGCGCGCCGCAGCTGGCGCCGGCCCAGGTGCCGTTCGACGCCGACGGCCTGGCCGGCGTGGCCGCCGGCCGCGACACGCTGTGGCCGCTGGTGCTGGAGCTGGGCGGCGCGCGCGAGACGGTGCTGGTGTCGGTTCTGTCGATGGGCAATCCGCACGCCGTCCAAGTGGTCGACGACGTCGACAGCGCGCCGGTCGACCTGAGCGGCCCGCTGATCGAGCATCACCCGCGCTTCCCGCGCCGCGTCAACGCCGGCTTCATGCAGGTGCTCGGCCGCCGCCACATCAAGTTGCGCGTCTACGAGCGCGGCGCCGGCGAAACGCTGGCCTGCGGCACCGGCGCCTGCGCCGCCGTGGTGGCCGGCATCCGCCGCGGCCTGCTCGACTCGCCGGTGCGGGTCGACGCCCGGGGCGGCCAGCTGAGCATCGCCTGGGCCGGCGAGGGCGAGCCGGTCTGCTTGAGCGGCCCGGCGGTGACCGTGTTCGAGGGCGAGATCACGCTGTAGGCGGCATGGCGCGCGCGTATCGCGCCGCATCGCACGGCCGCCGCCGGTCCGCCGCCGCGCCCGGCGCGCTCAGGCCGGCTGCAGGCCGCCGTCCGACGGCGCCTGCGGCAACCAGGTCTTGAGCCGGTACAGGCGTTGCCGGTAGTTGCCCTCCGGCCCGTTCGGGCCGCAGTCGATGCGCTCGAACAGGCGCACCACGCGGTCGAGCATCTGGCGCTGCTGCAGGGTGCGCAGCAGGATCAGGCGGCGCTTGCTGCGGCCGTAGGCGGCGCGGATGTCGACCACCAGGCAATGGCCCTGGTCGGCCGATTTCATATCCAACAACAAGGCCTCGGCGCGGGTCAGGCCGAACAGGGCGGCCAGCTCGATGCGGCCGGCCAGCAAAGGCTGGCAGTCGACCAGCTCGCGCGTCAGCAGCGGCACCACCTCGGCGGCCCAGCCGGCGCCGTGCTGCGGCGCGGCGATGCGCGCCAGCGCGGCCTCGGCCTCGTCGCAACCCTGGGCGGCGGCCTTCTGCAGCCAGTAGGCGGCGCGCACGTCGCTGTTCTCGTCGCCGCGGCGGGTGCGCCAGGCGTGGATGCCGCATTCGAGCTGGGCCGCGCTGTGGCCCATGTCGGCGGCGCGCTCCAGGTAGGTCTGCGCCTCGACCACGCTGCGCTGGGAAAACTCCGGCTTGATATAGATGCGCGACAGGGCGAACCAGGCTTCGGCCAGGCCCTGCTCGCCGGCCTGGGTCAGCCAGCGGATGGCGCGCTTGAAGTTGACGGCGGCGATGCCGGAACTGAGGCGGGCGCCGTCGCCGCGCATGCGGGCGAACCACAGGCCCAGTTCGAGCTGCGAGCGGCGGTCGCCGCCGTGGGCGGCCAGCTCGCGGCAACGCTGCAGCTCGCCCTCGCTGAAGGGGTCGGGGGCGGCGACGTCGTTGAGCGCGCGGGCACAACGGGCCAGCAGCGCCACCTGCTGCGCCTCCAGCTGCCAGCCGCTGGCGCGGGCCGCCTCGGCGTCGGCCGGGGCCTGCTCCAGCAAGCCGCGCGCCAGCGGCAGCGCGCGCTCCAGGAAGGCGCGGCGGTCCTCTTCCTCCCATGCCTGTTGCAGCACGGCGTACTGCGCCGCCGGCACGCCGTTGTCGGCGGCCCGGGTCAACCATTGCTGGCCGTCGGCGCCGGCCGGCGCCGGCATGGCGGCGGCCACGACCGGCCCGGCGACGGCCGCCGCCGCCGGGCCGGGCTGGCTGGCCAACAACCACTGCGCCTCGGCCGAGCCGGACCGCGCGGCGGCCTCGAGCGCCTGCCGGGCGCGCTCGCGCAGCGGTGCATCGGCCTGCTGGCCGCCCTGGCTGAGCACCAGTTGGGCCAACACCAGCCCGGCCGCCGCGATGCCCTCTTGATAGGCGCGGTCGTACCAACCCAGCGCGGCGGGCAGGCAGTGGCGCGCGTGTTCGAAGGGGATGTGGTGGCCGATCAGGCGCCAGGCCTCGTCCTGCTGCTGCTGGGCGGCGCGGTTGAGCCAGTGCAAGGCCGTCGGCATGCTACGCGGCAAGCTGGCGCCGCCGAACAAATACAGCTTGCCCAGCGCCAGTTGGCTACCCGCGTCTCCGGCGCGGGCGCCACGGATGATCCCTAACTCTTCTCGATTTGCCATCGTCTCACTATGAATCCGATTCATGAAGCGGGCGGTGCGTCCGCGCTGTCTGCGCAGGGTGGGACGGCCGATGTGCTTATTTATCTTGCCACGAAACAAGATGAGGCTGCCAGATAAACTAGAAGTCCAGTGTAGGGGGGCAAGCTGCCGCCAGACTTACAAAGCGCTAAGTGTTTGATCTTACACAAACAATTGCCCAGGGACCGGGCCGCGCCATCGTGGCGTTTTGACCACCATGTGTGGTGGCAACAATGTTAAAAACACCCTGATGGCCAGCCTGTTAAGCGTTTCGAAAATACAACAGGAAGCCCGCTTTGCCCCGCTTTCGACCAAGACAAGTACTCATAATCGACCAATCCGGCGTGATTGGCGCGGCCAGACATTAAGGTTCAGCTCATCCGAGTGGCGCGGCTTTCCCGCTCGAAGGCTAGTTGGGATGTTTGTACGATTCACTTTTAAAGGAATAACAAATGAAAAAATCTTTAGTGGCTCTGGCACTCCTGGGCGCATTCGCCGGTGCGCAGGCACAATCGTCCGTGACGATCTACGGTACCGTCGACGCCGGCGTGACCAAACGCACCGGCACCACCGCCGCCATCGGCAAGCGCGACAACAACAAGCTCGGCTTCAAGGGCGTGGAAGACCTGGGCAGCGGCCTGAAGGCCCTGTTCCAACTGGAAATCCGCTACGAGCCGGACACCGGCACGCTGGAAAGCGGCACCCGTCCCCTGTTCCAGGGCCAGAGCCGGGTCGGCCTGCAGGGCGGCTTCGGCACCGTGCGCCTGGGCCGCGGCCTGACCGCCTTCCAGGAATCGATCACCGCCTTCGAACCATGGAGCGGCCTGCCGAGCGTGGCCGGCTTCCAGACCGACCTGCAGGTGGCCGGCTACGCCACCGCCTTCGGCTCGGGCAGCGATCCGCTCGGCCCCGCCGGCAACTCGGGCAACCGCCTGTCCAACGCGCTGTTCTATAACACCCCGGTGTTCAACGGCTTCCAGCTCAACGCCACCGTCGGCAGCAAGGAAAACGGCGGCAGCGCCACCGCCCTGCAGGGCCGCAACGCGGTCGGCACGCCGGCCCAGTACCCGATCGGCGCCGATGCCAGCGCCAATCCATACTCGCTGTCGGGCACCTTCAACAACGGTCCGTTCGCCGCCATGGCCGCCTATGAGCGCAACGCGGTGGAAACCAAGCTGTGGTCGGTGGCCGCCTCGGTGGTGCCGGTGACCGGCCTGAAACTGATGGCCTCCTATCAGAAACAGGATCAGGAACACACCAAGCCGGTCAACGGCGAAACCAAGTCCTGGATCATCGGCGCCAACTACACCACCGGCCCCGGCAAGATCCTCGCCGGCTACGGCCAGAAGACCCCGGACGGCGTGATCAAGACCAAGGAAATCTCGCTCGGCTACGAATACAACCTGTCGGCCCGCAGCTATCTCTACGTCGAAGCGTCGAACCGCAAGCAGCCGGCCGTCGGCTCGGCCACGGTGGACACCTCGGTCAATTTCTACGGCCTCGGCATCCACCACAACTTCTAACCGGGATCGGCCACGGCATGGCATGACGACGAGCGGACTTGGGCGACCAGGTCCGCTTTTTTTTTCGCCGCCGCTGGCGCCCCGGCCGCCGCCGTGGTCGGATAAACGGCACTTTGTTTGAATTTGTTTATGTGTGTTTTTTCCGCAACCCCGCCGCCGCCAGGCGTTTAGCGTTCTGTACAAGGCGGGGGAACGATGTCATATTCGTTAAGCGCCGAATTAGTACGGACGTTCGTTTTTCACAAAAAACAGATAAAACAGGAGACAGCATGAAAACAAAAATCCTCGCAGGTGTCATCGCGGCGTGTTTCGCCGTCCCGGCCTTCGCGCAGTCGAGCGTGGTGATCTACGGCATCGCCGATGCGGGCTTGATGTATGTCAACAACGGCGGCAACGACGCCCGCACCAAGCTGGTCAGCGGCATCGCCGACGGTTCGCGCCTGGGCTTCAAGGGCACCGAGGATATCGGCGGCGGCTACAAGGCCATCTTCAACCTGGAGGCGCGGGTCGAGCTCGACAACGGCAAGCAGCAGGCCGGCAACCTGTCGACCAACCAGGGCTACGCGCTGACCAAGGGCCTGGCCTTCACCGTGCCGGCCGCCGCCGGCGGCGCCGCCACGGCCGCCAAGCTGCTGGCCGGCGTGCAGGCGGCGCTGCAACCGAATCCCAACGTCAACATCAACGGCGCCCTGTTCGACCGCACCTCGATGGTCGGCCTGGTCACCCCGGTCGGCGCCGTGCTGCTGGGCCGCATGTACACGCCGGGCTACGAGGTGTTCAACAACGCCGACGTGTTCGAGTCGGGCACGGCGGCCGGCTGGGGCGGCATCGTCGGCGGCACCGGCGGCCTGCTGACGGCCGGCATCGCGATCCGCTCCGACAAGGCGCTGCAATACCGCGCCGAGATGCCCAACGGCGTCGGCGTCTCGCTGATGTACGGCACCGAAAAGTCCGGCTATGTCGGCATGGACAAGCGCTCCTGGGGCGCCAACCTGCGCTACCGCGGCAACGGCTGGGACCTGGGCGTGGCGCACAACTACGGCACCGACCAGGTCGGCGCGCGCGGCCTGGTGACCACCACCATCGGCGGCTCCTACGCGGTCGACAACTGGAAGCTGTTCGCCGGCTACCACCAGCAGAAGAACGAGAACTCGGTGATCATCCGCTTCGCCGCCGACAGCCTGGCGCCGACCTTCGCCGCCTTCGGCCCGGCGCTCGGCCCGGTGCTGGCCGGCCAGCTCAACACCGCGCTGCGGCGCACCTTCTACCTCGACGCGGCCAGCTACCAGCTGGGCTTCCACTACCGCGTCGGCGCCGGCCGCGTGATGGCCTCGATGGTGCGGCAGAACGACAAGACCGCCTCCAACAGCGACGCCACCCAGTACGGCCTGGGCTACGACTACAACCTGTCGAAGCGCACCGACATCTACTCGATCGTCGCCTACATCAAGAACCAGAACGACGGCCAGTACGCGATCGGCGCCGCCAGCGCCTCGGGCGGCTTCACCGCCACCCCGGGCATGTCGAGCAAGGGCGTGCAGATCGGCATGCGCCACCGCTTCTAAGCGGCGGCCAGCGGGCCGGCGCCGGCGCGCCGGCCGCCCATGCGACGCCCGCGGGCGTCGTTTTTATTTCAGCGGCGGGGCGCGCGCAGTGAGCAGTTCGGCCGGGCTCAGGTAAAATGCCTGTTGCCGGCTTTCCCCCATTCGCATTTTTTCACACGACACGCTCAATGACCGCTCCACTGGACTCCCACATCGTCGCCCAATACCTGACCGACCATCCGCAATTTTTCGAGGAGCATGCCGGCCTGCTGGGCGACATTAGACTGTCCAGTCCGCTGACGGGCCGCGCCCTGTCGCTGCAGGAGCGGCAGATGGAAGTGATGCGCGAGAAGTACAAGGCGCTCGAACTGCGCATGGCCGACCTGCGCCGCCTGGCCACCGAGAACGAGGCGATCGCCAACAAGTTCCACCTGTGGACCCGCATCCTGCTCGAGGCCGAGGACGTCGGCTCGCTGCCGCACGCCGTGGTCGACGGCCTGAAGACCAGCTTCGACGTGCCGCAGGCCACCCTGCGCCTGTGGAACGCCGACGCGCTGTATGCCGACGAGTGGTTCGTCGGCGGCGTCTCCGCCGACGCCCGCCTGTTCGCCGGCGGCCTGCAGGCGCCCTACTGCGGCAACAACAACGATTTCGAGGCGGTGCGCTGGCTGGCCGAACCGGCCGCCGTCAGCTCGACCGTGATGATCCCGCTGCGCAAGCCGGGCAGCAAGGGCGCCGCCTTCGGCCTGCTGGTGCTCGGCTCGGCCGACCCGGCCCGCTTCACCGCGCTGATGGCGACCGATTTCCTGGTCCACATCGGCCAGACCAGCAGCACCGCGCTGGCGCCGCTGCTGGCCTGAGCCCGCCCCGCCGCCATGGACGCCGCGCGCAGCAAGCTCGAATCGATAGACGCTTACCTGCTGCAGCTGGCGACCCAGCGCAAGCTGTCGACACACACCCTGGCCGCCTACGGCCGCGACCTGCGCGAGCTGGCCGCCCTCTCGGCCGAGACGGCCTGGGCCGCGCTGGGCCAGGCCGAGGTCCGCCGGCTGGCCGCCAAACTCCATTCGCGCGAGCTGGAACCGCGCTCGATCGCCCGCAAGCTGTCGAGCTGGCGCGGCTTCTTCGACTGGCTGGGACGCCACACCGAACTGGCCGCCAACCCGGTCGACGGCGTGCGCGCGCCCAAGCGCGCCAAGACGCTGCCGCGCGCGCTGTCGGTCGACGACGCGGTGCAACTGGTGGCGGCGCCGGCCCGGCCGCGCGCCGGCGCCGCCGCCGAGCCGGCCGCGCTGTGCGACCACGCCATGTTCGAGCTGCTGTATTCGAGCGGCCTGCGGGTCGCCGAGCTGTGCGGCCTGGACCTGCGGCACCGCAAGGCCGACGCCGCCGGCCCGGCCTCGCTGGGCTGGCTGGACCGGGAGGGCGGCGAGGTGCTGGTCACCGGCAAGGGCAACAAGATGCGCAGCGTGCCGGTCGGCGCCGCCGCGCTGGCCGCGCTGGCCGCCTGGATCGCCGTGCGGCCGGCGCCGGCCGACGGCTCGGCCGCGCTGTTCCTCAACCAGCGCGGCCGGCGCGTCTCGCCGCGCGTGGTGCAACTGCGCCTGCAGGCCCATGCCGTGGCCAGCGGCGCGCCGGTGCACGTCCACCCGCACATGCTGCGCCACTCCTTCGCCTCGCATGTGCTGCAATCGTCGGGCGACCTGCGCGCCGTGCAGGAGATGCTGGGCCACGCCAGCATCAGCTCGACCCAGGTCTACACGGCGCTCGACTTCCAGCACCTGGCCCAGGTCTACGACCGGGCCCATCCGCGCGCCAAGATCAAATAGACGGCGGCGCCGCTTGACGCGGCTCAAACGGGCGATTTGCAAGCATTTGCGAAATTCCGGCATAATCGAGCGGATTCGACCTCGGCGCGCGCCAGCGGCGGCCGCCTCCCACCCACCTGTATCGGCAAGCACATGGCACTGATCCCCACCACCATCCTGACCGGCTTCCTCGGCGCCGGCAAGACCACCCTGCTCAACCGCATCCTGCAGGAGCCGCACGGCATGCGCATCGCCGTCATCGAGAACGAGTTCGGCCAGGAAAACATCGACAACGAGATATTGCTGCAGGACGGCACGGAACAGATCGTCGAGATGAACAACGGCTGCATCTGCTGCACCGTGCGCGGCGACCTGATCGTCGCCCTGACCGGGCTGGCGCGCCGCCGCGCCGCCGGCGAGCTGCAGTTCGACCGCGTCGTCATCGAAACCACCGGCCTGGCCAACCCCGGCCCGGTGGCGCAGACCTTCTTCGTCGACGAGGAAGTCGGTTCGCACTACATGCTCGACGCCGTGCTCACCGTGGTCGACGCCCGCCACGCCATGGCCCAGCTCGACGAACACGAGGAGGCGCAGCGCCAGGTCGGTTTCGCCGACCGCCTGCTGCTGTCGAAGACCGACCTGGTCGACGCCGACAGCCTGGCCGCGCTGACCCGCCGCCTGAAGCGCATCAATCCGCGCGCGCCGATCGGCCAGGCCGACTTCGGCCGCACCCCGCTCGACGAGGTGCTCGACCTGCGCGGCTTCAACCTGAACGAGAAACTGGAGCTGGACCCGGACTTCCTCGCCACCGAGGGCGGCCAAGTGCACGACCACGAGCACCCGCGGCAGGAGCAGCACGCGCACGGCCAGGAGCACGAGCACGACCACGTGCACGGCGAGCATTGCGACCACCCCAGCCACAACCACCACCACGCCGGCCACAGCGACGAGATCGCCGCCTTCGTCTTCAAGAGCAGCCGGCCGTTCGACAGCGCCCGCCTCGACGAGTTCCTCGGCGGCCTGGTCCAGGTCTACGGTCCGCGCATGCTGCGTTACAAGGGCGTGCTGCTGATGCAGGGCGCCGAGCGCAAGGTGGTGTTCCAGGGCGTGCACCAGTTGATGGGCAGCGACCTGGGCGCCAAATGGGGCGAAACCGAGGAGCGCGGCAGCAAAATGGTGTTTATTGGTAAAAATCTACCGAAAGACATCTTTATTCGCGGTTTGGAACAGTGTTTGGTATAAACTATCCGGGTTTTGCGGGGGCCAGTCCCGTTCGCACAGGCAGGATCGCTGAGCTTGTCGCCGTGTATTTCCAGCGCGACAACAAATCGAGATGGCAATATGCGGCAAAGCGTGCCAAAATCAGCCAAGCAAGCGGCGCGCCCATCGGCGGCCGACGCCCTGCCTGATCCGGCCGCCCGGCGGCAACGACCGCGACGCGCGCAAGCGCCAACCGAGGCCGGCAGCGGCCGGTCCCCCTTGTCAGCCAGCACGAGCGGGCGCCGATGGCGCCGGCTAGGACGAAACGAAAAAAGTTGCCAAAGAAGTAAGTGCAGGAACATCCGGCAAGCTCGGCAGTGCCAAAGCGGATACCGGTACAGTGGACGGCACAGCGCCGCGCCGCTGATCAATTTGAAAACTCTGTCGTATCGAAGGTAAGCGAAGTGATGACTAAAACTAATAAATCGACCCCCGCCGCCGGCACAGACCATGCCCTGACCGAAGAAGAAATTCTCAAGATGGATGAGAAGGACTACATGAATCCGGCGCAAATGGCTTTCTTCAAGGCGAAGCTGCAAACCCTTGAAAAAGAATTGTTGAAGAACGCCGGCGAGACCACCGAGCATCTGCGCGAAACCGTGCTGGTGCCGGACCCGGCCGACCGCGCCACGATCGAGGAAGAGCACGCACTGGAACTGCGCACCCGCGACCGTGAACGCAAACTGTTGAAAAAGGTGCAGCAATCGATCGCCGCGATCGACGCCAACGACTACGGCTGGTGCGAAGAGACCGGCGAGCCGATCGGCATCCCGCGCCTGATCGCCCGCCCCACCGCGACCTTGTCGCTGGAGGCGCAGCAGCGCCGCGAACTGAAACAAAAGCTGTACGGCGACTAAGCGGCGCCGTCCCGCCCCCCGGCCCCGGCCGGACGAAGAAGCACGCGACCCCGGTCCGCGTGCTTTTTTTTCGTGCGGGAAAAAGCGCCGTTCGGCTACACTGGACAGGCGGCGCTCCCGCCCGCGCAACGACGAGGAAAGACGTGGGACTGTTCTCGCTCTTCAAGAAAAATCCCCGGCCGCCGGCCGCCCCCGGCAACGGCGCCGACGCCGACGCCGGGGCCCGCCCGGCCGCCGCCGGCGAGACGCTGCGGCAGAACAGCCAGGCGCTGCAGCGCGACATCGCCCGCGCCACCGCGATGAAGATCGACGCCATCGAATCGGCCATGGAGCTGGACATTTTCGCCGACGCCGAGCCGGCCTGGCGCGGCCGGCCGCGCCAGGCCGGCGCCAGCGTCGTCGGCGACGGCGCCACCCTGCCCCTGCTCGGCCAGCACAGCACCGAGCTGCTGGGCGAGGCCGAACTGCCGGCGACGCCGCCGCACAGCGCGCCGGTGGTCGAGGAAAGCGCCATCCTGTACGCCAACGGCCAGGCCGCGCTGGCCGAGCAGATGCTGCGGGCCAGCCTGGCCGAGCAGGCCGGCGCCGAGCCGGGCCGGCGCGACCGCACCGTCTGGTGGCTGCTGTTCGACCTGTACCAGCTGAGCGGCCAGCAGGAGCGTTTCGACGACCTGTCGATCGACTACGCCAGCGTGTTCGAAACCTCGCCGCCGAGCTGGCGGGCCGGCGCCGCCGGCGCGGCCGCCGCCTGGGCCGGGGTGGCGCCCGGCGCCGTGCTGGGCGGCCCGCTCGACGCGCGCCTCGCGCCCCAGCTGGAGCGGCTGGCCGCGCTGGCCCGGGGCGGCGGCCCGCTGCGGCTCGAACTGGGCGGGCTGGACGCCGTGGCGCCGGCCGGCTGCGCCCTGCTGCTGCCCGCCCTGCACGCCTTGCAGGCCGGCGGCCGCGAGCTGGTGGTCACCGGCGCCGCCGAGCTGGCCGGCCGCATCCGCGCCGCGCTGCAGGTCGGCCGCCGCGACGACGGCGCGGCGGCCTGGCTGCTGCTGCTCGAACTGCTGCAACTGCTGGGCCGTGAAAAGGACTTCGAGGAGTGCGCCATGGATTACTGCGTCACCTTCGAGGTGTCGCCGCCGTCCTACGTGGCGGCGCCCAAGGTGGCCACCGCCGCGCCGCAGCCGAGCGCCGCCGCCGCCCAGCGCTTCGTGCTGCCGGCCCTGGTCGACGGCGACGCCGCCGCGCTGCTGCGGGCGGTGCGCGACCACGCCGCCGGGCGCGGCGGCCTGGTGTTCGACTGCTCGCGCCTGGCGCGCATCGAGTTCGGCGCCGCCCACCAGCTGGTGGCCGCGCTGCAGGCGCTGGCGGCGGACGGGAAAAAACTGGAATTGCGCGACCTGAACCATCCGGTGGCGGCGCTGCTGCGCCTGCTGGGCTGCGCCGACATCGCCAAGATCTACCCGCACCGTTATTAACGAATTGATATCGCGGCGGCCGCGCACGCCTTGCAATTGCCGCCGGCAACCCCAAATCCGTCTGATCGGCGGCAATCCGTTTTCTCTGAGAGGCAAGCATGGAACAATTTCACGGCACCACCATCCTCTGCGTGCGGCGCGGCAAGCAGGTCGCGCTGGGCGGCGACGGCCAGGTGACGCTGGGCAACATCGTCATGAAGGGCACGGCGCGCAAGGTGCGCAAGCTGTACCAGGGCAAGGTGCTGGTCGGCTTCGCCGGCGGCACGGCCGACGCCTTCACCCTGCTCGACCGCTTCGAGGGCAAGCTGGAGAAGCACCAGGGCAACCTGCTGCGCGCCTCGGTCGAGCTGGCCAAGGACTGGCGCACCGACCGCGTGCTGCGCCGCCTCGAGGCGATGCTGCTGGTGGCCGACAGCGAGTCGACCCTGGTCATCACCGGCAACGGCGACGTGCTCGAACCGGAGGACGGCGTCGGCGCCATCGGCTCGGGCGGCAGCTACGCCCAGTCGGCCGCCATCGCGCTGGCGCAGAACACCGAACTGGCGCCGGCCGAGATCGTCAAAAAAGCGCTGACCATCGCCGGCCAGCTGTGCATCTACACGAATCTGTCGCACATCATCGAAACCCTGGACTGAGCGCCCGCGCGGCCCCGACCACCACCCATTTTGCAGGCAGCCCCATGAACATGACACCGCTGGAAATCGTCGCCGAACTCGACAAACACGTGGTCGGCCAGGCCAAGGCCAAACGCGCCGTCGCCATCGCCCTGCGCAACCGCTGGCGCCGCCAGCAGGTGGCCGAGCCGCTGCGCCACGAGATCACGCCGAAGAACATCCTGATGATCGGCCCGACCGGGGTCGGCAAGACCGAGATCGCGCGCCGCCTGGCCAAGCTGGCCGACGCCCCCTTCATCAAGATCGAGGCGACCAAGTTCACCGAGGTCGGCTATGTCGGCCGCGACGTCGACACCATCATCCGCGACCTGATCGACATCGGCGTCAAGCAGACCCGCTCGGCCGAGCTGGCCAAGGTGCGCGCCCGCGCCGAGGACGCCGCCGAGGACCGCGTCATCGACATCCTGCTGCCGCCGGCGCGCGACTTCGGCTTCAACACCGCCGGCCCGGCCGGCGAGCCGGCGCCCGGCGAGGCGACCCGGCAAACCTTCCGCAAGCGGCTGCGCCAGGGCGAGCTGGACGACAAGGAGATCGAGCTCGAACTGGCCGACGCCGGCCCGCAGATGGAGATCATGGCGCCGCCCGGCATGGAGGAGATGACCGAACAGATCAAGAGCATGTTCTCCGGCATCGGCGGCGGCCGCAAGAAGTCGCGCAAGCTCAAGATCAAGGAGGCCATGAAGTTCCTCGTCGAGGAGGAGGCGGCCAAGCTGATCAACGAGGACGAGATGAAGCAGAAGGCGATCCAGAACGTCGAGCAGAACGGCATCGTCTTCCTCGACGAGATCGACAAGATCGCCTCGCGCTCCGAGGTGGGCGGCGCCGACGTCTCGCGCGCCGGCGTGCAGCGCGACCTGCTGCCGCTGGTCGAGGGCACCACCGTCAACACCAAGTACGGCATGATCCGCACCGACCACATCCTGTTCATCGCCTCCGGCGCCTTCCACCTGGCCAAGCCGTCCGACCTGATCCCCGAGCTGCAGGGCCGCTTCCCCATCCGCGTCGAACTCGAATCGCTGTCGATCGCCGACTTCGAGCGCATTTTGACCAGCACCGACGCCTGCCTGACCAAGCAGTACGAAGCCCTGCTGGCCACCGAGGACGTCAAGGTGGCGTTCACCCCGGAGGGCATCACCCGGCTCGCCGAGATCGCCTTTTCGGTCAACGAGCGCACCGAGAACATCGGCGCGCGCCGGCTCTATACGGTGATGGAGAAGCTGCTCGAGGAAGTCTCCTTCGCCGCCAGCGAGACCGGCGGCAAGGTGGTCAGCATCGACGCCGCCTATGTCAACGAGCGGCTCGACGCGCTGGCGGTCAACGAAGACCTGTCGCGCTACGTGCTGTAAGGGAGGGCACGGCATGGCCAACAAGGCACTGGCGACGCGGCAGAAGATGCAGTTCCGCATAGAACCCTCGCAAAAACCGCGCAATCCGGTGGCCGTCGCCGCCAAGGCGCGCGCCGGCGGCGCCGGGCCGCACGCTAAGCCGCCGACCGGCCAGCGCCAGGCCGCCAAGCGGGCGCTGGCCAAGGCCAGCCTGAAAACGGAGGACGAGGCCTAGCGCCGGCGCCGCAGCGCCGTTCGGCCCGGAAAACCCAGGGGCGTGAACCTGGGGTCGGA
>NZ_JAEMNU010000037.1:0-34589 GCF_016461825.1 Rugamonas violacea | reverse complement strand
ACCCAGGGGTGTGACCGTGGGGTCGGACCCGGCGGGTCCGACCCCGGCCCTTCGACCCTGGGTGGTGTTGGCTGCCGCCGGCCCCTAGGCCGAACGGCGTTGATCATCGCGGGGGACCTTCAGCGGGCGCCGGGTTTGGCGCCCGCTCTCAGGTGACGGTGCTGTCGGTTCGCCTAGAAGTTGTAGGCGGCGCCGACCGAGAAAGTGTTCAGGTTGCTGCTTTCGGCCTTGCCGAACTTGACCGGCAGGTAGTTCCAGTCGGCCTTCAGCGACCAGTTCTTGTCCAGCGCGTAGGCCAAGCCCAGGCCGGCCGTTACGGCGAACTGGTTCTTCACGTCGCTGCCGATGCTGGTGTTGGGCGCGTAGTTCAAGTAGGCGACCTTGCCGCGCTGGTAGGCCACGCCGAGGCGCATGTTGACGGCCCAGTCCTCGTTCAGCTTGAGCGAGCCGGCGTGGACGACGGCGACGCCGCTCAGCTTACCCTCGCCCTGCTGCAGCACGCCGGCGCCGTTCTTGAAGGCGCCGGTGGCGGTGCCGCCGTTGTACACGCTCAGCTCGACCGCGTGCACGGTGGTCATGCCGAGCATTTGGCCGGTGCCCAGGGTGTAGCCGGCGTACAGCTTGCCGCCGCGGTTGGCGTTCTTGTCGCAGGCGTTGCCGCTCAGGCAGTCCAGGCTGTAGTGGTTGCGCAGGCCGACATCGACGCCGATGTAGCCGGGCGAGACCTCGGCCGCGCCGGCGGCGCCGGCGAGCAGTGCGGCGCCGGCCAGCAGGCCGGCGGACAAACGTGTGAACATCGAAGACATGTTATTTTTCCCTAGTGGTCAGCGTTATTTCCGGTAGAGCTCGCGTCATGAGCAAGATCGAAGCGGAGTGTCGCCCATTTCAGCCCGAGGTACTAATTGATTGTGCCGAGACGCGGAATTCTGTACATTAGGTAGCGGATGACGATACCTTTTGGCATTTTTACCAAGGAATGAAATGAGTTCACCGGAAATGTTGCTGCAAGTGCTGCGCAGCCAGTTGCGCGCCGCCGGCATGACCTACAAGCTGTTGGCCGAGCGCATCGCCATGAGCGAGTCCAGCGTCAAGCGCATGTTCGGCCAGCAGGACATGACGCTGTCGCGGCTGGCGCAGATCTGCAAGGCGGCCGGCATCGCGCTCGAGGACGTGCTGCGCGCGGCGGCCGACGCCACGCCGCACGCCGACGCGCTCACGCTGCCGCAGGAAAAATCGCTGGTGGCCAAGCCGCACCTGCTGCTGATGGCCATCTGCTGCCTGGGCCACTGGAGCCTGGAGCAGGTGCTCGAGACCTACAGCCTGAGCGAGCCGGAGGCGATCCTGCTGCTGACCGAATTGGACCGCCTCGGCCTGATCGAACTGAAACCCTTGAACCGCTACAGCCTGCGCGTGTCGAACGCCTTCCGCTGGCTGGCCGACGGCCCGGTGCAGCAATTCTTCCGCCAGCACGTGGTCAGCGACTACTTCGGCGGCGACTTCGACGGCGCCGGCGAGGCCCTGCTGTTCCTGCCGGCGCGGCTGTCGCAGCCCAGCGCGCGCGAACTGGTGGCGAAGATCCAGCAACTGGCCGCCGAGCTGGCGCGGCTGCACCAGAACGACCGCCGCCTGGCGCCGGCCGAGCGCGACGGTTTCAGCCTGCTGGTCGGCTTCCGTTCATGGGAGTTCGCCGCCTTCACCGCGCTGCGCCGCGCGCCGCCTCACCAGATCGGGCCGAGGAACAAATAGGCGGTGCCGCCGGCGCCCTTGGTGCTGCCGGCGCCGATGTAGAGCGGGCCGAAGCGGGTGTCGACGGTGACGAAGGCGCTGCCGGCCTGCTTCATGCTGGACCAGCCCAGCGGCTGGTCGCCGCCCCAGCCGCCGCCGAACTCGGCGGAAAAGCCCAGCCGCACCACGCCGCCCAGCGCCGCCGGCATGGCGCCGATCTCGCGCGCGAAGACCACCCGCCCCAGCATCAGGTTGTTGCCGTCGATCGACAGCGGCGCCGTGCCGGACAGGCGCAGGAAGCCGCCCAGGCTGTTGGGCGCGTTGCCGTTGGCGCTGCGCGACCACTCGCCGTAGACGTGGCCGGCCCAGCGTCCGGTGTGGAAGGCCTTCAGCGCCTGCAGGCTGAGCTCGTTCTTCTGCAGCGCCCGGGCGCCGCTGGTGTTGGCGTCGCTGCTGCGCTGCCAGTTCAGGTTGACCAGGGTGCCGCGGCTGGGAAAGGCGATCGAGTCCAGCGTGTCGACGTTGAAGCTCAGGCTTTGCACGTTCTGCTGCACGCGCTCGTGGCCGGCCTCGCCCAGGTCGGGCACGGTGACGCCGACGTTGCCGTTGAGCCGGGACAAGCCGACGCGGATGTCGCCCCAGTTGCCCAGTTGACGGCCCAGCGACAAGCCGACATTGTTGTAGTTGACGCCGGCCCGCGAGATGCGCCGGCCCTTGTCGAACAAGTCGACCGAGTAGGCGCCGTATTCGGCCGACGGCGCCAGATACCACTGCGAGCCGGCCCCCAGCGGCTGCCAGAACTGCAGGCCGAGGCGGCGCCTGGTGCCGATCTCGGCGTAGCTGCGCAGCTCGGCGCCCCAATCGTTGAGCGAACTGCGCAGATGCATCACCTTCAGCGCGAAGCTGTTGTTGTCGGAAAAATCGCTGGCCAGCTCGAGGCCGACCCGCAGGCGGTTGCGCGCCCACTCGGCCTCGATCGGGCGGATCAACACGCTGCGGCCGCCGTCCTGGTCGACCACGTCGGTCTCGACCCGCGCCAGGTCGCCCCGGCCGAACAGCGAGGCGCCGGCCTGCTGCGCCTGGGCGACGGTGATCGGCATGCCCAGCACCAGGCCGGTCTCCACCTCCAGCGCCTTGGGGTTGATGCGCCGGCCCGGCTCGATGATCAGGCTGACCAGCGGCAGCGGCTTGTCCTCCGGCGCCGGCGCGGCCAGGCGCTGCTGCTCGTAGGCGGCGTACTGCGCCTCGGGCAGCGCCAGCTGCAGCAGGCGCGCGCTCATCTCGCGCGCCGCCGCCTCGCCGGCGCGCATGGCGCGGTCGTGCCGCTCGAAGTCGAGGAAGCCGATGCCGTTCAGGTCCGGCGCGATCAGCACGTCCTTGGCGGCGAGCTCCTTGAGCGAGCGCTGCACGTTTTGTTCGGTGAGGATTTGCAGCATCTGCTGCGCCACGCCGACCGCGCTGCCCAGCTCCTTCTCCGGCGCCAGCGGCGTGCCGACGTTGACCGCGATGACGACGTCGGCGCCCATCGCGCGCGCCACGTCGATCGGCAGGTTGCGCACCAGGCCGCCGTCGACCAGCAGGCGCTCCTTGACGCGCACCGGCGCGAACACGCCGGGCACGGCCAGCGAGGCGCGCATGGTCAGGAACAGCGGCGTGTCGTCGAGGTTGACCAGGCTGCCGGTGAGCAGGTCCGAGGCCACCGAGCGGAACGGCAGTTGCAGGCGGTTGACCGGCTTGTCGCGGGCGCCGGCCGGCAGCACGCCGGACAGCGCGATCTCCAGCGCGGCGTTGCCGGCGGCGGCCGGCGGCAGCGACACGCCGGCCATGCTGGCGCTGAACTCGATGCGCGAGGGTAGCAGCGTGTCCTCCTCGCGGCGGCGGTAGGCCAGTTGGTCGCGCGGCGGCCGGTCGGCGATGACGCCGACCCAGTCGGTGCTGCGCACCAGTTGTTCGAGCTGCTCGACCGAGCTGCCGGCGGCGTAGGCGCCGCCGACCACGCTGCCCATGCTGGTGCCGACGACGAAGTCGACCGGCACGCGCAGCTCCTGCAGCACGCGCAGCACGCCGATGTGGGCGAAGCCGCGCGCGCCGCCGCCCGACAGCACCAGCGCCACCTTGGGCCGCAGGCGCGGCGCGTAGGCCGGGTCGGCGACCGCGGCGACCGGCGCCGCAACGACTGGAACGACTGGAACGGCGGCGGCCGGGGCGGCGGCGGCCGGCGCCAGCGCGGCGGCGCAGCCCAGCAGCAGCGCCAGCGCGCACGCCGGACGGGTCAGGAAAGGAGGGACAATCGGCTTCATGCGGCGGACTCGCTAGGTGGCGCGCGCGGGACGGGCGCGGCGGCGCCCGGCGCCGCTCGGCGCGCGGGGGTGGACGGTGCTGGGCGGGCGGCGGCGGGCGGGCATCCTCGCTGGCGCGGCGGGCCGGCCGCCTACTGGCGGTCGGGCGGCCCCAGCGTGGTGGGCGAGGCCGTCATGCGCGGCGGCGCCTGGGTCGGCGGCGGCGGCAGGGCGCCCGGGTTGTTGACCGCGGCGGGCTGACCGCCCTGCTGCGGCGGCAGCGGCGAAGCCGGCGCGCCGCCGTTGGCGCCGGTATCGCTGGCCAGTTCGAGGCGCTTGATCACGCCGCCCTCGGACAGCAGCACGTGCTTGGCGTGGACCTCCTTGACCAGCACGCCGGGCGCCACCTCGCGCCCCACCGCCAGCGCCTCGGACGGCTTGCCGTCGACCGCCAGGATGGCGGCGCTGCCACGGCCGTCGGCCGCCGCCACCACGCCCTTGAGCTGGTAGTTGCTGACGCTGGCCAGCGCCACCTGGCCGCCGAACAGGCCGCGCGCCGCCTCGGGCGACGGGCCGGCGGCCACCTGGGCCGGCGGCGCCGCGATCGGCCGCTGCGGCGGCTTGAACCATTGCAGCGCCCAATAGGCCAGCGAGGCCGACAGGGCCGCCAGCGCCAGCACGGTGCAGAAGAGGGGGAGTCGTTTCATGGGTCGGGCTTTCCTTGCTAGCGCACCAGCTGGTTGATTTCAATGATAGGCATCAGCACCGCCAGCACGATCAGCAGCACCACCACGCCCATCGCCAGGATCAGCGCCGGCTCGAGCAGGCCGGCGATGGTCAGCGTGCGCCGCTCCAGGTCCTGCTCCTGCGCGCTGGCGGCGCGGTCGAGCATGGCCGGCAGCTCGCCGGTGATTTCGCCGGCGCGGATCATGTGGATCAGCATCGGCGGAAAATGCTTTTGCTCGGACAGCGCGCGCGCCAGGCTGACACCCTCGCGCACATTGTCGCTAGCGTCGTCGACCAGGCGTTGCAGGGCGACGTTGGACAAGGTGTCGCGGCTGGTCTGCAGCGCGCGCAGGATCGGCACGCCGGAGCCGGTGGTGATGGCCAGCGTGCTGGCGAAGCGCGCCGTGTTCAGGCTGCGCTCGAACTTGCCGTACAGCGGCGCGGTCAGCAACCAGGTGTGCCAGCGCAGCTTGAGCGCCGGGTCGGTCAGCGCGCGGCGCCAGCCGAACCAGGCCGCCACCAGCAGCACCAGCGCCAGCAGGCCGTAGCTGCGCACGAAGTCGGACACGGCCAGCATCACCGTGGTCAGCAAGGGCAGCTTCTGCTTGGTGTTGGCGAACACCGAGACGATCTGCGGCACCACGTAGGTGAGCAGGAAGATGACGATGGAGAAGGCGACCACGGTGACGATGGCCGGATAGGTGAAGGCCAGCTTGACCTTCTGCACCAGGGCGTTGCGCCGCTCGATGTAGTCGGCCAGGCGCGACAGCACGCGCGACAGGTGGCCGATCTGCTCGCCCGAGGCGACCAGGGCGCGGTAGATCTCGGCGAAGTCGCGCGGGTGGCGCGACAGCACGTCCGACAGCGCGGCGCCGCCGATCACCTCGGAGCGGACCGAGGCGATCAGGTCGCGCACATAGGGCCGTTCGGCCTGTTCGAGCAGCGCCGAGAAGGCCTGTTCGAGCGGCAGGCCGGCCTCCAGCAGGCTGGCCAGCTGGCGCGTGAACAGCGCCAGCTCGGTGGTCGACAGGCGCTCGCCGAAGCCGCGGCTCTTGGCCACGCCGGCGGCGTCGAGTTGGGCCGAGATGGCGTCGACCTTCAGCGGCAGCAAGCCCTGGCCGCGCAGCTCGGCGCGCGCGGCGCGCGCGCTGTCGGCGTTGAGCACGCCCTTCTTGGTGGCGCCGCCGTCGTCGACGGCCTCGTAGCGGAATGCGGGCATGGTGGTCGGCCTAGTCTTTGGTCACGCGCAGCAGCTCGGCCGGCGTGGTGGTGCCGTCGCGCAGCCAGCGTTCGCCGTCCTCGCGCATGGTGCGCATGCCGCCGCGCACGGCGGCCGCCTTGACCTCGGCCTCGGAGGCGCGGTTGTGGATCTGCGCGCGGATCTGTTCGGTGGTCTCGAGCAGCTCGTAGACGCCGACCCGGCCCTGGTAGCCGGTGTGGCCGCAGTGCTCGCAGCCGACCGCCTGCCAGTGCTCGCCGTCGAAGCTCTTGCAGGAGCCGCACAGCTTGCGCACCAGGCGCTGCGCCAGCACGCCGAGCAGCGAGGACGACAGCAGGAACGGTTCGATGCCCATGTCGAGCAGGCGGGTGACGGCGGCGGCGGCGTCGTTGGTGTGCAGGGTGGCCAGCACCAGGTGGCCGGTCAGCGAGGCCTGCACGGCGATCTGCGCCGTCTCCAGGTCGCGGATCTCGCCGATCATGATGACGTCCGGGTCCTGCCGCAGGATGGCGCGCAGCGCCTTGGCGAAGCTCATGTCGATGCGCGCGTTGACCTGGGTCTGGCCGACGCCGGCCAGGTCGTACTCGATCGGGTCCTCCACCGTCATGATGTTGGTGGTGCTGGCGTTGAGCAGCGACAGCGCGGCGTACAGGGTGGTGGTCTTGCCCGAGCCGGTCGGCCCGGTGACCAGCACGATGCCGTGCGGCTGCTTGATCAACCGGTCGAACTGCGGCAGCATGTCGCCGCCCATGCCGAGGTGCTGCAGGTCGAGCCGGCCGGCCTCCTTGTCGAGCAGGCGCAGCACGGCGCGCTCGCCGTGGCCGGTCGGCAGCGTCGAGACGCGCACGTCGACCGGCTTGCCGCCGATGCGCAGGGTGATGCGGCCGTCCTGCGGCAGGCGCTTCTCGGCGATGTCGAGTTGGGCCATGATCTTGATGCGCGAGATCAGCGAGCCGTGGATCGCCTTGCGCGGCCGCACCACGTCGCGCAGGCTGCCGTCGACGCGGAAGCGCACCACCGAGGTCTGCTCGAAGGGTTCGATGTGGATGTCGGAGGCGCCGTCGCGCAGCGCCTGGGTCAGCAGCGCGTTGATCATGCGGATCACCGGCGCGTCGTCGGACGATTCGAGCAGGTCCTCGATGGCCGGCACGTCCTGCAGCAGCTTGGTCAGGTCGAGGTCGGCGTCGAACTCGTCGGCCACCAGCGAGGCGTTGCCGCCGGCGCCGGCGTAGGCGGCGGCGATGGCCTCGTCGAGCTCGGCGCGCGGCACGCTTTTCAGCGCGACGCGGCCGAAGCGGCGCGACACCTCGGCGATGGCGGCCGGCTTGGTGGCGCCGCAAACGCGCAGCTCGACCGTGTGTTCGGCCTGCTCGCTGGGCTGGGCCAGCAGCAGGAAGTCGCGCGCGAAGGCGAAGGGCAGCAGCTGGCTCATTGCGCTTGCTTGCTGCCGTTGGGGACCGCGCCGGGCGCCTGCTCGGGCGCCGGCTGCGGCGCCGGCGGCACCGGCCGCACCGCCATCGCGCCGCCCTGCGGCTGGCCGTCGAGCAGCGCCGGCAGCATCGGCTGGCCGAAGTCGTTGACCAGGATGCTGTCGGCCGGCTTGATGGCCTGCTCGGCGCTGCGCATGAACTCGTAGCGGTCGGTGGCCAGGCTGTTGCTCTGTTCCTTGGTGCGGATCACCACGGGACGCAGGAACATCATCAGGTTGGTTTTCTTGCGGGTGCGCGACTGGTACTTGAACAGGTTGCCGATGATCGGGATGTCGGCCAGGCCGCGCACCTTGTCGGTGCCGTCGCCGGTGCTGTCCTCGATCAGGCCGCCGAGCACGATGATCTGGCCGTCGTCGGCGATGACGTTGTTCTCGATGACGCGGTTGTTCAAGGTGATGCCGGCGGGCGCCGTCAGGGTCGACTTGTCGACACTCGAGGTCTCGTGGTAAATCGCCATCTTGATCGTGCCGCCCTCGGAGATCTGCGGCCGCACCTTCAGCGTCAGGCCGACTTCCTTGCGGTCGATGGTCTGGAACGGGTTGGTGTTGGTGCCCGAGGAGCTGGTGAACTGGCCGGTCAGGATCGGCACGTTCTGGCCGACCTTGATGGTGGCCAGCTCGTTGTCGAGCGTGATCATGTTCGGCGTCGACAGGATGTTGGCGTTGCCGTCGGTCTCCAGCGAGTGGGCCAGCGCGCCCAGGCCGAGCTGGCCGGCGACCTGCTTGAACACGCCGATCGACAGGCCGGCGCCGGGCAAGGTCGGCTTGCCGCTGTTCAGGGTGCTGGCGATGGTGGCCAGGTTGTTGTTGCCCGAGGTGAAGGACTGCAGGCCGCCGATGCGGTAGGTGCTGTTCGGATTGCCGCTGGCGCCGACCCACTGCACGCCGAATTCGGAGGCGCGGTCGGCGGTGACCTCGACGATCAAGGATTCGATATACACCTGGGCGCGGCGCACGTCGAGCTGGTCGATCACGGCGCGCAGGTTGCGGTAGACCGATTCCGGCGCGGTGATGATCAGCGTGTTGGTCGAGGCGTCGGCCTGGATGAAGCCGGCGCCGCCGCCCGTCGCGCCCTGCTGGCCGGTGGCGCTGTTGCTCAGCGCCGGATTGGTCGAGCCGGCGCTGCCGCCCTGGCCGGTGCCGCTGTTGCCGACGCCGCCGCCCTGGTTGGTGCCGCTGCCGCTGCCGCTGCCGGTGCCGGTGCCGCCGCCGGCCTGGTTGCCGCCGCCGGCGTTCTCGCCGCTGGTCACCGCGCGCAGGGTGGCGGCCAGTTTGGTCGCGTCGGCGTTCTTCAGGTAGACCACGTGGACGTTGCCCAGCTGCGCGGTCGGCTGGTCCAACTTGGCGATCAGCGATTTGGCCAGGTTGGCGCGCGCCGCCGACGGCGCGCGCAGCACCAGCGAATTGGTGCGCGAGTCGGACAACACGCTGACCCGGCCGCTGTCGCCGGCGCCGCCGCCGCCGGCGCTCGGCTCCATCAGCTTGTTGACCATGCTGGCCAGGTCGCTGGCGATGGCGTAGCGCACCGGAATCACGTCCAGGTCGGTGGCGGCCGGCGCGTCGAGCGCGGCGATGATCTTGGCCAGGCGCTTGAGGTTGTCGGCGTAGTCGGTGATGACCAGCGAATTGTTGCCCGGGTTGGCGTTGATGGTGTTGTTGGGCGAGATCAGCGGACGCAGCACCGTCACCAGATTGGCCGAGGACTCGTAGTTGAGGTGGAACACCTGGCTGACGATCTGGTCGCCCTTCGGCGCCACGGCGCCGGAGCCGATCACCGTCGGTCCCGACTGCAGCTTGGCGTCGGCCTCCGGCACCACCTTGGCGTAGCCGTCGCCGCTGACCACGGCGTAACCCTGCAGGCGCAGCGCCGAGGTCAGCAGGCTGAAGGCCTGCGACTTGCTCACGCTGCGCTCCGACACCACCGTCAGCGTGCCCTTGACGCGCGGGTCGATGACGAAGGTGATGTTGGTGTAGTGGCCGACCGCCTTGATCACCGACTCGATGTCGGCGCCGACGAAGTTGAGGGCCGCATCATCGCTGGCGGCGGCGCGCGGCGCGGGCGGTGCCGGCGCCGGCGCCGCGCTGGCCGCGGCGGCGCCGCAGCACAACAGGGCGGCGGCGCTCAGGCGGCGCAGGACGGGAAGGTGGGAGGTGTTGGCGGACTGTTTTTTCATTATCTGAACTCTAACGCGATGATGTTTTTGGCGCTGTTGGCACGGCGCTGACCAAGCAAATTCAACAAATTGGCCAACGTCTCTTCATATCCTGTTGCTGCTTCGGCCTGTCCGGAAAACTGGAAGCGGCCGTGATCCAAACTGCCGGTGCCGCTCAACAGCAGCGGCCCCTTGTGCGAACTCAGTGTCAACCTGGCCTGCTGGCCGTGCCAGTCGAGCGCCAGGGCGTAGCTGCCCAGCGGCCGCACCGGCGACAGGCGCGAGGCCATGTCGCTCATCTCCAGCGTGGTGCGGCCCTCGACGGCGACCATGTTCTGCTCCAGCGCCAGCGCCAAGGTGCTCCATTCCAGCCGCATGGTGCCGCTGGGCGCCACCGTGTTCAAGGGCGCGCCGAGACCGGACAGGCCCTCGGCCGGCAGCAGCAGCGCCGACGGGCTGAGCTGCCATTGCCGCCAGCCGCCACGGAAGTTGACCGGCTGCGCCAGCGCGTCCGGATTCTCCAGTTGCAGGTCGACCGTGCCGAGCAACACCAGCGGCGACAGGCGCCAGACGAAGCGGCCCGGCAGCAGCGGCGTGACCGGGCCGTTGCCGCCGGCGGCGCCGCCGATGAAGGCCGAGCCGCGCCACAGCGTACCCTGCGCGTCCCCCAGCGTCAAACGGCCGCCGCTGTGGCGTTCGACCAGCGCGCCCAGCCAGCTGGCCGGGAAGCAGAACAACAGCGTCGCCGCCGCGCTGAGCACGACAATCAGCAACCATAGCACGGCGCGCCTCACCGGCCGCCCCGCGGCTTGGCGACGCGCGGCGATGCCGTGCTCATTTGCTGTCGCCCTGGCGCAGGGTCAGCACGGCGTCGACCATGCCGGCCGGCGACTGCGCGCTGATGCTGGCCTCGCGCACGGCGACGCGGCTGTCGGCGCGCTGCGCGGCCAGCCAGGCCATCAGGTTGGCGAACTGCACGCCGTTCAGCTGCAGCTTGGCGTAGTCGCCGGTCAGGCTGATCGATTGCGCCGTCAGGCTGCTGGCGGCCAGGCTGGCGACCAGGGCGTCGCGCGTCATGGCCGCCGGCGCCACCTGGTTCTGTCCCTTCAACTGGCCCGCTTCGAGGGCCAGCGCCTGCAGTTCGGCGGCCTGCTGGCGCAGCAGCGGCAGCTCCTGCTGCAGCTTGACGCGGCCGTCGAGGGCCGGCGCGAGCAGCAGCGAGTAGGCCAGCGCCAACCCCAGCACCGCGCCGCCGATACCCAGCAAGCGGCGCTCCTGTTCGCTGCGGGCCTGCCAGAAGGCGGCGCCGGCGGCCTGGTAGTGCTGCATGGTTTGCTTCAATTTGCTCATGATTTGCTCCCGCCGCCGAGGCGGATCTTCCAGGTCTCGGGCGCCACCTCGGACAACTCCAGCTTGCGCGCGGCCAGTGCCGCCTTCAACTGGGTCAGCGCGGCGCCGTCGATCGTGTTGGGTTTGACTTTGACCTGCAGCGCGTGGTCGCGGTAGTCCAGCGCGGCGACGAAGTCCTTGCCGGCCAAGCCGGCCGCCGCCTCGCCGAAGGCGGCGCACAAGGCCAGGAACTCGTCGGGCGCGGCGGCGCCGCCGTCGGCGCGGGCCGCCGCGATGTTCTTGCGCATCTGCGCGGCCGGGTCGAGGATCACCGTCTCCTTCGGATAGGCGGCCTTGAAGGTTTGCAGCATGGCCTGCTTGACGCCGTCGGCCTCGCGCCTGAGGCGCAGCCATTCGGCGTTCAGGCCGACCACGTTGACCAGCACCGCCAACACCGCCAGCCGCAGCGGCCAGCGCCAGCGTTGCCACTGGCGCGCGCTGGCGCTGGCCGCGCCCAGGCCCTGCGCCAGGTCCGGCGCCGCCGTCCTGGCGGCGGCCACCCAGTGCGCCCAATGGTCTTCCAGCAGCGCCACGCCGGCCAGCTCGGGCAGCCCGGCCAACAGCGGCTGGTAGGCGGCATGCATGGCCGGCGCCAGGTACAGGCTGACCGGCGCGGTGCCGGCCAGCGCGCGCAGCGTGTGCAGAGCGGCCTGCGGCTCGGCGCCGAGCGCCAGGCCGAAGCCTTCGAATTGCGACTGGCGCAGGGTCAGCTCCAGGCCCTTGTCGCCGGGACTCAGCGCGGCCGACACGCTGCCCGGCTGGAATGGCAGGCACAGTTGCGCCGGCACGGCGCCGACGCTGTGCGCGCCCTGCGCCAGCAAGGCCTTGACCAGCACCTCGAGCCAGGCGCGCTGCACCACCGCGACGGTGCGCTGGCCGTCCTCGCCGAGCGCCGGCGCGACCGCCAGCACGCAGTCGGCCGGATCGCCCAGCACCTGCTCTTCGACCAGGTTGGGCAGCGCCGCCTTCAGCCGCGCCGCCGACAACGGCGGCACCTTGACGCGCAACAGCGTCACGTCGGAGGCGGCCAGCAGCAGCACCACGCGGCGCGACGAGGCCACCAGGTCGGCCAGGTTGCCCAGCGCGGCGGCGCCCTGCTGCAGCAGATTGCCGGCGTCGCCCACCACGGCGAACGGGCAGGACTGGGCCGCGCCGTGTTCGACGCTGGCCTTGGCCGGATAGCGGATATATAAGGTTGTCACAAGGTCTCGCTTTCGTTCATCGCCATCTCAATATTCCCGTATCCACTGCACGTCGGTCTTCAAACCGGCCGGCTGGCGCCAGATCAGCGCCTCGGCGTCCAGCGCGGCGCGGTCCAGCCGCACCCGGCTGCGCACCAGGAAGTAGTCGCTCTTACAGCTCACATCGACTTTCGCCCGCAGCACATGTTGGCCCAGCAGCGCCTGAAAATCGCTCGTGTTCTTGCAAATGGCCCGCTTGCGGGCGCTCACCACGACGCTCGCCTCGGCCAGGGAAAAATTGTCCACCAGCGCGGCGAGCAGCTCGGCCGAGGCGGTGTTCAGATTGATCGCGGTCGGCTGCGGCAGCACGATCACCAGCTCGCGCAAGCGCTCGACCGACTGCGGCGTGAAGCCCGGCAGCGCCAGCAGATCCTCGACCCGCAGCGGCGCCATCGGCTCCTTGCCGGCGGGGGTCACCAGCGGCGCCTGCAGCGACTGGCTGCGCGCCACCTCATCGGCCACCGCCTGCGCCAGCGACGGGTCGAGCTGCTGGTTCTGCAACAGGCGGCTGAACACCATCCGCTGGCCCTGGTTGACCGCCCTGTTGGTGGCAAGGTTGGCGAGATTGTAACGCGACTGGGCGTCGATAATCTGGCCCGACAAGGTGGCGTCGAACTTTTCCCCTTCGACCCGCTCGCGCTCGACATAGTCGTCGAGCCGCGTCTCGGCCAGCGGCGTGGCCCAGACATCCTGGTCCGAGGTCCAGAACGGGTGGTCCTGGCCGTCCTGGCGCAGAATCAGCCGGGTCCAGTCGAGCGCGCCGCGCATGATCCATTTGGTCTGCAGGTGCAGGCGCTGGTTCTCCATCGAGCGCACCTGCACCTGCTGCTGCCAGAACAGGCTGGCGACGATGGTCACCGCCAAGGTGGTCAGCAGCAGCGCCGTGATGACCGCCACGCCGCGCTGGCGCGACGCGCGCGCAAGGGGCCGGTGCGGGCGTTTCATAGGCCCCCCAGCAGGAAGTTCTTGACCAAGCCGGTCTGCTGGCCGGCCAACAATAACGTCACCTCCAGCCCGGCGGGGCCGGCGTTGCTGTTGGTATTGGACAGCGCGGCCTGCTTGGCGCCTGTGCTGGTCGATTGCCAGCCGCCGCTCTGCCACAGGCGCAGCGTGATGCCGGCCACCTCGGTTTGCAGGGTCACCGCCGGCGCCGGATCGGCGTCGCTCAGCGCGGCCTGCCACAGCGAGTCCAGCTCGCTCAGCTCGCGCGTGCCGTTCGACTCGCGCCGCGTCAGCACGCCGTCCTTGACGCGGTAGGACACCACCTGCAGGCGCGACGGTTCGTTCTCGGCCAGCACGGTGCGCACCAAGGTCAGGCGGTCGTTTTGCGCCAGCAGGTTGGCGCGGTTGCGCAGCGCGCCCGGCTCGGCCAGGTGCTCGCCGTCGCTTTGCATCTGGGCGAAGGTCAACTGCATGCGGCGGGTCTGCTCCATCTGCGCGGTCAGCGCCTGGCGCGAACGGATGATGCCGTCCAGGCCGCGCCAGCCCAGCACGGCGACGATGGCCAGGATGGAGATCGCCACCAGCAGTTCGATCAGCGTGAAGCCGCCCCGCCGCGGCATGGCGCGCCTCATTGGTTCAGCACCAGTTGCACCAGCTTGATGATGCGCCGCTCCGGGTAGGCCTGGTCGTAGACGCTGACCTCGACCCGGCGCAGGCGCGGGTTGGGACTGACGATGACGTCCTGCTCGCAGACCAGCTGCATGTCGCCCTGCGGACAGGCGAAGCTCTGCTTGCCCACCGCCGGGAACACCTTGTCGAGGCGGATCTGCACCAGCCGGTTCTCGGCCGACCAGGTGGCCATCATGGCGGCGCGCAGGCCGTCACTGTTCTGCGTCAGGCTGCCGACGGCGCGCAGCGAGGCGCCCAGCGCGGTGCCGACGATGACCAGCGCCACCAGCACCTCGAGCAGGGTGAAGCCGCGCGCGCGCCGGCTGGATGGATGGGGGACAGGTCGCATGTCAGTCGACGCTGAAGTGGCCGACACCGTCGGCGCGGATGGCCACGCTGCCGTCGTCGCCGGCCAGGGTCAGCACAAAGGGCTTGTCGACCGGCTCGCGGCCGAAGGTGATGCGCAGCGGCGCGCCGGGCAGGCCGCTGGGCGGATCGAGCAGCAGGTTCAGCGGGCCGTGCTTGAAGGCGCGCTCGCGCAGCAGGTCGTCCTGCGCCGGCTGCCACTGCTGCTCGTTGCGGATCAGGAAGCGGTAGCGCTCCGGCTCGGCCTCGAAGGCGATCAGGCGGTTGCGCACGATGGCCTCGTCACGCGCCAGTTGCAGCAGCAGCGCGATGCGCTGCGCCTCCTGTTGCAAGGCCTGGTGCTGGCTGGGCAGCGCGTTGAGCGAGACCAGGCCCAGCGTGACGCCGAAGATGACCATCACGACCAATAGCTCGATCAGCGTGAAGGCCCGTTGGCGGCCATTCGGGCGGCCGGTGCGCATGGTGGACGGTTCCGCTCGACGGCGCGCGGGGCTTAGATGTCCCAGGAGCCGATGTCGGCATCGTCGCCGACGCCGCCCGGCTGGCCGTCGGCGCCCAGCGAGAACACGTCGACCTCGCCCTTGATACCCGGCGAGAGGAACTGGTAGGGGTTGCCCCAAGGATCCTTGGGCATTTTTTCCAGATAGCCGCCGGCCTTCCAGCCGTTGGCCGCCGGACCGGCGGTCGGCTTGCTCAGCAGCGCCTGCAGGCCCTGCTCGGTGGTCGGGTAGCGCTGGTTGTCCAGCTTGTACAGTTTGAGCGCCTGCATGACGGTCGAGATGTCGACCTTGGCGGCGGCGATCTTCGACTCGCCCGTGCGGCTGAGCAGCTTGGGCACCACCAGCGCGGCCAGCACGCCCATGATGACCACCACCACCATGATTTCGATCAGCGTAAAGCCGCGCGCGATACGACGTGGAATAGACAGTTTTTTCATAGAAGGGCGGCAATGATGGTTGAATTGAAATGAGGGGAGAGTATAAGGCCGAACCATCGCGGCGGCCAAGGTGCGACGTGCATTTTGCGGCGCACATACTTAAAGGCGGCTTAATGGCGCCAACATGGCGTCAATTTAGCCGCTTTTATGACAAGCGCGTGACGCGGCGCGGGCCGGCGGCGCGCCGCCGCCGCCGGGCCTGGCCTTAATCGCTTAATCGCGCTTGCGGGCGATGCCGTTGATGCGGGCCAGCGCGCCCTCGTTGCCACCGGCGGCGTGCTTGCTCGACACCGGCGCCAGCGCCTTCAGTTGCGGCGCGTCCTTGACGAAGGGGACGATGCCCAGCGCGGCGTCGATCTCGTGCGGGTACACCAGGTAGCCACGGGTGATCACCGCCGCCACCTTGCGCACGTCGCCGATGTCGCGGGTCGGGTCGCCGTCGACCAGCACCAGGTCGGCCAGCTTGCCCGGCGCGATGCTGCCGCGCTCATGGCTGGTGCGGGTGTAGATCGCGCCGTTCTTGGTGGCCACCTGCAGCGCCTGGGCCGGCGTCAGGCCGGCCTTGACCAGCATGACCAGCTCGGCCTGCAGGGTGAAGCCGGCCAGCTCGTCGGTGCCGGCGACGATGGGCACGCCGGCGCGGTACAGGATGCCGACGAACTGCACCATCTTGGCGTAGGACTGCTCGTAGCGCTTCAGCGTGGCGGCGTCGGCGATCTTCATGGTGCCGACCGAGAAGCCGCGCCGCACGTCCGGCGGCATGTGTTCGGCGATCGGCGCGAAGGGCTCGTTCATGTCGCCGTCGCGCTGCTTGAGGAAGGCGAAGGTGGCCAGGGTCGGGTCGATGGCGATCTTCTTCTTGGCCAGGGTGGCGACGAAGTCCTTGACCGGCTTGGACTGGAAGTCCAGCCCGGCCACCTTTTCCGACGGCAGGATGAAGCGCTGCAGGGTGCGCGTTTCGGTGGTCGGCGTGACCAGGAAGTTCAGCATCACCTGGTTGATGTGCTGGATCTCGTCGTAGCCGGCGTCGATCGCCTGCTGCGCGCGCAGCCCGGCCGGCACGTGGCCGGAGACGCGCATGCCGCGGCTGTGGGCGTAGGCCACGGTCTCCTTGAGGATGGCGTGCGGGAAGGAGTTGTAGATCTTCAGCTGCGGATAGCCGTGCTCGGCGTACCAGTCGATGGCGTTCTTGGCCTGCGCCAGATCCTTGATGACGAAGCCGCCGTTCGACGAGTACGGGCTCTCGCCTTCGAGGAAGCCGGCCGGCACCACCTGCGGCGCCAGCAGCTTGCCGTCGCTGGTCTCGTCGAGCATCAGCTGCAGCTGGGCGTTGTCGTTGCCCATGTCGCGCACGCTGGTGACGCCGGCCGCCAGGTTCAGCGCGCCGGACCAGCGGTCGACGTGGCCGTGCATGTCGAACAGGCCGGGCAGCAGCACGCGGCCGGCGGCGTCGATCTCGTTGACGGCGCCGCGCACCGGCGCGCCGGCCGGCAGCACGGCGGTGATGCGGCCGCGCAGCACGTAGACGTCGGACGGCGCGCCCAGGGTCGCCTTGTCGCTGTCGAACACGCGGGCGTTGCGCACCACCGTCAGGCCGCTCAGCGGATGCTGCAGCTGGGCGGCGACATCGGCCAGCATCTTGCTCTCGGCGGCCTTCTGCCGCTCGGCCATGGCCGGCACGTTGGCCTGCCAACCCTGCTCGAGGATGTTGGCGAAGCCGGGGATGATGACGCCGAACAGGCGCGGCGTGGCGCCGCCGGTGGCCCACATGAACGACGGCGACAGGCCGATGCCGGTCTGCGCCAGCAGTTGCACGGTCTGCGTCTTGCCGTCGGCGCTGCGCACCTCCATGCTGTCGAGGACGCGCTGCGCCAGCGTGCCCGAGGGCAGCAGCGGCAGCTTGCCGCCCGGCGCCGCCGCCAACGCGGTGATGGCGGCCGAGCCGACCTCGAAGGAGCTGTTCAACGGCACGTAGGCGGCCGGGCCGCTGACGGTTTTCTGGCCCTGCTCGGAGGTCGACTTCCAGCTGGCCAGGTCGCCCTTGCGCTCGAAGCGCTCGTCGACCACGGCGCCGAAGGTGGAGTTGCCCTTGACGGCGTACTCGGTCATGGTGCCGTCGGCGCCGACGCGGAACTGCTCCGTCAGTTCGGGGCCGCGGCCGTTGTCCTTGTAGATGAAGCGCACCTTGGTCAGGCCGTCGTCCTCGCGCTCCACCACTTGCTGGCCGATCTGCTTGCCGTTCTCGGCGATGATCAGGAAGGTGGTGGTGCTGGCGGCCTGCGCCGGCGCGCCGAACGCGGCGGCGACGGCCATGGCCAAGGCCAGGGGTAGGGCGGGAAGTCTGCTCATCTTCAAGTTCATCTCCTTATGGGTGATTGCACGGCGGGACTACGGAACGACGGATGCGGCGGCCGGGCCCGGACGGTGCGCGGCGGGATCGGATTCTGGAACATGCTAACAGGGTCTTGCCAAAGTGTCAGCTTTGCCTTCAGCGGGCGCCGGCGGCGGCGCGCGCGGCGCACACCGGGCAGTCGTCGTTGCGGCCGATGGCGATGCTGTTCCACTCCATGTGCAGGCCGTCGAGCAGCAGCAGGCGGCCGGCCAGCGACTGGCCGACGCCCATCAACAGCTTGAGCGCCTCGGCCGCCTGCATGGCGCCGACCACGCCCACCAGCGGCGCGAACACGCCCATGCTGGAGCAGGCGACGTCCTCGAAATGCTGGTCTTGCGGGAACAGGCAGGAGTAGCAGGGCTGGGCGCCGCCGCGCGGGTCGAACACGCTGACCTGGCCGTCGAAGCGGATCACCGCGCCCGACACCAGCGGCGTGGCCGCCGCCACGCAGGCGCGGTTGACGGCGTGGCGGGTGGCGAAGTTGTCGCTGCAGTCGAGCACCACGTCGGCCGCCGCCACCAGCCCGGCCAGGCGGGCGTCGTCGACGCGCTCGACCAGCGCCAGCACCTCGATCTCGGGATTGATCGCCAGCAGCGTGGCGCGGGCCGACTCGGCCTTCGGTTGGCCGACGCGCGCCGTGGTGTGGGCGATCTGGCGCTGCAGGTTGGTCAGGTCGACCAGGTCGTCGTCGACCAGGGTCAGCCGGCCGACCCCGGCCGAGGCCAGGTACATGGCGGCCGGCGAGCCGAGGCCGCCGGCGCCGACCACCAGCGCGCGCGCGTCCAGCAGCTTCTGCTGGCCCTCGATGCCGATCTCGTCGAGCAGGATGTGGCGCGAGTAGCGCAGCAGTTGGGCGTCGTTCATGTCCTCATTCGCAAAGACTGCGCGGCCGGCGCGCGGTTACGGGGGCGGCTGTGTTGGACCGCAAGGCGCCGGGGATGCCGGCCAAACCCGGCGGCGAAGAGCCGGGGTCAGACCCCGCGGGTCTGACCCCAGTTTGCGCCCTTGGGCTTGGCCGGCGTCCCACGGACGCGGCAGGCGGCTACTTCTTGGCCGGCGCCTTGTCGGCCTTATCGGCCTTGGCGGCCTTATCGGCCTTGGCGGCGGCCGCGGGCGCCGGCTTGGCGTCGACCTTGCCGTCGACCTTGGTCTCGGCGGCGACGGCGGTGCCGGTCTCGGCCTTGGCCAGCTTCAAGGGCAGGCCCTTGAAGTGGTTCAGCGCCTGCGCCAGCTGGAAGTCGTCCTTGGCGCCGAACTCGAAGGGCTTCTGCTTGCGGGCCAGGGCGGCCAGGCGCTGCTCCTCCTCCAGCTCGTCGTGGCCGGCCGCTTTGGCCGGCGCGCCCTCGCCCTTGTCGTCGTCGTTGTTCAGATGTTTTTGCAGATCGGCCTCGCGCACGCGCAGGCTGTTCAGGCCATCGCCGTCGGCCGTCTCGTCGACCAGCAGGTCGGGCACGATGCCCTTGGCCTGGATCGAACGGTTGTGCGGCGTGTAGTAGCGCGCCGTGGTCAGCTTGACCGCCGTGTCCGGGGTCAGCTGGCGCAGGGTCTGCACCGAGCCCTTGCCGAAGGTCTGGCTGCCCATGATGATGGCGCGCTTGTAGTCCTGCAGCGCGCCGGCGACGATCTCCGAGGCCGAGGCCGAACCGGCGTTGACCAGCACCACCATCGGCACGTCCTTCAACGCCGCCGGCAGCTTGGCCAGCGGGTCGGCGCCCTTGTTGGGGGCGTAGAACTCGCGGCGGCCGTAGAAGGTCTCCTTCGAGGTGGCCAGCTGGCCGTTGGTCGAGACGATCACCGCGTCCTTCGGCAGGAAGGCGGCGGCGACGCCGATCGCGCCCGGCACCACGCCGCCCGGATCGTTGCGCAGGTCGAGCACCAGGCCCTTCAGGTTCGGCTCCTGGGCGTACAGCGCGGCCAGCTTCTTGGCCATGTCCTCGACGGTGGGTTCCTGGAACTGCGCGATGCGCAGCCAGGCGTAGCCCGGCTCGACGATCTTCGCCTTGACGCTCTGCACGCGGATCTCCTCGCGCACGATGCTCAAGGTCAGCGGCTTGTCGAGGTCCTTGCGGGTGATGTTGAGCACCACCTTGGAGCGCGGCTCGCCGCGCATCTTCTTGACCGCCTCGTCCAGGTTCAGGCCCTTGATGGCGGCGCCGTCGATGCGGGTGATCAGGTCGCCGGCCTTGATGCCGGCCTTGAAGGCGGGCGAATCCTCGATCGGCGAGACGACCTTGATGTAGCCGTCCTCCATGCCGACCTCGATGCCGATGCCGACGAACTTGCCGGCGACCGCCTCGCGCATGTCGCGGAAGGCCTTCTTGTCGAGGTAGACCGAGTGCGGGTCGAGCGAGGCGACCATGCCGCTGATGGCCTCGGTGAGCAGCTTCTTGTCGTCGACCGTCTCGACATAGTCGGACTTGATCAGGCCGAACACGTCGGACAGCTGGCGCAGCTCCTCGAGCGGCAGCGGCGAAGGCAGGCCGCCGGCCTTTTGGGCGCTGGCGGAGAACTGCAGCGAAGCCGTGATGCCGGCCACCATGCCCAGGCCGATCAGGCCCAGGCTTTTGACTTTGTTGCCCATGTTGTGTATCCGCGCTCCGCTGTGCTGTGCTTGGTGTGCTTGCTAAAACTTGACCCAGGTGGCGGGGTCGAACGCCCGGCCCTGGTGGCGAAGCTCGAAGTATAAACCCGATTCCTCGTTGCCGCCGCTGTTTCCGGCGCTGGCGATGGCGTCGCCGCCCTTGACCACCTCGCCGGCCCGTTTCAGCAGGGTCTGGTTATTGCCGTAGATGCTCATGTACTGGCCGCCGTGGTCGACGATGATCAGGTTGCCGAAGCCGCGCAACCACTCGGAGAACACCACCCGGCCGGCGGCCACGGCGTGGATGTCGCTGCCCTCGGCGGCGCGGATGAACACGCCCTTCCAGCTCGGGCCGTCGCCGCGCTTGGCGCCGAAGCGCGCCGCCAGCTTGCCGGCCACCGGCGCGCGCAGCTGGCCGCGCAGGCCGGCGAAGGCGCCGTCCGGCGCGGCCGGGGCCAGCGCCACGTCGGCGGCGCGGGCCGGCGCGCGCACCGGCTCTTCTTTCGGTTCGGGCTTGGGCTCGGGCCGGGTCTCGGGCTTGTGCGCCAGTTTCGGCTCGTCGGCGTCGATCGGCTCGGGCCTGGCCGGCGGCGCCGGCTTGACGCCGCCGGCCTTGGCGGCCTTGTCGGACTTGTCGGCCTTGAGGCGGGCCAGCCGTTCGCGTTCGGCCTCGGCCGCCTTGGCGCGGGCCAGCAGGCGGGCCTCCTGTTCGGCCTTGGCCTTGGCCGCCTTGGCGGCGGCGACCTGCTCCAGGCGGCGCTTCTCGGCGGCGGCGGCCAGCGCCTGCTCCTGCACCAGCTTGGCCAGCTTGTCGACCAGGCCGGCCATGCGCTGCTCGTCGCGCTCGACGTTGCCGGCCTCCTTGCGCTGCGCCACCAGGCGCTTCGACAGGGTGCTCAGCAAGGCGGCGCGGCGGCCCTTCTCCTGCTCCAGCAGGGCCTTCTGTTGCAGCTCCTCCTGGGCGATTTCGGCCAGCTCGTCCTTGGCGTTCTGCGCCTCGGCCTGGTTGTTCTCGACCGCCCGCAGGTTGGCGCGCAGCGCGTCGAGCAGGCGCGCCTGCGCCTGCGACACGTAGGCCATCATCTGCAGGTCGCGGTTGATGCGGTTCGGGTTGTCGCCCGACAGCAGCAATTTGATGCGGTCCTCGTTGCCGGCGACGTATTGCTGGCGCAGCAGCTTGGCCAGCTGTTTCTTTTGTTGCTCGACGGTGGAGACCAGGCGCGCCCGCTCGGCGCCCAGCTGGCCCAGCTTGACGTTGGTCTCGCCCTGCTCGACGGCGAGCTCGCGCAGCGCCCGGTTGGCGTTGGAGATCGCCCCCTCGGACTCGGCCAGCGTGTCGGCGGCGTTGTCCTTGGCGCTCTCGGTCTGGCTGATGTCGCGCTTGAGCGCGCTCAGCTTCTGCTGCAGGCCGGCGTGCTCGGCCTCGGCGGCCGCCTTTTGCTTGCTGCGCTCGGTGGCCTTGGCGGCGGCTTGGGCGCCGCCGCCGGCGACCGCCAGCAGCAGGCACAGCAGGACGGCCGCGCGGCGGCCGGTGATGCGGGAGGGAAGGAAGGGCAAAACTTACTTGGCCTTCCCTTGGTTGGCCACGGCGGCCTGGGCGGCGGCGATGGCGGCGGCGTCGCCCAGGTAGTAATGGCGGATCGGCTTCAAATCGGCGTCCAGCTCGTACACCAGCGGCTGGCCGTTGGGGATGTTGAGGCCGACGATGTCGTCGTCGCTGATGCCGTCGAGCATCTTGATCAAGGCGCGCAGGCTGTTGCCGTGGGCCGAGATCAGGATCTTCTTGCCGGCGCGGATGGCCGGCGCGATCTCCTCGTCCCAGGCCGGCATGACGCGGGCCACGGTGTCCTTCAGGCATTCGGTCAGCGGGATGGCCGACTGCGGCAGGGTGGCGTAGCGCGGGTCGCCGGACGAGGCGCGCGCGTCGTCGGCGGCCAGCGGCGGCGGCGGCGTGTCGTAGCTGCGGCGCCAGACCAGCACCTGCTCGTCGCCGTACTTGGCCGCCGTCTCGCCCTTGTCCAGGCCCTGCAGGGCGCCGTAGTGGCGCTCGTTGAGGCGCCAGTCATGCTTGATCGGCAAGTACATCATATCCATCGCGTCGAGCGACAACCAGAGCGTGCGGATGGCGCGCTTGAGCACCGAGGTGTAGGCCAGGTCGAAGGTGAAGCCGGCCGCCTTGAGCACCTGGCCGGCGGCGCTCGCCTCGGCGACGCCCTTCTCGGTCAGGTCGACGTCGGTCCAGCCGGTGAAGCGGTTCGACAGGTTCCAGGTGGACTCGCCATGGCGCATGAATACGATTTTATACATGAGGCTATCTTCAAAAGGTGATTTAAGGAAACTAGTGGACAAACATCGGTCAAACGAATGCGGTTGCAGAACTCTTCCAGCTTCTATTTTATAATGCGCGCATTGACTTAAACCATTGGATCCCCGTGAAATTCTTCATTGACAATATTTTTATCCTCGCCATCGTGTTGTTGTCGGGCGGCGCCCTGCTCTGGCCGGTGCTGACCCAGCGCGGCAAACGCGCCTCGGCGCTGGAGGTGACGCAGTTGATCAATCGCGGCAAGGCGGCCATCGTCGACGTGCGCGACGCCAAGGATTTCGCCGACGGCCACCTGCCCGACGCCAAGAACATCCCGCTGGCCGAGCTGGCCACCCGCATCGGCGAACTGGACAAGTTCAAGAGCAAGAGCGTGATCGTGGTCTGCCAGAGCGGCGCGCGCGCCGCCAAGGCCGCCAAGCAGTTGCAACAGGCCGGCTTCGCCGAGGTGCTCAACCTCGACGGCGGCGTCAGCGCCTGGAAGAGCGCCGGCCTGCCGATCGCCAAATAAGCCGACGAAACGAACCAGGAGCCGCCATGACCGCCCACGTCACACTGTATAGCACCGCCGTTTGCCCCTATTGCGTCCGCGCCGAGCGCCTGCTCGAAGCCAAGGGCGTGACCGCGATCGAAAAGATCCGCGTCGACCTCGATCCGGAACAGCGCGTGCTGATGATGCAAAAGACCGGCCGCCGCACCGTGCCGCAAATCTATATCGGCGACACCCATGTCGGCGGTTTCGACGATTTGTATGCGCTCGATCAAGCCGGCCGCCTCGAGCCCTTGTTAAAAGGATAAACGGCACCAAATAACGACGCGAGGGCAGAAATAGTTTGAATTTATATTGGTTTTGATACAATTGCCCTCGCGTTTGATTTGAGCCGTCGAAAAGCCCAGCGCAAGCCCCCAACCTGAGCGGCCCCGCCGCCTGTTTCCAATATAACGAAAGCGTTCCATGTCCGACGAAAACCTGCAACCAGTCTTCCAAATCCAACGCGTCTACCTGAAAGACATGTCGCTGGAACAACCGAATTCCCCGGCTATTTTCTTGGAGCAAGAAGCCCCGACCATCGAAGTGGCACTGGACGTCGGCGCCGAGCCCCTGGCCGAAGGCATCTTCGAGTCGACCGTGACCATCACCGTCACCGCGAAAATCAAGGACAAGGTCGCCTTCCTGGTCGAAGGCAAGCAAGGCGGCATCTTCGAGGCGCGCAACATTCCCGCCGAACAACTCGACCCGCTGCTGGGCATCGGTTGCCCGAACATCGTCTACCCTTACCTGCGCGCCAACATCGCCGACGTCATCACCCGCGCCGGCTTCCCGCCCGTGCACCTGGCCGAGATCAACTTCGAAGTGTTCTACCAGCAACGCCTGCAAGCCGTGGCCGACGCCGCCAAGGCCGCCGCACCGGCGGACGGCGCAGCGACCCACTAAGCAGCAAGCAAGCAACACCGACACGCCGCGCCCTGCGCGCTGTCGCGCCCGAAGGCCGCCCCCGGCCTTCGGGCTTTATTCACTTGAGCAAGGCAGGCAATGACATTTCCCCGTTTGATCGCAGGCATCACCCTCTTGCTGGCAGCGGCGGGTAGCCAGGCGTTCGACTACAAGACGGTGGGCGCCGCCCCGGCCATCCTGTACGACGCCCCCTCGACCAAGGGCGGCAAGCTGTTCGTGGTGCCGCGCGGCGCCCCGCTGGAGGTCGTGCTGACCTACGGCGAATGGGTCAAGGTGCGCGACTTCAGCGGCGAGCTGGCCTGGACCGAGGCCAAGGGCCTGTCCAACAAACGCAACCTGGTGGTGCGCAGCGCCGGCGTCAAGGTGCGCGCCACGGCCGACGAGGCCGCCGCCGCCGTGTTCAGCGTCGACAAGGGCGTGCTGCTGGAACTGGCCGAACCGGCCAACGGCGCCGTCTGGATCAAGGTGCGCCACCGCGACGGCCTGGTCGGCTACGTGAAAAATACCGAGGTCTGGGGCCTGTGACACCCCCGGCGATATGCAACAATGTTGCCATCGCCCATCACCGCCACACCACACCATGTCTGACTCCCCCCTGAAGCAAGGCGGCGCGCGCCGCCGCATCACCGTGCTCGGCGCCGGCGCCTGGGGCACCGCCGTGGCCATCGCCCTGGCCCAGCGCCACGACGTCCAGCTGTGGGGCCGCAACGGCGCCGTCATGGCCGCGATGGCGGCGGCGCGCGACAACCAGGCCTACCTGCCCGGCTGCCCCTTCCCGCCCGCGCTGGCCGTGGCCGGCGACTTCGCCGCCGCGCTGGCCCACGCCCACGGCGCCGGCGCGCTGCTGATCGCCGCCTGCCCAGTGGCCGGCCTGCGCCCGTTGCTGGAGCAGCTGAAGGGCCGCGCCATCCCCAACATCGTCTGGCTGTGCAAGGGTTTTGAATACGACACCGGCCTGCTGCCGCACCAGATCGTCCAGCAGGTGCTGGGCGACACGGTGGCCGGCGGCGCCCTGTCCGGTCCCTCGTTCGCGCAGGAAGTGGCGCGCGGCCTGCCCTGCGCGCTGACCATCGCCTCGGACTCGGCGGCGCTGCGCGAGGACGTCGTCGCGGCCGTCCACGGCGGCAACATCCGCGTCTACTCCAGCACCGACCTGGTCGGCGTCGAGGTGGGGGGCGCGGTGAAGAACGTGCTGGCCATCGCCACCGGCGTGGCCGACGGCCTGGGCCTGGGCCTGAACGCGCGCGCCGCGCTGATCACCCGTGGCCTGGCCGAGATCACCCGCCTGGGCAGCACCCTGGGCGGCCAGGTCGAGACCTTCATGGGCCTGACCGGCATGGGCGACCTGATCCTGACCTGCACCGGCGACCTGTCGCGCAACCGCCGCGTCGGCCTCGGCCTGGCCCAGGGCAAGCCGCTGGCGACCATCGTCGGCGAGCTGGGCCATGTGGCCGAGGGCGTGCCCTGCGCCAAGGCGGTGCGCGAGCTGGCGCGCGGTTTGGGCGTCGACATGCCGATCACCAACGCGGTGGCCGGCGTGCTGTTCGACGGCGACTTGCCGCAGGCCATGGTGGCGCGGCTGCTGGCGCGCGATCCGCGCGACGAGATGGCGCCGGGCCTGGCGGCGGGCGGCGGCGCCAAGTAAACCAGTGCGGCGCCTGCCGGCCCGGCCGGCGCCCTGCCGGCGCGGCATGGGTCCCCGCTGGCGCGAGGACGACAGGCTACTCTTCGGCCGGCTCGTCCTTGGTCTCGCGCATCCAGCCGACCAGCGCGAAGGCGTCCCGCATGCCGCTGGCGATCTGGCCGACCAGCTGCTCCGGCTGGTTCAACTGCAGGTCGACCTCGGTCCAGACGAAGAAACTCTTCAGCTTGATGTACTCGATGTGCTCGGCATCGGCGTCGAAGCCCTTGGGCGGACGCATCAGCTTGCCCTCGTTCTGGATGTCGCCGTAGGTGGCGCGCAGGCGCTTGTTCTTCAGCACCTTGCCGAAGCCGGCGGCGTCGTCGACCATGTGCTGGCGCAGCGCGCGCAGGCGCGGCGGCGGCGGCATGTACTCGCCGGCGCCGAACAACAGGTGGCCGGCGCCGTCGATCTGCATATAGTAGGTCGGCCCGCCGGCCTTGCTCGGCCGGCGGATGTCGTTGGGCGCGATGGCGGCCGAGAAACGCGTCTTGTAGGGGCTCTTGTCGTTGGCGAAGCGGACGTCGCGGTTGATGCGGAACATCGCCTTCTTCGGATTGCAGAACTTGACGGCCGGATCGAACTTGCCCAGCTCGACGATCAACTGGGTCACCACTTCGAGAAACTCTTCGCGCAGGATGTCGTAGCGCGGCTTGTTCATGATGAACCAGGGACGGTTGTTGTTGTCGGACAGTTCTTTGAGGAATTGGGTCAGGTCGCGCAGGTGCATGTGGTGGTCCGAATTTGAGAAATGGTAGGGGCGCCGGCCGGCGGCGCGGCGCCTCGCGGCGCCTATTTTGTGTTGGCGGGCCGCTTGCCGACGGTGATGTCGAGGGTGGTCTCGCGGCTCTTGCGCAGCACCGTCATTTTAGCTTTTCCGCCCGGCGTCAGCTGGGCGATGAGGTTGAGCATCTCGTTGGTGTCGAGCACCGGCTTGCCCTCGACCGTCAACAGGATGTCGCCGGGCTTCATGCCGCCCCGGTCGGCCGGGCCGTTGCGCACCACGCCGGCGATGATGGCGCCGCTCCGCCGGTTCAGGCCGAAGCTGTCGGCCAGCTCGGGGGTGATCTCCTGCGTCTCGACGCCGATCCAGCCGCGCACCACGTGGCCGGACTGGATGATCGCCTCCATCACCGACTTGGCGGTCGAAACGGGGATGGCGAAGCCGATGCCGACCGAGCCGCCGCTCTGCGAATATATCGCCGAGTTGATGCCGAGCAGGTTGCCGTTGGTGTCGATCAGGGCGCCGCCGGAGTTGCCGAAGTTGATCGCCGCGTCGGTCTGGATGAAGTTCTCGAAGTGGTTGATGTGCAGGTTGTTGCGCTTGAGCGCGGAGATGATGCCCATCGTCACCGTCTGGCCAACGCCGAAGGGGTTGCCGATGGCCAGCACCACGTCGCCGACCTGGGCCCGCTCGGCCTGGCCCAGCGCGATCACCGGCAGCCTGTCCAGCGCGATCTTGATCACCGCCAGGTCGGTGTCCGGGTCGGTGCCGACCACGCTGGCGGCGGCCTTGCGGCCGTCGGCCAGCACCACCTCGATCTCGTCGGCGGCCTCGACCACGTGGTTGTTGGTCAGGATGTAACCCTGCGGGCTGACGATGACGCCCGAGCCCAGGCTGGACTCGTCGTCCTCGTCGCCGTCGCCGCGCTCGCCGAAGAATTTCTTGAAGAAGGGGTCGCGCAGCAGCGGATGCTTGCCGCGCTTGGGCGCCTTGCTGGTCAGGATGTTGACCACCGCCGGCATGGCGCGCGCGGCGGCGGCGCGGTAGGAACCGGGCGCCGCCGCGCCGACCGCCTCGCTCAGCTGGGCGCCGCCGGGGCCGCCGAGCTGGCGCAGCTGGCTCAGCGGCGCGCCGGCGCCGGCCGGCGAGCGCGGCGCCAAGGCCGTATAGACAAAATACAGCGCCAGGACGACGGTCACCGTTTGCGCAAACAATAACCAGAGTCGTCGCATAGCCTTGCCAACAGAGCGCCCTTGACGGGCTTATTTTTTCAGGGAGTCGCGGATTTCGCGCAGCAGCACGATGTCTTCCGGCGTGGCCGGGGCCGGCGCGGCGGCCGGCGCCTCCACCTTGCGCGCCTTGTTCATCAACCGCACCATCTGGAAGATGATGAAGGCGAGGATGACGAAATTCAGCAGGATGGTGGCGAAGTTGCCGTAGGCCAGCACCGCCCCCAGCTTCTTCGCTTCGACCAGGCTCAGCGCCGGATTCTGGCCGTTCAGCGGCAGGTAGTAGTTGGCGAAGTCGAGGCCGCCGAACAGCCGGCCGATCGGCGGCATGATGATGTCCTGCACCAGCGAGTCGACGATCTTGCCGAAGGCGCCGCCGATGATCACGCCGACGGCGAGGTCGACCACATTGCCCTTCATGGCGAATTCTTTGAATTCCTGCATCATTGCCATCTATACACTCCTACGACCTGTGGTCATTTGTAAACAAACTTGCGTCTGGATCATACTATTTTTTCAATTAGAATCCAAACACGCCAGGCGCCTGCGTTTTCGCCTCGGATTTACGCTATAAATTTGACTTATATCAAATTTGGCAGGTGGTGTCCGCTAGTAGGGCTGAACTCGTCAAATTTCAAGGGAAAAAAGGCCTGGAAATCGCACCAATTATGGCCATTGCAACGTTTTTTCTTTATATCGCATCACGCTTCACCTATAATTTAAGGTTGCTAGGAGTCCGGTTAACACTTCTTAACGGTTTTGCATTTTGTGCATTTTGACTGATTGGGGTTTGTATGAGTAACGAAAAGCAGGTCGATTCCGGCCGACGTGGGCTGCTCGTCGCCACGTGCGCGGCGGGTGGTGTGGTCGGTTTAACCACTGCAGGAACCTTGGTAAGTACTTTCCAGCCGTCTGAGCGGGCCAAAGCGGCCGGCGCGCCGGTGGAAGTGGACATCTCCCACCTGAATCCGGGCGAGATGATGACGGTCGAATGGCGCGGCAAGCCGGTCTGGATCCTCAAGCGCACGCCGGAGATGGTCGCCTCGCTGAAACAGACCGACGGCAAGGTCGCCGACGCGGACTCCAAACGCAACCCGGAGGAATTCACCCCGGAATACGCCCGCAACGAACACCGCTCGATCAAACCGGAAATCCTGGTCGCCGTCGGCATCTGCACCCACCTGGGTTGCTCGCCGTCGTCGAAATTCACCCCCGGCCCGCAGCCCTCGCTGCCGGACGACTGGGCCGGCGGCTTCCTCTGCCCCTGCCACGGTTCGACCTTCGACATGGCCGGCCGCGTCTTCAAGAACAAACCCGCACCGGACAACCTGCAAGTGCCGCGCCATATGTACGCCGGCGACAGCAAGCTGGTCATCGGTCGTGACGAGAAAGGCGAGGCATAATCATGGCGGCTTTCAAAGAGACCAAATTCCCGGCCGACGCGCCGGCGGCACAAAAGGCGCTGGGTTGGGTCGACGACCGCTTCCCGCTGACCAAGCTGTGGAACGACCAATGGGGCAAGTACTACGCGCCGAAAAACTTCAACTTCTGGTACATCTTCGGCTCGCTGGCCATGCTGGTGCTGGTGCTGCAGATCGTCACCGGCATCTTCCTGACCATGCACTACAAGCCGGACGCCACGCTGGCCTTCGCCTCGGTCGAGTACATCATGCGCGAAGTGCCGGCCGGCTGGCTGGTCCGCTACATGCACTCGACGGGCGCCTCGGCCTTCTTCATCATCGTCTATCTGCACATGACGCGCGGTCTTCTGTACGGTTCCTACCGCAAACCGCGTGAACTGATCTGGCTGTTCGGCTTCGCCATCTTCCTCTGCCTGATGGCCGAGGCCTTCTTCGGCTACCTGCTGCCGTGGGGTCAGATGTCGTACTGGGGCGCCCAGGTGATCGTCAACCTGTTCGGCGCCATCCCCTTCATCGGCCCCGACCTGTCGCTGTGGATCCGCGGCGACTACGTGGTGTCCGACGCCACGCTGAACCGCTTCTTCGCCTTCCACGTGATCGCCATCCCGCTGGTCCTGCTGGGCCTGGTCGCGGCGCACTTGATCGCGCTGCACGAAGTCGGTTCGAGCAATCCCGACGGTATCGAAGTGAAGGAAAACCTGGGTGCGGACGGCCATCCGCTCGACTCCATCCCTTCCCACCCCTACTACACGGTGCACGACCTGTTCGGCGTCTCGATCTTCCTGCTGATCTTCAGCGCCGTCGTGTTCTTCGCGCCGGAAATGGGCGGCTACTTCCTGGAATACAACAACTTCCTGCCGGGCGACTCGCTGAAGACCCCGCTGCACATCGCGCCGACCTGGTACTTCACGCCGTTCTACTCGGTGCTGCGCGCCACCACCGCCGACTTCATGTACGTGCTGATGGTCGCCGTCGCCGCCTATGTGGTCTTCGTCTGGCTCAAGTCGCGCCTGTCGAGCATGGTCAAGACGGCCATCGCCGGCATCGCCCTGCTGGCCATCGTCGGCATGCTGCCGCAGGTGCTCGACGCCAAGTTCTGGGGCGTCGTCTTCTTCGGCGGTTCGGTGGTGATCCTCGCCTTCCTGCCGTGGTTGGACCACTCGCCGGTCAAGTCGATCCGCTACCGTCCGGACTGGCACAAATATGTCTACCTGGTCTTCGGCATCTCCTTCCTGATCCTCGGCTACCTGGGCACCCAGGCGCCGACCGAGACCAAGACCATGGTGTCGCAGGTGTGCACCCTGATCTACTTTAGCTTCTTCCTGCTGATGCCATGGTGGAGCACGATGGGCAAGTTCAAGACCGTGCCGGATCGCGTGACGTTCCATCCGCACTAATCGACGACCAGCTCAAGCACACAAAGGACATCACATGAATTTTGCTAAGAAATTGCTCGCCATCGTAGCTTTGCTGCCGGGTCTGGCGTTCGCCAACGAGGGCGGCCATCCGCTCGACAAGGCGCCCGACCGTTCCAACAACATGGCCGCCCTGCAGCACGGCGCCAAGCTGTTCGTCAACTACTGCCTGAACTGCCACAACGCCTCGTCGATGCGCTACAACCGCCTCAAGGACTTGGGCCTGAGCGACGCGCAGATCAAGGAAAACCTGCTCTTCACCGGCGAAAAAGTCGGCGAGATGATGACCACCAGCATGAGCGCGAAAGACGCCAAGGCCTGGTTCGGCGCCGTTCCGCCCGACCTGTCGGTGATCTCGCGCGCCAAGTCGTCCGGCGCCGGCACCGGCGGCGACTACCTGTACACCTACCTGCGCACCTTCTATCAGGACCCGGCCCGGCCGACCGGCTGGAACAACCTGGTGCTGGAGAACGTGGCCATGCCGCACGCGCTGTGGGAACTGCAGGGCATCCAGACGGCCAAGTTCGACGAGGTGGCCGATCCCCACGAGCCGGGCAAGAAGATCCACAAGTTCGGTGGCTTCCAGCAGGTCAAAGCGGGCAGCTTGAGCAAGCTCGAGTATGATACCGCCGTGGCCGACCTGGTTGGCTACATGGAATGGATGGCCGAGCCGGCCCAGCAGACCCGCAAACGCATCGGCGTGGCGGTGGTGCTGTTCCTGGCCCTGTTCGCCCTGCTGGCGTGGCGTCTGAACGCCTCGTTCTGGAAAGAAGTCAAATAAGTGAGGGCGCCGGCCAGTCCGGCGCCTGTTTTGCGTTGCCCGCGTTGGCGGGTGCGGTCTGGGGTGATCCGTTCGCGGCTTCACCCCCTTTGTTTCTAAGGAACTATAAAAATGATGGTTCTCTATTCGGGTACAACCTGCCCATTTTCCCAACGCTGCCGCCTGGTCCTGTTTGAAAAAGGCATGGACTTTGAAGTGCGCGACGTCGACTTGTTCAACAAGCCGGAAGACATCTCGACCATGAATCCCTACGGCCAGGTGCCCATCCTGGTCGAACGTGAACTGATCTTGTACGAATCGAACATCATCAACGAGTATATCGACGAGCGCTTCCCGCATCCGCAACTGATGCCGGCGGACCCGCTGATGCGCGCCCGCGCCCGCCTGATGCTGTTCAACTTCGAAAAAGAGTTGTTCGTCCACGTACACGTGCTCGAGTCGGAGCGCGCCAAGGGCAACGACAAGAGCCACGACAAGGCGCGCGCGGAAATCCGCGACCGCCTGACCACGCTGGCGCCGCTGTTCCTGAAGAACAAGTACATGCTGGGCGACGAGTTCTCGATGCTCGACGTGGCCGTGGCGCCGCTGCTGTGGCGCCTGGACCACTACGGCATCGAACTGTCGAAGACGGCCGCGCCGCTGATGAAGTACGCCGAACGCATCTTCTCGCGTCCGGCCTACATCGAAGCGCTGACCCCGTCGGAAAAGGTCATGCGCCGTTAAGCAATGCCGGCCGCGCCGCGCGCGGCCGCACGGCGCAGCACCGTCTCACTTGAAGCATCGGCGCGCCCGCCCCGGCGGCGCGCCGCGTTCGTCTCACTAGCCCCACCGATCATGCCCGACATCTCAACCAAGCCCTACATGCTGCGCGCCATCTACGAATGGTGCACCGATAGCGGCTACACCCCCTATCTGGCCGTCAAGGTCGACGCCTCCACCACGGTTCCCATGGAATACGTGAAAAAGGGCGAAATCGTCCTCAACATCAGTTTCGGCGCCACCTCCGGCCTGAAGATGGACAACGACAGCATCCGCTTCCACGCCCGCTTCGGCGGCGTCTCGCGCGAAATCTACGTGCCCGTCAACAACGTGCTGGCCATCTACGCCAACGAAAACGGCCAAGGCATGGCCTTCGAGCCGCAAGCGGGCGGCGGCGAGCCGGCCGAACAGCCCGAAGCGAGCGCGCCGGCGCCGGCGTTGGCGGCCGTGCCGAGCAGCCAGGGCGAGCCCAGAAGCGAGGCTGCCAGCGGCCCCGAGGGCGACGACGAGCCGCCCAAAAAGGGCGGCCGGCCCACCCTCACGCGAATTAAATAGCGTATAATTCGCCCCGTACAAGTTTCGCCGACTTAGCTCATTTGGTAGAGCAGTTGATTTGTAATCATCAGGTGGCCAGTTCGAAACCGGCAGTCGGCACCAGGAATATGCAGCAATATCAAAGGGTTACAGGATTTCTTCCTGTAACCCTTTTATGCTTCCGATGCTGTTTAATATCTTATGTAGGCACCATGTAGGCAAATCCAGCACATTCCCAAAACAACTGTATGAATATACAGTGCTTGGTATTTGAATTTGTGGCACTATATGAAATCTATGGATTTAAGTGTTAACGTTCTTCGAAGGAGGGAGCTATGGCATATTCAGCAATGAGCGTTGCTAATGCCTTCGTGAAACGAGCGAAGGAAGGCAAGATTCGGAATCTCACTCCGATGAAGCTGCAGAAGTTACTTTATTACCTCCAGTCATGGCACTTAGTTCGTCATGACGAGCCTCTTATCGATGACACCTTCCATCGTTGGACATACGGTCCAGTAATTCCGTCGCTCTATTATGAATTTAAGGAGTACGGTGCCCAGCCTATTGGGACTTATGGGGGGCATCTGGCGATGCGAGACGGCGCCTATACTCGTGTGCGCACTATCGTGGGCGACAGCGATGAAGATACTTGGAGTCTTATCGACGAGATTATTCGTGTATATGGTGATTATTCTGGAGCGCAACTGTCTGCAATGACCCATGCCCCAGATTCGGCTTGGTGCGTATCAGGTCCGGATGATGGCGGTGCTATCGAAAACGAGTCAATGAAGCAGTGTATTCTCCATTCACCTCATTTCCAATCGGGTCTAGCTGAAAATGAGTGAGCCGCAATCGGTGTCTAAAGAAACGCCGGTTCCTCTGCACTCAACTCCAACCATCGAGGAGACCGCATGCGAGCCTCCTCAGTCAAAGCCAAAACGTACTCGTAAGCCGTCAAAAGCTGGAGCTATACCTGCTGGAGCTCCCACTCAAGCTGAGCTCGCCAAGCAGGTGGAGGTGCCATCTGATGAAGATGTGCCGCCCCCGAACAAGAAGCGATACTCTGAAAAGTATATTGAGGAGGATGTGCAAGACTCCCAAGCCAATCGCGATATGCGGCAACAATATGCGGGCAAGGCTTACGGATTAGCTTGGGACAGTATTACGTTTTTATTTGCACTTGTCGCTGGCAATGCTGTCTGGGCAGCTATTTCAGGCAAACAAGTCATCAGCGACCAACTTTTGTTCGCATTGATAACCGGCGTCACGGTCAATGTGCTTGCGGCCTTCTTAGGCGTTATTCGCGGTCTGTTTCCAAGCGCGAATAAAAAGCCTAAACGCGGGAAAAGATAAACACGCTATCACGCTGGCTTCACGACGCCCAGGATGTTCGCCCGCGATACTGCATACATCCGAGCCAGCGCGCTGACGCTCTCACCAGCGGTGTACTTCGCGATGATGTCGGCCCGCTGTTCTGCCGTGGTCTTGGAAGGACGGCCCAGCGTCTTGCCTTCGCTCTTTGCGCGAGCCAGGCCGGCTTGTGTGCGCTCTACCAGCAAATCCCGCTCCATCTCAGCCACCGCCGCCAACATGGTCATCATCATCTTGCCGGCCGGCGACGTCAGGTCCAGCTTGCCCAACTGCAGCACGATGACGGCAATCTTGCGCGCGGCCAGCAGCTTGACCGTAGCGCCGACATCCTGCGCATCGCGGCCCAGGCGGTCCAGCTTGGCCACCACCAGCGTTTCGCCATTGCGAATCTGCGCCAACAACGCGGCGAACTCTGGACGCTCGCTGGCGCTGGTCTTGCCGCTGATGGTGTCCGCGTACCAGTAATCGACCTGGTGGCCAGCCGCTTCGATTTCCATCTTCTGGTTGTCGGCGGTTTGCTCTTTGGTGCTGACGCGGCCGTATGCGAAGGTTGCCATGTATTTCTCCGGTTAAGACTGTTAGAAAACACTGTTAGAATATACTGGACTGTTAGAAATAGCAATCCCTATATTTCCAACATGGATAATCATTCCCTTTCATGGGTGTTGGAAATCGTTCGTTTTCTAACACCCATCTCGGTAGTTGTCAACAAAGTTGTCGCGTCACTTCATGCAGCCAGCTTCACTAATTCAGGTTCAGCCCGTTCCGGATTGAGCCAAACCTCGTC
>NZ_JAEMNU010000036.1:41400-59928 GCF_016461825.1 Rugamonas violacea | reverse complement strand
GACGGCAATACTCATCAGGGACTCGTGAACTCAAAAAATGGCGGTAGCCGACATGTTACCTGATGTCAAATTCCACACGGAACGGCATTGAGCCGTAAATCTTCACCACATGCTGCAGTCGAACGACAGCGCGATTACAGAAGTGACGCAAACTTTCCATCAGCAGAACAGCAAGATTATTCACATCAATCCCAACACGATTCCATCGGGTATTGACCGCTCTGCATTTGATGCATGGAAGGCGCGTTACTGGACGAATCGTTCTACTAACTATGGGGCACAATAGGTATGAGCACATCTATAAGTGAAGTCGAAAAAATGATTGCGAGTCATGGTGCCACCGTGAACTTTGGGTCGTCATTTGACGCCGATGGCGATAATTGGATTATCAAGGCGGAAGCCGCGTTGAATCGGGTGTTGCCTGATTCCTAGAAATGGTTCCTAAAAGAATATGCTGGAGAAGAAATTGAAGGAGAGGAAATCTACAGTATTTATGGTATACCATTTGAATCAGTAAATGGTGGGGATGTAGTTTTTCAGCACTTAGCCAATCGTAAAGCTGGCTTGCTTGATGATTTAAAATTGGTAATTAGTGAGACTGATTTAGGGGAGGTATTCTTCTTCGATTAAAACGAATTCCGAAATGGAGAATGTCCTATTTGTTTGCAACTTCCATCTGCTGAATGTGTGCTTTATTCGGATACATTTTATAAATTTCTGTGTAAGCGCATAGCTGTGCATTCTTCGTAATGCTACCTAGGCGCGATTAAAAAATAATTCCGGCCGCTGATTGCTTGTTAATTGTCTAGTCCAATTTTATCGTAGGCGCGTTTAACGAATAACTCCGGCTTTGTGTGCTGTTATTCTTTCAGCGCCCGGATTGGCGTTTTGGTGCAGATGGCACGCTGCGGAATGTGATGATTGTAAAGATTTAGTTAATTGAGTAAAGTCGTCTCCAGATCAGCCCGGCTTTCAAATCGTGTCTGCTGCAACAGCTCGCTGATCCGGCCATTAAATCGCTCAATCATGCCGTTGGTTTAAATTATGGAAATGTCTGAGGTAATTGAAAAACTCACTTTATTTATTGGTGAGAGGGTGAGTATTCTTGGTGTATTCGTTATGAAAAATGAGGTCGGGTATGTTGTGGAAAACGAATCTGATATTGATGACTTGAGAAAAGCAATATTGGTTGACGTGCCGAATTTGAAGAAAATTCTCCTTTCAAAAATTCCAGCATACGGTGGAGGTGAGTTTAGTTACTGCGATGAATCGAAAATAGAAGGAGTTTTGATGCCCTGTTCTGATGCTGTTTTTTCAAGCGCTTTAGTTGATGTTGGACTTTTGGAAGTTTACAAACATGGTGAGGTATGGGGCGCCATTCCATAAAAATCGAGTCCCATTTGATCGTAGACGCGTTTCAAAAATAGTTCTGACCGCTGGCGCTGGCAGACTTTATCGAGTGCATGTCGCCCGCTTTGAGCCTGTGCGCCACCAGCGGCGATCTGAGCCTGAAGGCCGGCACGAAGGCAAGCGGCGCCTTGAGCCTGGTCGGCAGCGGCGTGGTCGATGGCGGTAAGGTCGAGTTGACGGCGACGGGCGACGTCAGCCTGAGCCAGGTGCAGGAAGCGCATTTGTTGGACACCACCAGCCACCGCGAGTGGAAGAGCACGTTCAAAAAGGGCAGCAGCGACAGCGCCGATTACAGCGCGAGCAGCCACGTGGTGGGCGGCAGCGTGACGGGCGCCGACGTGACCGTGCGGGCCGGGCGCGACATCGTCGTCGTCGCCAGCCAACTGACGGCCAGCGATGCGCTGACCTTGGCCGCCGAGCGCGACCTGAGCGTGCTCAGCGCCGAGCAGAGCGGCAGCGAGCGGCACAGCTCGGAAGTCAAGCAAAGCGGCTTCAGCCTGAACCTGTCGACCGGCATCGGCTACAGCAAGAGCCAGGACGACAAGAGCGGCAACGGCGACACGGTGCGGCAGATCGGCAGCGTGCTCAGCGGCGGGAGCGTAACGGCCACCAGCGGACGCGACACGCTGGTCAAGGCCAGCACGGTGGTGGCCGACCAGAAGCTCAGCATCGCCGCCAAGGGCGACCTGGGCATCGTCGGCGCGGCCGACCACGACACGGGAGACTACGCCACCAGCAGCAAGAAGTCCGGCTCGATCGGCAGCAACTTCCAGCCGGCCTACGGCAACGTCAAGACCACCACCGACGGCAAGCACGACAACACGACCCAGGTCGGCAGCCAGATCGCCAGCCTGGGCGGCAACGTCGAGTTGAAGGCCGGCGGCCGGTACACGCTTCGACGGCGACACCCATCAGGGACTCCCGAACGCGGGGGGCACACACGCCTTCGTGACAATATGTGTATTTGTCCCCGTTTTTTCTAACTATTATGGAAAAGCTGTCTATCGACAACACGCGCATACGCACACATCCAGCCAAGCAAATCACAGTGGTTTCGGCGCAGCTATGGGCCGGCTCAGCGAAATCCCGGCAGACGGATCGATTTTGTGTCGGCGCCGCCTACATCGAATATCAATTTCTACACCATTGGGGGAATGTCATGCTTGATATATGCTGCTGCATCAAAAAACTGCCGTCTGAGCTTGTCCTATCAGCGAGGCAAATGGCAATTCAGATCAATCCGGAAAACCATGCCGGCTCGGCTTCGATTCCGACGGTGACCGCTGGCGCGGCACTGACGCCTGATCATCTGGCAGTGAAAATCTCACAGTACTGGGGGAAAAACGGCGTTTTCCTGACCGTTGGATTTCTCGACAGCCCGGCCGCCGATCTCAAGAAACGCATCCTTTTCCATATGAATTCCTGGGGCGCGTGGGCCAACGTCAAGTTTGTGGAAAGCGGCGTCTCGCCCCAAGTCCGCATCGCCCGGTTGCCAGGCGGCGGTTATTGGTCCTATTTGGGAACGGACATCTTGTCCATTCCAGCCAGCGAACCGACCATGAATCTTGATAACTTCACGATGAACACCGCGGATTCCGAATTCTACCGTGTCGTCCGGCACGAGACCGGCCACACATTGGGATGTCCGCACGAACACATGCGCGCGGAGATCGTCAACAGGATAGACAAGAACAAAGCCATCGCGTATTTCGGCGCGACACAAGGATGGACTCCGCAGGAAGTCACCGACCAGGTTCTTACGCCCTTGGACAATTCGGCGCTGCTCGCCACGGCCCATAGCGACATCAATTCCATCATGTGCTATTGGCTCCCCGCGTCGATCATGAAGGACAACGTGGCGGTCACGGGCGGGGTCGATATCGACGCCAGTGACGCCACCTTCATCGGCACTGCCTACCCCCATGCGGTGGCGCCCAGCAGCGTATGGCCCAACGGAAAGGTGTATTTTTTCAAAGGCTCGCAGTATGCCCGATATGACGTCAAGGACGACAAGGTGGATCCCGGTTTCCCCAGTCCCATCGCGGGAAAATGGCCGGGCTTCCCGCCGAGTTTCGCCGCCGGCATAGACGCCGTGCTCATGTGGAACAACGGCAAGGCATATTTTTTCAAGGGGACTGAGTACCTCCGCTATGACATCGCCACGGACAAGACCGATCCCAACTACCCCCGGTCTATCGCCGCCAATTGGCCAGGTCTTTGGACTGGTGGCATCGATGCGGGCGTAACCTGGAACAATGGGAAGGCATACTTCTTCAAAGGATCGCAATACATGCGGTACGACATCCTGGCCGATAAGGTGGACAGCGCCTACCCGCGCGCCATCAAGGACGGCTGGCCAGGGTTTCCGCCGAGTTTCGCGGCGGGTATCAACGCGGCGTTTGTATGGAACGATGGAAAGGCCTACTTTTTCAAAGGCAGCCAGTATATCCGCTACGATATCGAGACCGACAAGGTCGATTCTGGCTACCCGAAAGACATCGCCGGGAATTGGCCCGGCCTTTGGCCCAGTTCCATCGACGCCTGATGTCCGGTCTCGCACGGACATCCGCGCGGGACTGTTCTTTTAGGTGAATGACCGTGCGCAAAAACCGCAGGCGGTTGGCGGTTGTTGACGCACGGGATTCGGCCGCATTGCGCGCGGACGATCATTTTTTGCTTAGGCTGGAACAATGGCTGCTTCTACCGAGTCGGCAAACGCGGCGGGCGATCCCTGTCCTGATGGGCCGTTTGAGACCGATGTCGCCAAAATAGGGCGGACCTTGCCATTGCCCGCGCCACAAGTAAAAAGCCAGCACGACGCGAATTTCGCCATCCCGATAGAGATTTCCCGAATTTCCGAAGGAGGTATTTCATTCTCCAAGGGGGGGCTGATGAACGAGGGGATGAGCACTTGGTATGCATTCGACATGGAGCGCCGTGTGTTTGTCGTCGTGCTGGCCAGTGCACGCGACCATCCGCGCGGCATTCCACAAACGGAAAAGCTTAGTCCGGATCAACTGATTCGCCACACGGATGCGGCTGGCTTCAAGCGGGCGGAGTTTGTCACCGCCATCGCCGCCTCGCCTGAGCAGGCCAAGCAATTCGCCTGCCTGGCCAATGCACTCCTCTTGTGTGGATCGGAAGACGGGGCGCTGCCCACCCCGGAAGGCTTGATCAAAAAGTCCTTTTCGTTGGTGTTGCACGGTGGCGCCGTCGACATTGGCAGTGGGCCGAAGACCAGTGAGGTCGTGGGCGAACTTCTGGGCTTCATCCACGGCGCCTTGCAAGGCAGCATCATGACGGGATGATCCGTCCTTGTTGCCGCCGTTGGAAAAGGCGCGTTGTCGAATAGATAATGATGTGAAAAACAAATTACTATTAATTTGCAAGTATTTGATTCACCCGAAATTTCCTGGTTCGCCTTGGAAGTATTCAACTTCATACTATTGCTTTGCAAGTTTTGCCTGCCTGCCTATATTCCAATTCGGAATTATGTCGTATATACAACGCTATTTAGCCCATACCTGTCAAATGTGACAGGTACGCATAATAGAAATTGCTATATAGCAATCTAATCCCTATACTCTTCGCAACGACCGCCGTCTGCATGGCAAACTCCGGTCAAGGTCCTGTACGTGGTCAGCTATTTGCGTATCGAATAATATTGAGTTAATGGAATTGATTCTATTTAAACAATAATGCCGACATTGGCTTTCTTGGCGATATGTTCGATGAATAGTAGTTTGGTGGTTCGGAAGTTATAAGCGCAAAGCTGTTTGATGGATTTGTTTCGCGGCGGCCGGCGGTGCGGATGCTGGGAAAACCTGGTTGCCGTGGTGTCGGCGGGGCGCGAAGTCGAATTGAGGAATATTAGATGATATGGGGTAGATTAGACGAGATTAGCGATGAATATCACAATTTGTACCAAGTGATGTTCTGGGCGTTTCCACCGCAAGAGGCGCCGTGCTTCTCCTCCTTCCTGTACAGTATCCTGGGACCGGAGGGCGGTATCGGCGGCGATCCAGGCTGGTTGATCGAGGAAGTGGACTCTGAACTGACGGAGCGCACCTATGCCGTGTGGACCGACCTGGATGAGCTGTGCAGCGATCCGGAGGAGGTCAACTATACCGAGAAGGAGGTCCGCGCCGCCGCTTGCGACGTGCTGCGCGCCCTGGCCGACGCCTTCCCGGAGCAGGCGACGCACGCCTGGTCGGTGATCGAGCGTTTTCAATTGACCGGCAGCGTGCCGAGCCGTTTTTGGCGCCCGCCGGCGCGCCTGGTTCACTGACCCGGCCCGGGCCACCGTTTCTCGCGGCGGCCGGGCCGCCGTCCAGTCCGCAATACTCTGCAATACCCGTGAAACCTGGTCGAACCCGACCAGGCGTTCGCTCCGCCAAATTGGCGGCCTCGTCAAGCCGCCTGGCGTCCAGCCGCACTTTTCCTTTCCGGCAAAGACAGGGCGCCGCAACATTGTCCACAATCGTTTCCCCGCCTGCGCCAGACGCCGGCATGGCTAACCACGTCCACCGTTCCCGCCGCCGTTCCCGCCGCCGTCCCCGCAGCCATGCCACGGCGCCATTCCCGCTCTGACAACCCGCCAGTAATGCGCGGTTGCGCGTCCTTGTCTGTTGTTTGATATCCAAAAATTGTATACAAAATCGGTTGACAAGGAATCCACACAACGGCAATATCGTTGACATCAGCAGCACATCACGTCTCCATCGCGGCCTGCGGCCGGAGCGCTAGCACAGCAACACAGAACAGATTCCCTGACGCCAGACGCGGCCTTCGCCGCCCGCCTGGCGATGCAATGATTTGATTTGCGCGCGGCCCCGGGTAGGCCTCGCGAGTTGTCCGTAGCACGCACCGCCCACTACCAAAATAATAGATGGAGACACGTTCAATGAATCACTTGCTTTTTCAGGTCGAGGATAGACCGCCGCTGCTCACCACCATCCTGCTGGCCGCCCAGCACATGCTCGCCGCCTTGGGCGGCATCATCGCCGTGCCGCTGGTGGTCGGCGCGGCGCTCAAGTTGCCGGGCGACCAGATCGTCGCCCTGATCAACGCCGCCTTGCTCGGCTCCGGCGTCGTCACCTTTATCCAGTGCAAGGGCGTCGGCCCGGTCGGCATCCGCCTGCCTTGCGTGATGGGCACCAGTTTCGCCTTCGTCGGCGCGGCCATCAGCGTCGGCCTGGAGCACGGCGTGCCGGGCATCCTCGGCTCCTCGCTGGCCGGCTCGGTGGTGATGATCGTCGGTAGTTGCTTCATGCCGCAGATCCGCAAACTGTTCCCCCACGCCGTCACCGGCGTGGTGGTGACGATGATCGGCCTGTCGCTGGTGCCGGTCGCGGTGGACTGGGCGGCGGGCGGCTTCGCCCCCGGCGCCAACTACGGCGCGCCGGCCAATCTGGGCATCGCCGCCTTCGTGCTGCTGACGGTGATCGCGCTGGTGCAGTTCGGCAAGGGCATCATCTCCGCCGCCGCCGTGGTGATCGGCATGTTCATCGGCTACCTGCTGTGCCTGTCATTGGGCATGATCAACTTCAACCCCGTCGAGCAGGCGCAGATCTTCGCCTTGCCGCAGCCGCTGCACTACGGCATGACCTTTCCGATCGCCGGCATCGTCGCCATGGCCGTCGCCTTCCTGGTGACGATGGTCGAGACCACCGGCACCTTCATGGCGCTGGGCAGCGCCACCAACACCAAGATGCGCGGCAAGACCCTGGCGCGCGGCATCCTGTGCGACGGCCTCGGTTCGGCGCTGGCCGCCGTCATGTCCAGCCCGCCGGTGTCGACCTTCGCGCAGAACGTCGGCGTGGTCTCGCTGACCGGCGTGGCCAGCCGCCACGTCGTCGCGCTGACCGGTTGCCTGCTGTTCCTGGCCGGCCTGTTTCCGGTGCTCGGCGCCATCGTCGTGACGATCCCGCAGCCGGTGCTGGGCGGTGCCGGCCTGATGATGTTCGCGATGATCATCTCGGCCGGCGTGCAGCTGCTCAGCAAGGTGGAAAGCACCAAGCGCAACAGCATCATCATGGCGGTGGCGATCGGCTGCGGCCTGGCGGTGACGGTGCGGCCCGAGCTGCTGTCCAAGCTGCCGTCCTTCGTCAAGGAGGTGTTCGGTTCCGGCATCACCGTCGGCGCGCTGGTGGCGGTGATCCTCAACCTGGTGCTGCCCGAGCGTCCGGTCGAGCACGACGAGGACGAAGAGGACGTGCCGCAAGCTTTCCTGACGGCGGAGCTGGAAGCCGCTTAAACTAGCGCTTGCTTTGCCCTCCCGCGCCGGCGCGCCATCGCCGGCGCGGGATTTTCACATTGTTTCCGCAGTGCGCGTGCATTGTTTCCGCAGTGTTTTTTCATTCCTTTTCTTTAACACACAAAATGACTAAGACCCTCTTGATCAAGAATGCCCGCGTGCTGGTGACCATGGACGAGCAGCGGCGCGAAATCGCCGACGGCGCCGTCTTCATCCGCGACAACGTGATCGTCCAGGTCGGCAGCACGGCCGAGCTGCCGCAGCAGGCCGACGAGATCATCGACGCCGCCAACCACGTCGTGCTGCCGGGGCTGATCAACACCCACCACCATATGTACCAGAGCCTGACGCGGGTGATCCCGGCGGCGCAGAACGGCGAGCTGTTCAACTGGTTGACCAATCTGTATCCGATCTGGGCCAATCTGAGCGCCGAAATGGTGCACGTGTCGACGCTGACGGCGATGTCCGAGCTGATCCTGTCCGGCTGCACCACCAGCAGCGACCACCTGTACATCTACCCGAACGACTGCAAGCTGGACGACAGCATCGCGGCGGCGCGCCAGATCGGCATGCGCTTCCACGCCGCGCGCGGCGCGATGAGCGTGGGCCAGTCGAAAGGCGGCCTGCCGCCCGATTGCGTGGTGGAGAGCGAGGCGGCGATCCTCAAGGACACCCAGCGCCTGATCGAGAGCTACCACGACAGCGGCCGCTACGCCATGCAGCGCATCGTCGTCGCGCCGTGCTCGCCGTTCTCGGTGTCGCGCGATTTGATGAAGGAGGCGGCCGGCATGGCGCGCAGCTTCGGCGTGTCGCTGCACACCCACCTGGCCGAGAACGCCAACGACATCGCCTACAGCCGCGAGAAGTTCAACATGACGCCGGCCGAGTACGCCGAGGACTGCGGCTGGGTCGGCCCCGACGTCTGGCACGCCCACTGCGTGCAACTGGACGACGACGGCATCCACATGTTCGGCCGCACCGGCACCGGCATCGCCCACTGCCCGTGCTCGAACATGCGCCTGGCCTCCGGCATCGCGCCGATCCGCAAGATGATCGACCAGGGCGTATCGGTCGGGCTGGGCGTGGACGGTTGCGCCTCGAACGACTCGGGCCACATGCTGGGCGAGGTGCGCCAGGCCATGCTGTTGCAGCGGGTCGGCTTCGGACCGGATGCCATGACGGCGCGCCAGGCGCTGGAGATGGCCACCCTGGGCGGCGCCAAGGTGTTGAATCGCGACGATATCGGCGCGCTCAAGCCGGGCATGGCGGCCGACATCGTCATGTTCAAGCTCGACCAGATCGGCTTCGCCGGCGCCTTGCACGACCCGGTGGCGGCGCTGGTGTTCTGCACGCCGGCCAACGTGTCGCACAGCATCATCAACGGCAAGGTGGTGGTGCGCGACGGCCAGTTGTGCACGCTCGACCTGCCGCTGGTGATCGAGCGCCACAACGAACTGGCGCGCATCCTCGCGCTGGCGACCGGCACCCGCGCGGCCTAGCCGCAACCGCGAACAGCGCCGACGGCGGCAGCGGTCGCAGCAGTCGAGGTTTGCAGCGGCCGCAGCAGTCGGGGTCAGTGCCGACATTCGGACATTCATGCGGTGAATGTCCGAATGTCGGCACTGACCCCGCTGGCTGACCCCGCTGGCTGGGTTCCGGCTGGGGCTGCCCTCGCTGGAGTTACATCAGCAGGGCGGTGACGAGGTCGCGCTTGCCTTCGCTGACGCTGCCGTCGAAGCGCAACGCGGCTTCGACGTGGCTGAGGTGGTGCAGCATCAGGCTGGCGGCCTTGTCGGCGTCGCCGGCCTTGGCCGCTTCCAGGAAGGCGGCGTGCTCGTCGGACGAGCAGACGGCGTCGCGGTCGGACTGGTACAGCATGGTGATCAGCGAGCTGCGGCCGACCAGCTCGTGGACGATCTCTTTCAACACGTGGTTGCCGACCACTTCGGCCAGCATCACGTGGAAATCGCCCAGCAGCTGCGAGCGCACCTTGGTGTTGACCTGGGCCAGCGCGGCGCGCTCGGCCTTCAAGTGCTTCTCCAGCGCCTTGTAGTCGGCCGGCCGCGCCTTGGCGACGAATTCGCGCGCCAAGGCCGCCTCGATGATGCGGCGGGCGGCGAAGATCTCGCGCGACTCGGTCTCGCTGGGCTGGCTGACGAAGGCGCCCTTGTCGGGCACGATCTGGATCAGTTTGTCCTTCGACAAAATCAGCAGGGCGGCGCGGATCTTGGTGCGGCTGACCGAGTACAGCCGGCCCAGCGCCTCTTCGCGCAGTTTGGTGCCGGGTGGCAGTTGCCGGGCGGCGATGGCCTCGGCGATGCTGTTGGCGATCTCATTCGAGCTGTCGCCGCCGCTGCCGCGTTCCGGCGTCGCTGCGATTGGATGGGTCATAGGTGCTGGAGCGAAAATCCTGGGTAAGGTCGGCCGTCCGGATTCGTGCATTTTCGTATCGAAATGCCTGCGAAAGCGGATGGCGCAATGATACCTCGGCAAGGCCGGCTTGACCATGCCGCCGGCACGCCAAACCAAGCCAAGCCAAACCAAGCCAGGCCAGCCCCGGTCGACCGGCAACCATCACTTTTGACACGCCAGCTCGGCCGAAAAGTCGGCCAGCGAAACGTGGCGGCCCACCTTCACCCGTTCGAGGAAGCTGGCGTCGTGTGACACCAGCAGCAACGCGCCCTGGTACTGGTTGAGGATGTCCTCCAGCGCGACCAGGCTGGCCAGGTCCAAGTGGTTGCTCGGTTCGTCGAGCAGCAGCAATTGCGGTGGCGTGCTCGACATCAACACGCAGGCCAGACCGGCGCGTATTCGTTCGCCGCCGCTGAGTTGGCCGGCCAGCTTTTGCGCATCCTTGTTGCGGAATTTGAGTTGCGCCAGGGCGTGGTGGCAGTCGTGGTGCGACAGGTCGGCGTTGATGCGCTGGAAATTCTCCAGCACGCTCTGTTGCGGCCACAGCATGCCGATGTCCTGGCTCAAATAGTTCCATTGCGCCACGCCGATCGACGCCGTGCCCCGCGTCGGCGTCAGCTCGGCGCAGATGAGCTTGAGCAGCGTGCTCTTGCCGACGCCGTTGCGGCCGATCAGGGCGACGCGCTCCGGCCCGACCATCGTCAAGTCCAGCCCGTCGAACAGGGCGCGCTCGGCGCCCGGATGGCGGTAGCCCAGGGCCTCGACCGTCAGCACAACCTTGCCGTTCGGCACAGAGGTCTTGGGCAGGACGACACGGATCGCCTCCTTGACCTCGCGCATTTGTTTGGCGTTGTCGAGGCGGTTGCCGGCCGAGGCGAGCATGCGCTCCTCCAGGTTGCTCATGCGGCCGATGGTCTTTTCGGCCCGGCCGCGCTTGGCGTTGGCCGAGATGCGGTCGATGTGGCCGTCGAGAAACAGCTTGCGGCCGACCGAACTCTTCTTGTCGAAGGCTTCCTGCGCCTGTTGCGCGGCGCGCTGGGCCTTCTTGCAGTCTTGTTTGGCGTCCTCGTATTGTCGTTCGACGGCGTTGTCCTTGAGCCTTTTCTGCTCGGCGAAAGCGTCGAAGTTTCCGCCGTAGACGTTCACCCCCATGCTGCTGAGCTCGATGATTTCGTCGCATTGCCGCAGCAGGGTGCGGTCGTGGCTGACCATCAGCAGGCCCATCTCCGCGTTGGCGACGAAATCGTACAGGCTCCGCCGGGCGTGGATGTCGAGGTTGTTGGTCGGCTCGTCGAACAGCAGGAAATCGGCCTGGCTGAGGATGGCGCGCACCAGCAGCAGCCGGGTTTTCTGGCCGGCGCTCAGCGCGGCGAAGGGGCGCTCCATCTCCAGTTGGGCCAGGTCGTATTGTTCCAGCCGCAGGCGCAGGTTGCGCTCGACGTCCCAGTCGTCGTTGAGCAGGTCGAAATCGGCCTGCGCCAGGCCGCCGCCGGCGATGCGGCGCAGCGCGGCGATCTTGTCGGCCAGGCCGAGCACCCCGGCCACCGTTGCCGCTTCGAAGCCCTGCTGGTCCTGCGGGCAGTAACAGATGCTGGCCGACAGCGCGACCGAGCCGGACTGTGGACGCAGCCTGCCGGCCAGCATCTTGAGCAGCGTGCTCTTGCCGCTGCCGTTGTCACCGATGATGCCGATCTTGCGCTGGTAAAAGGTATGGGTGAAGTCGTCGATGTTCACGGCAGTGCCGTCGATGCGGTAGCTGGCGTTGTAGGTGGCGATGGCGGTGGTGTTATGCATAATAGCTTGTGCGCAGTCTCAGGTTGGCGAGGTCGGCGTGCCGCTGCAATGCCTTGGCCGGGCGATGGCCGGGCGTGAGGCGTCGACTCTGTCGAATGAGGCGGATAGGCGGGTGCTGCCGGTCTAGCGTGGTGCGGATCGGGAAGCGGCCGTGGCCGTGGTAAGGGACGGCGTGGCGCTACTCGATGCGGGCTGGCAGCGTGGGCTGCCGGGAGGGGGATTGCGGGGCCGTCATGGCGCGCGCCGCGCCGCGTGTTGCCACGGTGGCGGTCGGGTCAATCAGCTGAGTCGCAATTTACTGGTTTTTCATGGCGTGCGCCGGGTGTTGGTTGGTTCTGCGGCAATGTTACGCGAAATTTACTGCGGACGCCAGCGCCGCATCTGCTTGCCCGGCCGGAACGTTTCAGCCTCTATAATCTGCGCATGAAAAAAAGCCTACTCCGCAGTGTGCTAATGATCCTGGCCTCTTTGCTGCTGCTGTTGTTGACCGGCTGGGGCGCGCTGGCCTTGTGGTTCCAACTGCCCGCCGGCGCGGCGGCGCGCTGGGCGGCGCTGGCCGTGTGGGTGGCGGCCGGCATGGCGACGCTCATCTGCTGGTGGCGCGGCGGGCGGGCGCGGGTCTTGCTGCCCTGGTTGCTGGCGTTCGCCTTGCTGCTGGCCTGGTGGAGTACCATCGCGCCGGCGCAGCAACGCAATTGGGCCGCCGACGTCGACCGCATGGCCGGCGGCAGGGTCGACGGCGGCATCGTCACGCTGGCCCAGGTGCGCAATTTCGACTGGCGCAGCGACGCCGACTTCACCCAGCGTTGGGAGCAGCGGCGCTACGACCTGGACCGGTTGCGCTCGGTCGACGTGGCGCTGTCGTATTGGATGGGACCGGCCATCGCCCACACCCTGGTGTCGTTCGGCTTCGACGACGGCCGTTACCTGACCTTTTCCATCGAGATACGCAAGGAGCGCGGCGAGAGCTTCTCGGCCCTGGCCGGATTTTTCAAGCGTTACGAGACGGTGCTGGTGGCGGCCGACGAGCGCGACATCCTGTGGGTGCGCACCAACGTGCGCGGCGAGGACATGTATTTGTATCGCTTGAAGATGGCGCCGGCGGCGATGCGCTCCCTGTTCCTGGCCTATCTGGACGAGGGCGCCCAGTTGCGCCGCGCGCCGCGCTTCTACAACACGCTGACGGCGAACTGCACCACCATCGTCTTCGAGATGGCGCGGCGCATCGATCCCGGCCTGCCGTTCGACTGGCGCCTGCTGGCTTCGGGGTATCTGGATCGTTATCTGTTCGACATCGGCGCGCTGGCCGGTTCGGCCGAATTCGCCCGTCTGCGCGAGACGGCGCACATCACGGCGAGGGCGCGCGCGGCGGATAAGTCGGAGGATTTTTCGGCGAGCATCCGGCGCTGACGCCCGAGGGCGGCGGGCCGGAGTGGTGGTGGAAGCTGGTTGCGGACGGCTTAGCGGTAGAAGGCTTCGACCTTGCCCTTCAGTTTGATCAGCATCGGCTGACCCTTGCGGTCCAGCGCCTTGCCGGCGGGAACGCGAATCCAGCCTTCGCTGATGCAATATTCTTCAACGTCCAAACGCTCTTTGTCGTTCAGTTTGATGGCCACTTCGCGTTCGAAGGCGCTCGGCAGGTGGAAAGGGCTGCGCGGGTCGATCGACAGGCGGTCAGGCAATGGGGGGAGGGTGGTGGTATCGTTCATGGGCATCAATTATCCTCTAGAAAACCAATCAATACAACGGTCTAATCAGGCACGTGGATGCGCGCCTTGATGTGCTTGAGGTTGGCGACGATGGTGAAGGTCATGATGACCAGCAGCGACCAGGAGCTCCATTTGCTCACGTGCACGGCCGACCAGGCGCCCAGCTGGTTCGGGTAGCGCCACACGCCCCAGAAGGTGCTGATGTTCTCGGCCAGCCAGATGAAGAAGCCGATCAGCACGAAGGCCAGCGGCAGCGGCATGACGCGGTCGCGGTCGAGCGGGCGGAAGATCACGCTGGTGCGGGCGTACAGGCCCAGCGCGCAGGCGGCCAGATACCAGCGGTAGTCGCCGATGTAGTGGTGGCTGAAGAAGTTGGCGTAGATCAGCACGGCGATCAGGATCGCCATCCAGTACGGCGGATGGTGGCGGATGCGCAAATCCTGCAGGCGCCAGGCTTGGATGATGTAGCTGCCGACGGCGGCGTACATGAAGCCGGAGAACAGCGGCACGCCCATCACCTTGCTGTGGGCGAAGTCCGGATAGCTCCACGACTGGATGCCGGACGACACCTTGAATACTTCCAGCGCGAAGCCGACCAGGTGGAACAGGCTGACGGCCTTCAGTTCGTCCCAGGTTTCCAGTCCGGCCCAGACCATCCACAACTGGATGGCGACGGCGGCGATCAGCAGGGCGTCGTAGCGGGGCAGGCCGAACAGGCCGGCGCGCGGCAGCAGGATCACGGCGCCGAAGAACAAGCCGACGAACAGGCAGGCGCGGGCCTGCTTGACGCCGAAATACAGGAATTCGGTGATGAAACGTTGCCATCCGCTCAGTTGCGGATAGGCGGTGTTGCGCAGCAGATGCTGGTCCAGGGCTGGCAGGAACATGGGCGATGGCGGGACTGGGGCCGGCGCGCAGCGGGCGTGCGGACGGCCTGGGTGAGGGACCGATATCGAAACAGGTATTAAAAATAGCTTTTCAATATCGGAAATCGAATGGGCGTTCTAGTGGACCTTGGGCTTTTCTTCCTGCACCAGGATGAAGGGATGCACCACCGCCGCCCATAGTGCGGCGTCGGCGGCCAGCCAGGCTTCGGCCTGCTGGTCGGTGACCTTGCCGAGCAGGCCGGCGCCCATCCACTGGCTGATGTTGGCCTTGTCGTCGTGCGAGATGCGCACGGCGACGTCGACCAGGTCGAGGCTGCTGGCGACCCACACCACGCTGCCGGAGGCGAAGTGCTTGAGCAGCTCGGTCCAGGGCAGGCGCGCCGTTTCGCTGTTGATCTTGAGGCGGAGGTCGGTGTCGTTTTCTGGCTTGGTCTGCATAATTGGATCGAAAAATGGTCAAAAGGTGCCGGCCGCGGCGGCCGCGTTCAGACGATGTCGACGCGCGGCGTCGGCGAACCCGCCCATGTTAACCGATACACCTTGTCTTTGCGAACATTGCCCACCAGCGCGGGGCGGAAGCAGGCCAGGTTGGTGCCGCCGGGCCGCCGCACGCTGGGGAAGACCAGGCCCATCGAGCCGCCGTCGAGCAGCAGCCCGGCCAGCTGCTGCGAGCCGACATAGCTGCTCGGCAAGAGGCAGTGGCCGAAGTGGGCTTGGCCGCGCAGGTCGTGGAAGTGGGCGCTGAAGTCGGCCAGCATCAGCTGGTAGGGCACGCTGTCGTCGAAGCGGTCGATCTCGGCGTATTCGACGGTCTTGTGGAAGATCACCTCGGCCAGCGCGGTGTCGGCGTCGAAGGCGCAGTACCAGGCGCCGCGTTCGCCGTCGTTGAAGCGGCTGCCCTCGGGGCGGGCGTAGGTGAAGGCGGCGTTGATGATGCGGAAATTGGGCACGCCGAACACCAGCTCGTCGACGCCGATGCCGGCGCTGCCGCCGTACTGGGCGCGCAGGCGCTCATTGGTGGCGTTGTCCAGATCGAACAGGTCCTGCAAGTGGGCGTCGTTTTCGGCCAGCGGGGTCAACACCGAGTCGTCCAGGTCGGCGAAGCGCGACGGCAGCAGGCGGCAGGTGTCGATCTGGCGCAGCAGGATCAGCGGCGGGATCGGGCTGAGCGGCAAGTCACAGTCCTCCGCGGCGGGCGTCGAGCAGCTTGCGCACGGTCTGCATGGCCAGCAGGCCGCCGGCCAGCATGTTCGCCAAGGGTGTGCGGCCGCCGAAGATGATGTTTTTGTTGGGCAGGCCGATCCACTCATCGGCCAGCTGGTCGCCGTACAGGATGTGCAAGGCCTTGTAGATGCCGAGCAGGTAGGAAATGCGCGTGATGCGGTCGACCTCGAGCAGCCGGTCGGGGTTCTTCTTCCATTCGTAGAAGGCGCTGCTGGACAGGCCGCCGAGCAGTTCGCGGGCGTCGTCGTCGCGCAACTGCCAGGCCGCCGCCAGCTTGAAGAAGCCGATCAGCGCGGACTTGGACAGGCGCTCGCGCTCGGCCTTGGCGTTCAGGTCGACCAGCACCGTCGGCTCGAAGCGACTCTTGGGGTAGGCGTAGGCAAGGTTCATGGTTCCCTCCGTTTATGGAATAGTTATACTCCTTTTTTGGATGAAAGGCAAACGTCCGCGTTGGTGTTGGTGTTGGCGTCGTCGGCGGCGGCGGCCGGGAAGCGCACCTCGACGCCCAGGCCGGCGCCGTCCAGGCCCTCGTCCAGGCGCACGCTGGCGCCGTGGGTCTCGGCGATGCGCTCGACGATGGACAGGCCCAGGCCGCTGCCGGACTGCTTGGCGTCGGCCAGGCGGAAGAAGCGCTCGAAGACGCGCTCGCGCATGGCCGGCGCGATGCCTGGGCCGTTGTCGGCCACGCGCAGGCAGACCTGGGCGCCGTCGCGGGCGCATGACAGGCGCACCGTGCCGCCGGCCGGCGTGTAGCGCAGCGCGTTGTCGACCAGGTTGCGGGCGAGGATTTGCACGCCGGCCTGGCTGATCCGGCACGGCGCCGCCTGCAGCTCGGTTTGCAGCGCGACCCGGCACCGTTCGGCTTGCGCCCGCCAGGCCGGCAACTGGCCGGCCAGCACGGCGGCCAGGTCGTGCTCGGCCAGGTCGTCGGCCTGGCGGTATTGCGGGTCGAGGCGCGACAGCGTCAGCAACTGGTCGACCAGGCGGCCGGCGCGCTCGACGCTGACGCCGAGGCCGCCGATGAACTCGTCGCGCTCGGCGTCGCTGCGGGCGCGCTCGATCACCTGCAGATTGGTCTTGATGGCCGCCAGCGGCGTGCGCAGCTCGTGCGCGGCGTCGGCGGTGAAGCGCTGCTCGTGTTCCATGCTGCGGCGCAGCCGCTCGAACAGGCGGTTGATGGCCAGCAGCAGGGGATGCACCTCGTCCGGCGCGCCGGCCAGGCCGACGTCGGCCAGGTCGTTGGGCGTGCGGCGCGACACCTCGTCCGCCAAGCGGCGCAGCGCGCGGAAGGCGCGGTTGACGCTCCAGCGTATCGTCAGCGTGGCCAGCGCCGCCAGCAGCAGGGCGAAGCCGAGCAGCTTGTAGGCGAAGCGGCCGCTGATGTCCTTGCGGTGGCGCAGCGGTTCGGCCAGTTGGATCTGCAGGCGGTGGCTGTCGTTCCAGCTGGTGTAGACGCGCCAGCGCGCGCCGTCGACGTTGGCCCAGCCGAAGCCGGCGGCGCCGGGCGGGGCGAAGGCGGCGTCGGGCGCGCCGACGTTCTTGTACAGCAGGCGCGGCTCGGCGTTCCAGATCTGGAACAGCAGGTATTGGCGGTGGTTGCGGTTGTCCGGCACGGCCATCGCCAACGGCGTGCCGGCGGCGTGCTCCTGCACCTCGTGGTCGGCCAGCGACAGCAGCAGGTGGGCCGTCTCGGCCAGCGATTGGTCGAACAGCTCCTGGCTTTCGCGGTCGGCCTCGAGGTAGACGATGAGGGCGCTCAGCCCCCACAGCGCCAGCGTCAGGCCGAGCAGCCAGGCCAGCAGCGTGCGGCGCAGCGACCAGGGCGCGGCGCGCGCGCTCATGCGGCGTCGGCGTCGGCGGCCGGCTTGTCGATGCTGTAGCCGACCGCGTGCACGGTGCGGATCAGCGCCTTGCCCAGCTTGCGGCGCAGGTGGTGGATGTGCACCTGCACGGCGTTGCTCTCGACCTCCTCGCCCCAGCCGTACAGGCTTTCCTCCAGTTGTTCGCGGCTGAGCACGCGGCCGCGCTGTTCGACCAGCATCAGCAGGATGCTGAACTCCTTGCTGGTCAGCGGCACCGGCTGGCCGGCCTGCTGCACCTGGCGGTCGGCCACGTCGATGACGATATCGCCGTGCACCAGTTGCTCGCGCAGGCGGCCGGCGGCGCGGCGGCAGGCGCTGCGCACGCGCGCGGCCAGCTCGTCGAGGTCGAAGGGCTTGATGATAAAGTCGTCGGCGCCGCCATCGAGGCCGGCGATGCGGTCGGGGATCTGGTCGCGCGCGGTGACGATCAGGATGGCGCCGTCGTAGCCGTTGCGGCGCAGCTGGTCCAAGGCCTGCATGCCGTCCTGGCCCGGCAGGCCGAGGTCGAGCAGCAGGCAGGCGTAGCGGTGCAGACGCACCGCCGTGTGCGCGCTTTCGGCCGACCGCACCCAGTCGACGGCGTAGCCGGCCTGCTCCAGGCCGATCTGGGTGGCCCGTCCCAGTTGGGGGTCGTCCTCGGTCAACAGTATGCGCACGCCCGGCTCCTTGGCTGTTTGATCGGATTGGATGGTAGGCGGCAGTTGTTAAGAACTTCTTAATGTCTTGATTCCACCATCGGCGCCATTGACCACTCTTGCAAAGCGTCGCGCCATGTCGCCATCCACTCCGTATCTTAACCGCTGCCATAACGCCTGCCTTAGCCGCCGCCGTTTGCGCCGCGTGCCCCTGCTTCTGCTGTTGGCAGGTTTGTTGACGACGGCGGCGGCCGCGCCGGCCGTGCCGGAGCAGTTGCGCGTCAATTCCGCGCAGATCGCCAGGGCCGGCATCGCCACCACGCCGGCACTGGCCGCGGT
>NZ_JAEMNU010000036.1:0-41371 GCF_016461825.1 Rugamonas violacea | reverse complement strand
CCCCCCCCCCCACGACCAGTACCTGGCCGGCACCGTGGTGGCGCCGGGCACCGCGCTGGCGCTGGCCAGCAGCGCGCTGGGCGGCGTGGTGCGGCAGGTGCACGCGGCCAGTCTGCAGCGGGTGGCCGCCGGCGCGCCGCTGTTGACCCTGTTCAGCCAACCGTGGCTGGAGCTGCAGCGCGAGTATCTACAACTGGCGTCCCAGGCGCGCCTGGCCGGCGCCAAGCTGGCGCGCGACGAGACGCTGTTCGGCGACGGCATCATCGCCGCCGCGCGCTTGGAAGAGAGCCGCAGCGCCGCGCAACTGGCCGGCCTGGCGGCGGACGAGCGGCGCCAGGCGCTGCGCGCCGCCGGTTTGGACGCGGCGGCGATCGGCGCGCTGCGCGCCGGCCGGCCGCTGTCGCCAATGTTGACGGTGCGGGCGCAATACGCCGGCACGGTGCTGGAGCTGCCGGTCAGCCCCGGCCAGCGGATCGAGGCGGGCGCCGAGCTGGCGCGGATCGGCCGCGACGGCCCGCTGTGGGTCGAGTTGCAGGCCTCGCGCCAACAACTGGCGCTGATCCGTGTCGGCGACCTGTTGCGGGCCAAGGGCTGCGGCAAGCTGCGGGTGATCGCCATTTCGCCGGTGGTCAACGGCGCCAACCAAAGCGCCCTGGTGCGCGCCGAGCAGACCGAGCGCGATGCCTGCCTGAAAATCAACGCGTATGTCGAAGCGCGTTTGCTGCGTGACGCGGCGGCGCCAGCGCCAGCGCCCGGCGTGGCGCCCGCCGGCCTGCGCGCGGCGGCTGGCGTCGGCGCATCAGGCGTATCCCGCACGTCCGGCGCATCGGGCGCATCCGGCGCATCCGGCGCATCCGGCGCATCGGGCGCATCCGGCGCATCCGGCGCATCGGGCACGGCACTGTCGGGCGGCGCGGTGGCGCTGCCGGCGGCGGCGCTGGTGCGGCGCGGCGCGGACACCTTCGTCTTCGTCAAGCGCGGCGCGGGCTTCGCCGTGGTGCCGGTGCGCGCCACGGCGGCCGGCGCCGACATGGTTTGGGCGCAGGGAGCTCTAACGGCGGGCGAGCCGGTGGCGGTGCGCGGCATCGTCGCCCTGAAGGGTATTTGGGCCGGCTTGGGTGCCGAGGCCGGCGCCGGGCCCGCCGCCAAGCCTGTTGCGCCGACCGGAGGCAAGTGATGTTGGCCCGACTGATCGCGTTGTCGCTGTCGCAGCGCCTGCTGGTGCTGGTGCTGACCGCGTTGATGATAGGCGCCGGCGTGCAGGCCTTCAACGAGCTGCCGATCGACGCCTTCCCCGACGTCTCGAGCACCCAGGTCAAGCTGATCATGAAGGCGCCCGGCATGACGCCGGAGGAGGTCGAGGCGCGCATCGTCGCGCCGATCGAGCAGGAGCTACTGGGCATTCCGCGCCAGGTGGTGCTGCGTTCGCAGTCGAAGTACGCGATCGCCGACATCACCCTCGATTTCCAGGACGGCAGCGACGTGTTCTGGGCGCGTCAGCAGGTCAGCGAGCGGCTGGCCAACGTGCTCAAGGACCTGCCGGCCTCGGTCAGCGGCGGCCTGGCGCCGATCACCACGCCGCTCGGCGAGATTTTCATGTTCACCATCGAAGGGCCGCTCAGCTTGATGGAGAAGCGCACGCTGCTCGAACGGACCATCCGCCCGCAGCTGCGCAACATCGCCGGCGTGGCCGACGTCAACTCGCTGGGCGGCCAGGTGAAGAGCTTCGAGGTGGTGCCGGACCTGGCGGCGCTGGCGGCGCGGCGCGTCTCGCTGGCCCAGTTGCAGCAGGCGCTGGAGGCCAACAACCGCAGCGACGGCGCCGGCCGCCTGGGCGACGGCGAGGAGTCGCTGCTGATCCGCAGCGACGGCAGCATCCACACGCTCGACGACGTGCGCGCCATCGCCGTGGCCAGCCGCGACGGCGTGGCGGTCACGGTCGGCCAGGTGGCGACGGTGCGCATCGGCCAGCTGACCCGCTACGGCGCGGTGACGCAGGACGGCAAGGGCGAGGCGGTCGAGGCGCTGGTGTTGGCCATGCGCGGCGCCAACGCGCAGAAGGTGGTCGAGCAGATCCGCGCGCGCCTGCTAGAGATGGCGCCGACGCTGCCGGCCGGGACCACCATCAGCCCCTTCTACGACCGCGGCAACCTGGTCGAGCGGGCCGTGTCCACCGTCACCAAGGCGCTGGGCGAGGCGACGTTGCTGGTGGTGGTGCTGTTGTATCTGTTCCTCGGCAACCTGCGCTCGGCGCTGGTGGTGGCCTGCATCCTGCCGCTGGCCGCGCTGGGCACCTTCGTGTTGATGAACGTTTTCGGCCTGAGCGCCAACCTGATGTCGCTGGGCGGCCTGGCGATCGCCATCGGCATGCTGGTCGACGCCGCCGTGGTGGTGGTCGAGAACATCGAGGCGCACGGCACCGGCGCGCAGCCGGGCATGGCGCGCCTGCACGTGGTCTACCGCGCGGTGCGCGAGGTGGCCGTGCCGGTCACCGCCGGCATGCTGGTGATTATGATCGTGTTCCTGCCGCTGCTGTCGCTGCAGGGGCTGGAGGGCAAGCTGTTCGCGCCGGTGGCGCTGACCATCATCTTCGCGCTCGCCGCGTCGTTGCTGCTGTCGCTGACGGTGATCCCGGTGCTGGCCTCGCTGCTGCTGAAGGACCAGCACGGCCCGGCGCCGTGGCTGGTGCGCCGCCTCGACGCCGGCTACGCCCGCCTGCTCGGCTGGGCGCTGCCGCGCGCGCGCGGCGTCGGCGCGGTGGCGGTGGCGGCGCTGCTGTTGTCGGTCGGCCTGTTCCTCTATGTCGGCAAGTCCTTCATGCCGACGCTCGACGAGGGCGACATCATCATGCAGGTCGAGAAGCTGCCCTCGGTGAACCTGGCCGAGTCGGCCCGGCTCGACCAGGCGATCCAGCGCCGCATCCTCGAGCAGGTGCCGGACGTGCGCCGCATCGTCGCCCGGCTCGGTTCGGACGAGCTGGGGCTGGACCCGATGGGCCTCAACGAGACCGACAGCTTCTTGGTGCTCAAGGCGCGCGCCGAATGGCGCAGCAAGGACAAGGAGGCGCTGATCGAGGCGCTGCGCGTGGCCACCGCCGGCTTCCCCGGCGTGAACCTGAGCTTCACCCAGCCGATCGAAATGCGCACCTCGGAGATGCTGTCGGGCGTGCGCGGCGACCTGGCCGTGAAGATCTACGGGCCGGACAACCAGGTGCTGGGCGGCTTGGCCGGGCAGGTGCAAAAGCTGTTGCAGGCCATTCCCGGCAGCGAGGACGTGCTGACGGTGAAGAACGCCGGCGTGCAGTATCTGCAGGTCGACGTCGACCGCGTCGCCGCCGGCCGGCTGGGCCTGAGCGTCGAGCAGGTGCAGGCCGACCTGCGCACCCTGGTCGAGGGCCGCGTCGCCGGCGTGGTGGTGGAGGGCGGGCGGCGCCTGCCGCTGCTGCTGCGCGGCGACGACCGGCTGCAGCTGTCGGCCGAGCTGTTCGAGCAGTTGCGCCTGCCGTTGGCCGACGGCGGCGCCGTCGCGCTGTCGCAACTGGCCGGCCTGCGCCATGTCGACGGCCCGGTCAAGATCGAGCGCGAGAACGGCTCGCGGCTGGTGGTGGTGCGCGCCAATGTGCGCGGCCGCGACCTGGTCGGCTTTGTCGACGAGGCCAAGGCCGCCGTGGCGCGCGCGCTCAAGCTGCCGGCCGGCTACCGCGTCAGCTGGGGCGGCCAGTTCGAGAACCAGCAACGCGCCGCCGCCCGCCTGGCGCTGGTGGTGCCGGTGGCGCTGGCCTTGATCTTCCTGCTGTTGTTCAGCACCCTGCACAGCATCCGCCAGGCGCTGCTGGTGTTCGTCAACATCCCGTTCGCGCTGATCGGCGGCGTGGTGGCGCTGGCCGTCAGCGGCGAGTACCTGTCGGTGCCGGCCTCGGTCGGCTTCATCGCGTTGATGGGCATCGCCGTGCTGAACGGCCTGGTGATGATCACCTGCTTCAACCAGTTGGTGGCGCGCGGCATGGCGCTCGACGAGGTGGTGACGCAGGGCGCGCTGCGCCGCCTGCGGCCGGTGATGATGACCGCCTGTATCACCGGCCTGGGTCTGGTGCCGCTGCTGCTGGCCAGCGGCCCCGGTTCGGAGATCCAGAAGCCGCTCGCCATCGTGGTCATCGGCGGCCTGCTCAGCGCCACCTTGCTGACGCTGGTGCTGCTGCCGATTTTGTTCCGGCGTTTTGGCGTCGCGCCAAGCGCCCCATCCCTTAGCGGAGGCTCACATGAGCAACGATAAAATATACGACGCCATGCTGACGCTGGCGATTCCCGTCTCGCTGGAGGAGGACGTGCTCGACTTCCTGCTGCTGCGTCCGGCCTGGGCCGGCGGCTTTTCGGTGGTCGACGCCCAAGGCATGGGGCGCGGCGCCTCGCTGCAGTCGACCATGGAGAAGGTGCAGGGCCGCAGCCGGCGCAAGCTGGTGCTGATCGCCGGCGTGCAGGCCGACTTGCGCAGCCTGCTCGACGAGCTGGCCGGCGAGATCCGCAACCCCGACGTGGCCTATTGGATGGCGCCATTGCTGGACTTCGGGAGGCTGGCATGAGCGCGCCCAACAAACTGCTGCAGGCGATGCTGTTGGCGCTGGGCGCGGCACTGCCGCCCTACGCGATGGCCGCAGCGGCCAACGCCACCACCGCCACCGCCGGCTCCGGCGCCGGCGCCGGCTCCGGCGCACCCGCAGCGACTAGCGCGTCGGCGGACGCCGCGTCCGGCGCGCTGGCCGTGCTGCCGCCGGAGCCACTGGTGCGGCGCGCCCTGGAAAGCCTGCCGCAGCTGCGCCTCGGCACGCTCCAGTCCCGGCTGGCCGGCGTGGACAAGAGCCGCCTGCAAGCCGGCTCCTACGAATGGACGGCGCGCGCCAGCGTCAACCAGCGCAGGGTCGAGGGCGGCGAGCGTTTCCAGGAGCAGGAGCTGGCGCTGGAGCGCACCGTGCGCTGGTTCGGCAAGGCCGGGCAGGACCAGGCCATCGGCGCGCAGGGCGTGGTGGTGGCCGAGGCGATGCGCGCCGACGCCTGGCACGAGGCCGGCCGCGCGCTGATGAAGGACTGGTTCGACGCGCTGCGCGAGCAGGCAGCGGTAGCGCGGCTGGAGGAGCAGTTGGCGGTCACGGAGCAGTTGCGGCGCGTCGCGGCGAAGCGGGTGCGGGCCGGCGACAGCGCCCGGCTGGAGCAGCTGCAGGCCGACACCGAGCACCAGCGCGTCGCCGCGCTGGCGCTGCTGGCGCGCCGACGGCAGGAACAGGCGCTGGCCCAGCTGGAGCAGAACTACGTCGGCCTGCCGGCGCCCGACGCCAGCCGCCTGCCGCTGCCGCCGGCGCCGGTGGACGGCGCAGACTACTGGCGCGAGCGCATCCTGCACGACAACCACGAACTGGAACTGGCCGAGGCCGAGGTGGCGTTGTACACGCTGCGCGCCAGGCGCCAGAGCCGCGACCGCATGCCCGATCCGACGCTGGCCGTGCGCGCGGCGCGCGAGCGGGCCGGGCAGGAGCGCCTGATCGGCCTGACCTTGTCGATACCGCTGCCGGGCGCCGCCCGCGCCGCCGACCGCGACGGCGCCGCGCTGAAGGCGGCGATGGCGCGCGAACGCGCCGACCAGGTGCGGCTGCGGGTGCGCTCGGCGGCACAACGCGCGGTGATTGATAGCGTGCGCAGCCATCAGGTGTGGCAGACTGTGCGTGAGGTGGAAACCCAGGCGCGGCGCCAATCGGAGCTGATGATGAAGGCCTACCAGGCCGGCGAGTGCACGCTGATGGAAGCGCTGGGCAGCCGGCGCCAGGCCCTGGACGCGGCGTTGGCGGCGCAGACGGCGCAGGTCGAGGCGCTGGCCGCCTACGCCCGCGTGCAGCTGGACGCGCACGTCATCTGGGCCATCGATTGAACGAATCCGCAATTTGAAAACACCAGCACCAAGGCAGAACCATGTAGGCGCGAATTGGGCCGCCACTGTAATGGACCAACCCAGGAGAACCAAGATGAACCAATATAAACCGTCGTCACACCCCACCGCGCCAGCCTGGCGCTACGCCGCCCCGGCCCGTTTGCTGCACTGGCTGCTGGCCCTGTTGATCGTCGTGCTGATCGGCGTCGGCTGGTACATGATGGAGATCGAGGACGACCCCGGCAGCGCTGTCTACTTCATGCTGCACAAATCCTTCGGCCTAGTGGCGGCGGGGCTGGTCGCGGCGCGTCTGCTGTGGCGCTTCGGCCATCGGCCGGCGCCGCTGCCGGGCAACGTGGCGCCGTGGCAGGTGCGCCTGTCCGGGCTGACCCACGGCCTGCTGTACCTGTGCATGGCGCTGATGCCGCTGACCGGCATCATCGGAGCGGCCTTGAGCAAGCGCGGCCTGGTGTTCTTCGGCCTGACCTTGCCGCGCTGGTTCGTGCCGGACCACGATCTGGCCGAGCAGTATTTCGATGCCCACGGCGTCATCGCCTGGGTCCTGGTGGCGCTGATCGTGCTGCACGTGGCGGCCGGTTTGAAGCACCTGCTGGTCGACAAGGACGGCGTGTTCCAGCGCATGGGCTGAACGCCGGCCGGCGCGCGCTCAGGCCGGCTCGGCGTGCTCCACCAGCAGCTGCACCTTGGTGACGCCGTTGTACTCGTTGGCGTCGAGGCGGAAGGCGACGCGGGCGCGCTCGCCGAGCGAGTCGACGTGGCCGAACCAGATGGCGTCGAAGCGGCTGCCGTTCTTCTCCAGCAGCAATTTGAGGTGGCGCTCCTTCAAAATACGCTGGCTGACCACGCGGAACTCGTCGCAGAACACCGGCGGGGCGAAGCCTTGGCCCCACACTTGGCCGGCCATCAGCGCGATGAAGTCGGTGGTGTAGTAGGCCTCTTCCAGCGGGCCGTCGGTCTCGATGACGCGTTCGAGCTGCTGTTCGGTGAGCCAGGCGCGGCCGACCGCCTCGAAGGCTGCGGCGAAGGCGTCGAAGGCCTCGGCGCGCAGGGTCAGGCCGGCGGCCATGGCGTGGCCGCCGAACTTGTCGATCAGGCTGGGCGCGCGTTTCGACACCAGGTCGAGCGCGTCGCGCAGGTGGAAGCCGGGGATGGAGCGGCCGGAACCCTTGATCCAGCCGTCGGCGCCGGGCGCGAAGGTGATGGTCGGGCGGAAGAATTTTTCCTTCAGGCGCGAGGCGACGATGCCGATCACGCCCTGGTGCCAGCTGTCGTCGAAGACGCAGATGGTGCTGCTGGCGGCCGGCTCGAACTCGTCGAGGTGGAGCAGGGCGGTGTCCTGCATCTCGGCCTCGATCTCGCGCCGTTTCAGGTTGATCTCGTTGAGCTGCTGGGCCAGCGCCCAGGCGCGGCCCTCGTCGTCGGTGATCAGGCATTCGATCCCCAGCGACATGTCCTGCAGCCGGCCGGCGGCGTTCAGCCGTGGCCCCAGCGCGAAGCCGAGGTCGAAGGGGCTGGCGCTGCGCGGCTCGCGGCCGGCGACGCGGAACAGCGCGGCCACGCCGGCGTGCATGCGGCCGGCGCGCATGCGCTTGAGGCCCTGCGCCACCAGGATGCGGTTGTTGGGGTCGAGCCGCACCACGTCGGCCACCGTGCCCAGCGCCACCAGGTCGAGCAGGTGGTCCAGCTTGGGCTGGCTCTGCGCGTCGAACACGCCGCGCCGGCGCATCTCCGCGCGCAGGGCCAGCAGCACGTAGAACACCACGCCGACGCCGGCCAGGTGCTTGCTGGGGAAGCCGCACTCGGGCTGGTTGGGGTTGACGATGACGCGGGCGGCCGGCAAGGTGTCGGCCGGCAGGTGGTGGTCGGTCACCACCACCTCGATGCCGCGCCGGTTGGCCTCGGCCACGCCGTCGATGCTGGCGATGCCGTTGTCGACGGTGATGATGATGTCGGGCGCCTTCTCGCGCGCGGTCAGTTCGACGATCTCCGGCGTCAGGCCGTAGCCGTATTCGAAGCGGTTCGGCACGATGAAGTCGATCTCGGCGCCCATCGAGCGCAGGCCGCGCAGCGCGGTGGCGCAGGCGGTGGCGCCGTCGCAGTCGTAGTCGGCGACGATGCACATGCGCTTGTTGGCGGCGATGGCGTCGGCCAGGAAGACGGCGGCGGCGTCGATGTGCAGCAGGCCGGCCGGCGGGATCATCGCCGCCAGTTCGCTCGACAGGTCCTTCATGTCGGTCAGGCCGCGCGCCGCGTACAGGCGCGCCAGCACGGGGTGGACGCCGCCCTGGCGCAGCATTTCGGATTCGCGGAAGGGGTAGGTGCGGGTGGCGATGCGGGTCATGGCTGGAGGTTCTTCAAAGTGTGCTTGTGCCAGAACTTGCGCTGGGCGAGTTTGCTGGTGCTGAATTCGGCGCTGGCGCCACGGTGGTTGAGGATCAGCGTGGCGCTGCCGAGGCGGCCCGTTTGCAGCGCCGCCAGCAGCGGCGCGAACCAGTCCTGCTCCAGCTGCTGCATGCGCGCCAGCCATTGCGACCAGTCGCCGGCGATGCCCGGCTCGATCAGCGCGGCGCAGACCACGGTGGCCGGCGCGTCGTCGCCGCCGTCCAGCAGCTGCGCCAGCGCCACGTCGCGCAGCGCCGGCCGGGCCAGCGCCATCATCCAGGCCGGGCCGGCGTTGACCGCCAGCGCGTGGGTGGCCGCAGGTGGCGCGGCGCCGGCGCCGCCCCAGATCCAGAAGGAGTTCACCGGCGGCAGGCCGCGCGCCTGGCGCGCCTCGTTGACCGGGTGCTCGTACCACAGCATCTGGATTTCGTTTTGCAGCTTGCGGAAGGCGATCGCGTTCGGCCCTTCCGGCATCAGGTCGCTCAGGTTCATGCTGCTGGCGCTGTCGGGCGAACTGGTGGCCAGGCCGGCCCAGTCGTCGGCGCGCAGGAACCAAGTGCCGGCGTCGCCGTAGCGCAGCTCCTTGCCCAGCTCGGCGAAGTAGGGCTGGGCCGCCGCGAACAGGACGCGGCCATCGGCGTCTTCCAGCGCCAGGGCGCGCGGGTCGGCCAGGCTCAGGTGGGTGCGCGCCATTTGCACGTGGATCGGGTGGACGATGAACCAGTGGCCGTCCTGCGCCAACTGGCCGTAGCCGTGCAGCACGGCGCCGGCCAAGGGCGCGCTGGCGTCGGTCTCGGCCGCCGCCGAGGATGCGGACGGCTGGGCGCGCAGGCCCAGTTGGGCGGCCAGCCAGGATTCGTGCGGCAGCACGCGGGCGCCGCTGTCGCAGGCTTGCACGCGGCGCGCGCTGGTGCGCGACAGCAGGGCGGCCAGGGCCGGCGTGTGCAGTGCGCGTTGGAGGTCGGCGGCCAGTTCGGCCGGCGGCAGGGCGTAGGGCAGGGCGAGGGTAATTTGCTTCATGCGGCATTGTAGTGGAAATGCGTGCCCGGACGTAAGGTGAACGGCGGCCGCGCCCGCTTGCCGACGGCCATCCCTTGGCTCATTTTTGTTGTGTTTGTAATAAATCCAGGGCTTCTTGTTACAGCACTGGCATAGGGCAGTCCCGGGGTTTCACGCATGGAACGCTGTTTATATGGCACACTGCGGGCTCACACGTTTTCACCGTCTTTGGAGCCCATGAGTATTATCCAGAATCTGCCGTTCGAATGGCTGGTCGGCCTGCGCTACACCCGCGCCGGCCGGCGCAGCGGCCGCAATAGCTTCATCTCCTTCATCTCGCTGATCTCGATGGCCGGCATCGGCCTGGGCGTGGCGGCCCTGATCGTCGTGCTGTCGGTGATGAACGGCTTTCAGAAGGAGGTCACCGACCGCATGCTGTCGGTGCTGGCCCACGTCGAGATCTTCGACGCCCGCGGCGCCATGCCGAACTGGGTCGCCGCCGCCGCCGAGGCGCGCCGCAATCCCGAGGTGACCGGCGCGGCGCCCTTCGTCGAGACCCAGGGCATGCTGGTGCGCGACGACGTGCTGCGCCCATCGATCATCCGTGGCGTGCTGCCGGAGCAGGAGCCGAACGTCTCCGACGTCGCCTCGCAGGTCAAGCGCGGCAGCTTCAACGCGCTGCAGCCGGGCGCCTACAACATCGTGCTGGGCATCGAGCTGGCGCGCGCGCTGCGCGTCAACCTGGGCGAGAAGGTCACCCTGGCGCTGGCGCAGGGCCAGGCCACGCCGGCCGGCGTGCTGCCGCGCATGCGCTCGTTCACCGTCACCGGCATCTTCGAGGCGGGCCACAACGAGTTCGACTCGGCGCTGGCCTTCGTCCACATCACCGACGCGGAAAAACTGCTGCGCCTGGACGCGCCGTCCGGCTTGCGTCTGCGCCTGGTCGACATGCACCGCGCGCCGCAGGTGGCGCTGGATTTGAAACGCAGCATGTCGGGTGACCTGATCATGCGCGACTGGTCCAAGCTCAACGCCAACTGGTTCGCCGCCGTGCAAACCGAGAAGCGCATGATGTTCATCATCCTCACCCTGATCATCGCGGTGGCCGCCTTCAACCTGGTCTCGACCCTGGTGATGACGGTGACCGACAAGCAGGCCGACATCGCCATCCTGCGCACGCTGGGCGCCTCGCCCCGCTCGATCATGAAGATTTTCATGATCCAGGGCGCGCTGGTGGGCATTTTGGGCACCTTCTGCGGTGTGGCGGGCGGCGTGCTGGTGGCGCTCAACGTCGACGTGATCGTGCCGTTTATCGAACATTTATTGGGAGTGCAGTTCTTGTCGAAGGATATCTACTACATCAGTTCGGTGCCGTCCGACCTGCGCTGGCCGGACGTGTGCAAGATCGGCGGCGTGGCCGTGGTGCTGGCCTTCCTCGCCACCATCTACCCGAGCTGGTGGGCCGCCCGCGTCAAACCTGCGGAGGCGCTGCGCTATGAGTGATCTGAACCAATCGCCCACCTTCGACACAAGCACCCCGGTGCTGTCCTGCCGTGGCCTGGGCAAGACCTTCACCCAGGGCAGCTATTCGGTGCAGGTGTTGAACGGCATCGACATCGACGTGCGGCGCGGTGAGCGCGTCGCCATCGTCGGCGCCTCCGGCTCCGGCAAGTCGACCCTGCTGCATCTGCTCGGCGGGCTGGACACGCCGACGCGCGGCAGCGTCACCCTGCTGGGCCAGGACTTCGCCAGCCTGAACGAGAAAGCGCGCGGCGACCTGCGCAACGCCTCGCTCGGCTTCGTCTACCAGTTCCACCACCTGCTGCCGGAGTTCACCGCGCTCGACAACGTCGCCATGCCGCTGATGATACGCCGCGTCAAACGCAGCGAGGCGAGCAGCGTGGCGCAGCAGATCCTGGCACGGGTCAACCTGGCCAAGCGGGTCACCCACGTGCCGGGCGAATTGTCCGGCGGCGAGCGCCAGCGCGTCGCCCTGGCGCGCGCGCTGGTGACGCAGCCGGCCTGCGTGCTGGCCGACGAGCCGACCGGCAACCTCGACCACGCCACCGCGCAGACCATCTTCGATCTGATGCTGGAGCTGTCGCGCACCCTCGGCACCGCCTTCGTCATCGTCACCCACGACATCGAACTGGCGCGCCGCTGCGACCGCATCCTGCGTCTGACCGACGAGGGCCTGCAGCCGTATCAGGAGTAAGCATGTGGATCGACACCCACTGTCATCTGGACGCGCATGAATTCGGCGGCGAATCGGCGGCGCAAGCGGCGCTGGCGCGCGCCGAGGGCGTCGGGATGATCGTGGTGCCGGCGGTGGAGCGGGCCAATTTCGACGTGGTGGCCGGGCTGGCCGGCGGCATCGACAACGCCTGCTACGCGCTGGGCATCCATCCGATCTACGTGCCGCAGGCCAGCGAGGACGACCTGCTGGCGCTGCGCGCACGGGTAGGCGCCGCCATGGCCGACAGTCGCATGGTGGCGATCGGCGAGATCGGGCTGGACTTCTTCATTCCGATGCTGAGCGAGCCGGCCATGCGCGACAAGCAGATCCACTTCTTCCGCGAGCAGTTGCGCATCGCCCGCGACTTCGAGTTGCCGGTGCTGATGCACGTGCGCCGCTCGCAGGATGTGGTGCTCAAACACGCGCGCCAGATCCGGCCGGCCGGCGGCATCGCCCACGCCTTCAACGGCAGCTTCCAGCAGGCGCAGGGTTATATCGACCTCGGTTTCAAGCTCGGCTTCGGCGGCGCCATGACCTTCACCCGCGCGCTGCAGATCCGCCGCATGGCGGCCGAACTGCCGATGTCGGCCATCGTGCTGGAGACGGACGCGCCGGACATTGCGCCGAGCTGGGTCCACCCGGGCCGCAACAGTCCGGACCAGATTCCCCGCATCGGCGCCGTGTTGGCCGAGTTGCGCGGCCTGTCCGTCGACGCGGTGGCCGCCGCCACCGGCGCCAACGCCCGCGCCGCGCTGCCGCGTATGGCGGCCTTGCTATGAGGTAGTTGCCGGCTCGCGCGCCTGCATCAACCAGGTGCGCGGCGACATGCCCAGGCGCTGCGTGAACGCGCGGGACAGCCCGGAGGCGTTGGCATAGCCGAGTTCGTCGGCGATCAGCTTGACCGCGCGTCCCTTTCTCAGTTGGGCCTGGGCGATGCCCAGCCGCCAGTCGGCCAGATAGTCGGCCGGGGTCTGTTCCATGCAGTGCTTGAAGCGCAGCGCGAAGGCGCTGCGCGACATGCCCGCCGTGGCCGCCATCGCTTCCAGACTCCAGGGCGCGCCCGGTTGCTGGTGCAAGGCGGTCAGCACGCGGGCGAGGGCGGGGTCGGCCAAGCCGGCGATCAGGCCGAAGTCGACGCCCGCTTCGCCGGGATGGTCCAGCAACCAGCGCAAGACCTGTAACAGCACCACGTCGAACAGGCGGTCGGCCATCAAGCGGTGGCCGCAGCGCACCCGGTCGGTTTCGCGAAACAGCAAGGCGAGCGTGGCATCGAGTCCGTCGATCCGCTGCAGCGGCACAATCAGTTGCGGCGGCAGGGCGCGCACCAGGGGATGGCGGTGGGCGCCGTCGAAGTCGAGCGTGGCGCAAGTGAAGTCGGGGCCGTCGGCCGGCGCGTTGTGGAAGGTGTGCGTCAGCGCGCGCGGGTAGAGCAACAGGCTGGGCTCGTTGACGACGATCCTGGCGCCGCCCGGACCCGCAGGCGCGGCCAGTTCCATGCTGCCCTTGCGCAGCACATGCAAAAATCCCCGTCCCGCTTGCGCCGCAAAATGGCTGACGCCGCACAGGGGGCCGGAGTGGAAGAGGTGGGCACGCACGGGGAAACGGTCGAGCAGGGCGGCGAGTCGGTCTAGGGGGGCGGCGGCGGGGATGGCCATGGTGTGGACGAATTGGTATGAAAAATGGATAAATTGAATCCTATCACGTCGAGGTCTGGCTCACACTGGCTCTGTTGTCTCCTTAACCTCACGAAAGATAGTCATGACATTACAGCGCTGCATTTCCCTCATTTCCTGCGCCGGCGTGGCCTTAGGCGTGGCCGCGACGGCCCAGGCCCATGGCGAGCACAACGGTGGCATCCAGGTCAAACCGCAGGCCGGCACGGCCGCGCCCTTCGATATTGTGCACGCGAAGATCGTCACCGAAGGCAATGTGGCGGTGTTCCACATGCACGTTTCCGGCGCCGCCGGCGCGAACAAGCCGAGCGCGACGGGACAGCTTGGCGGCAGCACGGTGTTTTCCTACGTCTGGCCGACGACGATGGACCCGGCGGTCGTCGGCTTCGATGCCGGCAGCGGCATTCTGGCCTTCGCCGTGACCTCGCACCCCGATTTCGACGACACGCCGCTATTCCCCGCCCCCTTGGGCGCCTGGCATTCGCATTGGGTGGTGCTGAAGCCGGACCAGGCTTGCGGCAAGGGCGCGTTGAAGGTGGTCGATATTCCGAGCGGCAGCAAACCGCACCTGCCCAAGACTTGGCCCGGCCTGCCCATCCTGATCGACAGTCCCGGCTGGAGCCCGAGCTTCAAGGGCGGAACGGTGGAAGTGCGGGTGCCGTTCGACGACATCGGCGTCGTGCAGGAGGCCGGCTTCGACGGCGTGACCGCCGCGCTGCGGGTCAACGCCAGCGTGCACAATCCGCTGCTGTGCGTGGCCGACGTGTTCAAGGTCGCGTCCGGGAATTTGTCGCTGCCGGGGAAAGTGAACCACTAGCCGGTGCTTGGCCGGAGGGCGCGCGCCTTGCGCTCTTCGGCCTCGCCGCCGCCGGCGCCAACGCCCGCGCCGTCGCCGTCGCGCATGGCGGCCTCGCCGGGCGCCGCAACGGCCGCCGCAACGCCGCGGCACTGTGGCTTATTTGCAGTGGCCGCCGTCCGGCAGGCCGCAGACGATCGCCTGCGCCACATCGGCGTTCTGCAGGTAGCCGGTGTGCGCCGCGTAGGGGTTTTCCAGCAGGCCGAAGTAGGTCTTGTCGTTGGAGACCAGGACGTTGGCGATGGCGACCTTGCTGCTGTCGTAGTGGGCCGGCAGCAGCAGGTAGGACAGCAGGTCGTTCGGATCGGTGAAGGCCACCAGCGTCAGCGGCCTGACGATGCTGCGCCGCTTCGGCAACTGGTCGAGGAACTGGCTCAGCGAGTCGGTGCGGCGCATCTGTTTGTTCTCCAGCGCCAGGCGGGTGGCGCGCTCGGCCAGGCTAAGCAGGGGCAGCTGGTTGGCGGCCATGTACAGGGTGGCGATGCGGTCGGCCAGCGTGTTGGCGGCCCGCTTGCCGCGCGTCTCCTCGTTCTGGAGCATGCTGTTGAGCGCGTCGAAGGTCATCTTGCTGCCGAGGCTTTCGGCCACCAGGACCAGCGGCACGGCCGCGCCGTCGTCGCGGCCGGCCTTGGCCTTGTCCTCCATGACGTTGGTGATGGCGGCAACCAGCGCCTTGCCGATGACGTCCTTGCTGTCGCCCTGGTAGATGATGGCGTCGGACAGGCAGTCGTTGAGCAGCGTGTCCTTCAATTTGCCGTTGACACTGGCGCGCTGCGGTTTGCATTCGGCGTCGACGGCGCAGTTGGTCGGCGTGCCGGTGTCGTCGTAGGCGAGCAGTTGCTTGAGCGGCGCCGTCAGGCCGGACCAGATCAGCGCGTTGAAGCGGATCGTGCCGCCGCCGACCTTGGTGGTGGCGGTCACCACCTCGATCTCCTGGCCCGACGGGGCGGCCTTGTCGGTCGGCGCGGGCAGCGGGATGTAGGCCTGGTCGGCCGCCTTGGCCATGATGTTGATGGTGTTGACCGCCCATTGCCGGTTGTGGGTGCACATGCCGTGGATCAGGATGACGTCGAGCTGCTTGTTCGGACTCTCCGCCAGCAACTGCGCCATGCCGGCGAAGGGTTTGCTGTCGCGCACCGTGACGGGGGGATGGAAGGGGGTGGTGCAGGCGCTCAGTAGCAGTATGCCCAGCAGGGTGAGGATTTTTTTCAATTTGATTTCCTTTCAGCGGGCACTTGAGTCGACGGCCTCTCGGTCGACTCGTTTTTGTCAGCGTTGCGCTGCCATAGTGCGCCCAACTTCCGGAAAAAATTCTCACCCATTCTCACTTTGACGGCGGATGGTTTGCGCGTTTCGGCATGCGCGCGCTGCGGCGCGTCTCGCGCCACAGCGCGGACCTGTCGCTACGGCTTGCGGACTACCAGTGGCCCATTTTCTCGTTCATGGTCTTGATCGCGTCGAGCTGGTAGGCCCGCGCGTTGGTGGTGGTGATGTTCCAGGTGGCGTTCTGGTGTGTCAGATCGTAGACCCACAGCGAGGACATTTGCACCCGGTTGGCGAGGATGGCGGCGGCGACCTGGTCGAACTTGCCATGGTTGCCCGCCGTCGCCGTCACCTCGATCGCGCCGAACTCGCCCAGGAACAGGGGCCGGCCATCGATCGCCGACTGGGCCATGGCGGCGGCGATGATGTCGTTATAGGTGCTGTAAAGACTGCCGAAGTATTTCCCCTCCGCCGTCTGATACAGATGGATGGACAAGGTGTCGAGGGGCGCCGGGTCGTTGCGGCTCATCATGGCGCCGAATTGCGCCGGGGTGTCCTGCGCCCAGCTCAGCGGTGTCAGGCTGAGATGGTAGGCGCTCTGCTGCGGACGGTCGTTGCCGCTGAAGATGGGTGTGCGGCTGTCGATCGAACGCACGGTGGTGGCGAAGTCGGCCAATGCGTTGATGATGGTCGCCGGGACGATATTGTCGGCCGTGGTGCGCAGTGGCGATTGGTTCGCCGGGGAACTCGGCATCCATTGGCTATTGTCATTGGGCAAGTCCATCAGGGCGTTGGCTTCGTTGGCAAATTCCCAGGCCCACAAGGCGCGGTGATCCTTGTAGCGCGTGACGATTTCGGTCGTGATGCTGCGCATCAACTTGCGGGTCTCGCTATTGTGGTCGCCCCAGGCGGGCATATGTTCGCCCTTGATGTCGGCATACGCCGTCCAGTTGAAGAACAAGTCGAGCACCACGCCGATGCCCTGGGCGGCGGCCTCGTCCATGAAGGCGTCGAGCCGCGCGTAGAACACCGCTTTCCGGTTCAGATAGTTGGCATTGATGTCGTTGGGATAGAAACCGGTCGTGCCGATGCGGATGAAGGGGACGTTATAGCTCTTCAGCGTCGCCAATCCGGTCTTCCACGTCATGTCGTTGCCATTGGCCGCGTAGCGCGCGAAGGCATCGTGATAATTGATGCCGACGCCATAATAGGGCTTGCCGTCCTTGATGAACTGGCCGTTGCTGACGCTGAGGGGGCCGGCGAACGCGCTGCCGGCGAGGAGGGCGAACACAGTCGCGGTAAGGAGCTTCTTGAGACGCATCGTGGTTGTTCCAATCTAAGTGGATGGATATTGATGACTGGTTGAAATATTACCTTGTTAGCATCATTAACTGATAACTATTTTGGTCGGGACGGGAGGTTGACGATGGATGCTCATGGGCGGAGGCGGCGCAAGGAGTGTAGCCGGTGGGCGTTTCGTCACGTTGCCGAGAAGGGGTCTATGGGCGGGCGGGGCAAGCGGAACGGGCGCCGATCGTGTGACTGGTTCAACCGCCATTGGCACGCTCGCGCATGTTGTTGCGGCCATAGGTTAGACCGGAACAATCCGGCGCCGGCCGGATTTCGGAGTGGGAATAATTCCGGAATCGGCATGTGCTGCCGGTCCCGGCAGTCAAGAAAAGAAGGCCTCTGATTTTCAAGGGCTTTTTTTTCGTCCGGCGCAGGCGTCAATGCAGTTGAACTGGGCTGCCTGATGTGTGGGCCTGGCCGGCATAACCGGCAGGTTCAAGGTAACACTCCTAGTGTTACGTGAAGATACTTACTGCGCCATCTACGTAGCCCTAAGCTGACCCCAAGGTATTCGAATTGCAAAGCGCCGCCAACATGCTGGTCGCGCTTGTTTGAATCCACCCAACGAGGATCGCTATGAACCAGACTCGTCGTGGTATGGGCAAGTCCGCCCTCGCTGCCACGCCATGGTGTATAGCCAGCTCCGCTTGCGGTGGCGCGCAAACGGCGTTTGTATGAAGGATGAAAGGGCCCATCGCTGGACGCGCCATGGCCCGGTGCACGCCGAGCAATGTAATACCTCTTCTGCAGTGTATCTGCAATCAACCAACCTTGAAGGAGTTTGAAATGAGCAACGCAACCCAAACCGTTAACATGATCAATTTAGCCTATTACAGTGGCGCGCAGGACGGCTGGAACACCGGTGGGGTGAACGGCGGTGAAAATGGATCGTTTGTAAATCCGGACGGCAATTTGCCGTATGGTTTCCTGCAGTTCGGTTCCATGGCCATCACCGATAGCATCCCTGCATCCTCTTTTCTGGTGGCCGCCGTTGACGGCGTCAATGTCGTCCCCTCCACCGGATGGACCCAGGTGTGGAGTACCGAAGGTGTGACTGGCGGGGAAAATGGCTATCTGTTTGTTCCTACTGCGCCGGCAGGTTATGTCGCCCTGGGTGCAACGTTCACCAATAACGGGACGCCTACCTTTCATGTAGCGTGTGTGCTGGAACAATTTGCAGTGCCAGGCACTGCGGTTGAAATCTGGAGCACCGCGGGCATCTCCGGTGGGGCCGACCTCATGCTGGGCATCGCAGTGTTAGACCCAAGCAACTTTACTCCGACCCCCGGTGGCACGACGATGATTCCTATCCCGACGGGCGCTTTCCTCACACTCAATGGCGGTACGGCCAATCCTGCTGCGAACATGCTTCAGCAGTGTGTTGGGCAGTAGGGGGAGAGCGTTTCCGCGCATGCTCGCCGCAGTGGCGGTGCCGTTGTCATTACAACACGGTCCGCCATCGCTCTCGCGCTGGCGTTCAATGGCTCCCCCGGCGCGGGCCTGTCAGTTGTAAGCGATCCATGCGGCAGCGTAAGCATGCGGGCCGCAAAGGTCATGTAGGTTCGAGCGTAGAGGATTTTCAGCAAACATCTCGTGTTTCGGCGAGCGAGCGCCGGTGGTAGCCGCTGACTGCCTTCCAGTGGCGCCGACTGTCGGCGGCGATGGCGTCGATCGCCGCGTTGCGCCATGCCGTGCCCGGTGTGCGTTGTGGCCAGGGCGCCGCTCCATCGCGCGGCGGGATCGACGGCTCGGCATTGCGCCGGGCGATGGCCGCGTGGCATTGCCTGGTGTCGTAAGCACTATCGCCGCTGACGATATCAATGCTCGTGTCTGGCGGGATTTGATCGAGATCGTGCGCGCGGCGCGACAGCGTCGGGTAGTTGGGCACGGGGCAAATCGGGAAAAGCGAGCTTCGTCATGCTCGTTGCGAAGCCCTGCAGCGCGCGCAGCGGCAAGCGAATTAGGCAAAAGATCAGAATCTACGCAAGTCCGGTAAACGTTAACAGCCCCGCTGCACGGCCTGCTGCGCGTAAACATCAGACGTCACTACTGACGCTTTATGCAACAACGCCGCTTCGGGGCGGAAGCGCCCGACTCCCGGCAATCGACTTGTGTTTTCATGCCGAAGTTTCGTATTTCAGCACCCACAAAAAAACGCGGCAAGCCGCGTTTTTAAGCTAAGTCTCCGGCGACTTGCCTAGTGGTTCCAGCTGACCTCGCCCGAGCCGGTGCGGTTGACGTTGCGCTGGTCGGGATTGCCGTAGACGCGGATGTCGCCGCTGCCGCGCAGCTCCAGGTCGGCCTCGCGGCGGGCGAACACCTGGGTGGTGCCCGAACCCTTCAGGTGCACGCGCACCTTGTCCGAGGCCAAATGGCGGGCGTCCAGGTCGCCCGAACCGGTCAACTCGGCGCTCAGATCCTTGCAGGCGCCGGCCGAGACCAGCCGCCCCGAGCCGACCATTTCCAGCTCGACCGCGTCGCTGTTGCCGGTGTTCATGTTGATGTCTCCGCTGCCGTGCACGCCGGCGGAGACCTGCTTGTAGCGGCCGTTGAAGGTGATGTTGCCGCTGCCGTAGAGCTGCAGCGAGACGCGCTCGCCACTGAAGCCGTTGATGGTGCTGTCGCCGTTGCCGCGCACGTCGAGTTGCTCGAGCGCCGGCAACACCAGTTCGACCTGCAGCGGCCGGCGGTGGTGCAGCAGCATGCCCTTGGTGCCGATGTGCAAGGTGCCGCCTTCCTGCACGGTTTCGATATTGCCCAGCAGGCGTTGTTCGCCGCGCACCTTGAGGAAGGGCGTGCTGCCCTGGCGCAGGGTCAGGTCGATCGGGCCGTTCAGCTCGACGATGGTGACGTTGCGGCCGACAGTGCGCACTTCGCTGGCGGGCGCCCGGCCCGCCGCGCTGGACGGGTTGGCGCTGCCGTAGGCGCGCAGCATGCTGTACGAAATGCCGATCAGCACGAAGGCCAGCAGCAGCATGCCGACGCCGAGTTTGATTAGCGAGCGCATGGGCGGCCCTCCTGTTTGCTGGCGGACGGGCGCATCATCGCCCCCTCAGCAGCGAAAAATTCATCGCCGCATAGCGTTTGGCGCCGAGCACCGTGTAGCGCGTCACCACCACGCTGACCATCGACAAGACGATGCCGGCCAGCACCAGGCCGAGGCCGACGAAGGTTTGCGTGCTGCGCGCTCCGCTGTCGAGTTCGGTGGTGATGTGCAGGCCGCCGCCGGCCACCGCTTCGGCCCGCTCCAGCAGCTTGGGCTTGCTGCCGTCGTCCGGCCGCGCCGAGGCCGTCTTGGGATCGCGGTAGATCTGGATGCCCATTTCGTTGATGGCCATTTTGGCCTGGGCCAGGTCGTCGTCGTCGCCGTCGTTGTCGATGATGAGGTGGCGCAGCGGTCCCTCCAGCACCAGTTCGTTCTGGCCGGACAGGGCGCTGGCCGTCACGGCGATGCCGCTGACGTAAAACGTCATCGCCGAAATGTAGACGGTGAGCAGCAGGCAGCCGTACACCATCGCCGGGATCAGCATGAACAGGTTGAAGATGGCCAGGCCGATGAAGGACACCAGCATGCGCGCCAGGCTGACCGGGTTCTTGCTCTGCGTGAAACTGTTGAGGTGGCGGTTGGCGCGCAGGGTCATGGCGATCTTGCGCGGCTCGTCGAGCTGGGCATGGATCTCCGCCTCGCTCAGGCCGGCGGCCAGGCCGTCGATGAAACGCTGCTCGTAGTAGGCCAGGGTCTTGGCCACGGTCTCCGGCGGCAATCCCGCCATGGCCCGTTTGAGCGCGTCGAGGTATTCCAGCTTACCCATGGTGTGCGCTTAGCTTAGTATTGCAACGCCGGCATGTTGCCCGCGTGCATGTGTGATGGATGGTCCGCCGTGCTCTCCGGCGCGCCAACTTCGGCGTGCACGATGGCCACGGTGCTGGCCGCCACGAAGGCGAGCACGGCGATGGTCTTGAGGCGGAGGCGGAGGTTCATGATGGTGTCCAGTCGTGCTGCGTGGGTCGATGTTGCCACTGTACGGAAACGGACGGCGGACGGACACCGGTATGCGACAGGCTGCATATTTGGCGGAGCAGACGACATACAGCGTGGATCAGCCGGGTCGGCGCGGCGCGTCCCACAGGCCGGCGGCGGCCGTCACGCCGCTGCGCACGGCCGACTCCAGGGTGGCCGGGTAGTCGCCGGCGGTGTAGTCGCCGGCGATGGCCAGGCCGGCCAGGCCGGTGGCGTTGGCCGGACGTTGCAGTCCCGGCGTGCAGGCGAAGGTGGCGCGCTTCTCGGTGATGACCTTGAACCACTGCGGCGTGCCCAGCTCGGGCCGCTCGAACACGGTGGCCAGCTGCACGGCGATGGCTTCGGCCAGCAGCGGCTGGGCCATGGCGGCGGCCTCGGCCGAGGCGCTGACCACCACCGCCAGCAGACCGGCCTGGGCGGCGTCGAGCTGGCCGCGGTCGAAGACGAACTGGCCCCAGTGGTAGCGCTCGGGCGCGTCAACCAGCGCGTACATCGGCAGGTCCAGGCGCAGCGCCGGGTCGTATTGCAGGTAGCAGGTGGTGATGCTTTCGGCCTCGAAGGCGGTCAGCTGGACGCACAGCTGGGCCACGCCGGCCTCGGTGTCGGCGATCTCGTGCAGCAGCACGGCGGCCTGGGGCGGCGCGCAGGCCAGCACCACGCCGTCGAAAGCGGCGCTCCAGGTGCCGCCGACGGCCTCGCCGCTGACCTCCAGGCGCCAACTGCCGGCGGCGTCGGCGCCGGCCTTGGCGTCGTCGGCCTGGCGTTGCAGACGGCGTACCTTGGCGCCGCTACGCACGGTGCCGCCGCGCTGCTTGATGTAGGCGGCGGCGGCGTCGGGCAGCAGCGCGCTCAGGTCGACGCGCGGCAGCAGCATGTCGGAGGCGGCGCGTTTGGCGCCCAGGCTGTCGCGCAGCACGTTGAGGAAGACCTGGGCCGAGGCGCGCTCGGGCGGCGTGTTCAGCGCCGCCAGGCAGAGCGGGCGCCACATGAGCTGGATCAGCCGGTCGGTCTGGTCGAAGCGTTGCAGCAGTTCGCTGACGCTGCAATCCTTGTGCAACTGCCAACCCATCCAGCGCGCCGTGCTGGAAAAACGCGCCAAGGACATCTTGTCGGCGCGCGCCAGGCCCTTGGCGCGCAGCAGGGCGACCAGCAGGTGCAGCGGCGCCGGCAGGCGCGGCGCGACAAAGTCCATGCCGCCGGCGTGCGGCGCGTAGCGCATTTGCAGCGGCAGATCGAGCAGGGCGGCCTCACGCGAAACGCCGAGCAGCGCCATCAGGCGCAGGGTTTCACGGTAGGCGCCGAGCAGGATGTGCTGGCCGTTGTCGAGCTGCCGGCGGTCGGTGGCGACCCGGCGGGCCCGGCCGCCCAGCGTGCGGGCGGCCTCGAACAGGGTGACCTGGTGGCCGGCGCGGGCCAGTTCCACCGCCGCCGCGCAGCCGGCCCAGCCGGCGCCGATCACGGCGACGTTCTTGCCGCCCATGCCATCAGCCACGAACGTAGGTCTTCCAGGCCAGCCACAGTTTGCGGATCGGCGTCAGCGAGATGCGCTGCTTGAGCACGTGGTAGCCGTCCGCCTCGACCTCGGTCAGCAGGGTGCGGTAGATGGCCGCCATGATCAGGCCGGGACGCTGGGCGCGCCGGTCTTCCTTGGGCAGCAGGGCGAAGGCTTCGTCGTAGGCCACTTGGGCGCGGGCCACCTGGAACTTCATCAGGTTCTCGAAGTTCTCGCTGTGGCGGGCGTTGAGCAGGTCGGCCGCCGTGACGCCGAACTGTTGCAACTCGTTGATCGGCAGATAGATGCGGCCCTTGCGGGCGTCCTCGCCGACGTCGCGGATGATGTTGGTCAGCTGGAAGGCGTGGCCCAGCTTTTCGGCATACACCAGGGTTTCCGGCTTGGTCGCGCCGAAGATGCTGGCCGACAGGATGCCGACCACGCTGGCCACGTGCCAGCAATAGCGTTGCAGCGCCGGATAGTCGAGGTAGCGGGTCTGGTTCAGATCCATCTCCATGCCGTCGATGATGGCCTGCAGATGCTGTTGCTGCAGATTGTAGGTTTGCAGATGCGGTTGCAGCGCCTGGGTCACCGGATGGCTTTGCTTGCCCTCGTACATGCCGGCGATTTCCGTGCGCCACCAGGCCAGCTTGACGCGGGCGATCGATTCATCGGTGCATTCGTCGACGGTGTCGTCCACCTCGCGGCAGAAGGCGTACAGCGCGGTGATGGCGCGGCGCCGCTCCGGCGTCAGGAACAGGAAGCTGTAGTAGAAACTGGAACCGCTCTGGGCGGTTTTTTGCTGGCAGTATTCGTCGGGGGACATGGTCAAAAATGCAAGGGGTGACAATCGAAGCCGCTATTCTATAGGGCGGCGCGCTTGGCGAGGGGCCTTTTGCTCCCCCGATCCGGCATTTTTACGTTGATTGTGGCGCCGACTGCGCGCCAACGCCGCGCTCTATTGGGTTTCCTGGCTGATGCGCACGCGCCCCTGCTGCACCTTGGCGCGCGCCTTCAGCTGGCTTTTCATGCGCAACGCGCGCCAGAAGATGCGCAGCCAGTCGCGCCTGACCAGCTGCGGCCGACGGCGGAAGACATCGTATTCGACCGCTTCGATGGCGTCGAGGATGGCCAGGCCGCCTTGCACCACCAGGCGCAGCTCGAAGCCGATGCGGCCGCGCAGGCGCAGCGCCAGCGGCGCGCCGCTCAGCATCAGGGCGCGGGTGCGCTCGACTTCGAACTTCATCATCGAGCGCCAGCGCGGCCGCGCGTCGACGTGGCCCAGCGCGGCCGGCGAGATGGCGTAGCGGTTCAGGTCCTCCAGCGGCAGGTAGATGCGTTCCTTGTGCAGGTCGATCGCCACGTCCTGCAGGAAATTGATGAGCTGTAGGGCCGTGCAGATGGCGTCGGAATCGCGTACATTCTCTTCATCGGCTTGTTGGTACAGTGTTAACATCATCAGGCCGACCGGGTTGGCCGAGCGGGCGCAGTAGTCGAGCAGGGCGTCGTAGCTGGCGTAGCGGCTGACGCTGACGTCCTGCTTGAAGGCGGACAGCAGGTCGCGCAACGGCCGCAGCGGCAGCTGGTACTGGGCGACGACGCCGGCCAGCCGTTCGAACAGCGGATCGTGGCCGGTTTCGCCCCGTTCGATGCGGTCCAGCGCCGTCTCGTAGGCGGCCAGGGCGGCGAGGCGTTGTTCCGGCGTGGCGTCGCCCTCGTCGGCCAGATCGTCGGCGCTGCGGGCGAAGGCGTAGATCGCTTCGACGGCGGGGCGTAGACGGCGGGGCAACAAAATTGATGCAACCGGGAAATTTTCGTAGTGGTCGACAGGCATAAAAGCGAATAATTTATATTAATGACGCGAAAGTCATTTGCAAACGGATTTGACCTGATTATAATTACTTAACGGAAAGTCATTTACTTTCCGGCCTGTAATAGTAGTGCCATCTTGAAATAGCAGCAAGCTTTAGGACCATATTCATGGCGGGACGGCGCTTCCGCGGCGCGCAGCCGCCGTCGAGTTCACCGCGTCGTGACCAATCTAATCGCCCGCATAGTAAAGGAAAATCCCGTGCCCGCCCCGAAAACCCTGCCCCACCTCCGCTTTCCGTCACGCCCCATTCCCCGTCTGCCGGCGCTGGCAACGGCCGCCGCCGCCGCCGCGCTGCTGCTGGCCGGCTGCGGCAAACCGCCCGAAGCGACCGTCGACATCCGTCCGGTGCGCGCGATGGTGCTGCACGGCAGCGACATCGACGTGAACGCCGAGTTTTCCGGCGAGGTGAGGGCGCGCATCGAGTCGCGCCTGGGCTTCCGGGTCGGCGGCAAGATCGTCGCGCGCAAGGTCGACGTCGGCACGCTGGTGAAAAAAGGCCAGGTGCTGATGCAGCTCGATCCGCAGGATCTGCAACTGTCGCAGGCGCAGGCCATGGCCGCGTTGCGCGCCGCCGAGACCAACCGCGACCTGGCGCGCGCCGAGTTGAAGCGCTATCAGGAATTGCGCGAGAAAAATTTCGTCAGCCAGGCCGTGCTCGACACCAAGGAGTCGGCCTTCAAATCGGCCCAGGCCAGCGTCGACTCGGCCATGGCGGCCTATCGCGGCCAGGCCAACCAGGCCGGCTATGCCACCTTGCTGGCCGACATAGACGGCGTGGTGACCTCGGTCGACGCCGAGGTCGGCCAGGTGGTCGTCGCCGGCACGCCGGTGGTGCGCGTGGCCAAGGCGGGCGAGAAGGAGATCGTCATCGGCCTGCCGGAGGACAAGGTCGACGTGCTGCGCCGCATCGCCGACGTGCGCGTGCGCCTGTGGGCCAATCCGCAGCAGTCGGTGGCCGGCAAGATCCGCGAGATCTCGCCGGTGGCCGACCCGTCGACCCGCACCTACACGGTCAAGGTGGCGATTCCGGACAGCCTGGCCGACGCCAAGCTGGGCATGACGGCGGTGGTGCAGTTCGCCTCGAAGACGGCGACGCCGCAGATCAAGGTGCCGCTGACGGCGCTGTTCTATGAGAAATCGGCCAGCTCCGTCTGGGTGGTCGAGAACGGTGTCGTCAAGCTGGTGCCGGTGACCATCGGCGGCGCCGCCGGCAACGACCTGGTGTTGAACAGCGGCGTCAAGGAGGGCCAGACCGTGGTCACCGCCGGCGTCAATCTGCTCAAGCCGGGCCAGAAGGTCAAGATCCTCGGCGAAGACCTGGCCGTCAAGCCCGCCGCCGCCACACCGGCCGCGACGTCGGCCACCCCGTCGGCCACCGCGCCGGCCGCCACCGCCGAGGCGTCGAAATGAAGGGCGGCTTCAATCTTTCCCGCTGGGCGCTGGAACATATCCCGCTGACGCGCTACCTGATCGCCGTGCTGCTGATCGGCGGCATGCTCAGCTATTCCAGCCTGGGCCAGGACGAGGACCCGCCGTTCACCTTCCGCGCCATGGTGATCCGCGCCAACTGGCCGGGCGCCACCGCCTTGCAGATGGCCGACCAGGTCACCGACAAGCTGGAAAAGAAGCTGCAGGAAACCCCCTTCATCGACGAGATCAGCTCCTACTCCAAGCCGGGCGAGACGTTGATCATCCTCAAGCTGCGCGAGTCGGCGCCGCCCAAGGACACCGCCGCCGCCTGGTACCAGGTGCGCAAGAAGATCGGCGACATCGTCGCGACCCTGCCGTCCGGCGTGCAGGGACCGTTCTTCAACGACGAGTTCGGCGACACCTACGGCTCCATCTTCGCGCTCGAGGGCAACGGCTTCAACTACGCCGAGATGAAGGACTACGCCGACTTCGTGCGCCAGCAATTGCTCGGCGTGCCGCTGGTGTCCAAGGTCGAGTTGTTCGGCGTGCAGGACGAGAAGATCAACATCGAGTTCTCGCACAAGAAGTTCGCCCAGTTGGGCATCTCCTTCGAGGCCATCGTCAACCAGATCGCCAGCCAGAACACGGTCGAGTCGACCGGCGTGCTGGTCACGCCGACCGACAACCTGCAGGTGCGCGTCACCGGCGCCCTGAAGACGGTCAAGGACCTGGAGGAGTTCGAGCTGCGCGCCAACGGCACCACCTTCCGCCTGGGCGACTTCGCCACCATCAAGCGTGAGTACCAGGACCCGCCGCGCGAGAAAATGCGCTTCAACGGCAAGGACGTGATCGGCCTGGGCGTCTCGATGGAGAAGGGCGGCAACATCATCGTCATGGGCAAGGCCATGCAAAAAACCGTCGACGAGCTGCGCGCCAAGCTGCCGGTGGGGATAGAGCTGAAGCGCGTGTCGAACCAGCCGGAGGCGGTGACCGCCTCGGTGAGCGAGTTCGTCCACACCTTGATCGAGGCGGTGCTGATCGTGCTGGCCGTCAGCTTCCTGGCGCTCGGCCTGCACACCAAGCCCTTCCGCCTGGACGTGCGGCCCGGCCTGGTGGTGGCGCTGACCATTCCGCTGGTGCTGTCGGTGACCTTCCTGTGCATGCGCATCCTCGACATCGACCTGCACAAGATTTCGCTCGGTGCGCTGATCATCGCCCTCGGCCTGCTGGTCGACGACGCCATCATCGCCGTCGAAATGATGGTGCGCAAGATGGAGGAGGGCATGTCGCGCTTCGACGCCGCCACCTTCGCCTACACCTCGACCGCCATGCCGATGCTGACCGGCACGCTCATCACGGTGGCCGGCTTCCTGCCGATCGGCCTGGCCAAGTCGGCCGCCGGCGAGTACACCTTTTCGCTGTTCTCGGTCAATGCGCTGGCGCTGTGCATCTCCTGGGTGGTGGCGGTGGTGTTCACGCCCTACATCGGCTACGTGTTGCTGAAGGTCAAGCCGCACGCCAGCGACGAGCACGACCTGTTCGACACGCCGGGCTTCCGCAAGTTCCGCGCCGTCGTCACCTGGTGCGTCGAGTACCGCAAGACCACCATCCTCACCACCCTGCTGGTGTTCGCGCTGGGTGTCTACGGCTTCAACTTCATCGAGAAGCAGTTCTTCCCGGATTCGAGCCGGCCCGAGCTGATGGTCGAGTTGTGGTCGCCCGAGGGCACCACCTTCGCCGCCAACGAGGCGCAGGTGAAAAAATTCGAGGCCTTCATCGCCAAGCAGGACGGGGTGGTCAGCACCACCAGCTACGTCGGCACCGGCAGCCCGCGTTTCTACCTGCCGCTGGACCAGATCTTCCCGCAGTCGAACGTGTCGCAGATCGTCGTGCTGCCGAAGGACCTGGCCACCCGCGGCATCCTGCGCGACAAGATCGTCGCCATCTTCAAGCAGGACTTCCCCGAGGTGCGCGGCCGCGTCAAGCTGCTGCCGAACGGGCCGCCGGTGCCGTATCCGGTGCAGTTCCGCGTCACCGGCACCGAGGTGGACAAGGTGCGCGCCATCGCCGACCAGGTCAAGGACATCATGCGCGCCAACCCCAGCACCCTGGGTGTGAACGACAATTGGAACGAGTCGATCAAGGTGCTGCGGCTGGACCTGGACCAGGACAAGATGCGCGCGCTGGGCGTGACCTCGCAAACGGTGATGCGCGCCGCCAACACCATCCTGTCCGGCACGACCATCGGCAAGTTCCGCGAGGATAACAAGCTGATCGACATCCAGATCCGCCAGCCGATCGAGGAGCGGCAGACTATTTCCATCCTGAACGATACGAATATTCCCACGCAAAACGGCAAGTCGGTCACCATCGGCCAGCTGGCCCGCGCCCACTTCGTGTGGGAGCCGGGCGTGGTCTGGCGCGAGGGGCGCGAATGGGCGATCACCGTGCAGTCCGACGTGGTCGACGGCATCCAGGGGCCGACCGTGTCGGGCCAGGTCAATCCGAAACTCGACGCGCTGCGCGCCAAGCTGCCGGCCGGCTACCGCATCCAGGTCAAGGGCGCGGCGGCCGACAGCGGCGCCGCCGAGGCCTCGATCGCGGCCAACCTGCCGCTGGCGATCTTCTTGATCTTCACCTTGCTGATGTTGCAGCTGCATAGCTTCTCGCGTTCGCTGCTGGTGTTCCTGACCGGTCCGCTGGGCGTGGCTGGCGCGGCGATGGCCCTGCTGTTGCTGCACCGTCCGCTCGGTTTCGTCGCCAACCTTGGCGTGATCGCGCTGTTCGGCATGATCATCCGCAACTCGGTGATCCTGGTCGACCAGATCGAGCAGGACATCGCCGGCGGCGCCGAGCCGTGGGACGCGATCGTCGAATCGGCCGTGCGCCGCTGCCGGCCGATCATCCTGACGGCCGCCGCCGCCGCGCTGGCGATGATCCCCTTGTCGCGTTCGGTGTTCTGGGGGCCGATGGCGGTGGCCATCATGGGCGGCCTGATCCTGGCGACCGCGCTGACGCTGTTGTTCCTGCCGGCGTTGTACGCCGCCTGGTTCCGGGTCAAAAAACCACAAACCCGTTCCGCCGCTTAGTCAAGGATGGAACGCAACGGCGGATTCCCCCGGGGGGATCCGCCGTTTTTCGTTTTAAATCAAACATTTGGCGCATATCCGATGATGGCCCTCAGAGGTCAGGCGGAGCCATCCTTGACACAGTGGGTTTCATATCCTAAGTTGGTCTAGCCATTGTTTAATTTGCTCATTTAGTTTTTCTTCCACGCAATTTGCAACGATGGTTTTTACGTCGGTCTACCGGGTGCGGGGATGGAGTTGTGCGTGTCGAGGGTAATCAGGGAGGTAAGCCATCCGGTATTGCTAATAACTATTATTCGAGAATGAAAATGAAAAATAAAATCAACATATCGTCACTACTTGTCGCCATGGCGATGGCATCGCTTTCCACCTCTGCGCTGGCCGACTTGGCCACCGGTTCGCAAAACATCACCGGCACGCGCACCACGCCGGCCTACGGCGACGCCGACCTGAAGGATAACGCCGGCAACCCCGGCCCCTTCGGTCCCTATACCTGGGACTACAGCTACACGCGCAGCTTCGACGGCAAGAAGCTGCTGAAGGACATCCAGATCGACTTCTCCTTCGACGCCGGACTCAACTATACCGCCGCCCAGAAGACCGCCTACGCCAACGCCGCGAAGGCCGGGGTCGCCTCGGTGTGGGACAACAAATACGCGGTCAAGGACACCAGCACCGGCCAGGTGATTCCTATTTTCGTCGCGCTGACGACCGACGGGCCGTTCAACCAGAAGGTCCAGGTGCACGCCGGCCCGGGCCGTTCGGACATGCTGAACTGGTACACCGGCGACAGCGCCAGCGTCAACGCCCACGAGGTCGGCCACATGATGGGCCTGTTCGACGAGTACATCGGCGGCGCGGTGAACCAATACCCGAATCCGACACTGTCGAACGACGGTTTGATGGGCTTGGGCGCATTAAATGCCAATCCGGTCATGTATGCGCGGTACTATCAACAGTATTACGATTACATGAAGCAGTTGAATCCGACCACGCCGTTCATCTTGACGGCCGTGCCGGAGCCGTCCGAGGTGGCGCTGTTGTGTGCCGGCTTGTTCATGTTGATGGGGATGTATGGGCGCAAACGTCAAGGCTAGGGCGGTCATTTTGCTGACTTTGTTGGTCGCCGCTTGCGCGGCGCCCGAGCGGGTCGCCGCGTCGCGGCCCGCCAGCGCACAGGAAGAAGGGCGGGCCAAGGTGGACCAGGTGGCGGCGATTATCTTGAGGGACGTGCAGCCCTTGCATGGCGGCCAGCTTATCTACCTGGCCGCCGACGGCAAGGGCTATTGCCAGCTGGTGTCGCGCCTGTCCGGCGTGACGGCGCTGGCCGAAAAGCGTTACCAGCTGGCCGTGCCGGCCGAGGCCATGGCCCGGCTGCTACGCCTGGCCGCCGCCCACGCGGCGGCGCCCATCGCCTCCAGCAGCAAGCCCGGCCTGCCGGACGCGGCCAGGCCGCGCATCGCCGTGCGCCTGGCCTCGGGGCGGAGCGTCGACGTCAGCCGCTGGCAGCACGACCACAATGCCGAATTCGACGAGTTGTACCAGGCTTTGCTGGCCGTGGCGCAAGCGGCGGCGGCGCAAAAGCCGCTCAGCGAGGGCCGCTTCGATCCGGGCTGGTTGCCGGACGGCTTCTAGCGGCGCGGAACGCGGCGTGCGCGGGTGGCGTTTGAGATTGGGGAAGGGCGGGTTTTCGAAGAAGTTAGGCAAAGAAGAGCAGAATGTTGGCGATAGGTTAAAAATCATCACATCGCGCCGAAAAACCCGTTAAAATACCGCGTTGAAGTTGAAAGCTCTCGCCTTTGGCGGGATGGGGCGGCCGTTTTCACTTACGGGTCGCCCTTTGCTTTTGTGCAAACATGCCGCGAGGATGGCGAAATTGGTAGACGCACCAGGTTTAGGTCCTGACGCCAGCAATGGTGTGGGGGTTCGAGTCCCCCTCCTCGCACCAACTGTATTTCTAATTTTTTGGACGATTTTTAAACATGGCAACTGCAGTCGAAACCTTGGGCAAACTCGAACGTCGTATCACGATCTCCTTCCCGCTGACTGATGTCCGCACCGAAGTTGAGAAACGCCTGAAAGTGCAAGCCAAGTCGGCTAAGGCACCAGGCTTCCGTCCGGGCAAAGTTCCTTTAAAAATGGTCGCAGCACAGTACGGTTATCAGATCGAAACCGAAGTGCTGAATGACAAAGTTGGCCGCGCCTTCAACGACGCCGCCAACGAAAACAACCTGCGCGTTGCCGGTTACCCACGCATCGAACCGAAGGAAGATTCGGCCGACGGCGTGCTGACCTTCGACGCCACCTTCGAAGTCTATCCGGAAGTCGTGGTCGGCGATCTGACCACCGTGGAAATCGAGACCGTCAAAGCCGAAGTGTCGGCCGCGGAAATCGACAAGACCATCGACATCCTGCGCAAGCAGCGCGTGCACTTCCACACCAAGGGTGAGGCTGGCGAACACGGCGACGGCGGCGCGGCGATTGCCGCCAACGGCGACCGCGTGACCGTCGACTTCGTCGGCTCGATCGACGACGTCGAATTCCCGGGCGGCAAGGCCGACGACTACGCCTTCGTGCTCGGCGAAGGCCGCATGCTGCCGGAGTTCGAAGCCGCCACCATCGGCCTGAAGGTCGGCCAGGCGAAGACCTTCCCATTGGCCTTCCCGGAGGACTACCATGGTAAGGACGTGGCCGGCAAGACCGCCTCGTTCACCATCACGCTGAAACAGCTGGAATGGGCGCACCTGCCGGAAGTCGACACCGAGTTCGCCAAGTCGCTGGGCGTGGCCGATGGCGACATCGCCAAAATGCGCGAAGACATCAAAGTCAACCTGGAACGCGAAGTCGCCGGCCGTGTCAAGGCCCGCAACAAGGAAGCCGTGATGGATGCGCTGGTCAAGACCGCCACCCTGGACGTGCCGCAAGCCCTGATCGCCCAGGACAGCGAGCGTCTGGCCGACATGACCCGCCAGGACATGGCGCAGCGCGGCATGAACATCAAGGACGTGCCTTTCCCGGCCGAACTGTTCGCTGAAAAAGCCGAACGTCGCGTCCGCCTGGGCCTGATCCTGTCGCAACTGGTTGGCGACAACAAGCTGCAAGCCACGCCTGAGCAAGTCAAAGCGCAAGTCGAAGACTTCGCCCAAAGCTACGAAGACCCGCGCGAAGTGCTGAAGTACTACTACAGCGACCGTCGCCGTCTGGCCGAAGTCGAAGCCCTTGTATTGGAAGAAAACGTCGTCAACTACGTACTGGGCCTGTCCAAGTCGTCGTCCAAGGTTGTCGCGTTCGATGAATTGATGGGAAGCAACGCTCAAGCGTAATCCAGCTTAGGCTAGAATAAGGACGGTCTCCGGTAGTCGTTCCGCCTCGCGCGGGGCGGCCGCCGCGAGGCCGTCTGGCAATCGACCCTGGCTGCTTCACAAGGAAAAGGAATACTGGTATGAACCGAAATCCGGCGCTGGACACACAAATGCTCGGCCTGGTGCCGATGGTGGTCGAACAGAGCGGCCGCGGCGAGCGCTCCTACGACATCTATTCGCGCCTGCTCAAAGAGCGCGTGATCTTCATGGTTGGCCCCGTCAACGACCAGATGGCGAACTTGATCGTCGCCCAGTTGTTGTTCCTGGAGAGCGAAAATCCCGACAAGGACATCTCGCTCTACATCAACTCGCCTGGCGGCTCGGTCTCGGCCGGCATGGCCATCTTCGACACGATGCAGTTCATCAAGCCCGACGTCTCGACGTTGTGCACCGGCATGGCCGCCTCGATGGGCGCCTTCCTGCTGGCCGCCGGCGCCAAGGGCAAGCGCTTCTCGCTGCCGAACTCGCGCATCATGATCCACCAGCCGTCCGGTGGCTCGCAGGGCCAGGCCTCGGACATCGAGATCCAGGCCAAGGAAATCCTCTACCTGCGCCACCGCCTGAACAGCATCCTGGCGGAGCGCACCGGTCAGACGGTCGAGCAGATCGCCAAGGACACGGACCGCGACCGCTTCCTGTCCGCCGACGAGGCCGCGGAGTACGGTTTGATCGACAAAGTGTTGACCAGCCGCGCTTGATGCGTCCCAAGCGGTCTTGCTAAAAAAACGCCCGGACGCTCAAACGTTCGGGCGTTTCGTTTTCATTTCGGGTAGCATGGTGGTTACGCGCGGTTTTTCCGTGGCAAACATGCTTTCCGGCACCAGCAACACCCCTACTGCTAAACCAAAGAAAACTGCCCCATGTCAGACAAAAAATCCTCCAGCGGCGAAAAATTACTGTACTGCTCGTTTTGCGGCAAGAGCCAGCACGAGGTAAAGAAACTCATCGCCGGCCCGTCGGTCTTCATCTGCGACGAATGCATTGACCTGTGCAATGACATTATCCGCGACGAAACCTCGGCCATCGAGTCGGTCGCCGGCGCCAAGTCGGACCTGCCGACCCCGCACGAAATCAAGGATCTGCTCGACCAGTACGTGATCGGCCAGCAAACGGCCAAGCGCATCCTGTCGGTGGCGGTGTACAACCACTACAAGCGCCTCAAGCACTTGGGCAAGAAGGACGACATCGAGCTGGCCAAGAGCAACATCCTGCTGGTCGGCCCCACCGGCTCCGGCAAGACCCTGCTGGCGCAGACCCTGGCGCGCATGCTCAACGTGCCCTTCGTCATCGCCGACGCCACCACGCTGACCGAAGCCGGTTATGTCGGTGAGGATGTCGAGAATATCATCCAGAAACTGTTGCAAAGTTGCAACTACGATGTCGAGAAGGCCCAGCGCGGCATTGTCTACATCGATGAGATCGACAAGATCTCGCGCAAGTCGGACAATCCGTCGATCACCCGCGACGTTTCGGGCGAGGGCGTGCAGCAGGCGCTGCTGAAGCTGATCGAGGGCACCATGGCCTCGGTGCCGCCACAGGGCGGCCGCAAGCATCCGAACCAGGACTTCGTGCAGATCGACACCACCAACATCATGTTCATCTGCGGCGGCGCCTTCGACGGCCTGGCCAAGGTGATCGCCAACCGTTCGGAGAAGAGCGGCATCGGCTTCTCGGCCAGCGTGAAGAGCAAGTCCGAGCGTTCGGCCAGCGACGTGCTGCTGGAAGCCGAACCGGAGGATCTGATCAAGTTCGGCCTGATCCCCGAGCTGGTCGGCCGTCTGCCGGTGGTCGCCACCCTGTCCGAGCTGACCGAGGAGGCGCTGATCCAGATCCTGATCGAGCCGAAGAACGCCCTGGTCAAGCAATACTCGAAGCTGCTCGACATGGAAGGCGCCGAGTTGGAGATTCGTCCGGCCGCCCTGCACGCGATCGCCAAGAAGGCGTTGGCGCGCAAGACCGGCGCCCGCGGCCTGCGCTCGATCCTCGAGCACGCCTTGCTGGACGTCATGTACGAACTGCCCAACGAGCAGAACGTCACCAAGGTGGTGATCGACGAGAACACCATCACCAGCGGCGCCAAACCGTTATTGATTTATCAGGAACCGGCCAAGGCATCGGGCGAGAATTAAATAAGTATTCGACATCGTCCGCACAGATGCGAAAAAAAATTTCGCATCCGTGGGGCGAGGCGGTACAATTTAAATCAATAAAAGAATGCAGGCTTCAGTCGGAAAGCCACTCGCGACAGATCTGCCGCGCGTGGCTTTTTTATTTGAATTGCATTCGCTTAGAGCACGGCAGCCAAGGTTTCAGGCAATGTTTAATTGTCCTGAGAATTATTTCCGACCGCCGTCTTGTGATTCGGCAGATGAGTGCCACATCATAAACACGCATTCTCATAAGGTACGCCATGACAACTTCCAAATTAACTGAGCAAACTCAACTGCCGTTATTGCCGTTGCGGGACGTTGTAGTTTTCCCGCATATGGTGATACCGCTGTTCGTAGGGCGCCCAAAATCGATCAAGGCGCTGGAAGCGGCTATGGAGCAGGGCAAGAGCATCATGCTTGCCGCGCAAAAAGCTGCAGCCAAGGACGAACCTTCTGCCTCCGATATCTACGAAATCGGTTGCGTGGCCAATATTCTGCAAATGCTGAAACTGCCGGACGGCACCGTCAAGGTGCTGGTCGAAGGCGCCCAGCGCGCCCGCATCAAGCGCATCACCGACACGCCGTCGCACTTCGTGGCCGACCTGACGCCGCTCGAATCCGAGCTGGGCGACGATTCGGAAATCGAAGCGATGCGCCGCGCCATCGTTCAGCAGTTCGACCAGTACGTCAAACTCAACAAGAAAATCCCGCCGGAGATCCTCGCCTCGCTGTCGGGCATCGACGACGCCGGCCGCCTGGCCGACACCGTCGCCGCCCACCTGCCGCTCAAGCTTGAGCAAAAGCAGGTGATCCTGGAGATCTTCAGCGTCGCCAAGCGCCTTGAGCACCTGCTCGGCCAACTGGAAGGCGAACTCGACATTCTGCAAGTGGAAAAGCGCATCCGTGGCCGCGTCAAGCGCCAGATGGAGAAATCCCAGCGCGAGTACTACCTGAACGAGCAGGTCAAGGCGATCCAGAAGGAACTGGGCGAGGGCGAGGATGGCGCCGACCTCGACGAGCTGGAGAAGAAGGTGGTCAGCGCCAAGATGCCGAAGGAAGCGCTGGACAAGGCCACCGCCGAGCTGAAAAAGCTCAAGCTGATGTCGCCGATGTCGGCCGAGGCCACCGTGGTGCGCAACTACATCGACACCCTGGTCAGCCTGCCGTGGAAGAAGAAGTCCAAGGTGAACAACGACCTGACCAACGCCGAGAAGGTGTTGGAGGGCGATCACTACGGTCTCGACAAGGTCAAGGAACGCATCCTGGAATACCTCGCGGTGCAACAACGCGTCGACAAGCTGAAGGCGCCGATCCTGTGCTTCGTCGGTCCTCCGGGCGTCGGCAAGACCTCGCTGGGCCAGTCGATCGCCCGCGCCACCAACCGCAAGTTCGTGCGGATGGCGCTCGGTGGCGTGCGTGACGAGGCCGAGATCCGTGGCCACCGCCGCACCTACATCGGCTCCATGCCGGGCAAGATCCTGCAATCGCTGGCCAAGGTCGGCGTGCGCAATCCGCTGTTCCTGCTGGACGAGGTCGACAAGATGGGCGCGGACTTCCGTGGCGACCCTTCTTCGGCCCTGCTCGAGGTGCTCGATCCGGAACAGAACCATACGTTCTCCGATCACTACATCGAGGTCGACTTCGACCTGTCCGATGTGATGTTCGTGGCCACCTCGAACTCGTACAACATTCCGCCGGCGCTGCTCGACCGGATGGAAGTGATCCGCTTGTCGGGTTACACCGAGGACGAAAAGACCAGCATCGCCCAGCGTTACCTGTTGCCGAAGCAGATCAAGAACAACGGCCTGAAGGAAGATGAGATCTCGGTGGCCGAGTCGGCGCTGCGCGACATCATCCGCTACTACACCCGCGAAGCCGGCGTTCGTTCGCTTGAGCGCGAAGTGTCGAAGATCTGCCGCAAGGTGGTCAAGATGCTGCTGCTGAAGAAGACCGAGAAGAAGGTCGTCGTCACCAGCAAGAACCTGGACAAGTTCCTCGGTGTGCGCCGTTACGATTTCGGTGTCGCCGAGAAGGAAAACCAGGTTGGCCAGGTGGTTGGCCTGGCCTGGACCGAGGTGGGCGGCGATCTGCTGACCATCGAGGCGGTGCAAATGCCGGGCAAGGGCGGCATCATCCGCACCGGCACGCTGGGCGATGTGATGAAAGAGTCGATCGAGGCGGCCCGCACCGTGGTGCGCAGTCGTGCGGCGCGTCTGGGCATCAAGTCCGACGTGTTCGAGAAGAGCGACATCCACATCCACGTGCCGGAAGGCGCCACGCCGAAGGACGGTCCTTCGGCCGGCGCGGCGATGACGGTGGCGCTGGTGTCGGTGTTCACCGGCATTCCGGTGCGCGCCGATGTGGCGATGACCGGCGAGATCACGCTGCGTGGCGAGGTGCTGCCGATCGGCGGTCTGAAGGAGAAGCTGTTGGCGGCGCATCGCGGCGGCATCAAGACCGTGCTGATCCCCGAGCAGAACGTCAAGGATCTGGCCGAAATTCCGGACAATGTGAAGAACAAACTGGAGATCGTGCCGGTGCGTTGGATCGACAAAGTCCTGGAAATCGCCCTCGAGCGCATGCCCGAGGCGCTGGTGGAAGTGCCCGCGGTGGAAGCCGTGGCCGCTGCCGCCGTCAAGGTGGATGGCCAGGGGGAAGTGGTAAAACACTAACTTTTAGCATCTGGTAATACCCAAACAAGCGCTCTGGTAGCGCTTGTTTGTTATTTAAAGCCCATTTCCACGGGTAAAGCGCTTGACACGAGGGGAGTGTGGCTTGTTTAATACGGCCTGAGATTTTTCTCTGCCGGCGGTTTTGTTTAAAACAGAATCTGGCGGTAAAACGATATAAACCTTTGTGACGGGGAAGCTAGTGAATAAGACTGAATTGATCGACCATATTGCCCAATCCGCTGATATTTCGAAAGCGGCTGCGGCGCGCGCGCTGGATGCGGTGATCGACGGTGTAACAACAACCTTGCAAAAGAACGACAGCGTCACCCTGGTCGGCTTTGGCACTTTCTCCGTGAGCGAACGCGCTGCCCGTACCGGCCGCAATCCGCGCACGAAAGAAGCGATCCAGATCGATGCAGCTAAGGTCCCTAAATTTAAAGCTGGCAAAGCTTTGAAGGATGCTGTAAACTAACGGACTTCGGTGGGCAGCTGCGGTTTTCCCAGCTGCTGCCGGGTTGTTCGATTGGGGGCTTAGCTCAGTTGGTAGAGCGGCGCCCTTACAAGGCGTAGGTCGGGAGTTCGAGCCTCTCAGCCCCCACCAGCCGAGCATGTAGTCGAGCAGTATCTGGAGCGGTAGTTCAGTTGGTTAGAATACCGGCCTGTCACGCCGGGGGTCGCGGGTTCGAGTCCCGTCCGCTCCGCCAGAACATGAAAACCCTGCAAGCTTAATCGCTTGCAGGGTTTTTTCATTTATAGTCGCCGCTATGTCGATATTCTCCGTGGCGGAATATGTCGCCGCGGCGCCGCGATTAACTCGCTGGCCACAACATGGGCGTTTTGCCAATGATTTGCGCTTGCTATAGCGGTAGCCGCACTGTAAAATCGCGTGATACCGATTTTTCCGGCATGTTCTTCGTTCAATGTGCCGTGCAAGTCGTTGAATTTAAAGGGGAAGTGGGCGAAGTTTTAGCTGACCCGTCCATTCCGCCAGATCCAGAAGAGGCGAACGAAAGTTCGCCTTTTTTTGTATGTGCAAGTTCCACTCAATCCGAATTGGCTGACCATGTTTGAATTTATTCGCACCCATCAACGCTTGATGCAGTTTTTCCTGATGTTGCTCATCGTTCCGTCCTTCGCGCTGGTCGGCATCAGCAGCTACAAGGGTTTCGGCGACGACGCCAGCACCATCGCCAAGATCGACGGCCATGCGCTGACCCAGCAGGAGTTCGAGTCGGCGCTGCGCAACCAGCTCGAGAGCTACCGCCAGCGGATGGGCGCGCAGTTCGACCAGAAGCTGTTCGACACCGCCGAGTTCAAGCAAACCGTGCTTGATTCGCTGATCGCCGAGCGCGCCGTCGGCGCCGAGGTGGCGCGCAGCCATCTGACCATCAGCGACGCCACACTGCAGAAGACCATTCTGGAAGTGTTCGGCGGCGACGGCAAGTTCGACCTGGAACGCTACAAGGCGATCCTGAGCGCGCAAGGCATGACGCCGGCGCAGAACGACGCCCGCATGCGCCGCGACCTGGCGTTGCAGCAGCTGAGCACCGCCATCGAGGGCACCGCCTTCGTGCCGCGCACCGTGGCCAAGGTCGTCTCCGACATCGGCGCGCAGGAGCGCGAGGTGCAGGAGCTGGTGTTGCCGGTGGCCGAATTCCTGCCCCAGGTCAAAGTCACCGACGAGATGGTCAAGGCCTTCTACGACAAGAACAGCAAGTTCTTCGAGGTGCCCGAGCAGGCCAAGATCGAATACGTGCTGTTCAACAGCGCCGCCGTGCAGGACCAGGTCGCCGTCACCGACGCCGACGTGGCCGCCTACTACGAGCAGAACCAGAAGCGCTACGCCAGCGAAGAAACGCGTCGCGCCAGCCACATCCTGGTTACCCTGAAGAAGGACGCCAGCGCCGCCGACAAGGCCGCCGCCAAGGCCAAGGCCGAAGCCATCCTGGCCGAGGTGCGCAAGGCGCCGGCCGACTTCGCCAAGATCGCCAAGGCAAAATCGGAAGATCCGGGCTCGGCCGAACTGGGCGGCGACCTCGACGTCATCGCCAAGGGCTCGCTGGTCAAGCCGGTGGAGGACGCCATTTTCAAGCTCAAGCAGGGCGAGATCAGCGACCTGGTGGCCTCGGAATTCGGTTTCCACATCATCACCGTGACCTCGCTGAAAGCCTCGGCCGTCAAGCCGCTGGATGAGGTGAAGGGCGAAATCGCCGCCGAGCTGAAGAAGCAGAAGGCCGCCAAGAAGTATTCCGAGCTGGCCGAAGCCTTCACCAACACCGTCTACGAGCAGGCCGACAGCCTGAAGCCGGTGGCCGACAAGCTGAAACTGAAAGTGGAAACCGTTGCCGGCCTGAGCCGTCAGCCGTCGCCGCAACTGGGCGCCGCGCCGTTCAACCACGCCAAGTTCCTGAGCGCCCTGTTCGCCGACGACACCTTGAAGAACAAGCGCAACACCGAAGCCGTCGAAGTCGCGCCGAGCACCCTGATCGCCGGCCGCGTGCTGGAGTACAAAGCGGCGAGCAAGCGTCCGCTGGCCGAAGTCGACGCCCTGATCCGTCAGCGCGTGACGATGGAAGAAGCGGTCAAGCTGGCCAAGAAGGCCGGCGAGGACAAGTTGGCCGCGTTGCGTAAATCGGGCGAAGCCACCGGCTTCGGCGCCAGCAAGACCGTGTCGCGCGCCAAGGCCGACGGCATCAACGGCGCCGCCGTGCTGCAAGTGATGAAGGCGGACACCAGCAAGCTGCCGGCCTACATCGGTGTCGACGTGCCTGGCCTGGGTTATGGCATCTACCGCATCGCCAAGGTGCAGCAGCCGGTCGAGCAGGACGAGGCCCGCCGCAAGTCGGAGCAGGAGCAGATCGCCAACATCCTGGCCCAGCAAGAGATGCACGACTATGTCGAAGTGCTCAAGCACAAGGCCAAGGTCAAGATCGTCAAGCCGATCGCCGTGGCGAGCAGCGAAGCCAAGACCGAGGGCGACGCCAAGTAAGCCCCGCCGCAACAGGGCACTTCGAAAAACCACCAAATTGTCGTTCCCGCGTAGGCGGGAACCCATGCTGAGCCAATGGACATGCGGGGTATAGATTCCCGCCTGCGCGGGAATGACGGTTTTTCGAGGGCCCAACAGAGAAGAAGCCGCTTTCGAGCGGCTTTTTTATTGCCCGAGCGGCGACTGTGGTTTGCGCGCACTATTGATAAAAAAAGATATCCGAAGGCCAACGCAAGAGCTCTGTTGCCTGAGATAATTTCGCTCCGCCAAGGCGCGCGATCGCCACGCCACCATCCAACGCAACGAGGACCGCATGAGCAAGACCCCACACCCCGACGAGGAGGCACAACGCTTCCGCCGCCGTCTGTTTGTCCTGGCGGTGATCGCGGTGCTCGGACTGGCCGCGCTGAGCGCGCGCCTGGTCTGGTTGCAGGCGCTGCAATGAGGCGGGCGATGATGAGCATCGGCGCCGCCGACGCCGGCGGGCCGGCCGCGCTGTGGGGCCGCCTGCGGCCCTATCTGGCGGTGGACGCGCCACTGGCGCTGTGCATCGTGTTGTTGATGTCGACCGGATTGCTGACGCTGTACTCGGCCAGCATCGACTTCCCCGGCCGCTTCGCCTTGCAATTGCGCCACATGCTGGTGGCGCTGGGCGTCATGTGGGTGGTGGCGAACGTGCCGCCGCAGGTGCTGATGCGCCATGCCGCAGCGATCTACGGCGTCGGCGTGGCCTTGCTGCTGGCGGTGTTCCTGATCGGCGTCAGCAAGAAGGGGGCGAAGCGCTGGTTACATATCGGCATTGATATCCAGCCGTCCGAAATCATGAAGATCGCCATGCCCTTGATGCTGGCCTGGTTCTTCCATCAATACGCCGGCATGCGGCGTTGGAAGGCTTTCCTGGTGGCGAGCTTGCTGCTGTTGCTGCCGGTGGCGCTGATCATGAAGCAGCCCGATCTCGGTACCGCCTTGCTGGTGTTGGCGGCCGGCGGCTATGTGATCATCCTGGCCGGCCTGTCGTGGAAGGCGCTGGCGGGGCTGGCGGCGACAGCGGCGCTGAGCCTGCCGCTGGCCTGGCCGCTGCTGCACGACTACCAGCGCCATCGCGTGATGACCTTGATCGATCCCACGGCCGACCCGCTGGGCAAGGGCTTCCAGGTTCTGCAGGCCGGCATCGCCATCGGCTCGGGCGGCATGGGTGGCAAGGGTTGGATGGAGGGCACCCAGGGCCGCCTAGGCTTTCTACCGGAGCGCTCGACCGATTTCATTTTCTCGGTCTACGCGGAAGAGTTCGGCCTGGCCGGCAACCTGGTCTTGCTGGTGATGTACTTCCTGCTGGTCCTGCGCGGCCTGCAGATCACCGCCAACGCTGGCACCGCCTTCTCGCGCCTGCTGGCCGGGGCGGTCACGATGATTTTCTTCACCTACGCCTTCGTCAACATCGGCATGGTCAGCGGCATCGTCCCGGTGGTCGGCGTGCCGCTGCCCTTTATCAGCTACGGCGGCACGGCCCTGATGACGCTGGGCCTAGCAGTCTGTCGGACTTGAAGCTAGATGAGGGCTGCTCTGCCGCGTCTAGCTGGATTTCGCCAACTTATTTCCATGAATTGGTCGCGAACG
>NZ_JAEMNU010000035.1:50119-51959 GCF_016461825.1 Rugamonas violacea | reverse complement strand
CCGCCGCCGCCCCGGCCGCCGCCGCAACGTCCGCCGCGGCGGCGCCGGCCCCGGCCCGTGCTGCGCGCGCGCCGCGTGCGGCCGCGCCGGCCGCCGAGGACGGCTACAAGGTCAAGCCCGGCGACAGCCTGAGCCGCATCGCCAAGCAGCTCAAGCCGGTCGACGTGTCGCTCGACCTGATGCTCGTCGCGCTGTACCGCGCCAATCCCGAGGCCTTCTCGGGCAAGAACATGAACCGCCTGAAGTCCGGCCAGATCCTGGCGCTGCCGGACGCCGACGCCATCCGCGCCGCCGCCGCGTCCGACGGCGAGGCGCACGGCGTGGTGGTGGCCCACGCGGCCGACTTCAACGCCTACCGCAACAAGCTGGCCGGCCAGGTCGCCACCAGCGCGCCGGCCAAGGAAGCCGAACCGGCCAAGAGCGCCGGCGGCAAGATCAGCGCCAAGGTCGAGGAGCGCGCCACCGCCGCCAACGAGGCCAAGGACCAGCTCAAGCTGTCGAAGGCGACGCCGGCGGCGGCCAACGGCAAGCCGGCCGCCAGTCTGGAAGACAAGATCGCCAAGGAACAGCAGATGGCGGAGGCGGCCGCCCGCGTCAAGGAACTGGAGAAGAACGTCAGCGACCTGGAGAAGCTGATGGCGGTCAAGAGCAAGGCCGCCGCCGAGAAGAAGAAGGCGCCTGCTTCGGCCTCGGCCTCGGCCTCGGCCGGCGGCACGCCGACCATCGAGCTGAACCCGCCGGCCAAGGTGGAGGCCAAGCAGCCGCCGCCGATCAAGACCCTGGTCGTGCCGCCGCGCTCGCTTGAGCCCAGCCTGGCCGACACCCTCATGGACAACCTCAACGCCATCGGCGTGGCCGCCGCCGCGCTGCTGGCCGGCATCGGCGCCGTGGTCTATTCGCGCCGCCGCAAGCAGCAGGGCGAGGCCGCCGCCGAGCCTGGCCTGCTGGGCGAGCCGGCGCCGCCGGCCGCGCCGCTGGTGGCCGAAGCGGGCGGCGAGAGCGTCGACACCAGCAACAGCGTCTTCAACTCCAACTTCGCGCCCTCGGCCAGCCAACTCGACACCAACGAGGTTGACCCGGTCGCCGAGGCCGACGTCTACATCGCCTACGGCCGCGACGCCCAGGCCGAAGAGATCCTCAAGGAAGCCCTGCGCAGCCATCCCGACCGCAGCGCCGTGCGCCTGAAGCTGCTGGAAATCTACGCCACCCGCAAGGACGCGCGTGCCTTCGAAACCCAGGCCAGCGAGTTGTACGCGCAAACCCGGGGCGAGGGCGAGGACTGGGCCCAGGCCGTCGCGCTGGGCCTGGCGCTCGACCCCTACAACCCCTTGTACGCGGCCGGTCCGTCGGTCGCCGCCGTCTCCGCCGCGGCGGCCACGCCGGCCGAGCGCCTGGCCGAGCCGGACCACTTCGCCGCCCCGCTCGACCAGGGCATGGACTTCGGCAGCGATCGGCAACTGGAAACGGCGCTGCCGGTGGCGCCGGCCGCCGACCAGGCCGCGTTCGCCTCGTCCGACAGCCTGCTCGACTTCGACCTGGGCGGCCTGGGCCTGGACCCGGTGCCGGCCCCCGCCGTCGCCGACCAGCCGTCGGCCGTCGTGACGGCCGAGGAATCGGCCTTCGACCTGGCCTTCGACAGCCCGAGCCCGGCGCCGGCGCCGGCGGTGATCAACGACGAGCCGAGCATGGACTTCGGCATCGACCTGCCCGAGGACCGCGCCGAGGCGCCGGCCGCCGCCGCGACCGCCTTGCCGAACCTGGCCAACGATCCGCTGGCCGACCTGGACCTGATGGACTTCGACCTGCCGGCGGCGCCGGCCCCGGCCCCGGCGCCGAACGG
>NZ_JAEMNU010000035.1:39526-50102 GCF_016461825.1 Rugamonas violacea | reverse complement strand
AGCGCCCGCGACTTCGCCGACCTGGAACTGCCCGACATGGCCGCCGGCACCGCCTCCAAGGCCGATGGCGCGGCGCCCGAGTTCGACCTGTCCGACATCAACCTCGACCTCGACACCCGGCAGGGCGGCGGCGCCGCCCCGGCCGTCAAGGAAGAGCAGTTGTCGGCCCTCCACATGGAGATGGACACCAAGCTCGACCTGGCCATCGCCTACCAGGAGATCGGCGACAAGGAAGGCGCCCGCGAACTGCTCGACGAGGTGCTGCGCGGCGGCAGCGACGACCAGGTGGCCAAGGCCAACGCCATGCGCGCCCTGCTGGGCTGAGGCGGCGACGGTATAATGCGCTGACTCAGAACAACAGATCGGGCAGCAATTGAAACGCATAGCAATCGGCGTCCAGTATGACGGCAGCGCCTGGCACGGCTACCAGAAGCAGGAAGACGGCCACACGGTGCAGGACCAACTGGAACAGGCGCTGGAGAAATTCGCCCGGGTGCGCCTGGCCACCACCTGCGCCGGCCGCACCGACACCGGCGTGCACGCGCTGGAACAGGTGGTGCACTTCGACACCGAACTGCGCCGCGAGCCGCATTCCTGGCTGCGCGGCGTCAACGCCTTCCTGCCGCCGTCGATCGCCGTGCGCTGGGCCAAGGAACTCGACGGCGAGCCCGGCGTCGACGACTTCTTCCACGCCCGCTTCAGCGCCCGCGCCCGCACCTACCACTACGTCCTGTACAACAATTCGACCCGCTCGCCGCTGCTGGAGGGCCGCGCCGGCTTCTACTTCCGTCCGCTCGACGTCGAGTTGATGCAGGCCGCCGTGGCGCCGCTGCTGGGCTGGCACGACTTCACCGCCTTCCGCGCCGCCCAGTGCCAGGCCAAGTCGCCCGTCAAGCTGATGCACGACATCCGGATCCGCCGCCACGGCGAGCTGGTGGTGTTCACCATCACCGCCAACGCCTTCCTGCACCACATGGTGCGCAACCTGGTCGGCTCGCTGGTCTACATCGGCAGCGGCCGCCAGCCGCCCGAATGGCTGGGCCAGCTGCTCGACGCGCGCGACCGCCACGAGGCCGCGCCCACCTTCATGCCCGACGGCCTGTATCTGGCCAAGATCGACTACGACCCCAAATGGCAGTTGCCGCTGGAAACCACCAGCCCGCTGCCCTGGTTTTAACCGCCCCCACCAAACCACCGAGGACCAGCCCATGCAGCAGCAGCGCACCCGCATCAAGATCTGCGGCCTGACCCGCGCCGAGGACGTCGCCGCCGTCGTCGCCGCCGGCGCCGACGCCATCGGCTTCGTCTTCTACCCCAAGAGCCCGCGCTACGTCACGCCGCAGCAGGCCGCCGCGCTGATCGCCGCCGTGCCGCCCTTCGTCAGCTGCATCGGCCTGTTCGTCAACGCCGGCCCGGCGGAGGTGGCCGCCGTCTGCGCCGTCGCGCCGCTCACCGCGATCCAGCTGCACGGCGACGAGACGGTGGCGCAGAGCGCCGCCATCGCCGCCGCCTGCGGCCGACAATTCCTGCGAGTTTTCCGCGTCAAACCCGACACAAGGTCCGCCGATTTGCTAGAATACGAACAACTATGCCGCGCCGCCAGTCCCTTGTTTTCCAGCCTCTTGCTCGATACGTATGTGGACGCCTATGGTGGCGCAGGAAAGGTATTTGATTGGTCTCTCATCCCAAAAGAACTCGCGCCTCGGGTCGTTTTAAGTGGTGGCTTGAGCGTAAACAGCGCGACTGACGCGGTGGTGCGCGTACGTCCCTACGCCGTCGACATCAGCAGTGGTGTCGAGGCCGCCAAGGGAATCAAGGACGCCCGCCAGATCGCCGACTTCGTCGGCGCCGTGCGGGCCGCCGATGCCATCATTGAGAGAGAAACCCGTCATGAAAGAATTGCCTGAGATCGGCGCCGCTGCGCCATTGTTCCACGCCACCGACTATCAACTGCCCGACACGCGGGGCCACTTCGGCCCCTACGGCGGCTCCTTCGTCGCCGAAACGCTGACCTACGCCCTGGCCGAGCTGAACCAAGCCTACGAGCGCTACAGCAAAGACCCCGAATTCCTCGAAGAGTTCCGTTACGAGCTGAAGCACTTCGTCGGCCGTCCCTCGCCGATCTACCACGCCAAGCGCTGGTCGCAGATGGCCGGCGGCGCGCAGATCTACTTCAAGCGCGAAGACCTGAACCACACCGGCGCGCACAAGATCAACAACGTCATCGGCCAGGCCCTGCTGGCCAAGCGCATGGGCAAGCCGCGCATCATCGCCGAGACCGGCGCCGGCCAGCACGGCGTCGCCACCGCCACCATCTGCGCCCGCTTCGGCCTGGAGTGCGTGGTCTACATGGGCAGCGAGGACGTCAAGCGGCAGGCGCAGAACGTCTACCGCATGAAGCTGCTGGGCGCCACCGTCGTGCCGGTCGAGTCCGGTTCCAAGACGCTCAAGGACGCCCTCAACGAGGCCATGCGCGACTGGGTCACCAACATCGAGAACACCTTCTACATCATCGGCACCGTCGCCGGCCCGCATCCCTACCCGATGCTGGTGCGCGACTTCCAGTCGGTGATCGGCGAGGAGTGCCTGGTGCAGATGCCCGAGATGACCGGCCGCCAGCCCGACTACGTGCTGGCCTGCATCGGCGGCGGCTCCAACGCCATGGGCATCTTCTATCCCTACATCGACCAGAAGGACGTCAAGCTGATCGGCGTCGAGGCGGCGGGCGAGGGGTTGTCCAGCGGCAAGCATGCCGCCTCGCTGACCCAGGGCATCCCCGGCGTCCTGCACGGCAACCGCACCTATCTGCTGCAGGACGCCAACGGCCAGATCATCGAGACGCATTCCGTCTCCGCCGGGCTGGACTATCCCGGCGTCGGCCCCGAGCACGCCTATTTGAAGGACAGCGGCCGCGCCCAATACGTCTCGATCACCGACGACGAAGCGCTGCAAGCCTTCCACGACTGCTGCCATATCGAAGGCATCATCCCCGCGCTGGAATCGTCGCACGCCTTGGCATATGCCGCCAAGCTCGCCGCCACCCTGCCGAAGGACCAGATCGTGCTGGCCAACCTGTCGGGCCGTGGCGACAAGGACATGCACACCGTGGCCGAGCGGATGGGGCTGGACTTCAGCTAAGCCGCCGACTAAAAACCGTCGTTCCCGCGCAGGCGGGAACCCATGCCCCGCATGCGCTCTTCCCATGCGCGGCATGGGTTCCCCCCATGCGCCGCATGCCGCCCGCTGCGGTATGGATTCCCGCCTGCGCGGGAACGACGAATTCGGGGCTGTTCGAAGTGCCCTCATATGCCACCCAATGCCACCCAATTTGAGAAGACCATCGCCATGTCCAAAATCGCAGCCACTTTCGCGGCCCTGAAGGCCGCCAACAAAACCGCCCTGATCACCTTCATCACCGCCGGCGATCCGGCGCCGGAACTGACCGTGCCGCTGATGCACGCCCAGGTCGCCGGCGGCGCCGACATCCTCGAGCTCGGCGTGCCGTTCTCCGATCCGATGGCCGAAGGCCCGGTCATCCAGCGCGCCTGCGAGCGCGCGCTGGCCTTCGGCATCGGCATCCACGATGTGTTCGCCTACGTCGCCGAGTTCCGCCAGACCAACCAGCACACGCCGGTGGTGCTGATGGGTTACGCCAACCCGATCGAGCGCATCGGCGCCGCCGCCTTCATCGCCGCCGCCAAGCAGGCCGGGGCCGACGGCGCCATCGTCGTCGACTATCCGCCGGAAGAGTGCGAAGAGTTCGCCGCCGCCATGCGCGCCAACGAACTCGACCTGATCTTCCTGCTGGCGCCCACCTCGACCGAGGAACGCATCGCCCAGGTGGCCAAGGTCGGCGGCGGCTTCAGCTACTACGTGTCGCTGAAGGGCGTCACCGGCGCCGGCAATATCGACACCGTCCAGGTCGCCGAGCGGCTGGGCGCGATCCGCCAGCACGTCAAGCTGCCGATCGGCGTCGGCTTCGGCATCCGCGACGGCGCCACCGCGCGCGCCGTGGCCGAAGTGGCCGACGCCGTCGTCATCGGCAGCCGCATCATCCAGGAGATCGAGAACAGCCCGAAAGAGGGCGCCGCCGCCGCCGTGCAAAGCTTCGTCGCCGGCATCCGCAGCGCGCTCGACGCCTGATCCACCCGGCGGCCCGCCGGCCGCCATGCCCTGCGGCGCCGCTTGGCGCCGCGCAAAACCCGACCGCTCACCTTGACGCATAGTGCCTCTGTCACTATGTTGAAGAGGGAGCGGTCGTGCGCTTTGAATGGGATCCGCATAAGGCCAGAACCAACCTGCGCAAGCATGGCGTCAGCTTCGACGAGGCTACATCGGTCTTTGACGACAAGGCAGCCTGCTTTCTTGCCGATGTGGCGCATTCGGACGTGGAGGACAGGTGCATCATCGTTGGCACCAGCGCGACAGGCAGGGTGCTGCTCGTTTGCTATTGCTGGCGTGGTGAAGAGTTGGCGCGCATTTTCTCGGCCCGCAAGCCCACATCCTTTGAAGTTTTGCAATATTTATGAGGTGAAATATGTGCGATGAAATTGATGAGCTTGATGAAATCGATCTGTCGGATAGCTCGCGATGGAAGCAAATCCCCAATCCATTTGCCGACCGTTTGTTTAAGGACATTTCCTTTCCCTTGGATCACAACACGATCGCTTATTTCCAGGCCATCGGCGACGAGTTCGGCCTGTCCGCCGAGCGCATCATGACCATCTACCTGCGCAATATCGCCTACACCGGCCACAAAATCGATATCGAGCTGCCGAAGAAGGGTGCGGCGCAGGAAAAGCCGGCGGTTTCCTCCAGCTGAGCCCCGAGCGCCGCCGCGCCGCCGCCCGCGCCCGTTTGCCCGTGGGGCGAGTAGTGGATTTATTCTAAAAATATAAACTTTGCATGGCTCGATGGCAAAAATGTTGTATTGCAATGTTCGACAGGGGGGCGATAAACGGCTACACTTCCGCCACTAGTTAGCAGCAAGGAGAAATTATGAGTTGGTTGGAAAAGCTTCTGCCCCCAAGAATTCAGCGTTCGGACGCTGCGGCACGTAAGACCATGCCCGAAGGTCTGTGGGTCAAATGCCCCTCCTGCGAGGCGGTGTTGTACCGCACCGATCTGGAATCGAACTTGCACGTTTGTCCAAAGTGCGACCACCACATGCGCATCCGCGCCCGCGAGCGCCTCGACGGCCTGCTCGACGCCGGCGGCCGCTATGAAATCGGCCAGGAAACCCTGCCGGTCGACACGCTCAAGTTCAAAGACAGCAAAAAATACCCGGACCGCCTGAAGCAGGCGATGGAAGCCACCGGCGAGACCGACGCGATGATCGTCATGGGCGGCGCCATCATGAGCCTGCCGGTGGTGGTCGCCGCCTTCGAGTTCGAATTCATGGGCGGCTCGATGGGTTCGGTGGTCGGCGAGCGCTTCGTGCGCGGCGCCCAGACCGCGCTGGAACAAAAAGTGCCGTTCATCTGCATCACCGCCACCGGCGGCGCGCGCATGCAGGAAGGTCTGCTGTCGCTGATGCAAATGGCCAAGACCACCGCCATGCTGACCAAGCTGTCGGAGAAGAAACTGCCCTTCATCAGCGTGCTGACCGATCCGACCATGGGCGGCGTGTCCGCCTCCTTCGCCTTCATGGGCGACGTGGTGATCGCCGAACCGAAGGCGCTGATCGGCTTCGCCGGCCCGCGCGTGATCGAAAACACCGTGCGCGAGAAACTGCCTGAAGGCTTCCAACGCGCCGAGTTCCTGGTCACCAAGGGCGCCGTCGACATGATCGTCGACCGCCGCAAGATGCGCGAAGAAATCGCCCGTCTGCTGGCCCTGCTGCAGAACCAGGCCGTCGAGGTTCTGGCGTAAGTTAGCTTAGCTCCATTTCGCGGCGCGCCAGCCGGATCCCCGATCCGCCGCGCGCCGCGCTCATTTCCAAGTGTCTCCCATGTCTACTCTCCCAACTACCCTGCCAGAATGGCTCGCGCTGCTCGAATCGCGCCATGCCGAAACCGTCATCAACATGGGCCTGGACCGCGTGCGCGCCGTCAAGGAGCGCTTGGCGCTGCAGTTCGGCTGCCCCGTCGTGATGGTGGCCGGCACCAACGGCAAGGGCTCGACCTGCGCCATGCTCGAATCGGTGCTGCTGCGCGCCGGCTACAAGGTGGGCCTGTACATCAAGCCGCACTTCCTCGATTTCAACGAACGCGCCCGCATCAACGGCGAGCTGGCCAGCGACGAGGTCCTGGTGGCCGCCTTCAACGCCGTCGAGGCGGTGCGCGGCGATACCGTGCTGACCTATTTCGAGTTCACCACCCTGGCCATCATGCACCTGCTGGCCGGCGCCGGCATGGACCTGGTGATCCTGGAGGTGGGCCTGGGCGGCCGCCTGGACGCCGTCAACGTCATCGACGCCGACATCGCCATCGTCACCAGCGTCGACATCGACCACACCGACTACCTGGGCGACACGCGCGAGGCGATCGGCTTCGAGAAGGCCGGCATTTTCCGCGCCGGCAAGACGGCGATCTGCAGCGACCCGGTGCCGCCGCAGTCGCTGATCGACCACGCCGAGGCCATCGGCGCCGACCTGTGGCTGATGGGGCGCGACTTCAACTACTCGGGCGACAAGCAGCAATGGAACTACGGCGGCCGTTCGCAGCGCCGCAATTCGCTGGGCTACCCGAGCCTGCGCGGCGCCAACCAGATCCTCAACGCCGCCGCCGTGCTGGCCGCGCTGGAGGCCCTGCGCCTGCAACTGCCGGTCGGCGCGCAGGAAGTGCGCACCGGCCTGGTGACGGTGGAGCTGCCGGGCCGCTTCCAGGTGCTGCCGGGCCGGCCGACGGTGATCCTCGACGTGGCGCACAATCCGCACGCCGCCGCCGCGCTCAACCAGAACCTCGGCAACATGGGCTACCACGCCTACACCTACGCGGTGTTCGGTTCCATGCAGGACAAGGATATCGACGGCGTCATCGCCGCCATGGGCGAGCACGTCGACCACTGGTGCCTGGCCACCTTGCCCTCGCCGCGCGCCGCCAGCGCATCCGAACTGGCCGGCCGCGTGCAGGCGGTGCAGCCGGAAAGGGATGAACGCAGCATCAATATCTTCGACGATCCGGCACGGGCTTATGCAAATGCGCTGAGCCGAGCCGGGGAGAATGATAGAATTGTGGTCTTTGGGTCGTTCCTGACCGTCGCTGGCGTCATGGCGGCACGAAAATCCTCACTCCACTGAAAAATATCACGCATGGGCTTGTTCTCGAAACTCTTTAAAAACAAGCAAGATACCGCTGGCAAAGACAGCGGCTACTACTCCAGTTCAGACGACCAGGCCGCCGGCGAGCGTGCGCGCGCCAAGCGCGCCTCGTCGGCCGACGGCGCCAAGCGCGGCCGGGCCGCGGCCAAGGAGTCGGACGACCCCGTCCTGCCTGAGAAGAAGCGCGCGCGCCGCCGCCTGGTCGGCGCCATCGCGCTGGCCCTGCTGGTGGCCATCGGCCTGCCGATGGTGCTCGACTCCGAGCCCAAGCCGCTGGCCGCCGACATCGACATCAAGATCCCGTCCAAGGACAAGCCGGCCGAGTCGGCCGCCGCCGCCTCGTCCCGCGTGGCGGCCAGCGCCGCCCTGGACAACTCCGAAGAAATCGTCACCGAGGCGCCCAAGGCCGCCAAGCCGGCCGCGTCCGCCGCCGCCATCGCGCCCGCGCCCGCGCCCGTGGCGGCCAAGCCGTCGCCGGCCATCGTCGCGCCGGTGGTGGCCGAGCTCAAGGTTGGCGGCGACGCCGCCAAACCGCCGCCGAAGGATGTCGCCAAGGAAGTTGCCGAGGCCAAGCTCAAGGCGGACGCCAAGGCGGAATCCGAGGCCAGGCTCAAAGTCAAGGCGGAGGCCAAGGTCAAGGCCGAGGCGGACGCCAAGCTGGCCAAGCTTGAGCACAAGACGGAAACCAAGCCCGAGGTGAAGGCCGAGGCCAAAGCCGAGCACAAGGACGCCAAAGCGGAAACCAAGGTGGCCGAGAAGCCGGCCGCCAAGCCGGCGCCGAAAGACGAGGCCAAGCCGGCCGACGACGCCAGCCGCGCCATGGCCATCCTGGAAGGCAAGGCCGCCGCCAAGCCGGCCGCCGAAGCGGCCGCCGCCGGGCAGAAATTCGTCGTCCGCGTGGCCGCGCTGGCCACCCATGAAAAAGTCGACCAGTTGCAGGAAAAACTCAAGGAAGCCGGCATCCATTCCTTCACACAGAAGGTGCCGACCCCATCGGGCGAACTGACCCGCGTCAGCGTCGGTCCCTTCGCCAACAAGGACGAGGCCGAGAAGGTGCGCGCCAAGCTGGCCAAGCTGGGCCTGAGCGGCAGCCTGGTGCCGCAGTCGTGATGGCGGCGCAGCGCTAGGTGCGGCCGTGACGCTTTTCGATTATCTGGTGATCTTCGTCTTGATCGCCTCCGTCATCATCAGCACCATGCGCGGCCTGGTGCGGGAAATGTTATCGCTGGCCAGCTGGATCGTCGCCTTCGTCGTCGCCAACGCCTACAGCACCCAGCTGGCCGCGTTGTTGCCGGCGATGGTGCCGGGCGAGGTGCTGCGCCTGATCCTGGCCTTCATCGTGTTGTTCATCGGCGTGCGCATTTTGATGGGCCTGCTCATGCTGGCGCTCGACGCGCTGGTCAAGGCCGGCGGCATGGGTCTGGCCGACCGCGGCCTGGGTGGTTTGTTCGGTTTGGCGCGCGGCCTGGTGATCGTGCTGGCCGCCGTCATATTGTGCGGGATGACCTCGGTCCCGCAACAGGATTTTTGGAAGGACGCGCTGCTGAGTCCTCTCGCCGAGGCCGGGGTGCGCACGGTGAAACCCTTCCTTCCCGCTGCGTTCGCGCAGTACGTGCATTTTTGAATTTTTTAAATCAGTAGCACCAGTCTAGGAGCACACCATGTGTGGCATCGTCGGCGTCGTTTCCCATCAACCAGTCAATCAACTGCTGTATGACGCATTGCTGTTGTTGCAGCATCGCGGTCAGGACGCGGCAGGGATCGCGACCAATCACAGCAGTATGTTTTCCATGCACAAGGCCAACGGCCTGGTGCGTGACGTCTTCCGCACCCGCAATATGCGTTCGCTGCAAGGCAACTCGGGCATCGGCCACTGCCGCTATCCGACCGCCGGCTCGTCGAGCGAGGAAGAGGCGCAACCGTTCTACGTCAACGCCCCGTTCGGCATCACCCTGGCGCACAACGGCAACCTGACCAACTGGGAACAGTTGAAGCAGGACATGTTCAAGAACGACCGCCGCCACATCAACACCGACTCCGACTCCGAAGTGCTGCTCAACGTGCTGGCCCACGAGATCCAGCAAGCCACCACCGGCCTGCTGCTCGACCCGGACGCCATCTTCAAGGCCGTCGCCGTGCTGCACCGCCGCGTGCGCGGCGGCTACGCCGCCGTGGCGCAGATCGCCAACGTCGGCCTGCTGGCCTTCCGCGACCCCTTCGGCATCCGTCCGCTGTGCCTGGGCATCAACGAGACCGAGCAGGGCGCCGAATACCTGATCGCCTCCGAATCGGTGGCCCTCGAAGGCATGGGCTTCCGCTTCGTGCGCGACATCGCGCCGGGCGAGGCCGTCTTCATCGACGCCGACAAGCAACTGCACAGCCGCCAGTGCGCCGACAACCCCAGCCTGAACCCCTGCGTGTTCGAGTTCGTCTACCTGGCCCGGCCCGATTCGATCATCGACGGCGCCTCGGTCTACGCCACCCGCCTGAAAATGGGCGAGTACCTGGCCGAGAAGATCAAGCGCGAATTCAAGGACGGCGAGATCGACGTGGTCATGCCGATCCCCGACTCGTCGCGCCCGGCCGCCATCCAACTGGCGCTGGCGCTCAACATCGAGTACCGCGAAGGCTTCATCAAGAACCGCTACATCGGCCGCACCTTCCTGATGCCCGGCCAGGCGATGCGCAAGAAATCGGTGCGCCAGAAGCTCAACGCCATCGGCTCCGAGTTCAAGGACAAGGTCGTGCTGCTGGTCGACGATTCGATCGTGCGCGGCACCACCAGCCGCGAGATCGTCCAGATGGCGCGCGAAGCCGGCGCCAAGAAGGTGATCTTCGCCTCGGCCGCGCCGCCGGTGATCTTCCCCAATGTCTACGGCATCGACATGCCGACCCGCGACGAGCTGATCGCCTACGGCCGCACCACCGAGGAAGTCTGCCGCGAGATCACCGCCGACGCCCTGGTCTACCAGGACATCGACGCGCTCAAGCGCGCCATCTCCGACGTCAACCCGGCGCTGACCAGCTTCGAAGCGTCGTGCTTCGACGGCATCTACGTCACCGGCGACATCTCGCAGGACTACCTGGACAAGCTGGAATACGCCCGCCACAACCCCAAGGCCCCGGGCCCGGAGGACGCCGGACGCTCCCAGCTGAACCTGAACCTGGCCACCACCGAAGGGTGATGACCAGCCCGGCGCCGCACTAGCCGCGCCGGGTTTTTTTATGCTTTGCGCCGATGGGCTGCGCGCGCCGGCCGTGGCGTGAGTCGCGGCGTCAAACCCAAGCCAAGCCCGACGGCTGGGGTCGGACCCC
>NZ_JAEMNU010000035.1:30190-39512 GCF_016461825.1 Rugamonas violacea | reverse complement strand
TTCCGCTCCTGGGTTTGGCAGGCCCGCCGGCCCGCATCGAGCCCGCCAAGGACACAACATGAACGACAAGAAAAACTACGGCTTCACCACCACCATCCTGCACAACGACCGGCGCAAGGGCATCGAGCACGGCTCGCTGCACAAGCCCATCCACACCTCGGTGGCCTTCGGCTACAACGACGCGCGCCAGCTGGCCTCCGTGTTCCAGGGCAAGGAGCCGGGCTTCCGCTACGGCCGCCAGGGCAACCCCACCGTCTCCGCGCTCGAGGACAAGATCAACCAGATGGAGCAGGGCGTCGGCACGCTGTGCTTCGCCACCGGCATGGGCGCCATCGGCGCCGTGTTCCAGTCGCTGCTGCGCGCCGGCGACCACGTGCTGTCGTCGTCCTTCTTGTTCGGCAACACCAACAGCCTGTGGCAGACCGTCGCCGGGCAGGGCGTGGCCGTTTCCTTCGTCGACGCCACCGAGGTGGCCAATGTCGCCGCCGCGCTGACCCCGGCCACCCGCATCGTCTTCGTCGAGACCATCGCCAACCCGCGCACCCAGGTCGCCGACCTGAAGCGCATCGGCGAGCTGTGCCGCCAGCGCGGCATCCTCTACATCGTCGACAACACCATGACCACGCCCTACCTGTTCCGGCCCAAGTCGGTCGGCGCCGGCCTGGTGGTCAACGCGCTGACCAAGTCGATCTGCGGCCACGGCAACGCGCTGGGCGGCAGCCTGACCGACACCGGCGCCTACGACTGGCACGCCTACCCGAACATCGTCGAGAACTACAAGAAGGCGGCGCCGGCGCAATGGGGGCTGGCGCAGATCCGCGCCAAGGGCCTGCGCGACTTCGGCGCCTCGCTGGGGCCGGAGGCGGCCCACCACATCGCCGTCGGCGCCGAGACGCTGGCGCTGCGCATGGAGCGCACCTGCGCCAACGCGATGGCGCTGGCCAAGTTGCTTGAGGCCGACGCGCGCGTCGCCGCCGTGCATTACCCGGGCCTGGCCTCGCACCCGCAGCACGCGCTGTGCGGCGAGCTGTTCCGCAGCTACGGCTCGCTGCTGAGTTTCGAGTTGAAGGACGGCATCGACTGCTTCGACTTCCTCAACCGCCTCAAGCTGGCCATCCCCGCCAGCAACCTGGGCGACACGCGCACGCTGATCATCCCGGTCGCCCACACCATCTTCTACGAGATGGGCGCCGAGCGCCGCGCCAGCATGGGCATCGCCGAGTCGCTGATCCGCGTCTCGGTCGGCATCGAAGACAGCGCCGACCTGCTCGACGACTTCAGCAGCGCGTTGGAAGGCTGCTAGGCGCCAGTCCGCAGTCGCAACGCAAAAAGGCAGCCCGGTGCGAACCGCGCTGCCTTTTTTTGACGGTTAGCGTGCCGAACCATCGATCTTGATCGTTGTCCAACGAGTTGCCTTCGAAGGTGGACGGACCACGAAACGGCGTCAACAGCTCCCGCCAGGAATGCTCTCGCCAGTCCGAAGATTGACTCCCAAAAAACATCTGTAGCCATCGCTGGGCTGATAAGCGCACCACAGATCCCGCTTTCTGCGGAGGCGTTCACCTTTCTCTGAGCTGCAAGTCACCTTTGAATCAGGATATAGGGAGTCGAAAATTTCTTTTGCAGCTGGGCCGCTGATCTCAATGGCAAGCTTGCGATCATTTTTCGTGGGCGCTTGCTCGTTCCCCAATTCGCCGGAGTAGATGGTGTATTCGGCCGCTTTGAGTGGTTTGGCTGGAGCAGGCGAAACTTCTTTTCCCTGGGCATGGCCCGCTGAAAGCAATGCGCTTGCTAGGGCTGTGAACAATAGTTTTTTCATCTCAAGACAGCCCGAATGTCGACGTGGAAGTGGTTGTCGTGGCCTACCCAGTGCTGGACGCCTGGAATGTCTGAGTCGTTGAACAGCACATTCTTGACGGAGGGATGTAAGTAAAAGATATCGATTAGTTTTGCTGTTGCCTCTTGGTCGTACTCGCGTTCGAACCGAGTGACGGGCAACTGGCGGCCGTCGACCCGCAGCACTCGAATGTCTACCTGCAATCCGTCCTTGTGGCTGCCGTGCTTTCCGTACTTGCCGCCGCCGGCCAAGCTAATGTTTCCAATGCCGAACTTTCGGGCATCGATGGCCTGCCACTCTCGTTCGACGAAGAATAGGACGGACATCAATGCTGGATGGCCGAACTGGCCGTCGCCGTCACCTGGTGTGCCGTACACGTAATAGCCTGCGTCTTCGGGGGCCTGGGGAAGCATGAAAAACCCACGTGGGTCCTTGGGTTGGAGTTCGAGCATTGGCGCGTCCATTACACTACCCGATTGGCCGAGAGATCCCAGCCGCCGGCAGTGTTGCCGCCAGCGCCGCCGCTGATTTTTTGCTGACTGTACTTCCACTTCACTTTTGAAAATTTCAGCCCAATGGAGTCGTGCAAGATGTCGCCTTCATGCACCGCCTGATTGATGCTGCCGATCAAAACGTTTTCGAGTTCGACTTCGTAATACTTCACGCGCTCGCCTTGGCCGTCGGCTCGCATAAATTCTATCCGTGCTTTGGGGATGGTCTTGCCAGCGGAGCAGGTCTGCAACAGGAGTGGAGAGGACAGGTCCGCGAGCTTGGTGATCGACAGGCACTGATGTTCGCACCGTTCGGCTGTGTGGCCGCCACCCGTCGACGCGGTGGCGCTTTTGGGCTGCCGCACGCCCCAATGGGCCGAGGTGACCTCGATCCATCCGGAGTGGCCGAAGTCGGTTGATTCGCCTTTGATGCCATCGATTTGCAGGTAGACGTCGATTGCCATAATGCCTCCATGAGCGGTTGGGAAGTACAGGAGGCATTGTTGTTCCGTTGTCGTATGTGGAAATTGGGGCGTGTCAAGCCATGTGCGACAAGTATGGGATTCCTGAATTTTCTTAGGCGAGTGGACGCTCTGATCAAATCAAGCATTGACTCGTATCTGAAGCTGGGCATTCTGTCACATTGCGGAATGGGATCGTGGCCGCAAATCAGGCGCTAACCACCCGCATCGTCTTCGCCGAGACCATCGCCAACCCGCGCACCCAAGTCGCCGACCTGAAGCGCATCGGCGAGCTGTGCGGCGAGCTGTTCCGCAGCTACGGCTCGCTGCTGAGTTTCGAGTTGAAGGACGGTATCGACTGCTTCGACTTCCTCAACCGCCTCAAGCTGGCCATCCCCGCCAGCAACCTGGGCGACACGCGCACGCTGATCATCCCGGTCGCCCACACCATCTTCTACGAGATGGGCGCCGAGCGCCGCGCCAGCATGGGCATCGCCGAGTCGCTGATCCGCGTCTCGGTCGGCATCGAAGACAGCGCCGACCTGCTCGACGACTTCAGCAGCGCGCTGGAAGGCTGCTAGGCGCCAGTCCGCAGTCGCAACGCAAAAAGGCAGCCCGGTGCGAACCGCGCTGCCTTTTTACTTTTGTTGTCTGGATGAGAGGGGGGGCGAGCGCCAGTCGCGCCCCGTCGTGGCCGCCTAGTGCCAGGTGCGCATCAAGCCCACCGCCAAACCTTCGAGCGCGAACTCGTCGGCCTCCGGGTCGACCTTGATGATCTTGAAGTCGGGGTTCTCCGGCAGCAGTTCGATGGTGTTGCCGGTCTTGCGGTAGCGCTTGACGGTGACGTCGTTGCCGATGCGGGCGACGACGATCTGGCCGTTCTTGGCGCTGTCGACCTTCTTCACCGCCAGCAGGTCGCCGTCCATGATGCCGGCGTCGCGCATCGACTCGCCGCGCACCTTGAGCAGGAAGTCTGGCTTGGCCGAGAACAGCGCCGGGTCGACGTTGTAGCTGGCCTCCAGGTTCTCCTGCGCCAAAATCGGCGAGCCGGCGGCGACGCGGCCGATCAGCGGCAGCGACATCATCAGCGAGGCCGGGATCTTCGACGCCGGCGCCTCGGCGTGCACGCCGAGCAGGCGGATGCCGCGCGAGGTGCCGGCGGCGATCTCGATGGCGCCCTTGCGCGCCAGCGCCTGCAGGTGCTCCTCGGCGGCGTTGGCCGACTTGAAGCCGAGCTCGTTGGCGATCTCGGCGCGGGTCGGCGGAAAGCCGGTGTTTTCGATCGCGTCCTTGATCAGGTTGAGAATTTGTTCTTGACGTGCGGTGAGCTTGATCATCGGTGCCCTGGGGACTGTGGATATAGACAGTCTGTATTTTTGTACAGTGGGCGCCCGAATGCAAGGGGATTTGTTGCTTTTGGCGAAATAATGCACAAATCGCCCTCGGCGGCGCACGAGCGCACCCGGCCGCAGCCGATCTGGCCCGGCGGCAACGACGGCATTGAGCTTTGCGTGAAAAGCTGCTATAGTAGCCGGCTTACCTCTTCCCACACTTGTCTTGACGCCAAGGTGGGCGTTTATCCGTCCTTAAGGAGTTTGCATGCGTCACTATGAAATAGTATTTATCGTCCATCCGGACCAGAGCGAGCAAGTGCCCGCCATGATCGAACGTTACAAAGCCAGCGTAACCACCCGCGGCGGTTCCGTTCACCGTGTTGAAGATTGGGGCCGTCGTCAAATGGCTTACTCGATCCAGAAACTGGCCAAAGCACACTACATCTGCCTGAACATCGAATGCGACAACGAGACCCTGGTCGAGCTGGAAACCGCGTTCAAATTCAATGATGCCGTGTTGCGCCACCTGACCGTTCGTATGAAGAAAGCGGAAACCGCTCCTTCGCCGATGATGAAATCGGTACAACGCGAAGATGCGGCGAAATCCCATCGCGCTGAAGCTCCAGCAGCCGCTCCTGCTCCTGCAGCGGCCTGATTGTCCGGGAATCTGAGCTGAACCAGCTCCAGTTTATCGCCCTCATCGCCGAACGGGACGCCTTGCGCTACACCCCGGCCGGCATGCCGATCGTCAACGCTGTTTTGCAGCACCGGTCGCAGCAGATGGAGGCGGGCATCGCCCGCTTGAGCGAGTTCGAAGTGTCCGCGGTCGCCGCGGGCGAGATTTCGGGCCGCTTCAGCCAGACGCCACTGGGTGGACTGTACCAGTTCACCGGATTCCTGAACAAGAAGACCCGCAATAGCAAAAGCCTGGTGTTTCACATCATTGATTTTAGTGCTGTCCAAGACAGCGCACCTATTTAGATACAGGAGCCTCAAATGGCATTCGGTAAAAAGTTCGACAAAAACAAGCTCAAGCTGAAAGAAAAGCGCAAGCAACAAAATCCACTGTTCAAACGTAAGAAGTTCTGCCGCTTCACCGCAGCGCACGTTGAACAAGTCGATTACAAAGACGTAGACACGCTCAAAGATTTCGTCCAGGAAAACGGCAAGATCATGCCAGCACGTCTGACCGGTACCAAGGCGCACTACCAGCGCCAAGTTGACACCGCAATCAAGCGCGCCCGCTACCTCGCGCTGCTGCCTTACACCGATCTGCACCACGCTTAATCGCGTTGCTCAGATAAGATCCTGGAGAGAACTATGCAAATCATTCTGTTAGAAAAAGTCGTTAATCTCGGCAACCTCGGCGAAGTCGTCAAAGTCAAAGACGGTTACGCACGTAACTTCCTGATTCCGCAAAAAATGGCCCGTCGCGCTACCACTTCCGCAGTGGCAGAGTTCGAAGTCAAACGCGCCGAACTGGAAAAAGCCGCTGCCGTCAAATTGGCCGCCGCCCAAGCCCAAGGCGAGAAACTGAACGGCATGACCGTGTCGGTTTCGCAAAAAGCTGGTGTCGATGGCCGTCTGTTCGGTTCCGTCACCAACTTCGACATCGCTGAAGCGCTGACCAAAGCTGGTTTCGCGGTCGAAAAAGCTGCCGTGCGCATGCCTACCGGCCCGCTCAAGACCACCGGCGAGCACGCCGTGTCGGTCGCACTGCACACCGACGTGGTGGTCGAAGTGACCATCGCCGTCGTGGGCGAAGCAGCCTAAGTTTGACACGGGCAGCGATGCCCGTTTGACATGCTGCATACATAGAGAAGCCGGGCTTGCCCGGCTTTTTTATTGTCTGTTGCACTTTGGTTGGGGAAAGTTTTTTCTCGCCAGATTTTTTTGCCGAGCGACTAAGCAGGTATAATTCGCGCCATGAACGCCCCCTCAGATCCACAAGTAGATTCACTCCGCATCCCGCCGCATTCCATCGAAGCAGAACAGTCCGTCATCGGCGGCCTGCTGCGCGACAATGCGGCGTTCGACCGCATCGCCGACTTCATGCATGCGGAGGATTTCTACCGCTACGACCACCGCATCATCTTCGAGCAGGTGGTCAAGCTGATCAACGCCTCCAAGCCGGCCGACGTGATCACCGTGTTCGAAGCGCTCACCTCGCTGGGCAAGGCGGACGACATCGGCGGCCTGGCCTACCTGAACGCGATGGCGCAAAACACGCCATCGGCGGCCAACATCCGCCGCTACGCCGAGATCGTCCGCGATCGCGGCATCCTGCGCAAACTCATCACGGTGGCCGACGAGATCTCCGGCCAGGCCTTCAGCCCGCAGGGCAAGGAGGTCAAGCAGATGCTCGACGAGGCCGAATCGAAGATCTTCGCCATCGCCGAGCAGGGCGCCCGCGGCGCCCAGGGCTGGATCGCCGTGCAGCCGCTGCTGACCCAGGTGGTCGAGCGCATCGACGAGCTCTACAGCCGGGAAAACCAGAGCGAGATCACCGGCGTGCCGACCGGCTTCATCGACCTCGACCGCATGACCTCGGGCCTGCAGGCGGGCGACCTGGTGATCGTCGCCGGCCGTCCGTCGATGGGCAAAACCGCGTTCTCGGTCAACATCGGCGAGAACGTGGCGATCGAGGCCGGCCTGCCGGTGGCGATCTTCTCGATGGAGATGGGCGGCGCCCAGCTGGCCATGCGTATGCTCGGTTCGGTCGGCCAGCTCGACCAGCACCGCCTGCGCACCGGCCGCCTCAACGACGAGGACTGGCCGCGCCTGACCCACGCCATCCAGAAGATGAACGACGCCCAGTTGTTCATCGACGAGACGCCGGCGCTGAACCCGATCGAGCTGCGCGCCCGCGCGCGGCGCCTGTCGCGCCAGTGCGGCAAGCTCGGCCTGATCATCGTCGACTACCTGCAGCTGATGACCGGCAGCCAGCCGGGCGACAACCGCGCCTCCGAGATCTCGGAGATCTCGCGTAGCCTGAAGGGGCTGGCGAAAGAATTGCAGTGCCCGGTGATCGCCCTGTCGCAGCTGAACCGCTCGCTGGAGCAACGTCCCAACAAACGGCCGGTGATGTCCGACTTGCGCGAATCGGGCGCGATCGAGCAGGATGCCGACGTCATCATCTTCCTGTACCGCGACGAGGTCTACAACCCCGACTCGCCCGACAAGGGCACCGCCGAGATCATCATCGGCAAACAGCGTAACGGCCCGATCGGCGCCGTGCGGCTGACCTGGGTGGGCCAATACACCAAGTTCGGCAACTACAGCGGCAACCTGGCGCTCTACCAGGGCGACTAATCCTCTTTGCGCCGTCCGGACCACCGGCCGGCCATCAGCAGTAACCACGAATCAATGAACGGAGAATGACATGTTTGGACGCTTGATGCCCACCGAGGGCAAATTTTTTGACCTGTTTAACCAGCACGCCGACCTGTGCGTCAAGGGCGCGAAAGAGATGTTGGCCTTGATGACCAACTTCGACGATCTGGAAAACCGCGTGCACGCCATCGAGAGCATCGAGAAACAAGCCGACAAGATCACCTACGCCACGGTCGACATGCTGCACAAGACCTTCATCACGCCGATCGACCGCGACGACATCCACAAGCTGATCACCCGCATGGACGACATCCTCGACCTGATGGAAGACGCCGGCCAGACCGTCTCGCTGTACGACCTGCATTCGGTGACGCCGGAAGCCAAGCGCCTGGCCGAGCTGGTGTTGGCCTGCACCGAGAAAGTGCGCGACGCCGTGGCCCTGCTGCACAACATGGACAACTCGCGCCAGATCGTCGCCATCTGCGAAGAGATCGACCGCCTGGAGTCGGACGCCGACCACGTCATGCGCGCCGCCATGTCCAAGCTGTTCCGCGACGAACCGGACGTGCGCAACCTGATCAAGATGAAGGCGATCTACGAAATTCTGGAGACGGTCACCGACCGCTGCGAAGACGTGGCCAACATCATCGAAGGCATCATCGTCGAAAACGCCTAAGCGCCGGCGCCCGAATTTGTTCAAGCGAAAAGAATAATCCATGCACACCCTACAAATCAGCATCTACGTACTCGGCCTGTTGATCGCCCTGGCGCTGGTGTTTGACTTCATGAACGGCTTCCACGACGCCGCCAACGCGATCGCCACGGTGGTCTCGACCGGCGTGCTCAAGCCGCAGGCCGCCGTCGCCATGGCCGCCGCCTTCAACTTCATCGCCATCTTCGTGGTGGGGCTGGGCGTCGCCGCCACCGTCGGCAAGGGCACCATCGACCCCGGCGTGGTCGACCAGTACGTCATCTTCGGCGCCCTGGTCGGCGCCATCGCGTGGAACCTGTTCACCTGGTACTACGGCATTCCCTCGTCGTCCTCGCACGCGCTGATCGGCGGCCTGGTCGGCGCCGCGGTGGCCAAGTCCGGCACCGGCGCGCTGGCCGGCGGCGGCCTGCTCAAGACGGTCGAGTGGATCGTTTTGTCGCCGCTGCTCGGCTTCATCTTCGGCTCGATCATCATGCTGCTGGTGTCGTGGATCTTCGTGCGCTCGACGCCGCGGCGGGTCGACAAATGGTTCCGCCGCCTGCAACTGGTGTCGGCCGCCAGCTACAGCCTGGGCCACGGCGGCAACGACGCGCAAAAGACCATCGGCATCATCTGGATGCTGCTGATCGCCGCCGGCCACAGCTCGGTGGCCGACAAGTCGCCACCGCTGTGGGTCATCATCTCCTGCTACACGGCGATCAGCTTCGGCACCTTGTTCGGCGGCTGGCGCATCGTCAAGACCATGGGCCAGAAGATCACCAAGCTGAAACCGGTGGGCGGCTTCTGCGCCGAAACCGGCGGCGCCTTGACCTTGCTGATGGCCAGCTTCTTCGGCGTGCCGGTGTCGACCACCCACACCATCACCGGCGCCATCGTCGGCGTCGGCTCGGCGCAGAAGATGTCGGCGGTGCGCTGGGGCGTGGCGGGCAACATCGTCTGGGCCTGGGTGTTCACCATCCCGGCCTCGGCCTTCGTCGCCGCCATCGCCTGGTGGGTCGGCCATCACATCATGTGATCGACCGCGCGCGGACGTGAAAAAAGGGAGCCTCGGCTCCCTTTTTTGTTGCGCGCTCCGGTGGCGTGGGGCGATGCCGTCCAGCCTAGGCGCCGGCGGCTTCCAAAGCCACCCAGAGGCGCGGAGCCGGGGGGGGGGG
>NZ_JAEMNU010000035.1:0-30180 GCF_016461825.1 Rugamonas violacea | reverse complement strand
GGCCCCACCCCAGGTTTGCGCCCCGGGGTTGGTTTAACTTAGCGGCGCTCTTGCCGCCGGGTTCGCGCAAGCCGACGGCGCCAACTAGGCCGCGTCGGCGGCGAACAGCTTGTCGTAGGCGGCCAGCAGGGTCTGGTGCATGGCGCTGCCCTCGAAGTCGGCGCCCAGGGTGTCGAGGCCGAAGAAGCGCTCGCTACCGTCGAGCAGGGCTTCGGCCAGGCGCAGTGCTTCGCCGCCGAACATCAGTTCCAGCGAGCGGGTGTAGTTGGCCGACTCGTCGTCCTCGTCGAGCTTGACGATGGCTTCGACGCAGCGGTACACCAGGCGGCGCGGCGCGGCCAGGTCCTTGAAGTGGTGGATCCAGTCGCACCCCTCGAGGATGGCTTCCTGGTCGCCCACCACCAGGGCCAGCAGGGTCTTCAGTTCGCCGATGCGCAACTGCTTCCACGGCGTGCCCGGCGCGGCGGCCAGGCCGAGGATTTCCCACAGCGGCCGCTCGTCGTTCAGGTTCGAGGTCTGCAGGTCGGCCAGCAGGGTGGTGCATTCCTGCACGCTCAGTTCGTGCAGGCGCACCAGCAGCGGGCGCAACTCGTTGCCGATGCTGTTGTTCTCCCACTCCAGATCCTCGACCGGGTAGATCTCCGAGAAGCCGGGCACCAGGATGCGGCAGCTGTAGGCGCCCTGTTCGCTGAAGTCGGCCACGTAGATGTCCTTGCCCTCGGCGTGGACGGCGTCGACCAGCCACTGGTAGTCCTCGTCGGTGGTGGTGCTGAAGTTCCAGTCGCAGAAGGGGTAGTCCGGCGTGTCGCTCATGAAGTTCCAGCTGATTACGCCGCTCGAATCGACGAAGTGGATTTCCAGGTTGGCCACGGCGTTGATCTCGCTCATGTCGAAGCTCGGCTCGGGGAAGCCCTCCAGCGAGGCCAGCACGCGGCCCTGCAGCAGCTCGGTCATGGCGCGTTCCAGCGCGATCTCGAAGCGCGGGTGGGCGCCGTAGCTGGAGAACACGCCCTGGTCCTTGGGATGGATCAGGGTGACGTTCATCACCGGGTACTTGCCGCCCAGCGAGGCGTCCTTGACCAGGATGCCGAAGCCGGCCTTGCGCAGGCCGGCGATGCCGGCGGCGATGGCGGGGAAGCGGGCGACGACGTCGTCCGGCACCTCCGGCAGGCACAGGCCCTCGGCGATGACGCGGTACTTGATGGCGCGCTCGAAGATCTCGGACAGCGCCTGGCTGCGCGCCTCCTTGACGGTGTTGCCGGCGGCCATGCCGTTGCTGACGTACAGGTTGCCGATGATGTTGACCGGGATGTAGGCGGTGCTGCCGTCGCGCAGGCGTTGGTAGGGCAGGGCGCAGATGCCGCGCTCGACGTTGCCCGAGTTCAGGTCGACCAGCACGCTGCCGTCGATCTCGCCGTCCGGGTTGTAGAAGGCGTGCAGCTCGGCGTTGAGCATCTCGGCCGGCCATTCGCCGTCGGCGCCGGGCTGGAACCATTTCTCTTGCGGATAGTGGACGACGGGACGCCGGGCGCGGCTGGCGCCGAGGTTGAAGTGGGTCCAGAAATAGTGGGTGCCGAGGCGCTCGACGAACTCGCCGTAGGCGCTGGCGCGGGCCGCCAGTTCGGTGGCGCCCTTGCCGTTGGAGAACAGCATCGGGCACTCCTGGTCCTTCATGTGGGTCGACCAGATGCCGTCGACCTCGTGCAGCAGCGACGACTCGTTGAGCTTGAAGCCGCGCTTGGCCAGCTTGGCCTGCATGGTGGCGATGGTCGTTTCAAGGGCGGCGTCTTTGCCGGGGATAAAGGTTTCAGTAGTCATCGAGACGTCTCGCAAAGAAGGGACGGGCGGGCGCGCAGGGGCGTCCGGCGGCAGGGTGCAACAGTGACGCCGGCGGCGCGCGTCGGGCATGGCGCAAGCGGGCCCGGGCGGCGCGTGCCGCTGGGCTGGGCGGTCAGGCGAATTCATGTGCTGCTTGTCCAAAGCATACCATTGGCCGAGGCAACGGCGCTGGGCAAGCGCGCGCTGTGGCTGGAGACGCGCCTGGTCAACGCCCGCGCCGCCGCCTTCCACCAGGCGCGCGGCTACCGCCGCATCGCCAATTACGGCAAGCACGCCGGCAACGCGCCGGCGGTGTGCTTCGAGAAAGTGCTGGTGCAAGGCGGGGTCAGTGCCGACATTCGGACACGACCTCAACCGTACGTCATGCGGATGAGAGTGTTTCTTGGTACTTTTGTACGGCCCGGCCAACTGTCTTGTATGAGACGCCGAATTGTTTGCCGATCTGTTGCATGGTGAACGCGGTCGAATAGTACGCGCGGGCCATCGCCTCGTCGCGATTGGCGTATATTTTCTCGTATTCATCAAGCGGCAAAGCAAGTGAACGTCTTTGCACCTTGGATACGGCGCGAACTAAATCTGCTTGTGGTGGCTGGCGATGTTGCGCGATAAAGCTGTCGTCGCCCAAGAACACTTGGTGGGTAGTATTGCTCAGAGGGCTGGGTAGGCTGTGGCCTGCCATAACAAATTTCTCATAGGCCGGTATCGCTTCATGGCGCGATGCAGCGAATTGATTTAGCAGCCAATCGGTGTGTAGCCAGGTGGGAACGGCCGCACGACCCATAGTGGAATGATGGTTGCTCCATGGCCATTCGCCCAACGTCCTCACCATGTTCGCCCTGAGGGGATTTAGCACGATATAGCGCGCCAGCTCCAAGAGGTAGTTGTCCTTCTGAACCAGGATGGCTTTATAACGCCCTTGGAAAAGATGGCCTACCACCCCGTGACGTCGGTTGAAATGCTGCGAGTATAGTCCGTTCAATTGCCGCATTCCCTGCGATAAATTGCCCTCGCTGGTCTCCAGCAATAGATGGTAGTGGTTGCTCATTTGGCAGTAGGCATGGACCACAAGATTGAACCTTGCTGCGGTTCGCCCCACTATTTCTAACCAGGCATATCGGTCGCCGCTATCGCAATAGATATCCTCGCTACGATCACCCCGTGAAGTGATGTGGTATAGCGCGCCGGGAAATTCCAGTCTGAGAGGGCGGGTCATTGTGTGAGCCTAACTGCAGGCCGCCCTGGCAGAAGTGATCCATCTCAGCTAAAAGGCAGGTTTGGATGCTTCGCGATAGTTGAGTTCGTGTCCGAATGTCGGCACTGACCCCGACGTGGACCCCGGCATGGTTGAGCTCGTGTCCGAATGTCGGCACTGACCCCGCTGGTGGCTGCTGACCCCGCTGGTGGCTGACCCCGGGGGGATCATTTGATGCACACCGCCCGCACCATCTTGATGTCGGTGATGCCCAGCAGGACCTTTTCGATGCCGTCCATCTTCAGCGTCAGCATGCCGTCTTCCAGCGCGGCGGCGAGCAGCTGGGCGACCCGGCTGTGCTCCTGCAGCAGCCGCTTGACCTTGTCGCTGCCGATCATCAGCTCGTGCAGGCCGACGCGGCCGCGATAGCCCTTGTTGCACTCGTCGCAGCCGACGGCGCGGTACAGCGTGAAGCGGCCGTCGGGCCCGGCGTAGCGCTGGCGCCAGCCGGCCAGCACGGCGCCGCGGCCGGCTGGCGCGTCGGCCAGGAAGCCGGCGGTGTTGAGCAACTCCTCGCAGTATTCGTCGAGCAGCAGCTCGACCTCGGCGGCGTCCGGCTGGTAGGCTTGCTTGCAGCCGGCGCATAGGCGCTTGGCCAGCCGCTGCGCCAGGATGCCGAGCAGGGCGTCGGCGAAGTTGAACGGGTCCATGCCCATGTCGAGCAGGCGCACGATGGACTCGGGCGCGCTGTTGGTGTGCAAGGTGGCGAACACCAGGTGGCCGGTCAGCGAGGCTTCGATGCCCATGCCGACGGTCTCCTTGTCGCGCATCTCGCCGACCATGATGATGTCCGGGTCGGCGCGCAGGAAGGCGCGCATGACGGTGGCGAAGTCGAGCCCGGCCTTGCGGTTGACCTGCACCTGGCGCAGCCCTTTCTGGGTGATCTCGACCGGGTCCTCGGCGGTCCAGATCTTGGTCTCGGGCGTGTTCAGGTAGTGCAGCACCGAGTGCAGGGTGGTGGTCTTGCCCGAGCCGGTCGGGCCGCAGACGAAGAACAGGCCGTAGGGCTTTTCGATGGTGGCGCGCAGCCGCGCCAGGTTGAACGGCAACACGCCCAGCTTGTCGAGCGGGATCGGCTCGCCGGCCGCCAGGATGCGCATGACGATGTCTTCGACGCCGCCGGCCGAGGGGATGGTGGCGACGCGCAGCTCGATGTCGAGCGGGCCGTATTTCTTGAACTTGATCTTGCCGTCCTGCGGCTTGCGCCGCTCGGAGATGTCGAGGTCGCACATGATCTTGACGCGCGCCACCAGGGCGCTGCGGTAGCTGGCCGGGATCTCGATGTAGGGGATCAGCGTGCCGTCCTTGCGGAAGCGGATGCCGGTCTTGCCCTTGCCCGGCAGCGGTTCGATGTGGATGTCGGAGACGCCCTGGCGGTAGGCGTCGACGATGATCTTGTTGAGCAGCTTGACCAGCTCGTTCTCGACCGCCTCGGACACCTCGCCGCCGCCGCCGTCGCCCTCGTCGTCGCCGTCGTCCATGCCCGACAGCAGGTCGCCGACGCTGCCCGAGTCGGCGGCGGCGCCGTAGAACTGCTCGACCATCTGGCGGAACTCGCGCCCGCTGGTGACGCGGTAGTGCACCTTGGCCTTGGGGAAGATCTGGTTGACGATGTGGGCGTGCGCCACCCGCTCCGGATCGAGCGCCACCACCAGCAGGCCGTCCTTGTTGTCCTCCAGCGGCAGCCAGCCGTTCTCCTCGATGTACTGGCGCTTGAGGTTGCGCAGCAGCTCGATCGGCTTCAGCCGGTCGGCCTTGAAGTGTTCGTGGGGCACGGCGTAGAACTTGGCCAGCGCCTGCCCCAGCGCGGCCGGCTTGACCTGGAACTCGTCGAGCAGCACCTCCTCGATGTCGCGCGCCTGCTTGCGCGCCGAGCGGGTGGCCAGCTCCAGCTCGGCGGCCGACAGCAGGGCCTCGGTGACCAGGCCGTCATACTTGCTGCGCACCATCTGCGGCGGCTTGAGGCGCTGGCTGAAGGCCACCGACAGGGTCTCGCACAACTGCTCGACACCGTCGACGGCGATGGCGGCAAAGGGGCCGCCGCCACGGTGGTTGATGAACTGCACCACGCCGAGCAGCTCGTGCGACTGCACCGCCAGCAGCGGCGCCACCAGCATCTGCCGGGTGCGGTAGCCGGTGCGCTGGTCGACACCGCGCTGGAAATGCAGCTCGGCGCAGTGGCGGCCCAGCTCGGCCTCGTCGTAGACGTCGGCCAGGTTGACGGTGCGCCGGGTCTGCGCGACGTAGCCGGCGATGCTGTGCGCGTCGATCGGCAGCTTCAGGTCGCGGAAGGTGGTCAGCCCGGTCTTCACCTTGGAGACGATGTGCGCGCCGTCGACGGCGTACAGGGTGAAGCGCTCGCAGTTGAACAGGTCGCAGAACTCCATGCCCAGGTCGAGCATGATCTCGTCGAGTTGATGGGTGGCGTGGATCTTGGTGCTGACCGCCTGCAGCTTCTGGAAGAAGGCCAGGCGCAGGTCGACCTCGCTGGGCGGGACGCGGTTGGCGGTGTCGTTCATGGTGGCGCTCCTGGGCGGGAAAGGCACGGCAAATACGGCAAATACGGCAAAATCGGCAAAATGCGGGCAAGACCTGGCCGGCGGCCAGCTTAGTGCAGCTCCACCTCCAGCCCCTCGTAGGCCAGGAACACCTGCAGGTTGCCGGGCAGCGGGGCGTGGCGGGCGATGACGTCGGCGAACACCGCCTCGAGCTCGTCGTCGCCGCGGGTCGGCTCGTGGTGGGTGCAGTACAGCCGCTTGGCGCCGGTGCGCGCGGCCAGCGCCAGCGCCGAGTCGAAGGTGCCGTGGCCCCAGCCCTGCTTGGCCGGATACTCCTCGCGGGTGTAGGAGCAGTCGACGATCAGCGCGTCGACGCCGCGCACCACGGCGTCGATGGCGGCGCTGCGCCGCTCGATGTGGGCCTGGTAGCTGGCGTGCTCGGGGTGGCCGGGCGGGTGGATGTTGTAGTAGGGCTCGTGGTCGCCGGTGAAGAACAGCGAGCGGCCGTTGCACTCGACCCGGTAGCCGAGGTCGGTCACCGGGTGGTTCATCACCACGTTGTGCACCACCGCGTCGCCGACGCCGATCGGCTGGCCGATGCTCAGCGTGGTGTATTCGATGGTGGCGTCCATCTGCGTCTCGCTGACCGGGAAGTAGCTGTTCTGCAGCTGCACGCCCATCACGTGCTCGATGCCGTTGCCGGTGACCGGGTCGGTGGCGCCGTGCAGGCGCACCCGGCTGCCACGGATGAACAGCGGCGAGAAGAAGGGCAGGCCGTGGATGTGGTCCCAGTGGCTGTGGGTGATGAAGATGTTGGCCTGCACCGGGGCGCGGCCGTGCGCCAGCAGCGACTGCGCCAGCGCGAAGATGCCGGTGCCGCCGTCGATGATGATCAGGGTGCCGTCGTCGCTGCGCACCTCGATGCAGGTGGTGTTGCCGCCGTAGCGCGCGGTGCGCGGCCCGGGCGAGGGGATGGAACCGCGCACCCCCCAGAATTTGAATTTCATGCTGTGTCCCTGTTGCCCGTGCCGCCGGTCCGCCCGGTTGACGCCGGTGCCGGCCGGCGCGGTCCTGTCTGTTGGGCCTGCCGCATCAACCGTGGTGGAATAGGCAAGCTGCGATTCCCCCGATCATAGCCTCTTTTGCCCCCGCGTTGCTGGCAAACTGTGCCGGGCGCGGCGATTTTCGCCACCGGCGCCGGCGCCGAAATGTGCCAAATCGGGACAGTTTTCGCCGCCGCGCGGCGGCCGACGCATTTGTCGATGTACAGGAGCTTGCGCTGGGGCTACACTTCCTATCAGCATGTCTAGCATTGCGATTAGTCAAATCGGCGGCGGCATGCCTGTCGCGTGGCGGCGCGCCGCCCACCTCTACAGGCACGATAACAACCATGCAAGAGTTGAATCCTACCCAGATCGCCCAGCGGCTCGACCAGTTGACCGAGCTCAGCGTTGAACTCGGCAGCAGCCACGACGTCGCCTCGCTGCTCGAACGCATTTTGCTGGTCGCCAAGAACATGACCGGCGCCGACGGCGGCACCCTGTACCGTCCCAGCGCGGACGGCCGCGAGCTGCGCTTCCACATCTCGGTCAACGACAGCCTGGGCCTGCGCCAGGGCGGCGCCAGCGGCGCGGCGATCGACATCCCCGGCGTGCCCCTGTTCGACGCCCAGGGCGAGCGCAACCTGGCCTCGGTGGCGGCCTACGCCGCCAACTTCCGCCAGTCGGTCAACATCGAGGACGTCTACCAGGCCGACGTCTTCAACTTCTCCGGCATGCGCTCGTTCGACCAGCACTACGGCTACCACTCGCAGTCCTTCCTGACGGTGCCGATGAACGACCACGAGGGCGAGCTGGTCGGCGTGCTGCAATTGATCAACGCCAAAGACCCGGAGAGCGGCGCCATCCACGCCTTTTCCACCACCGACCAGCGCTTCATCGAGGCGCTGGCGGCGCAGGGCGCGGTGGCCATCACCAACCAGCGGCTGATCCTGCAACTGGAGGAGCTGCTCGAATCGCTGGTCAACCTGATCAACATCGGCATCGACGAAAAATCCCCCTACACCGGACGCCACTGCCAGTTCGTGCCGGAGCTGACCATGCTGCTGGCCGAGGCGGTGCACAACACCGACAGCGGCCCGCTGGCCGAGTTCCGCATGAGCGAGGCCGACCGCAAGGAGCTGTGGCTGGCCGGCCTGCTGCACGACTGCGGCAAGATCACCACGCCGGTCCACGTGGTCGACAAGGCGACCAAGCTGGAGACCATCTTCGACCGCATCGGCATGATCGACACCCGCTTCGAGGTGCTGCGCCGCGACGCCGAGCTGGCCGCGCTGCGCGCCCAGTGCGGCGGCGCCGACGCGGCGGCCTGCGCCGCCGAGCTGGCGCAGCGCCTGGCCCAGCTCGACCGCGACCGCGACTTCCTGCGCCAGGCCAACATCGGCGGCGAGGGCATGGCGGCGGCCGACCAGCAACGCGTGCGCGAGATCGCCGCCTACCGCTGGCGCGGCCCGGACGGCAGCGAGCAGGACTTCCTCTCGCCCGAGGAGGTGGGCAACCTGACCATCCGCTTCGGCACCCTGACCGAGGAGGAGCGCAAGGTCATCAACAACCACATCGTGGTGACCATCCGCATGCTCGAGGCGCTGCCCTGGCCCAAGCATTTGCAACACGTCGCCGAGTACGCCGGCGGCCACCACGAGCGGATGGACGGCAAGGGTTATCCGCGCGGCCTGAGCAAGGCGCAGATGTCGGTGCAGGCGCGGGTGATGGCGATCGCCGACATCTTCGAGGCGCTGACGGCGCGCGACCGGCCCTACAAGAAGGGCAAGACCCTGTCGGAGTCGTTGCGCATCCTCGGCAACTTCAGCCTGAACGGCCACATCGACCCGGACCTGTTCGACATCTTCATCCGCCGCCGGGTGTATCTGGAGTTCGCCAACAAGAACATGGACCCGCGCCAGATCGACGCCATCGACGAGGCCCTGATCCCGGGCTACCGGCCCTAAGGCCATGGCGCGTCCGCCGACGACAGGGGAGGCGGCGTGCGCCTGAGCGGCGCCAATTGGGGCCGCCGGCTGCGCAAGCACGGCGCGCGCTGGGCGCTGGGACTGCTGCTGACCGCGCTGGCGGCGCTGTACACGCTGAACTATTTCCCGCTGGCGGCGCTGGCCCACCTCGACACCTTCCTGTCCGACCAGCGCATGCGGCTGGAGCCGGCCGTGCTCGACCCGCGCGTGGTGATCGTCGACATCGACGAGAAGAGCCTGACCGAGATCGGCCGCTTCCCCTGGGGCCGCGACGTGATGGCGCGCCTGGTGACCCAGCTGGGCGAACACTACCAGGCCGGCGCGATCGGCTTCGACATCTCCTTCCCCGAGCCGGACACCTCGTCCGGCTACGCCGTGCTGCAGCGCCTGGCGCAGCGGCAACTCAAGGAGGTGGCCGGCTTCGCCGCCAGCCTGGCCGCGCTGAAGGACGAGCTGGACTACGACGGCCTGCTGGCGGCGGCCATCAGGGGCCGGCCGGTGGTGCTCGGCTACAACGTATCGGACAAGCAAGTCAAAGGCGTGCTGCCGGCGCCGGCCTTCAGCGTCGCCGGGCTGCACGGCCGCGCGGTGAGCGCCTACACCGCGCGCGGCTACGAGGCCAACATCGCCCGCCTGCAACAGGCGGCGCGCGGCGCCGGCATCTTCACCGCGCTGACCGACAGCGACGGCGTGGTGCGCTCGTCGACCCTGTTGCAGCGCATCGGCGACGGCTACTACCCCTCGCTGTCGCTGGCCGTCAGCGCCGTGTTCCTCAACGCGCGCGCCATCGCGCCGTATTTCGAGGACACCGCCGACACCCTGTCGGCCGCCGAGCTCGACAACGGCGGCCTCGAATACATCAGCCTGTTCGTCGACGGCCCGCGCGGCAAGGGCCAGATCGGCATCCCGGTCGGCGAGGGGCTGACCACCACGGTGCAGTTCCGCGGCCGGGGCGGGCCGGAGGGCGGCGCCTTCCGCTACCTGTCGGCCGCCGACGTGCTGGCCGGCAAGGTCGCGCCGGCGCTGCTGAAGGACGCCATCGTGCTGGTCGGCACCACCGCGCCCGGCCTGAACGACGTGCGCGCCACCCCGGTCAACGCCGAGTACCCGGGGGTCGAGGTGCACGCCAACCTGATCAAGTCGATCCTCGACAACAGCTTCAAGTCGCGCCCCTACTACGCCTTCACCGTGGAGTTCCTGCAGGTGGTGGTGCTGGGCCTGCTGCTGACGGCGGCGCTGGCCGTGCTCTCGCCGCTGTACTCGGTGCTGCTGTCGCTGGCGGCGCTGGCCGCCGCCGCCGGCTTCAACTACTACCTGTACAGCGCGCACGACGCCGTGCTCAACATGGCCGCCGTGCTGCTGCTGGTGTTCGCCCTGTTCATCCTCAACGTCGCCTGGGGTTATTTCTTCGAGGTCAGGCGCGGCCGCGCGCTGGTCTCGCGCTTCGGCGAGTATGTCGCCCCCGAGCTGGTCGCCGAGATGGCCGACGACCCGGAAAAATACAATATGGACGGCGAGAGCCGCCAGCTGACCGTGCTGTTCGTCGACGTGCGCGGCTTCACCACCATCTCCGAGGGGCTGACGCCGAAGGCGCTGCGCGAGTACATCAACCTGTACCTGACGGCGATGTCGGAGGACATCCGCGACAGCCACCGCGGCACGCTCGACAAGTACATCGGCGACGCCGTCATGGCCTTCTGGGGCGCGCCGGTGGCCTTCGCCGACCACGCCAGCCGGGCCGTCGCCACCGCCTTGCTGATGCAGGCCAGCGCGGCGCGGCTGAACCTGGACTTCATCGCCCGTGGCTGGCCGCCGCTGAAGATCGGCATCGGCCTGAACAGCGGCCTGATGCATGTCGGCGACATGGGTTCGAAGATCCGCCGCGCCTACACGGTGATGGGCGACGCCGTCAACCTCGGCTCGCGGCTGGAGGGCATCACCAAGGTCTACGGCGTCGGCATCGCGGTCGGCGAGACGACGCGCGCGGCGGCGCCCGAATTCGCCTACCGCGAGCTGGACCTGGTGCGCGTCAAGGGCAAGAACGAGCCGGTCGCCATCTACGAGCCGCTGGCGCTGGCGCGCGAGATCGACGCCGCCACGCAGGCCGAGCTGGCGCGCTGGGGGCAGGCGCTGGCCGCCGTGCGGGCGCAGGACTGGGACCGGGCCGAGCGCCTGCTCGCCGAGCTGGGCGCGGCGGCGCCCGAGCGCGGCCTGTACGCGCTGTACGCCGGCCGCGTGGCGTGGTTCCGCGGCCATCCACCCGGCGCCGACTGGGACGGCGTGACCACCTTCGAGACCAAGTGAGCCGCTGAAAAACGCCGTGGCGCGATGCCGGCGCGGCGGCGCGCAAAACCCGGGCCTGGCGCGGCTGTGCGGAAAACCGACGCGGCGCGCGGAATGTGCTGACGAAGCGGCAAAACAAGACTAGACTACAGGTAACAATAATTTCCTGCTGGCTATTTTTGCGTGCTTACGCAAAGCGGCCGGGAGGAGTCTGCCGCGCCGCCGCCCGTCCCATTGTGGGGAGCCGCCGGCCACGCCTTTGCGCCGTCCTAAGCGCGCAAACACGGCCATGTCGCCGCCGCCCGCCTGCCTGGAATGGCGCGGCGTCGGATTTGAAAGTGTTGCTTCTGAACACTATAAGCGGTGTGGGAGGGTTTTTCCCATGCCCCCTTATGCTAGCATCGGAGTAGGCAACTTCATCCACAGCGTAAGAAAATTCCATGACCCGACACATGAAACGTCACCTGTTGAGCATGCTCGCCGGCGCCCTGCTGGTCACGGCCTCGGCGCCGGGCCGCAGCGCCGAGGCCGCCGCCGCGCCCATCCGTTTCGACATCAAGCGCTTCGACGTCAGCGGCAACACCCTGCTGCCGCCGGCGCAGATCGAACAGCTGCTGGCCCGCTTCACCGGCCAGGAGCGCGACTTCGGCGACGTCCAGCGGGCGCTGGAGGCGCTCGAGGCGGCCTACCACGCGCGCGGCTACAACGTGGTCACCGTCGAGCTGCCGGAACAGGAGCTGAACCAGGGCGTGGTGCGCTTCAAGGTGGTGCAAAGCACGATCGGCCGGGTCAGCGTGAAGAACAACCAATATTTCGACGAGGCCAACATCCGCCGCAGCCTGCCGGCCTTGCAGGAGGGCCGGCTGCCCAACCTGGCGCAGATCTCGGCCGGGCTCAAGCTGGGCAATGAAAACCCGGCCAAGAAGGTCAACCTGAAGCTGCAAAGCGGCGAGCGCGACGACGAGGTCGACGCCGTGCTGGAGGTGGCCGACGAACGCCCATGGAAGGCCATGCTCAACCTGGACAACACCGGCACCGAGCAGACCGGCAAGACCCACGCCGGCTTGGTGCTGCAGAACGCCAACCTGTGGGGCCGCGACCACGTCGCCAGCCTGCAATACACCACCACGCTGGAACACCCCAGCCGGGTCAAGGTCTACGGCGCCGGCTACCACATCCCGCTGTACGCGCTGGGCGACTCGCTGGACTTGTTCGCCAGCTATTCGAACGTCGACTCGGGCACCGTCAGCGCCGGCGTGTTCGACCTGGCCGTCAGCGGCAAGGGCGCGGTGTACGGCGGACGCTACAACCAGAACCTGGCCAAGCGCGGCAATTACGAGTCGCGGCTGGTCTACGGCCTCGACTACAAGGCCTTCAAGAACAGCGTCCTGCTGCTCGGCCAGGAGCTCGGCAACGACGTCACGGTGCACCCGCTGAGCCTGGGTTACCTGGGCACCTGGACCCTGGACAAGGGCGAACTCAGCGCCTCGCTGACCCTGCTGCACAATGTCGCCGGCGGCGCCAAGGGCGGCCAGGACGCCTTCACCCTGGCGCGCCTCGGCGCCAAGGCCGGCTATACGGCGCTGCGCTTCGCCGCCAGCGCCAGCTACCCGCTGGCCGCCGACTGGGCGCTGCGCGCCATTGTCAACGGCCAGTACAGCGCCGACGCGCTGATCCCCGGCGAGCAGTTCGGCGCCGGCGGTTCGAGCTCGGTGCGCGGCTTCGCCGAGCGCGAAATCTCCAACGACAGCGGCCTGGGCGCCAACCTGGAGGCCTACACGCCCAACCTCTGCGTCGGCCGGGACGGCTGGAACTGCCGCCTGCTGGCCTTCTACGACCATGCCCGGGTGCGCCGCAACCACGCGCTGCCGGGCGAATTGGACGGCACCTCGATCGCCAGCGCCGGCCTCGGCCTGCGCTTCCTGATCGCCAGCAACCTCAATCTGCAAATCGACTACGGCCATGTGCTGCGCGCCGGCGCCACCGCGCGCGCCGACGCCAACCGTCTGCATCTGCGCCTGGGCCTGTCGTACTAGACGGCCCGGCCACACCAGGACACGATGATGAAAAACCTCCACAGCCAGCACACCCTCCGGCCCGCCAGCACGGCGGCCTCCCTGCACCTGCGCCGCAAGCTGTTGGCGGTGGTGGTGGCGGCCTGCTTCAGCACGGCGCAGGCCAACCCCGTCTCGCCGCAGGTGGTGCACGGCCAGGCGACGTTCAACCAGCAGGGCGCGCTGTTCTCGATCACCAACACGCCGAACACCATCATCGACTGGAAAAGTTTCTCGATCAATCCGGGCGAGCTGACCCGCTTCATCCAGCAGAGCGGCGACAGCCGCGTGCTCAACCGCATCACCGGCCAGGACCCCAGCCAGATCCTCGGCGCGCTGCAGTCGAACGGCAAGGTGTTCCTGATCAATCCGAACGGCGTGCTGTTCGGCAGGGACGCGCGGGTCGACGTCAACGGCCTGGTGGCGTCCAGCCTGGCGATCTCCAACGCCGATTTCCTGGCCGGCAAGAACAACTTCAGCGCCGGCGCCGGCGCCGGCAAAGTGGCCAACGCCGGCAGCATCACCACGCCGGGCGGCGGCCAGGTCTTCCTGCTGGCGCCCGAGGTGGAGAACAGCGGCCTGATCACGGCGCCCAACGGCGAGGTGGTGTTGGCGGCCGGCCACAGCGTGCAGCTGGTCGATTCGAGCAATCCGGACGTGCGCGTGCTGCTGGCCGCGCCGGCCGACCGCGCCTTGAACCTGGGCGCCATCGTCGCCCAGGGCGGCCGGGTCGGCATCTACGGCGCGCTGGTCAGCCAGCGCGGCAACATCAACGCCGACTCGGCGGTGCGCGGCGCGCAGGGCCAGATCATCCTCAAGGCCAGCGGCAGCACGCTGCTCGAGGCCGGCAGCGTGACCAGCGCCGGCAACGCGGCGGGGCAGGGCGGCCACATCGAACTGCTGGGCCGGCAGGTCGGCCTGAACGGCAACGCGCTGGTCGACGCCAGCGGCGCGACCGGCGGCGGCAGCGTGCTGGTCGGCGGCGACTACCAGGGCGCCAACCCGGCGCTGCGCAATGCGCAGCAAACCTTCGTGGCGCCGGCGGCGCGGATCCGCGCCGACGCGCTGGCGCGGGGCGACGGCGGCAAGGTGGTGGTGTGGAGCGAGACGGCCACGCGCATGCACGGCGGCATTTCGGCGCGCGGCGGCGCGGCCGGCGGCAACGGCGGCCTGGTGGAAACCTCGGGCCATTATCTCGATGTCGCCGGCGCCAAGGTCGACGCCGGCGCGCCGGCCGGCGCCCGCGGCCGCTGGCTGCTCGACCCCTACGACATCGAGGTGGTGGCCACTGGCGGCGGCGTCTCGGACATCAGCGAGCTGGCGCTGTTCGCCAACGCGCCGTCGAGCGGCACCAGCACGGTGGACGCCGCAATGCTATCGGGCCAGACCGCCGACGTGGTGCTGCAGGCCAACCACGACATCACCTTCAACAGCGCGGTGGCGATCAGCCACCCCGGCACGGGCTTGACCGCGCAGGCCGGCAACAACATCAACGTCAACGCCGCCATCGGCACCAACAACGGCGCCATCACACTGAGCGCCAACGACGCCGGCGGCGCCAACCACGACACCGGCCTGTTGAGCATCAACGCCGGCGGCGCCCTGAGCACCGGCGGCGGCAACCTGAACCTGAGCGGCACCAGCGTGCAGATCCACGACGCCTTGACCCTGGGCGGCGGCGCGCTGGGCGTGACGGCGGCGAAGGCCGACGGCGCCATCACGCTGGGCAGCGACGGCAACATCAGCGGCGTGGCGACGGCCTCCTTGCTGGCCGATAACATCACCCTGTCCCACGGCATCGAAGCCGGCGGCCGCAGCGGCACCGGCGCGGTGACGCTGGCACCCTACACGGCGGGGCGCGGCATCACCCTGGGCGGCAAATCGGGCGGCACGCTGGGCCTGGAGTCGGGCGAGCTGAGCGGCATTGCCACCCACACCCTGACGCTGGGCAACGGCAGCGCCGGCAGCATCGTCAGCGCCGCCACGCTGGGCCTGGACGACCTGACCGATCTGAACCTGATCAGCGGCGCCGCCATCACGCTGAACCACAACATCACGCTGAGCGACGCCTACGCCACGCTGAGCGCCACGGCGCTCGGCAGCGGCGGCTTGGCGGTCGGCAGCGGCGCGCAACTGCAGGCGCCCACCATCGCCCTGCGCGCCGACCAGATGAGCTTGGCCGGCGCGCTCGGCGCGGCCACGCTCAAGCTCGACACCTACGGCAGCGCCACCGTCATCAACGTCGGCAGCGGCGCCACCGACGCCAGCGGCGTGCTCGGCCTGAGCGAGACGGAATTGAAGACCAGCAGCGGCGCCAACCTGCTGATCGGCGGCTACAGCGGCCACCACGGCGCGCTGACGGTGGTCGGCACGCTCAACTTGGGCGAGAGCGGCGGCAGCGCGCAGAGCAAGCTGAGCCTGACCGGCGGCGGCGTCGCCGTCAACGGCGCCGTCACGGTGCAGGGCGCGCTGGCCTTGCTGGCCATCGGCGAGGGCGGTGCCGTCACGCAGAGCGCGGCGCTCAACGCCGCCAGCCTGTCGGCCATCGGCACGGCGGTCACGCTGAGCGGCAACAACACGGTGGCCCACGTCTCCGGCCACAGCACCGTCGGCGCCTTCCAGTTCAAGACCGGCGGCGCGCTGACGGTCGACACCGGCAACGAGTACAGCGGCATCAACGGCGCCAGCGGCGTCACCCTGGCGGCCAGCTCGATCGAGCAGAATTCCTACGCGCCGGTGGTGACGCCGCAGCTGACCCTGCTCACGGCCGGCAATGTGCATTTGAATAGCATCTCCAACCAGATCGCCGCGCTGACGGCGGAGAACGTCAGCCTGCTCAGCCTCACCAACCTCGGCGCGCTGACCCTGGGCGCCGTCAGCCTGAACAACAACAACGACACCTACCTGAGCATCAGCACCAGCGGCCAGCTGAAGGTCGAGCAGGCGGTGTCCAGCCATGGCGCCAACCTGCAACTGAGCGGCGCCAGCATCGTGCTCGAAAACACCAGCACGCCGAGCGCGGCCAGCGTGACCGGCGGCAACGTGGCGCTGAGCGCGACGGGCAGCAGCGGCATTTGGCTCAAAAACGGCGCCAGCGTGTCCGGCAGCTCGATCAGCTTCGACGCCAACCGCGTCGCCCTCAACAGCACCGCGTCGGTGCACGGCGTGGTGCCGAGCAGCGCCTCGCCCGGCTTCTATCCCACCGTCAGTTTCGTCACCCACAGTGCCGGCCAGGCCATCGAGGTCGGCGCCGGTGCCAGCGACGGCGAGGGTAGCGCGCTGGCGCTGACCGACACCATGCTGAGAACCGTCAGCGGCGCCGGCATCAGCATCGGCCAGAGCAGCCACACCGGCGGCATCAGCGTGGTCGGCGCGCTCGACCTGAGCGGCTCGGCCAACTACGCCCAGAAGCTGACGCTGCAGACCGGCGGCAACCTGATGGTGGCGGCGCCGCTCACCGTCGGCGGCGGCATCGGCCTGGAGTCCGCTGGCGTGCTGACCAACCACGGCATGCTGAGCGCGCTGGCCGTCTACCTGCGCGGCGACAACATCGTGCTCGGCACCAGCGCCGGCCAGGGCATCAACGCCGGCGGCGGCCTGGTCGCGCTGGCCCCCCATTCCAGCGGCAAGGCGGTCGAACTGGGCAGCTCGGCGGCCAGCAGCGACAAGCTGCGCCTGTCGGCCGCAGGCCTGGCGACGATCAGCGCCGCCAGGCTGGACATCTCGGCCGACGGCGACCTCGACGTGGTCGGCGCGCTGTCGCTGCCGAGCAGCGTGCTGGGGCTCAACAGTCCGGGCAAAATCACCATCGGCGCGACGCTCGGCGCCGACGTGCTGAAGCTCAAGTCGGACGAACTGAGCATCACCGACACCGTCACCGCCAACGTCGTCAGCATGTCGCCCGCCACCAGCGGACGCGGCATCACCGTCGGCGCCGCCTGCGCCTCGCCGCCGTGCCTGTCGATCACCGACCTGTCCTTCCTGGCCGCCGCCACCGTCGGCATCGGTTCGACCGACAGCAACACCCTGACCGGCAACATCAGCGTCGCCGGCATCACCGTCGGGGTCAGCGCGCTGACCGACCGCAACGCGCTGACCACCCGCATCGGCCTGCTGGGCAACGGCCAGATTAGCCAGACCGGTCCGATCGAGGTGCGCGACCTGGGCATCGAGACCAACGGCGCGGTCAGCCTGACCAACAGCGGCAACAAGGTGCAGAACCTGGCGGCGCACCAGACCGGCAGCGGCCACAATTTCAGCTTCGTCAACAACCGCAGCCTGGCGATCGCCCGCCTGGTCGGCGGCGGCAACACCGCGGCGCAGCTCTACGATGTCGACGGCCTCTACTCGCAGGGCAATGTCTCGCTGGCCATCGCCAGCGGCGCGCTGAGCGGCGCCATCACCCGCGCCGACGGCACCGTCGTGCCCGGCGGCAGCATCACCGCCGGCCTGCTGACGCTCGACGCCACCGAGGGCATCGGCACGGCCGCCTTGCCGCTGCTGACCCAGGTGGCCGAGTTGACGGCCGAGAACAAGGCCGGCAGCCACAGCACGGCGCCGATCAACATCACCAATATCAACAACCCGCACCACCAGGTCGAGGGCCACCCGGTCGAGCTGGTCGTGCACAAGTTGTGGCAGACCGACGTGACGACGCCGAACGACGGCGCCATCACGCTCGACAACACCGGCGGCGTGGTCGTCGGCGCCGGCGACAGCATCAAGACCGGCGTCGGCGCGATCAGCGTGCAGACCCACAGCCCGTTGAGCGTGTTCGGCGAGGTCAGTTCCTCGTCGGGCAATATCCACTTGGCGGCGGGCGGGCCGAGCAACGCGACCGACGACATTCTGACCATTTTCGGCCAGGTCATGTCGAGCAGCGGCAACATCGCGCTGGCCGCCGGCCACAACATCGTCGGCGTCACCAGCAGCACCGTACACACCACCAGCGGCCAGGTGAGCAGCGCGCCGGGGCAGAACTTGCCGACCCCGACGCCGACCCCGACCCCGACGCCGACCCCCACGCCGGAGCCGACGCCGACGCCGGTGCCAACCCCGACGCCGGTTCCAACCCCGACGCCGACGCCCGTGCCAACGCCCACGCCCGTGCCGACCCCGACGCCCACGCCCGAACCGACGCCGACGCCGACGCCCGTGCCGACCCCGGTTCCGACCCCGGTGCCAACGCCGGCGCCGACGCCGACCCCGGTGCCGACGCCAACCCCAACGCCGCCACCGTCGGCCGACATCTGCACCATCGCGCCGAACTCGGCACTGTGCCAGATCCTGTCGCCGCCGACGGCCAGCGAACCGGTCAAGCCGGTGCAGCAGGCCAGCAACGAGGTGATCAAAACCATCGCCAGCGGTGCGCCGCGCCACGACGCGACGACGGTCTTCCTCGATCCGGACAAGGCGTCGTCCACCGGCGGCGGCGGCAGCAGCGGCGGCGCCGCGGCGGCCAGCACGCCGGACGACAGCAAGGCCGACAACGGCAAGAAGGACGACAAAAAGTCGGACGACAAATCGGTCGCCAGCAATGGAAAAAGTGAAACGAAAAATGAACCCGTCAAAAAACTCTATTGCAATTAAGGCCTGGCTGCTGCTGGTCTTGTGGTGTGCCGGCTCGCTGGCGCTGGCGGCCCAGGTCGCCGGCACGGTGACCCAGCTGAGCGGCCCGCTGCTGGCGCGCAAGGCCGACGGCGCCGTCAAGATCCTCTCGCTCAAGTCCGAGGTGGAGAGCGGCGACACACTGGTGACGGAGAAGAACACCTACGCCCTGGTCAAGTTCATCGACAACAGCGAGGTCACGCTCAAGCCCGGCACCACCTTCAAGATCGACAACTTCTCCTTCGACGCCGGCAAACCGGGCGGCGACGCCGCCTCGTTCAGCCTGGTCAAGGGCGGCCTGCGCTCGCTGACCGGCCTGCTCGGCAAACGCAGCAAGGAACGCTTCGAACTGAAGACGCCGAGCGCCACCATCGGCATACGCGGCACCACCTTCATCGCCGAATGGGAGCCCGAGCCCGAGGTCAGCGTCGCCGCGCGCGAAGCCTGGCGCATGGCCAGCACCGCCGCGCTGGGCGGCACCGACGCCGCCCCGCTGATGCCGCTGCGTCCGTTGCCGCCGCCTTTGTTGCTGGCGCAGGGGCCGCCGCAGCCGCCGAGCGCGGCGCGGCCGCCCGGCCTGTACGTGCAAGTGCTCGACGGCCTGATCCATTTGAGCAACAGCGGCGGCTCGCAACAGTTCGCCGCCGGCCAGTTCGGCTACACCGCCTCGTTCAAGCAGCCGCCGGTGGTGCTGCCGCTCAACCCCGGCATGCAATTCACGCCGCCGCCGGCCTTCAGCGCGTCGTCGAGTGGCGCCAACGGCGGCAGCGCCGGCGCCGGCAAACCGAAGACCGTCGACTGCGAGGTGCGCTGAGCGGGGCGGGCGGCGGCGCGGCAGCGCCTGCCGCCACCCACTCCGCACGAAAGCGCTTGACCTTCCTATCATGGGATGGTTGATGCTACAGTGATCCTGTCATCAGCCGAGTACCGCCCATGAGTCCGTCCAACACCCTCAGTCCCGCCACCGCCACCGCCACCGCCGCCGCGCCCGCCGCCGCCGATCCCGCGCTGTCCCAGGCCATCCGCATCGAAGGGATGAGTTGCGCCTCCTGCGTCGGCCGGGTGGAAAAGGCGCTGGCCGCCATACCCGGCGTGCACAGCGTCAGCGTCAACCTGGCCACCGAGATGGCGCGCGTCGAGTCGGCCGCGCCGCTCTCCTTCGCCGCCCTGGCCGAGGTGGTCGAGCGGGCCGGCTACCACGCCGCGCCACCGCCGGCCAAGCCCGAGTCGGCCGCCGTCGCCATGGCGCACAGCGGCAACGACGGCCGCGCCGTGCTGCTCGCCGCGCTGCTGTCGCTGCCGCTGTTGGCGCCGATGCTGCTCGACTGGTTCGGCGTCCACGCCATGCTCGACGGCCGCGTCCAGTTCCTGCTGGCCACGCCGGTGCAATTCTGGCTGGGCGCGCGCTTCTACCGCGCCGGCTGGAAGGCGGCGCGCGCCGGCAGCGGCAATATGGACTTGCTGGTGGCCCTGGGCACCAGCGCCGCCTATGGCCTGAGCGTCTACCAATTGCTGGCGGGCGCCCACCCCGACGCGATGGGCATGCAGGTGCTGTACTTCGAGGCCTCGGCCGTGGTGATCACCCTGGTGCTGCTGGGCAAATGGCTGGAGGCCCGCGCCAAGCGCCAGACCACGGCGGCGATCCGCGCGCTACAGGTGCTGCGCCCCGAGTCGGCGCGGCTGCGCCGTGGCGGGCAGGACATTGAATTGGCCATCGACCAGGTGCGACTGGGCGACCTGGTGGTGATCCGTCCGGGCGAGCGGGTCGCCGTCGACGGCGTCGTCGTCGAGGGCGCCAGCCAGCTCGACGAGTCCTTGATCAGCGGCGAGAGCCTGCCGGTGGCGCGCCAGATCGGCGAGCGGGTCACCGGCGGTTCGATCAACGGCGACGGCCTGCTGCTGGTGCGCACCGACGCGGTCGGCGCCGAGACCACGCTGGCCCGCATCATCCGCCTGGTCGAGGACGCGCAGGCCGCCAAGGCGCCGATCCAGCGCCTGGTCGACCGGGTCAGCGCCGTCTTCGTGCCGGTGGTGCTGCTGCTGGCGCTGCTGACCTTCCTCGGCTGGTGGCTGGCCGGCGGCGACGTCGGGCTGGCCATCATCAACGCCGTCGCCGTGCTGGTGATCGCTTGCCCCTGCGCGCTGGGACTGGCGACGCCGGCCGCCATCATGGCCGGCACCGGCGTGGCGGCCCGCTACGGCATTCTGATCAAGGACGCCGAGGCGCTGGAGATCGCCCACCACACCAGCACGGTGGTGTTCGACAAGACCGGCACGCTGACCGAGGGCAAGCCGACCCTGGCCGCCGCCGTGCCGCATGAGATCGGCGAGCGCGAGTTGCTGCAACTGGCCGCCAGCGTGCAGCGCGGCAGCGAGCACGCGCTGGCCCGCGCCGTGGTCGAGGCCGCCGCCCGGCAGTTGGCCGAGGCCGCGCCGGCTGGCGCGGCGCGGTTCAACGCCGCTCCGGCCAGCGAGCTCAGCGCCTTGCCCGGACGCGGCGTCGCCGCCACCGTCGACGGCCGCCGCCTGTTGCTCGGCAGCAGCCGCCTGATGGAAGAGCAGGGCGTGGCGCTGGCGCCGCTGGCCGCCCGCGCCGCCGCGTTGGAAGCCCAGGGCCTGACCATCTCCTGGCTGGCCGACAGCACGCCGCCGCGCCTGCTCGGCCTGCTGGCCTTCGGCGACCGGATCAAACCGGGCGCCCGCGCCGGCGTGCAGCGCCTGCACGCGCTGGGCATCCAGACCGTGCTGCTGACCGGCGACAACCAGGGCAGCGCCGACGCCGCCGGCGCCGCGCTCGGCATCGGCCGGGTGCTGGCCAACGTCCTGCCGGGCGGCAAGGCCGAGGCCGTCGCCGCGCTGAAGGCGGCCGGCCAGCGCGTCGCCATGGTCGGCGACGGCATCAACGACGCGCCGGCGCTGGCCGCCGCCGACGTCGGCATCGCCATGTCCACCGGCACCGACGTCGCCATGCACGCCGCCGGCATCACCCTGATGCGCGGCGACCCGGCGCTGGTGGCCGACGCCATCGCCATCTCGCGCCGCACCTACCGCAAGATCCGGCAGAACCTGTTCTGGGCCTTCATCTACAACCTGGTCGGCATCCCGCTGGCCGCCTTCGGCCTGCTCAACCCGATGGTGGCCGGCGCCGCCATGGCGCTCAGCTCGGTGAGCGTGATCAGCAACGCGCTGCTGCTGCGCCGCTGGAAACCGGAGGCCGCGCAATGAACATCGGCCAGGCGGCCAGCGCCACCGGCGTGACGGCCAAGATGATCCGCTACTACGAAAGCATCGGCCTGGTCGCGGCCAGCCGGCGCAGCGAGGCCGGCTACCGCACCTACAGCGAGGACGAACTGCACGCGCTGCGCTTCATCAAGCGCGGCCGCATGCTCGGCTTCTCGCTCGAGCAGATCCGCGAGCTGTTGTCGCTGTGGCAGAACAAGGCGCGCGCCAGCGCCGACGTGAAGGCCATCGCGCTCGGCCACGTGGCCGAGCTCGACGAGCGCATCGCCGCCCTCAGCGAAATGCGCGACACCTTGCGGCAGTTGGCCGGCAGCTGCCACGGCGACGCGCGCCCCGATTGTCCGATCCTGCAAAGCCTGGGCGCGGCCGGCGCCGACTGTTGCGCGACTAGCAAGAAGTGATAGACCCTTGGACGGTGCGACCGTATAATCGCGCTGTTTTGGTGCCCGCGCGTCCGTCCGGACGCGCAGTTAAACGGGAAACATGGCGCCGCCCACGCGGTCAACATGTGCTGCCCCCGCAACGGTAAGCAAGCGTCGTCGTCGACGACAAGCCGCAACTCAATACCACTGTGCGTTCGCATGGGAAGGTGGCGCGGTTCGTCTTGCCAGCCCGGATACCGGCCACGACAGGTGGAGGCGCGCGCGCCTTCTGTTCAATCGTGCCCACGGGGAGGTGGGTGGATTGCCGCTGTCTATCGGATCTTTCATGCTGTCATTTCTCACGCAACGGCCCCGCCGTCTGCAAACCGTTCGCCACGCCCGTTTCACCACGCTCACCAATTTGTCCGCGCTGGCCGCGCTGGCCCTCCCATGCGCCGCCGCGCGCGCCGACGAGGCGCCGCCACCGGCCGCTGCCGCTGCCGCCGCTGTCGAGGTGCTGGGCCACTACGACAACAGCGTCGGCACCTCCGGCGCCGCCAGCCAGGGCATGGTGACGGCGGCGCTGATCGCCAACCGTCCGGCGCTGCGGCCCGGCGAGCTGCTCGAATTCGTCCCCGGCGTGATCGTCACCCAGCACAGCGGCGACGGCAAGGCCAACCAGTACTTCCTGCGCGGCTTCAACCTCGACCACGGCACCGACTTCGCCACCTTCGTCGACGGCATGCCCGTCAACATGCGCAGCCACGCCCACGGCCAGGGCTACACCGACCTGAACTTCGTGATCCCCGAGCTGGTCGACCGCATCAACTACAAGAAGGGGCCGTACTACGCCGACGAGGGCGACTTCGCCTCGGCCGGCGCCGCCCACATGGGCCTGTTCAACAAGCTCAAGCAGAGCATGGCCAGCCTGACCGTCGGCCAGAACCAATACCAGCGCGCCATGCTGGCCGGCTCGACGGCGCTGGCCGACGGCAACCTGTTGTACAGCACCGAATACGCCCACAACAACGGCCCATGGCAGTTGCCGGAGGCCTTCCACAAGAACATCGGCGTGCTGCGCTACAGCCGCGGCGGCAGCGACAACAACTTCAACCTCACCGCGATGGCGTACAAGGGCGCCTGGCACTCCAGCAACCAGATTCCGCGCCGCGCCGTGGCCGCCGGCACGCTCGATCCCTACGGCGTGATCGACTCCAGCGACGACGGCGACACCTCGCGCTACAGCCTGTCCTTCGGCATGAAGCGGCGCAGCGCCGAGCAACTGTTCAGCGCCAACGCCTACCTGGTGCAGTCCAGCCTGACGCTGTACAACAACTTCACCTACTTCCTCGACGACCCCGAGCACGGCGACCAGTTCCGCCAGACGGAAAAACGCCGCATGGCCGGCGGCGAAGTGGCGCAGACCTGGTTCGGCAAGCTGGGCGGCCGCGACGTCAACACCAAGCTCGGCCTGCAGGGCCGCTACGACCACATCGCCCCCTTGGCGCTGTACGCCACCGAGCGCCAGCAGACCCTGCGCACCATCGGCGAGTCCACCGTCAAGCAGGGCAGCCTGGGCGCCTACGTCGAGAACACCGTGCAGTGGAACGATTGGCTGCGCAGCGTCGCCGGCCTGCGCTACGACCGCTACCGCTTCGACGTGCGCAGCAACCTCGCCGAGAACTCCGGCAAGGCCGGCGCCGGCATCACCTCGCCCAAGCTGTCGTTGGTGCTGGGACCGTGGCGCCAGACCGAGTTCTTCCTCAACTACGGCCAAGGCTTCCACAGCAACGACGCGCGCGGCACCACCGTGCACCTGACGCCGCGCGAACTGGAGCCGACCGAGCCGGTCACGCCGCTGGTCAAGACCCGTGGCGCCGAGCTGGGCATGCGCAGCGAGATCGTGCCCGGCCTGCAAACCTCGCTGGCTTTGTGGCGCCTGCGTTCGGCCTCCGAACTGGTGTTCTCCGGCGACGCCGGCGACACCTCGGCCAGCCGCGCCAGCCACCGCTCCGGCATCGAGTTGAACAACCACTACATCGCCCGGCCGTGGCTGCTGTTCGACCTCGACCTGGCCTACTCGCGTTCGCACTACAGCGAGGATGACCCGGCCGGCAAGCACATCCCCGGCGCGGTCGGCAAGGTCGCCTCGTTCGGCGCCACCATCACCGACCTCGGCCCGTGGTCGGGCGCCTTCCAGCTGCGCTACTTCGGCCCGCGTCCGCTGGTCGAGGACAACAGCCGGCGTTCCGCCTCCACCGCCATCGCCTACGCCCGCCTCGGCTACCGTATCGACCAGCGTTGGCAGCTGTCGCTGGACGCCTTCAACCTGTTCGACCGCAAGGCCAGCGACGTCGACTACTACTACGCCTCGCGCCTGCCGGGCGAGTCGGCCGAGGGTGTCGACGACATCCACTACCACCCGGTCGAATCGCGCAGCCTGCGCTTGACCCTGCGCGCCAGCTTTTAAGCGGCAAGCTCCGGCCATCCGGTCACGCCGCCCAAACCCAGCGGCGCAAGCTGGGGTCGGACCCTGCGGGGTCCGACCCCGGCTCTTCGCCGTTGGGTCCAGGCGACGTCCCGGGCGCTTTGTGTGGCCAGGCCCGGCCGCCTAGCGCACGAACATCCACACCGTCAGCAGCGCGCCGACCAGCACCACAAAGCCCCGCATGATTTTTTCCGGCAGCCGGTGGATCAGCCACGAGCCGCACAGCCCGCCGGCGATGCCGCCGACGCACAAGGCCAGCGCCGCCGGCCAGCTGATCAGCTTGGAGGTGGCGAAGATCACGGTGGCGGCGGCGTTCATCGCCATCGCCAGCATGTTCTTGGTGGCCGTCGCCATGCGCACCTGCTGGCCGGCGATGGTCAGCGCGGCCAGCATCAGGAAGCCGATGCCGCCGCCGAAGTAGCCGCCATACACGGCGATACAGCTTTGCACCAGCACCAGCACCCAGGTCGGCATGCCGCTGACGGCGTGCAGCGGCTTGCGGCGAAAACTGCCCCAGGCGAACATGCTGGTGGCGAACAGCACCAGCCAGGGCACCAGCCGGGCGAAGAAACTGACCGGCGTGTTGAGCAGCAGCAGCGCGCCGAGCACGCCGCCGACCACGCTGATCATGAACAACTGCTTGAAGCTCAGCGCGCCGACGTCGCCGACCAGCTTGCGCCCGGCCACCGCCGAGGTGGTCTGGCTGGGGAACATGGCGATGGTCGACGTCATGTTGGCCGCCAGCGGATTCAGGCCGGCCAGCAGCAGGGCGGGGAAGGTGATGAAGGAACCGCCGCCGGCCAGGGCGTTTTGCACGCCGGCAAAGAAGCCGGCGGCGGCGATCAGCAGGACGATGGGAAGTTCGAGCGGTGGAACGGGCGGCATGGGATGGCGCAGACAGAATGAAAAGTGGAACGGTGGCACCGTCGGACGCGGGGTCCGGATCGGGCCGTTCCGGCCGGATCGCGGCGGAACCAGCGCTGGCGGAGGATCGGGCCCCAAGCTTGAATTGGTGTGGGGAATTATACCCGCGCCGGGCCGGGCGAGCCGACGGTCTGCCGCCTAGTCGCGAATTGCAAAGCATCTCTTCCGCTTGGGCGATTTCTTCGCCGACTGCGCACTATTCATTTCGAATTCAATGAGATGGATCAATTTTGGCGAATGTCATCTTGCAAGATGCGCTATATACTCCGATATATAGCGGTAACTTGCGATGCGCTATCTCAGGCCGGCGGCGCAACGCTAGCATGGCCTGTCAGCGGTTTTCTTATAAAAACACAATTCCAAGGGGTGTATGTTGAACAGCAGGGATAGCTTGGCCGTTTCACTTTTTTCCACCGTTTTCATGGCCGGCGCGGCGCTGGCGGCGCCCGACGACGGGGCCACATTGGGCGAGATCCAGGTCACGGTGGTGGGCAAGAAGGGGCCGTCGGTGATCGGCGGCGGCAGTATCGGCATCGACGAGATCCGCCAGCAGGACCGCGCCAACGTCGGCGAGGCGCTCAACCTGGCCGCCGGCGTCAGCCTGAGCAAGGTCGGCGGCCGCAACGAACAGATGATCTACCTGCGCGGCTTCGACCTGCGCCAGGTGCCGATCTATGTCGACGGCATCCCCGTGTATGTGCCGTATGACGGCTATGTCGACCTGGCCCGTTTCAGCACCTTCGACCTGGCGCGCATCGACATCGCCAAGGGCTTCAGCTCCTCGCTGTACGGCGCCAACACCTTGGGCGGCGCGATCAACCTGATTAGCCGGCGGCCGGCCAAGGCGCTGGAAGGCGAGCTGGGCGGCGCGCTGCTGTTCAGCAACAAGGGCGGCATCCTCGGCCAGCAAATTTACGCCAACGCCGGCACCAACCGGGGCGACTGGTACTTGCAGGCCGGCGCCTCGTACAGCAACCAGGACAACTATCCGCTGCCGTCGAGCTTCGTCGCCGGCAAGGCCGAGGACGGCGGCGGACGCGACAACAGCACCCAGCACGACCACAAGATCAACCTGAAGTTCGGCTACACGCCCAACGCCGGCGACGAGTACGTGCTCAACTACATCAACCAACACGGCGTCAAGGATGTGCCGCCCTACACCGGCAAGATCGCCACGGCGCGCTACTGGCAGTGGCCGTACTGGGACAAGGAAAGCCTCTACTTCCTCAGCAAGACCCGTTTCGGCGAGCACACGCTCAAGCTGCGCGCCTACTACGACACCTTCAAGAACTCGCTGTCGCAATACACCGACGGCAGCTACAGCGTGCTGGCCACGGGCGGCAGCGCACCGAGCTACTACGACGACTTCACCACCGGCTTGAGTATCCAGGACGATATCCGCCTGAGCGCCGACAACCAGTTGCAATTGGCGTTCAACAGCAAGACCGATGTGCACCGCGAACACGTGCTGGCCCAGCCGGTGCAGACCGACCGCGACCGCACCCAGGTGCTGGCGATCGAGGATACGCATTCCTTCGGCGAACGCTGGAGCCTGGCCACCGGCCTGTCCTACCAGCGCGCCAGCGTGCTGGCGGCGCAGAACTATGTCGCCGCGAGCCGGACGATGAGCGACTTCCCGACCGATTCCACCTCGGCCGTCAACGGCCAGATCGGCCTGAACTACGCGCTCGGCGACGCCGGCGCGGTGCACGCCAGCGTGGCGCGCAAGAGCCGCTTCGCCACCATCAAGGACCGCTACTCCTTCCGCATGGGCACGGCGATTCCCAACCCCGGCCTGCGGGCGGAGAAGGCGAACCACGTCGAACTCGGCTACAGCGGCCGCGTCCTGCCGCAGTGGACGCTGGGCGCCACCCTGTTCCACAGCGAGATCAGCAACCTGATCCAGTCGACCGCGATCAGCAGCAGCGTCTCGCAGCAGCAGAACGTCGGCAAGGTGGTGGTCGACGGCCTGGAGACGGAGCTGCGCGGCGGCGCCGGCAAGGTCGAGCTGGGCGCCAACTACACACTGATGAACCGCAGCAATCGCAGCAACGCCAACCGTTTGATCGACACGCCGCGCCACAAACTGTTCGGCTATGTCAACTGGAAGGCCGGCGACGGCTGGACGCTCAACGGCAGCGTCGATGCCAACTCGCAGCGCTACTCCAGCAGCAACGGCCTGCAGGTGGTGTCCGGCTTCGCCGTCGCCAACGCCAAGGCCGGCTACCGCTTCGCCAACGGCCTGCAAGTGGAGGCCGGCGTGCGCAACCTGTTCGACCGCCTGTACGCCTACAGCGAGGGCTTCCCGGAGGCGGGCCGCAGCTGTTTCGTGCAGTTCAACCGCGCGCTGTAGACGGGGAGGTCGATGATGCCATCCCACCTGTCACCGCGCCGCCGCCTGTTGCGAGGGCTGCTCGCCGCGCTGCTGTTGCCGGCCTCGCTGCGGGCGCTGGCCGCCGCCAAGGCGCCGACGCAGATCAACATCCTGACCAGCTATCCGGACGATGTGATGGCGCGCTTCGAGGCGGCGTTCGAGAAGAACCATCCGCAGTACCGCATCCGCTTCCTGTGGCGCATGCCGCACGACGCGCTGCCGTATCTCGAACAGGCGGCGCAGCAGGCGGCGGGCGGCGAGACCGTCGACGTGTACTGGGCCACCTCGCCGCGCACCTTCGCCCGCCTGAAGCAGCAGCGCCTGTTGCGCAAGCTGGCGCGGCGGGAGGCCGCCCTGCCGGCGCGCATCGGCGCCACCCAGATCGCCGACCCGGACGGCTACTTCGTCGCCACCGAGGTGGCCGGCTACGTGTTCGCCTACAACCAGCGCAAGCTCGACCAGCTGGGCGTGGCGGCGCCGCGTGACTGGCCGGAGCTGGCCAACCCCAAGCTGCTCGACAATATCGCGCTGCCGGTGCCGGACGAAGTCGGCTTCGCCCCGGTGATGTTCGACATCGTGCTGCAGGCCTATGGCTGGCGGCGCGGCTGGGCGTTGTGGAGCGAGATCGCCGCCCTGGCGCAGCTGGTGCATCGCGGCGCCAGCTTCGTCGCCGATTTGGTCGGACCGGGCGAGGTGGCCATCGGCCTGTCGATCGACTTCTTCGTCAAGGCGGCCATCGCCAACGGCGCGGCTATCGCCCAGCGCTACCCGCAGCACAACGGCGTCAACCCCGGCCACATCGCCTTGCCGCTGGCCGGCCGCAACGGCGCCGGCGCCGACGCCTTCCTCCGCTTCGTCCTATCGGCGCAGGGCCAGGCCTTGCTGACGCAGCGCGACATCCGCAAGCTGCCAGTGTCGCCACAGGCATACGCCGGCATGGACGCGGCCGAATTCAACCCCTACGCGGCGGCCGCCAACGGCATCATGAACTACGACGGCGAGCGTGGCCGCGAACGGCTCAACGTCATCGCCGCCGTGTTCAGGCAGATGCTGGCCGCGCCGCACGCCGAGCTGCGCGCGTTGTGGCAGCGCGTCTACCGCGCCGAGGCGGCCGGCCGCGACGCGGCGGCGGTGCGCGCCTTGCTGACGCAGCCGCCGCTCGACGAGGCCGGCGCCGACGACGAGGCGGTGCGGCGCGAGTTCGGCAAAAACCTGGAGGGCAGCGCGCCGCCGCAGCAGGAGCTGGCGCAGGCTTGGTCGCGCGCCTGCGCGGCGCGGCGCGCGCAGGCCGGCTTGATGTTGGACGGGATGGCGGTATGACATGGCGCGCTCCATCGCGGCGTGCGCCGCTGCGTGCGCCCGCGCGCCCGACCGCGCCGACAACGGCGACAACGGCGACAACGGTAACTGCGACAACTGCGACGAGGGCGGCCTCGTTGAGGCATCTGGCGTCCCTGACCTTGCTGGCGCTGGCCGCGTGCGCGGGCGGCACTGCCGCTTTCGCCTCCGCTTCCGCTTCGTCTTCCGCCTCCGCCTCCGCCTCCGCCGCAGGCCCGACCACGCTCAGCGCCGCCGCCAGCGAGCCGCCGTCGCTTGTCACCGGCAACACTACGCGCGAAGCCTTTGCCCAGCCGCTGGCGCAGCTGCCGCCGGCCTTGCGCGAGAGCTTCCAGCGTGGCCGTTCGCTGTTCCGGCAGAATTGGGTGATCGCACCGGCGGCCGACGCGCAGGTGGACGGCCTTGGCCCCTTCTACAACCGTATCTCCTGCATCGCCTGCCACAGCGCCAACGGCAAGGGCCACGCGCCGGACGGTCCCAACGAGCGCGCCGGCGCGCTGCTGGTGCGCCTGTCCGTGCCGGGCGTTGACGACCACGGCGGACCCAAGCCGCATCCGGTTTATGGCGACCAGTTCCGCGAAGCCAGCATACCCGGTGTGCCGGCGCCCGGCCGCGTCAGCATCGCCTGGCCGGCACGGCTGGCGCGCACGGTGACGCTGGCCGGCGGCGCCAAGGTGCGCCTGCGCGCGCCGCAGATCCGCTTCCATGAGCTGGCCTACGGACCGTTGCAGCGGCCATTGACCTCGGCCCGCGTCGGTCCCGTCGTGTTTGGCCTCGGCCTGCTCGCGGCGGTGCCGGATGCCCCCTGTGTCAGGATAGTTGTCGCGTCATCTGATTTCTCGTAATCGTACAGGGGGCGGAGCAAAGACGGGCAGTGAAACACTATTCAGCAG
>NZ_JAEMNU010000034.1 GCF_016461825.1 Rugamonas violacea | reverse complement strand
GCAGGGATTAGAATTTGACCGCGTAACGCCATCTCATGCGCAGCGGTCACGTTCCCCGGAATGACCGGTCACGTTCGCCGGAATACGCACAATTTATTATAACCATCATTGAATCGATCGTTCAGGAGTTCCAATTGTCCATGCAAATAAGCTTCCTCGGTATCGGCCTGATGGGGGAGCCGATGGTGCGCCGCCTGCTGGCCGCCGGCCATCGCGTCATCGTGTGGAACCGCCACCATGACAAGGCGGCGGCGCTGGCAGGGGCGGGCGCCGTGCCTGTCGCCGCGCTGGCCGAGGCGGTGGCCGGCGCAACGCTGGTGATCTCGATGCTGGCGGACGGCCCGGTGGTGGGCCAGTTGATCGCGGCGGCCCTGCCGGCACTGCCGGCGGGCGCCCTGTGGGTGGACATGAGTTCGACGCGGCAAGCCGAGGCCCAGCAATTCCACGCCCAGCTCAAGGCCGGCGGCGTGCGCTTCCTCGACGCGCCGGTGTCGGGCGGTGTCGGCGGCGCCCAAGCCGGCACCTTGGCCATCATGGCGGGCGGCGCGGCCGCCGACTTCGCCCAAGCCGAGCCGGTGCTGGCGGCGCTGGGACGGGCCACCCTGGTCGGCCCGGCCGGCAGCGGCCAGGTGGCCAAGCTGTGCAATCAATTGATCGTCGGTGCGACCTTGAACGTGGTGGCCGAGGCGCTGCTGTTGGCGCAGGCGGCCGGCGCCGATCCGGCCGCCGTGCGCGCGGCGATACGCGGCGGCTTCGCCGAAAGCAAAATTTTGGAGGTGCACGGCCAGCGCATGTTGGAGCGCAACTTCGTCGCCGGCGGCCAGGTCAAGACGCAGATCAAGGACATGCACAACATCCTGGCGGCGGCCGGCGCGGCTGGCGTCACGCTGCCGTTGACCGAGTTGGTGACGCAGCGCTATGAATCGATACAAACCGTGTATCCGCAGGCCGACCACTCGGCCGCCCTGCTGGCCTTGGAGGCGATCAATCCGGGCCGGCGGCTCGGCGCCGGTCCGGACCGGCTGGGCTGAGCCGAACCAAGCCGAGCCGAGCTGGGTCGGTGGTGCCTAGCGCGGCGTTGGCAGGCTGGTCTCGGCCAGGCGCACCCAGAAACTGGCGCCGATCGGCAACAGCTTGTCGTTGAAGTCGTAGCTGCCGTTGTGCAGCACGCAGGGACCGAGGCCGTGGCCGCCGTCGCGGTGCTCGCCCTCGCCGTTGCCGATGAAGACGTAGCAGCCCGGCTTGGCCTGCAGGAAGAAGGCGAAGTCCTCGGCGCCCATGGTCGGCTCGACGTTGTCGTTGACCCGCTCGGCGCCGACCACGGCGCGCATCACCTCGAGCGCGAAGGCGGTCTCGCGGGCGTGGTTGACCAGCGGCGGATAGTTGCGCTTGAATTGGAAGTCGACCTCGGCGCCGAAGCCGGCCGCCGTGTGCGCGGCGACCTCGCCCATGCGCTTCTCGATCAGGTCGAGCACCGGCGTGGTGAAGGTGCGCACCGTGCCGATCAACTGGGCCTGGTCGGGGATCACGTTGGTGGCGCTGCCGGCGTGGATCTGGGTGATCGACAGCACCGCCGTGTCCAGCGGACTTTTTTCGCGCGTGATGATGTGCTGCCAGCTCTGCGCGATCTGCACCGCGATCATCACCGGGTCGATGCCCTTGTGCGGCTGGGCCGCGTGCGAACCCTTGCCCTTGACGGTGACGTGGAACTCGTTACTTGAGGCCATCATCGGCCCTTCGACCACGCTCAAGGTGCCGGCGGCGGCGCCCGGCCAGTTGTGCATGCCGTAGATGGCGTCCATCGGGAAGCGCTCGAACAGGCCGTCCTCGATCATGCGGCGGGCGCCGGCGCCGCCTTCCTCGGCCGGCTGGAACACCAGGTAGACGGTGCCGTCGAAGTTGCGCGTGCTGGCCAGATGGTGGGCGGCGCCGAGCAGCATGGCGGTGTGGCCGTCGTGGCCGCAGGCGTGCATCTTGCCGGGGTGGCGCGAGGCGTGGGCGAAGGTGTTGACCTCCTGCATGGGCAGCGCGTCCATGTCGGCGCGCAGGCCGATGGCGCGCGCCGAGTCGCCGTTTTTGATGATGCCGACCACGCCGGTCAGGCCCAGGCCGCGCACCACCGGGATGCCCCATTCGGTCAGCTTGGCCGCCACCACGTCGGCGGTGCGCAGCTCTTCATAGCACAGCTCGGGGTGGGCGTGCAGGTCGCGACGGATCTGCTGCAATTCGGCCTGCATGGCGATGATGGGTTCGACTAATTTCATATTCTGGTTCTCCAGTATTTTTTTCGCCGCGCCGTCGCCGTTCCGGGTGGGAGGCGGTGCGCGGCGGCGGCCGTTCGATCGGATACAGCCGCTCTATACAGGCATTGTAGCCCTTGTCACAGGGGGAAATCCAGCGCGCCGAGGCCGCCCCCGGTGCGCGGCGGCGGAATGGTTTACGATATGCCTTCTGTCCCAGCAATTTGGATTTCGATATGACAACGACTCAAGTCCGCGCCACCTGCCCGCACGACTGTCCCGACACCTGCGCCCTGCTGATCACGGTGGCCGACGGCGTCGCCACCGAGGTCAAGGGCGATCCCGACCACCCGACCACGGCCGGCGTGCTGTGCACCAAGGTGGCGCGCTACACCGAGCGCACCTACCACGCCGAACGGCTGCTGCACCCGCTGCGCCGGGTCGGCAACAAGGGCGAGGGCAAGTTCGAACGGATCAGCTGGGACGAGGCCTTGGACGCCATCGCCGCGCGGCTCAAACCGATCGCCGCGCGCGATCCGCAGGCGATCCTGCCGTACAGCTATTGCGGCACGATGGGGCTGCTGCAGGGCGAGTCGATGTCGTCGCGCTTCTTCCACCAGCTGGGCGCCTCGCTGCTCGACCGCACCATCTGCGCCACCGCCGGCGCCACCGGCTACAAGTACACGGTGGGCGCCTCGATCGGCACCGACCTCGAACAGTTCCAGAACGCCAAGCTGATCCTGATCTGGGGCGGCAATCCGATCGCCTCGAATCTGCACTTCTGGACCCGCGCCCAGGAGGCCAAGCGGCGCGGCGCGACCCTGGTGGCGATCGACCCCTACCGCTCGCTGACGGCGGAGAAGTGCCACCAGCACATCGCCCTGCTGCCCGGCACCGACGCCGCGCTGGCGCTGGGCATGATGCACGTGCTGATCGCCGAGGATCTGCTCGACCACGACTACATCGCCAGCCACACGCTGGGCTTCGAGCGATTGCGGCAGCGCGCCGCCGAATGGCCGCCGGCGCGCGCCGCCGAGGTGTGCGGCATCGGCGAGGACCAGCTGGTCGATTTGGCGCGGCTGTACGGCCGGACCGCCAAGGCCGGCGAGGCGGTGGCGATCCGCGCCAACTACGGCGTGCAGCGGGTGCGCGGCGGCGGCATGGCGGTGCGCAACATCGCCTGCCTGCCGGCCCTGGTGGGCGCCTGGCGCCACGCCGCCGGCGGCATCCAGCTGTCCTCGTCCGGCTCCTTCCCCAGCGACAAGCCGGCGCTGCAGCGGCCCGACCTGCTGAAGACGCCGGTGCGCACCATCAACATGACCACCATCGGCGACGACCTGCTGCGTCCCGCCTCGGCCGAGTTCGGTCCGCGGATCGAGGCGTTGATCGTCTACAACTCGAATCCGGTGGCGGTGGCGCCGGACTCGTCCAAGGTGGCGGCCGGCTTCGCCCGCGAGGATTTGTTCACCGTGGTGCTGGAGCATTTCCTCACCGACACCGCCGACTACGCCGACATCGTGCTGCCCGCCACCACGCAACTCGAGCACGTCGACACCCACACCGCCTTCGGCCACCTGTACATGATGGCCAACAACGCCGCCATCGCGCCGCTGGGCGAGGCCAAGGCCAACACCGAGATCTTCCGCCTGCTGGCCGCGCGCATGGGCTTCGACGATCCCTGCTTCCAGGAGAGCGACGACCAGCTGGCGGCCAAGGCCTTCAAGACCAGCGACGTGCGCGCCATGCACTTCGACTGGGAGGCGCTGAAGCAGAAGGGCTGGCAAAAGCTGAACATGCCGGACGCCCCCTTCGCCGACGGCGCCTTCCTCACGCCGTCCGGCAAGTGCGAGTTCTACTCCGCCGCGATGGCGGCCGACGGTCTCGACCCCCTGCCGGGCTACAACGCGCCCTACGAGTCGGTGGCCAGCAATCCGGCGCTGGCGGCGCGCTATCCGCTGGCGATGATTTCACCGCCGGCGCGCAACTTCCTCAATTCCAGCTTCGTCAACGTCAAGAGCCTGCGCGCGGCCGAGGGCGAGCCGCACCTGGACATCCACCCCGACGACGCCGCCGCCCGCGGCCTGGCCAACGGCGACATGGCGCGCATTTACAACGACCGCGGTTCCTTCGTGGCCAAGACGCGCGTCACCGCCAAGGCGCGCGCCGGCCTGGTGGTGGGCCTGTCGGTCTGGTGGAAAAAGCTGGCCAGCGACGGCAAGAACGCCAACGAGGTGACCAGCCAGCGCTTGACCGATATGGGCCGCGCGCCAACTTTTTACGATACACTGGTTCAGGTCGAGAAAGCCGCCGCCTGAGAGTGAAGTATGCGCCAACTAGTCCGCCGAATTGTCCGTGCCAGATACTGGCTGGCGGCGGGCTGCGTCGCGCTTTTGCTGGCCGGTTGCGCCCAGTTGAAGTACTACATGCAGGCCGCCCAGGGCCAGTACGCGTTGTGGTCGGACGCGCGCCCCATCGAGGACTGGCTGGGCGACCCGGCCACCGATCCCCAGCTCAAGGCCAGGCTGGAAAAGGCCATGCTGATCCGGCGCTTCGCCGTCAAGCAGCTGGCGCTGCCCGACAACGCCAGCTATAAGAATTACGCCCCGTTGACCCGGCCCTTCGTGCTGTGGAACGTGGTGGCCACGCCGGAGCTGTCGCTGCGGCCGATCCAGTGGTGCTTCCCGATCGCCGGCTGCGTCAGTTATCGCGGCTACTACAGCAAGGAGGACGCGCAGGCCTACGCCACCGAGCTGCGCGCCGAGGGCAACGACGTGCAGATCGGCGGCGTGCCGGCCTATTCCACGCTGGGCTGGTTCAGCGATCCGCTGCTGTCGACCTTCATCAACTACTCCGACGCCGAACTGGCCCGCATGGTGTTCCACGAACTGGCCCACCAGGTGGTCTACGTGGCGGGCGACTCGCAGTTCAACGAGGCCTTCGCCACCGCCGTCGAGGAGGCCGGCGTGCAGCGCTGGCTGGAGCTGTACGGCACCGACGCGATGCGCGAGGCCTACACCCGCTACAACCTGCGGCGGCTGGATTTTCTCGCCCTGCTGGTCAAGCACCGCAAGGCGCTGGCGGCCAATTACGCGCGCAAGGCCAGCGACCGCCACAAGCGCGAGGAGAAGGCGCGCATCTTCGCCGCGCTGAAAGCGGATTATCAAAAACTCAAGGTTGGCTGGGGCGGTTACGCCGGCTACGACCGCTGGTTCGCCGAACCGCTGACCAACGCCCACCTCAGTTCCGTCGCAACCTACAACGATTTCCTGCCGGGCTTCCGCCTGCTCCTGGAAAAAGAAAGAACGTTCGTGCGTTTTTATGCTGCGGTGCAGCAGATGGCGAATCTGGACGCCGGGCTGCGTCGACAGCAACTACAGGAATTGAACCATCTGGCCGCCCTCAAAGCGCAGAGCGAGGCGGCCGCTATCGCCGCCGCCGCTGCGGCGGCGGAGGCCGCCGCCCAGGCCGCCGCCGCCGCCCCCGCCGAGGGCATCGTCGACGGCTTTGGATGCTGCGGCGCAGCAAATAAACTGCCCTAGAGGGCTTGCTCAAATTCCATGAAAGCGCTTGCATACTGGCGTTCTGCCCGATAGCATCGTATTCAGTAGCATCACGATGTTCGTTTGCGCGAGACATTTGAGCATACTCACCGGCCCTGTGCGCCGGCTCCACTACAACGAAAATATTCGAGACAAGAGGCACAGGATGGAGAAAATCTGGTTGAAGTCGTATCCCCCCGGCGTACCGGCCGAAATTGATCCCGATCAATATCGTTCGCTGGTGCAGCTGATGGAAGAATCGTTTCACAAGTATGCGGACCGCAACGCCTATGTCTGCATGGATAAATTTCTCACCTATGCCGAACTCGACGCCTATTCCAAGCGGCTCGGCGCCTGGCTGCAAAGCCGTGGCATGAAAAAGGGCGCGCGCGTGGCCATCATGATGCCCAACGTGCTGCAATACCCGATCGCCATCGCCGCCGTGCTGCGCGCCGGCTACACGGTGGTCAACGTCAACCCGCTGTACACGCCGCGCGAGCTGGAACACCAACTCAACGACTCCGGCAGCGAAGCCATCATCGTGCTGGAGAACTTCGCCATCACCCTGGAGCACGTGCTGGGGCGCACCTCGGTCAAGCACATCGTCGTCGCCAGCATGGGCGAGATGCTGGGCGGCGCCAAGGGCGTGCTGGTCAACTTCGTGGTGCGCAACGTCAAGAAGATGGTGCCCGCCTTCTCGCTGCCGAACGCGGTGCGCTTCAAGGACGCGCTCAAGCAGGGCGGCGGCATGAAGCTGACCCCGGTCGAGCTGGGCTTGACCGACGCCGCCTTCCTGCAATACACCGGCGGCACCACCGGCGTCTCCAAGGGCGCCACCTTGAACCACCGCAACGTCATCGCCAACGTGCTGCAGAGCGAGGCCTGGTCGGCGCCGGTGCTCAAGGAGGCGCTCGGCGCGCAGCAGCTGGTCATCGTCTGCGCGCTGCCGCTGTACCACATCTTCGCCCTGACCGCCTGCGCCATGTGGGGCACCCGGGTCGGCGCGCTGAACATTTTGATTCCGAATCCGCGCGATATCGGCGGATTTATCAAGGAGTTGGGCAAATATAGGTTTAATATGCTGCCCGCGGTCAACACGCTGTACAACGCGCTGGTCAACCATCCCGATTTTTCCCGCCTCGACTTCTCCGGTTTGAAGATCGCCAACGGCGGCGGCATGGCGGTGCAACAGGCCGTCAACGACAAATGGCTGCAGGCCACCGGGGTCTCCATCATCGAGGGCTACGGCTTGTCCGAGACTTCGCCGGTGGCCACCTGCAACCGCGCCGACAGCACCGAGTTCTCCGCCACCATCGGCCTGCCGGTGCCGTCGACCGACATCGCCATCCTCGACGACAACGGTGTCGAGGTGGCGCTGGGCGAGCCCGGCGAGATCGCCATCCGCGGCCCGCAGGTGATGGCCGGCTACTGGAACCGTCCGGACGAGACCGCCAAGGTGATGACGCCGGACGGCTATTTCAAATCCGGCGACGTCGGCGTGATGGACGCGCGCGGCTATGTGAAGATTGTCGACCGCAAAAAGGACATGATCCTGGTGTCGGGCTTCAACGTCTACCCGAACGAGCTGGAGGGGGTCATCGCCGCCCATCCCGGCGTGCTCGAGTGCGCCTGTATCGGCGTGCCGGACGAGTATTCGGGCGAGGCGGTCAAGGTGTTCGTGGTGCGCAAGGACCCGACGCTGACCGCCGAGGTCTTGATGGCCTATTGCAAGGAACAATTCACCGGCTATAAAAAGCCGAAATACATCGAGTTCCGCGAGGAATTACCGAAAACCAATGTCGGGAAAATTCTCCGCCGCGTCTTGCGCGACGAGAAACCCGGCGACAAACAGGCCGCATAGAATTGCGCCTCCCGGCCAGGCCCACCGCCTGCCGGTCAGGCGGTTTTTTTATTGCGCATGACAATGAACTGGCGCCCCCGGTCGCACCGGCCGCGCCTATCCGTGAAAGATGAGGCAAGAGATGGACAAGATTTGGCTGAAGTCGTACCCCGATGGCGTACCGGCGGAAATCGATAGCACGCAGTACCGCTCGGTCACCCACATGATGGAGGAGAGCTTCCGCAAATACGCCGATCGCAATGCCTACGTCTGCATGGACAAGTTCCTCACCTTCGGCGAGCTGGACCGCATGTCGCAACAGATGGGCGCCTGGCTGCAGGCCAAGGGCCTGGCGCCGGGCGCGCGGGTGGCGATCATGCTGCCCAACGTGCTGCAATATCCGGTGGCGATGGCGGCCATCCTGCGCGCCGGCTACACCGTGGTCAACGTCAACCCGCTGTACACGCCGCGCGAGCTGCAGCACCAGCTGAACGACTCGGGCGCCGAGGCCATCATCGTGCTGGAGAACTTCGCCGTCACCGTGCAACAGGTGTTGGCCGCGACCAAGGTCAAGCATGTGATCGTCGCCACCATGGGCGACATGCTGGGCGGCCTGAAGGGCGCCATCGTCAACTTCGTGGTGCGCACGGTCAAGAAGATGGTGCCGGCCTTCTCGCTGCCGAGCGCCGTGTCGTTCAAGAAGGTCATGGCCGAGGGCGCCGCGCTGAGCCTGAAGCCGGTCAAGCTGGGCCACGACGACATCGCCTTCCTGCAATACACCGGCGGCACCACCGGCGTCTCCAAGGGCGCCGTGCTGCTGCACCGCAACATCATCGCCAACGTGCTGCAGAACGAGGCCTGGCTGCAGATGGAAACGCAGAAGGAGCAGCCGGTGTTCGTCTGCGCGCTGCCGCTGTACCACATCTACTCGCTGACCATCAGCGCCTTCATGGGCATGCGCCTGGGCGGCATGAACCTGCTGGTGCCGAACCCGCGCGACATCCCCGGCTTCGTCAAGGAGCTGGCCAAGTACAAGGTCAGCGTCTTCCCGGCCGTCAACACCTTGTACAACGCGCTGCTCAACAACGCCGATTTCGCCAAGCTCGACTTCGCCAGCTACCAGGTGTGCAACGGCGGCGGCATGGCGGTGCAGCAGGCCGTCGCCGACCGCTGGCTGAAGCTGACCGGCACGCCCATCATCGAAGGTTACGGCATGTCGGAAACCTCGCCGGTGGCCACCGCCAACCGCGTCGACATCAAGGAGTTCACCGGCACCATCGGCCTGCCGATCCCGTCGACCGAGATCCTGATCCTCGACGACGACGGCCAGCCCGTGCCGCTGGGCCAGGCCGGCGAGATCGCCGTGCGCGGCCCGCAGGTGATGGCCGGCTACTGGCAGCGCGACGACGAAACCGCCAAGTCGATGACGCCGGACGGCTACTTCAAGACCGGCGACGTCGGCATCATGGACGAGCGCGGCTACACCCGCATCGTCGACCGCAAGAAGGACATGATTCTGGTGTCCGGCTTCAACGTCTACCCGAACGAGATCGAGGGCGTCGTCGCCGCCCACCCGGGCGTGCTGGAGGTGGCGTGCATCGGCGTGCCGGACAAGAACTCCGGCGAGGCCGTCAAGCTGTTCGTGGTGCGCAAGGACCCGGCGTTGACGGCCGAGGAGCTGCTCGACTACTGCAAGCACGAGTTGACCGCCTACAAGAAGCCGAAGTACATCGAATTCCGCGACGAGCTGCCGAAGACCAACGTCGGCAAGATCCTGCGCCGCCAGTTGCGCGACGAAAAGAAAGCGGCCTGAGCGGCCGCGACGGGAGGACGCCGCGCGCGGCGTCCGGCAACGGCGCCCGTCGGCGCCGTTGCGGAAACGGCTCAGCCGCCGATGTGGCTGAGCCGTTTTTCGTTCAGCGCGGCGGCCAGGCGCCGGCGCACTTCGTGCTCATGGTCGAGGTAGCCTTCCTTGTTGGCTAGTCGGGCGCAGGCGGCCCAGTGCTCGTCGTCCACCTGCTGCAACCTGGCGAATTCGCTCATCGCCAACATGACCACCGGCTCGCTCTCGGGATGCTCGATCACCACCGTTTGCGCGGTGGCGCGCCGCAGATAGGCGTCGAGTTCCTGTGCGATAACATCACTACTGACCTTCAACATGGGACTCTCCTGAGGGGGGCGGTTTACGAAGTATAGGCCGGCTTGCCTCTAATTCAAGCTTGACGGAAAGTCAGATGGCGACCGGCCCGGCGCGGCCGTCGCGCACTTCGAAGCGGGCCAAGGTGCCGACGCCGCAGGCGCGGTCGCGCACCTGGTCCAGGCCCTGGAACAGCGCGGTGGTGGCGGCCGGAGTGACGTGCAGCAACATGAAGCCGCGCTTGTCGCTGCGGCCGTAATGCAGATGGGGATTCATCGCCAGGTATTGCTCGGTGCGCGCCTGTGGCCGCGACGGCGAGGTGACCGAGGTGCCGCAGAACTCGCTGGCCAGCACCGGGTTGCGCGCCGACACCGGGCGCTCCGGCTGGCGGCTCAGGCTGGCCGCGTAGAAGCTGTGCACATCGCCCGACAGCACCAGCGGGTTGGCCGCCCGGCTGCTTTGCAGCGCGTCGTACAGGCGCTGGCGGGCCTGCGGATAGCCATCCCAGCCGTCGGTCCAGAAGCGGCCGTCGCCGTCCTGGCGCAGCGCCACCTGGCTGTTCTGCGCCATCAGGGTTTGTTGCGCCAGGATGTTCCAGCGCGCCGGCGAGGAGCTCAGGCCCTGTAGCAACCAGCGTTGTTGCTCGTCGCCCAGCATGGTGCGGGCCGGATCGGCCAGCTCCCGGCAGGCGCGGCGGTAGACGGAATCGGCGCCGCCGCGCGTCGGCGGCGTGCAGGCCTGCGGCGAACGGTACTGGCGGTCGTCGAGCAGGTGCAGGCGCGCCAGGCGGCCCCAGTCGTAGCGCTGGTAGACGCGCAGCGCGCCGAAGCCGGCGGCGGGCGCCACGGGCAGCCTGAGCGGCATATGCTCATAGAAGGCCTGGTAGGCCGCCGCCCGCCGCCGCGCGAAGTCGGGCGCCAGGCGCTCGTCGCGCTCGCCGGCGTAGTCGTTGGCCACCTCATGGTCGTCCCAGGTGACCACCCAGGGCGCGGCCAGGTGGGCCGCTTGCAGGTCGGGGTCGCTTTTGTACTGGGCGTAGCGGGCGCGGTATTGCGCCAGGGTGAAGCTCTCGTCGCTGCGCAGGGCGCTGGCCGGATGCTCGCTGCGGTAGGGGCCCCACTCATAGATGTAGTCGCCGAGGAAGGCCACCAGGTCCGGCGCGGCGGCGGCGATGTGGCGGTGCGCGCTGTAGCAGCCGAACTCCCAATGCTGGCAGGAGGCCACGGCCAGCTTCAGCGTCGCCGGCAGGCTGTCGGCCGGCGGCGCCGTGCGGGTGCGGCCGATGGGGCTGACGGCGTCGCCCAGCATGAAGCGGTACCAGTACCAGCGGCCCGCCGCCAGTCCGCCGACGTCGACGTGGACGCTGTGCGCCAGCTCGGGCAGGGCGCTGGCCACGCCGCGCGCGACAACGTCGCGGAAGGCCTCGTCGCTGGCCATTTCCCAGCGCACCGACAGGGCCAGCGCGGGCGCCGGGACGCTCAAGGACTGCAGGGCGGAGTGGGGCAGGATGCGGGTCCAGATCACCACCGCGTCGGGCAGCGGTGAGCCGGAGGCGACGCCCAGGCTGAACGGATAGTTGCTGCTGGCGCTGGCCGGCAGCGCGCCGGCCGCCGTGGCCTGCGCGCCGGCGCCGGCCGCCGCCGACAGCGCCGCCAGGCGGCCGGCCGTCCACAGGAAGGCGCGGCGGCGCGGTTGCATGCCTTAGCCGGCGCGGTCCGGCGCGGAGAGCAGGCTTTCGAGCGGCGGCACGGGGCGCGGCTTGCGGTCGGAGCCGGTGGCGACATAGGTCAAGGTCGCCTCGGTGACCTTGACGGTGCAGGCCTGCAAACGGTTGCGCTCGGCATACACCTCGACGTTGACGGTGATCGAGGTGTTGCCGACGCGGACGATGTCGGCATAAAACGACAGCAGGTCGCCGACGAACACCGGGTGCTTGAACACGAAGGAGTTGACGGAAATGGTGGCAACCCGGCCATTCGCCCGCCGCGTCGCCGGCAGCGAGCCGGCGATGTCGACCTGGGCCATGAGCCAGCCGCCGAACACGTCGCCGTAGACGTTGGCGTCGGAGGGCGCCGGCATCATGCGCAGTTCGGGCATTTTGCCGGGGGGCAGGCCGCGATTGACGGCGGTGGCGGGATTTTCTGGGGTGGTCATCTGGGTTTTTCTCGTGAAGGGCTACAATTGGCGAGATTGAACCATAAAAAGCCGACCTCCGCCATGCGCCGTTATCCCGATTCCCCGCCCGCCCCTAGCAACAACGCCAGCAACAACGCCAGCGGCAAGCCGCCGCGCAGCGATCTGGCCACCCTGAAAACCCTGATTCCCTACCTGTGGGTGTACAAGTGGCGGGTGCTGGCGGCGCTGCTGTGTCTGCTTGGCGCCAAGCTGGCCAACGTCGGCGTGCCGCTGGTGCTCAAGCAGCTGATCGACCAGATGAGCATCAGCCCCGCGCATCCGCGCGCGCTGCTGGTGCTGCCGCTGGCGGCGCTGGTGGCGTATGGCGCGCTGCGCCTGTCGACCACCGTGTTCACCGAGCTGCGCGAGTTCCTTTTCGCCCGCGTCACCCAGCGCGCCGTGCGCACCATCGCGCTGAAGGTGTTCCGCCACCTGCACGCGCTGTCGCTGCGCTTCCACCTGAACCGCCAGACCGGCGGCATGACGCGCGACATCGAACGCGGCACGCGCGGCGTCGGTTCGTTGATCTCCTACACCCTGTTCAACATCCTGCCGACCCTGGTCGAAATCACCCTGGTGCTGGGCTATCTGGTGACCCACTACGACATCTGGTTCTCGGTCATCACCTTCTGCGCGCTGGTGTTGTACATCGTCTTCACGATCACCGTCACCGACTGGCGCACGCATTTCCGCCGCACCATGAACGACCTCGACTCGAAGGCCAACACCAAGGCCATCGACTCGCTGCTGAACTACGAGACGGTGAAGTATTTCGGCAACGAGGACTACGAGGCCAAGCGCTACGACGAGGGCCTGCAGCGTTACGAGGCGGCGGCGGTCAAGTCGCAGACCTCGCTGTCGCTGCTCAACACCGGCCAGTCGCTGATCATCGCCACGGCCGTCACCTTGATCCTGTGGCGCGCCACCCAGGGCGTGATCGACGGCACCATGACCCTGGGCGACCTGGTGCTGGTCAACACCTTCATGATCCAGTTGTATATTCCGCTCAACTTCCTCGGCGTGATCTACCGCGAGATCAAGCAGAGCCTGGCCGACATGGAACGCCTGTTCTCGCTGCTCGAGCAGAACCGCGAGATCGCCGACGCGGCCGACGCCCGCCCGCTGCTGACGCACGGCGCGCAGGTGCGCTTCCAGCACGTCGACTTCAGCTACGAGAGCAAGCGCAAGATCCTGTTCGACGTCGACTTCACCATCGCCGCCGGCACCACCACGGCGGTGGTCGGCCACAGCGGCTCGGGCAAGTCGACCTTGTCGCGCCTGCTGTTCCGCTTCTACGAGGTGAACGGCGGCGGCATCACCATCGACGGCCAGGACCTGCGCTCGCTGACCCAGGACTCGCTGCGCCAGGCCATCGGCATCGTGCCGCAGGACACCGTGCTGTTCAACGACAGCATCGAATACAACATCGCCTACGGCCTGCCGGGCGCCAGCAAGGAGCAGATCGTCGCGGCGGCCAAGGCGGCCTCGATCCACGACTTCATCGAGAGCCTGCCGGACGGCTACGCCTCGATGGTCGGCGAGCGCGGCCTCAAGTTGTCCGGCGGCGAGAAGCAGCGCGTGGCGATCGCCCGCACCCTGCTGAAGAACCCGGCCATCCTGATCTTCGACGAGGCCACCTCGGCGCTCGACTCCAAGGCCGAGCAGGCGATCCAGGCGCAGCTCAAGGAAATCGCCCGCAGCCGCACCACCCTGGTGATCGCCCACCGCCTGTCGACGGTGGCCGACGCCGAGCAGATTTTGGTGCTCGACCACGGCCGCATCGTCGAGCGCGGCAACCACCAGGCGCTGTTGGCGCTGGACGGGCTGTACGCGCAGATGTGGTTGCGCCAGCAGGCCAGGGCGGACGAGGAGGGCGGCTCGGTGCCGGATGCGTTCAGCCTGAACGTCGCCGCCGGCTGAGCCGGCCCGCTACCCGGAAAGGCCGGGGTCGGACCCCCAGGGGTCCGACCCCAGCTTTGCGCCGCTGGGGTTTGCCGGCGCACCTGCGCGCCGGCAAACGGCCTGCGCCAATGAAAAAGGCTTCCCGCGGGAAGCCTTTTTCGTTGATACCGATACGTGTATCGGTTTTCTTCAAGCGATATCGATTATGGCAGCGGCGCGTCGGCCAGCTCGCGCTCGATCGGGTCGACCAGCTCGCCTTCCCATTTGGCCACGACGGCGGTGGCGATGCTGTTGCCGATGACGTTGGTGGCCGAGCGGGCCATGTCGAGGAAGTGGTCGATGCCCAGCAGCAGCACCAGGCCGGCCTCCGGGATGTTGAACTGGCTCAGGGTGGCGGCGATCACCACCAGCGAGGCGCGCGGCACGCCGGCCATGCCCTTCGAGGTCAGCATCAGCACCATCATCATGGTCATCTGCTGGCCCAGCGACATCTCGATGCCGTAGGCCTGGGCGATGAAGACGGTGGCGAAGGTGCAGTACATCATCGAGCCGTCCAGGTTGAACGAGTAGCCGATCGGCAGCACGAAGGAGGCGATGCGGTTGCGCACGCCGAAACGCTCCAGGCCTTCCAGGGTCTTCGGATAGGCCGCTTCGCTGGACGCGGTGGAGAAGGCCAGCAGCACCGGCTCGCGCACTTCGGCGATCAGCTTGAAGATGCGGGCGCCGAGGAACAGGAAACCGATGCCGATCAGCAGCGCCCACAGCAGGCCGATGCTGAAGTAGAACTCGGCCATGAACACGCCGTAGGTCGATAGCACTTTCAGGCCGCTCTTGGCGATCACGCCGGCGACGGCGGCGAACACGGCGAACGGGGCGAACTTCATCACATAGCCGGTCACTTTCAGCATGACGTGGGCGACGCCGTCGAGGGCGTCGACCATCGGCGTGGCCTTCTCGCCGACGGCGGCGGCGGCCGAACCGAAGAACAGCGAGAAGATGACGATCTGCAGGATCTCGTTCTTGCCCATGCCGTCGATGATCGAGGTCGGCACCAGGTGGGTGATGAATTCCTTCAGGGTCAGGCCGCTGGTGACGATGCCGGTGGCGGTGGCCGTGGTGGGCAGGTGGCCCAGCAGCGCGTCGCCCGGACGGAACAGGTTGACCATGATCAGGCCCAGGGTCAGCGACAGCAGCGAGGCGATGAAGAACCAGCCCAGCGTCTTGACGCCGATGCGGCCCACTTCGCTGGCGTCGCCCATGCGGGCGATGCCGACCACCAGGGTCGAGAACACCAGCGGCGCGATGATCATCTTGATCAGGCGCAGGAACAGCGTCGTGACCAGCGCCATCGTGTCGGCGAAGCCCACCGGGTTGGCCAGCGTCGTGTTGGCGACGTAGCCGGTGATGATCCCCAGCGCCAGGCCGATCAGGATGTAGGTGGTCAATCGGTTTTGTTTTTTCATAATATGATGAAGTTCCTGTGGTAGTGTCTCGCTGGACGTTGGTTGCGGCAGGGTTTGCCTGTCGCCTCGCAATCTCGGGCAAAATAGGGTCAATTCCGCCTTAAAGTGGCTGTATCCTGCGGAAAAACCGCCATGATCCAGTCCGGTTCCGGCCTGCAAACTGATGAATCTATTAGCAAGTTCCGCAGTATCCTTGTGGTCAAGGGTGCTGTCAAGCACGTGTGGCCCTGAGTCCATGCGGGTTCCCGGGGCGTTTTTCCCCTGTCTTCACATAAAAATCGACCGATGATCGAAATAAACAAGTTGAGCAAGTGGTACGGCCAATTCCAGGTCCTCGACGACTGCAGCACCAGCGTCGCCAAGGGCGACGTGATGGTCATTTGCGGGCCTTCCGGCTCGGGCAAGTCGACCCTGATCAAGACCGTCAACGGCCTCGAGCCCTTCCAGCAGGGCAGCATCCGCGTCGACGGCATCTCGGTCGGCGCGCCCGGCACCGATCTGCCGGCCCTGCGCGCCCGCATCGGCATGGTGTTCCAGAACTTCGAACTGTTCCCCCATTTGTCGATCCGGCAGAACCTGACCTTGGCCCAGGTCAAGGTGCTCGGCCGCACGGAGGACGAGGCCACCGTGCGCGGCCTGAAGCTGCTCGACCGGGTCGGCCTGCTGGCGCAGCAGGACAAGTATCCGAACCAGTTGTCCGGCGGCCAGCAGCAGCGCGTGGCGATCGCCCGCGCCCTGGCGATGGACCCGATCGCCATGCTGTTCGACGAGCCCACCTCGGCGCTCGACCCGGAGATGATCAACGAGGTGCTCGACGTGATGGTCGGCCTGGCCCAGGAGGGCATGACCATGCTGGTGGTGACCCACGAGATGGGCTTCGCCAGGAAGGTGGCCAACCGCGTCGTCTTCATGGACCAGGGCAGGATTTTGGAGGATTGCGCCAAGGAGGAGTTCTTCGGCGGCGCCCGTTCCGAGCGGGCGCGCGATTTCCTCGCCCGCATCATCCACTAGCGTTGCCGCAACCTCGCCGGCGCCGGCGCCGGCGCCCGGCGATCGGCGCTTCATTCGCACGGCGCCGGCCGCAATGCGGCGGATTCGTAGTAAAGTGCAAACTATCGCGGCACATCCCGTCGCAATCGTTGTGTCGCCCACTGAGTAGTGCGCTGAGTCGGTTGGTTGTCCCTGCTTTTTTCTGTCCACGGAGGAAACATGGCATTGTCGAGACTACTGGCAGTTCTGACCGGCGGCGTGCTCGCCGCCACCCTCGCCACCCAGGCCGGCGCGGCCGAGCCGGGCGGCACCCTGGCCAAGATCAAGCGCAACGGCAGCATCACGCTGGGCGTGCGCGACGGCTCCATCCCCTTCTCCTACCTCGACGACAAGCAGCAGTACCAAGGCTATTCGGTCGACCTGTGCATGAAGGTCGTCGTGGCGCTGCAGAAACAACTGGGCCTGACCGGCATCAAGGTGGTGATGAACCCGGTGACCTCGGCCAACCGCATCCCGCTGATGGCCAACGGCACCATCGACCTCGAATGCGGCTCGACCACCAACAACGCCGAGCGGCAAAAGCAGGTGGCCTTCGCGCCGACCATGTTCGTCATCGCCAACCGCCTGCTGGCCAAGAAGTCGGCGCGCATCCGCAGCCTGGCCGACATGAAGGGCAAGACCCTGGTGGCCACCGCCGGCACCACCACGCTCAAGCAGATGACCATCCTCAACAACGAGCAGCAGCTGGGCATGAACATCGTGGTCGGCAAGGACCATCCGGAATCGTTCCTGATGATGGAGACCGGCCGCGCCGTCGCCGAGGCCAACGACGACATCCTGCTGGCCAGCCAGGTGGCCACCTCGCGCAACCCGGGCGAGTATGAGATCACTAGCGAGGCGCTGTCGGTCGAGCCCTACGGCATCATGCTGCGGCGCGACGACCCCGAGTTCAAGCAGGCGGTCGACGCCGCGCTGAGCTACTTCTACCGCACCGACGACTACGCCAAGCTGTACAACAAGTGGTTCACCAGCGCCATCCCGCCCAAGGGCATCAACCTGAACTTCCCCATGCCGCCGCAGTTGAAGGCGGTGATCGCCAAGCCGACCGACTCGCCCGACCCGGCCGCCTACGCGGCGGTGCCGCCGGCGCAGCAGGCCGCCAGCAAGAAGAAGTAGCCCCAGCCCCAAGCTAGGCGCGGCGCCCGATGAACTACCACTGGAACTGGGCCATCTTCGGCGAGATGTCGCCGGACGGCGTGCACAGCTATTGGCAGACCTTGCTGTCCGGCCTGGGCTGGACCGTCGCCACCTCGCTGACGGCCTGGCTGATGGCGCTGGCGCTGGGGCTGGCCGTCGGCACCTTGCGCACCCTGCCGTCGCCGTGGCTGCGCCGGCTCGGCACCGCCTACGTTGAACTGTTCCGCAACGTGCCCCTGCTGGTGCAGATGTTCCTGTGGTTTTTCGTCGTGCCCGAGTTGCTGCCGCCGGCCGGCGGCGATTGGCTCAAGGCGCTGCCCAACGCCCCCTTCGTCACCGCCGTGGTCTGCCTCGGCTTCTTCACTTCGGCGCGGGTGGCGGTGCAGGTCAGCGCCGGCATCGAGGCGCTGTCCGGCGGCCAGCGCCTGGCCGGCCTGGCGCTCGGCCTGTCGCTGCCGCAGACCTATCGCCACGTGCTGCTGCCGCTGGCCTTGCGCGTGGTGCTGCCGCCGCTGGCCAGCGAGTTCCTCAACATCATCAAGAACAGCTCGGTGGCGCTGACCATCGGCTTGATGGAACTGACCGCCAGCGCGCGCGCCATCCAGGAGTTCTCCTTCCAGGTGTTCGAGGCCTTCAGCGCCGCCACCTTGATCTACGTGGTGGCCAACCTGCTGGTGGTGTGGCTGATGCACGCGCTGGAGCGCCGCCTGGCGCTGCCCGGCACCCTGGGCGGGTCGCGTTGATGTTCGCCCAGTTCGACTTCGACGTCATCGCCCGCTCCTGGGTCTACCTGTTCCAGGTCGGCATGGTCTTCACCCTGCAACTGACCGCGCTGGCCATGCTGGGCGGCGTCGCGCTGGGCACCCTGCTGGCGCTGGGCCGCCTGTCCGGCTGGCGGCCGCTGTCGCTGCTTTGCGCCGCTTACGTCAACCTGGTCCGCGCCGTGCCGCTGGTGCTGGTGATCTTCTGGTTCTACTTCCTGGTGCCCTACCTGGCCGCCTGGCTGGTCGGCGCGGCGGAACCGGTCAAGGTCGGCACCTTCTGGTCGGCGCTGATCACCTTCACCCTGTTCCAGGCCGCCTACTACTGCGAGATCATGCGCGGCGGCATACAGGCCATCCCGCGCGGGCAGATGCTGGCGGCGCAGGCGCTGGGCATGGGTTACTGGCAGGCGATGGGCCACATCGTGCTGCCGCAAGCCTTCCGCAACATGCTGCCGGTGCTGCTGACGCAGACCATCGTGTTGTTCCAGGACGTCTCGCTGGTGTACGTGCTGTCGATCCCCGACTTCGTCGGCGCCGCCAGCAAGGTGGCGCAGCGCGACGGCCGCCTGGTCGAGATGTATATTTTTGTCGCCGTGGTGTATTTCGCGCTGTGCTGTTTGCTGTCCTGGCTGGCCAGGCAGTTGCAGAAGCGCGTGGCGATCATCCGCTAGCGTGATGGGAAACGGGCCTGGCGCCTGGCGCCGCAGTCAAGGCGAATTAGCCGATGTGCTTCACCGAATCAAGGATGCGCTGATATAGAATTTCAGTGTAGTCCGGCTTCGCCGAGCGGAAGCGGGACAGATGGATGATGGCGGCAGACATTTGCGGCTGCGGCTGTGGCTGTGGCGCCGCGCCGCTCGAACTGTCCGGCAAAATTGCCGCGCCGGCCGACGCCGCCATCTGCGCCGGGGGGGTATCGTCAAAGTTCAGGCTGAGTTGTATCGGGGGCTGTGGGTGGCTGCTCATGTTCTGTTCCCCTTTCCGAAAGCAATTGTTTTTCGCGCAGGGATTGAACCACCAGTCCCTCCAGCGCAGGCAGCGCCTCCATGCTCTTCTTTATGCGGGGCGACGATTCCTTTAACGGTATTGTAATCAGTTTTCCATCCCGTTTGCGTGAATTTTGCGGCACTCGGAACAGCGTCAAATAGCGCGAGGGGGCGACACCGTCGAAAGCCAGGATGCGAACCTTGCCCTGGTCCGCCTCGTGCTCGGAAATTGCGTCGCCATGCAACTTAATCGCCAGACTCTTTCTGTAGGGTTCGATGTAGAACACCTCGGCGATGCCGGCCGCGACGATGTGGCGCGCACAGGAGTGGCAGGGATAGGTGGTGACGAACAATTTTCCTCCCGGCAGGCGGTCGCCCGCCGTCTTGCCCGCGTTGAGGATGGCGTGCATTTCGGCATGGATGGCGCGGGAAAACTCGATCAGCCCCTTCAGCTTGCTCGCGTTTCGCAAGATTTCCTTGGCGCGCGCCAGCTTGGATGGTTCGATGACCTCGCTCAGCGCATCAATCATCTCCTGCGCCAACCAGTCTTTCTCCGTGTCATTGAAGCACTTGCCGCCGGCGATGTTGTAGCAGCGGTGGTCGTGCACGCCGCCGCTGTACAGTCCGCCGCCAACCGAGGGCACGTCGTTCCAACCGATGCTGAGGATGTTGCCCTTGCCATCGGTGACCGTGGCGCCCACCTGCCGCGACAGACAAGCTGAGTTGGCGCTGGCCATCGCCGCTGCGTACATCGCCGTCTCCGCGTAGGTCGGCGTGATGACTTGCGAGCCCAGGATGAGATGGAGAAAGCGCTCGACCCGGCGATGTAGTTCCGAGTCGGTGCCGTCGCCGGTGCGGAGGAAAAAATCGCAGTTGGGGAAGGTGTTGCCGACCGTTTGGCCGGCCTTCGATTCCTCGCCCGAATCGCGGTCGATCAGGCTGTAGATTTGTGGCGTGCTGAGTCCAAGATCTTTCAAGTTGGCTTCGCGCGTGGGCAGCGGCGCGTACACGCCAACGACGTAGAGCATGTCGCGATACACCAGGCGCAGCAGGGCAAGCTCGTCTTCATTCTTGATCGAGTCGATGATATGCACCACGCGCCGCGCCGTGTAGCCTGGCTCCTTGCCGTCGGCCTTGTGGCGTTCCCGGTCGAAGCGAATCTGGTTGATGGCCAGCTCGGTGAGAATCGCATTGCCATATTTCTCCCTGAGCTTGTTGCCGGCGTCGATCATGCCGACCAGCCGGGCATACTCGCCGGCTGGCGGAATCGCCACGCCGGCCGTCTGCGCATGTTCCGCGATGAATGTGCTCAGGCGCAGATAAGTGCAGTTCAAGTAGCCGAATGAGCTCAGCAGGGTCTGCCGGATCGCCTCGCCGACGTCATGCAGCGGCGATCCGATCGGACCGCACAGGGCGATCACCAGTTCCTCGGTATGGGTGGAGCTGATGATGTCGGCCGTGCTGACACCGGCGAATTTGCCGACCGCCGGTGGCTCGCCGCGGACCGACTTGAGAGTGTTGGCGGACATGCGAACTCCTAATTGTTGTCATGCGAACATGTAACCGGATAGTTGTCGTTCACCTTCATCGTAACAATTCAAGCCGCGGGCTTATTGTGCCATCCCGCCCCGTAGGGCGATTGCCGGATGGCGACTGCCGCCGCCGCAACGGGTAAAATGGCGCCATCCGCCAATTGAGAGCCGCCATGTCCAATATCGATACCATCCCCAGCAGCCTGACCATCACCCGCCCGGACGATTGGCACCTGCACCTGCGCGACGGCGCCACCCTGGCCAGCGTGCTGCCGCACAGCGCGCGCCAGTTCGGCCGCGCCATCGTCATGCCCAACCTGAAGCCGCCGGTCACCACCACCGCCGCCGCCGCCGCCTACCGCGAGCGCATCCTCGCCGCGTTGCCGGCCGGCATGGCCTTCGAGCCGCTGATGACTTTGTATCTGACCAACAACACGCCGCCCGACGAAATCCTGCGCGCCCAGGACAGCGGCATCGTCCATGCCGTCAAGCTGTACCCGGCCGGCGCCACCACCAATTCCGACGCCGGTGTGACCGACCTGGCCAATTGCTACAAGACGCTGGAAACCATGCAGGAGGTCGGCATGCCCTTCCTGGTGCACGGCGAGGTGACCGACCCGGACATCGACCTGTTCGACCGCGAGGCGGTCTTCATCGAGCGCGTGCTGCGCCCGCTGCGCCGCGACTTCCCGGCGCTCAACATCGTCTTCGAGCACATCACCACCAAGGACGCGGCGCAATACGTCGCCGAGGCGGACGGCCCGATCGCCGCCACCATCACCGCCCACCACCTGCTGTACAACCGCAACGAGATCTTCAAGGGCGGCATCCGGCCGCACTACTACTGCCTGCCGGTGCTCAAGCGCGAAGAACACCGCCTGGCGCTGATGACCGCCGCCACCAGCGGCGACGAGCGCTTCTTCCTCGGCACCGACTCGGCGCCGCACGCCCAGGGCGCCAAGGAGGCGGCCTGCGGCTGCGCCGGCTGCTACACCGCGCTGCACGCCATGGAGCTGTACGCCGAGGCCTTCGAACGCGCCGGCGCGCTCGACAAGTTGGAAGGCTTCGCCAGCTTCCACGGCCCGGCCTTCTACGGCCTGCCGCGCAACGGCGACACCATCACCCTCAAGCGCGAGGCCTGGACCCTGCCGGAGACGCTGCCGCTGGCCGACCAGCTGGTGGTGCCGCTCAACGCCGGCGAAACCATCAACTGGAAAATGGTCTAGGGCGTGCTTGCCGCAATCGACTGGTCGCGTCCCTGGTACGACGCGATCCGCACCGCCGCCACCTTGGCGGCCGGCGCGGAAGGCTACATCGACAACCGCTTCATCGACAAATTTTGCGCCCAAGCGGCGGCGCTGGATTTGTGTAATCATCAGGGCTTGCCCTTGCGCTTTGTGGCGCAAGGCGAGCTGCCCGAGGGCACCGCCTACGAAGCCTTCATCGGCGCCACCGGCGGCGTGCCGACGCGCGACAACCTGCACGATTTTTTCAACGCGCTGGTGTGGCTCAGCTTCCCGCGCATCAAGGTGACGCTGAACGCGTTGCAGGCGGCGCAGATCGCCCGCGACGGCGTCGGCAAGTCGCGCGGTCCGGCGCGCGACGCCGCCACGATCTACGACGAGAACGCGGCCCTGCTGGTGGTGCGCGACAACGCCGCCGGCCACGCCCTGGTCGAGGCGCTGCGCGGCCACCGCTGGAGCGAGGTTTTCGTCGAGCGGCGCGCCAGTTTTGCCGCCGACGCCCAGTTGTGGCTGTTCGGTCATGCGCTGATGGAAAAGCTGGTGGCGCCGCGCAAGGCCATCACGGCGCACACCCGCGTGGTGCTGGCCGGCGACGACTACTTCGCGCTGGACGGCGCGGCGCGGCGCGCCTGGCTCGACGCCCACGAGGCGGACGCGCTGGCGGCGCGGGACCTGGGCACGGCCGATTTCACGCCGTTGCCGGTGCTCGGCGTGCCGGGCTGGTGGCCGCGGCAGGACCAGGCATTTTATGACGACGTCAGCGTGTTCCGGCCGAAACGGGGCGCCCCGGCGGAGTGACACGACAGGCCGCCGCGGCGGCAGAAAGTAGAACATGAGCCACACCATACGCTGGGGTATTCTGGGAACCGGCAAGATCGCCAAGGCCTTCGCCGCCGCGCTGAAAGACACCCCCGGCGCCGAGCTGGCGGCGGTGGCCTCGCGCAGCGTCGCCAGCGCCGCCGCCTTCGGCCTGGAGTTCGGCGCCGCGCGCAGCCACGGCAGCTATCAGGCGCTGGCCGACGACGCCGACGTCGACGTCGTCTACATCGCCACGCCGCACCCCATGCACCACGAGAACGCGCTGCTGTGTCTGCGCGGCGGCAAGGCCGTGCTGGTGGAAAAATCCTTCACCATGAACCGGCCCCAGGCCGAGGAAATCATCGCCCTGGCGCGGCAGAAAAACCTGTTCGTCATGGAGGCGATGTGGACCCGCTTCCTGCCGGCCGTGCAGGAGGCCAAACGCATCGTCGCCAGCGGCGAGATCGGCCAGGCCGTCAGCCTGAACGCCGACTTCGGCTTCGCCGCCGACTTCCCGCCCGAGCACCGCGTGCTCAACCCCGAGCTGGGCGGCGGCGCCCTGCTCGACCTGGGCATCTACCCGCTGTCGATGGCCGCCTTCTTCCTCGGCGCCGTCGAGTCGGTGCAGGCGCAGGCGCAGATGGGGCCGACCGGGGTCGACCTGCAGACCGCCTTCTCGCTGCGCCACCAGGGCGGCGCCCTGTCGGCCTGCAGCTGCAGCCTGCGGGCGCGCACGCCGACCGAGCTGACCATCTCCGGCAGCAAGGGCTTCGTGCGCCTGCACGACCGCTTCCACAACACCGAGGAGATTTCGGTCACCTTGGTCAACGGCGCCGCGCGCAGCAGCCGCACCATCGTGCTGCCGCGCAGCGGCAACGGCTACGCCCACGAGGCCATCGAGGTGGGCCGCTGCCTGCGCGCCGGCCTGATCGAAAGCCCCATCATGCCGCACGCCGAAACGCTGGCGCTGATGGGCGTGCTCGACACCATCCGCGAGCAGATCGGCCTGCGTTACGGCGCCGACCGCGTCGGCAGCTAGATCCCAATGCCGCCAAGTTAAGCAAACCCGCAGGCACAATCTGGGGTCAGACCCGCAGGGTCCGACCCCGGCTCTGTGCCCCTGGGTGGTTTTTATAGCCGCCGGCGCCTTCAATGAGCGCCAAATCCGCCATTCCCCAGAGCGCCCGCCTAGGCGCCGACCGAGCCCCCAGCGGGCTCACCGAGACAGAAAGAAGACCATGTTCACCACCGACCGCGCACCGTCGCTCAAAACCGTCCTGCTCGCCAGCGGCCTTATCCTCACCCTGGCCATGGGCGTGCGCCACGGTTTCGGCTTCTGGATGCAGCCGATCTCGCAGGCCAACGGCTGGACCCGCGAGACCTACTCGCTGGCGCTGGCCGTGCAGAACCTGATGTGGGGCGTGTTCGGCCCCTTCGCCGGCATGGCGGCCGACCGCTTCGGCACCATGCGCGTGGTGCTGGTCGGCGCGTTGGCCTACATGGGCGGCCTGGTGTGGATGGCGCTGGTGACCAACGCCACCTGGTTCGTGCTCGGTTCCGGCTTGCTGATCGGCTTCGCCCTGGCCTGCACCGCCTTCGGCGCGATCAGCGGCATCATCGGCCGCACCGCCACGCCGCAGCAGCGCTCCTGGGCCTTCGGCGTGTCCGGCGCCGCCAGTTCCTTCGGCCAGTTCCTGATGATGCCGGTCGAGCAGCAGATGATTTCCGCGCTGGGTTGGCAGGCCGCCTTCTACTTGCTGGCGGCGCTGGTGGTCCTGGCGATGGTGCCGATGGCCTTTTTCCTGCGCGAGCCGGCGGTGGCGCACCACCACGGCCCGCAGCAGAGCATCGGCGAGGCGATGGGCGAGGCGTTGCGCAACCGCTCCTTCCTGCTGCTGGTGGCCGGCTATTTTGTCTGCGGCTTCCAACTGGTGTTCATCGGCGTGCACCTGCCGGCCTACCTGAAGGACAAGGGTCTGGCCAACGGCAACATCGCCGTGATGGCGCTGGCCTTGATCGGCCTGTTCAACATCATCGGCTCCTACCAGGCCGGCAAGTTGGGCGGACGCCTGCCCAAGCGCTACCTGCTGTCGGCCATCTACTTCATCCGCGCGGCGGTGATTTCGCTGTTCCTGCTGGCGCCGCTGAGCGCCTGGTCGGTGTATGCGTTCGCCGCCGCGATGGGCTTGATCTGGCTGTCGACGGTGCCGCTGACGAATGGCGTCATCGCCGGCATCTTCGGCGTCAAGCACATGTCGATGCTGGCCGGCGTGGTGTTCTTCTCGCACCAGGTGGGCAGCTTCATCGGCGTCTGGTTGGGCGGCTACCTGTTCACCAAGTTGGGCAGCTACGACATGGTGTGGGCCATCAGCATCGGCCTGGGTGTGATGGCCGGCCTGATCAACCTGCCGATCGACGAGCGGCCCTTGGTGCGCAAGGGCGGGCTGGCGGCGGCATGAGCGCGCCGCTGAAACGCTGGCTGCCGCGGCTGGCGCTGGCCGCCGTGCTGGCGCTGGTGTTCATCGCCTATCTGCGGCCGGATTTCATGTTCGACCTGGCCAACCGCTTCACGCTGTGCTTCTAGCGGCGGCGGGGGCGTTCTATGTGCCGGTGTCCTGCGCAAAACCCAGCGGCGTAAATCTAGGGACGGACCCCGAGGGGTCCGTCCCTGGCTCTCCGCCGTTGGGTGGTTTTGGCGCACCCTGCGCGCGAACTTCACAGCTCAGTACCCGGCCTAGACCTTGAGAAACTCCTCTTTGCCGCCCAGCCAGCGGGCCAGGTGGGCCTCCACCGTGGCCGCCTTGTCCGGCGTGCTGGCGTGCAGCAGGTCCTGCGCCACGTCGCGCGCCTGGTCGACCAGCCAGCCGTCCGTCTCCAGGTCGGCGAAGCGCAGCATCGCCTGACCCGACTGGCGCGCGCCGAGGAATTCGCCGGGGCCGCGTATCTCCAGATCGCGGCGGGCGATCTCGAAGCCGTCGGTGGTCTCGCGCATCGTCATCAGGCGCTGGCGCGCCACACCGCCCAGCGGGCCCTGATACAGCAGCAGGCAGACGCTGGCCGCCGAGCCGCGACCGACCCGGCCGCGCAGTTGGTGCAGCTGCGACAGGCCGAAACGCTCGGCGTGTTCGATCACCATCAGCGAGGCGTTCGGCACGTCGACCCCCACCTCGATCACCGTGGTGGCCACCAGCACGTGCACCTGGCCGGCGCTGAAGGCGTCCATCACCTCCTGTTTTTCAGCCGTCTTCATGCGGCCATGCACCAGGCCGACCGCCAGGCCGGGCAGCGAGTCGGCCAGCATGGCGTGGGTGTCGGTGGCGGTTTGCAGCTGCAGCGCCTCGGACTCCTCGATCAACGGGCAGACCCAGTACACCTGGCGGCCTTCCTGCGCCGCCGCGTAGACCCGTTCGATCACCTCGTCGCGCCGGTTCTGGTCGATGGCGCGGGTGACGATCGGGCTGCGGCCGGGCGGCAGCTCGTCGATCACCGACACCTCCAGATCGGCGTAGTAGGTCATCGCCAGGGTGCGCGGGATCGGCGTGGCCGACATCATCAGTTGGTGCGGCACGGCGTTGACGTCGCCCTTGTTGCGCAAGGTCAGGCGCTGGCCGACGCCGAAGCGGTGCTGCTCGTCGACGATCACCAGGCCCAGCTTGGCGAATTGCACGCCGTCCTGGATCAGCGCGTGGGTGCCGATCACCAGTTGCGCCTCGCCCGACTCGATCAAGGCGTAGGCGGCCAGCTTGTCCTTCTTTTTCAGGCTGCCGGTCAGCCAGGCCACCTTGACGCCGAGCGGCTCCATCCACGCCGCGATCTTGCGGAAGTGCTGGTCGGCCAGGATCTCGGTGGGCGCCATCAGCGCCGCCTGGAAGCCGCTGTCGATGGCCTGCGCGGCGGCCAGCGCCGACACCACCGTCTTGCCGCTGCCGACGTCGCCCTGCAGCAGGCGCTGCATCGGATAGGGATGGCGCAGGTCGGCGCGGATCTCGTCGAGCACGCGCTGCTGGGCGCCGGTCAGCTGGAACGGCAGCGCCGCCTGGAAGGCCTGCGACAGCGCGCCGACGCTCTTCAGCGCGGCGGCGCCCTTGGAGCGGCGGGCGCGCTGGGCGCGCTTGAGCGAGAGCTGCTGGGCCAGCAGCTCGTCGAACTTCATGCGCACCCAGGCCGGGTGCGAACGGTCGGCCAGGGCGTGCTCGTCGACCTGCTGCGGCGGATAGTGCAGCAGCTTGACCGAGGGTTCGAAGTCGGACAGGCTCATCTCGGCGCGCAGCTCGGCCGGCAAGGTGTCGGTCCAGTCGATGCGCTGCATGGCGTCGTTGATGGCGCGCCGCAGGATCGGCTGCGACAGGCCCTCGCCGGACGGGTAGACCGGCGTCAGCGAAGTGGGCAGCGGGGCGCCCTCGTTGACCACCTTGTAGGTCGGGTGCACCATCTCGGCGCCGAAGAAGCCGTGTTTCAGCTCGCCGCGCGCGCGCACCCGGGTGCCCTCGGCCAGTTGCTTGACCTGGCTGCCGTAGAAGTTCATGAAGCGCAGTTGCAGGTCGCCGCTCGCGTCGGCGATGTGCACCAGCAGCTGGCGCCGCGGCTTGAAGGTGATTTCGTTCTTCACCACCAGGCCCTCGACCTGGGACGACTCGCCGCCGTGCAAACAGGCCTCCTCGATGCTGATGACCTGGGTCTCGTCCTCGTAGCGCATGGGCAGGTGCAGCACCAGGTCCATGTCGGTGCGCAGGCCGAGTTTGGCCAGCTTGGCCTCCGGGCTGACGACTTTCTTGACTGTTTTTGGCTTCGGAACGGGCATATTCGGGCGTTTTGCGGGCGTTTTCAGGCGCTAGCGTAAAATAGAGGGTTGGCCGTCGCGCAGCGAGGCCGATATTGTAAGGCTTGCGCGGGATCGCGGCATAGTGTGCGCGATCCGGGCGCCGTTCGCATTTTCCTCACACCGTCTAGAAGTTTGCCCATGTACTCGCTTTCCGATTTCGATTTTAACTTGCCGCCAGAGCGCATCGCGCAATTTCCCCTGCCGGACCGCAGCGCCTCGCGCCTGCTGCACCTCGATGGCCAGCAACTGGTCGACCGCCAGTTCGCCGACATCGTCGACCAACTGCAGGCCGGCGACCTGCTGGTGATGAACGACACCCGCGTGCTGAAGGCGCGCTTCTTCGGCGTCAAGGAGAGCGGCGGCAAGGTCGAGGCGCTAGTCGAGCGCGTGCTCGACGAGCGCACCGTGCTGGCCCAGGTGCGCGCCTCCAAGTCGCCGCCGCCGGGCTGCAAGATCCGCCTGGCCGACGCCTTCGACGTCACCGTCGGCGCGCGCGCCGGCGAGTTCTTCACGCTGCACTTCGACGCCGACGTGTTCGAGCTGATCGAGGCGCACGGCCGCCTGCCGCTGCCGCCCTACATCGAACACACGGCCGACGCCTTCGACGAGACGCGCTACCAGACCGTGTTCAACAAGGTGCCAGGCGCCGTCGCCGCGCCCACCGCCGGCCTGCACTTCGACGAGAAACTGCTGGCGCAACTGGCCGCCAAGGGCGTGCGCTTCGCCTACGTCACCCTGCACGTCGGCGCCGGCACCTTCCAGCCGGTGCGCGCCGAGGTGCTGAGCGAGCACAAGATGCACACCGAGTGGTACACCCTGCCGCAGGCCACGGTGGACGCGGTGCGCGCCACCCGCGCCGCCGGGCGCGACGTGGTGGCCGTCGGCACCACCAGCCTGCGCGCGCTGGAGTCGGCCTCGCAGAGCGGCGAACTGCTCGCCGGCAGCGCCGACACCGCGCTGTTCATCACGCCCGGCTACCTGTTCAAGACCGTGACCCGGCTGATCACCAACTTCCACCTGCCCAAGTCGACCCTGCTGATGCTGGTCTCGGCCTTCGCCGGTTACGCCGAAATCCGCGCCGCCTACGCCCACGCCATCGCCAGCGAATACCGCTTCTTCAGCTACGGCGACGCCATGCTGCTGACCACCCAGTCGCGGCAAGCACAGAAAAATTCATCGAATAACTCATCGAATAATTAAGAGAAGAGAAAAACGCTCATGTTGGAATTTAAACTCATCAAGACCGATACCAGCGGCCTGACCAAGGCCCGCCGCGGCACCGTCAAGCTCAACCACGGCGAAGTGCAGACCCCGATCTTCATGCCGGTCGGCACCTACGGCTCGGTCAAGGCGATGTCGCCGCTGGAACTCAAGGAAATCAAGGCCGAGATCATCCTCGGCAACACCTTCCACCTGTGGCTGCGTCCGGGCAACGACGTGATCGCCAAGTTCGGCGGCCTGCACGACTTCATGGCCTGGGACAAGCCCATCCTGACCGACTCGGGCGGCTTCCAGGTGTTCTCGCTGGGCGCCATGCGCAAGATCACGGAGGAGGGCGTGCACTTCAATTCGCCGATCAACGGCGACAAGCTGTTCCTCTCGCCCGAAGTGTCGATGCAGATCCAGCGCGTGCTCAACTCCGACATCGTCATGCAGTTCGACGAGTGCACCCCCTACGAGATCGAAGGCCGCCCGGCCACGCTCGACGAGGCGGCCAAGTCGATGCGCATGTCGCTGCGCTGGGCGCAGCGCTCGCACGACGAGTTCCACCGCGGCGGCAACCCGAACGCGCTGTTCGGCATCGTCCAGGGCGGCATGTTCGAGAACCTGCGCGACGAGTCGCTGGCCCAGCTGGAGGAGATCGACTTCCCCGGCCTGGCCATCGGCGGCCTGTCGGTCGGCGAGCCGAAGGAGGACATGATGCGCATGTTGGCCCACGTCGGCCCGCGCCTGCCGGCCAACAAGCCGCACTACCTGATGGGCGTGGGCACGCCGGAGGACCTGGTGGCCGGCGTGTCGAACGGCATCGACATGTTCGACTGCGTGATGCCGACCCGCAACGCGCGCAACGGCTGGATCTTCACCCGCTTCGGCGACGTCAAGATCAAGAACGCCCGCTACAAGGAAGACATGGCGCCGCTCGACGAGAGCTGCGCCTGCTACGCCTGCCGCAACTTCTCGCGCGCCTACCTGCACCACCTGAACCGCACCCAGGAGATCCTCGGCGCGCGCCTGAACACCATCCACAACCTGCATTACTACCTCGACATCATGCGCCAGATGCGCGAGGCGCTCGACGAGGACCGCTTCCACGCCTGGACCCTGCAATTCCACGCCGACCGGGCCCGCGGCGTTTGATCTCGGCGCCGCTAAGTCAAGCAAACCCAGAGGCAAAAACTGGGGTCAGACCCCGCGGGGTCTGACCCCGGCTCTCCGCCTTTGGGTGGTTTTCGCCGCCGCCGCCACCGTTCCAAGCAATAAATGTTGCAAGTCTTGTAAAAATTATGTTGGACCCCACCTAGCCGGCAGCCTTGGCTTCGCCGGCCAGTGCTAGAATACAGCGCTGTTTTTCAAACTAATTACCGGAGTTATCTGTGTTCATTTCCAACGCATACGCACAATCCCCACTCGACGCCATGGGCCTGAGCGGCAACATCACCAGCTTCCTGCCGATCATCCTGATGTTCGTGGCCATGTATTTCCTCATGATCCGTCCCCAGCAGAAACGCGCCAAGGAACAAAAAACCATGATGGACGCGCTCGCCAAGGGCGACGAAGTGGTCACCGCCGGCGGCCTGCTGGGCAAAGTCGCCAAGGTCAGCGAGGCGTACGTGACGCTGGAAGTGTCGACCGGCACCGAAATCGTTGTGCAAAAGAGCTCGATCACCATGCTGTTGCCTAAGGGCACGCTCAAGGCGCTGTAAGACCGGCGAGCACTTGGTCACGGGAACGGCCGCACCAGAAGCGCGGCCGTTTCCGTATGTTGCATCCGACGCCTAACACTGAACGTTGAACAATATGAATCGCTATCCAGTCTGGAAATACATCCTCATCGCCGTCGCCATCCTGCTGGGTGCGCTGTTTACGGCGCCGAACTATTTCGGCGAATCGCCGGCGGTGCAGGTCACCAGCGGCAAGTCGACCGTCAAGATGACGAGCGAGATGGCGGCCCAGGTCGCCGCCGTGCTGAAGAAGGAAAACATCGCCGCCGACGGCATCAGCTTCGACGGCACCGGCACCTACGCCTCGGTGCGCGCCCGCTTCGCCGACCCCGACACCCAATTCAAGGCCAAGGCCGTGCTGGAGAAGGATCTGAACACCGATCCGGCCGACCCGACCTACCTGGTGGCGCTGAACCTGCAGCCGAACACGCCGAAATGGATGCAAAGCCTGCACGCGTTGCCGATGTACCTCGGCCTCGACTTGCGCGGCGGTGTCCACTTCCTGCTGCAGGTCGACGTCAAGGCCGCGCTGAGCAAGCGCGTGCAAGGCATCCAGGCCGCCGCCCGTAGCGCGCTGCGCGACAAGAACGTGCGCCACGCCGGCATCGAGCGCGTCGGCGACACCATCGAGATCAAGTTCCGCGACGCCGACACCCGCAGCAAGGCCAAGGACGTGCTGTCCGGCCAGATGGCCGACCTGGCCTTCGTCGACAGCGGCGCCGGCGACGAGCTCAAGCTGCAGGTCAGCCTGAAGCCGGCCGCGCTCAAGCAAACCATCGACGACGGCGTCAAGCAGAACATCGCCACCCTGTCCAAGCGCGTCAACGAGCTGGGCGTGGCCGAGCCGATCATCCAGCAGCAGGGCGCCGACCGCATCGTCGTCCAGCTGCCCGGCGTGCAGGACGTGGCGCGCGCCAAGGCCGTCATCGGCCGCACCGCGACGCTGGAAGTGCGCATGGTCGACGACACCGTCACCCCCGGCACCGAGCTGTCCGCCGCGATCCCGTTCAACTCCGAGCTGTTCACCGTCGGCAAGGGCGTGCCGGTCGTGCTGACCAAGGACGTGGCGCTGACCGGCGACTACATCTCCAGCGCCACCGCCAGCTTCGACCAGAACCAGCAACCGGCCGTCAGCATCGACCTGAACGGCGACGGTGGCCGCAAGATGCGCGAAGCGACCCGCGAACGCGTCGGCAAGCGCATGGCCATGGTGTTGTTCGAGAAGGGCAAACCGGAAGTGCTGTCGGTCGCCACCATCCAGAGCGAACTGGGTAGCCGCTTCCAGATCACCGGCATGGGCAACGCCGAGAACGCCGCCGAGCTGGCGCTGTTGCTGCGCGCCGGCGCGCTGTACGCGCCGATGGACTTCGTCGAGGAACGCACCATCGGCCCGCAACTGGGCGCCGAGAACATCAGCAAGGGTCTGCACTCGACCATGTACGGCTTCGCCGCCATCGCCATCTTCATGATGTTCTACTACATGATGTTCGGCTTCTTCAGCGTGCTGGCGCTGGCCTGCAACCTGTTGCTGCTGATCGCGCTGCTGTCGCTGATGCAGGCCACGCTGACCCTGCCGGGCATCGCCGCGATCGCGCTGGCGCTGGGCATGGCGATCGACGCCAACGTGCTGATCAACGAGCGCATCCGCGAGGAGCTGCGCGGCGGCGCCTCGCCGCAGCAGGCCATTTCGGTCGGCTTCGAGCGCGCCTGGGCCACCATCCTCGATTCGAACGTGACCACCCTGATCGTCGGCGTGGCCCTGTGGGTGTTCGGCTCCGGCGCCATCCGCGGCTTCGCCGTGGTGCACTGCCTGGGCATCCTGACGTCGATGTTCTCGGCCGTGTTCATTTCGCGCGGCGTGGTCAACCTCTGGTACGGCCGCAAGAAGAAGCTGCAATCGATCGCCATCGGCACCGTGTGGGTGCCGGGCCTGTCGAAATAAGTATCGTCGCCGGCCGCCTCGCGCGGCCGGCAGCGCACTCCATACTCAGAGGATTTCATGGAATTTTTCCGGATTAAAAAAGACATTCCCTTCATGCGCCATGCGTTGATCTTCAACGTCATCTCGGCCTTGACCTTCGTCGCGGCGGTGTTCTTCCTGGTGCACAAAGGGCTGCACTTCTCCGTCGAGTTCAAGGGCGGCACCGTGATGGAGCTGAAGTACGCCAAGCCGGCCAACCTGGAAGGCATCCGCCATTCGCTCGAACAGATCGGCTACGAGCAGCCCGAGGTGACCAGCTTCGGCACCGCGCACGACGTCATGATCCGCCTGCCGATCATCAAGACGGTGGCCGGTTCGAACGCCTCGCAACTGGTGTTCGAGCAGCTGTGCAAGGCCGAGCAGGGTGGCCTCAAGCAGATCGACACGGTCAGCGCCAAGGGTGAGCACATCGTCAAATCCGGCTGCGTCAACGCCGCCGGCGCCGAAGCGGTGACCTTGCAAAAGGTCGAATTCGTCGGCCCGCAGGTCGGCGACGAGCTGGCCCAGAACGGCATGAACGCGCTGGCGATGGTGATCGTCGGCGTGATGATCTACCTGGCCGTGCGCTTCGAGTGGAAATTCGCCGTCGCCGCCATCATCGCCAACTTGCACGACGTGGTCATCATCCTCGGCTTCTTCGCCTTCTTCCAGTGGGAATTCTCGCTGACGGTATTGGCGGCGGTGCTGGCGGTGTTGGGTTACTCGGTCAACGAGTCGGTGGTGATTTTCGACCGGATCCGCGAGAACTTCCGCAAGCAGCGCAAGTCGTCGGTGCACGAGGTGATCGACAACGCCATCACCAGCACCATCTCGCGCACCATCATCACCCACGGCTGCACGCAGATGATGGTGCTGTCGATGCTGCTGCTGGGCGGCCCGACCCTGCACTTCTTCGCCATCGCGCTGACCATCGGTATTTGCTTCGGCATCTACTCGTCGGTGTTCGTCGCCGCCGCCGTCGCCATGTGGCTGGGCGTGACGCGCGAGGACCTGATCAAGCCGATCAAGGAAAAAGACGAAACGGACGGCGCGGTGGTATAAACGCCGGCATCGTCAGAGCAGTCGAATCCCTCCCCGCGTCGCCGCCGGGAGGGATTTTTCGTTCGGGGTCGCGGCGGCGGCCGGGTCTGGCGATACGCGAAAAAGGGCGCCAGGTCTGTTGGACCGGGCGCCCTTTAATCTTGCCGGAAGCCGCCGCCGGCGGTCTGTCTTCGCTGCCGGCGTCTTGGCTTCAGTGTTATTCAGTGTTAGTTTGCTGCCGATTGCAGCCCGGCCTGCGATGCGGCTTTCAGGTAGGCGGCCAGGTGGCCCAGCAGGCGGCCCAGGAAGACACCGTTGAACAAGCCGAAGGTGGCGCAGACGGTCACGGCGAACAGCGCTTCCTGGCGCAGGGCGGGCGACATGGCGAAGGCGATGGCGACGGCGTACTTGGCGCAGAAGATGGCCATCATCAAGGCCAGCGGCAACCAGCTGCCGCGCACCGTGACGCTGCCCTCGGCGCGGTTGACGTTGATGCGTTTGCCGTCGATCAGCTGCCAGGTCAGGCCGGTGCTCAGCGCCGCGCCGATGATCCAGGCGGCCAGTGGTGCGCCGTGCAGGCCGAAGCGGTTGGCGATGTCCTGCAGCGACAGGCCGAGCATGACGGCGGGGATGATGAACAGGGAGCGCAGGGTGACCGTGCGGTCCTGGCTGGCGGCTACACCACGGTAGACCAGGAAGCCCAGAATGGCCCAAACGTAGATAGGGGTGTGGCTGATGATCTGTTGCAGCATGGTGTTGCTCCTTGTTTGTGGGGTGTCGATGAGTGAACTATGCCTGCGGACGCGGCGGCGCACGGCGCGATGCGACGAAACGGCGCGGCGGACGCGCGAAGTGGCGCCGGACGGCGCGAAATGAATCGGCGCTTGATGGATCGCTGGGACGCCGGCAAGACCCAACGGCGACAACCAGGGTCAGACCCCCGGGGGTCTGACCCTAGCTCTTGCCTGTGGGGTTTGCCGGCAGCAGCGGCGCGGTGGCCTAGCCGCGCAGCGTCAGCGCCTTCATCGAGGCGGACGGGCACTCGCCGAACAGCTTGCGGTAGTCGCTGGAGAACTGGCTGAAGTTGCACAGGCCCCAGGCGCCGGCGACGTCGCCGATGGCGCTGCCGCGCGCGGCCGGGTCGTGCAACTGGCGCCGCACGCCGTTCAGCCGCACCATGCGCAGGTAGAGCATGGGGCTCATGCCCAGCACGTCCTCGAAGCAGTACTGCAAGGTGCGCCGGCTGACATGCACCTGCTCGCACAGCTCGGGCACCGAGATGCTCTCGGCGCGGTGGGCCAGGATGTACTCGCGGGCCCGCGCCACCACGCGTTGGCGGCGCTGCACGCTGGCGGCGGCGACCGGCTCGACGCAGCTGCGGTCGAGCAGCTCCAGCAGCGCGCCCAGCACCGCCTCCTGCCAGTGCGGCGCGGCCCGCGCGGCGCCGTTGGGGCCGGCCTGCGCCGGCGTGCCGTGGCCGTCCTCGCCCAGCAGCCCGGCCAGCGTCTGCACGCAGGCGGCGCGGGCGGCGCCGTCCACCTGCAACACCTCGGCCGCCTGCACCCGCTCCCAGTCGATCAGGCAGCCGCTGCGCGCGGCCGCCTCGGCCAGCATGCGGCGGCACACCACGATGCCGTAGATGCCGTAGGCGCTGGGCGTGACCAGTTCGAACTCCTGCTCGCCCGGCTGCACCATGATCCACTCCTGGCCGGCTTGGCGGCCGTTGATGCGGGTCGCCACCGGATGGTCGGGCAGGCCGAACCAGATGGCGCCCGGCCAGACCCGGCAGGATTGCCGCACGGCCTGGCTCAGGCTTTCCTTGAAGACTTGGATCTTGGGCATGCGCAACTCCACCAGGGCGCCGCGAAACAGGCCGGCGCTGATCTGGTCGTAGCTCTGCTGCCAGTTGGTCAGCTCGCCGGCCAGTTGGTCGGCGTCGTGGGCCAGCACGGTGCGCAGGGCCGCCGGACTGCGCAATTCCGGCGCACTGTGCAATATAGGTGTACCAATCTGGTGCATATTGTTTCCTCCTGAAATAGTCCCTGTTGCGCGGCGCCACACTCTGCGCCAAGTTTGCCGATTTTCGATAACGCCGGCCCGGCCCGGACTCCTATACTCGATTTTGTTGCAACTTCCATACCTGCGCCGAAGCTGGCACCCGCAGTCGGCACCCATCGCGACGTTTGTTCTTACTGGAGAAGAAAATATGAAGGCACATCAGGCATCCGGCGCGGCCCCGGCGCTACAGCAGACGCTGGGCACGGTCCAACTGTGGGGCATCGCGGTCGGCCTCGTCATCTCGGGCGAGTACTTCGGCTGGAGCTACGGCTGGGCCTCGGCCGGCACGCTCGGCTTCACCATCACGGCGCTGTTCATCGCCGCCATGTACACCACCTTCATCTTCAGCTTCACCGAGCTGACCACCTCGATCCCCCACGCCGGCGGCCCCTTCGCCTACAGCAAGCGCGCCTTCGGCCCGCTGGGCGGCTACCTGGCCGGCGCGGCCACGCTGATCGAGTTCGTCTTCGCCCCGCCGGCCATCGCGCTGGCCATCGGCGCCTACCTGAACGTGCAGTTCCCCGCCGTCGATCCGAAGACGGCGGCGGTCGGCGCCTACCTGGTGTTCATGACGCTCAACATCGTCGGCGTGCAGATCGCCGCCAGCTTCGAGCTGTTGATGACCCTGCTGGCGATCTTCGAGCTGCTGGTGTTCATGGGCGTGGTCGCGCCGGGCTTCTCGATGGCCCACTTCGTCAAGGGCGGCTGGTCCGGCGCCGACCACTTCAGCATCGCCTCGATCCCCGGCATGTTCGCCGCCATCCCCTTCGCCATCTGGTTCTTCCTCGCCATCGAGGGCGTCGCCATGGCGGCCGAGGAGGCCAAGGACCCGAAACGCTCGATCCCCATCGCCTACATCACCGGCATCATCACCTTGGTGCTGCTGGCCATCGGCGTGATGGTGTTCGCCGGCGGCGCCGGCGACTGGACCAAGCTGGCCAACATCAACGACCCGTTGCCGCAGGCGATGAAGGCGATCGTCGGCGAGAACAGCAACTGGCTGCACATGCTGGTCTGGCTCGGCCTGTTCGGCCTGATCGCCTCCTTCCACGGCATCATCCTCGGCTACTCGCGGCAGATCTACGCGCTGGCCCGGGAAGCCTACCTGCCGCGCTACTTCGCCAAGATCCACCCGCGCTTCAAGACGCCGCACCGGGCCATCCTGGCCGGCGGCGTGATCGGCATCGCCGCCATCTACAGCGACGAGTTGATCAAGATCGGCGGCCAGACGCTGACCGCCAACATCGTCACCATGTCGGTGTTCGGCGCCATCACCATGTACATCCTCAGCATGCTCAGCCTGTTCAAGCTGCGCCGCAGCGAGCCGGACATGGTGCGTCCCTTCCGCGCCCCGTTCTTCCCCGTCTTCCCGGCCATCGCGCTGGCCGGCGCCGGCGTCTGCATGGCCACCATGATCTATTACAACCCCTTGATCTTCGGCGTGTTCGCCGCGTTCATGGCCGGCGGCTACGCCTTCTTCCTGTCGACCCGCCGCAACCGCCAGGAGATGGCGCTGTACGACGCCGTTTGAACCCGCACCGAACCGCTTCCACCTTCACCGCAAAGGACCACACGATGATCGCAGCCTCCACCTTCCCGCTGAAACGCCTGGCCGCTGCCGCCTGCCTGGCCGTCCTGTCAGGCGCCGCCAGCGCCGCCGATCCGGCCCCGGCTCCGGCCGCCGCCGCGCCGGCGCCCGACTGGAGCAACAGCGGCAATGTCTCGCTGGTGTCGGACTACCTGTTCCGTGGCGTCTCGCAAAGCCAGGGCAAGCCGACCGCCCAGGCCACGCTGGACTTCGTCCACGTCAGCGGCTTCTACCTGGGCCTGTTCGGCTCGGGCGTCTCGCACGCCGCCTACAACAACGGCGGCGGCGCCGAGATCGACGTCTACGGCGGCTACCGCCACACGCTCAACGAGAGCAGTAACCTCGACGCCGGCCTGGTCACCTACTGGTATCCCGGCGCGCACTACGCGGCCGGCGGCGAGGACATCAAGTACCACACGCAGGACGCCAAGCTGGGCGTCAACATCGGCAGCTTCAACGCTTACGGCTGGGTCACCTTGAGCAAGCGCTGGTTCGGCTTCGCCGTCGACCCCTACAGCGGCAAGCTGGTCGACACGCGCGGCACACTGTACGGCGAGGTCAACTGGAATCCGGAACTGGCGCCCGGCCTGACGCTCAATCTGCACGCCGGCAAGCAGAACGTGCGCAACCTGGCGGCCTTCAACTACTTCGACGCCAAGGTCGGCGTCAGCAAGACCTGGGATAGTTGGGCGCTGTCGGCGGCGGCGGTCTACAACAGCGGCGACGCCAGCAAGAACGGCACGCCGTTGTGGACCTTCTTCGATGCCGACGGCAGCAGCCGCAACGTGGTCAAGACGCGTTTGCAGGTGATCGCGACGCGCAATTTCTAAGCGAGTGATCGAGGGCGCGGCGGCGCGCGATCCGCCCGCCACGCCGAATCAAACCCAACGGCGTAGTGCCGGGGTCGGACCCCGCGGGTCCGACCCCAGAGTTGCGCCGTCGGGTGGTCTTGAAGGCGCCGGCGCGCGAACTTGGCGGCATCACCCGCCGTGCCGGTTTTGTGAGAGACTCGAAAACAGAGCCGTGGCGCCAGAGCCGACGGCCGGGAGGCAGCAACGATGAGTAGTTTCGCACATAGCGTGGGCAGCCGGACCTACCAGTTCCGCGACCTGAAGGATTTGATGGCCAAGGCCAGCCCGGCCCGTTCCGGCGACTACCTGGCCGGCCTGGCGGCGGCCAGCGCCGAGGAGCGCGTGGCGGCGCAGATGGCGCTGGCCGAGCTGCCGCTGACGGTGTTCCTCAACCAGCTGCTGGTGCCCTACGAGGACGACGAGGTCAGCCGCCTGATCATCGACGAGCACGACACGGCCGCCTTCGCCCGCATCGCCCACCTGACCGTGGGCGACTTCCGCAACTGGCTGCTGGGCGACGCCGTCGACGAGCTGGTGCTGGCCGCCGTGGCGCCCGGCATCACGCCGGAGATGGCGGCGGCGGTGTCGAAGATCATGCGCATCCAGGACCTGATCCTGGTGGCCAGGAAGTGCCGCGTGGTGACGCGCTTCCGCAACACCATCGGCCTGGCCGGCCGCATGTCGACCCGGCTGCAACCGAACCACCCGACCGACGACGCCAGCGGCATCGCCGCCAGCGTGCTCGACGGCCTGCTGTACGGCAGCGGCGACGCCGTCATCGGCATCAACCCGGCCACCGACAACGTGCCGCAGGTGGTGCGCATCGTCAGCATGCTCGACGAGATCATCGCCCGCTACGCCATTCCCACCCAGTCCTGTGTGCTGACCCACGTCACCAACACCATCGCCGCCATCGAGCGCGGCGCGCCGATCGACCTGGTGTTCCAGTCGATCGCCGGCACCGAGGCGGCCAACGCCAGCTTCGGCATCAACCTGGCCTTGCTCGACGAATCGCGCCAAGCCGCGCTGTCGCTGGGCCGCGGCATGGTCGGCGACAACGTGATGTATTTCGAGACGGGGCAGGGCAGCGCGCTGTCGGCCAACGCCCACCACGGCGTCGACCAGCAGACCTGCGAGGTGCGCGCCTACGCGGTGGCGCGCAAATTCAAACCGCTGCTGGTCAACTCGGTGGTCGGCTTCATCGGCCCGGAGTATCTGTACGACGGCAAGCAGATCATCCGCGCCGGCCTGGAGGACCACTTCTGCGCCAAGCTGCTCGGCCTGCCGATGGGCTGCGACGTCTGCTACACCAACCACGCCGAGGCCGACCAGAACGACATGGACATCCTGCTGACATTGCTGGGCACGGCCGGCTGCACCTTCGTCATGGGCATTCCCGGCTCGGACGACATCATGCTCAACTACCAGACCACCTCCTTCCACGACGCGTTGTACGCGCGCCGCGTGCTGGGCCTGCAGCCGGCGCCGGAGTTCGCCACCTGGCTCAAGGAGATGGAAATTTTCACCCGCGACGACTACGTCACGCTGGGCACGGCGCTGCCGCCGGCGTTCCAGAGCGCCCTGTTGCGGCTGGCCTGAGGAGGCGACCGGCATGAGCAAGCAGAGTAAAGACACCGACCATCGGGAACCGGCGGCGGCCAGCGCCGAGGTGGTGACGGCCAATCCCTGGCAGGCGTTGCGCCGGTTCACGGCGGCCCGCATCGCGCTGGGGCGCAGCGGCGTGAGCTTGCCGACGGCGCCGCAGCTGGACTTCCAGCTGGCCCACGCGCAGGCGCGCGACGCGGTGCACCTGCCGCTCGACCACGCCGCCCTGGCCGCCGCGCTGACCGCAGCCAGCGGGCTGCCCTGCCTGGCGCTGCACAGCGCGGCGGAGAACCGCCACGTCTACCTGCAGCGGCCCGACCTGGGGCGGCGCCTGGACGACGCCTCGCGCCAGCTGCTGCAGGCGCACGGCGGCGCTGACTACGACCTGGCCTTCGTCATCGCCGACGGCCTGTCGGCGCTGGCGATCGAGCAGAACGCGCTGCCGTTTCTGCAGGCGATGCTGGCGCGGCTGGCCGCCGAGCGGTGGTCGCTGGCGCCGCTGGCGCTGGTGGCGCAGGGCCGGGTGGCGGTGGGCGACGAGGTCGGCCAGCTGCTCGGCGCGCGCGCCGTGGTGGTGCTGGTCGGCGAGCGCCCCGGCCTCAGCTCGCCGGACAGTATGGGGCTGTACCTGACCTGGGCGCCGCAGGTCGGCCTGACCGACGCCGGCCGCAACTGCATTTCCAACGTGCGCCCGGCCGGCCTGCGCTACGAGGAGGCCGCCTTCAAGCTGCACTACCTGCTCGACCAGTCGCGCCAGCGCCGCCTGTCCGGCGTGGCGCTGAAGGATGAAACGGGCGGCGCCGACGACGCGTTGGCCGGATCGCAGCGCAACTTCCTGCTCGACCTGGATTGAGGCGGCAGGGCCGCCGATGCGCGGCGTCGGAAGGGCTTGCATGCGGGCGCGACTGCCCGCACAATGCAGAGCCGCGCGCCGCTGCCGTCGGCGCCGCGCGGCCCGTCCACCCCATCCGAATGAGAGAGCGTCAATGAGTCGAACCGGCCGCCTGTTCCAGCTGATGGATGCGCTGCGCGGCTACCGCCGCCCGGTCACGGCGGCGCGCCTGGCCGAGCAGCTCGGCGTGTCCGAACGCACCATCTACCGCGACATCCAGACCTTGGCCGGCATGGGCGCACCGGTCGAGGGCGAGGCCGGCGTCGGCTACCTGCTCAAGAGCGGCTTCTTCCTGCCGCCGCTGATGTTCGGCGCCGACGAGTTGGAGGCGCTGGTGCTGGGCGCGCGCTGGGTGCGCCGCCAGGGCGACGAGGCGCTGGCCCAGGCGGCCAACAACGCGCTGGCCAAGATCGCCGCCGCCACCCCCAAGGACCTGCGCGACGACATGGCCGAGACCAGCCTGTGGGTGCCAATTGGCCTGCTGCCGACCGACGGCAGCGACAAGTTCGTGCGCCCGGTGCGCGAGGCGATCCGCCATCAGCATCGGCTGCGCATCGGCTACTGCGACGAGAGCGGCAACGCCTCGGAACGCCATGTCTGGCCGTTCGCGCTGGCCTTCCTGGAGGGGCGCCGTTTGCTGGCCGCCTGGTGCGAACTGCGCGCCGCCAACCGCCACTTCCGCATCGACCGCATCGCCAGCGTCGAGTCGACCGGACACCGTTATCCGGCGCGCCGCCACGAGCTGCTCAAGGTTTGGCGCGTCGAGCAAAACATCCGCGAAGACTCCTGACAGAAATTGACAACGGCCGGGCTTACGATGGACTCCTCACTCATCCACCGGAGCCTAGAAAATGCGCCTGTTCCACCACCCCGTCTCGTCCAACGCCCGCCGCGTCCTGATGACCGCCATCGCCCTCGACTTTCCGCTGGAGCTGACCGAAGTGAACCTGATGAGCGACGAGGACCGCCGTCGCCTCGTCGAGCTGAACCCCAACAGCAAAATCCCGGTGCTGCAGGACGGCGACTTCCTGCTGTGGGAATCCTGCGCCATCATGCAATACCTGGCCGACCACACGCCGGGCCAGACCCTGTACCCGCAGGACTTGCGCACCCGCGCCGACATCAACCGCTGGATGTTCTGGGGCTGCCAGCACTTCGCGCCGGCGCTCGGCGTGCTGACCTGGGAAAACATCTGGAAGGGCATGGTCGGCGCCGGCCCCGCCGATCCGCTGGAAGTGGCCCGCGGCGAGCGCGATGTTGCCGAATATGCTATTGTGCTTGACGGACATCTTTCTCAACGTCAATGGATTCTCGGCGATACCCTCAGCCTGGCCGATTTCGCCGTGGCGGCGCCGCTGATGTACCTGGAGCAGGCCAAGCTGCCGCTCGCCGAGTACGCCAACATCCTGGCCTGGTTCGGCCGCGTGCAGCAGCTCGATGCCTGGAAGAAGACCGTTCCGGTCTGGTAAGCAGCAATTTTCGCCTGTGTTAAACGGCGCACAGAGGGCGGCGTGCAAAGTTCGTATAGTGGGGTTGTCTCTTTCAGGAGATCCCTAGTTTTGGACTTTGCCCGCTACCAAGCGGGCTTTTTTTCGTCCGCGCGCGCCACGATTGAAAACGAAGGAGCTAGCATGAAAGAAGCAACCGCATCGACGTCGGCAGCCATCGCCGCCCCGGCCGCGCCGCCGGCCTATCAACGCTTTTTGCAGATGTGGCAGAGCGCGCCGCATGCCGAACCGGAACCGCCGCCTGAGCGCGCGCCGGCGCCCGCGCAGCAGCCGACGGCCGAGGAGGGCGCCGCCGGCGCCGCCTCGGCGCTGGCGCCGCGCCGGGCCGTCGGCCAGCAAGTTTCATGCTGCATGGTTTGAGTTGCCGCCACCGCCACCGCCACCGCCACCAATTTTCCCCTGCGCCGTCAAGCCGTCCCTCAGAGCGCTCCTCAGCCTTTCACCCTCCCGCCACACCGTAGCAGGCCCATCGCCTATTGCCCGTTTCAGTTGATATTTCGCCTATCTATATTCGAAAATTCCGCTAGCCCATATTCTTTTCAGAATACCCATCCGATTTTCCTGGTCATATAAATATTATAAATTTTATGGATATCCATAGAAGAATATTCAACCACTATTGCTATTGACGCAATATGTGCTGATATCTAAAATGGCCTCGTCGATGCTTATCGGCAATATCCATTCCGGTTATTTAAGGTGAGATAACGTCCGTCCATAAGACGGCGAATGATTTCATCTTGAATGCCGGTATTAATAAAATCATCAAGCGTAGAGAGCATAAACGAAAGAATTATCTTTAGAGCAAATGAGGCTGGTTTCAGGCGGTGAGGACGAGGCGCGAAGCTCTGGCTTCAATTGGAACAATCTCGGCGCTTGCCCACTCAAATGATAAATACCTATATGCTACTCTGATTAATGACTTCGATCTTTCTGAAAAAGAAAGTTACAAGGTAACTATTCAGCCGCAGCGAGCGCATCAATAAAGGGTTGTAAACCAAGCGGCTTTCCAGCATCATTCCGCTATGCCACCGAAACCAC
>NZ_JAEMNU010000033.1 GCF_016461825.1 Rugamonas violacea | reverse complement strand
CTGCTGAATAGTGTTTCACTGCCCGTCTTTGCTCCGCCCCCTGTACGATTACGAGAAATCAGATGACGCGACAACTATCCTGACACAGGGGGATCTCGACATTGCCAACACCTCTCTGATTCGTTCATCCTCAATTTTGAGGAGGCGGTTGCTTGCAGTCGCAGCAAACTATAGGCCGGCGCAGAATTGCGCCGATTGAGTAACTGTCCAAGGTTTCGGGCGTTGCAATACCGAAGTGGGAAAATCCCATATCGCCCAAATTCCGGGGTGTATCGACGCTCGCCCAAACTGACGGCTTGAACGATGCAAGAAATCCTGTATCTGTCTCAGCGCACCGGCGCGGCAAACCCAACCTAGGCTGCCTCAACGTGGGGCAACCATTTCCGTTGCTACATTCGTAGCACCGGTCCCAGCCACCGCCCCGAACTTCGGAACATCACTTTGGCGCAGCCTGTCGAGAACACCGATTCGGTGGCCTGGTGCCTCAATTCGAGGCAGCAGCCTTAGATGGGGATTGCAGGGGGCTTTGAAGGGCAACGAATTTCAACGGGCGTTGAACGGGCGTTGAACGCCCGTTGCCATTGACCGGGAGCAATCCGGTCTGTGCTTACTGAGCAGTGACAACCAAGCGCAGCGCCGGCGCTGCGCTCCTAGGCCACTGCCCCGCCTCCCAGACGGCCCTCGCGAGCGCCCCAGCTTGGCCCCGGTCATCCATCGTGCGGCAGGCCAGCAGCAAGGCCTGCTCGTTGGCAGTGAGGGCCAGCCAAATTGCCGGCGGCGTAATAGTTGGGCCGCTCATATCCGCGCCTCGCCCTGGACGAGAGAAAGCCGCGAATCAGCAAGCAGCCCGCCCAGGAACTGCTTGAACCCACGGGAACGCTCCAACGCTATGGCAGGGCTCATTTGAACTCGAGCACGCCCGTCCTTCAATCTCACGATGTACAGCCCCTCGAAAGTGCGATTGCATCCCCTTTTTTGCCCGGGCAATTCTTCCTGGTAGAGAAGGCCTGCGGCGATGAGCTCGAGTTCCGTGCCTTCATACTTGAGGACGATTCCGGTAGAGCAAACCCAATTCACATGGGCCGGGCGCATCACAGTTTGCATGTTGATGGTCGGGGCGCTCATACCGCACCTCCGACAACCAGGCGCAGCGCTGGGGTGGCGCGCCTCTGGCAATCCCTCGCCCATGCCTGCATGACACGCAATGAAGTCCCCCTTGTGCGGTCGTCCATCTGCCGGTATGCCTCCAGTACGAGCCGCTCCCCCGGCGTGAACTCAGGTTCTGGCGCCGGCGGTGCGGCCACCGGCCGCGTGGCGACCGTGCTGCGCGCCGGCTTTATTGGTTCGGCTGGCGCGCTCATGCTGCCATCCCTGCTTCGACGTGTTCCAGCACCAGGTCGCTGGCCTCGCGCATCAATACCGCGTTTCGTATGGCGCAGGTGGCGAAGCAGTTGATGGCGGCCACCGCAGCCTCGCCGTCGGGTTGCCTCAGTTCGTCCAGCTTGGCAAGCAGCGCGACGAGCAGTATCTCAACGTGCTCGCCCTGGCCGTCAATGTCGGATGCCAGCGCTTCAATTTCGAGCAAGTGCGGACGGGCGGACGGTTTGCTGGCGCTGACAGGCGCGCGGCTGGCCTGCTCGGCCAAGGCTGTTGCCGCCGCCTCGATGACAGCGGCCCGCTCGTGGTGCCGAGTCATGCCCTCGCCGGATACGCCGGCGGCGTCCAGCTTCTCATGAACCTTGGCTTTCTGCTGCAGCGTCATGGCGTTGAGCATGGCCTTGATGATGGTGTTGGCATGGCGCAGCTCGGCCAGCAGGTTGGTGATAGGGGATGGTGCGCGCGCGGTGGCGCTGGGCGTGGTGGTGCTTGGCATGGTGTTGCCTCCTTTGTCGGTTGATGAACCGCGCAACCCGCTGTCAAACGGGAGGAGCGGCAAGTGGCAGGGTTGACAGACCGGTGACAAAGGAAACCGGCAGGCCGAAGCCTCCCCACCACCGCCACTCCATAGGAGACGCAATGGTACGGACGAAAAAAAGCCGCCAGAAGGGCGGGTGTCCGCCTTTATCAATTCGAGCTGTCAAACCCGGCACCGTCTTTATCCGGTGCTTTTCCAGCATAGTCTTTGCTGCTCAAACGGTCAAGATGTTTCCTGATTGACGTAGTGCCGCCCCTGCACACATAATTAATTGCCGACACAATATCATCCGATGTTTTTTAGGCGCAAGCTTTCGCAATGGAGAAGACGATGGAAAAGCCTATGATTTATGCCAATATCAGAGAGGGTAGCGACGGGGCCTTCTACGAGGTGAGACTGCACTTTGTCCCACGCGTCGGAGAGACAGTCGAGCTCACATCATTCGCAAATGTTGAGAGCGGACATGCAAGTGAGCAGTTCAAGAAATATACCGTGAAAGCAATTCGCCATAAGATTTACGACGTCACCGAGAAATGGCCAGACGGCATGCATGAAGTTGAGATAGTGGTGTAACCGTGTTCAGTTTCTGTGCCAACGCGGACCCCGGCCGCGCATGGCTCATACACGTGCGCGGCACCGAACAGTAACTCCGAAGCCCCTCCCAAGGGGCTTGCAATCCCCATGTACACCGGCAGTGAACTTCGATGCACGTCATCGGCAGTGCTCTTCCAGCGCCAGCACGATGCGTGCACGAGTCGTGCACCATGCATGCACGGTGCTGCCATGGTGCTGGCGCCGGAAGCCTTCGACGTCGGCGCCCAGGGCATCCAGCGACCGGACGGCCTTGGGTTGCCACTTTCCATGGCAACTCACGTGGCAACCTGGGCTTGGCAACCTGGCCCAGCCGGCACCGGCGCCGGGAACACCACTTTGGCGCAAGGCCGAGAACCCCGATTCCGGGGTGACGGCGCCCCCCCCCTGAAAACTTAGGAAAATCGGCCGGCCCGGTGCGCGTCGTTCAAACCTACTCGCAAAACTGCACCATACCCAAAGTAAGCCGCAAATTTGCGAGTTACCGAGGTTCACTCGCAAGCGCCACGCCGGTCGGTACATACCGGGCAATCTGGCATGTAGAGCTGGGCCGGCTCAAATGCCGGAAATCCGGTATTTGCGCGCGACTAAGTGTCACACGCAAACTACCCTATCCCCGGGTGATTTCCAGCGCCAGCTCAACGCGTGTTCAACGTCCGTTCAACAGCCGTTCAACGTCCGTTGCCGCCGACTTGGCGCGCGAAGCTCTACTGAAGGGGCTTGCAAGGGGCTTCGAAGGGTTCGCTGGCCAACCAGCAACGCGTTGCAGCTGTTGCTGGTGCCGTGACAGGTTGCGTTACTGGCGGCTGACGGCGAAGAGTCGCGAAGCCTCGCGAGAGTTCGCGACGCGTGAGGCACGCGTGAGGCACATGTGGCTGACGCGTCGGTGTAAATGCGGGATTTTCCCGTATTTAGCAAAACCGGATTTTCTGGTATTGCCACCTCGACTGGTTTGTACGAAGTGGGATTTTCCCACTTCGATGCGATGCATGATTTCCTGCGGCGGTGGCGTTCCCGATTTTCCGGTATCGCTCGATATTCTGCATGGGCACAGAATTGTGCCGATGGCGTTCCGGGATTTCCCGGTTCGCTGGCACTGGGCGGCAATCTCCTGCTGGAGGTCGGCGAGGTGCCGGCCGGCGCCAGCAGCAGGACGGTCTACTTGGCGCGCCGGCGGCCGGCCAGCTGCAGCACCTTGGCCAGCGCCGCCATCAGTTCGACCTGGGCGTCGGCCAGTCGCTGAGCACGGCCAGCGTCGCCGCCCTTGTCGGCGTTGCGTGCTGCCTTGGCCTTGCCTGCAGTGGTGCGCGGCCCCGTGGCGGCCTCCCACGGCTTCCAGCGCGCAATCAGTGCCGCCTGCTTGGCGCGCGCGGCGTCGGTCCACCTGGGCATATTGCCTCCTTTTTGAAAAGTTCGTTTTAGTGCGCAGAGGGTCGAAATTGCGCACTATCGTTTCGAAACGTGCGGCACTGCATTTCCCCAAACCCGCATGAATGCTCACTCTCCCAGTTGGTGCGCGTTTCGAACCTGCGCACTTTGGAATGGTGCGCGCCGGCTCTGATTCCGGTGCCTCCCGGCCAGCCCGAGTTTTTTTTGCCTGTGAGCGCAGTTTGGCTAAAGCATTCGCAACTTTTTCCCTATACAAGTCTCCACCGCTCGCGGGACTCATAGGAATACCACATGCAAAAGCTCGTTCGTATCATCACGGCCATCATCATTTCGTCCACTCTCGTTGGCTGCGCCACGATGCCCATCCTCCCCTGCAAGCAAGGCGAAATCGCGCACACTGCCGCCATGCACGATTGTTCCGTGCGTTAGTCGCAGGGCGCAGGCGCTCGTATCGGTTCGATGCCGACCTCGCGCGCAGCCTGCTCCAGCACCTGCATGGCCAGCGGCAGGTTGCCGGCCGCCTCCGCCTGCGCGGCTGCGCGGTCCAGCATCTTGAGGCGGTAGGCCTGGCACGCGATGGGGATGTTGTCCAGCTCGGTCAGCAGCTTCGCCCTGGTCTCGTAGAACAGTTCTCGCAGGGCCAGGTTCAACTTAGCGCCGGCACGGCGCTCCGGGTGGTGGGCTTCCACGCACTGGCGGCTGACGTCGATGCCGAAATCTGCTTTGACGGAGGCGACCACCCGAGTGGGCGTCTCATCGCACGCTAGGGCAACAACCATATGGACTCTTACGCATCCGGGGAGGTTTTTCATGGGGCGTCCTCGTCAAGCCATGTCTATGTAGTCGGCACACGACAGCAGCCTCACAGTGCCGTCCAGGTCGACGACGTCGGCCACGTCCAGGCGGCCACGCTGCCGGGCGCAGGCCTTGGCCAGCAGGCGCAGGGCGGCCAGCTCGCGGCGCTTGAGCTCGGTCAACTGGCGCGCGGCTTCGCCCTGCTGCCTGTATGCGGGCGAGAAACAGGACAGTCCCTCGTCCCTCAGCAGCTTTTCCAGGCGGCGCTTCTCGGCGCCCACGGCGAGGCGGCGCGCGTGCGCGGTGTGCCACAGCAGCGCGGCGTTTATCAATTCTCGGTCGTTGTTCATCTCGTTCCTGTTTGAGCGGCAAGGGCCGTAATCGCGCCGTGGCGACGCGAAGTGGCCTCGCCTGCGGTGTTGGGTCGGCCGAGCAGCGAAAGCCGCTCAGCGGGACGATTGGGCTTAGTCGGTTACCTTGCCGCCGCCCGTGATGTACTTGGCGCGCTCTTGAGGCCCCAAGGCATCGAAGGCGGCCCGGGTAACGCTTCCGGACGGAGGCGCCGATGGGGCCGAGCTGGCGACGTCTCCGACCCGGCCCCCACCGGTGATGTATGTGGCGCGAGCCGCCGGCGACATGGCGTCAAAAGAATCGCGGGTGATGGTGCCGCCCTTTCCCTGCTGCTGGCCTGGCGCTTGGACGGGCGCCTGCGTGCCCGACTCCTTAAGGAGCATGCTTTTATTCGGGTATCGGTCGATGAGCTGGCCCAACGCCTCATCGAACGTTGCGACTTCGCCGGGGCGGCTGCTGGAATATTCCTTGATGCCGTGCTTGTCCAGAGCTACCAACTTGCCGCCTTGGATGTCGAAATGGCTGCCGAATGACGCGGCGATGATGTCAGCCGGGAGCTTCAAGCGCGACATCACAGGCGACGCCTCGAAATGCTTGCTCAGTGCCAGCTTGAAGGCGGCAGCGCCGTCGATTTCCCGCTCGGTGCCGTCGTCCATGACGTACAGCGGCACGCCGTTTTTCAAGATGGCGTGCTTGCCGTCTGGGGTGGTTTTGATTTTCATGGTGGTCTTGCCTTTCTGTGTGGGTTGAACTGCTCTTTGCTGCTGGTGCTGCTGCGCTTGTGCGCGGTTTAGTGCAAGGTGTTCGCCATCAGGCCGACGCGTTCGTACAGCTGGCGCAGCGCGGCGCTGCCGGCTGCTTCGCAGGCGCTACGTGCCATGACCGCCGTGCGCTGGGTGATTTCACACCTGGCCAACAGCGTTGCCAAGATGTCGACCTGCGGGAACCGCTGGGCGCCGGCCGCTGCCAGCACGCCGTCAATCAGGCCACGGGCAATCACTTTCGCCTCCGGCATCAGGTCTTCCAGGCAGCCGTACAGCGCTTCGGCGGCGGCCAGCAGCATGCCGTCAGGCGTGTTTGCGTCGGGTTCGATGGTCTTGATGCTCATGCTTCGACTTTCTACCCGGTGGCCGGGCGAGTGGATTGGTTGGACTGCAGGGTGGTGCTGCCGGGCTTCATGCCGGCGTCAAAACTTCAACAGCAGATGGCTTCTCTAGATGGTGCCCGCCAGACGGGCTAAGGCGAGTGCACAAAACCCCCTTCATTGGCCCGCCAGACGGGCCAACGGATGAGGGCTCTAGCAGTCTGTCGGACTTGAAGCTAGATGAGGGCTGCTCTGCCGCGTCTAGCTGGATTTCGCCAACTTATTTCCATGAATTGGTCGCGAACG
>NZ_JAEMNU010000032.1 GCF_016461825.1 Rugamonas violacea | reverse complement strand
TGCGGCCGGCGTCGTCGAGATAGACGACGGACGGCGGCGCGATCCGGCTCTTACCGTGGAAGGATTCGACGATCCGCACCAGCGCCGTCGCCGGCGGGCAGTCGGCCGTACAGCTCTTCTGGTAGTAGCGCGACTCGTTGCCGTCGGCGCGCAATTCCCTGGACACCCGGCCCAGACCGTCGACTTCCCACTGCGTGGCCAGGCCGTTCGGTCCGACCCGCTCCAGCCGCGCGCCGCTGCCGGCGTCGTAGCGGTGGCGCTCCTGGTGACCCAGCGCGTTCGTCACCGTCGCCGGGAAGCGGCCGTTGGCGTCGTAGGTCGTGGCGCTGAGCACCCGGCTTTGCGCCGTGGCGGGTAGCGGATAAATCCAGTCCTGGGTCACCTTGCCGACCAGGCCGAAGGCGTTGCCGCTGCGCTCAAAAGTCGTGCGCAGCCGGTATTGCGGCGCGTCCGGCTCCCGCGTCTCGCTCGACTGCAAGCCGGTAACGGGGTCGTAGTCGCGCGCCAGCGTGCGCACCAGCGTGCCGCTGACGGGATCGGTCTTGCTGGTGACGACGCTGAGCGGCAGCCCCACCAGCCAGCGTGCCACGTCGTTGCGGAAGGTGGCGCCAACGTCGGTCTTGTACTCGCCCTCGGCCCCGCCGCGCGTGGTGACGGTCTGCTGGTTGATGTTGCCCCAGCCGTCGGTGTACTTGTTCACCGTGGTGGTTGTGGCCATCGGACTGCCGTTGCTGTCCTTGCGCACAGTTTCCGAACTCTCGACGAAGGTCATCGTCGTGCGCGCGCCATTGCCGTGAGTGAATGACTGCAACTGCGGCACGTTGCTGGTGTCGGACAGGTGCACGTCCCTCAGCACCGCTTCGCTCGACAGCATCATGCCGACGAATGGCCAGGCCTGGCTGTACTTGGCCGTCGTAGCAATACCGGTCTGCTCGTCGGTGCTGACAATGCGGGCGAAGCCGAGGGAGCCCCGCCCGGCCAGGTCGAGCGCACCGTCGTAGTAGCGGTAGGCGGTGCTGCGTTCGGCGCCGGCGCCGTCGCTGGCGCGCAAGCATTGCACCACCTTGCCGGGGGTGTTGATCGCATGTTGCGGGTAGGCCAGCGTGCTGTCGCCACTCAGGCTGACCACGCCGTTGGGCAGGCCGTCGACGTATTCGACGGTCGAGCTCTGGCCCAGGCCGTTGCTCACCTGAACGATACGGTCGAGCGCCTCTTGCGCGCGCGCCACATCGACCGGCTCGAACACCTCCCAACGTCCGTCCTCCTGCCAGTTGTGCTCAGAGGAGTACGCACCCCGGTGGTAGCGCACCATCTGGGTACGTCCGGTGCCCAGCAAGTCCATAAAGAACACCTGGTCCTTGGTCATGCCGTCTCCAACCGAGAGCGATATGCCTATACCGGTCCAAGGCACGCAGCTCATGTTGTCGTCGGCCACGCCGGCGCCGCCGGTGCTATCCTCGCCCATCACCCTGCACATCTGGAGTCCGCCGTTCGGTCTTGGTGGCGTGCCGGACACATAGTTATACGACTCCGTCAGAATCGCCGGCTGGCCGTCGCCGACAAAGTCGGCCACCGCGCGGACGGCGGCATAGTTCCTGCCGCTGTATTTCTGCCGCACGGAGCAATCCAGCGCGCGGCCAGTCGATTGGCACAAAGTGGTTTCCCCCCTGTGTCAGGATAGTTGTCGCGTCATCTGATTTCTCGTAATCGTACAGGGGGCGGAGCAAAGACGGGCAGTGAAACACTATTCAGCAG
>NZ_JAEMNU010000031.1:259355-262732 GCF_016461825.1 Rugamonas violacea | reverse complement strand
CAGAAATTGCCGGCGATGGTCAAATCGTTCTTCCAGCAACAGGAATGCAGTTACGCCGCCTGAGCGCTAGCTTTACTTTCTAGAAGGTTAGTATTGAAAGTGAGAAGAAAAAAAAATTTCGAGCCCATGTCCCAGATTTAACTCAAACGGTGGCCACCTTGGGGGTATTTCCGGATGGTCGCACTGCAACACGCTATTTATCAATGGTTCCAGATCTTAGTCATTTCAATAATTGGAGTATAGATCATCGTTATTGGACAAATGATGAATTACCTGAGGATTCTCTTCCAAAGTGGAAAATGGCAGCAACGCAAGTAGTCAACATGCTGGATTCCGCAACCATAGACGGAGTAATTTTATGAAAGCGATTAGATTCAACGAAGCACTTCGTCTTGCTGCCGAAGCGGCAGTTTCCGCAAGTCTTGGTCAACAGCATAAAGTACTATTAATTCGAGATGTTTATGGGCGATTGCGCTTTGCGGTAAATATCGAGCGGCAGGATTTTGACTTGGCTGTTGCACAAAAATTAGATCAAGCGCAGAAAAGGCTTGGTGCATTTTCTGCAACAGGCGGCGTACTATTTCGTGATGACTTTGCTGCTCCCGATACGTTGTTCGATCATGTGGATTGGCATGAGACACTTGTTCCTGGTCTTCTATTAGAGGATGGTTCAGTTTCACCAGAATTCTCGATTCAGTTGCTCGATAGGCAAATTGTTGGACAGTACTGGTTACGTACCGAACCAGAAGATACCGGATACATACATCCTCCACGAGTAGTGTTTTATGGAATTAAAGGCGGTGTTGGACGATCGACAGCTTTAGCAATGTTGGCTTACCGGCTCGCACGCAATGGTAAAAGAGTTTTACTGTTGGATTTCGATTTAGAGTCTCCCGGGCTATCAGGCTTGCTTTTGCCTGCCGAGCGTGTCGCGACGTACGGTTTAGTCGATTGGTTTGTAGAGGACGCTGTTGGCCAAGGGGATGAAATATTGCGAGATCTCATTGCCGATAGTCCGCTAGCGGACAACTTAACTGGATCTATTCGAATAGCGCCTGCAATGGGACAAGGAGAGTCAGCGTACTTGGCTAAGCTTGCCCGTGTCTATGCTGATGTACCTCATGCTGGCGCGGTGCCTGAACAATTTGCGGCAAGGATTCAAAGACTGGTTCGATTACTCGAAGTCCAAGAAGTACCAGATATCGTTCTTATCGATAGCCGTGCAGGATTACATGACCTTGCTGCAATTTCAATTACAGGATTGGCATCGTTAGCGCTACTATTTGCCACCGATACAACGCAGAACTGGGAAGGGTATCGACAGCTTTTCGGTCATTGGCAGGGACGCCCCGAAGTCTTGCGACACGTAAGGTCGCGACTTGCTATTGTTCAGGCGTTATTCCCCGAATCCGATCAAGCTGAACGCGCAACGCGCTTCCGTCAGAATGCATGTGATCTTTTCTCTACTACGCTATATGATCAGATTCCTGCTGGAGAACCTACTCCGCTCGATGCGTTCACGTTTGGTTTAGATGATGAAGACGCACCTCATTATCCATGGCAAGTGAGATGGAGCGCACGATTGCAAGAATTTGATCCACTGCTTCCAGTTGAGCGAGGAGGAGTTGGAGATGCAGATATTGACGCTGCATTCGGTCCTTTCTTTAAGGAGGTTACATCGATGGTTTTGGGAGATAGTTAATGGCTTTGGTATTTTCAGCGAAAGAGTTGCGACAGGCAATGCGTGATTCGCTTCCTGCTGTAGATCACGCCGGCGCAGAACCGGAACGTGATCCGGAATTTACTTACGTACCGCCTAGCCATGCTCGCGCGCTTGATCCTGACACGTGTGTGGTTGAAGGAATACGAGGTGCGGGGAAAAGTTTCTGGTGGGCACATTTATCATCCAAACCACATCAAAAATTTATTACTGGAGCCTTTCCGGAAGCCCGAATAAATCTTAAAGTAAAGGCTGTGCAGGCGTTTGGAGCGCAATCGAACTCAGTAGATGCACCGAGCCAAGATGTGCTTGCAGCATTGATACTAGAATACCCCGCTCGCATGATTTGGCGCGCTGTCTGTGCCCATAAAATTGGATTTGGTGCCCCGTTTCCATCAAAAGGAAATTGGCCAAAACGGGTGGCGTGGGTTGCTTCTCACCCCGAAGAATTTGATGAATTGCTGTTGAAGGCAGATAAAATATTTGACTCAAATAGTGAGACACTCATCATTCTGTTTGATGCATTGGATAGACTCGCAGAGGATTGGGCAAGTATTCGCCCGTTGGCCAAAGGTTTGTTGCAAGTTGCTCAAGATTTGCGTGCAACTAAACGAATTCGTTTTAAAATATTCGTTCGTCCTGATATGTTGCAAGATCGAGCGATTATTGGTTTCCCAGATGCGTCAAAACTGTTGGCTCGGAAAGCGTCGTTATCTTGGCGGCGAGCGGACTTGTATGCTTTACTTTTTCAGTGCTTAGGAAATGCGGCTAAAGGTGGGAAAACTTTTAGAGCGCTGACTACGGAGGTGAGTGGACTTGGCTGGAAAAAAGATAATGTAGCCTGGATTTTGCCAAGTCCTTTACGAACTGACGAGAGCGTCCAAGAGCGAGTTTTCATTGCATTAGCCGGGCGAGCTATGGCTTCTGGCACTAGTGGAATTAAGCGGGGAAAACCTTATACTTGGTTGGTAAACCATTTACAAGATGGACTTGATCAGGTTAGTCCGCGCAGCTTCTTTTCTGCACTAAGACACGCTGCGGAACAGACTGAAGATGATTATAATTTAGCTATCGGTTACCGTGAAATTCAACAAGGTGTACAAGCAGCATCACAGATTCGTGTTGACGAAATTACAGGCGAAGACTACCCATGGGTAGATCTAGTGATGCAACCTTTAAGAGGGAAGCTCTCAGTTCCTTGTGCATCTAAAGATATTGAAAATATTTGGAAAAATGAAAAAACTTTGACGGATTTGAGTAAAAATTTGTTGAAATCTGGGACGGTCGTTAAATTGCCACCTCAAAGTCTTGAAGATGGTGTTGATGGAGTGCTGAAAGATCTTGAAGCTTTAGGTCTTGTTAATAGATTGAAAGATGAAAGAGTACAGATGCCAGACGTATATCGTATTGCGTTTGGTTTGGGACGGCGTGGTGGTGTGAAACCGTTAAAATAAATTTAGTAATTCAGCTATTATGCGGGCATTCTAAATTCTCCGTACGATATTTTTATCGTTCGGAGAATTATTTTAAGAATAACTTATCAAATGCAATCCCAACACCGCTCGATCAGCCGAGCCGCTTGGCGGCGATGGCGTTGCCGGCGCGGCTGGCGCCTTTACGGCCGAGGAACTGGGCGATGAACTGGCCGGGGGGGGGC
>NZ_JAEMNU010000031.1:237809-259332 GCF_016461825.1 Rugamonas violacea | reverse complement strand
TAGATGTTGGCCAGCGCCTGGCCGTAGGTGTCGTGGAAGTGGCCGGACAGGCCGCCGATGGCGAACTCCTGCGCCGCGCGCTGCATCACCGCCTGGGTCTGGCGCGGCGTCGCCACGCCGATGGTGTCGGCGATGTCGATCTCGTCGCAGCCCAGGTCGCGCATGCGGCCCACCACGTCGGCCACGGCGTCGAGCGGCACCGCGCCCTGGTAGGGGCAGCCGAAGGCGCAGCTGATGCTGCCGCGCAGGCGCAGGCCGTGCTGCTTGGCCGCCTTGGCGACGCCCTCGAAGCGGGCGATCGATTCGGCGATCGAGCAGTTGATGTTCTTCTGCGAGAAGGCCTCCGAGGCCGAGCCGAAGATCACCACCTCGCCGGCCCTGGCCGCCAGCGCGGCGTCGAAGCCCTGCATGTTCGGCGTCAGCGCGGAATACACCACGCCGGGGCGGCGTTCGATGGCGGCCATCACCTCGGCGCTGGTGGCCATCTGCGGCACCCACTTCGGCGAGACGAAGGAGGCCGCCTCGATGTTGCGCAAGCCGGCGCTCGACAGGCGATTGACCAGCTCGATCTTGACCTCGGCCGGCACGCTTTCCTTTTCATTCTGCAGGCCGTCGCGCGGGCCGACTTCGACGATCTTGACGTGCTTGGGCAATGCGATGGCTGTGTTCATATTCTTCTCCTTGCTCAGTAACCGCGGATGCGGTCGACGATGCCGTCGACCATTTCACCCGCCTCGATCTTGAGGATTTTTTCGGCGATCTGCTGCACGCTCTCGCGCCGCAGCGTCACGGCCGAGATGTGCGGCGTGATGGTGATGCGCGGCTCCTGCCAGAACGGATGCTGGCTCGGCAGCGGCTCGTTGCGCAACACGTCCAGCGTGGCGGCGGCGATGTGGCCGGACTTGATCAGCGTGAGCAGATCCGGTTCGGCGAGGTGGGCGCCGCGCGCCACGTTGATCAGGTAGGCGCCCTGCGGCAGCTTGGACATATTGCTGCGGTCGATCAGGTTGCTGGTGTCGGTGGTCAGCGGCAGCAGGCAGACCAGCACGCGGCTGCCGCGCAGGAAGGTGTCGAGGCCGTCGGCGCCGTGGAAGCACTGCACGCCGGCCATCTCCTTGGCGCTGCGGCTCCAGCCGCGCAGCGGGAAGCCGAACGGCGCCAGCGCCTCCAGCACGCGGCCGCCCAGCGCGCCCATGCCGAGCAGGCCGATGGAGAAGTCCTCCTTGTTATGCTGCGGCAGCGGCGCCCACTGGCCGGCGCGCGCCAGCGTCTCGTACTCGTCGAAGCGGCGGTAGTAGCGCAGCACCGCGTGGGTCACATACTCGGCCATCTGAATCGCCATGCCGGCGTCCTCCAGGCGGATGAAGGGCACGTGGCGCGGCAGCTTGTCGCCGAAGCGCAGCAGGCCGTCGACCCCGGCGCCGGTGAGGAAGGTCGCCTTGACCCCGCCCAGGTCGGCCAGCATGGCCTCGGGCGGCGACCAGACGACGGCATAGTCGCAGGGCGGCGGCGTTTCGCCGGCGCGCCAGACCACCACCTCGGCGTCCGGCAGGTGCTTGCCGAAGTCCTTGATCCACGGCTCGGTCATGCCGTCGGCGCGATGTAAAAGAATACGCATACGTCCTCCCTTTACGCCGCCGCTTTGAAGGCCAGCAGCGGCGCGCCGTCGGCGACCTGGTCGCCGACGCCGTACAACACTTCTTCGACCAGGCCGTCGTGCGGCGCGGCGATGGTGTGCTCCATCTTCATGGCTTCCATGATGACCAGCGCGTCGCCCTTCTTCACCTGCTGGCCCTTGGTGGCCAGCACGGCCACCACCTTGCCCGGCATCGGCGCGGTCAGGCGGCCGCCTTCGGCCTCGCTTTCGCCGGCGTGCGCCATCGGGTCGTGGTACGCCAGCGGATAGTGGGCGCCGCCGGTGAACACGTGCAGCAGTTCGCCGTCGCGGCGCACGGTGCCGTGCACGGCGCGCTCGCCGACCTTGATGCTGAAGTCATTGCCGTCCTGCGCCATCAGGCTGACCACGCAGGGCGCGTGCGCGGGATTGCCGGGCAGGTCGAGCAGCCAGTCGCCGGCGCGGTAGGTCAGCTTGACGGCGTAGGCCTTGGCCGGCAGCGCGGCGGCATAGTCGTCGCCGAACGACAGCGCGCGGGTGTAGGGATTGTTCATGCGCCAGCCCAGCGCCTGGCCCCACGGGTCGGCGCGGTTGGCGCCGGACTGCGCCGCCGAGACGTCCTTCTCCGCCTCGATCAGCGCGACGGCGGCCAGCGCCAGCGCGGCGGCCGGCGCGGCCTGGGCGGCCGGGAACAACTCGGCCTGGTTGCGTTCGATCAGACCGGTGTCGAGGTCGGCGCTGGAAAACGCCTGGCCTTCGACCAGGCGCTTGAGGAAGGCGATGTTGGAGGCCAGGCCGACGATCTGGTACTGCGCCAGCGCCTGCGCCATGCGCGCCAGCGCCTGTTTGCGGTCGGCGCCCCAGACGATCAATTTGGCGATCATCGGATCGTAGAACGGCGAGATGGCGTCGCCCTCGCGCACGCCCGAGTCGATGCGCACGCCGGCCGGCACGCCGCCGCCGCCGCCGTGGGCCGGCGCGCCGCCCAGTTCGAAGGCGACCGCGTCCGGCGTCTGCAGGTGGCGCAGCGTGCCGATCGACGGCAGGAAGCCCTTCTCCGGGTTCTCGGCGTAGATGCGCGCCTCGATGGCGTGGCCGTTGATGGCCAGCTCGTCCTGCCGCTTCGGCAGCGGTTCGCCGGCGGCGACGCGCAACTGCCATTCGACCAGGTCGGTGCCGGTGATCATTTCCGTCACCGGATGCTCGACCTGCAGGCGGGTGTTCATCTCCATGAAGTAGAACGTGCCGTCCTGGTTGGCGATGAACTCCACCGTGCCGGCGCCGACATAGCCGACCGCCTTGGCGGCGGCCACGGCGGCCTCGCCCATGGCGGCGCGGCGTTCGGCCGGCATGTTCGGCGCCGGCGCCTCCTCCAGCACTTTCTGGTGGCGGCGCTGCACCGAGCAGTCGCGCTCGAACAGGTAGATGCAGTTGCCCAGGGTGTCGGCGAAGACCTGGATCTCGATGTGGCGCGGACGCTGCAGGTACTTCTCGGCCAGCACCTTGTCGTCGCCGAAGGAGCTGATCGCCTCGCGTTTGCAGGAGGCCAGCGCGGCCTTGAATTCGGCCGATCCCTCGATCACCCGCATGCCCTTGCCGCCGCCGCCGGCCGAGGCCTTGAGCAGCACCGGGTAGCCGATCTGGTCGGCCTGGCCGTGGAGGAAGTCGGCGTCCTGGTTGTCGCCGTGGTAGCCCGGCACCAGCGGCACCTTGGCCTTCTCCATCAGCGACTTGGCGGCGGACTTGGAGCCCATCGCCCGCATCGCCGAGGCCGGCGGCCCGATGAAGACCAGGCCGGCCGCCGCGCAGGCGTCGGCGAAGTCGGCGTTCTCGGAAAGGAAGCCGTAGCCGGGATGGATCGCCTGGGCGCCGGTGGCCAGCGCCACGGCGATGATCTTGTCGCCGCACAGGTAGCTCTCCTTGGCGGCGGCCGGACCGATCAGCACCGCCTCGTCGCAGACGGCGACGTGCTTGGCGTTGGCGTCGGCCTCCGAGTACACGGCGACGGTTTTGACACCGAGGCGGCGGGCGGTGGCGGCGACGCGGCAGGCGATTTCACCACGGTTGGCGATCAGGATTTTTGTGAACATGGTCTCTTTCTTTGCAGCTCGTGGCTGGAAGTTTTCTTATTCGAGTTCGTGGTGTGCTGCGTGTGTTCCGGGGCGGATTGCGCCGGCGGCTTGGCGTCAACCCAACGGCGTAATTCTGGGGTCGGACCCCGAGGGGTCCGACCCCGGCTTTCGGCCTGGGGGTGCTGGTGGCGCCCCCGGCGTTTTCAATCAGCAGCCGCACTTCTCTTTCGGCGCCGAGTCGAGCATGGCGCCACGGGTTTGCAGGCCCAGTTTGTTCAACAGCGTGCGGTCGTCCTCGGCCTCCGGGTTGTCGGTGGTGAGCAGCTTGTCGCCATAGAAGATCGAGTTGGCGCCGGCTAGGAAGCACATCGCCTGCACCGCCTCGCCCATCTGGCGGCGGCCGGCCGACAGGCGCACGCGCGCCTTCGGCATGGTGATGCGGGCGACGGCGATGGTGCGGACGAATTCGAACGGATCGAGCGGGTCGAGGCCGAACAGCGGCGTGCCCTCCACCTGCACCAGGTGGTTGACCGGCACCGACTCCGGATACGGGTTCAGGTTGGCCAGCTGGGCGATCAGGCCGGCGCGCTGCAGGCGCGTTTCGCCCATGCCGACGATGCCGCCGCAGCAGACCTTCAGGCCGGCTTCGCGCACGCGGCCCAGCGTGTCCAGGCGGTCCTGGTATTCGCGCGTCGAGATGACGTTGTCGTAGAACTCGGGCGCGGTGTCGAGGTTGTGGTTGTAGTAGTCCAGGCCGGCGTTCTTCAGGCGGTCGGCCTGGCCTTCCTCCAGCATGCCCAGCGTGGCGCAGGTCTCCAGGCCCAGCGCCTTCACTTCGCGCACCATCTCTTCGACCTTGTCCATGTCGCGGTCTTTCGGACCGCGCCAGGCGGCGCCCATGCAGAAGCGGGTGGCGCCGTTGGCCTTGGCCTGGCGCGCCGCGTCGAGCACGGTGTCGATGGCGAGGATCTTCTTGGCCTCGACGCCGGTGTCGTAGCGCGCCGCCTGCGGGCAGTAGCCGCAGTCTTCCTCGCAGCCGCCGGTCTTGATCGACAACAGCGTGGCCAGTTCGACGTCGCCGTCGGGGAAGTTGAGACGGTGGCTTTGCTGGGCCTGGAACATCAGTTCGTTGAAGGGCAGGTCGAACAGCGCCAGCACGTCCTCCAGCGGCCAGGTGGCGGCCGCCGGCAGGGTGATGGCGGCGGTCGGACGGTGCAGCGAGACTGCTTTGATTTCTTGGTTCTGGGACATCGTGATTCCTTCTTCGTTCAATTGTTCTTGTGTTGGCGACTAGGCCTTGGCGTCGGCCGGCCAGTTCGGCAGTTGGCTAAAGTCCAGGTGGGCCGCGGCGGCGGCGGCGCAGGGTTCTTTCAGGCGTGGCACGCGGCCCAGCAGCGGCGCCGGGATGCGCGCCTGCAGCGCCTCGATGTTCTCGTCGATATAGGGCATGTCGTCGGACAGCTCGTTGGCGACCCAGCCGGCCAGCATCAGGTTGCGCGCGGCGATCGCCTCGACCGTCAGCAGGGCGTGGCTGATGCAGCCGAGCCGCATGCCGACCACCAGCACCACCGGCAGGTCGAGCTGCTCGGCCAGGTCGGCGGTGTCGAATTCCTCGTTGAGCGGCACGCGGAAGCCGCCCACGCCCTCGACCACCACCGCGTCCGAGGCGGCGCTGACCTCGATGTAGGCGGCCAGGATCGGCACCGGCGAGATGTAGGTGTCGTCCAGCTCGGCGGCGATGTGCGGCGCCGCCGGCGTTTTCAGCAGGAAGGGCGTGGTCAGCGCCTGCGGCAGGTTGACGTTGCCGGCGGCGATCAGCTGGTCGGCGTCCTCGTTGTGCCATTTGCCGTTGCGCAGTTCGGCGCCGGCGGCGATCGGTTTCATGCCGCAGGCGCGCACGCCGCGTTTGACCAGCGCGTGCAGCAGCGCCGCCGAGACCAGCGTCTTGCCGATCTCGGTGTCGGTGCCGGTGACGAAGCAGGCGAAGCGCGGCGCCATGCCGGCGGCGGCCGCTGCCGGCCGCACCTGGGTGGCGATGGGATCGTCGAGGCTCATGTCAGGTCCTTTCCAATGCGTTGAGTGCGGTGATCAATTGCGCCACCTCGGCGCCGGTGTGGCCGGCCGACAGCGTGGCGCGCAGGCGCGCCGTGCCGGCGGGGACGGTCGGCGGGCGGATCGCGCCGACCCACAAACCTTGTTCGTACAGGGCGGCGCCGGCGTTCATGGTCTCGGCACTGTCGCCGATGACGATGGGTTGGATCGCCGTCGTCGACGGCATGCGCCGCCAGCGCTTGAGCGCCAGGCCGGCGTCGAGCTGGGCCACCAGGGTGTGCAGGTGGGCGCGGCGGGCGCGGCCCTCGGCGCCTTCGAGCAGATCGAGGCTGGTCAGCAGCGCGTGCGCCAGCGCCGGCGGCGCGGCGGTAGTGAAGATGTAGGGCCGGCTTTTCTGGATCAGCGTTTCGATGACGATTTCGTGCGCCGCGACGAAGGCGCCGCCGACGCCGGCCGCCTTGCCCAGCGTGCCCATGTAGACCAGGTAGGGCGAGCGCAGGTCGAAGTGTTCGAGCGCGCCGTGGCCGTTGGCGCCGAGGGCGCCGAAGCCGTGGGCGTCGTCCACCACCAGCCAGGCGCCGTGCCGTTCGCACAGGGCCAGCAGGGCCGGCAGCGGTGCCAGGTCGCCGTCCATGCTGAACACGCTGTCGCTCACCACCACCTTGTTGGCGGCCGTGCTGGCGGCCAGCAGCGCGCCCAGCGCGGCCAGGTCGGCGTGCGGATACACGCTGACCTTGGCGCGCGACAGGCGCGCGCCGTCGATCAGCGAGGCGTGGTTGAGCGCCTCGGAGAAGATCTCGGCGTCCTTGTCGCCGGCGGTCAGGCCGGTCAGCACGGCCAGGTTGGCCATGTAGCCGGTGCTGAAGGTCAGCGCGCGCGGCGACTCCAGGTGGGCGCCGACGAACTGCGCCAGGCGTTCCTCCAGTTGGGCGTGGGCGCGGCCGTGGCCGCTGATCAGGTGCGAGGCGCCGCTGCCGGCGCCGTACAGGCTGGCGCCTTCGCGCAGCGCCTCGGCCAGCGCCGGGTGGCCGGCCAGGCCCAGGTAGTCGTTGCTGCAAAAGGCCAGCAGCTCGCGTCCGCCGACGCGCACGCGCGGGCCACAGGGCGTGTCGACGGTGCGCCGCTGGCGGATCAGGCTGTGTTGTTCCAGCGTTTGCAGCTGGCGGTCGAGGCGGCTCAGCAGTTCCATCACTGGCCCGCCATGACTTGCTGGAACACGGCCAGCGTGCCGGCCGCCAGGCCGTCGATTTCCTCGTCGTCGAGGATATACGGCGGCATCATGTAGACGGTCGCGCCGATCGGGCGCATCAGCAGCTCCTTCTGCAGCGCGGCGGTGAAGAAGCGGCGCGAGAAGTCCGGCGCCGCGTCGATCGCGTCGAAGGCCCAGATCATGCCGCGCTGGCGGAAGTGGCGCACCTGCTCGTGTTCGGCCAGCGGCGCCAGCGCCGCCGTCAGACGGGCGCCGCGCAGCCGGTTGTTGGCCAACACATTGTCGTCCTCGAAGATCTGCAAGGTGGCCAGGGCGGCGCGGCAGGCCAGCGGGTTGCCGGTGTAGGAGTGCGAGTGCAGGAAGCCGCGCGTGACGTCGCTGCTGTAGAAGGTCTGGTAGATGTCGTCGCGCGTCATCACCAGCGACAAGGGCAGGTAGCCGCCGCTGATGCCCTTCGACAGGCAGAGGAAGTCGGGCCAGATGCCGGCCTGCTCGCAGGCGAAGAAGGTGCCGGTGCGGCCGCAGCCGACGGCGATCTCGTCGAGGATCATGTGCACCTGGTGGCGCTCGCACAGCTCGCGCACCAGCTTCAGGTAGAGCGGATCGTGCATCGCCATGCCGGTGGCGCACTGCACCAGCGGTTCGATGATGATGGCGGCGATCTTGTCGCTGCGCTGCTGGAACAGCAGTTCGACGTCGGCGGCGGCGCGGCGCGCCACGTCCTGTTCGGACTCGCCCTCGGCGGCGCGGCGCGTGTCGGGCGAGATCACCGTTTGCGTGGCGCGCAGCAGCGGGCCGTAGGCGTCCTTGAACAGGGCCACATCGGTGACCGCCAGCGCGCCGATGGTTTCGCCGTGGTAGCTGCCCTTGAGGCAGACGAATTCCTGTTTGTCGGCCAGGCCGCTGTTGCGCCAGGCGTGGAAGCTCATCTTCAGCGCGATCTCCACCGCCGAGGCGCCGTCGCTGGCGTAGAAGCAGTGGCCCAGCACGCCGCCGGTCAGGGCGTTGAGTTTTTCCGACAATTGAACCACCGGCTCGTGGGTGAAGCCGGCCAGCATGGCGTGCTCCAGGCGGTCGAGCTGGTCCTTCAGCGCCGCGTTGATGCGCGGGTTGGCGTGGCCGAACAGGTTGACCCACCAGGAGCTGATGGCGTCGAGGTAGCGGCGGCCTTCATGGTCGTACAGCCAGGCGCCACGGCCGTGGCTGACCGGGATCAGCGGCACGGCGTTGTCGGGCGCGGCGTGGTGCTGCATTTGGGTGCACGGGTGCCATACACTGCGCAGGCTGCGGGCGACCAGGTCGGTTTGTGTGTTCAATTCCAAAAAAACTCCAGACGTATCAAAACCCCGTCGTTGCCGCGCGCGCGGCAACCCATGCTGTGCATTCTGGCCGGCGCCGTATGGGTCCCCGCTTGCGCGAGGACGACGGGGTGGCGGGCGGCCATGCTAATTGAGCCAGTTCGGCTTGCGCTTCTCCAGGAACGAGGCGACGCCTTCGCGGCCCTGTTCGGAAGCGCGGATGTGGGCGATGCGCTCGGCCGTGTCGGCCAGCAGCGCGTCGTTCACGCTTTGTCCCGCCATGTCGCGCACCAGCACCTTGGCCTGCCGCACGGCGTGCGGGCTGTTGCTGCTCAGCGCCTTGACGATCTCGGCCACCTTGGCGTCGAGCGCCCCGGCCTCGACCAGCTCGTGGACCAGGCCGAGGCGCAGCGCCTCCCGGGCGGAGAAGCGCTCCGCCGTCAGGAAGTAGCGCCGCGCCGCGTTCTCGCCCATGGCCTTGATGACGTAGGGCGAGATGGTCGCCGGGATCAGTCCCAGCTTCACCTCGCTCAGGCAGAAGTTGACCTCCTCGGCCGCCACGATGATGTCGCAGGCGGCCACCAGGCCCATGCCGCCGGCGTAGCAATCGCCCTGCACCTTGGCCACCACCGGCTTGGGGCACAGGTAGATGGTGCGCAGCATCCGCGCCAGTTGCAGCGCGTCGGCCTGGTTTTCGGCGTGCGTGTAGCCGGCCATTTTCTTCATCCAATTCAGGTCGGCGCCGGCGCAGAAGGCCGGGCCGTTGGCGGCCAGGACGATGGCGCGCAGCGCTGCGTCGCGGCCCAACTCGTCGAAGGCCAGCGCCAGTTCGGCGATGGTGGTGTCGTTGAAGGCGTTGCGCACGTCGGGCCGGTCGAGCGTGACGGTGGCCAGCGCGCCGGCGATGGTGATGTTCAAGGTTTGATAGTTCATCGTCGTCGCCCCGATCACATGCGGAAGACGCCGAACTTGGTGTCCGGGATTTCGGCGTTGAGCGCGGCCGACAGGCCCAGGCCCAGCACCATGCGGGTGTCGGCCGGGTCGATGACGCCGTCGTCCCACAGCCGCGCGGTGGCGTAGTAGGGGTGGCCCTGCCGCTCGTACTGCTCCTTGATCGGCTGCTTGAAGGCGGCCTCCTCCTCGGCCGACCACTGGCCGCCCTTGCCCTCGATGCCGTCGCGCTTGACGGTGGCCAGCACGCTGGCGGCCTGGTCGCCGCCCATCACCGAGATGCGCGCGTTCGGCCACATCCACATGAAGCGCGGCGAGAAGGCGCGGCCGCACATGCCGTAGTTGCCGGCGCCGAAGCTGCCGCCGATGATGACGGTGAACTTGGGCGCGGCGGCGGTGGCCACGGCGGTGACCATCTTGGCGCCGTTGCGGGCGATGCCCTCGTTTTCGTATTTGCGGCCGACCATGAAGCCGGTGATATTTTGCAGGAACACCAGCGGGATCTTGCGTTGCGCGCACAGCTCGATGAAGTGGGTGCCTTTCAGCGCCGACTCGGAGAACAGGATGCCGTTGTTGGCGATGATGCCGACCTTCATGCCGAAGATGTGGGCGAAGCCGCAGATCAGGGTGGTGCCGTAGCGCGCCTTGAACTCGTCGAAGTCGCTGCCGTCGACGATGCGGGCGATCACCTCGCGCACGTCGAACGGTTTGCGGGTGTCGAGCGGGATCACGCCGTACAGTTCCTGCGCCGGGTATTTCGGCTCGGCCGATTCGCGCAGCGCCATCTGCTGCGGCTTGACGCGGTTCAAATTGGCGACGATGGTGCGCGCCAGCGACAGCGCGTGCAGGTCGTTCTGCGCCAGGTGGTCGACCACGCCGGACAGGCGGGTGTGGACGTCGCCGCCGCCCAGGTCCTCGGCGCTGACCACCTCGCCGGTGGCCGCCTTCACCAGCGGCGGGCCGCCGAGGAAGATGGTGCCCTGCTCCTTGACGATGATCGACTCGTCGCTCATCGCCGGCACGTAGGCGCCGCCGGCGGTGCAGGAGCCCATCACCACGGCGATCTGCGGGATGCCCTTGGCCGACAGGTTGGCCTGGTTGTAGAAGATGCGGCCGAAGTGGTCGCGGTCGGGGAAGACGTCGTCCTGGTTGGGCAGGTTGGCGCCGCCGGAGTCGACCAGGTAGATGCAGGGCAGGTTGTTCTGGTCGGCGATCTCCTGCGCGCGCAGGTGCTTCTTGACGGTGATCGGGTAGTAGGTGCCGCCCTTGACGGTGGCGTCGTTGCAGACGATGACGCATTCCTGGCCGCAGACGCGGCCGATGCCGGTGATGATGCCGGCGGCCGGCGCGGCGTCGACGCCGTTGCCGTCCTGGTACATGCCGTAGGCGGCCATTTGCGAGAATTCGAGGAAGGGCGTGCCGGGATCGAGCAGCATCTGCACGCGTTCGCGCGGCAGCAGCTTGCCACGGGCGACGTGCTTGGCCGAGGCGGCGGCGCCGCCGCCCTCGGCGATCTTGGCGACCTTGTCGCGCAGGTCGTCGACGATGCTCTGCATGGCGGCGGCGTTGGCCTTGAAGTCGTCGCTGCGCGGATTGAGTTTGCTTTCGATATGCGGCATTGCTGTTCCTCTTGTGGTCGCGTTGTCTCCGACGCGTTCTATTCTGGAAAACTACCGTCGACGTAATACCAGCGCAGGCCGTCCGCGCCCTGCTCGCGCACGAAGTTGCTCACTTCGTGGAGGCGCTGGGCGCGGCCGTCGACCTTGCAGCGGGCGACAAACTCGACCGTGTCGCGATCCGGGGCGGCATCGCGGTCCGGCGATTCTGCTTTACGTTGACGTAAACGTAAAGCAGATTTTACCTCAAGTCCCAGCCACTGCAATTTTTCATCTTTGCTCACGATCGGCTCGCTCGGGCGGGTGCTGGCGTGCCAGCTGGCGCGCAGATACGCCTCGTCGCCCCGGGTGTAGGCGGTGTAGCGCGAGCGCATCAGCGTCTCGGCCGTGGGCGCGATGGCGCTGCCGTCGAGATACGGGCCGCAGCAGGCGGCGAGGGAGGGGCCGCCGCAGGGACAGGTCGCGGGCGAGGAGGGCTTTTTGGGCATGTGATCGGGGGACGGGCTGCGGAACAATCCAGCATTATCCGCCAATTCGATGTCCCGGGTGCAAGCCTTAGTGTTGCGTAGGCCGCTTGCGCGCGACGTGTGCCGGCCTATGATGAAATAATAAGCACACCGACCGGAGCCCGATGATGACCGCTACTCTTTTTGACAGCCACAGGTATGCCAAGCGACTGGTGGACGGTGGCATCCCGGAAAAAGCCGCTGATGTGCAGGCGGAAATGATGACGGAACTGATGGAGCAAGTGGCGGCCAGCACCGCGAGCGTAAGCCGGCAGGACAACAAGATTGAGCAATTGGGCGGCAAGATCGACCTGCTGGATGCCAAAGTTGAGGCGATGTACGTCAAGCTAGACGCCAAAATTGACCGTGTGCAGGCCTTGCTTGAGGCACGGATCGCAGAAGTGAAAGCCGAGCTGGTCCGTTGGGTGGTCGGTGTCGGCATGCTGCAAACGGCCTTGATCGCGGCCCTTATGCTGAAACTGCCGCACTGACCCTCAGCGCCGCAGGGTCAGCCCGTCCAGCGCGAACGGCGGGTTTTTGCCGCGCATCAGCCCGGCCAGCAGGCTGGCCGTGCCGCAGGCGAAGGTGAAGCCGAGCGGGCCGTGGCCGACGTTGAGCCACAGGTTGTCGTAGCGGGTGGCGCCGACGATGGGCGCGCTGCTCGGCGTGGCCGGGCGCAGGCCGGACCAGGGCGTGGCGGCGGCGTAGTCGGCGGCGCCGGGCATGGCCTCGCGCGCCAGCCGGGTCAGGCCGGCGACGCGGCCGGGGTCGACGCCGTGGTCCTCGCCGACCATATCGACCATCGCCGCCACGCGCAGCTGGCCGCCGATGCGGGCGTACAAGACCTTGCGTTCGAAGTCGGTGACGCTGACCTCGGGCGCGCGGTCCTGCGGCCGGATCGGCGCGCTCAGGCTGTAGCCCTTGAGCGGATACAGCGGCAGATACAGCCCGGCGCTGGCGGCCAGGTCGCGGCTCTGCACGCCCGCCGCCAGCACGTACTGGTCGGCCGCCAGCCAGCCGGCGCTGGTCGACAACGCGGAGATCTTGCCGTGCTCGTGGTGGAAGCCGTAGGCCTCGGCCTGCAGCACGCCGAGGAAGTTCGGATGGGCGTGCAGGCGCCGCTCCAGCGCCATGCAGAAGGCGTGGCAATCGGCCACCGCCTCGCCGGCGGTGAAGATGCCGCCGGCCAGCGCCGGTCGCAGCGCGGCCAGCGCCGGTTCGCGCGCCACCGCCTCGGCCGGCGTCAGCGCCTGCGCCCAGTGCCGGGCGGCGCGGGCCGGCTGGCCGGGCGGCGTGGCCTGGTCGGCCTGCTCGTTGCGTTCCCGCTCGGCCCGCGCCAGCGCCGTGGCGAAGGCCCGGCGCGAGCGGTACACCACCAGCTTGCCGGCGTCGCGCCAGGCGAAGGCGGCCGGCGGCACCGTCGGCGCCAGCTGGGCCATCGCCTGGCGGCTCAGTTCGCCCAGTTGCAGCAGGGTGGCGCTGGTGCGGCGGTTGCTCGTGGCGTTGCAGTTGCGCAGGAATTGCGCCAGCCAACGCCATTGGCGCAGGTCGGCCTCCGGGCGGAAGCGCAGCGGGCCGTCGCGCTGGGTCAGCCACAGCAGCGCCTTCAGCGGCACGCCGGCGTCGGCCAGCGGCGCCACATAGCGGTAGCTGAGCTGGCCGCCGTTGCCGAAGCTGGCGGCGCTGGCCAGCGTGGCCTCGCGCTCCAGCAAGGTCACGCGGTAGCCGGCCTCGAGCAGCCACCAGGCTGTCGAGAGGCCGATTACGCCGCCACCGATCACGATCACTTGCTGCCGCATTCCGCCTCGCTTGCGGCCCGCCGAGGGCCGTGTGTTGAAAGTCCAGAGTGTGGCGGCTGGCCCGGCCGCCGACCAATGAATCGTGGTGTGCAAGCCATAACCGGGAGGTATGCCGGACGGGGTAGAATCAGGCACGCGGCCGGCTTTGCCGGCGCATCGGCACATCCCGGGCGGGAATCCGCACATTTCATGTAGCAAAATTACACCGGACGGGCATATCGCTATTACACTAGAGGCGATAGGAGAATTGTATGAGCCACACCAGTTTCGAATTCACGGCCGACAGCAACGATAGCTCACCCTTGTATATGCAAATCGCCCGCAAGCTGAGCGACGAGGTGCGCAACGGCCGCTACCAGGTCGACCAGGCGCTGCCGTCGGAGCGCAACCTGTCGGAGTTGCTCAGCGTCTCGCGGGTGACGGCGCGCAAGGCCATCGACCAGCTGGTCGACCAGGGCCTGGTGGTGCGCCGCCGTGGTTCGGGCAACTACATCGCGCCGCGCATCGAGCAGCCGCTGTCGAACCTGACCAGCTTTTCCGAGCAACTGTCGCAGCGCGGCTACCAGCCCGGTTCGCGCTGGTTGAAGCGCGCCGTGGTCAGCGCCAGCGCCGACGAGCAACTCAGCCTGGGCCTGTCGCCCAACGCCCGCGTGGCGCGGCTGGAGCGGCTGCGCTTGGCCGACGACGTGGTGATGGCCTACGAGGTCAGCGTGTTGCCGCAGAGCATAGTGGCCGACCCGGAGGCGATCGGCGCCTCGCTCTACCAATATCTGGACGGCATCGGCAAGCCGCCGGCGCGGGCGCTACAGCACATCCGCGCGATGAACGCCTCGGCCGAGCTGGCCGCCCGCCTCGACGTGCCGGTCGGCCAGGCGGTGCTGTTCATCACCCGCATCGCCTATCTGGAGTCGGGCGAGGCGGTCGAGTTGACCCATTCGTATTGCCGCAGCGACCACTATGATTTCGTCGCCGAGATGCGCCGCGGCGCATAACCTTTTGGCATGGCCGCGGCGTCAGCTTTCATGGCCTGGCGGCCGGGTTTGGTATTACACTGGTTTCATCGAATTCTCTAGGCCGGCGCCGCGCGGCGCCCCGATATGGCGATGTTGAAAACCGAAACCCCCAGTCTGGCGCACAGCGGCCTGGACCAGTACGGCGCCGCCGAGCTGGTGCAGGCCTTCGTCGACGAGCAGTTGCACGCGGTGCAGGCGGTGCGCGCCGCCTCGGCCAGCATCGCCGCCGCCATCGAGGCGGCCGCGCCACGGCTGGCGGCCGGCGGCCGGCTGATCTATGTCGGCGCCGGCACCTCGGGCCGCCTCGGCGTGCTCGACAGCGTCGAACTCTACCCCACCTTTTCCTGGCCGCACGCGCGCGCGCTGGCCATCCTGGCCGGCGGCCAGGGCGCCATGTTCACCGCCGTCGAGGGCGCCGAGGACGATCTGCGCCAGGGCGGGCTGGATCTGGACCGGCTGGCGCCGGGCGCCGTCGACGTGGTGCTGCTGCTGGCCGCCTCCGGCGCCACGCCGTATGTGCTGGGCGCGCTGCGGGCGGCGCGCGAGCGCGGCGCCTTGACCATCGGCATCGCCAACAACGCCGGCGCGCCGCTGACGCGCGAGGCCGACGTCGGCATCACCCTCGACACCGGGGCGGAAATCATCTCCGGCAGCACGCGGCTGAAGGCGGGCACGGCGCAGAAGATCGTTCTCAACACTATTTCCAGCGCGCTGATGGTGCGCCAGCACAAAGTGTATGGAAACTTGATGGTAGACTTGAAGCCGACCAACGCCAAGCTGGTGCAGCGCTCGGTGCGCCTGACCATGCACGCCACCGGCGCCGACGAAGCCAGCGCCCGCGCCGTGTTGGAGCAGTGCCAATTCCACGTCAAGGTGGCCATCGTCGCGCTGCTGCGCCGGGCCAGCGTGGAACAGGCCGGCGCCCTGCTGGAGCAAGCCGACGGGAGCGTGCGTGCCGCCTTGGTAAAATGATACAGTCCAGGCTGTATTTGGCCTGAAACCGAATCATTTTAAGGATGTATGCAAAGCGTGCAACGAGCTAGTCCGTGGTGGTGGATCCCCACGCTGTATTTCGGCCAGGGTCTGCCCTATGTGGTGGTGATGACGCTGTCGGTGGTGATGTACAAGAACACCGGTTTCTCCAACACCGACATCGCCCTCTACACCGGCTGGTTGTACCTGCCCTGGGTCATTAAACCGCTGTGGTCGCCCGTGGTCGAGCTGCTGCGCACCAAGCGCTTCTGGATCGTCGGCATGCAGCTGTTCATCGGCGCCGCGCTGGCGCTGGTGGCCCTGACCACCCATCTGCCGGCCTTCTTCCAGATGAGCCTGGCCGTCCTCTGGCTGCTCGCCTTCAGCTCGGCCACCCACGACATCGCCGCCGACGGCTACTACATGCTGGCCCTGCCGCAACACCAGCAGGCCGCCTTCGCCGGCGTGCGCAGCACCTTCTACAAGGCGGCGATGATCGTCGGCCAGGGCAGCCTGGTGTATTTGGCCGGCAAGCTGACCGAGTCCAGCGGCGACCCGCGGCTGGCCTGGTCGGTGGTGTTCTGCGTCCTCGCCGCGCTGTTCCTGCTGCTGTTCGCCTACCACCTGGTGATGTTGCCCAGGCCGCCCGCCGACCAGCCCGGCGAGCGCCATGGCAGTCTGTTGGCCGACTTCCTGGCCACCTTCCGCAGCTTCTTCCAAAAGCCCGATATCGGGCTGATCCTCGGCTTCCTGCTGACCTTCCGTCTGGGCGAGGCGCAGTTGCTCAAGCTGGCCGTGCCCTTCATGCTCGACCCGGCGGACCAGGGCGGCCTGGGCCTGAGCACGGCCCAGGTCGGCCTGATCTACGGTTCGCTGGGCATGCTGTTCCTGGTGCTGGGCGGCCTGTTGGGCGGCCTGCTGATCTCGCGCTTCGGCCTCAAGCGCTGCCTGTGGCCGATGGTCTTCGCGGTCCACCTGCCGGACCTGATCTTCGTCTACCTGGCCAGCGCGCTGCCGGAAAACATCTACCTGGTGGCCGCCTGCCTGGCCGTCGAGCAGTTCGGCTACGGTTTCGGTTTCACCGCCTACGTGTTGTACATGATCATGGTGGCCGACGGCCCGCACAAGACGGCCCACTACGCCATCTGCACCGGCTTCATGGCGCTCGGCATGATGCTGCCGGGCATGGTCAGCGGCTGGATCCAGCAGCAACTGGGTTACCAGCATTTCTTCATCTGGGTCTGCCTGGCGACCTTGCCGGCCTTCGCCATGGCGGCGCGGGTGCGCATCGCAGCGGAGTTCGGCAAGAAATAAGGCCGCGCCGCATTACAATACGTTTTTTTGCAAGCGGTACGGCTGCACATGATCGGGGAATGGTTTTGGTTTTAAATGCGAAGAAGCGGCAGTCCATGGCCGCCTGCGTGGCCGGCGCGCTGGCTGTCCTGATGAGCGGCTGCGGCACCACGCCGATGCCTCCAGACAATGCCGGCCAGCCCGGCGCCGCGCCCGGCGGCGTGCTGCCCGGCGCGGGCGGCGCTGCCGCTCCGGCGCCGCCGGTGGACGCCAACAACCCGCCGCCGGCGCCGCGCGAGTTCCGCGCCGCCTGGGTTTCCACCGTCGCCAATATCGACTGGCCCAGCCGCAGCAACCTCAGCGTCGCCAAGCAGCAGGCCGAGGCGCTGGCCATCCTCGAGCGCGCCAAGAACCTGAACCTGAACGCCATCGTGCTGCAGGTGCGGCCCAGCGCCGACGCCATCTACCCGTCCGAGCTGGAGCCGTGGTCGGAGTTCCTCAGCGGCCAGCAGGGCCGCGCGCCGAGTCCGCTGTACGACCCGCTGCAGTTCTGGATCGAGCAGGCCCACGCCCGTGGACTGGAGCTGCACGCCTGGTTCAACCCCTACCGCGCCCGCCACGCCACGGCCAAGACGCCGCTGACGCGCGAGCACATCGCCAACACCCGGCCGGAGACGGTCAAGCCCTACGGCCGCTACCTGTGGATGGACCCGGGCGAGGCGGCCGCCTCGGCGCACACCCTGGCGGTGATCCTCGACGTGGTGCGCCGCTACGACATCGACGGCGTCCACATCGACGACTATTTCTATCCCTACCCGATCGAGGCGCGCAGCGCGGCGGCGGCGAACGGCGGCAACGGCGCCGAGGCCGCCGCGCTGGACAGTCCGTCCGGCGCCAAGAGCGAGCTGGAGTTCCCCGACCAGCCGAGCTGGCAGCGCTATCTGTTGGGCGGCGGCCAGCTCGGCCGCGCCGACTGGCGCCGGCAGAACGTCAACCAGCTGATCGAGGCGCTGTACCTGGGCATCCACAAGGAAAAATCCTGGGTGCGTTTCGGCATCAGCCCGTTCGGCATCGGCCGGCCCGACCGCCGCCCGGCCGGCATCGTCGGCTTCAGCCAGTACGACAAGCTGTACGCCGACGCCGAAACCTGGCTGGCCAAAGGCTGGCTGGACTACCTGTCGCCGCAGTTGTACTGGCCGGTGGCGCAGGCGCCGCAGGCCTTCGACGTGTTGCTCGACTACTGGCTGGCGCAGAACACCCGTGGCCGCCACGTCTGGCCGGGGCTGTACACCAGCCGCATCGACAACAGCGCCAAGGCCTTCGCGCCGGAAGAGATCGTCAAGCAGATCGGCGTGCTGCGCAGCCGCGCCGGCGGCAACGGCCATGTGCACTTCAGCGTCGCCGCGCTGATGGAGAACCGCAAGGGCGTCAGCGACCAGTTGAAGGGCGCCTCCTACCAGAGCGCCGCGCTGGTGCCGGCCACGCCCTGGCTGGGCGCCGAGCCGCCGGCCGCGCCCAGCGTGGCGATGCGGCGCGAGAGCGGCGGCCTGGCGCTCAAGCTGGGCGCCGGCGGCGGCGCCGCGCGGCCGGCGGTGCAGTACGCCATCTGGTCGCGCTACGGCAACGAGTGGCGCTTCGCCGTGGCGCCGGCCGGCCGCGCCAACCTGCTGCTGGCCGACGACGCCGCGCGCGGCGCCGTCAGCGCGGTGGTGGTCAGCGCCGTCGACCGGCTGGGCAACGAGAGCGAGCGGGTGCAGGTGCTGCGCTAGCGGCCAACGGATGGGACAAAACCCCGAGGCTTAAATCTGGGGTCAGACCCGGCGGGTCTGACCCCGGCTCTTTGCCTTTGGGTGGTTTTCGTAGCCGCCGGCGCCTTGGCTTGGCGGCGTCCCCGTCGATCCCTGGCTCAGGGGCGCGGCGGGCGAGGCCCAATCCCAAGCCATAACTTTTTTGCATAGCATGTGCGCAAGCTTTCATGAACGACCACGCGGGGTTTGGCTTTACACTCGCTGGCGGCTTGGCCAACCCCGGGCCGCCGTAGACATCCGCAGGAGACAGTGGCAATCGACACGCTGAGCACGCCCCCCGACTCCGCCCCCGGCCTGGGCATCGACGCCGGCGGCAGCCGCACGCGCTGGGCGCTGGCCTCGGCCGGCGGACAGATCCTGGCCGAAGGCAGCGTCGCCGGCCTGTCCGCCCTGCAAATGGCCACCCCGGCCGGGCGCGACGCGGTGCGCGCCATCTTCGCCACCTTGGCCGGCCAGGTGCGCGCGTTGGCCCAGGCCGGCGGCGTCTGCGCCGGCCTGACCGGCTTCGGCCTGGGCGGCGACGGCGCGCAACTGAGCGCCTGGCTGGCCGAGCTGCTGGCCGTGCCGGCAGCGGCCGTGCAGCTGCGCAACGACATCGAAATCGCCTACCTCGACAGCTTCCAACCCGGCCAAGGCTATCTGGTCTACGCCGGCACCGGCTCGATCGCCGCCTGGATCGACGGCCAGGGCCGGTTCCACCGCGCCGGCGGCCGTGGCGTGACCCTGGACGACGGCGGCGGCGGTTTCTGGATCGCCCGCGAGGCGATGCGCCACATCTGGCGCCGCGAGGACGAGGCGCCGGGCGCCTGGCAGGACTCGGCGATGGCGCGCGCCGTCTTCGCCCACGTCGGCGGCAGCGACTGGGACGCCTCGCGCCAGTTCATCTACGGCCAGGACCGTGGCGCCATCGGCAAGCTGGCGCTGGCCGTCGCCGCCAGCGCCGCCGCCGACGCCGACGCCCGCCACATCCTCGAACGGGCCGGCGTCGAGCTGGCCCGGTTGGCGCTGGCGCTGGTGTCCCGCTACGGCGCGCGGCCCGTCGTGCTGGCCGGCCGCGCCGCCCAGTTGCACCCCTCGATCGCCGCCGCCATGCGCGCCGCGCTGCCGCCGGAGCTGGCGCTGCGCCAGGCGGTGGCACAACCACACCACGCGGCGGCGCGGATTGCCGTAAACTCCAGTCTGACCAACATTTCCGGCCCGCCAAGAGATCGCCCATGAAAACGCCCGTGAAGAAGACCCTGCTGCTGACCTCCCTGCTCGCCCTGCTGGCCGGCTGCGCCGCGCCCGGCCCGCGTCTGGACCACACCTACACCGCGCGCAGCCAGAGCGACCGGGTCAAGTTCATCGTGCTGCACTACACGGTGAGCGATCTGCCGCGCTCGATCAAGATCCTCACCGAGCAGGAAGTGAGCGCCCACTATCTGCTCACCGACAGCGACCAGCCGCTGTTCTACACCTTGGTCGACGAGTCGCGGCAGGCCAACCACGCCGGCGTCAGCAACTGGAAGACCTATACCCAGCTCAACGCCAGCTCGATCGGCATCGAGATCGTCAACCCGGGCTTCCGCGACACGCCCGAAGGCCGCGTCTGGTATCCGTTCAAGCAGGCCCAGATCGACCAGCTGATCCCCCTGCTCAGGCAGATCGTCGCGCGCCACAACGTGGTGCCGGAGAACATTCTCGGCCACAGCGACATCGCGCCGCAGCGCAAGCAGGACCCGGGGCCGATGTTCCCGTGGAAGCAACTGGCCGACGCCGGCCTGGTGCTGTGGCCGGACGCCGTCCAGGTCGCCGCCCGCCAGCCGGTGTTCGCCGCCCAGGTGCCGGAGCCGGCCTGGTTCCAGAAGAAGCTGGCCCAGCACGGCTACGCGGTGCCGCAGAACGGCCTGCTCGACCCGGCCACGCGCAATGTCTTGATCGCCTTCCAGTCCAAGTACCGCCCGGCCAAGTTCGACGGCGTGCCGGACGCCGAGTGCGCCGCCATCCTCGACGTGCTGACCAGCCCGGCGGCCTTGTCGGTCGCGCCGATGCCGGCGGCCGTCCCGGCGCCGGTGCCGGCCTTGGCGCCGCTGGCAATCCCCGCCGCGCCGGTGGTGCCGGCGGCATCGACGGCAACCGAGCCGACCGAGGCGCATTGAGCTGACTCCTATTCCGCTCAGTAAAAACGCCGGCGGCTTCCAAGCCACCCACAGGCGGAGAGCCAGGGTCAGACCCGATGGTCTGACCCTAGATTGTGCTGGTGGGTATGCTTGACATGGCGGCATCGGCGGTATCGGCGGCATCGGCATCGGCATCGGCGGCCGCGGCGTTGCGGGCGGGCGCGCTTTGGCCTATCCTGCGATCATTCTGCAGGGAAATCCGGCTCCACTTATGAAAGAAGCACATGCGTCTGCGTCACATTGAAGTGTTCCACGCCATCATGCAGGTCGGCACCATCAGTGGCGCGGCGCAGGTCTTGCACATCTCGCAGCCGGCCGTCACCAAGGTGCTGCAGCACTGCGAGCTGCAGCTGGGCATGCCGTTGTTCGAACGGGTGCGCGGCAAGCTCTATCCCAAGCCGGAGGCGCACCGCCTGTTCGCCGAGACGGAAAAGCTCAACCGCGACCTGCAAGGCATCCGCCGCCTGGCCGCCAGCCTGAAGGGCCGCGCCGTCGAGACCATCCGCCTGTGCTCGACGCCGACCATCGCCATCAGCGTGCTGCCGCAGGCGATGAGCGCCTGGCGCCAGGAATTCGCCCAGACACCCTGCCAGCTGGCCACCCACCACACCAGCGAGATCGTCAACACCCTGCGCCTGGGCGAGGCCGACCTGGCCCTGTCGCTGCAGGACCCGCGCCACCCCGGCATCGTCGCCGAGCCGATCGCCCAGGGCGTGATGACGGTGATCGCCCCGGCCGGCTACTGGCGCGCCGACGAGTGCAAGACGCCGCTGGGCGCGACCGGCCTGGTCGGCGACCTGATCGGCCACGCCGAGAACGACCCGCTGGGCGAACTGGTGGTGGCCGCCTGCGAGGCGCAGCACATCCAGCCGGTGTTCCGCACCGTGGTGCAAACCTACCAGATCGCCCGCTCGCTGGTCGAGGCCGGCGGCGGCATGGCCGTGGTCGACCCGTTCACCGCCGCCACCGCCTCGCCCACGTTGGTGCAGCAGCGGCCGTGGGCGCCGGCCATCCCGGTGCAACTGTTCCTGCTGACGGCCAGCCACTCGCCGTTGTCGCACGGCGCGCGCCAGCTGGCCAACTGCATCGGCAGCGCCGCGCGCGCCTGCCTGGCGCGGGGGCAGACGTGAGCCGGCGCATCGCCTGCGAGGCGAGGGGC
>NZ_JAEMNU010000031.1:164957-237797 GCF_016461825.1 Rugamonas violacea | reverse complement strand
CCCCCCCCCCCGACCCGGCCTTCCGCCACCTGTCCGAGGTGGCCGGCATCGGCGTCGACCTGCGCTACGCCACGGCGGACAACTTCGTCGGCCGCGACCTGTACAACCCGCTCGACTGCGCCTGGTTGCACCGCGACGGCGCCGCCGCGCTGGAGCGGGCCGTCGCTTGGCTGGCCGCGCAGCGTCCCGACCACCGCCTGCTGGTGCTCGACGCGCTGCGCCCGCAGCGCGTGCAGGAACAGTTGTGGCAGGCCTTGCAGGGCACCGAGCTGCTGGGCTACATCGCCGAGCCGCAACGCGGCTCGATCCACTCCTTCGGCATGGCGGTCGACATCACCATCGTCGACGCCGCCGGCCGCGAGCTGGACATGGGCACCGGCTTCGACGACCTGAGCGAGCGTTCCCATCCGGCGCTGGAGCGGCAGTTGCTGGCGGCCGGCGCGCTGGCGGCGCAGCACGTGGCCAACCGCCAACTGTTGCGCGACGCCATGTTCCAGGCCGGCTGGGTCGGCATCCGCAGCGAGTGGTGGCACTTCGACTGCGGCGACCGCGTTCTGGTGCGGCAGAACTACACGCGGGTGTTGTAGCGGGCGCGGCGGGACGGCCGGTTCAAAGAGGCGGCGGCATGGCCATCATGCCAAGCCGGCGAAGCGACTACTTGCTCGCCTCAAATGGATGAGACTCGTTCGCCTCATGTTGAACGAGCCAATCGGCGAACGACAATTTGTATCCGCTGGAATGGCTCAGGTAGTGCAGCATGTGCGGCGGCAAGCGTAGCGTGCCCGGCACAGGCGCAGCAAGCTCGGCAAGCGTGGCCGGATAGCGTCCGTGCATCGCATGGTAGTTCGCCAAAGCCACACGCACCTGCTCGCCGTCTTGAACGCAAGCGTTGAAAGCGTGCCTGGCCTCGCGCGCGCCAATTGCCCACGCCGTGCCGAAGATCAAGACAAGACCAAGGGCCGCGATCACAGCCATGGCGCGGCCGACCCGCCAAAGCGTCCCTGCGGCCGCCGCCGCGATGGCGACGGCAACCAGCAGGTCGCGAACCGGAAGCGGCCCGGCTTGGTGTTCGCCCAACCACAGCCCGCAAACAATGGCAAAGGCCAGGATGCAACAAGTGGCAAGGCACTGGCGTTTAAGGTACGACATCGTGTCCATCTTTGCGGGCTAGTGTTTGACAGCGAACGAATCGCGAAGCGGGGTCAGGAAGCGGGGTCAGTGCCGACATTCGGACACGGCCTCAACAGCTCTTCAATTTGAGTGGAGTCGCCGCCACCTTACGATACAGCTGAGCTTGTGTCCGAATGTCGGCACTGACCCTGCCCTCTGACCCCGCCCTTATTGCTTAGGGCAGGGTGGTGGCGTCGCTGCGGGCGACCCAGTCGACCAGGGCGTCGAGCACGGCGCGGCCGGCGCCGTTGGCGACGTGGGCGTCGTTGATCATCGCCACCACCACGCACTGCTGGTTCGCCGCGTCCGGCACAAAGCCGGCCAGCGCCGCCACGCCGCTCAGGCTGCCGGTCTTGAGGCGCGCGCGCAGGGCCGCCGGGCTGTCCTTGAGGCGCTGGCGCATGGTGCCGTCGAGCGCGGCGATGGGCAGGCTGGCGGCGAACTCGGGCGCCCACAGGCTGCGCTGCGCCGCCTGCAACACGGCGGCCAGCTGGGCCGGCCGGATCCGCTCGACGCGCGACAGGCCGGCGCCGTTTTCCAACACCAGGCCTTGTTGATCGATGCCGCGCTCGCGCATCCAGTTGCGCACCGCCAGGTCGGCGCGCGCCGCCGTGGTTTGGCCGGACGGCTCGGGCGGCAGCGCGCGGCTGCCCAGCGCGGCGTCCGCCTCCAGGCTGCCCAGGCTGAGGAAGAGGGTGTGGGCCAGGGTGTTGTCGGAATGCTTGTTGGTGTCGCGCAGCACCTCGGCCAGGGTGCGCGATTGGTGCGCACTCAGCAGGCGGGCGGCGGCCGGCGTGGCTTGCTCGGCCGTGGCCTCGCGCACTTCGCCGCCCAGGCTGCCGCCGAGCCGGCTCCAGCTGCCGCGCAGCAGCCGCTCCAGGTAGTCGTGGCGGTCGAGCACGTTGATGCTGGTCGATTTGCTGCAATCCTTGGGGAAGCTGCCGCGCAGTACCACCTTCAGCTTGCCGCCATGGCGCTCGACCTCGGGCGGCTTCCAGCCGGCTTCCCAGTTGGCGCAGGGGGCGTCGATCAGCTTGAGCTCGGAGGCGACGCTGACCCGGTCCAGCTCGGGCGTCAGCAGCAGCTTCAGGCTGTTGCCGCCGGCCTCCATGTCGAGCTTGAGCAGGTTGCTGTTGACCAGCAGGGCGTCCGGCACCACGTTGTAGTAGGCGTAGGGATATTCGTCGAAGGGCGGCAGTTCGGCGTCGAGCCGGGCCGGCTGGAACAACTGGCGGTCGAGCACGATGTCGCCCTTGATCTTGCGGATGCCCTGGTTGCGCAGCGTTTGCAGCATGTGGTACAGGGCGTCTTCGTTGAGGTCGCTGTCGGCGCCGCCGCGCAGGTAGAGGTCGCCCTGCAGCACGCCCTTGACCAGCTCGGCGCTGCTGCGCAGCTCGGTGCGGCCGCGGAACACGGGACCGAGCTGCTCCAGCGCGGCCATGGTGGTCAGCACTTTCATGGTCGAGGCCGGTTGCATGCTGCGCTCGCCGCCGTGCCACAGCAGGGTGCGCGGGCCGCGCAGCACGACGACGCCGACGGCGTCCTGCGGGATGTTGGCGGCTTGCAGCATCTGGACGATGGGCTCGGGCAGCGCGGCGTGGACGGCGCCGGCGGCGGCCAGCAGGCCGGCCAGCAGGGTGTGCATCAGGGGACGACGAAACATGGGGGCGCTCACGGTATCAATGGAAGAACAGGTAGGCGACGAAGATGGCCGCCACCACGCCGGCCAGGTCGGCGATCAGGCCGCAGGAGATGGCGTAGCGCGTCTTGCGGATGCCGACCGAGCCGAAGTACAGGGCGACGATGTAGAAGGTGGTGTCGGCCGAGCCCTGGAACACGCAGGCCAGCCGGCCGACGAAGGAGTCGACGCCGTAGGTTTTCATGGCGTCGATCATCATCGCCTTCGAGCCGCTGCCGCTGAGCGGCTTCATCATCGCGGTCGGCAGCGCCGGCACGAAGTCGGTGTTGACGCCGAGCAGATTGAAGAACCAGTTGAAGCCCTCGACGACGAAGCCGAACACGCCGGCGTTGCGGATCACGCTGATCGCCACCAGCATGCCGACCAGGTAGGGGATCACCGTCAGCGAGGTTTGGATGCCGCCCTTGGCGCCCTCGATGAAGGCTTCGTAGACGTTGACCTTGCGGCGCAGCGCGCCGATGATGAAGGTGGCGATGACCAGCATCAGCACCAGGTTGCTGACCACCTTGGAGACCAGTTCGATCTCCTCCTTGTTCAAATACTGGGTGAAGTAGAAGATCATGCCGGCGATGGCGGCGGTCATGCCGCCCAGCCAGCCCAGCACGACGCGGTTGAGCAGGTTGATGCGCTGGCGGATCGACACGCCGATGATGCCGACCACGGTGGCGACATAGGTGGCGATCATGCAGGGGATGAAGATGTCGGACGGGTCGGCGGCGCCGAGGATGGAGCGCTGCGCCATGATGGCCAGCGGGATCAGGGTCAGGCCGGAGGTGTGCAGCACCAGGAACATGATCTGCGCGTTGCTGGCCTCGTCCTTGTTGGGGTTGAGGGTTTGCAGGCTTTCCATGGCCTTCAGGCCGAACGGGGTGGCGGCGTTGTCCAGGCCGAGCAGGTTGGCCGAGAAGTTCATCACCATGTGGCCGGTGGCCGGGTGGTTCTTCGGCACGTCGGGGAAGATGCGCGAGAAGAAGGGGGCGATGACGCGCGCCAGCAGGTCGACCACGCCGGCCTTTTCGCCGATGTTCATGATGCCCAGCCACAGCGTCATCACGCCGGCCAGCGGCAGGGCGATGTCCATCACGCCGGACTTGGCCGAGTCGAAGGTGCCGTCGATGATGCGTTTGAAAATCTCGGTGTCGCCAAGGAAGAGCCACTGCGCGAAGGCGGCGGCGAAGCCGACCAGAAAGAAGCCGGACCAGATGTAATTGAGCGACATAGATCGAAATTTTCCTGAAGCAAATTAAGCAATGTTGAAAGTATAGGGCCAGCCCGCGCCCGCTTGATGAAAGAATGCGCTTGGAACATGCTAAAAAGTTATATGCTGCCGGTCTGAATTCATTGGCGCGCCGGCTCCGCCCGGCTTAGCCTGCGCCGGGTGGCTGCCCTTACTGACTGGATCGCATATGAAGAAACCGTGTAACAAGGCGAGGACGGTGGTCGTCGGCGCCGTCACCGTGCTGCTGGCGCTGGCCGGCCATGCCCACGCCGCCGCCGCCGCCGCGTCCGCGTCCGCCGCCGGGCCGCCGCCGGCCGCCGCTCCCGCCGCCAGCGCCGCCGCTGCCGCCAGCGCTCCCGCCAGCGCTGCCGCCGTCGCGCCGGCCAAGGTCCTGCACGCCTTCCTCAGCACCGGCGAGACCGGCCTGGACCCCGCCGTCGCCACCGACCTGGCCAGCCTGAGCCTGCTGGAAAACCTGTTCGACCCGCTGCTGCGCTACGACTATCTGGCGCGCCCGGTCAAGCTGCAGGAAAACACCCTGCGCGCCATGCCCAAGGTCGAGGATGGCGGCCTGAGCTACACCTTCGAGCTGCGCCCCGGCATCTACTTCACGCCCGATCCCGCCTTCAAGGGCGTCAAGCGCGAGGTGACGGCGCAGGACTACGTCTACAGCCTCAAGCGCCTGTACGACCCGACGCTGAAATCGCCCTGGTTGTTTCTGCTCGAAGGAAAAATCGTCGGCGACGGCGCCCTGGCCGCCGCCAAGTTCGGCTACGACAGCGCCATCGCCGGCCTGCAAGCCGTCGACAAGTACACGCTGCGCATCCGCCTGAGCAAGCCCGACCCGAATTTCCTTTTCTGCCTGGCGATCCCGGCCACCGGCGTGGTGGCGCGCGAGGTGATCGAGGCCTATCCCGGCCAAGCCGGCAACCACCCGGTCGGCAGCGCCGCCTTCATGATGGGCAACTGGAAGCACAGCGACAAGATCACCCTGCTGGCCAACCCCGACTTCCGCCCCACCGTGTTCCACGCCGGCGCCAACGTCGCGCCGCAGGACCGCGCGCTGGCCGCCAGCCTGGAAGGGCGCCGCCTGCCGCTGGTCGACCGTGTCGAGGTCAAAATCATGGAGGAGTACCAGTCGCGCATGCTGGGCTTCCTGAACGGCGAATTCGACTACCTGGAGCAGGTGCCGGAATCGCTGAAGGACATGGTGCTGGCGCCCGGCGGCGGCGCGCCCGCCTTGAAGCCGGCGCTGGCGCGCCAGGGCTTGGCGCTGTCCACCTTCCCCGTGCTGCAGACCTACTACATGTGGATGAACATGGACGACCCGCTGATCGGCGGCTACGGCAAGGACAAGGTGGCGCTGCGCCGCGCCATCGCGCTCGGCTACAACAGCGCCGAGGACATCGCCCTGCTGAAAAAGGGCCTGGCGCTGCCGGCCGAAACGCCGCTGCCGCCGAATGTGCTGGGCTACGACCCGGCCTACCGCGCGCCGGAGGGCTACGACCCGGCGCTGGCGCGCGCGCTGCTGGAGCGCTTCGGCTACCGCCTGGGCAAGGACGGCTTCCGCAGCCTGCCCGACGGCAAGCCGCTGACCCTGTTGATGCACTCCGAGCCGTCCACCGTGGGCCGGCTGCGCGACGAGTTCTGGCGCAAGAGCCTGAACGCCATCGGCTTGCGCGTCAATTTCAAGAGCGACAAGAAGACCGAGGTCATCAAGGCTTCGCGGCTGGGCAAGGTGATGATGTTCGAGACCAACTGGATCGCCGACTTCCCCGATGGCGACAACTTCTACCAGCTGCTGTACGGCGCCAACAGCGGCCGCGCCAACTACGCCCGCTTCAACTTGCCGGCTTTCAACCAGCGCTACGAGCAGGCCCGCCAGTTGCCCGATTCGCCGGAGCGCGCCCGCCTCTACCGCGAGATGGCGCAGTTGCTGCACGCCTACGCGCCGTGGGTGCTGCTGACCCATCCGATCTCGGCCGACATCCGCCAACCGTGGTTAAAAAACTACAAACGCCACCCCGTCGAGTTCACAGCTTGGCGTTATCTTGACATCAATATTTCTGAACGCCAACGTTCCGTTAAGATAGCGCCCTGACAGAACGTGCAACCATTTCAAAAGGTTATGGTTGCCTTAGAACATTTCATTGGCTGGCCGGGTTGGCAAGGGGCTACTCTGATTTGCTGGTAATAAAGCAATCATTAGGCAAGGCATCAACTTTGCCGCCATTACCGGACGAAAAGACCGGTAAAAAGAGTGGAAACAGGCGTATTCGGTGCAGGCATATTTAGGGAGAAACACTTTGAAGGTCAAGAAACTGGCGCACATGCTTGCGCTGATCGGTGCGGTCGCACCGTTCGCCAACGACGCCATGGCGCAAGCCGGCGCGCCCATCCAACGGGTCGAAATCACCGGCAGTAGCATCAAGCGCATCGCCAAGGAAGGCGCCTTGCCGATCCAGGTGGTGACGTTCGACACCATCGAAAAATCCGGCATCACCAGCACCGAGCAACTGGTGCGCAGCCTGTCGGCCAACGGCACCGGCGCCGACAATATGACCTCCGGCAACAACGTCTTCGGCGCCGACGCCGACCGCGTCAGCGGCGGCGCCTCCTTCGCCTCGCTGCGCGGGCTGGGACCGAACTCGACGCTGGTGCTGCTCAACGGCCGCCGCATCGCCACCCACGGCGCCAGCGGCAAGGCGGTCGACCTGAACTCGATTCCGCTGGGCGCCATCGCCCGCGTCGAGATCCTCAAGGACGGCGCCTCGGCCATCTACGGCACCGACGCCGTCGGCGGCGTGATGAACTTCATCCTGCGCGAGAACTACGACGGCATCGAGGCCAGCGCCTCGACCAACATCACCGAGCAGGGCGGCGGCCAGACCCGCCGCGTCTCCCTGCTGGCCGGCAAGGGCAAGCTGGCCGACGACGGCTACAACGTCATGGCCAGCGTGACCTATGACAAGGACGACCGGCTCAGCTCGTCGGACCGCAAGTTCGTCAACGGCTTCCAGCCTGCGCGCGGCCTGTCGCCCGACACCACCGGCACGCCCTTCGCCAACCAATTGAGCGGCGCCGGCACGGCGCTGGGCACCGGCTTCCAGCTGCCCGGCGACAGCAACACCTATTTGCAGGCCAACCCGCTGAGCTTCCAGGGCAAGTGCGACAGCCTGCCCGGCATGTCGCAGTACCAGACCGCGCTGTGGAAGGACGTCACCTCTCCGCTGCGCAGCAAGTATTCCTGCGCCTACGACTACGGCGCCGACTACGCCATCAGCTTCCCGGTCGAACGCCTGAACGCCATCTCGCGCGGCGCGCTGCAACTGAACGCCGACCACAAGCTGGTGTTCGAGGCCATGTACTCGCGCACCAAGGCCACCGCCGCGCTGACGCCGGTGCAGATCCAGACCAGCCTGGCCAACAAGAACGTCTACCCGGTCGGCGGCGCCTACTATCAGGACTTGTCGGCCTTCATTCCCAGCTTCGACAAGAGCAAACCCATCGCCTACAAGTGGCGCGCCACCGAGTGGGGCGACCGCACCCAGGAAAACATCACCGACAGCGCCCGCCTGCTGATCGCCGCCGAGGGCACCTTCCTCGGCAAGTGGGACTACAAGGCCGGCCTGTCGCGCGCCGAGAGCCAGACCAAGACCGCGCTGACCGAGGGCTACGGCTACACCAGCAAGATCTATTCGGCGCTGGCCAGCGGCATCATCAATCCGTGGCTGGCGCCGGGCCAGAGCCAGACCGCCGAGGCGCGCAGCCTGATCGAGTCGACCAAGTTCCGTGGCGATTTCCAGCACGGCAAAACCACGCTGACCCAGCTCGACGGCACCGTCTCCGGCGAGCTGTTGCAACTGCCGGCCGGCGCGCTGGCCATCGCCGCCGGTGTCGACCTGCGCCGCGAGGGTTACGACTTCGGCCAGAACGTCGACGCCACCGGCATCCTGCTGGCGCCGGGCAACGCCGCGTTGAGCAACGCCAGCCGCGACGTGCGCGCCATCTTCACCGAGCTGCTGGTGCCGGTGACCAAGGACCTGGAGCTGCAACTGGCGCTGCGCCGCGACCACTACAGCGTGTTCGGCGCCACCACCAATCCCAAGGTGGCCTTCCGCTACCAGCCGGCCGCCACGCTGTTGTTCCGCGGCTCGGCCAACAAGGGCTTCCTGGCGCCCAGCTTCACCCAGTTGTATTCGGCCCAGTTGTCGCAGGAACTGCCGAACGGCATCATCGACCCGATCTTCTGCCCGACCCATCCGGGCGACCCGGCCTTCTGCGCCATCGCGCGCCAGCCCTACCTGACCGGCGGCAACAGCAACTTGCGTCCGGAAAAATCCAAGCAGGGCACCTTGGGCATGGTGATCGAGCCGGTCAAGGGCTATTCCGCCTCGCTCGACTTCTGGGCCATCAACGTGCAGGACCGCATCCTGAACCGCACGCCGCAGGTGGTGCTGGCCAACGCCGCCGCGTTGTCCGCCAACATCATCCGCAACCCGGACAACACCATCAATTACATCCAGGCGGGCTGGATCAACGCCGCCGGCCTGCGCACGCGCGGCGCCGACATCGGCCTGCGCGGCGAGGGCCTGCTGTCCGGCTACAAGTGGAACGCCGCGCTGGACGGCACCTGGACCAAGAGCTTCAAGTTCGCCGAAATCCAAGGCCAGCAGTACAAGGAACTGGTCGGCAACTTCTACACCCGTGACATCTACCTGCGCTGGAAGCACAACGCCAGCCTGGGCGTGGCGCGCGGCGACTGGAGCGGCCTGTTGACGCAGAACTACAGCAGCGGCTACAAGGACCAGTTGCCCAACGGCGGCAAGGGTTCGCCGCCGGCCGGCTTCAAGGCCGACGTCAGCAGCTACACCACGTATGACGTCTCGGCCACCTACGGCGGCATCAAGCACGCCACCGTCACCGTCGGCATCAAGAACCTGCTCAACACCGATCCGCCGTTCACCGCGCACAACGTCGACGAAGTGGTCGGCGCCGGTTGGGACCCACGGGTCGCCGATCCACGCGGCCGCCAGTTGACGCTGCTGTTCAAATACAAGTTCCTCTAAGCGGGAACCGGACGGCGCCGCGCTTGCGGCGCCGTTTTTCCATCAACAAGGACCACGCCCGGTTGACGGCGTGTTGAGGCAACAGAAAGGCGGCGATGTCCGATTCCGCACCACTGAACCGGCGCCGTTTCGGCGCCTTGCTGGCCGGCGCCGCCGTGGTGGCGGCCCAGCCGGCCACGGCGCTGGCCGGCGCGCGCACCGCCCGGGGAGGCAAAGCCATGAAACAACACCTGCTCAAACCGGCCAGGCTACGGACGGGCGACGTGGTCGGCATCGTCGCGCCGGCCGGACCGTCGAATCCGGCCGCCATCGACCAGGCCGTGCGCAACCTGGAGGCGATGGGCCTGCGCGCCAAGCTGGGCGCGCATCTGGGCGAAGTGTATGGCAACTACGGCGGCAGCATCGAACACCGCGTCGCCGACCTGCACGCCATGTTCCTCGACCCCGAGGTCAAGGCCGTGTGGGCGATACGCGGCGGCTCCGGCTGCATCGCGCTGCTGTCCCATCTGAACTACAAGCTGATCCGCGGCAATCCGAAGATCCTGCTGGGTTTTTCCGATGTCACCGCGCTGCACCTGGCGCTGCAGCGCAGCGCCGGCCTGGTCAGCTTCCATGGTCCGGTGCTGTCGACGCCGTTCTCCGACTACACCCGCAACCATCTGCAGAACCTGCTGATGGCGCCGCAGGCCCACTACACCATCCCGATGGCGCAGGAGAACCTGGCCCGCGCCGTCGAGGCGCCGCAATACGCGCTGCGCACCGTGCGCGCCGGGCAGGCCAGCGGCCGCCTGATGGGCGGCAACCTGAGCATGGTCAGCGCGCTGGCCGGCACGCCCTACGCCGCCGATTTCCGCCAGGCCATCGTGTTTCTTGAGGACGTGGGCGAGGAGCCGTATCGCATCGACCGCATGATGACCCAGCTGCAGCTGAGCGAGGGCTTCGAACACGCGGCGGCGATGATGCTGGGCGTGTTCGAAAAATGCGCGCCGCCCGCCGACGAGGTGTCGTTGACCTTGGCGCAGACGCTGGACCAGCACCTGCTGCCGCTCAAGCTGCCGTCGGCCACCGGCTACTCCTTCGGCCACATCCGCGACCAGTTCACCCTGCCGCTCGGCCTGATGGCGCGCCTGGACACCGAGCAGCAGACCTTGACCCTGCTGGAGCCGGCGGTGCTGTAGCCGCGCCGACGGAAATAATATAAATAATTTGTGCGTCGCACAAAAATCTGTGATACACTACGTTCAGTGGTGAGGTTTGCATGCGGACAGTCCCACTATCCAAGGCATGCGCCACAAACCGGGTTGTGTAAGTTTGGTTTGTGCATGGCGACAAAAGCTTGGATTTGTAATTCCGAATACGATGGTCGATTTACACGTTGGGGGCACCACGCAGATAGCATGGGCGCCCGAGACTCTGGAGGCACTTTGCAGATAGCACAGGCGTCCGGCACACGATTAAACTATTGGTAATACATTGGAACAAAGCCCGCGAAAGTGGGCTTTTTTTTCGTCCGCGTTTTCCTTCTCCTTTCTCCCTTCTCCCTTTTTCCTTCCTCTTCTATTCCTCCATTTGTCCGCGCTTTTGTCGGCGCTCCGTCCAGTTGTAAGTGGATGTAAGACTCGGTAAGCGTATGTAATAGCCGTCAACTCAATCGTTGCGGCCGCCGTTTTCTGCTCAGTGATACGGGAATTGTCCCGGCGCCGACAACCAGAAAAAGGATTACATCATGCACAAAATCATCGCTTCCCTGATCGCCGCCCTGTTCGCTACCGCCGCATTCGCCCAAGCGCCTGCCGCCAGCACCGCCACCGTCGCCGCCAAGAGCGCGCCCGTCGCGGTCAAAGCCGAAACCAAGGACAGCAAAGGCGAGGTCAAGGCCGACGTGAAAAACAGCAAGGCCGTCGCCAAAACCGAAGCGAAAACCGAAGTCAAAGGCGAAGCCAAAACCGAAGTCAAGGCCGAGAAAAGCAAAGAACACCACAAGGACGACGGCAAAACCAAGCCGCATACCGAAGCCGCCAAGGTAGCGACGACGGAGCCTGCGAAAGCCGCAGCTGTGATCAAATAAGCCGGACCTCGAATCGCACGACGAACACGCCGGACGCTGTAAAAAAAAACTAAAACGGGAATTGTTCCCGGCACACCGAAAACCATTTAAAGGATTTATACCATGAGCAAAATCATCGCCAGCCTGATCGCCACCCTGTTCGCCACCGCCGCTTTCGCACAAGCACCGGCGCCGGCCGCCAGCGCCGCCACCGCCAGCAGCGCGCCGGTCGCCGCCCAGTCAGCGACCAAGGAAAGCAAGGCCCCAGTGAAGGGCGAAACCAAGGCGGTCGTGAAGGCCGAGACCAAGCAAGCGGCCAGCACCGGCGAGGTGAAAGCGGGCGGCGAAGCGGCCAAGCCTGAGGCGAAAGTGGCCAAGGTCAAGAAGTCGCATCACAAGGCGGCCAAGGCCAAGACCGAACCGAAGGAAGCTGCCAAGGTGACCACCGCGGCAACGCCGGCTGCGCCAGCAGCACTAGCAGGCGCACCAGCCGCAGCAGCAAAATAAGCTAGTCTCTAGCCGCAAAAAAAGACAGGGCGCCCTGTCTTTTTTGTTTTGGGGGAAGCCAGTTCACGCAGCTACACGGCTGGCGAAATTCAGCGTCCAGACCGGAGCGCGTCGAAGTAGAAGCCGTCCCAATGGACAACGATGTGATCTGGGGCCTTGAGGTAGATTTGGGTGCAGTGGGCGTCAATGGACGTCACCGGGTCTGGCAGCCCCATGTTCACTGAGCTGACATGACCTTCTTCCCTGAAAGACTTGGCCAGGTCGTCGACGCTGCGCTCGTAGCTGGGCCGTTTGCATATCCTGCTACCGATCACGAATCGATCCTTGGCGATCACGACGGTCTTGCCTATCATCGCCCGAGCTTGGCTGTTCGACATCGCCGCGATATCGGCGGAATCAAGCACTTTAGTTAGGCGCCATTTCCCGTAGATGTCCGCATTCGCAGTGGTATTTGCCGAAATTCCTGCTTTCGCGTGCGATGTCGCCGCTGCGTCGGCGGCGCTCGTGACAATTGGCGCGAGCAGGAAAGATGCGAAGGCCAGCAGGGCGGCCGCTTGGCGTGTTCCCGTGATCAGGCAAACGAGCTTCATGTGGAATCTCCTTACTGGTGGCTGGATTTGACGCAAGGCGAACATCGGCTATTTTGAAGGCAGGCGAAATGGCGCGCTCTCCTCTGCACGTCTTCCCACGAGTCCGTGCGCGATCACCTTCTTCGAGCCTTTCTTTGTTCTGACGGTCATGTAGATTGTGCGGGAAATCGCACTCGCGGCACCTTTGAAGTCACCATCGTCAACGAGCGAGAGGACATTCTCAGCTCCCTTTCCTCCTGCGTTGTAGACGAAGCTGACCAACGCGTCGAATTGTGCTTGGTTGAGTGCTTGGTGGCTCACGTTGCGGCGGACGATCCCCTCGGCGAGGGTAATCCTGGATGCAAAGGCCGCCTCGACTTCGGCCGGCCCGACCTTGGTCTTGAGCTCGTCGGCAGTGCAAGGACCTTTGTGGGCGAGTGTACCAATACCCCACGTGCAATTCCCCCGGCCAGGCTTGCCTCCGTCATCGTAATAGTAGTATTTGGGGTCTTCATGCTGGCGCATGCGCGCCTTGGCGGCTGAGCTCATCTTCAGCTTGGATTTGTCGGTCTTGGTGTCCGTTAAGGCGTCATCTGGCATGTTTTTCTCCACAGTGGCTTGGTGCCCCGCTGATCACGGTTGGGTCAGCTTGAGCACACTCTAGGCCCACCCTGTCTTTTTTCTCTGACATCGCGCAACGGCCTGCAACTACGAGTCACGCCATATGTGACATGGCGGGTTTTGAGCAGCCTCAACGGGCACGGGGAACGACGGCGGAATAATGGCGTGGCGTCCGGCGCCGCCGCCCGCGAACCCAACAGGAGAAAGCCATGGCGATTGACGTCTATTTACGCATCGACGGCATCAGAGGCGAGTCGAACGACGAGCGTCACAAAGATTGGATTGAATGCAAATCTGTTCGCTGGGAGCTATCACAACCGAAGTCGGCGACGGCGTCGACTGGCGGTGGACATACGGCCGAACGAAGCGACCATGGTGACATCGTCCTTTCTAAGCTTGCCGACCTATCCACGCCATTACTGTTGCAGACCTGTTCGTCGGGCAAGACCATACCAACGGCGACAATTGAATTCATGCGCGCCGACGCAATGGGGGATCGGGTCAAGTACTTCGAGATCGCGTTGGAGAACGTGTTGATTGGCGGCGTTTTCCCGAGCGTCAGCGAGGGCGACATTCTTGGCGAGCACGTCGCGTTGAAGTACTCGAAGATCAAATGGAAATACACGCAGCAAAAAATTAGCGGCGGCTCCGGCGGCAACACTGCGGGTGGCTGGGATTTGTCGGTCAATCGGATCGCTTGATCTGCTTCCGCTCTTGAGGCCGGGCCGAGGTGGTCGCAAACTGCGAGCACCTCGGCAAAGTAAAATCCACGCGGCCGCTGCCGCCCACCTTCACGGAGCACGGCACGATGCGCACTACCGGTTCAGTCGATTACAAAGCGCGGGCGATGAGGATCTTCTGGATGTCGCTGGTGCCCTCGTAGATCTGGCAGACGCGCACGTCGCGGTAGATGCGCTCGACCGGGAAGTCGGACACGTAGCCGTAGCCGCCGTGTACCTGGATCGCGTCCGAGCAGACCCGCTCGGCCATCTCCGAGGCGAACAGCTTGGCCATCGCCGCCTCCTTCAGGCAGGGCAGGCCGGCGTCCTTCATTGAGGCGGCGTGGCGGATCAACTGGCGCGCCGCTTCGATCTGCGTCGCCATGTCGGCCAGGCGGAACTGCACCGCCTGGTGCTCGAAGATGGCCTTGCCGAAGCTCTCGCGTTCGCGCGCGTAGTGCAGCGCCGCCTCATACGCGGCGCGCGCCATGCCGACCGCCTGCGAGGCGATGCCGATGCGGCCGCCCTCCAGGCCGGACAGGGCGATCTTGTAACCCTGGCCTTCCTCGCCGATCAAATTCTCGGCCGGGATGCGGCAGTTCTCGAACAGGATTTGCGCCGTGTCCGACGAGTGCTGGCCCATCTTCTGTTCCAGCCCGGCGACGATGTAGCCGGGCGCCGAGGTCGGCACCCAGAAAGCGCTGATGCCCTTCTTGCCGGCCGCCTTGTCGGTCACCGCCATGACGATGGCGACGTCGGCGTATTTGCCGCTGGTGATGAACTGCTTGACGCCGTTGAGCACGTATTCATCGCCCTCGCGCACGGCGGTGGTGTGCAGCGCCGAGGCGTCGCTGCCGGTGTGCGGCTCGGTCAGGCAGAAGGCGCCCAGCATGTCGCCCTGCGCCAGCGGACGCAGCCATTGTTCCTTCTGCGCGTCGTTGGCGTACATCATGGCGATGCTGCAGACCGGGCAGTTGTTGACCGAGATGATGGTCGAGGTGCCGCCGTCGCCGGCGGCGATCTCTTCCAGCACCAGGGCCAGCGAGACATAGTCGAGGCCGGCGCCACCCAGCGCCTCCGGCACCGCCACGCCGAAGGCGCCCAGCGCCGCCAGTTCCTTCAACTCCTGTTTGGGGAAGTAGTGCTCCTTGTCCCAGCGCGCCGCGTTGGGCGCCAGGCGCTCCTGGGCGAAGCTGCGCAGGGCTTCGCGGATCATATTGTGTTCGTCGCTCAGTATCATGGGGTCTCAGTCTGTTGTCGTTGTTCTGTGTTGGTCTGCGTTGCGTTGCGTTGCGTTGCGTTGCTGCGGCGGCGCGGCGCTACCAGGCGATGGGCCGGCCGTCGTAGTTGCGGTACACCGCGTGCTCGTTGTGCGGCAGCTTGGCCAGGGTGGCGCGCATGCCGCTGGCGCTGTCCTCGACCGAGATGTCGGCCTCGGCGCCGCCCATGTCGGTGCGCACCCAGCCCGGGTGGAAGGCGACGCAGGTGGCGCCCTTGTTGCCGAAGGTGAGGGCGGTGTCGATCAGCACGGAGTTCAGCGCCGCCTTGCTGGCGCGGTACAGCGAGCCGCTGGCGTTGCCGCGCTCGCTGAGCGAGCCCATGTGCGAGGACAGCACGGCCAGCTTGCCGCGCGCCGCGCAGACCATCGGCGCGATGATGGGCAGCAGGCGCATCGCCGCCAGCACGTTGGTGTGCATCACGTGGTCGAAGTCGGACTGCAGCGGGAAGCTGTCGTCGCGCGGACCGTAGACGCCGGCGTTGAGGAAGACGACTTGCAGGTGCTCGCCTTCGAGCTTCCAGCCGAGGCCGGCGCAGGCCTCCAGGTTGGTGACGTCGAGGACGTGGCTTTCCGTGCCCAGTTCGGCGAGGGCGTCGCAGTCCACGGTGTTGCGCGCGGTGGCGATGACGCGCCAGCCGTCGGCCAGGTATTGCCGCGCCAGCTCGCGGCCGATGCCGCGCGAGGCGCCGATGATGAGTGCTGTGGGCATGCTGACACCTCAGTGTGGAATGTGGGATGGGTTGCGGGCCGGCCACACCCAAGGGCGGAACCTGGGGTCGGACCCGCCGGGTCCGACCCCGGCTTTCGGCCTTGGGGTGGGGGGAAGCTCAGCGGGCGATCAGGCCAGTTCGATCGCCACGGCGGTTGCTTCGCCGCCGCCGATGCACAGCGCCGCCACGCCGCGCTTGCCGCCGGTCTTGCGCAGGGCGCCGATCAGGGTGACGATGATGCGCGCGCCGGAGGCGCCGATCGGGTGGCCCAGCGCGCAGGCGCCGCCGTGGATGTTGATCTTGCTGTGCGGGATGTCGAGGTCGTGCATGGCGGCCATCGGCACGGCGGCGAAGGCTTCGTTGACTTCGTACAGGTCGACGCTGGCGCTGCTCCAGCCGGTCTTGGCGAACAATTTCCGCATCGCGCCGACCGGCGCGGTGGTGAACAGGTTCGGCGCCTGGGCGTGGGTGGCGTGGCCGACGATGGTGGCCAGCACGGTCAAGCCCTGTTCCTTGGCGCTGGAGGCGCGCATCAGCACCAGGGCGGCGGCGCCGTCGTTGATCGACGACGACGAGGCGGCGGTGATGCTGCCGTCCTTCTTGAAGGCGGCGCGCAGTGTCGGGATCTTTTCGATCTTGGCTTTCAGCGGGCCTTCGTCCTTGTCGATGACGGTGTCGCCGCCACGGCCGCTGACGGTCACCGGGGCGATTTCCCAGGCGAAGCTGCCGTCGGCCGCCGCCGCCTGGGCGCGCTGCACCGAGGCGATGGCGAAGGCGTCCTGCGCCTCGCGCGTGAAGCCGTACTGGCTGACGCATTCCTCGGCGAAGGTGCCCATCGAGCGGCCGTTGCCCTTGTCGTCCTTGCTGTAGGCGTCTTCCAGGCCGTCGAGCATCATGTGGTCGTAGATCATGCCGTGGCCGATGCGGTAGCCGCCGCGCGCCTTCGGCACCAGGTAGGGCGCGTTGGTCATCGATTCCATGCCGCCGGCGACGATCAGGTCGGCGCTGCCGGCCTTCAGGGCGTCGTGGGCGAAGATGGTGGCCTGCATGGCCGAGCCGCACATCTTGGACAGCGTGACGGCGGCCGCCGAGGTCGGCAGACCGGCCTTCAGCGCGGCCTGGCGCGCCGGCGCCTGGCCCTGGCCGGCCATCAGGCAGTTGCCGAAGTAGACGTGCTCGACCGCCTCGGGCTTGACGCCGGCTTGCGCGACGGCGGCCTTGATGGCCACCGCGCCCAGGTCGCTGGCGTTGACGTTGGAAAAGTCGCCCTGGAAGGCGCCCATGGGGGTGCGCGCGGCACCGACGATTACGATAGGATCATTCATTTTCTAGAGTCTCCATGAAGGGTGGCGGCGTCACCGTCGCCGTGGGTGTGGTCAGGTGTTGATTGCTGAAACGGATGTTCTGCGGATACGGGAAGACGTCCTCGACAAAGCCGTCGGCGATGCGCTGCTTGCGCGCCTGCCACCAGGCTTGGGTCAGCAGGTCGGCGTGGTGCTTCATGAAGTAGCGGCGGATCTTGGCGTTGCCCAGCAGGAAACGGCCGAACTGCTCGGGGAAGACGTCGTGCTTGCCGATCGGATACCAGGGCTCGGCCGACATCTCCTCCTCGTCGGTGCGCGCCTCGGGGATGTTGCGGAAGACGCAGTCGGTGATGTATTCGATCTCGTCGTAATCGTAGAACACCACGCGCTGGTGGCGGGTCACGCCGAAGTTCTTGTACAACATGTCGCCGGGGAAGATGTTGGCCGCCACCAGCTCCTTGATGGCGTTGCCGTATTCCAGCACGCCGTGCTCGATCTGCAGCTCGTTGCCTTCCTTCTCGGCGTTGGACAGCCAGATGTTGAGCGGCACCATGCGCCGCTCGATGTACAGGTGCTTGATGATCAGCTGCTCGCGGTCCTCCTCGACCAGCGAGGGGGCGAAGTGCTTGAGCTCGGCGATCAGGTCCTCGGTGAAGCGCTGCCGCGGGAAGGCCACGTTGGAGTATTCCAGGGTGTCGGCCATGCGGCCGACGCGGTCGTGGTTCTTCACCAGCAGGTATTTTTCCTTGATCAGGGCGCGGCTGGTTTCCTTGGGCGCCGGGAAGAAGTCCTTGATGACCTTGAACACGTAGGGAAAGGACGGCAGGGCGAACACCAGCATCACCAGGCCGCGGATGCCGGGGGCGATCTCGAACTGGTCGGACGAGTGCTTGAGGTGTTGCAGGTAGTCGCGGTAGAACAGCGTCTTGCCCTGCTTTTGCAGGCCGAGGATGGTGTAGATCTCGCTGCGCGGCTTGCGCGGCAGCAGGCTGCGCAGGAACTGCACATAGGCCGACGGCACCTCCATGTCGACCAGGAAGTAGGCGCGGGTGAAGGAGAACAGCACGGTGATCTGTTCCTGGTCGAACAGCACGGTGTCGAGGATCAGCTCGCCGTTGCGGTTGTGCAGGATCGGCACGACGAAGGGGTATTCCTTGTTGCCGTTGATGCCCTTGCCGACGATGTAGGCGCCCTTGTTGCGGTAGAACAGGCTCGACAGCACCTGGATCTGGTGGTTCGGCTCGATCTTGTTGCTGCCGAAGATAAGCCGCAGGCGCGCCTCGACCTGCTCGACGTCGCGGTCCAGGTTGGCGAAGGCGGCGTCGAGCTGGAAGTTGGTGATGATGCGCTTGAGCGTGAAGCGCAGGCCGTCGGTGCCGGGGTAGTAGACGCGGTAGGTCGGCGCCAGTTCCTCGGTTTCGATGTACTCGGTCGACACCACCGGGCGCACGAAGATGAAGTCGTTGTGGAAATAGGTGCGGTGCAGGATGTTGCAACAGACCGAGTTGAAGAAGGTTTCGGCCAGCTCGGGCTGCTTGTGGTCGGACAGCATGCCGATGAAGTGCAGCTTGAGCTCGCGCCACACCTCGTCGGTCAGCTCGGAATGGTCGTACTCGTCCTCCAGCATCTGCACGCATTCCTGCACGCGCTGGTCGTAGAAGCCGATGCGCTCGCGCGCGGCCTGCTGGGCGGTGGCCCAGGCGCCCTGCTCGAAGTGGGCCTTGGCCTGGCGGCTGGTGTCGCGGAACAGGCGGTAGTGCTTGTCGAAGCCGTCGCGGATGGTGCGGGCGATGTCGAAGGCGATCTGGGAACTCAGCAGTTTGGGAAAAGCGGCTTGGGTCATGGGTCCGTCTCGCTAGGGGGGCGCTAGGGTGCATTAGCGGGTCTAATAAAATCGCCGGCGATATCAGTCCAGCTAATGCACGCGCGCCCTGCCTACTTGGTTTCCGCGAACAGTTCGCGACCGATCAGCATGCGGCGGATTTCGCTGGTGCCGGCGCCGATTTCGTACAACTTGGCGTCGCGCCACAGGCGGCCGACCGGATACTCGTTGATGTAGCCGTTGCCGCCCAGCGTCTGGATCGCCTCGCCGGCCATCCAGGTCGCCTTTTCCGCGCTATACAAAATGGCTCCCGCCGCGTCCTTGCGCAGCTGGCGGACCGCTTCCGGGGTTTTGGCCCGGTCGCAGGCCTGACCGACGGCGTACACATATGCCTTGCACGCCATCATGGTCGAGTACATGTCCGCAATCTTACCCTGCATCAGCTGGAATTCGCCGATGGGCTGGCCGAATTGCTGGCGATCGTGGATATACGGCACCACCGCGTCCATGCAGGCCTGCATGATGCCCAGCGGGCCGCCGGACAGCACGGTGCGCTCGAAGTCGAGGCCGGACATCAGCACGTTGACGCCCTTGCCTTCGCCGCCCAGCACGTTTTCCAGCGGCACTTCGCAGTTCTCGAACACCAGTTCGCCGGTGTGCGAGCCGCGCATGCCCAGCTTGTCGAGCTTCTGCGCCACCGAGAAGCCCTTGAAGCTCTTTTCGATCAGGAAGGCGGTCATGCCCTTGGCGCCGGCCGCCAGGTCGCTCTTGGCGTAGACCACCAGCACGTCGGCGTCGGGGCCGTTGGTGATCCACATCTTGGTGCCGTTGAGGATCCAGCGGTCGCCCTTGAGGTCGGCGCGCAGCTTCATGCTGACCACGTCGGAGCCGGCGTTCGGCTCGGACATGGCGAGGGCGCCGATGTGTTCGCCGGAAATCAGTTTCGGCAGGTATTTGCGTTTTTGCTCCTCGTTGCCGTTGCGCTTGATCTGGTTGACGCACAGGTTCGAGTGGGCGCCGTAGGACAGGCCGACCGAGGCCGAGGCGCGCGAGATCTCCTCCATCGCCACGATGTGGGCCAGGTAGCCCATGTTGGCGCCGCCGTACTCCTCGCCGACGGTGACGCCGAGCACGCCGAGCTCGCCCATCTTGCGCCACAGGTCCATGGGGAACTGGTCGCTGCGGTCGATCTCGGCGGCGCGCGGGGCGATCTCGGCGGCGGCGAACTGTTGCACCGCTTCACGCAGGGCGGCGATGTCTTCGCCGTGGTCAAAGGTCAGGCCTGGGAGATGGAGCATGTCATCCTCGTGTTGTGGTTTTGGTTGATGCGGCTATCATACGCCGGTGTGACGTTAACGTAAACGTAAAGCGATCCAAGGCAAAGCGAATGGCTGACGCCGGGCCGGCCGCTCAGCCGGCGGCGGCCGGCTCGCCCTTGCCGTCGGCGATGGCGGCCAGCAGGCGGCGGCATTCGTCCTCGTGGGCGGTGATCTCGCCGAGCGACATTTCGATGTCCTCGCGCTGCTGCTCCAGCGTCTCGCGGTGTTGCGCCAGCACGCCGAGGAAGCGGTTCATCTGCGCGCTGGTGTCCTTGGGCGACTCGTACATGTCGACCAGGCTCTTGATTTCCGACAGCGACAGGCCGAGGCGCTTGCCGCGCAGGGTCAGCTTGAGGCGGGTGCGGTCGCGCGGCGTGTAGACGCGGTTGCGCCCGCCCGCGCCCTCGCGCGAGGGGCTGAGCAGGCCCTGGTCCTCGTAGAAGCGGATGGCGCGCGCCGTGATATCGAATTCGCGGGACAGTTCGGTAATGGTATAGGTCGGCATCGTGTGGGCTGGCGGTATAAAGTGAGGAGGGGAGGCGGCGGCGCCAAGCGGCCTAGCATGGCCGGGATCTTCCGTTTACGTCAACGTCAATCGCATTGTAGCGCGTGAAAGATAAAAAATGAATCCACTCGAAGCCCAACTCTCCTACCCCTTCGGCCGAATACGCCTTCGCCCGCATGATGGCGGCGGCCCTGCCCGGGGTCGACAACGCGGCGGCGCTGCCGCATTTCCGCCGCCACGGCCTGGCCGACCCGGAGATGCTGGAAAAAATGCAAAGCCGCAAAAACCACTACGCCTCGCTGGTGCCGGCCGTGCCGGCCGCCTACACCCGCATCCAGGATGGAGAGTCGGTTCTCATTGGTGACCATGAATGGCGGGTCATCACCGGCTTCGGCCATGCCCCCGAGCATGCCGCCTTGTATTGCGCCGGGCTGAACGTGCTGATTTCGGGCGACATGGTGCTGCCGCGCATCTCCACCAACGTCTCGGTGTTCGCCATCGAGCCGGAGGCCAACCCGTTGACGCTGTACCTCGACTCGCTGGGCAAGTTCGCCGCGCTGCCGGACGACGTGCTGGTGCTGCCCTCGCACGGCCGGCCCTTCCGTGGCCTGCACACCCGCATCGCCCAGTTGCGCGCGCACCACGTCGAGCGGCTGGCCGAGGTGATGCAGGCCTGCCGGCAATGGCAGTCGGCGGCCGACATCGTGCCCTTGATGTTCAAGCGTGCGCTGGACGCCCACCAGCTCAGTTTCGCCCTCGGCGAGGCGCTGGCCCACCTGCATAAGCTGTGGCGCGACGGTATCGTGCGCCGCGAATTGGGGCCGGACGGCATCATACGCTTCCGCCTGAGCGCCCAAGCCTAGCAAATCGCTAGCGAGTGTGGACAAAGGGCCGGATTCCGCTGAAATTCTGGCCCGCTGAAGCGTGCAAGGTGTTATTGTATCGACAAGCCTCCCGGGTAGTGCGGAGCGTGATATTCACCCTGTTTTTTCGTATTTTGCGAAATAATATTCGGCAACCATCATGGCCTCGCCTGCCGCCAGGGAGCGATACTTGTTAAATTTAACAGCCGGTTTTGTTGCATTCCCAGCAGCCAGGCAAGAGACTGACTTTCATGTCGCAACATGAAATAGTGTAACTATGAATTCTTCTAATGAACGCGAAAGCTTCAGCCAGCGCCTGCAGCAGGCGCTCAAGAACGCTCACTACTCCCCCGACAGCCCGACCCGCCTGGCGCGCGAATTCAATATTCGCTTCGACGGCCGCCCGATCACCGTGCACGCGGCCCGCAAATGGCTGGTTGGCGAGGCCATTCCGACCCAGGAGAAGCTGCGCATGATCGCGCAATGGCTGGGCGTGCCGGCCGAGTGGTTGCGCTTCGGCGGCCCGGACGCGGCCGCGCCGGCCGGCGATAATTCCGCCGCGCTGGCGCGTTTCGAGTCGGCCGACGTCAAGCTGATCGCCGATTTGCAGCGCCTCGATGAGCACCACCGTCAAATCGCCCGCGAATTTATCCGCATGCTGGTGCGCGTAAACTACCAAAAGTAGCTTTTTTGTGTCGCCACACGGCATCTTATTTGCTTTTTTACCAATGCTCGGCTGCGCCGCAGAAGCGCCTTCCGGATAAGACCGCTACCGGTTTTTGTTCGGCCCCATCGGGTCGGCCATTCCGCCCCACACCCTGATGTTTGCTGGCTTTCTACCTAGAAACTGTCTTTTTTGACGGCGCGCCGGCGACCATACCACTTTGCCCTGCCAGCCGGCGCAGAGGCCTTGTGCTGGCCGACACGTTTGCGAATTGTCACGATTTCGACACGAAACTAGTGCACAATAGAGAAGCTTAGTCTGGATGGTAATTCTTTTAGGCAAGAATAAGCGCTGAAGCAGCGTGCATTCGAATAGTGGCTCATAATCACATGAGTTTTAGCGACAGTGCAGCATTCACTACGGAGCCGACATTTGAGCCGTCTTATGAAAAGTAATTACAGCAATGTAGCGCAGCTAAAAGATTTGATGACCGTTCCACCCATGACCGCCGCCCAGCACGCAGAAGTGATGCGCAAGCGCATCGCGCACCGCCGCATGGTCGAGGAAGCCAGGGATTTGAAACAGGCGAGTGGAATCCAGTTCGAGAAACGCTAGCCCCAGGCCGCGGAAACGGCCCTGGATTGCTGTGTCAGCCGGCGGGCCAGTACCGCCGGCCTGAGCGACCGTCCGTGGCGCCTTGGCGCGCTATGGCGCGGCGTCGCCGCCGTCGTCGCTCAGCGTGGGCGCGACGCTGCCTTCCTTCATGCCGGCCCAGCGCGGCGCCAATGCATGTTGCACGTCAAACAGGTCCAGCACCCGGGCAACGGTGTGGTCGACCATCTCTTCGATACTCTTGGGATTGTGATAGAAGCTAGGCAGCGGCGGGAAGATGATGCCGCCCATCTCGGTGACGGCCGTCATATTGCGCAGGTGCGCCAGATTGAACGGCGTTTCGCGCACCATCAGCACCAGCCGGCGGCGCTCCTTGAGCACCACGTCGGCGGCGCGGGCGATCAGGTTGTCGGACAGGCCGTGGGCCACCGAGGCCAGGGTTTTCATCGAGCAGGGCGCGACGATCATGCCGTCCGACTGGAAGGAGCCGCTGGCGATGGCCGCGCCGACGTCGCGCTGTTTGTGCACCACATGGGCCAGGGCTTCGACAGCGCGCCGCTGCAGCCCGGTTTCCTGGTGCAAGGTGAGGAGCGCGGCGTCGGACACGATCAAATGCGTTTCGACGCCGGCATGGTGTTGCAGATGTTGCAGCAGACGCACGCCATACACCGCGCCTGTGGCGCCGGTGATGGCGATAACGATCCGCCGGGCGTCGCCACGCCCGGGCCGATCAGGCATCCAGCAGGGCCTTCAGCTCGCCGGACTCGAACATTTCGTTCATGATGTCCGAACCGCCGATGAACTCACCCTTGATGTAGAGCTGGGGAATGGTCGGCCAGTTCGAGTATTCCTTGATGCCCTGGCGCACATCGGCGTCGTCCAGCACGTTGACGGTGGCGATGTTCTCGACGCCGCAGGACTTCAGGATCTGGATGGCGCGACCGGAAAAGCCGCACTGCGGGAACTGGGCGGTGCCCTTCATGAACAACACGACAGGCGTGCTCGTCACGGTTTCTTTGATCCAGGTTTGTACGTCGCTCATGGCTGCCTCAGGGTAAAAAATGATAGATGCCGACATTTTATACAAAAATGCCGGCGAGGGGGCTAATCAGCTTGGCCGATGGCGCGGCGGGCCGCTTGCCGCCCAATTGGGATTGCTGCGGCGCGCCGGGGGACCGGGCCGTTAGACCCCGCAGCCAAGCCGGGGTCGGACCCCTCGGGGTCCGACCCCAGTTCCCGCCGTGGGGGGGAGGCGGGCGGCGCCGGCCCTCGGCGCGAGGGCGAGGGCGAGGGCGCCACCCCGGGGACTAGCCGCGCAGCTTGGCGAAGGCGGCGGCCATGCTGCCGCCGGCCGGCTCCTGGCGCGCCTGCTGCTTCTGCTGCACGCCCATGCTCTTGCGGTCGTTGCGGTCGGCGCGTTGCTCCGGCTTGGACCCGGCCTGCGGCGCGCTGTCGGTCAGGCGCATGGTCAGGGCGATGCGCTTGCGCTTCTCGTCCACCTCCAGCACCTTGACGCGCACCACCTGGCCGGCCTTGACCACGCTGTGCGGGTCCTTGACGAAGGTGTTCGACAGCGCCGAGATGTGCACCAGGCCGTCCTGGTGCACGCCGATGTCGACGAAGGCGCCGAAGGCGGCCACGTTGGTGACCACGCCTTCGAGGATCATGTCGGGCCGCAGGTCGCGGATCTCCTCGACACCCTCCTTGAAGGTGGCGGTGGTGAACTCGGGACGCGGATCGCGGCCCGGCTTCTCCAGCTCCTTCAAGATGTCGCTGATGGTCGGCACGCCGAACTTCTCGTCGGCGTACTTGGCCGGGTTCAGGCTCTTGATCAGGGCCGTCTCGCCGATCACCGCCTTGATGTCCTTCTTGATGTCGCCGAGGATCTTCTCGACCAGCGGATACGATTCCGGGTGCACCGCCGAGGCGTCCAGCGGGTTGTCGCCGCCGATCACGCGCAGGAAGCCGGCGGCCTGCTCGAAGGTCTTGTCACCCAGCCGCGGCACGGCTTTCAGGCCGGCGCGCGAGGTGAAGGCGCCCTTCAGGTCGCGGAAGGCGACGATCGACTGCGCCACCGTGGCCGACAGGCCGGAGACGCGCGCCAGCAGCGGCGCCGAGGCGGTGTTGACATCCACGCCGACGGCGTTGACGCAGTCCTCGACGACGGCGTCGAGCGAGCGCGCCAGCTGGCTCTGCGAGACGTCGTGCTGGTACTGGCCGACGCCGATCGATTTCGGGTCGATCTTGACCAGCTCGGCCAGCGGGTCCTGCAGGCGGCGGGCGATCGAGACGGCGCCGCGCAGCGACACGTCCATGTCGGGCAGCTCGCGCGAGGCGAACTCGGAGGCCGAGTAGACCGAGGCGCCGGCCTCGGAGACGACGATCTTGGTCATCTTCTGTTCGGGGTGCTGCTTGATCAGGTCCTGCGCCAGCTTGTCGGTCTCGCGCGAGGCGGTGCCGTTGCCGATCGAAATCAAGGACACATTGTGCTTGGCGGCCAGCTTGCCCAGCGTGTGCAGCGAGCCGTCCCAGTCGTTCTTCGGCTGGTGCGGGTAGATGACGGCGGTGTCGACCACCTTGCCGGTGGCGTCGACCACCGCCACCTTGACGCCGGTGCGCAGGCCCGGGTCCAGGCCCATGGTGGCGCGCTGGCCGGCCGGCGCGGCCAGCAGCAGCGCCTTCAGGTTGGTGGCGAAGACGTTGATGGCGTCCAGCTCGGCGCGTTCGCGCAGCGCGCCCATCAGTTCCGTCTCCAGGTGCATGAAGCTTTTCACGCGCCAGGTCCAGCGCGCCGTGTCGGCCAGCCACTTGTCGGCCGCGCGGCCCTGGTGCTTGATGCCGAAGCGGGCGGCGATGCGGCCCTCGCAGGGATTGTGCGGCGCGTCCCACTTCGGCTTCTCGGCCTCGGTGTCGAGCCGCAGCACGACGTCGAGGATGCCCTCGCGGCGGCCGCGCAGCAGGGCCAGCGCGCGGTGCGACGGCACCGTGCCGATGGTTTCGGCGTAGTCGAAGTAGTCGGCGAACTTCTCGCCCTCGTCCTGCTTGCCGTCGACCACTTTCGACTCCACCACGCCATGGTCGAGCACGTATTCGCGCAGCGCCTGCAGCAGGGTGGCGTCCTCGGCGAAGCGCTCCATCAGGATCTGGCGGGCGCCGTCGAGCGCCGCCTTGGTGTCGGCGACGCCGGCGTTGTTGCCCTCGGCCGTGGTGAAAGCCTCGCGCAGGAACTTGTTGGCTTCCATCTCGGGAGTCAGTTCCGGGTTGGCCAGCAGGGCGTCGGCCAGCGGCGCCAGGCCCGCCTCGATGGCGATCTGCGCCTTGGTGCGGCGTTTTTGTTTGTACGGCAGGTACAAATCTTCCAGCCGGGTCTTGTCTTCGGCGTGCATGATGGCATCTAACAACTCCGCCGTCATCTTGTTCTGCTCGGTGATCGAAGCGACGATGCTGGCGCGCCTGTCCTCCAGCTCGCGCAGGTAGCGCAGGCGCTCTTCGAGCAGGCGCAGCTGGATGTCGTCCAGGCCGCCGGTGGCCTCCTTGCGGTAGCGCGCGATGAAGGGCACGGTGGCGCCCTCGTCGAGCAGGGCGATGGCGGCGGCGACCTGCACCGGTTTGGCGGCGAGTTCAAGGGCGAGACGTTGTTCGATGGAAGGCAACATGGGGTGGTTATCCTAAGCGGTCAAGCCCGGAATGATACGCAATCGGCGCGAATGTGCCAGTCTTGACAGTCCAAAAGGACTGTGCGCATGGCCGACTTTGAATATTACGCAAACAAGCAGCCGTCTATGGCGGATAATATTGCCTGTTGCCGTTTTTGAAGCAGATTTAAACAACAATGCGCCCTATGGATTTTACCCGCGACGACGCCAGTGCCGCCCCCGCCGTTTCCGTCCCTGCCAGCGTGCCGGCGACCCAGTTGTCCTATGCGGTCGCCACCTGGTTGCAACGGGTGGACGCGGCCGCCCATCCGAAGCCCAAGCTGCCCGCCGCCGTCGAAGCCGACGCCAAGCTGGCCGCCGGCCAGAGCCAGCCCACTTACCGCCTGATCTACGTGATGGCGCCCACCAGCGGCGGCCGCCACGTCGCCCTGTGCCTGTACAAGGCGCGGCTGCGCGGCAACGGCGACGTCGCCGCCGCCAGCCCGGTCAGCGAGGTGTTCTCGCTGCTGTCGGCGCCGCCCAGCTTCCTGCTGCCGGGCGACGAGGACCTGGTGCGCTTCTTCGTCGCCATGCGCAGCGGCGCCGCCTCGCAGACCGGCAGCGCCACCGAGCCGCGCGGCAAGATCGGCGCGGCCCTGTTGGAAATGCTGGCCGAACAGGACAAGCTGCTGTGGGCCAACTCCTGGGCCGACGTCGGCAACGGCCTGGTGTATCCGCTGAAGGGCGGACAGTTGCGCCAAGCCAACCTGGTGTGGCGCGAGGAGGGCAAGGGCCTGCGCTTGGGCTGGCAGGTCGCCGCCGCCGAGGGCGCGCGCCACCATGGCGCCGACCAGATCGACTACATGCTGCCGACCGACCCGCCGTGGTACATCGACAACCTGTCCTGCGGCGTGTTGCAGCTCAACCAGGGCGGCGCCGCCATCCCGCTGGCCGAGCTGCAGGCGCTGGTGGCCCAGGCGCCGCTGCTGACCGCCAACGACAAGGTGCGCGTTTCGCAACTGCTGCTGGCGCACGGCCTGCAACAACTGATGCCGCTGCCGCAGCCGCTGCCGCAGCGGGTGCGCCGCGACGTCGCGCCGCAGCCGGTGCTGGTGCTCGACGCCGCCATGCTGGCCGACGGCAACGTGCAGCGCTGGCACGACTACGCCGTGCTGTCCTACGACTACGACGGCGAGCGCGTCTCCTTCGACCCGGCGCAGCGCGTGGTGCGCCAGCGCGGCGAGGTCACCGAGATCATCGAACGCGACGCCGCCGCCGAGGCGGTGGCGCTGGAAACCCTGCAGGCGCTGGGCTTCAAAAAGCCGGCGCAGTTGCCGCTGAGCAGCGTCAAGGGCGCCCAGTTGCTGCCCAGCCAGGCCGAATGGATACGCTTCGGCGCCGACGGCATCGCCAGCCTGGCGGCGCGCGGCTGGCGCGTCGAGAAGGCGGCCAAGTACCGCTACGAGCTCAGCCAGGTCGACGACTGGTACGCCCACATCGAGGCCGACGAGGCCGACGGCGGCAACGCCTGGTTCGAGCTGGCGCTGGGCATCGTGGTCAACCAGGAGCGCGTGGCGCTGCTGCCGGTGCTGGTGCAAATGATCCGCAACGCCCCCAACGAGTTCAATCCGAAGGTGCTGGCGGCGCACGGCGACGAGGACCAGATGCTGGCCACCCTGGCCGACGGCAGCCGCGTCGCCCTGCCCTGGGCGCGCGTGCGGCCGATCCTGGCGACGCTCGGCGAGTTGTATTTCAGCGACAAGATCAAACCGACCCTGCGCATGGCCACGCTGGACGCCGCCCGCCTCGACGAGCTGGCGCGCCAGCTCGAGCTGCGCTGGAGCGGCGGCGAAGAGTTGCTGGAGATGGGCCGCCGGCTCAACCAGTTCGGCGCGGTGAAGAAGGTGGCCACGCCGGCCGGCCTGCGCGCCACCTTGCGCGACTACCAGTCCGACGGCCTGGCCTGGATGCAATTCCTGCGCGAATACAATCTGGCCGGCATCCTGGCCGACGACATGGGCCTGGGCAAGACGGTGCAGACCCTGGCCCACATCCTGGTGGAAAAAGAGGCCGGCCGGCTGAGCGCGCCGGCGCTGGTCATCGCGCCGACCAGCCTGATGGGCAACTGGCAGGACGAGGCGGCCCGTTTCGCCCCCGAGCTGCGCGTCCTGCTGCTGCAGGGCAAGGACCGGATGGCCCAGTTCGACCAGATCGCCGGGGCCGACCTGGTGCTGACCACCTACGCGCTGCTGCCGCGCGACGAGGAGAAGCTGCGCGAGCACGACTTCCACCTGGTCATCCTCGACGAGTCGCACTACATCAAGAACACCCGCTCGAAGGCGGCGCAGAGCGCCGGCCTGCTGCGCGCGCGGCACCGCCTGTGCCTGTCCGGCACGCCGCTGGAGAACCACCTGGGCGAGCTGTGGTCGCAGTTCCACTTCCTGCTGCCCGGCCTGCTGGGCGACGAGAAGGGCTTCAACAGCCAGTTCCGCCATCCGATCGAGCGGCAGGACGACCCGCTGCGGCGCAGCCTGCTGAACCGCCGCATCAAGCCCTTCCTGCTGCGCCGCACCAAGGACAGCGTCGCCAAGGAGTTGCCGCCGAAGACGGAAATGGTGCGCAAGGTCGAGCTGACCGGCGCCCAGCGCGACCTGTACGAGACGGTGCGCCTGGCGATGGACCAGAAGGTGCGCGAGGAGATCGACCGCAAGGGCGTGGCGCGCAGCCAGATCGTCATCCTCGAGGCGCTGCTCAAGCTGCGCCAGGTGTGCTGCGACCCGCGCCTGGTCAAGTCGCTGCCGGCCAAGAAGCAGACGGCCGGCTCGGCCAAGCTGATCGACCTGATGCAGATGGTCGAGGACCTGCTCGACGAGAACCGCAAGATCCTGGTGTTCTCGCAGTTCACCAGCATGCTCGCGCTGATCGAGCAGGAGCTCGAGGAGCGCGACATCCCCTACGCCTTGCTGACCGGCGACACCAAGGACCGCGGCGCCCAGGTGGCCGCCTTCCAGCAGGGCGCCGTGCCGATCTTCCTGATCAGTTTGAAGGCCGGCGGCGTCGGCCTGAACCTGACGGCGGCCGACACGGTGATCCACTACGACCCGTGGTGGAACCCGGCGGCGGAGAACCAGGCCACCGACCGCGCCTGGCGCATCGGCCAGGACAAGCCGGTGTTCGTCTACAAGCTGATCGCCAAGGGCACGCTGGAGGAGAAGATCCAGATCCTGCAGCAGAAGAAGGCCGACCTGGCGCAATCCATCCTGGCCGAGGGCGAATCGCACAAGATGGCCCTGACGCAAGAGGATCTGCAGCAGATCTTTGCCCCGCTGACCGAATAGCCCGTCTATACTGGGGGCCGGATAGTTTCCGATATTCAAAATGTTCGAATCGACAACGCCCACCGTCCCCCAGCTCAGCGCCGAGCTGCAGCAGGCCCGCCAGGAGGCCGAGCGGCTGCGTCTGCTGCTGGCGCACACCAGCGAGGTCAGCTGGATGGTCGAACTGGCCGGCCGCCGCCTGAGCTACCTCAGCCCCGCCGCCTGCCGCCTGTTCGGCTTCGCCGCCGAGCCCGGCCGCGAACACGAGCACCCGCATATGCAGGCGCTGGCCGCCACCTTGCTGGCCGGGCTGCCGGCCCGCCTGGCGCGCCTGGCCGCAGGCGACCCGAGCCGGCGCCGCCTGCTGCGCGAGGCCGAGCTGGCGCGCGTCGACGGCGTCGCCTTGCCGGTCGAGATCGAGTCGAGCGTGCTCGACGGCGCCGACGGCCGGCCCGCCTCCCTGCTCGGCGTGCTGCGCGACCTCCGCCCGCGCCGCGAGCAGGCCGCCGAGCAAAAGAAATTCGCCTCGATGCTGTCGCACGAGTTCCGCACGCCGCTGGCCACCATCGACGGCGCCATCCAGCGCCTGGAGATGACCGGCGCCCACCACGACGAGGCCAGCCGCAAGCGCTACCGCAAGATCGCCGTGGCGGTCGACCGCCTGCTGGCCATGCTCGACGAGTACCTGTCGCCCGAGCGCATGACCGAGATCGGCCGCCAGCGCCAGGCCGACCAGATCGCCCCGGCCGAGCTGCTGGAGGCCGTCGCGGCGGCCGGCCGCGGCCGCCGCCCGCAACTGACGGCGCGCAGCGTCGACCTGCCGGCGCGGCTGCGCTGCGACCCGAACGGCATGCGCCTGTGCCTCGACATCCTGCTCGACAACGCCATCAAGTACACGCCGGACGGCAGCGTCATCGAAATCATAGGCAAAAAAGCAACGGAGGGCGGCGTCGAGTTCCTGGTCCGCGACCACGGCGCCGGCCTGCCCGCCGCCGAGCTGGCGCGCGTCTTCGACAAGTCCTTCCGGGGCAGCAATGCGGCAGCCATCGCCGGCTCCGGCCTCGGCCTGTATATAGCGCGGGCCGTGGTGGACGTCCACGGCGGTAGCCTCAGCGCAAGAAATGTTTCTGAAAGCGGCACAGAATTTCGGATTTGGCTGCCGATAGCGTCCGTTGCCGGGAAAAGCCTTGCGCCGGATGATTGCAGCAGTGATAATTCCCTGACGCAAACTGACAATGCCAGAGGGCGGAACTGAGCACGCTTGCTCAATACTCAAAACGAATGGCGCATCAATGACGCAAATACTCATCGTGGAAGACAATCTGGACTACGCCGAAGAAATGGCCGAGTTCTTGACTGAGTTGGAACACGAAGTGCACATCACCAACAACGCCAGCGACATGTGGTCCGCGTTGAGCCAGGGTAACGTCGGCGTGGTGGTGCTGGACCTGGGTTTGCCCGACGAGGACGGCTTCAACGTCATCCCCCGCATGCGCCAGCTGTATCCGCAAATCGGCCTGCTGGTGCTGACCGGCCGCGTCGCCTTCGACAACCGCATCCTCGGCCTGCGCCTGGGCGCCGACCACTACCTGACCAAGCCGATCAAATTCCCCGAGCTGGCCGCCCACATCGAGGCGCTCGACCGCCGCGTCGGCCCGCAGGACCCGGTGCCGCTGCCCAGCAAGTGGACCTTGAAGGTCAGCGCCCGCCAGCTTGAGCTGCAGGGCATGGCGATCACGCTGACCGAGAAGGAATGCAACTTCCTCCACCTGCTGACCATCAACACCCGGCCCGTGCCGCGCCAGGTGATCGTGGCCGGCATCGGCGGCGACGATCCGGACGCCGGCCGCCGGGTAGACATGCTGGTGTATCGTTTACGCAAAAAAGCCCGCACCGGCCTCGGCCAGGACCTGCCGCTGCGCAGCGCCTACGGCGAAGGCTATTCCCTCTCTGCCAGCTTCAACCTCTCGTAAACCTTTCGACAAGCTTGCTTGATCGTTCCGCCAATCTTGCATTTGACGCCGCCGCATTGAATTGTCCGGTGGTGGGAATGTGAGAGTTTTCCCTTGCTATCCGTGACGTAGTATGAACTTTCCAAGCGCCAATTAACGGTCTGAATTTGATATCAAGGCGCTCGTCAGTCTCTGGGGAGAGCTCGTATGAAATTCGCGGATTTGAAGATCGGCATGCGGCTGGGCGGTGGTTTCGGCCTGGTCATGCTGTTGATGGTGGCGATGGCGGCGGCCGGCATCTGGCGCCTGCAGGCGGTGGGCCAGCTGAGCGAGGAGATGGTCGGCAGCGCCATGCTGAAGGAGCGCCTGACCGCCGAATGGCACAACCTGATCAGCATCAGCGGGGTGCGCGTGATCGCCTACGCCAAGAACGCCGAGCAGGCCGAATCGAAGGCCGAGAACGACAAGGCGGCCGCCACCCGCGCCCGCGTCAACGAGATCCAGAAGCAACTCGAACCGATACTCGTCAGCGCGCAGGAGAAGACCCTGCTCGACGCCGTCGCCGTCGAGCGCAAGCAGTACGCCGCCACCCGCGACCAGGTGTTCAAGCTGAAGAAGGGCGGCGACGCCGACGCCGCGCGCAAGTTGGTCGACGACAAGCTCGAGGCGCAGTTCACCGGCTACCTGGACAGCGTCGAGAAGATCGGCCGGTACGAGGCCGGCGTCGGCCGCGCCCTGGCCGCCCAGGTGCAGGAACAGTATCACCAAGGCCAGAGCTTCCTGCTGGCGCTGGCCGGCGGCGCCCTGCTGCTGGGCTCCTGGTTCGCCTACGTCATCACCCATTCGATCACCGCGCCGCTGCACAAGGCGGTGAGGATCGCCCAGACCGTCGCCGCCGGCGACCTCAGCAGCCAGATCGACGTGCGCAGCCGCGACGAGGCCGGCATGCTGCTGCAGGCGCTGAAGGAAATGAACGCCAGCCTGGTCAGCATCGTCGGCCAGGTGCGCGGCGGCACCGACACCATCGCCACGGCGTCGAGCCAGATCGCCAGCGGCAACCTCGACCTGTCCTCGCGCACCGAGCAGCAGGCCAGCTCGCTGCAACAGACCGCTTCGTCGATGGAACAGCTGACCGCCACCGTCAAGCAGAACGGCGACAACTCGCGCCAGGCCCACACCTTGGCGCTGAGCGCCTCCGAGGTGGCGCTCAAGGGCGGCGACGTGGTCAATCAAGTGGTCGACACGATGGGCATGATCAACGAGTCGGCCCACAAGATCGTCGACATCATCACCGTCATCGACGGCATCGCCTTCCAGACCAACATCCTGGCGCTCAACGCGGCGGTGGAAGCGGCCCGTGCCGGCGAGCAGGGCCGGGGCTTCGCCGTGGTCGCCACCGAGGTGCGCAACCTGGCCCAGCGCAGCGCCGCCGCCGCCAAGGAGATCAAGACCCTGATCAGCGACTCGGTCGAGAAGGTCGAACTGGGCGCCCGGCTGGTCGACCAGGCGGGCCGCACGATGAAGGAGATCGTGGTCCATGTGCGCCACGTGACCGACATCATCGGCGAGATCACCACCGCCAGCACCGAGCAGACCGTCGGCATCGAGCAGGTCAACCACGCCATCGCCCAGATGGACCAGGTGACCCAGCAGAACGCCGCCCTGGTCGAGGAAGCGGCGGCGGCGGCGGCCCAGTTGCAGCAGCAGAGCCAGGAGCTGGCCGAGGTGGTCAGCGTGTTCCAGCTCAGCGGCAAGCGGACTCTGCCGACCGCGCCGGCCGGCGCCGCGCCGGCGCGGCTGGCGATGCCCCGGCCGCAGCCGACGCCGGCACGCAAGCCGGCGACCAAGCCTGTGGGCAAGGCGTTGGCGCTCAGTCAAACGGCCCGCAGCGCCGCCGCCAAGGCGCCGGAATGGGAAGAGTTCTGAGTGCGGAAGGTCGGCGGGAAGAAATAAGGGACAGAGTCGACGGTTTTTTGCGGCGTGATGAATCAATCGGGGACAGAGTCGTGCCGGCGCGGTAGAATCGGGCATTCACTCCACTCCTTGCGTTCCCATGGCCCGTCTTCCCCGTCTGATTATTCCGTCCCAGCCGCACCACGTCATCCAGCGTGGCAACAACGACCAGGTGATTTTCCACGATGCCGAGGATTATCAAGCCTTCCTCGGCTGGTTGCGCAGCGCCGCCAAGACCTACAAGGTGGCGTTGCACGCCTATGTGCTGATGCCGGACCACCTGCATCTGCTGGTCACGCCGACCGACGAGGACGGCCTGGGCCAGATGATGCAGTGGATAGGCCGCTACTACGTGCCCTACTTCAACCAGAAATACGGCCGCAGCGGCACGCTGTGGCATGGACGCTACAAAACCTCGCTGATCGACGCCGAGCAATACTTCATGCCCTGTGCCCGCTTCATCGAGTTCAACCCCGTGCGCACCGGTCTGGTGGCCAGCGCGGCCGATTATCCCTGGTCCAGCTACCCGCACCACGCCGGCATCCGCGTCGACGGCCTGATCACCGACCACGCCAACTACTGGGCCTTGGGCAACACGCCGTTCCAGCGCGAGGCGGCCTATCTGGCCCTGACCGAGTATCCGCTGACGGCGGCCGAGGTGGAGGAGATCGGCAAGGCCGTGCTGAAGGGCTGGCCGCTGGGCTCGGAGAAGTTCAAGACCGAGCTGCAACTGCGCGTCAAACGCCAGGTGCTGCCGGCCAAGCGGGGCCGGCCGTTCAAGCGGCCGCTGCCGCTGGTGCCGTTGGAATAGGCGCCCGCCTGCCGGACAACTCGGCTATCGACTCAACAATCCGCTAAAAACCGTGGCCAGCCACAAAGCGCCACGGTTTTTTTTAGCTTGCAATCACTCTGTCCCTATTAAATTTTTTCTCAGACTCGTGAGAAATTAATTCGACTCCGACCCTAATTGTTATTGTTGAAGTTTCTGCTGCATTGCACTACTCTAGTTTTTCGATATTCAAAAATGCAGTGGAGAATGCCCATGAAAGCCCAAGGTCTGTACGATCCGTCCAATGAACACGATGCCTGCGGCGTCGGTTTCGTCGCCCACATCAAGGGCAACAAGAGCCATTCCATCGTCGAACAGGGTCTGATGATCCTGAAAAACCTCGACCACCGGGGCGCCGTCGGCGCCGACGCGCTGATGGGCGACGGTGCCGGCATCCTGATCCAGGTTCCCGACCAGTATTACCGCGACGAGATGGCCAAACAGGGCGTCGAGCTGCCGCCTCCGGGCGAGTACGGCGTCGGCATGGTCTTCCTGCCGAAGGAAAACGCCTCGCGCATCGCCTGCGAACAGGAAATCGAGCGCGCCGTGCGCATCGAAGGCCAGGTCGTGCTGGGCTGGCGCAACGTGCCGGTCGACTGCGACATGCCGATGTCGCCCACCGTGCGCGCCAAAGAGCCGGTGATCCGCCAGATCTTCATCGGCCGCGGTCCGGACATCATGGTCACCGACGCGCTGGAGCGCAAACTGTATGTGATCCGCAAATCGTCGGGCCACGCCATCCAGGCGCTCAAACTGCTGCATGGCAAGGAATTCTTCGTCCCGTCGATGTCGGCGCGCACCATCGTCTACAAGGGCCTGCTGCTGGCCGACCAGGTCGGCGTCTACTATAAAGACCTGCAGGACGCCCGTTGCATTTCGGCGCTGGCGCTGGTGCACCAACGCTTCTCCACCAACACCTTCCCGGAATGGCCGCTGGCCCACCCCTACCGCCTGATCGCCCACAACGGCGAGATCAACACCGTCAAGGGCAACTTCAACTGGATGCGCGCCCGTGAAGGCGTGATGAAGTCGGCCGTGCTGGGCGAGGACCTGCAAAAGCTCTTCCCGCTGATCTACGAAGGCCAGTCGGACACCGCCTGCTTCGACAACGCGCTCGAACTGTTGTTGATGGCCGGCTACCCGATCGCCCAGGCGATGATGATGATGATCCCGGAGGCCTGGGAAAACCACGGCACGATGGACGACAATCGCCGCGCGTTCTACGAATATCACGCCGCGATGATGGAACCGTGGGACGGCCCCGCCGCCATGGCCTTCACCGACGGCCGCTACATCGGCGGCACCCTGGACCGCAACGGCCTGCGTCCGGCGCGCTACATCGTCACCGACGACGACCTGGTGGTGATGGCCTCGGAATCGGGCGTGCTGCCGATCCCGGAATCGAAGATCATCCAGAAATGGCGTTTGCAGCCGGGCAAGATGTTCCTGATCGACCTGGAAGCCGGCCGCATCATCGACGATAAAGAGCTCAAGGACACCTACGCCAACGCCAAGCCCTACAAGGCCTGGATCAACGCCGTGCGCATCAAGCTGAACGAAATCAAGCTGAGCGAAAGCCAGCTGGCGCACAACCGCGTCAAGTACAGCGCGGCGCCGGGCGAAAAAGCCGTCGCCTCCGTGCTGGACCGCCAGCAAGCCTTCGGCTACACCCAGGAAGACTTGAAGTTCCTGATGGCGCCGATGGCCGTGGCCGGCGAAGAAGCCACCGGCTCGATGGGCAACGACTCGCCGCTGGCCGTCATGTCGAACAAGCTCAAACCTTTGTACAATTACTTCAAACAATTGTTTGCCCAGGTGACCAACCCGCCGATCGACCCGATCCGCGAGGCGATGGTGATGTCGCTGGTGTCCTTCATCGGACCCAAGCCCAACCTGCTCGACACCAACAACGTCAACCCGCCGATGCGCCTGGAAGTTTCCCAGCCCATCCTCGGCTTCGACGACATGGCCCGCCTGCGCGGCATCAGCCTGCATACCGGCGGCAAGTTCAAGTCATATGAGCTCAACATCTGCTATCCGCTGGCATGGGGCAAGGAAGGCGTGGAGGCTTGCCTGGCCTCGCTGTGCGCCGAGGCGGTCGACGCCGTCAAGTCCGGCCACAACATCCTGATCGTCTCCGACCGGTCGATCGGCGCCGACCGCGTCGCCATTCCGGCGCTGCTGGCCACCTCGACCGTCCACCAGCACCTGGTCAGCAAGGGCCTGCGCGCCTCGACCGGCCTGGTCGTCGAGACCGGCTCGGCCCGCGAGACCCACCACTTCGCCCTGCTGGCCGGCTACGGCGCCGAGGCGGTGCATCCCTATCTGGCGATGGAGACGCTGATCGAGCTGGCCCACGGCCTGCCCGGCGAGCTGTCCGGCGAGACGGCGATCTACAACTACACCAAGGCGGTCGGCAAGGGCCTGCTGAAGGTCATGTCGAAGATGGGCATCTCGACCTATATGTCCTATTGCGGCGCGCAGATCTTCGAAGCCATCGGCCTGAACAAGTCGCTGGTCGACAAATACTTCAAGGGCACCGCCTCGAACGTCGAGGGCATCGGCGTGTTCGAAGTGGCCGAGGAGGCGCTGCGCCTGCACCACCTGGCCTTCGGCGACGATCCCCTGCTGGCCAACAACCTCGACGCCGGCGGCGAATACGCCTTCCGCGTGCGCGGCGAGGACCACCTGTGGACGCCGGACGCCATCGCCAAACTGCAACACTCGACCCGCAGCAACAACTTCTCCAGCTACAAGGAGTACGCCCAGATCATCAACGACCAGAGCCGCCGCCACCTGACCCTGCGCGGCCTGTTCGAGTTCAAGCTCGACCCGAGCAAGGCGATTCCGCTCGACGAGGTCGAGTCGGCCAAGGAGATCGTCAAGCGCTTCGCCACCGGCGCCATGTCGCTCGGCTCGATCAGCACCGAGGCGCACGCCACCCTGGCCGTGGCGATGAACCGCATCGGCGGCAAGTCCAACACCGGCGAGGGCGGCGAAGACCCGGCCCGCTACACCATGGAGTTGAAGGGCATCAAGATCAAGCAGGGCGAGACCATGGCCTCCGTGGTCGGCAAGGAACAGATCGTCGTCGACATCCCGCTGCAGGCCGGCGACTCCCTGCGCTCGCGCATCAAGCAGGTGGCCTCGGGGCGTTTCGGCGTCACCGCCGCCTACCTGAACTCGGCCGACCAGATCCAGATCAAGATGGCGCAGGGCGCCAAGCCGGGCGAGGGCGGCCAGTTGCCGGGCCACAAGGTGTCCGAGTACATCGCCACCCTGCGCTTCTCGGTGCCGGGTGTCGGCCTGATTTCGCCGCCGCCGCACCATGACATTTACTCGATCGAGGATCTGGCCCAGCTGATCCACGATCTGAAGAACGCCAACCCGCGCGCCTCGATCTCGGTCAAGCTGGTGTCCGAAGTGGGCATCGGCACCGTCGCCGCCGGCGTCACCAAGGCCAAGGCCGACCACGTCGTCGTCGCCGGCCACGACGGCGGCACCGGCGCCTCGCCGCTGTCCTCGGTCAAGCACGCCGGCACGCCGTGGGAGCTGGGCCTGGCCGAGACCCAGCAGACGCTGGTGCTGAACGGGTTGCGCAGCCGCATCCGCGTCCAGGCCGACGGCCAGATGCGCACCGGCCGCGACGTCGTCATCGCCGCCATGCTGGGCGCAGACGAGATCGGCTTCGCCACCGCGCCGCTGGTGGTCGAGGGTTGCATCATGATGCGCAAATGCCATCTGAACACCTGCCCGGTCGGCGTCGCCACGCAGGATCCCGTGCTGCGCGCCAAGTTTTCCGGCAAGCCGGAATACGTCGTCAACTACTTCTTCTTCGTCGCCGAGGAGGCCCGTCAACTGATGGCGCAACTGGGCATCCGCACGTATGACGAGCTGATCGGCCGGGTCGACCTGCTCGACAAGTCGAAGGCGGTCGACCACTGGAAGGCCCGTGGCCTGGACTTTTCCGCCATCTTCCACCAGCCCGAGGTGCAGAACGGCCAGACCATCTTCCACAGCGAGTTCCAGGACCACTGTCTGGAGAAGGCCCTCGACCACAAGCTGATCGCCCAGGCCAAGGCGGCGCTGGAGAAGGGCGAGCGGGTCTCGTTCATCTCGCCGGTGCGCAACGTCAACCGCACCGTCGGCACCATGCTGTCGGGCGAGGTGGCGCAGCGTTACGGCCATGCCGGCCTGCCCGACGACACCATCCACATCCAGTTGCAGGGCACGGCCGGCCAGTCGGCCGCCGCCTTCCTGGCCCACGGCATCACGCTCGACCTGGTCGGCGAGGGCAACGACTATGTCGGCAAGGGCTTGTCGGGCGGGCGCATCATCGTGCGGCCGAACACCGAGTTCCGTGGCTGGGCGGTGGACAACATCATCGTCGGCAACACCGTGCTGTACGGCGCCATCGCCGGCGAAGCCTTCTTCAACGGCGTGGCGGGCGAACGCTTCGCCGTGCGCAACTCCGGCGCCACCACCGTGGTCGAGGGGGTGGGCGACCACGGCTGCGAATACATGACCGGCGGCACCGTCGTGGTGCTCGGCGCCACCGGCCGCAACTTCGCCGCCGGCATGTCCGGCGGCATCGCCTACGTCTACGATCCGGACGCCGACTTCGCCGCCCGCTGCAACACCGCGATGGTCAGCCTGGAAAGCGTGCTGACGGCGGCCGAGCAGCACCTCGACCGCGCCACCTGGCACAGCCAGCACCGCGACGGCGAACCGGAGGCCGACGAGGTGATCCTCAAGCGCCTGATCGAGCGCCACTTCAAGCACACCGGCAGCACCCGCGCCCGTTTCCTGCTCGACAACTGGGCCGAGGGCCGCGGCAAGTTCGTCAAGGTCTTCCCGAGCGAGTACAAGCGCGCGCTGGCCGAAATGGCCGAGGACCTGGCCAACGAGGCCGCCGTGGTGCAGCCGATCGCCGCCTAACCAGACAGCGGACGGGCCGGCGGCCCGTCCCCGCAGAACATCTACAGAGGATTTATCGTGGGTAAAATCACCGGTTTCATGGAATTCAAACGGCAGGAAGAGGCGTATCTGCCGACCGCCGCGCGTCTCAAGAACTATCAGGAGTTCGTCATCACCTTGACCAACGAGCAGGCCAAGGTGCAGGGCGCGCGCTGCATGGACTGCGGCATCCCCTTCTGCAACACCGGCTGCCCGGTCAACAACATCATCCCCGACTGGAACGACCTGGTGTATCGCGGCAACTACCGCGAGGCCCTCGACACTTTGCACTCGACCAACAACTTCCCCGAGTTCACCGGCCGCATCTGCCCGGCGCCGTGCGAGTCAGCCTGCACCCTGGGCATCAACAACGACCCGGTCGGCATCAAGTCGATCGAGCACAAGATCATCGACGAGGGCTGGGCCCACGGCTGGGTGGTGCCGCAGCCGGCCGCCAAGCTGAGCGGTAAAACCGTCGCCGTGGTCGGCTCCGGCCCGGCCGGCCTGGCCGCCGCCCAGCAGCTGGCGCGCGCCGGCCACGCCGTCACCGTGTTCGAGAAGAGCGACCGGGTCGGCGGCCTGTTGCGCTACGGCATCCCCGACTTCAAGATGGAGAAGTCGCACATCGACCGCCGCGTCAAGCAGATGGAGGCCGAGGGCGTGGTGTTCCGCACCAGCGTGCTGGTCGGCAAGGACTTCCCCGCCAGCGTCAACAACTGGGCCAAGGAAACCATCTTCCCCGAGGACCTGGAGAAGGACTTCGACGCCGTCGTCATCGCCGGCGGCGCCGAGCAGCCGCGCGACCTGCCGGTGCCCGGCCGCGAACTCAAGGGCGTGCACTACGCCATGGACTTCCTGCCGTTGCAAAACAAGGTCAACGCCGGCGACAAGGTCAAGGACCAGCTCAAGGCCAGCGGCAAGCACGTCGTCGTCATCGGCGGCGGCGACACCGGTTCCGACTGCGTCGGCACCTCGAACCGCCACGGCGCCGCCTCGGTGACCCAGTTCGAGCTGATGCCCATGCCGCCCGAGCAAGAAAACAAGCCGCTGGTTTGGCCCTACTGGCCGACCAAGCTGCGCACCTCCTCCTCGCACGAGGAAGGCTGCGAGCGCGACTGGGCGGTCGCCACCAAGCGCCTGGAAGGCAAAAACGGCAAGGTTGAGAAGCTGATCGCCTGCCGCGTCGAGTGGAAGGACGGCAAGATGAGCGAGATGCCGAACTCGGAATTCGAGATGAAGGCCGACCTGGTGCTGCTGGCCATGGGCTTCGTCTCGCCGGTGCAACAGGTGCTGGACGCCTTCGGCGTGGAAAAAGATGCCCGCGGCAACGCCAAGGCCACCACCGACGGCGAGGGTTGCTACAAAACCTCGGCGGCCAAGGTGTTCGCCGCCGGCGACATGCGCCGTGGCCAGTCGCTGGTGGTCTGGGCCATCCGCGAGGGGCGCCAGTGCGCCCGCGCCGTCGACGAGTTCCTGATGGGCGCGTCCGAGCTGCCGCGCTGATCCGGCCGGGCGCCTTGCCCGAATCGAATCGCCTCGCCAAGCCGGCCGCGCCGGCGGCAGATTTTCCCAACCGGGAGCCCATGGGCCTAGCGCCCGTCGGCTGCCGGTTTTTTTTCGCCGGCGGCCGTGGTATGCTGCAACGCAACAAATTACATTCTTTATCAGGTGTAAATTGCTGACTTTGGGTTCATTAGTGTTGTAAAATCCTTCACTTCCCTCCCCCGAAAGCGGGGGCGCCTGCAGAGGTTTGCTTTTCTGCACTACAATACGGCATTCAAAAAAATGAGTTCGTTCGTGCCCAATCTTGTCGAAATCCGTGATTTGCACTTCTCCTATGGCAAGCGCCCCATCCTGACGGGCCTCCAGATGGATTTCCCGCGCGGCAAGGTCATCGCCGTCATGGGCGGTTCCGGCAGCGGCAAGACCACGGTGCTGCGCCTGATCGGCGGCCAGCTGCGGCCGAAAAAAGGCCAGGTCAAGGTGAACGGCCAGGTGGTCCACCAGCTCGGCACCGACGCCTTGTATCTGTTGCGCCGCAAAATGGGCATGTTGTTCCAGCATGGCGCCCTGTTCACCGACCTCAGCGTGTTCGAGAACGTCGCCTTCCCGCTGCGCGAGCACACCGACCTGCCGGAAGAGCTGATCCGCAACCTGGTGTTGATGAAATTGCACGCCGTCGGCCTGCGCAACGCCGCCAAGCTGAAGCCGGCCGAGATCTCCGGCGGCATGGCGCGCCGCGTCGCGCTGGCCCGTTCGATCGCGCTGGACCCCGAGCTGATCATGTACGACGAGCCCTTCGCCGGCCTCGACCCGATCTCGATGGGCGTCACCGCCAACCTGATCCGCAACCTCAACACCGCGCTCGGCTCGACCACCATCCTGGTCTCGCACGACGTCAAGGAGTGCTTCGCCATCGCCGACCACGTGTATTTCCTGTCGCAGGGCAAGATCGTCGCGCACGGCACGCCGGACGAGATGTGGGTTTCGACCGATCCCTACGTCAAACAGTTCGTCCACGCCGAGGCGGACGGTCCGGTGCCCTTCCACTATCCCGGCAAGTCGCTGGCCGACGACCTGGGCCTGGAGGCGCACGCATGATCGAGTCCTTCCTGGCCCGCCTGGGCGCCACCGTGCGCGACTACGTCGAGAGCATCGGCTACGGCAGCCGCGCCTTTTTCACCCTGCTCGGCGTCTCGCCCGGCTTGCTCAGGCGGCCGCGCCTGGTGATCGAACAGCTCCACTTCATCGGCAACTATTCCTTGTTGATCATCGGCCTGTCCGGCCTGTTCGTCGGCATGGTGCTCGGCCTGCAGGGCTATTACACGCTGGCCAAATACGGCTCCGAGCAGGCGCTCGGCCAGCTGGTCGCCCTCGGCCTGACGCGCGAACTGGGGCCGGTCATCACCGCCCTGCTGTTCGCCGGCCGCGCCGGCACCTCGCTGACCGCCGAAATCGGCCTGATGAAGTCGGGCGAGCAACTGTCGGCGATGGAAATGATGGCCGTCAATCCCATCCAGCGCGTGCTGGCGCCGCGTTTCTGGGCCGGCGTGATCGCCGTGCCGGTGCTGGCCTCGGTGTTCAGCGCGGTCGGCGTGTTCGGCGGCTACCTGGTCGGCGTGCAACTGATCGGCGTCGACGACGGCACCTTCTGGTCGCAGATGCAGGCCGGCGTCGACCTGTGGGACGACATCTTCAACGGTTTCATCAAGAGCGTGGTGTTCGGCGTCGCCATCACCTTCATCGCCCTCTACCAGGGGTATGAGTCGCAGCCGACGCCGGAAGACGTGGCCCGCGCCACCACCCGCACGGTGGTGATCTCTTCGCTGATGATCTGGTGGCTGGACTTTATGTTGACCGCCCTGATGTTTGGTAAATAAATCTGCAAAGAATCTATTTTGCTCCACACCGCACGGCGCGGAACGTGCCGCGGCAAGAAAAATAAACTAGGATATGTACTATGCAACGTAAATCATTGGATGTCTGGGTCGGTTTGTTCGTGGTCCTGGGTGTGGCCGCGCTGATGTTCCTGGCCTTGAAGGCGGGCAACATGAGCTCGATGTCCTTCGCCAAGACCTACAGCGTCACCGCCAAGTTCGACAATATCGGCGGCCTGCGTCCGCGCGCCCCGGTCAAGGGCTCGGGCGTGGTGGTGGGCCGGGTCGGCAAGATCGAGTTCGACGACAAGCATTACCAGGCCCTGGTCACGCTGAACCTGCAAGAAGGGTACAATTTCCCTAAAGACACCTCCGCCAAGATCCTCACCGCCGGCCTGCTCGGCGAGCAATACGTCGGCCTCGAGGCCGGCGGCGACACCGCCAACCTGGCTGAGGGCGACAAGATCGCCCGCACCCAGTCGGCCACCGTGCTGGAAGACTTGATCAACCAGTTCATCTACAGCAAGGCTGCTGAAGGTAAGGATAGCAAATGAGCAATTACTCCGTGTACCTCCCCTTCCTGCGCCGCGCCGCCATGGCCGCCGGCGTCGCCGTCCTGCTGAGCGCCTGCGCCGGCCCCAACCCGCGCGACCCCTACGAGGGCTTCAACCGCGCCATGTTCCAGTTCAACGACACGGTCGACCAGGTCGCGCTCAAGCCGGCCGCCACCGCCTACAAGGCGGTGTTGCCGACCTTCGTGCAGACCGGCATCAACAACTTCTTCGGCAACCTGTCGGATGTCTGGAGCGCCGCCAACAACCTGCTGCAGGGCAAGGGCGAGGCCGGCATGTCCGACGTCACCCGCGTCACGCTGAATTCGACCTTCGGCCTGCTCGGCCTGCTCGACATCGCCTCCGAGGCCGGTCTGCAGAAGCATAACGAGGACTTCGGCCAGACCCTGGGCCGCTGGGGCGTGCCGTCCGGCCCCTACCTGATGCTGCCGCTGCTGGGGCCGTCGACGGTGCGCGACACCGCCGCCCTGCCGCTCGACATCAGCGGCGACATCTGGCGCTACAAGGAACCCATCTACATCCGCAACATCGGCACCGTCACCCGCGTGGTCGACCAGCGCGCCAACCTGCTCGACGCCTCCACCCTGCTGGAAGACGCCGCGCTGGACCGCTACGAATTCATCCGCGACGGCTTCCTGCAGCGCCGCGAAAGCAAGATTTTCGACGGCGAAAGCAACCCGCGCAAGCGTCAGCCCAAGCAGGCCGAGCTCGATGGCGCGAATGAAAGTGGAGAAACTTCGGCCCCCGTGTCATCCGCGAAGGCAGCAAAAGAGTTAAACTCGCAAGCCCCGGCTGCGAGCAACGCCAGCCTGTGATCCGTAGTGAACCATTATAGGTAGAGACAATATGACTTTGATTAAAAAACTTATCGCATTGGCAACCGTGGCCCTGGCCTTCAACGCCGGCCACGCCGGCGCCGCGCCGACCCCGGCCGGCGAGGCGCCCGACGCCCTGGTCAAACGCATCAGCCAGGACGTGATCGAGACGGCCAAGGCCGACAAGGCGATCCAGGCCGGCGACCAGAAGCGCGTGATGGAACTGGTCGAGAGCAAGATCCTGCCCTACGTCGACTTCCAGCGCATGACCGCGCTGGCCTCCGGCCGCTTCTGGCGCGACGCCACGCCGGACCAGCAGAAACAGCTGTCGACCGAGTTCCGCACCCTGCTGATCTTCACCTACTCCGGCGCCCTGTCGCAGATCAAGAACGAAACGGTGGAGTTCAAGCCGCTGCGCGCCGATCCGACCGACACCGAAGTCGAGGTGCGCTCGCAGGTCAACGTCGCCCGTGGCGAGCCCATCCTGTTGAACTACCGCGTCGCCAAGTCGCCGACCAGCGGCTGGAAGATCTATGACATCAACGTGCTCGGCGCCTGGCTGGTCGAGACCTACAAGGGCACCTTCGCCTCCGAAATCAGCAAGGGCGGCATCGACGGCCTGATCAAGGCGCTGTCGGAGAAGAACAAGAAGCTGGCCAACAAGCCGCTCAAAGCCGCCGCCAAGTAAGCCATCCCCACTAGACCAGCCACGCCCATGTCCATCATCGCCGCCAACGACACCCTGCAATCGCTCTCCTCGCTGACCGTGGCCAACGCCACCGCCGCGCTGGAGCGCGGTCTGGCCGCCATCCGCGCCGGCCAGACCAGCTTCGACCTGCGCCACGTGCTGACGGTCGACTCGGTGGCGGTGTCGGTGATGTTGGCCTGGCGCAAGGCGGCGCAGGACGCCGGCATCGAGCTCGAACTCAAGCACCTGCCGCCGGCGCTGCAAAGCCTGACCAAGCTGTACGGCGTCTGCTCGCTGCTGTTCCCCACCTCGGAACAGCTCGAGCCGGGCGCCCCGCTGGCGGAGAACCCGGCCCACGCCGAGTTCGCCCCCGTGGTCGGCGCGCCCGAGCCGTCCAAACTCGGCCTGGCCAACGCGCCGGCCGATCTGCACCACCATCATTGATCGTTTCTCCCCCGCTACAGCCGTAGCAGCGAGCCGGACCCGTCCGGCTCTGACTCAGCAGATTTCCCCTATAATTGAACGTTGCCGCCGCCGAACAGTGCCGTGGCGCCAGCAATCTTCCGCCTTTTGAGCAGTTTCGCGGCGGCTTCCAGCCCGCCGCACCAACCGATAAGTCAAGCATGACAGCGATCCAAATTAGCAATGTCGAAAAGCGCTACAAGTCGCTGCAGGCACTGGGCGGCGTCTCCCTCAGCATCGAGGAGGGCGAATTCTTCGGCCTGCTCGGCCCCAACGGCGCCGGCAAGACCACCCTGATCTCCATCGTCGCCGGCCTGATCCGGCCCGACGGCGGCAAGGTCACCATCCACGGCCACGACGTCTCCGGCGACTTCCGCGCCGCCCGCAAGATGCTCGGCGTGGTGCCGCAGGAACTGGTGTTCGACCCCTTCTTCACGGTGCGCGAGACGCTGCGCCTGCAGTCGGGCTACTTCGGCCTGCCCAACAACGACGCCTGGATCGACGAGGTGATGCACAACCTCGACCTGACCAACAAGGCCGACACGAATATGCGCGCGCTGTCGGGCGGCATGAAGCGGCGCGTGCTGGTGGCCCAGGCGCTGGTGCACAAGCCGCCCGTCATCGTGCTCGACGAGCCGACCGCCGGCGTCGACGTCGAATTGCGCCAGACCCTGTGGAAGTTCATCTCGCGCCTCAACCGCGAGGGCCACACGGTGGTGCTGACCACCCACTACCTGGAGGAGGCGCAGGCGATGTGCAAGCGCGTCGCCATGCTCAAGTCGGGCAAGGTGGTGGCGCTCGACACCATGGCCGCGCTGATCCGCCGCATCTCCGGCTCGCAACTGGTGCTGCACATGAAGCAGGGCGTGCTGCCCGAGGCGCTGCGCCCGCTGCTGATCCACCCGGCCGAGGCCGACCAGCCGCACAAGTACAGCCTGCGCATCAACGACTACGCCGAGGTCGAGGGCATCCTGGCCGGCCTGCGCCAGGCCGGCGTGCTGATCGACGAGATGCAGTTGCAACAAGCCGATCTGGAAGACATCTTCCTGCAGATCATGGACAAGGGTAGCCTATGAACTTCATTTCCACCGGATTCCGCACGCTGGTCTACAAGGAAACATTGCGTTTCTGGAAGGTCGCCACCCAGACCGTCGCCGCGCCCATCCTCACCGCCATGCTCTACCTGCTGATCTTCGGCCACGTGCTCGAAGGCCGCGTGCAGGTCTACCGCGACGTGAGCTACACCGCCTTCCTGATCCCCGGCCTGGTGATGATGAGCGTGCTGCAGAACGCCTTCGCCAACGCCTCCTCGTCGCTGATCCAATCGAAGATCACCGGCAACCTGGTGTTCGTGCTGCTGACCCCGCTGTCGCACTGGGAGATCTTCTCCGCCTACGTGCTGGCCGCCATGGTGCGCGGCCTGGTGGTCGGCCTCGGCGTGTTCGTCGTCACCGCCTGGTTCGCCCATTTGAGCTTCGCCGAGCCGCTGTGGATCGCCGTCTTCGCCCTGCTCGGCGCCGCCATCCTCGGCACCATGGGCCTGATCGCCGGCATCTGGGCCGAGAAGTTCGACCAGCTGGCCGCCTTCCAGAACTTCCTGATCATGCCGCTGACCTTCCTCTCCGGCGTGTTCTACTCGATCCACTCGCTGCCGCCGTTCTGGCTGACGGTGTCGCACCTGAACCCCTTCTTCTACATGATCGACGGCTTCCGCCACGGCTTCTTCGGCCAGTCCGACGTCGACCCCTGGCTCAGCCTGGCCATCGTCGGCGGCTTCCTGGTGGTGTTGGCGCTGATGGCGATCCGTCTGCTGAGGAGCGGCTACCGCCTGCGCCATTGAGCGAAAAAATTTCTCCGCGCGGCCGTGCCGGCCGCGCCAAACCGCTATATCGTTGATACCTGAGCCGCCGAGCTCATTACGCCCCAAGGAATAATCGTGACCACCACCCCAGAACTGATCCATAGCTACCTCACCGCCGGCCTTGAATGCACCCACCTCGAAGTCGAGGGCGACGGCCAGCACTTCCAGGCCATCATCGTCTCGCCGGCCTTCGTCGGCAAGCGCCTGATCCAGCGCCACCAGCTGGTCTACGCCGCGCTGGGCGACCGCATGCGCGAGGAAATCCACGCGCTGTCGATGAAAACCCTGACCCCAGACGAATACCAAGGATAAGCCCAGCATGGACAAACTTCTCATTCAAGGCGGCAACCGCCTGGCCGGCGACATCACCATCTCCGGCGCCAAGAACGCCGCCCTGCCCATCCTGTGCGCCGGCCTGCTGACCTCCGGCAAGCTGGAACTGAGCAATGTGCCGCGCCTGCACGACGTCGCCACCATGCTCAAGCTGCTCGGCCAGACCGGCCTGACGGTGGCGCAGGACGACGAGTGCGTCACGCTGCAAGGCGACGCCATCGACAAGCTGGAGGCGCCCTACGAGCTGGTCAAGACCATGCGCGCGTCGATCCTGGTGTTGGGTCCGCTGCTGGCCCGCTTCGGCGAGGCCAAGGTGTCGCTGCCGGGCGGCTGCGCCATCGGTTCGCGCCCGGTCGACCAGCACATCAAGGGCCTGCAGGCGCTGGGCGCCGAGATCACCATCGAGGGCGGCTACATCTACGCCAAGTGCAAAAAGCTCAAGGGCGCCCGCATCGTCACCGACATGATCACCGTCACCGGCACCGAGAACCTGCTGATGGCGGCCACCCTGGCCGAGGGCGAGACCATCCTGGAGAACGCCGCGCGCGAGCCGGAAGTGACCGACCTGGCCCACCTGCTGGTGGCGATGGGCGCCAAGATCGAGGGCATCGGCACCGACCGCCTGGTGATCCAGGGCGTCGCCGAGCTGCACGGCGCCAAGCACGCCGTCATCTCCGACCGCATCGAGACCGCCACCTTCCTGTGCGCCGTGGCGGCCACCGGCGGCGACATCACGCTGCGCAACACCCGCACCGACATCCTCGACGCCGCCCTCGACAAGCTGCGCGAAGTCGGCCTGCGGATGGACATCGGACCGGACTGGATCCGCGCCCGCATGGACCAGCGGCCCAAGCCGGTGACCTTCCGCACCACCGAATACCCCGGCTTCCCGACCGACATGCAGGCCCAGTTCATGGCCGTCAACACCGTCGCCGACGGCGCCAGCCGCGTCACCGAGACCATCTTCGAGAACCGCTTCATGCACGTGCAGGAGATGAACCGCCTGGGCGCCGCCATCGAGACCGACGGCAACACCGCCTTCATCACCGGGGTCGACCACCTGATCGGCGCGCCCGTCATGGCCACCGACCTGCGCGCCTCGGCCTCGCTGGTGATCGCCGCCCTGGCCGCGCGCGGCGAGACCCTGGTCGACCGCATCTACCACCTCGACCGCGGCTACGACCGCATGGAAGTGAAGCTGTCGGCGGTCGGCGCCAACATCGTCCGCGTCAAGTAAGCGCGGCACCACAACGCTACATCGGAACCCATCATGACCGCATTTAATGGCCAGGCGCGCGACCAGTCGCAGCTGATCCTGGCGCTGTCGAAAGGCCGCATCTTCGAGGACACCCTGCCCCTGCTGGAGGAGGCCGGCATCATCGTGACCGAGAATCCGGAGACCTCGCGCAAGCTGATCCTCGCCACCAACGACCCCAACGTGCGCGTCATCATCGTCCGCGCCACCGACGTGCCGACCTATGTCCAGCACGGCGCCGCCGACTTCGGCGTGGCCGGCAAGGACGTGCTGCTCGAACACGGCGGCGAGGGCCTGTACCAGCCGATCGACCTGAACATCGCCGCCTGCCGCATGTCGGTGGCGGTGAAGAACGGCTTCGACTACGCCACCGCCGTGCGCCAGGGCGCGCGCCTGCGCGTCGCCACCAAGTTCGTCCAGACGGCGCGCGAGCACTTCGCCGCCAAGGGCGTGCACGTCGACCTGATCAAGCTGTACGGCTCGATGGAGCTGGCGCCGCTGGTCGGCCTGTCCGACGCCATCGTCGACGTCGTCAGCACCGGCAACACGCTGCGCGCCAACGACCTGGTCGAGGTCGAGGAGATCATGCAGATCTCCTCGCGCCTGATCGTCAACCAGGCCGCGCTCAAGCTCAAACGCGAGCGCCTGCAACCGATCCTGGCGGCGTTCGAACGCGCCTCCGCGATGAAAAAATAAGTTCGCCAGCCACACCGCCCACCGTCCCAGCCAGAAGAACCCATCATGCCGATTCAGATCACCAAGCTCGATTCAAGCCAAGCCGGATTCCAACCAGCCCTCAGCGCCCTGCTGGCGTTCGAGGCGAGCACCGACGAGGCGATCGAACGGTCTGTGGCGGCCATCCTGGCCGACGTCAAGGCGCGCGGCGACGCCGCCGTGCTGGAGTACACCAACCGCTTCGACCGCATCCCCAACGGCGGCGCCAGCAGCATGGCCGCCTTCGACATCGGCCAGGCCGAGTTGGAGGCGGCGTTGGCCGGCCTGCCCGAGGCGCAGCGCCTGGCGCTGCAAACGGCGGCCGAGCGCATCCGCCTGTTCCACGAACGGCAGAAGCAGGAGCTGTCCGGCTTCAGCTACACCGAGGCCGACGGCACCGTGCTGGGCCAGAAGATCACCCCGCTCGACCGGGTCGGCATCTACGTCCCCGGCGGCAAGGCGGCCTATCCCTCGTCGGTGCTGATGAACGCGGTGCCGGCCAAGGTGGCCGGCGTGGCCGAGATCATCATGGTGGTGCCGACGCCGGACGGCGTGAAGAACCAGATGGTGCTGGCCGCCGCCGCCATCGCCGGCGTGACGCGGGTGATCACCATCGGCGGCGCCCAGGCGGTCGGCGCGCTGGCCCACGGCACGGCCAGCATCGCCCCGGTCGACAAGATCGTCGGCCCCGGCAACGCCTATGTGGCGGCGGCCAAGCGCCGCGTCTTCGGCATCGTCGGCATCGACATGATCGCCGGCCCGTCGGAGATCCTCATCATCTGCGACGGCACCACCGATCCGGACTGGGTGGCGATGGACTTGTTCTCGCAGGCCGAGCACGACGAGCTGGCGCAGGCCATCCTGCTCTGTCCGGACGCCGACTACATCGCCCGCGTCGAGGCCAGCATCAACAAGCTGCTGCCGACCATGCCGCGGCAGGACACCATCCGCACCTCCCTGACCGATCGCGGCGCGCTGATCAAGGTGCGCGACATGGCCGAGGCCTGCGCCATCGCCAACAGCATCGCCGCCGAGCACCTGGAAATCTCGGCCGAGAACCCGCAGCAGTGGGCCGACCAGATCCGCCACGCCGGCGCGATGTTCCTCGGCCGCTTCTCGTCGGAGTCGCTGGGCGACTACTGCTGCGGCCCGAACCACGTGCTGCCGACCTCGCGCACCGCGCGCTTCTCGTCGCCGCTGGGCGTGTACGATTTCCAGAAGCGCTCGTCGGTGATCCACGTCAGCGAAGCGGGCGCGCAAACGCTGGGCAAGGTCGCCGCCGAGCTGGCCTACGGCGAAGGCTTGCAGGCGCACGCCCGCAGCGCCGAGCTGCGTTTGACCTCGAACCCATGATCGCGGCCGCATGAGCGATTGGCTCAACCAGGTGTTCTGCGAGGATGCGCTGACCGGACTGGCGCGCATCCCGGACGGTTCCGTCGATCTGATCCTGACCGATCCGCCCTACAACCTGGGCAAGGACTACGGCAACGCCTCCGACCAGCAGACGGTGGAGGACTACCTGCGCTGGACCGAGCGGTGGATTGAGGCCGCGCTGCCCAAGCTGAAACCCAACGGCAGCCTGTACATCTTCCTCACCTGGCGCTTTTCGCCGGAGATCTTCGTCATGCTGAAAAAGCGCATGACGATGATGAACGAGATCATCTGGGACCGCCGCGTGCCGTCGATGGGCGGCAGCGTGCGCAGCTATTCGTCGGTGCACGACACCATCGGCTTCTTCGTCGGCCGCAAGGACTACTATTTCGACCTCGACGCCGTGCGCATCGCCTACGACGCCGAGACCAAGAAGGCCCGCTCGCGCTCGATCTTCATCGGCGCCAAATGGCTCGAAGTCGGTTACAACCCGAAGGATTTGTGGAGCGTGTCGCGACTGCACCGCGAGCATCCCGAGCGGGCCGACCATCCGACCCAGAAGCCGCTGGAGATCATCGAGCGCATGCTCAAGGCCTCGTGCCCGCCGGACGGCGTGGTGCTCGACCTGTTCATGGGCAGCGGCACCACCGCCATCGCGGCGCGCCGCTGCGGCCGCAACTTCGTCGGCTTCGAACTGAACCCGGAATACTGCGCGATCATCCAGAGCCGCCTGGCCGAGACGGACGCCGGGGCGCTGGCCGAGCCGGCGCCGCTCAAGCAGCGCGCCGCCGTCAAGCGCGCCGCCAAGCCGGCCGTGAAGAAGGCCGCCGCGAAGAAGCCCGCCACGAAAAAGGTCGCGGTGAAAAAGGTCGCCGCGAAGAACGTCGACGTGAAGACGGTCGTCGCGAAGCCGGCCGCGAAGGTCGCGGCGAAGAGCGTCAAGGCGGCGTCCAAGCCACGCGCCAAGGCTGCAGCCAAGCTCGTGGCCGAGGCCGCGCCAACCGTGGCAATCGAGTCAGCCACCAAGCCGGCAAACAAAGCGGCGCGCAAGCCGGCAAACAAAGCGGCGCGCAAGCCGGCAAGCAAGACAGCAATCAAGGCAGCAAGCAAGGCAGCAATCAAGACCCCGGCCGATACGCCGGCCAAACGAAGTCGGCGCGCCGTCAAGACGGCCACGGCGGAAACCATCGCGTAGCGCAGTCCCCCAACCCAGGAGCACAAGTAAGATGTCATCCCTCGACAGCCTCATCAGCAACACCATTCGTTCCGACGTGCGCGCCATCAAGGGCTACCACGTGGCCGACGCGAGTGGCTTTGTCAAACTGGATGCGATGGAGAACCCTTACCACCTGCCTGCGCATCTGTTGCAGGAGTTGGGCCAGCGCCTGGCCGCCGTCAGCTTGAACCGCTACCCGGTGGCCTCCTACGCCACGCTGAAGCGGCGCGTTTGCGAGCAACTGGGTGTGCCGGACGGCTACGATGTCATCCTCGGCAACGGCTCCGACGAGCTGATCTCCATCCTCGACATGGCCTGCGCCCAGCAGGACCGCCGCGCCGTGGTGCTGGCGCCAACGCCGTCCTTCGTCATGTACCAGCGCTCGGCGCAGTTCGCCGGCATGGACTACGTCGGCGTCGCCTTGAAGGCCGACCTGTCGCTCGACCTGCCGGCCATGCTGGCCGCCATCGCCGAACACAAGCCGGCGCTGGTCTACCTGTCCTACCCGAACAACCCGAGCGGCAACCTGTTCGCCGAGTCCGACATCGTCGCCATCATCGCGGCGCTGGGCGATTCCGGCATCGCCGTCGTCGACGAGGCCTACGAGCCGTTCGCGCAGCAAAGCTTCATGGGCCGCCTGCCGGAGTTCGCCAACCTGGTGGTGATGCGCACCGTGTCCAAGCTCGGCCTGGCCGGCATCCGCCTCGGTTACATGTCGGCGGCGCCGGAATTGCTGGCGCAATTCGACAAAGTGCGGCCTCCTTACAACATCAACGTGTTGACCCAGGCGGCGGCCGAATTCGCCCTCGACCACCTCGATGTGCTCAACGAGCAGGCCAGCGCCTTGCGCGCCGCGCGCAGCGAACTGGCGCAGGCACTGGCCGCGCTGCCCGGTGTGACGGTGTTTCCGTCGGCGGCGAATTTTCTCTTGATTCGGGTGCCCGACGCCGATGATGCCTATGTGAAACTGCTCGCTGACAAGGTATTAATCAAAAATGTGAGTAAAATGCACAGTGTGCTGGCCAATTGTTTGCGCGTCACGGTCAGCACCCCCGAAGAGAATTCCGTATTCCTCGCTGCCATCACGGCATCGCTGGCAGCCCAAGACCACCGCAAGAGCCTTTCATGAACCGCACCGCAGAAATCACGCGCAACACCAACGAGACGCAAATCCGCGTCGCGATCAACCTCGACGGCACGGGCCAGCAAAAGCTGAACACCGGCGTGCCCTTCCTCGACCACATGCTGGACCAGATCGCCCGCCACGGCCTGATCGACCTCGACATCGAAGCCACCGGCGACACGCATATCGACAACCACCACACGGTGGAAGACGTCGGCATCACGCTGGGCATGGCGGTGGCCCAGGCCATCGGCGACAAGAAGGGCATCCGCCGCTACGGCCACGCCTACGTGCCGCTGGACGAGGCCTTGTCGCGCGTGGTGATCGACTTCTCCGGCCGGCCCGGCATCGAATATCACATCCCCTTCACCCGGGCGATGATCGGCGGCTTCGACGTCGACCTGACGCTGGAATTCTTCCGTGGTTTCGTCAACCACGCCCTGGTGAGCTTGCATATCGACAATTTGCGCGGCACCAACGCCCACCACCAGTGCGAGACGGTGTTCAAGGCCTTCGGCCGCGCCCTGCGCATGGCCAGCGAGCGCGACGAGCGCGCCGCCGGCACCATCCCGTCCACCAAGGGCAGTCTGTGATCTCCACGGCGCGGCGCCCGGGCGCCGTGCCGACCTTTTCGCTTGAATGGCAAAATGAATAAAATTGTTGTGGTTGACTATGGCATGGGCAATCTGCGTTCGGTGGCGCAAGCCCTGCGCGCCGTCGCGCCGGAGGCCGAGGTGCTCATTTCCGGAGAAGTGGCCGACATCGAGACGGCCGACCGCATCGTGCTGCCCGGCCAGGGCGCCATGCCGGACTGCATGCGCAGCCTGCGCGAATCCGGCGTGCTGGAGGCCCTGCTCAAAGCGGCCGACAGCAAGCCGCTGATGGGCGTGTGCATCGGCGAACAGATGTTGTTCGACGTCAGCGAGGAGGGCGACGCCGCCGGCCTGGGCCTGCTGCCGGGCAAGGTGGTGCGCTTCCAGCTCGCCGGCCAGCTGCAGGACGACGGCTCGCGCTTCAAGGTGCCGCAGATGGGCTGGAACCAAGTCAAGCAAACGGCGTCTCATCCGATGTGGCAGGATATCCCGGACGACAGCTATTTCTATTTCGTGCACAGCTTCTACGTGCAGCCGGAGCAGGCCGCCCACGTGGTCGGCCAAACTGTCTACGGCGCGCCGTTTTGCAGCGCCGTGGCGCGCGACAATATTTTCGCCGCCCAGTTCCACCCGGAGAAAAGCGCCAAGGCCGGCTTGCAGTTGTACAAGAATTTCGTCCATTGGAAGCCTTGATTTTTTGTCGTTGCCGCCGCATCGTTAAACCGCATCACCACGCCAACCCGAACTTTTAACCCATTACACCGACCATGCTGCTCATTCCTGCCATCGACCTCAAAGACGGTCACTGCGTTCGCCTCAAACAGGGCGATATGGAACTCGCCACCGTTTTCTCCGACAACCCGGCCGACATGGCCCTGCACTGGCTCAAGCAGGGCGCCCGCCGCCTGCATCTGGTCGACTTGAACGGCGCCTTCGCCGGCAAGCCGAAGAACGAGGCCGCCGTCAAGGCGATCCTGAAAGTGGTGCGCGAATTCGCCGAGGAGCACGGCATCGACGAGATCCCGGTGCAACTCGGTGGCGGCATCCGCGACCTCGACACCATCGAGCGCTATCTGGACGCCGGCATCAGCTACATCATCATCGGCACGGCCGCCGTCAAGGAGCCGGGCTTCCTGCACGACGCCTGCGGCGCCTTCCCCGGCCACATCATCGTCGGCCTCGACGCCAAGGACGGCAAGGTCGCCACCGACGGCTGGAGCAAGATGTCCGGCCACGAGGTGATCGACCTGGCGCGCAAGTTCGAGGCCTACGGCGTCGAATCGATCATCTACACCGACATCGGCCGCGACGGCATGATGGGCGGCGTCAACATCGAAGCCACCGTCAAGCTGGCCCAGGCCGTCAAGATCCCCGTCATCGCCTCCGGCGGCCTGCACAACCTGGCCGACGTCGAAGCGCTGTGCGCGGTGCAGGACGAGGGCATCGAGGGCGTCATCTGCGGCCGCTCGATCTACGAGGGCACGCTGGACCTGAACTCGGCCCAGTTGCGCGCCGACGAGCTCAGCGGCGACCTCGACGAGGAAGCCGCCGAGTAAGCGGCGGCCCAAGGGCCACCGCAGCACCCAGGCGCGGGCCGGCGCGCGGATCGCTGACGATCCGCCGCCGCCGCCGCGCTCCATCAAGGCGAACACAAGGCTTCACAGGCCGACAGGTACCATCATGCTTGCAAAACGAATCATCCCCTGCCTCGACGTGACCAACGGCCGCGTCGTCAAAGGCGTCAACTTCACCGAGCTGCGCGACGCCGGCGACCCGGTCGAGATCGCCCGCCGCTACGACGAGCAGGGCGCCGACGAGATCACCTTCCTCGACATCACCGCCACCAGCGACGAGCGCGACCTGATCCTGCACATCATCGAGGCGGTCGCCTCGCAGGTGTTCATTCCGCTGACGGTGGGCGGCGGCGTGCGCGCCGTCGAGGACGTGCGCCGCCTGCTCAACGCCGGCGCCGACAAGGTCAGCATGAACTCCTCTGCAGTGAGCAATCCGCAACTGGTGTTCGACGCCTCGCAGAAGCACGGCTCGCAATGCATCGTGGTGGCGATCGACGCCAAGCAGACCGCGCCGGGCCGCTGGGAGGTGTTCACCCACGGCGGCCGCAAGGCCACCGGCCTCGACGCCATCGAGTGGGCGAAGAAGATGGAGCAGCTGGGCGCCGGCGAGATCCTGCTGACCAGCATGGACCGCGACGGCACCAAGATCGGCTTCGACCTGGGCCTGACGCGCGGCGTCTCCGACGCGGTCGGCATCCCGGTGATCGCCTCGGGCGGCGTGGGCGGCCTGCAGGACCTGGCCGACGGCATCAAGCTGGGCCGCGCCGACGCGGTGCTGGCCGCCAGCATCTTCCACTACGGCCAGCACACGGTGCAGGAGGCCAAGCGCTTCATGGCGGCCCAGGGCATTCCGATGCGCCTGGACTGAGCAAGGACACACAGGACATAACGATGTTGAATTCGACTAGCCTCGCCAAGGCCAAATGGCTGAAAAAAATCAAGTGGGACGAGCACGGCCTGGTGCCGGTGATCGCCCAGGAAGCCGGCAGCAACGACGTGCTGATGTTCGCCTGGATGAACCGCGACGCGCTGGCCAAGACGGTCGAACTGGGCGAGGCGGTGTACTGGAGCCGCTCGCGCAAGAAATTGTGGCACAAGGGCGAGGAGTCCGGCCACACGCAGAAGGTGCTGGAGATCCGCCTCGATTGCGACGAGGACGTGGTGCTACTGAAGATCGAGCAGCACGGCGGCATCGCCTGCCACACGGGCCGTCATTCCTGCTTCTTCCAGAAGTTCGAGGGCGACGCCGACGAGGGCGACTGGCTGGTCGCCGAGCCCGTGCTGAAGGACCCGGCCGAGATGTACCCGGACGCCACCCAACCGAACAAGACGAAACCGACATGAGCACAATTTTAGACCGCCTGGCCGAGATCATCGAGTCGCGCAAGCTGGCCAACGGCGGCGACCCGGCCACCTCCTACGTCTCGCGCCTGTTCGCCAAGGGCGACGATGCGATCCTGAAAAAAATCGGCGAGGAGGCCACCGAGACGGTGATGGCGGCCAAGGACGCCCGCGTCGACGGCGACAACGCGAAGGTGTTGTACGAATGCGCCGACTTGTGGTTCCATTCGCTGGTGATGCTGGCGCAGTTCGACCTGCGTCCGCAGCAGGTGCTCGACGAGCTGGCGCGGCGCGAGGGCCTGTCCGGCATCGAAGAGAAAGCGGCGCGCAAGGACGAGTTGCGCGACGCCGCCGAAACCCAAAAACACGACTAGCGGAGCCTTTGTGGAAAACTGCCTTTTTTGTAAAATCGCCGCCAAACAGATCCCCTCGAGCATCGTCTACGAGGACGAGGAGCTGCTGGCCTTCAAGGACATCAACCCGGCCGCGCCGGTGCACCTGCTGGTGATTCCCAAGCAGCACCTGTCGAGCTTGTCGGACTGCAACGCCAGCCACGCCCCGCTGCTGGGCAAGATGCTGGCGCTGGCGCCCCGCCTGGCCGAGGAGGCCGGCTGCGCCGTCAGCTACGACGCCGACGGCGCCCCCGGCGGCGGTTACAAAACGCTGATCAACAGTGGCCCGGACGGCGGCCAGGAGGTGTACCATCTGCACCTGCACGTGGTGGGTGGCCCGCGCCCTTGGCGCGGCATGCGCTGAGCCGGCGCCGCCGCGCAGCTAGTCCTTTTGTCGGATGGTCTAGTCCTTTTGCATTATGGCAATATGACGGGCACATGACATGCGTGCATGGCGTATACTGTGCGTTGCGGTATGCGTTGGGTTCAACCGAATTTTTTGGGCGTTACTGCCTTGCTAGGGGAAAATGATGGGTTCAATGAGTATTTGGCACTGGTTGATCGTGCTGGTGGTGGTGATGTTGGTGTTCGGCACCAAAAAGCTGGGCAATATGGGTTCCGACATCGGCAAGGCCGTCAAGGGCTTCAAGGATGGCGTCAAGGGCGACGAGGACAAGGCCGCCGCCGCTCCCGCAGCGCCGTCGCAAGTGGCCGACAAGACCACCATCGACGTCGACGCCAAAGAGAAAAGCAAGCACTAAGCAGGCCGGGGCCACGGCCCCGTCCGGCTTTTGCTGACATCCTATGATCGATCTCGGTCTCTCCAAACTTGCCATCATCGGCGTGGTGGCGCTGGTCGTCATCGGCCCGGAAAAGCTGCCCAAGGTGGCGCGCATGGCCGGCTCCTTGTACGGCCGGGCGCAGCGCTATCTGAACGAGGTGAAATCCGAAGTCTCGCGCGAGATCGAACTGGAGGAGCTGAAAAACCTGCAGAAGGACGTGCAGGACGCCGCCCAGTCGATCAAGCAAGGGGTCGAGAACTCGATCTCGGAGAACCTGGCCGAGGTGGAGAACGCCTGGCACGACAGCCACCCCGCGCCGCCGAGTTCCGCCAGCAGCGACGACCTGGCGCGCAAGGCGCGCGAGTTCCGCCGCAAAAAGCTGGTGCGCAGCTCGGCCATTCCGGCCTGGTACAAGCAGCGCCACGGCGGCAAGATGCACGTCATCTCCGGCGCGGCGCGGGTCGCCCGTTTCCGTCCGCGCGGCAATTCCTCCCCTACCTCGTTCTATTAAATGACTACACCTGCAGCAGGCGAAGAGACCTTTATCTCTCACCTGATCGAATTGCGCGACCGCCTGGTCAAGGCCTCGATCGGCATCGTGCTGGTGTGCGTCGGCCTGATGATCTGGCCGGGGCCATCGCGCATCTACGACATCATCGCCATGCCGATGATCGCCGCCTTGCCGGTCGGCTCGAAGATGATCGCCACCGGCGTCATTTCGCCCTTCCTGGTGCCGATGAAGGTGACGCTGGTGATCGCCTTCATCCTGGCCCTGCCGTGGGTGTTGTACCAGTTGTGGGCCTTCGTCGCGCCCGGCCTGTACACCCACGAGAAACGCTTGGTGGCGCCTTTGGTGATCTCGTCGTCGGCGCTGTTCATGGCCGGCGTGGCGTTCTGCTACTTCTTCGTGTTCGGCCGGGTGTTCAAATTCATCAGCGAGTTCTCGCCGACCTCGATCGCCGTCACGCCGGACATCGAGAACTACCTCGACTTCGTCATGTCGATGTGCTTGGCCTTCGGCGCCACCTTCGAGGTGCCGGTGGTGGTGGTGATCCTGGTGCGCATGGGCCTGGTCAGTGTCGAGAAGCTCAAGGAAGTGCGGCCGTATGTGATCGTCGGCGCCTTCGTGGTGGCGGCCATCGTCACGCCGCCCGACATCGTCAGCCAGTTCTCGCTGGCGCTGCCGATGTGGATCCTGTTCGAGCTGGGCCTGTTGGTGGCGCCGGTCTTCGTCAAAGCCACCCAGGCGCCCGAGCAGGTCGAGTAACACGCATTTTCGCCGGGGCCGCCGCGAGGATCTGCCTTGCCGCGCGGTCTCGATGCGCTCGCGGAAGGCGAGCCGGCGCTACATGGAAAACAGTTTCGCCAGCGTGGCGATGTGCAAGACCAGCATGGCGCCCAGCACCCAGTGCAGCGTTTTGAATTTGCCATTGATGCGCTGCTCCAGTGCATCGAGCTCCTGCCGGGCCAGTTCGAATTTCGCCAGTGTTTCCTGCCGGAGCAGTTCGAATTTCGCCAGTGTTTCCTGCCGGAGCAGTTCGATACTGGCGGTCAGTTCCTGTCTGAGCAGCTCGATACGGGCGAGCACATCCACCTTGAGCAATATGAGATCGCCAGGCACGACGATGGTATCGGCGAGCACATCGCTGAGCGCTTGGGCCTGCGCCTCGGCATGGTCGGGCGGAATGCCGGCCTCTGTCAGCCGTTTGGCGTATTTGAGTGTATCGAATTGGATGGGCATGGTCATGTGTGCTCCTACGGTTCATCTTAGCAGAAAACTTCTCGAACTCCAGACGTGCCCCCATCGTATTCCCGCGCCGGACCGGGCCGTTTAATCGACAGCAAACGATCCGAACGGTGCAAATAAAACGGGGCGCCTGAGCGCCCCGTTGTTGATTGCTGGGCGCCGTCGCGGCGCCCGCCATATGCCCGCCGCGCCTACTGCGGCGCCGGCTGTTGCAGCATCAGGTCGCGGATCACCCGCACCGGCGCGCTGCCGTAGCTGAGGAATTGCTCGTGGAAATCCTTCAGCACGAACTTGTTGCCCAGCGCCTGCTTGCGCTGTTCGCGCAACTCCATGATTTCGCTGTAGCCGCTGAAGTAGCTGGTCAGTTGCACCGAGGTCAGCTGTACGCGGCGCCATTTCTCCCTCGCCTCGCTGGCGGTCTGGAAAGCCTGGCGCGACAGCAAATCGATCGCCTCCTGCTCGCCCATGTCGAGCACGTGCACGCCGTAGTCGAGGATGGTGTTGGTGACGCTGCGCAGGTTCCACTTCGAATACATCAACCACATCTCCGGCGTGTTGTCGCCGTAGCCCGATTCGAGCATCATGCGCTCGCCGTAGACGGCCCAGCCCTCGACCATGGCGCCGTTGCCGAAGATCGACTTGACGATGGACTGCGACTTGTTGGCGTACACCAGCTGGGTGTAGTGGCCGGGGATGGCCTCGTGGATGTTGAGGATCTGCAGGATCCACTGGTTGTATTCGCGCAGGCTGCTCTCGGCCGCCTCGGGCGTGGCGCCGTCGAGCGGCGTGACGTTGTAATAGGTGCGGTCCTGCGGCCGGTACGGGCCGGGCGCCTCGATGCTGGCGCCGGCCACGCCGCTTTGGTAGGCCGGCGTGGCGCGCACTTCCAGCGGCTTCTTCGGGTCCATGGTCAGCAGGTCGTGGCTGACCACCCAGTCCTGCAACAGCGGGATCTGGCGGCGGATTTCGGGGAAGAAGTTCTCGCGCGCCACGTGCTGGCTGGACAACTTGTCGATCACCATGCCGATCTTGCGGGTGCGGTCGAGCGGCTTGGCGGACAGGCCCATGGTCTTGTTCCACAGCTCGTCGGCCAGCCGGTCCATGTTGACCAGCAGCTGCTCGCGCGCCGCCAGGGCCTTCTGGTAGGTCTGCTCGGCGCTGCCGCCGGCCTGGATGTCGAAGGCGAATTTCTGTTCGTACAGCTCCTTGCCGAGGCGGAAGGAACGGGCTTCGCCGGTCTGCGCCATGGTCTTGTCGAGCTCGCCCAACCAGGCGACGTAGGCGTCGACGGCGGTCAGCGCGGCGTTGACGCGCTGGGTGAACAGCTGTTTCTCGACCGGGGTCAGGATCGAGGCCTGGGCCGCCTTGTCGAGCTCGGCGAGCATGGTCAGCACGCCGGGCGCCTGCGCAATCGCCAGCTGGGTGTGCTCGCGGGTCGGCTTGGCGATGTTGGCGCGCGCCGCCTCGTAGTAGGCCGGCACGCCGGCGATGCGCTTGAGCAGGGTGCGCAGGCGCTGCGGCTTGGCGGCGTATTCGGTGTTGAGGATGGCGTCGATCGGCGCGGCGACGTTGTAGCTGGCCGGATTCCATTGCCACTCGCGCAGCGTGTTCAGGTAGAAGCGGTCGCTATTGAGTTTGTTGGTCAGCAGCGCCAGGTCGGTGCGCTGCTTGGCCGACAGTTGGCGCGCGTCGATCTTGGCGAAGCGCGCCAGCCAGTCTTCGGTGAAGGCCAACTGGCGGGTGCGGCTGGCCTGGTCGGGGATGGTCAGGTTGGCGGCGGTGTCGTACTTGCCGACCGCGATCGCCGATTCCGGGTCGATGCGCCACAGCGCGCCGAGGAACTGGTTGCTCAGCGTGTCGAGGTTGCGGTCCTGGCGCCGCTCGGACGGCGCCGCCGGACGGGCCACGGCGGCGAGCGGCGCGGCCACCGCGGCGGCGGCCTTGCTGCCCTTGCCGTGTTTGTCCTGCTTGCCGCCCTTGCCGCCCTTGCTGCCCTTGCCGGCGTGCGCCGGCTTGGCGCCATGGCCTTTTGCGCCGGCTTTCACGGCGCTCTTGGCGCCAGCCTTGTTGCCGCTCTTGTTCTTGCTGTTGGCGGCCTTGTCGTGGCCGTGGTGGGTGGTGGCGCCGGCCGGCGCGAGCGTCAGGCTCGTCAGCAACACGGCCAGCGCGAATTTGGTCTTGATCATCGTAAACAGCCTCTTGATGGTTGGGGCAAGACGCGCATATTCGCAGATTCGGGCGGGCGCGCCAAGGCCAAGCGTGGGAGAGTAGCACTAATTGCTGCGCTTGAGCGCGCCAGCCGGCTCAGAGCAGCGCGTTGGTGCGGATCAGTTCCTGGTGGCGGGCGTTGAGGACGCCGACGGCGTCCTTGCCCTTGGCCATCTGACTGAGCAGGATCTCGCTGTCCTTGGTGAAGCGGTGGCCGATGCGGATCGTGTAGGAGCGCGACAGCCAGCTCCAGAACGAGGGCACGAAGGTGGCCTCGTCCATGTCGCGCCATTTGACGCCGGCCACGCCCTTGGCCCAGGGCAGGATGCCGTGGTAGAGCCAGACGCCGACGTCGTCGTAGTACAACTGGTAGCTGCGGATGAGCAGCACGCGGTAGCCGACCAGCAGCGCCGAGACCAGCAGCACGCCGGCGGCGGCCAGCTCGGTCCATTTGAAGGCCAGCGGCAGCAGGGCGCCGAACAGGATCAGCGCCAGCAGCACGGTGCCGACATAGGCGGTCCAGGCCTTGCCGCACAGCGGCGTGCCGTGGCTGGCGATGTGGGTGGCGTTGTCTTCTTCCATATGAATTCCGGGATGGCGGGCTGAAAACGGAAGAGTACATGATTTGCGCCGCCGCCGCGACGAATTTGCGTCCCCCGTCCGGGTCGTTCGGCGCCGCATGGTTCCGCCGCCCCGCCGCCGGCGCGGCGGACCACGGGCGCGGACCGGGCCGGCCGGCGCGGCCGCGATCGCGGGCCGGGCCGGCGACGCGGGACGCTAGCGCTGCATGCCCTGCGCCAGCATGTCGAGCATGTCGCGGGCCGACAGGCGGGCCGCCGTGTCGCTGCCCTCGAGCAGGCTGTCGGCCAGGTCGCGCTTGTGCTGGTGCAGCTCGACGATGCCCTCCTCGATGGTGTGGCGCGCCACCAGGCGGTAGATGGTCACCGGGCGCAGCTGGCCCATGCGGTGGGCGCGGTCCGAGGCCTGGTCCTCGACGGCCGGGTTCCACCACGGGTCCATGTGGATCACGTAGTCGGCCGCCGTCAGGTTGATGCCGACGCCGCCCGCTTTCAGGCTGATCAGGAAGACGTCGCCGCTGCCGCCCTGGAAGGCGTCGACGCGGTTCTTGCGCTCGACCATGCTGGTGCTGCCGTCGAGGTATTGGTAGGACACGTCCTGCTCCTCCAGATGGTGGCGGATCAGCTTCAGGTGGTCGACGAACTGGCTGAACACCAGCACCTTGTGGCCGTTCTCCAGCAGGCCGGTGAGCAGGTGGGCGAAGGCCGCCAGCTTGCTGCTGGCCAGGCCCAGTTCGGGCGCCACCAGCGCCGGGTTGCAGCAGGCGCGGCGCAGCTTCATGATCTCGGCGAGGATCTGTATCGACTTTTTCTCGGCCGGCCCCTCGACCGCCGCCAGCTTCTCCAGCGCGCTGCGGCGCAGCGATTCGTACAGCGCCATCTCCGGCGCCGACAGGTCGACCTCCAGCGTGATCTCGGTGCGCGGCGGCAGTTCGGCCAGCACCTGCGACTTGGTGCGGCGCAGGATGAAGGGCTGGATCAAGCGGCGCAGCCGCAGCCGGGCGCCGACCTCGGCGCGGTGGTCCTGCGCCTTCTCGATCGGCCCGGCGAAGCGCAGGTTGAACTGGTCCAGGGTGCCGAGCAGGCCGGGATTGATGAAGCGGAACAGGTTCCACAGCTCGCCCAGGTGGTTTTCCAGCGGCGTGCCGGTGGCCACCATCTTGAAGCCGCCCTGCAGCGCCATGACGGCCTGCGAGCGCTTGGTGGTGCTGTTCTTGATCGCCTGCGCCTCGTCGAGCACGATGGTGTGCCACTGCACGCCGGCGAACAGCGCCGACTCCAGTTGCAGCAGGCCGTAGCTGGCCACCACCAGGTCGAAGGGCTGCAAGGTGGCCAGCGTGTCGGCGCGGTCGCCGGCGCCGAACAGCTTGACGTTCAAGGTCGGCGCGAAGCGGGCCGCCTCGCTGATCCAGTTCATGCACACCGAGGTCGGCGCCACCACCAGGGTCGGCCCCTGCGGCGCGCGCGACAAAATCAGCGCCAGCGCCTGCAAGGTTTTGCCCAGGCCCATGTCGTCGGCCAAGCAGGCGCCGACGCCCCAGTGGGCCAGGCGGGCCAGCCAGTCGTAGCCCTCGTGCTGGTAGTCGCGCAGCTCGGCCTGCAAGGTGCTGGGCAGCTGCGGCACGAACTCGGTCTGCGCCTGCATGCGCGCCAGATGCTCGCGCCAGGCCTGGTCGGCTTTCAGGCCGCCGGCCTCGTCGGCCAGCTCCTCCAGCGCGAAGGCGGCCAGCGGGTGCAGGCGCACGCCGTCGGCGCTCAACTCGCCGTAGGCCGAGACCTCGGACAAACGGCGGTGCAGCTCCTCGGCCAGCGCCAGGAAGCGGTTCTCGCCCAGTTCGATGAAGCGGCCCTTGCCGCTGCGGACCAGTTCGAGCAGGGTGCGCAGGTCCATCACCTGCTCCTCGTCGACCTGCAGCTCGCCGCTGGCGGCGAACCAGTCCTTGTGGCTCTTGATGGTCAGGCGCAGCTGCTTGCTGTCGACCTTCTTGGTGATGCGGAAGCTCTCGCCCTCGGGCCAGGCCAGCACGATGCTGTCCGGGTTCAGCGCCTGCAGCTCGGCCAGCAGTTGCAGGCACAGCGCCGGTTGACCCAGCAGCCACTCGCCGTGGTCCTGCTCGGCCTCTTCCAGGATCGGGCACTTGCCGACCAACTGGCGCTCGGCGTCGCGCTCGGCGTTCAGGTCGCGCCGGGTCTGCGCCGGCTTGCCGCCGGCGTCGGCGATCAGGGTCTCGGCGCCGTCGCCCGGCGCGTAGTAGGCGCCGCCGTCGAGCGGGCGCACCAGCAACTGCATCTTCAGGCCGTGCTGGTAGGGCAGCAGATGGACGTGCAGGCGGGCGTCGGCGTCGACCTGCTGCACGTCGCTGTGGGCGCCGCCGATGTCGGATTGCACCGTCACCAGCGAGGAGATAGCCCCGATCGCCTGCAGCACCTGCTGCTCGGCGTGTTCGGGCACGATCAGGCCGTCGCCGACGATGGCGGCGATGCGGCGGTGCTCGTCGGCGATGGCGATCACGCGCAGCCGGGTCGGCGTCTCGCGGCTGATGACGACGGTCGAGTTGTTGTCGGGGATGGCCGGTTGCAGGCTCAGATGCAGATTGCCGCCGCGCTTGCGGATCAGCAGCTCCGGTGCGCCGGCCAGCAGTTCGACGCGGGTTTCCGGCGTCTCCTGCCAGAACACCAGCGGGTGGCCGATCAGCGCGACGGCGGCGCGCTGCGGGTCGACCTCGTAGGCCAGGCCGGAGGAGTGGTAATTGCGGTGCGCCACGCTGATTGCTTCGGCGGCGCGCAAGTCCTGCGGCGTCAGGTAGTCGATCTGCTCGGACTCGAAGCGCAGCCGCTTGAGGCCGACCGCGCGGCCCTTGCTCCAGGCGCCGCGCGCGTCGCGCTTCTGCTCGCGCGGCTCGACCTCGGTCAGGCCGTGGCGGGCGTCGTAGACCAGCATCCAGGCCAGCCGCGCGGCGCCGGTTTGTTCCGGCGCGGCCGGCTGGTGCAGATTGATCAGCGCGGTCAGCTGGCGCTGCCAGGACTCCTGCCGCTCGAACCACTGCGTCAGGTCGGCGAAGCCGAGCCGCTCGCGCAGCGCGGCGGCGCGCTTGGCCTGCGCCGGCTCGCCCAAGTGGCCGAGCAGGGCCAGGGCCTGGCCGGCCAGCAGCAGGTAGCCGGCCGCCTCGGCCTGTTGCGCCAGCTCTTCGAGTTCGAGGCGGCGCTGCGCCAGCTGCGGCAGCGACAGCCAGTAGTACAGCAGGCTTTGGAACATCTGCGCCTGCAGCGTGGTCTCCCAGGCGCGGGTCGGGATGGCCTCCGGCTGCAGCGTGCCGGCGCGCACCTGGCGCAGCAGGTCGAGCTGCTGGTAGACGGCGCTGTCGTGGTTTTGCGTGGCGCGCACGGCGGCGTCCAGATAGGCCTCGGCGGCCTTGGCCAGCTTGGCGTCGCCGCTGCGCATCAGGGCCAGCGCGTACAGGTGTCCGCCGATGCCGTGGAACAGCTGCTTGCGCTTGCCCGACTCGCGCCGCAGCGCCTTCAGCGCCGCCTCGAAGCCGTTCAGCGCGGTGGCGTGCTCGCCGCGCAGCAGGTGCACCACGCTGGCGAAGAATTGCGCCTGCGCGCCGTCGCAGCGCGCCAGGTAGCGCGCCGCCTCGTCCAGCCGGCCGCACAGGATGGCGTCTTCGGCCAGGCCGAGGCGCAGCGCCGGCGCTACCTCGTCGCCGGCGGTTTGGCGCAGCTGCACGTGCTGCTCGGCGTGGGCGCGCAACTGGGCCGCGCCGGCCGGTTCGCGCTGGGCGTTGTTCAACAGGAGCGTCAGCACGTCGTCCTGCATCAGCGGGTGGACCCGCGCCAGCATGCCGGCCTCGAACGGCCGGCCGAGGATCTCGATGATCGGGTGCAGCTGGGCCGCCTCGTAGCTGGCCATGCAAAAGCTCAGCAGCGGCACCACCTGCTGCGGCGCCTGGCCGCGCAGCAGCGCCATGCGCAGGCGCGCCACGCCGGCGCGGTAGCTGCGCGGCTCCAAGGTGCTCCAGCTCTGCCGCAATGGCACCACCACGTCGTGCGCCTGGCACAGCTGGTCCAGCGTGTGGGCGCCGATGGCGGCGCGCAGCGCCGGCCAGCGCAGCTTGGGGTTGCAGACGTAGCCGCGCCCGGTGATGACGCTGATGAAGGCCAGCCGTTCCAGGTGGTGGATCGGCTCGTCGAGCGTGGTGGCGCTGTAGGTGCGTTCCTGCGGGTCCTTGAAGCCGGCCGCGCGCATGTGATCGAGGATGCTGGTGCGGCCGGTCGGCTCGCCGAGCAGGGCGAGCAGGGCCAGGATCATTTTTTCATTGAACGCGAGGGTGTCGAATTCGGCGAGCAGTTGCGGGTCGGTCATGCGGGTTCCAGGGTCATGCGGCCGGGGCGTCCGGCAGGTTGTAAATCTCCACCGGGGCGGCGGCGCCCGGCGTGTGCAGGCCGAACATGCGCTGGTAGAAGTACAGCTCGGCCTCCAGTGTGCGGATGATGTTTTCGGCCTTGCGGAAGCCGTGGCCCTCGCCTTCCAGCGGCAGGTAGGCGACCGGCACGCCGCGCGCCTTCAGCGCCGCCACCATGGTCTCGGACTGCTGCGGCGGCACCACCTTGTCGTCCAGGCCCTGGAAGAAGATCATCGGCCGCGCCAGGCGGTCGGTGTGGTTGATCGGCGAGCGCTCCCGGTACAGCGCCTCGGCGGCCGGCTGCGGCGCGATCAGGTAGGCGTTGTAGTGCGATTCGAACTTGTGCGAGTCCAGGTCCAGGCCCTTCAGGTCGGACACGCCGTAGTAGCTGGCGCCGAGCTTGAAGACGTCGTGGAAGGTCAGTGCGCACAAGGTGGTCAGGCCGCCGGCGCTGCCGCCACGGATGATCAGCCGCTCGGGGTCGGCCAGGCCGCGCGCCACCAGCGCCTGCGCGCCGGCGATGCAGTCCTCGACGTCGACGATGCCCCACTGGCCCTTGAGGGCGTCGCGGTAGGCGCGGCCGAAGCCGCTGCTGCCGCCGTAGTTCACGTCGAGCACGCCGAAGCCGCGGCTGGTCCAGAACTGGGTGGCCAGCTTCAAGGTGTTGGTGGTCATGCCGGTCGGCCCGCCGTGGCTGATGACGATCACCGGCGGCAGTGCGCCGGCCGGGCCGTTGATCTTGCTGTTGCAGGGCGGGTAGAAGAAGGCGTGCGACTCGCGGCCGTTGGCGCTGGGGTAGCGCAGGCTGGCCGGCAGCGACAGGTCGGCGCTGGCCGGCAGCTCGGCGCTCGACTGCGCCAGCACCTCGACCTCTTCGCCGGTGAGCTCGATGCGCGCCAGTTCCAGCGCGATGCTCGGGCCGCCGCCCAGCAGGACGACGCAGCCGGCGCCGACGCGCAGCTCGCGGATCTCCTGGTAGGGATTGGCGATGGCCTCCAGCCTGCCGCCGCCCAGAGGCAGGCGGGCCAGCTTGCTGACGCCCTGCTCGATGTAGGTGCAGACGATCTCCCGGGCCGAGCGGAAGCCGTACATCGAGCCGCCGAAAGTCCAGTGCGGCGTGGCGAATTCGGCCTGCATCGGGCACAGCGCTTCGACGCGGCGCCGGCCGTCCGGTTCGTCCTGCTCGTCCTGTTCGTCCTGTTCGTCCAGGCGGTACAGGTTCCACCAGCCGCTGCGGTCGGAGACGAAGTACAGGCGGTTGTCGGGCGCCCATTCCGGCTGGCAGATGGCCTCCTCGGCGCCGCCGGCGATTAGCGTGGGCGTGGCCAGGCTGCCGTCGTCGTTGACGGCGGCCAGCCACAGCTCGGTGCCCTGCCACGGCATGCGCGGATGGTCCCAGCTCAGCCAGGCCAGCGCGCGGCCGTCCGGCGACAGGCGCGGCGCGGCGTAGAAGTCGCTGCCTTGCACCAGGATGGTTTCCACGCCGTCGGCGCCGATGGCGCACAGGCAGTTGTCGGGCGGCGCCGCGCCATCGCCGTGCAGCTCGCGCACGCTGATCAAGCGTTGGCGGCGGCGGTCGACGACGAAGTCGGCGTGGCGCTGGCGGCCCGGCCGGGTCAACGCCCGCGGCGCGGCGGCGGCGTCGCCGTTGCCGCCAATCTCGCAGCGGTACAGCAGGTTGTCGGCGAAATGCGAGAAATAGAGGGTATCGCCGTCGACCGCGTAGGCGCCGCCGCCGTATTCGTGTACCCGGCTGCGCACATTGAAGGGCGCCGGGGTCAGCTCGTCGGCCCGCGCGCCGTGGTGGCGCAGCAGGGTGTTGCGGCCCGCCTCGGCGGCGCGGCCGGCCAGCCAGAAGATGTCGCCGCCGTCGGCGCCGCCCAGCGCCAGTTGGCTCAGCGGCGTGGCGCCGGCCGCCACGCGCGCCGCGCCGATGCTCGACGGCCAAGTGCCGAAGGGCGCGCTGGCGTGGGGGGAGGTGGCGTGGTCGGTGGCGGTATCGATGGTCATGGTCGCTCCAGAAGGTGGGATGGCCGGGTCGCGGCGCGGGCTGCTAGGCATCATAGTGAAAGCAAGGACAATCTTCCAGCGAAACTTGGCCCGGCGGGGCAGTCGGGTATGCGTAAAAATCGGCCGGGGGGTGCGATAATAGCGTCTTTCCTCCAGCTCCGACTGCCCTTCATGCCACAATTCGCCCCGCTCCAGAACGACACCTTCTTGCGCGCGCTGCTGCGCCAGCCCACCGAATACACGCCTGTCTGGCTGATGCGTCAGGCCGGGCGCTACCTGCCGGAATACCGCGCCACCCGCGAGCGGGCCGGCTCCTTCCTCGGCCTGGCGAAGAACCCCGACTACGCCACCGAGGTGACCTTGCAGCCGATCGACCGCTTCCCGCTGGACGCGGCGATCCTGTTCTCCGACATCCTGACGGTGCCGGACGCGATGGGCCTGGGCCTGTACTTCGTCGACGGCGAGGGACCGAAGTTCGAGCGTCCGCTGCGCACCGAGCAGGAGGTCATGGCGCTGCGCGCGCCGGAGCCGGACGCGCTGGACTACGTGTTCAAGGCGGTGACGCAGATCCGCACCGAGTTGAACGGCCGGGTGCCGCTGATCGGTTTCTCCGGCAGCCCGTGGACGCTGGCCTGCTACATGGTCGAGGGGCAGGGCTCGCGCGAGTTCCACACGATTAAAAAGATGCTGTACAACCGCCCCGAGCTGATGCACCACATCCTGGCCATCAACGCCCGCTCGGTGGCCGACTACCTGAACGCCCAGATCGACGCCGGCGCCCAGGCCGTGATGATCTTCGACTCCTGGGGCGGCGCGCTGGCCGACGGCGCCTACCAGGAGTTTTCGCTGCGCTACATGCGGCAGGTGGTGGCCCAACTGAAGCGCGACAAGGACGGCGTCAAGATCCCGGCCATCGTCTTCACCAAGGGCGGCGGCCAGTGGATCGAGCAGATCGCCGACATCGGCGCCGACGCGGTCGGCCTGGACTGGACCGTCGACCTGGCCAAGGCGCGCGCGCTGGTCGGCCACAAGGTCGGCCTGCAGGGCAATCTGGACCCGGCCATCCTGTTCGCCAACCCGGCACAGATCGGCGCCGAGGTGGCCAAGGTGCTGGCCGCCTTCGGCAAGCCGGCCGACGGCGGCGGCCACGTCTTCAACCTGGGCCATGGCATCTCGCAGTTCACCCAACCCGAGGCGGTGGCGGCGATGGTCGAAGCGGTGCACACACAGAGCCGGGCCCAGCGCGGCGCCTGAGCTGGTACCTGCACCAAGGGCACGTTTCGCCTGAAACGTGCCCTTTTTTCATCCCCTTGTCCAGTCCCGCAGAGCGACTTATGCACAATTTTTTTTACTGCGGAAATAACAGGCAGCACAATTTCCTCCGCCCTTGATAATCCCGCAAGTAATTGATTTTAAACAGTTTAATTTTTGGTCTTTCGACCAAGTTTTGGTAGTTTGTAAACCTTATCCCAAGGGTGGCGGGGGGCTATTTACTCATTGTCCACAAAGTTATCCACACAAACTGTGGATAAAAATGAAAAGTACTTAGTAAACCGCTACTTAGCCATCATGTCGAGGTTTTGACTGAGCTTCATGCTGCGCTGCACTATCGGCGGGCACGATTTTTGGCGGGATAACTCGCTTGACCTTAAACAAACCTTGTTGCCAAGGCATGTGTAGAATGCGGATCGCCCGGCGCCGTCCATGCCGCGCCGCATCAGTGGATAACTTTTTCGCCGGGCCGCAAAAAGTACTTGATTTCACGCAAAATTGCGGTCTAAATACTTCACTTATGCACAGCGGCGGGGAAAAAACGCGAATTTGCCGTCCCCTAGGAGGCATTTTCCAAGTGCTTGATTATAAAGGTAAATATTTTGTGTTTTTTGCCCGGTTTACGATACGGGCGAGTACATCGGGTGCCGTTTCTCCGTATTAATTTTCCTTTGTCCACAAAGTTATCCACACAAACTGTGGCTACCATCCGGCGCCCCGGCGGGCGCGGTTTTTGCAGCGATTTCCCATGATTCCCAGCGTGACTTTTGTAGATCGGCAGGACTGATGCACGGCATTCCCCATCATTGCATTCTTCAAATCGTGCTCGATACGCCACTCAACGCCGTATTCGACTACCGCTGGGTTTGCGATGCCGCAAACGAACCGCAAATCGGCCAGCTGGCCCTGCTGCCCTTCGGCCGGCGCGAGGTGATCGGCCTGATCGTCGGCATCGCCCACCACACGGACGTGCCCGAGGCCAAGCTCAAGGACGCCCTGGCGGTGCGCTCCCAGCTGTCGCCGCTGTCGCCGCAATGGCTGGCGCTGGCCGGCTTCGCCGCCGACTACTACCAGCGGCCGCTGGGCGAGGTGGCCCTGCCCGGTCTGCCGAAGAACCTGCGCGTGCTGACCACCGTGGCGCTCGACCGCGCGCTGAAGAAGCTGGCCAAGCACGACGCCGTGCACGACGGCACGCCGCTCGACATGCCGCGGCTCAATCCGGCGCAGCAGGAGGCGGCCGACGCCATCGGCGCCGCCCGGGGCTTCAAGCCGACCCTGCTGTACGGCGTCACCGGCAGCGGCAAGACCGAGGTCTACCTGCAGGCCTGCGCCCAGGTGCTGGCGCGCGAGCCGCAGGGCCAGATCCTGATTCTGGTGCCGGAGATCAACCTGACGCCCCAGCTGGAGGGCAACATCCGCGCCCGCTTCCCCGGCGTCATGCTGGCCACCCTGCACAGCAGCCTGTCCGAGGGCGAGCGCATGCTGCACTGGCTGGCCGCCCACCAGGGCCAGGCGCGCATCGTGCTGGGCACCCGGCTGGCCATCCTGGCGTCGTTGCCGCACTTGAAGATGATCGTCATCGACGAGGAGCACGACCCCTCGTACAAACAGCAGGAGGGGCTGCGCTACTCGGCGCGCGACTTGGCCGTGTGGCGCGCCTGGCAGCTCGGCATCCCCATCGTGCTGGGCTCGGCCACGCCCTCGCTGGAGAGCTGGCACCACGCCCGGACCGGGCGCTACCGCCGCCTGGAGCTGCGCGAACGCGCCGTCAAGAACGCCGTGCTGCCGCAGGTCAGGCTGCTCGACATGGAGCGCGACAAGCCCAAGGACGGCCTGACGGCGCAGCTGGTGGCGGCCCTGCGCCAGCGCCTCGAGCGCGGCGAGCAGTCGCTGCTGTTCCTCAACCGGCGCGGCTATTCGCCGGTGATCTGCTGCGAATCCTGCGGCTGGATCAGCGAATGCACCCGTTGCACCTCGTTCATGGTGCTGCACAAGCCGGAACACCGGCTGCGCTGCCACCATTGCAGCCTGGAGATGCGCATCCCGCGCCACTGCCCGACCTGCGGCAACGTCGACCTGCAACCGCTGGGACGCGGCACCCAGCGCGTCGAGGAGGGTCTGCAGGCGCTGTTCCCCGAGGCGCGCATCTTGCGCATCGACGCCGACTCGACGCGCAAGAAGGGCAGCGCGCAGGAGGCCTTCGACAGCGTCCACCGTGGCGAGGTGGACATTTTGATCGGCACGCAGATGGTCGCCAAGGGGCACGATTTCAAGAAGCTGACCCTGGTCGGCATCATGAATCCGGACACCGCGCTGTTCTCGCAGGATTACCGCGCCAGCGAGCGCCTGTTCGCCCAGCTGATGCAGGTGGCCGGCCGCGCCGGCCGCGCCGCCCAGACCGAGGGCGGCAGCGCCAGCGAGGTGTTGATCCAGACCCGCTACACCCAGCATCCGCTGTACGGCGCGGTGGTCAACCACGACTACGACCATTTCGCCACGGCCTTGCTGGAGGAGCGCGAGCAGGCCGACCTGCCGCCCTATCTGTTCCAGGCGCTGTTGCGCGCCGAGGCGGCCGAGCTGGCCACGGCCATCGAATTCTTGAGTCTGGCGCGCGATTGCGTGGAACATCCCGGCATCACGATCAACGATCCGATTCCGATGAGCATGACGCGGGTGCACAATGTGGACCGCGCCCAGTTGTTGGTGGAGTCGCCCTCGCGGCCGGCCTTGCAGGCCTTCCTGAAGGTGTGGACGGAGACCTTGCGGGCGATGAAGAGCCGGGTCAAATGGTCGCTGGAGGTCGATCCGCTGGA
>NZ_JAEMNU010000031.1:123124-164918 GCF_016461825.1 Rugamonas violacea | reverse complement strand
CCCCCCCCGCTCTCCGCCTTTGGGTGGTGTTAGCGCCGCCGGCGCCGCAATCAGGCCGGCGCCAGCAGGTAGCGCTTGGCGGTGGCCACCACCTGTTCGGACAGCGCGCGGGTGAACGGCGTGTCCAGGTTCCAGGCGTGCCAGTTGAGGGCGACGTCGATGCCGCGCCCCGGGACCAGCTCGACCAGCCGCTCGTTGGCCAGGGCGTTGGCCGCCAGCAACTGCGGCATCAGGCCGTAGCCCAGGCTGCCGTGGATGCATTCGTTGAAGCCGGCCGACAGCGGCATCTTGTGGTGGGGATACGGGCCTTGCAGGTCGACCGTGTCGGCCAGGAAGCGCGCCATCAGGTTGCGCTCGCTGACCACGGCCGGCGCCAGCCGCACCGCCTCGACCGAGAAGCCGTCGCCGAACCAGTGGCCGGCGAAGGCCGGCGTGGCCACGCAGACATAGCGCAGCAGGCCCAGCGGTGTCACGCTGGGGCCGTTGAGCTGCTCGGCCGGCGCCTCCTGCGCCTCGGCGACGCAGCCGAAGATGCTGCCCTCGTGCACCAGATGCAGGGCCATGGCCTGCTCGCTGACGCGCACGTCGAGCTGGCAGCGCGGCGGCGACAGCAGCGGTTGCAAACTCAGCGGGAACCAGGTGGCCAGGCTGGCGGCGTCCACCGCCAGAGAAATTTCCGGCATGCTGACCCGGTTGCCCAGGTCGATGTCCAGCGCCGCCTCCATCAATTTGACGTTGCGGTGGTGCGAAACCAGACGCTGGCCCAGGCCGGTCGGCACGGCCGGCTGGCCGCGCACGATCAGCAGGCGGCCGCTGGCGTCCTCCAGCGCCTTGATGCGCTGCGACACGGCCGATTGGCTGATGCCCATGGCCACGGCGGCCCGCTCGAAACTGCCATGGCTGGCCACCGCGTCGAGCACGGCCAAGGCCCGATAGTCAAGAGTTCCCATAAGCTGTACTTATAAAATTTAAAAAGGATAAGTGATACTAATGCGTTTTTTCCCAAAGGAAAACCGGAATTCACAACGCGGGTATAGTATTCATTTGAAATACATCAATCCGGGTTTGTTCATTTTGGAACAATCTCCGCATCGAATCGACATCTAGCCGGGGGAGGGCGCATGCAGACCAAACGAACCGAAGTGGCAGTGATCGGGGCCGGCACGGCCGGCATGTCGGCCTACCGCGCCGCGCGCGCCGGCGGCAAACAGGCCCTGCTGATAGAAAGCGGTCCCTACGGCACCACCTGCGCCCGCGTCGGCTGCATGCCCAGCAAACTGCTGATCGCCGCCGCCGAGGCGGCCCACGCGGTGCGCGCGGCGCCGGCCTTCGGCGTCCACCCCGGCCCGCTGCGCATAGATGGCAAGGAAGTCATGGCGCGCGTGCGCAGCGAACGCGACCGTTTTGTCGGCTTCGTGCTTGAGGGCATCGAGCAGATCCCCGCCGAGGACAAGCTGCGCGGCCACGCCCGCTTCCTCGCCCCGGGTCGCCTGCAACTGGACGAGCACACCATCATCGAGGCCGATAGCGTGGTGATCGCGACCGGATCGACGCCGATCGTGCCCGAGGAGTGGCGCCGCGGCGGTCCGCGCGTGATCACCAGCGACCAGGTGTTCGACTGGACCGACCTGCCCGACTCGGTGGCCGTGGTCGGCACCGGCGTCATCGGCCTGGAGCTGGGCCAGGCGCTGCACCGCCTGGGCGTGCGCGTGACCCTGTTCGCCCGGGGCGGCAGCGTGGTGCAACTGAGCGACCCGATGGTGCGCGAAGTGGCCGCGCGCGCCCTGGCGGACGAGCTGGACATCCGCTTCCAGACCGAGATCGCCGCGCTGGAAGCGGACTCGGCCGGCGAACAAGTGGCGCTGACCAGCCGCGACGCCGCCGGCAACTTGCGCACCGAGCATTTCAGCTACGTGCTGGCGGCCATCGGCCGCGGCCCGAACGTCGGCGCGCTGGGACTGGAGCTGGCCCAGCTGGCGCTGGACCGCCACGGCATCCCCCTCTACGACAAGCACACCATGCAATGCGGCAGCAGCGCCGTCTTCATCGCCGGCGACGCCGACAACGAGCGGCCGGTGCTGCCGGAGGCGGCCGACCAGGGCAGGATCGCCGGCGACAACGCCGCGCGCTTCCCCCACACGCGTCCCGGCCTGCGCCGCACGCCGCTGGCGATTGCGTTCAGCGAGCCGCAGATCGCCATCGTTGGCGCCAGTTACAAGGAATTGTGCGTGTCCCACGGCGGCCGCTTCGCCATCGGCCAAGTCTCCTTCGAGAACCAGGGACGCAGCCGGGTGATGCTGCAAAACCACGGCATGCTGCGCGTCTACGGCGAGTTCGGCAGCGGCCGTTTCCTCGGCGCCGAGCTGGCCGGCCCGCGCGCCGAGCATCTGGGCCATCTGCTGGCCTGGGCCTGCCAGGCGAAACTGACGGTGGCGGCCATGCTGGACATGCCCTTTTACCACCCGGTGGTGGAGGAGGGCGTGCGCACCGCGCTGCGCGACTTGGCCCACCATCTGAGCAAGCAGCCCGAGCAGGTGTGTCAGGACTGTACGCCCGGTGCCTGAGGAACGGCGCCGCCCGGCGCGCAGAAATACAACGTCCGCAGTGGCGGTTTGCCTATGTTTGCCTATGTTTGCCCATGCGGAGGCAAGGAAATCACATGCCTGTCACAAGAACAGGCTATGCTTCTTCTCCGATAATATTTATTGGTTATAGGCAATAAATGAGAATTCGCAAGGTCAGCCCGGCCGATTTGAAGGTCGGGATGTTGATTCCCTGGAATGTGTACGGCGAAAACGGTGGTTTGCTGGTGCGCAAGGGGCATTTGATCGCCAGCGCCGCGCAGATCGAGGCGCTGGTCGAACGCGGCTCCTTCGAGGACGATAGCGAGTCCAGCCCGCAAACGCGCGAGCCCGATTCGGTGTTGCGCAAGCTCAACGCCGCCCAGCTGGAACTGCAATTGCTGCTGAGGGCCGTCGCCTGCCGCGCCGCGCCGTCCGACCTGCGCCGCCAACTGGAGGATGTCGCCAGCTTGGTGGGCGAAGCGGTGGACTTGAGCGCCGATGTCGCCCTGGCGGCGATTTTGCATAACCAGCAGGCGATGCCCTATGCGGTGCGCCACAGCGTCGACACGGCGGTGCTGGCCCAGGTGCTGGCGCGCGCGTTGAAGATGGCGCCGGCGCCCATGTTGTCGATGACCCTGGCGGCGCTGACCATGAACGTTGGCATGTTGGAGCAACACGAACACCTGCAGGCCAACCGCGCGCCACTGAGCGGGGCCGAGCAGGCGCTGCTGAAGGCCCATCCGCAACGCGGCGTGGACTTGCTGCGCCAGGCCGGCATCGACGATCCGCTGTGGTTGGATTGCGTGCTGTCGCACCATGAAAACGAGGACGGCAGCGGCTATCCGGCCGGCCGCGTCGGCGCCGACCTGGCCGAGGCCGCCAAATTGATCGCCATCGCCGACCGCTACTGCGCCCGCGTCGCCGAGCGCGGTTACCGCAAGAATCTGCCGCCCAACACGGCGCTGCGCGAAATATTGCTCGAAGCGCGGCAGACGCTGGACGGCCAGTTGGCCGCCGTGCTGATCCGCGAGTTGGGGATTTATCCGATCGGCACCTATGTGCGCCTGCTCAATGGCGAGGTCGGCGTGGTGTCGCGCAAGGGGCTGAACCCGACCACGCCGCATGTCGAGTCCATCGTCGGGCCGCGCGGCGCGCCGCTCGACGTTTTCCTGCGCCGCGACACGCGGGGCGATCTGCACGGCATTCGCGAGGTGCTGGGCGCGGCCCAGGTCAACGCGCCCTTCCGCATGGAGCAGATCTGGGGCCGCGTCGCCAGCCTGTAGCGGCGCCGGCCCGGCTGCGGCGCGTTGCGGCCGTGGCCGCCGTTATGGCCGCGCGCGTCGCTTAGTTGAGCAGCGCGTCCAGGCGGCCCTGCGCCGCCAGATCGCGCAGGATGCCGATGGTGTCGATGTCCGACTCCGTGTAGGCCGAGCGGCGGAACTCGTCATACATGGCGTTGGCCGCGTCGGTGGCGGCATCGTGGCCGTCGTCGTACTTGAAGCGGACGAACAGCGTGTCCGGATGCGGCGCCTCGATGGTCATGCGCAGGCTGGAGGCGCTGATGTCCTTTTGCGCCGCCACCTCGACGCGCACTTCGCGCATCGGCTCCAACACCACCTGGTCGACGATCACCAGTTCGCCGTAGCGCTGGCGGCGGTGGAAGCCGTGCGCGGTGCGTTGCTCGATCACGCACTCGTCCAGGTGCGGCACGAACAGCTTGGGCGACTCGGCGCGCAGCACCAGGCCGCGCCACAGTTGCTCCAGGCTGAGGGAGTCGATCAGCGGATTGAGCGGATCGTTGATTTCGATTAAATGTTCAAATTTCATAATAGTGCCGTCAAGTGAGTCAGGCGCAGACGCGCCCCATTCCCGCATGGTAGCGCAACTCGGCGCGGCCCATGCATGCGCCATGTCACAGATCCCGGTCCCAGTATGGTTCCGGGCCGAAGCGCTGGGCGAAAAAGTCGATGAAGGCGCGGCTTTTCGGCGGCAAATATTGCCGGTGCAAATACACCGCCGAGACCACCGAGTCGGTCGCCGGATAGTCGGCCAGGATGCGCACCAGCGCGCCGCTGCGCAATTGCTCCGGCACCAGCCAGGTCGACAGCAGGCCGATGCCCAGGCCGGCCACGGCGGCGTCGCGCAGCGCCTCGCCGTTGTCGCTGCGCAAGCGGCCGGCCACCCGCACGTGCAGCTCGCCGCCGTCGCGCTCGCGCAGGCGCCACGGGTTCATCGCCTCCAGCACCAGGCATTGATGGCGCGCCAGCTCGGCCGGGTGCTGCGGCACGCCGTGCGCCGCCAGGTAGCCGGGCGAGGCGCAGATCACCAGCCGGCTCGGCGCCAGCACCCGCGCCACCAGGTTCGAATCGCGCAGCGGGCCGATGCGGATGGCCACGTCGATGCCCTGCGCCGTCAGGTCGACCACCGAGTCGGACAGGCGCAGGTCGAGCTGCACGCCGGGAAACTCACGCAGGAACTCGGCCAGGTAGGGCACGATGTAGCCGCGCCCGAAGGTGGTCGAGGCGGCCACCCGCAGCAGGCCCAGCGGCGCCACGCTGCCGTGGCCCACCGCCGCCTCGGCCTGCTCGGCCGCCGCCAGCAACAGCAGGGCGCGTTCGAGGAAGACGTCGCCGTCCTGGGTCACGGTGATTTGCCGCGTGGTCCGGTGCAGCAGGCGCGCGCCCAGGCGCTTTTCCAGCTGCGCCATGCGGGCGCTGGAGGCGGCCGGCGACAGGCCGAACTCGCGCCCGGCGGCCGACAGGTTGCGGGTGGCGCAAACCCGCACGAACAGCGCGACATCGGTCAGATCGAGGGACATGGGTGGGATTCGCTTGTTTAGCTGAAGAGTCAATTCAGCATTATGCCAATTATCAAATCAAATGGGCGGGACTAGACTGCGTCATCGTTCAATTTCCCAAGGAAAACACATGAAAGCCATCGCCCTCACCCAACACCTGCCGATCAGCCATGCCGAGTCCCTGAAGGACGTCGAACTGGCCCGGCCGGTCGCCCTCGGCCGCGACCTGCTGGTCAAGATCGAGGCGATCTCGGTCAATCCGGTCGACACCAAGGTGCGCGGCGCGGCCGGTCCTGACGAGGCCGCCCCCCGCGTGCTCGGCTGGGACGCCGCCGGCACCGTCGTCGCGGTCGGTCCCGACGCCAGCCTGTTCCAGGTCGGCGACCCCGTCTACTACGCCGGCAGCATCACCCGGCCGGGCGCCAACAGCGAGTTCCACCTGGTCGACGAGCGCATCGCCGGCCGCAAGCCGGCCAGCCTGGACTTCGCCGACGCGGCGGCCCTGCCGCTGACCTCGATCACCGCCTGGGAGGCGCTGTTCGAGCGCCTGGCCATCCGCCGGGACGGCGCCGACGCCGGCAAGAGCATCCTGATGATAGGCGGCGCCGGCGGCGTCGGCTCGATCGCCATCCAGCTGGCCAAGCAACTGGCCGGCCTGCGCGTGATCGCCAGCGCCTCGCGCGCCGAGTCGGCGCAGTGGTGCCGCAGCCTGGGCGCCGACGACATCGTCGACCACAACGGCGACATGCCGGCCCAGTTGCTGGCGCTGGGCCTGGCCAACGTCGACTACGTGCTGTGCCTGAGCGACACCGACCCGCACTTCGACGCCATCGCCCAAGTCATCGCGCCGCAGGGCAGCGTGTGCAGCATCGTCAGCAACACCGCGCCGCTGGCGATGGAGAAGATCTTCGCCAAGAGCGTCAAGTTCGTCTGGGAAATGATGTTCACCCGCTCCATGTTCGGCACGCCGGACATGATCGAACAGCACCACCTGCTCCAGCAGATCGGCGGGCTGATCGACGGCGGCCGGTTGCGCACCACCGTCGGCGAAAACTTCGGCAAGATCAACGCCGCCAACCTGCGCCGCGCCCACCAAGCGCTGGAGGCGCGCCGCACCATCGGCAAGATCGTGCTGAGCGGTTTCTAAGCTCTCGGCGGGGGGCGGGCCGGCCGCTCCCTGCTGCTACAATGCAAGGCTAGCCCTCCCTCAGATCGACCCGCGATGTCCAAAGCACCACAATTCGGCCTCAACGTCCCGCAAAGCGAAGCCGTCATGTACCTCGACGGCCCCTGCCTGGTGCTGGCCGGCGCCGGCTCGGGCAAGACGCGGGTGATCACGCAAAAAATCGCCCACCTGATCGAGGACCGGGGCTACGACCCGCGCACCATCGCCGCCTTGACCTTCACCAACAAGGCCGCGCTGGAGATGCAGGAGCGCATCGCCAAGCTGCTCAAGCAGCCGCGCCAGGCCAAGCAGCTGACCGTCTCGACCTTCCACTCGCTGGGCGTGAAGATCCTGCGCCAGGAAGCCAACGGCGTCGGCCTGAAGGACCGCTTCTCCATCATGGACGCCGACGATTGCGGCTCGCTGATCCAGGACATGGCCATCAGCACCGACAAGCAACTGATCCGCCGCATCCAGACCGACATTTCGCTGTGGAAGAACGGCTTGGTCGAGCCCGTCATCGCCCTGCAGAATGCCAAGGACGAGGACGAGGCGCAGTCGGCCCGCATCTACGCCAGTTACGTGGCGACCCTGTCGGCCTACCAGGCGGTCGATTTCGACGATTTGATCCGCCTGCCGGTCGAGCTGTTCCGCAACAACGAGCCGATCCGCGACAAGTGGCAGCGCCGTCTGCGCTACCTGCTGATGGACGAGTACCAGGACACCAACACCTGCCAATACGAGCTGGTCAAGCTGCTGGTGACGGGCGTCGGCAAAAAACCGATGTTCACCGCCGTGGGCGACGACGACCAGGCCATCTACGCCTGGCGCGGCGCCTCGGTGGAAAACCTGAAGACCCTGCAGACCGATTTCCCCGACCTGCAGGTCATCAAGCTGGAGCAAAACTACCGCTCGACCACGCGCATTTTGCAGGCCGCCAACGCGGTGATCGGCAACAACCCCAAGCTGTTCGACAAGAAGCTGTGGTCCGAGCACGGCCTGGGCGAGCCGATCAAGGTGCTCGGCATGGCCAACGACGACCAGGAGGCCGAACAGGTCGCCATCATGATCTCGGCCGACCACTTCGACCGCAAGAACAAGTGGTCCGATTACGCCATCCTGTACCGCGGCAACCACCAGGCCCGCGTGATCGAGCAGTGTTTGCGCAAGGAACGCATCCCGTATTCGATCTCCGGCGGCCAGAGCTTCTTCGACAAGGCCGAGATCAAGGACATCATCAGCTACCTGCGCCTGCTCGCCAACACCGACGACGACCCGGCCTTCATCCGCGCCGTCACCACGCCGCGGCGTGGCGTCGGCCAGTCGACGCTGGAGGTGCTGGGCACCTTCTCCGGTCAATGGCAGTGCTCGCTGTTCGAGGCCGTTTTCAAGGGCGGCATCGAAGGCAAGCTCATCGATAGGCAACTGTTGCCGCTGCGCGAGTTCTGCAACTTCATCAACAATCTGGAGACGCGCGCCAGCCGGCCCGGTCCGAGCGGCAGCGGCGACAACGCGGCCCAGGTGCTCGACGATTTGCTCGAGGCGATCAACTACGAGTCCTATCTGTACGACATGTTCGACGAGCGCGCCGCGCAGAGCAAATGGCAAAACGTGCTGGAGTTCACCAACTGGCTGAAGGATCGCGGCCGCGGCGGCAAGGACCGCGACGGCGACGAAAAGAACGTGCTCGAACTGACCCAGATGGTCGCCCTGATGTCGATGCTGGAGGGCCAGGACGAGGAGCCGGACGCGGTGCGCATGTCCACCCTGCACGCCTCGAAGGGGCTGGAGTATCCGCACGTGTTCCTGGTCGGCGTGGAGGAGGGCATCCTGCCGCACAAGGGCGACCCGGACGCGCCGGCCGAGACCATCGGCGCGCGCGTGCAGGAGGAGCGCCGGCTGATGTACGTCGGCATCACGCGGGCCCAGCGCACCTTGCAGATCACTTGGTGCAAGAAGCGCAAGCGCGGCGGCGAGCAGGTCCACTGCGACCCCTCGCGCTTCATCAAGGAGATGGAGCTCGACGTCGGCACGGCCGCGCCGATGGAGTCCGAGGTGATCTCGCCGAAGGAGCGGCTGGCGCGCATGAAGGAATTGCTGGCCACGCCGAAAACTTAAGGGCGGATTTTCCGCACATCCGCATCACCATTTCAAGCAGGAGTAAGACGTGAGTACCGAAGACCGCTTCATCGATATCGAAATCAAATTGGCGCACCAGGAGGACCTGGTGGAAGCGCTGAACCTGCGCGTCTACGAGCAGCAAAAGCAGATCGACAAGCTGGAGTCGATGTGCGCCGCGCTGGTCCAGCACATGCGCGACCAGGCGCAAAGCGGGGGCGGCGCAGGCGGCGCCGCGCACGAGCGGCCGCCGCACTACTAGGCGTAGCGTGCGCCTTGTTGCGCAAACGTTCCTTTGCGCAAGGTACTCAATCGGATGCAAATTCCAAATTTTGACCACAGAACATCGCGTCGACCATGGGTCGTCGCCGTTCGACTAATCGCCACACTTCACAAGAGTCGAAAAATATTTTCGATTCCGTGAATCCTTTTGAGCGTTCTGGGCCTCTTTGTCTTTGCCAGCACGGAATAATCCGTTCGTGGCAGCCAATTATTCAACCCCCAAAGAGAACCTTTATGCTCAATCGAAAAAATGTAGGTAGCAAAGAAAGAATTGCCCGAGTAATAGGCGGTTGCCTGACGATATGGTGCGGGCTGGTCCCCCTCCACGCCACGGCGCTAGGGTTAGCCATCGCTGGTGTCGGCGTTGTGAGCATGGCCACTGGAGCAATCCGATACTGCCCTGCATGCGCCATCGCCGGACGCAAGCCCATCGACAACGACTGAATGGGTATGTGATGCGAGTCCAAGAGAACACTTTTGCGGCGGCCCAAGCGGGTGATCCCGTGGCGCTGGAGCACATGCTGGTACAGCTGCGCCCGGATATCCGGCGCTATGCTCTCTACCAGTGTCAGCGGTCATCCGCTATAGACGATGTTGTCCAAGAGGCGCTTATCATTCTGTATCGACGGGTAGGCACTGTGCGGACCGCGTCAGCACTGGGCGGATGGCTGTTCAAAATTGTCGCGCGCCTATGTATGTTGCCAGCCCTGATGTTTATGAGGGGGGTGGAAGATCTGAGGCGAGTGGAAGACTCGTCCCACTTCAGCAGGATGCCGCTAGATGAACTGCGCATCGATGTGGTCAGGGCACTGGAGTCCTTGTCGCCGACGTATCGCGACATCATTCTGCTGCGAGATTTGCAGGAAATGACCATTAGCGAAATTGCCGCTTGCCTGGACATTACGCGTGAGGCGACAAAAAGTCGCTTGCATCGCGCGCGTGCCATGGTCAAGGAGTACCTGCTACCCGAAAGGTCCGCATGAAAACTATTCAAACGCAGTACCAAGGGACTGCTTGCAGCGGCTGTGCTTGGGAACGCGATGCAGGCTCCCTTTTAACGCAACATTGGTGGGAGAGATGATGTCTGAATATCAGCGCCCCGAAGATTTATCCCTTGCGAAAGAGCTCATTCGACTTGCACCGAAAGAAGCGCAAGCGTTTCTTGGCTTGAAATCGGCCGCCGAGCGCCACGATGGAGTCATCCCTGAGAAGTACCGCGAGCTCATCTCCATTGCGGTCGCCCTTACCACGCAGTGCTCATACTGTATCGATGCGCATACAAAGAATGCAGCCAGGGCAGGCGCCACTAGAGAGGAAATCGCCGAAGCGGTTTTTATCGCCTCCGCTCTTCGTGCTGGAGCGGCCGTCGGCCACGGTCTTCTCGCATTAAGGCTTTTTGACGAAGCGTCACATGCAAATGCTCTACAAGGTTAATACGACCGCAGCTCCCGGTATGTGCAACGTAGCAAAAGCGGGAGCTGAAAATAACGGACGTTGATATCCGGTAGATTACACTGTCATTGAACCGGTGTTTGGCTTCGACGGTGAGAATGCCGTGGAAGTGAATTTAGAGGACTATCATTGATGAAATCGCGACGCGACCAGAATCCGGCGGCCCACCCACCCCGGCGCTGTATTGCGGGAGGATGTCCTGCCCGCATTAAAGATGACGCAAACTGAATTTGCGAAACTGATCGGGGTAAGCAGACTGAGCGTATCTCAGTTGCTGCACGAAAGGCGTTCGCTGTCACCGGAGATGGCGATGCGTGTCGCCACCCTATTGCGAACTACGCCAGAAAGCTGGCTCAGGATGCCACGTCGAATCGCCCTTGAATCGTCGTTCCGCCCGCCGAAAAATGAGGAAAGGTGTGTCGTGATGAGGGCAATAAAGAAATCAGCGAAGCCGGAACAAGCGGGAGAAATCAAAGAGGATCTGGAAGAGGAGGCGTCCGTCGAACAATATTGGCACTCGGCCGGGCGCGCCAAGCTGCGCAAGCCGCCGAAGAATTACAAATACATCGAGGAAATGGCCCATTTGCAGTTTGAACTGATCAAACTGCAGGAATCGGTCCGCCTCCAGGGGCTGAAAGTGGTGGTCATCTTCGAAGGACGCGACGCCGCCGGCAAAGGCGGTGTCATCAAGCGCATCACCGAGAGTCTGAATCCGCGCGTCTGCCGCATCGCCGCCTTGGGCACGCCGACGGAAAAGGAACGCGGACAATGGTATTTCCAGCGCTATGTCGCGCAATTGCCGGCCAAGGGCGAAATCGTGTTGTTCGACCGCAGCTGGTATAACCGCGCCGGCGTCGAACATGTCATGGGCTTTTGCACGGACGAGGAATACGAGGAATTCCTGCGCACCGCGCCGCAGTTCGAGGAAATGCTGATCCAGTCGGGGATTTTCCTGGTCAAGTACTGGTTCTCGGTCAACGACGAAGAACAGGAGCGGCGTTTTCAAGAGCGCATGCGCAGCCCGATCAAGCGCTGGAAACTGAGCCCCATGGACACCGAATCGCGCAAGCACTGGGTCGAGTATTCGCAGGCCAAGGACGTCATGTTCGCCAGAACCGACACGAAAATATCGCCCTGGTTCGTGGTGAATGCCGACGTCAAGAAAACCGCCCGGCTCAATTGCATTGCCCACCTGTTGCAGCGCATACCCTACACCGACCTGACCCCGGTCGAGGTGGAACTGCCGCCGCGTCAGGAGGACAACGGTTACAAACGACCCAAGCGCTCCACCCAAAATTTCGTCAAGGCCATTTATTGAGGGGCACGTCGATAGACTGCCAAAATGTTGTTCCGCATCGGCGGACCGCCGCGCAGGCGGGAGCCAAGGCCAGTAAGCGATACCCCGCCGCGCCAGCGATATGTCACTTGGCGCGTGCTATGCTGAAGTCGGCATTCAGATATCGTGGACAGACCATGTAAACTGTTACATGCCTTGTTCTTTGCATTTGTACTGGGGATACCTATGAGTCGCCATCTTGAAATTCTGGAAGCGGAGGTGCTCAAGCTTCCGCCCGCTGAACGTGCACGTCTTCTTGAGAAACTTATTGCAAGCCTCGATTCAGACCAAGAGGTTGAGTTGGCCTGGGAATATGAAGCCGACCGGCGGGAGTCGGTATTGGCGGCGGGTGCCGTAGTCGAAATTTCTGGATCGGAGGCAATCAATCGTCTACGATTGCGACTTCAAAGTGAGTAGTTATACACTTCACCCTGATGCTGAGCAGGACATTGCAGACGCCTTGGATTTTTATGTCCAACAAGCCGGGCCAATTGTGGCTGAGCGGTTTCTGAATGAGTTTGAACGTGTCGCGACATTCTTGGCGGAGCACCCGGCCTATGGCACGCCAACCACGAAGGGGCGGCGGGTGTTTCCGCTGCGAGTGTTTCCATACTCGGTAGTCTATCGAAGTCTCGATGCAAGCATTGGTATCATCGTGGTGCGACATCAGCGCAAGAAGCCGACCTATGGCAGCGGACGAAGGTAGCTCGGCCGGAGATAGCCAACAAGAGCACTTCGCGCCAAGGCGGGAAAATAGTAAAGACGGTATCAGCAATAAAATTGACAAGGGAAGCAATGGGTAAAGGCCGGTTGGAAGCATTCAGCGATGGCGTCATCGCCATCATCATCACCATCATGGTGCTGGAATTGAAGGTGCCGCACGGCGCCGATCTGGCGGCGCTCATGCCGCTGATTCCCGTGGTGCTCAGCTATGTGCTCAGCTTCGTCTATGTCGGCATCTATTGGAACAACCACCACCACATGCTGCACGCCGCCTCGGTGATCGACGGCTACGTGTTGTGGGCCAATTTGCATCTGCTGTTCTGGCTGTCGCTGATCCCCTTCGCCACCGGTTGGATGGGCGAGAACCACTTCGAGCCGGTGCCGGTCGCGCTGTATGGCTTGATGTTGTTCATGTCTTCGCTGGCGTATCTGATCCTGGAGCGGGTGCTGGTTTCGAGCAACGCCAACAATTCGCCGCTGGTGATGGCGGTGGGCAAGGACTACAAGGGGCCGATATCGTCGGTGCTGTATCTGCTGGCGGTGCCGCTGTCGTTCGTCCACGTCTGGCTGGCCTTCGCCGTCTACCTCGGCGTGGCGATCCTGTGGTTCCTGCCGGACCGTCGCATCGAGAAATACTTGCAGCGCTAAGCGGGTGTGTTTCGATTGCAGAACCGGTCAAATCGGCTCACAATGCGTTGGAATTGCAACGCACAGGAGTGATGATGAAAACGGCTTCGTTCCCGTCTTTACGTGTTGAGCCTGAACTGAGAGAAGCGGCGGAGCAGAGTTTGCTGGAAGGCGAGACTATTTCCGGTTTCGTCGAGCAAGCCATCCGCGATAGCATTGAGCGGCGTGGTCATCAGCGCGAATTTATCGCGCGTGGCTTGGCCTCGCGCGACAACGCCAAGCGCAGCGGAAACTATGTCGCGGCCGACGCCGTGATGGGGCGCTTGCAAGCGATGTTGGCTGCGGCGAAGGCAGGCAAGTGAGCTTTTCGGTTCGCTTCACGGAGGAAGCGGAAGCGGACTTACTGCGGCTCTACGAATTTATCCTGGCGAAGGATTCAACAGACTGGGCACTCGCCGAGCGGGCACTTGAGGCTATTCAACATGCCATTCATGGCCTGGAAATTTCGCCATTTAGCTATCGGAAAGCAAACGCCGGCAATCCCTTCCTGCGTGAATTGGTCATTGCGTTTGGCGGGTCCGGATATGTGGCCTTGTTCGAGATTGATAACGCCGATACCGTCACCGTTCTGGCCGTGCGCCACCAGCGTGAAGACGACTATCACTAAACGGAATGGGCCAGGATGTTGACCAGCTTGCCGAACGGGTCGCGCACATAGAAGCGCCGCACGCCCCACGGCTCGTCGACCGGGCCGTATTCGACGGCGAAGCCGGCCGCCGTCATGCGGCGCAAGGCCTCGTCGACGTCGTCCACCTCGATCGACAAGTCCGGCACCGCCGTGCCGGCGCCGCCCTCGGTGGCGAAGCTGATCTGCACGCTCATCTGCGCCGCCGTGCCGTAGGTGTGGATCCAGCCGTGGTCCATCAGCAGTTCCAGGCCCAGCACGTCGTGGTAGAAGCTGCGCGCAGCGCCGACGTCGCGCACGTCCATATTGGCCAGCAATCGTTTGACTTTCATCTCTCGCTCCCTCCCGAAGAATTTTCCCTCAAGCCTGCAGCACGCCCAGTTCGATCCGCTTGGCCTTGCTGAGCGCGCCGGCCGCCTTGTGGTAGGACCAGTCCAGCAGCTCGGCCAGATAGTCGGCGGGGAACTTGTGCACCGCGACGATGGTGACCCAGTGGAAGCGCCCCATGTAGCGGGCCGGTTTGATGCCGGGCCGGTCGGTCAGTTCGATGAAGCGGTCGGGCGAGACGCGCAGGCTGAAGCGCCATTGCTCCGGCTCGCTGGTCTTGAAATAGGCGAAGGTCTTGCCGCCGACGGCGTAGACCAAAATATTGCTGGGCGCGCCGTGCAGGTTTTCCGTGGCGCCGGAAAAATCCCGGCAGTGCTGTTGTAGTTGTTCGGTATTCATATGTCCCGGTTCTATTGGTCGCTGGCGATGCCATGTCCACTCATGCCGCTCGCCGGCGGCCAGCAAAGAAAGTGCGGTGTCCGTGTCGGGCTATTTTGCCGTCGCGGCGACCTTGGTGGCCTGCCAGGTGACGGCCTGCCATTGTCCGTTGCGGCGCAGGAAGGTGCCGCTGTTGCGGTAGTACTCGGTGCTGCCGTCGGCGGCGCGGTTGACCAGGCGGAAGGTCAGCGCCGCCGTGTCGCCGTAGGGGCGCACCAGGATGTCCTCGGCGTGGAAGACCGAGGCCGGCTCGTCAGCCTTGCCGGCTTCCTGTGCCGGCGCCGTGGCGAACGATTGCATGATCTCGGCCTTGCTGCGCACCACGCCGCTCGAGCCGGTGTAGACCAGGTCGTCGGCCCAGAAGCGCTCATGGCTGGCGGCCTTGCCGTTGTTCTCCGGCGCCAGGAAGGTGTTGAGCATGGCGGCGATCTCGCTGCGCACTTTGTCCTGCCCAGACGGCACGGCTTTGCTGGCTTGCGCGCTGGCGCCGGCCTGGACGCACAGCGCGGCCAGCAGGAACAGGAAGGGGCGGCGGAGCGAGGGGATCGACATGGCTATCCTTTATCGGGTGGACGGGGTGGACGGGGTGGCGGCTGCCGGCTGGGAGAGCGGGAAACCCGCCGGCCGGGCCGCCGTCATTCCGCAGATTATTGCAACAGTCTAAATAGTAGCAAAATATCACCTCGCGGCGGAAAAAAACCGCCGGGCGCCGCGCGCCGCCCCCGCAGCGCAGCATTTTTTGCGGATGACGCCCGCAGGTGCGCCTGCTATTATCTGGCGCTTCCATGCTGCGCTACCAGCGTCAGCATCCTTTGGCGTACTTTGAAAGATGAAAACATGTCCCGTCCTCAAATGCTCGTACTCGCGGCCAGCCTCGGCCTTGCCATGACCCAGATCGCCCACGCCGCACCGGCCGCGCCCGCCGCCGCCATCGCCGCCAACCCCTTCTTCAAGGCCAGCACGCTGCCCTTCCAGTACCCGGCTTTCGACCAGATCAAGGACGAGCATTTCGCGCCGGCATTCGCCGAGGGCATGCGCCAGCAATTGAAGGAAATCGACGCCATCGCCAACAACGCCAAGGCGGCCACCTTCGAGAACACCGTCGTCGCCATGGAACGCTCGGGCCAGCTGCTGACCCGCGTGCAGACCACCTTCGGCAACCTGCAGGGCGCCAACACCAACGACACCCTCGACGCCGTCGACCGCGACATGTCGCCCAAGATGGCCGCCCACGGCGACGCCATCTACCTGAACGCCAAGCTGTACGCCCGCGTCAAGTCGCTGTACGAGCAGCGCGACAAGCTGCACCTGGACGCCGAGTCCAAGCACCTGCTGGAACGCTACCACACCGATTTCGTCCGCGCCGGCGCCAAGTTGTCGGCCGCCGACAAGGAAAAGCTGAAGACCATCAACGGCGACATCGCCACCCTGCAAACCAGCTTCACCCAGAACGTGCTGAAGGAAACCAACGCCGCCGCGCTGGTCGTCGACAGCCGCGCCGAGCTGGCCGGCATGAGCGAGGCGGCCATCGACGGCGCCGCCGCCGCCGCCAAGGCCAAGGGTCTGGACGGCAAGTTCCTGGTCGCCATCACCAACACCTCCGGCCAGGCGCCGCTGGCCGAACTGACTAACCGCGCCGTGCGCGAGCGCCTGATGGCCGCCTCGCTGACCCGGGGCAGCCACGGCGGCGAGTTCGACAGCCGCGCCATCGTGCTGAAGATCGCCAAGGCGCGCGCCGACAAGGCCGTGCTGCTGGGCTACGCCAACTTCGCCGCCTACTCGTTGGAAGACCAGACGGCCAAGACCACCGGCGCCGTCAACCAGCTGCTCGGCGAATTGGCCAAGCCGGCCGTCACCAACGCGCGCAAGGAAGCGGCCGATCTGCAGGCCGTGGTCGACGCCGACAAGGGCGGCTTCCAGGTCGGCGCCGCCGACTGGGCCTTCTACACCGACAAGGTGCGCGCCCAGCGCTTTGCCTTCGACGAGAACCAGCTGAAGCCTTATTTCGAGCTGAACAACGTGCTGGTCAACGGCGTGTTCTTCGCCGCCGGCAAGCTGTACGGCCTGACCTTCAAGGAGCGCAAGGATCTGCCGGTGTACAACCCGGACGTGCGCGTGTTCGACGTGTTCGACGCCGACGGCAAGCAGCTGGCCATCTTCCTGGCCGACATGTACGCGCGCAGCAACAAGCAGGGCGGCGCCTGGATGAACGAGTACATCTCGCAGTCCGGCCTGATGGGCACCCACTCGGTGGTGGCCAACCACCTGAACATTCCAAAACCGCCGGCCGGCGAGCCGACCTTGATGACCTACGACGAGGTCAAGACCACCTTCCACGAGTTCGGCCACGCGCTGCACGGCATGTTCTCCAACGTCAAGTATCCGCGCTTCTCCGGCACCAACGTGCCGCGCGACTTCGTCGAGTATCCGTCGCAGGTCAACGAAATGTGGGCGGTCTGGCCCGAGGTGCTGGGCAACTACGCCAAGCACTACAAGACCGGCGCGCCGATGCCGAAGGAATTGCTGGACAAGGTCGTCGCCTCGAAGAAATTCAACCAGGGCTTCCTGACCACCGAGTACCTGGCGGCCTCGCTGCTGGACCAGCGCTGGCACCAGCTGGCGCCTAGCCAGATCCCGACCGACGTGCTGGGCTTCGAAGCGGCCGCGCTGAAGGACATGGGCGTCGATTTCGCGCCGGTGCCGCCGCGCTATCGCACCACCTACTTCTCGCACGCCTTCTCGGGCGGCTACTCGGCCGGCTACTATGCCTACCTGTGGAGCGAGAAGCTGGACGCCGACACCGTCGAATGGTTCAAGGAAAGCGGCGGCCTGTTGCGCAAGAACGGCGACTGGTTCCGCAAGACCCTGTTGTCGCGCGGCGGCACGGCCGACGCGCTGGAACTGTTCCGCAACTTCCGTGGCCGCGATTCGAAGATCCAGCCGCTGCTGGAACGTCGCGGTTTGACCGGCAAGTAAGCGCCGCTGCACGGATTGCCGGGACGCCCGGCCACACCCTGCGGCGCGATCCGGGGTCGGACTTTCGCCTTGGCGCGCTGGGTCCGATCCCGGCTTCCCGCCGGTGGGGTTGGCCGGCGTCCCCGGCGCCTTGATCGCCTCCAAAACCACCCACAGGCCGAGAGCCGGGGTCAGACCCGCGGGGTCTGACCCCAGATTTGTGCCTGTGGGGTTAGCCAGCTTCCCCGGCGCTTTGATCGAATGCCGCGCGCCGCGCCGGCACTGTCCCCGTTCCCTCCACCATTTTCCCGAGCATTCCATGACCCGTCCACACCTGATGATCCTCGCCGCCGTCGCGGCCGTTTGCAGTGCCAGCGCCTTCGCCGAGCCCGCCTCCTTGCTGGCCGCCGGCAACCCCTTCGCCAAGGCCAGCACGCTGCCCTTCCAGTACCCGCTGTTCGACCGGATCAAGAACGAGGATTACGCGCCGGCCTACGCCGAGGGCATGCGCCAGCAAGCCGCCGAGATGGACGCCATCGCCAACAATCCCCAGCCGGCCACCTTCGACAACACCATCGTCGCCATGGAGCGTTCCGGCCAGCTGCTGGGCCGCGTCTCCAGTGTGTTCGGCAACATGTCCGGCGCCAACACCAACGACGCGCTGGAAGCGCTGGACCGCGACCTGTCGCCCAAGCTGGCCGCCCACAGCGACGCCATCCGCCTGAACGGCAAGCTGTACGCCCGCATCAAGTCGCTCTACGAACGCCGCGCCAAATTGCACCTGGACGCCGAATCGCTGTACCTGCTGGAACGCTACAACACCGACTTCGTGCGCGCCGGCGCCAAGCTGTCCGAGGCCGACAAGAGCAAACTCAAGGCCTACAACGCCGAGCTGGCCGTGCTGCAGACCAGCTTCAGCCAGAACGTGCTGCGCGAGGCCAACGCCGCCGCGCTGATCGTCGACAGCCGCGCCGAGCTGGCCGGCATGTCCGACAAGGCGATCGACGCCGCCGCCGCGACCGCCAAGGCGCGCGGCCTGGAAGGCAAGTTCGCCATCCCCGTCACCAACACCACCGGCCAGGCCTCGCTGGCCGTGCTGACCGACCGCGCCGTGCGCCAGCGCCTGCTGGAAGCGTCGTTGACGCGCGGCAGCCACGGCGGCGAGTTCGACAACCGCGCCATCGTGCTCAAGCTGGCCAAGCTGCGCGCCGAGCGCGCCGCCCTGCTGGGCTACCCCAGCCACGCCGCCTACGCCCTGGAAGACCAGACGGCGCGCAGCACCGGCGCCGTCAACGGCCTGCTGGCCGAGTTCGCCAAGCCGGCGGTGGCCAACGCGCGCAAGGAAGCGGCCGAGATCCAGAAACTGATCGACGCCGACAACGGCGGCTTCGCCGTCGGCGCCCAGGATTGGTCCTACTACAGCGACAAGGTGCGCGCCCAGCGCTTCGCCTTCGACCAGAACCAGCTGAAGCCCTACTTCGAGCTGAACAATGTGCTCAACAACGGCCTGTTCTTCGCCGCCAACAAGGTCTACGGCCTCAGCTTCAAGGAGCGCAAGGACCTGCCGGTGTACAACCCCGAGGTGCGGGTGTTCGACGTCATCGACGCCGACGGCAAGCCGCTGGCCATCTTCATCGCCGACTTCTACGCCCGTGGCAACAAGCGCGGCGGTGCCTGGATGAACGCCTACGTGTCGCAGTCCAAGCTGATGGGCACGCGTCCGGTGGTGGCCAACCACCTGAATATTCCCAAGCCGGCCGACGGCGAGGCCACCCTGCTGACCTACGACGAGCTACGCACCTTGTTCCACGAGTTCGGCCACGCGCTGCACGGCATGTTCTCCGACGTCAAGTATCCGCGCTTCGCCGGCACCCGCGTGCCGCGCGACTTCGTCGAGTTCCCTTCGCAGGTCAACGAGATGTGGTCGGTCTGGCCCGAGGTGCTGGGCAACTACGCCAAGCACTACCAGACCGGCGCGCCGATGCCGAAGGAGTTGCTCGACAAGGTGATCGCTTCGAAGAAGTTCAACGAGGGCTTCCGCACCACCGAGTACCTGGCCGCCGCCATCGTCGACCAGCGCTGGCACCAGCTGGGCGCCGGGCAGATCCCGAGCGACGTGCTGGCCTTCGAGGCGGCCGCGCTGAAGGATGCCGGCGTCGACTTCGCGCCGGTGCCGCCGCGCTACCGCACCACCTACTTCTCGCACGTGTTCGCCGGCGGCTACTCGGCCGGCTACTACGGCTACCTGTGGAGCGAAAAGCTGGACGCCGACAGCGTTGAGTGGTTCAAGGAAAACGGCGGCATGCTGCGCAAGAACGGCGACTACTTCCGCAAGATGTTGTTGTCGCGCGGCGGTTCGATGGACGCGATGCAGATGTTCCGCGCCTTCCGCGGCCGCGACGCCAAGATCGAGGCCTTGCTGGAACGCCGTGGCCTGAGCGGGCAGTAATGGAGTAAAGTAGAGTCAGCGGGGGCGGCGCCGACGGCCCGCCCGCGCCGAGTGCGTCCGGCCCGCGCGCACGCCACGGGCCGGCGTAGCGGGCAAGCGCAGTGAGCCACCGCAATGAGCAACCGCAATGAGCAACCGCGATTCGCACCAACCATGAGCAAAGTAGAACCATGAACGACTTGAACGGCGTGACCCTGGAAGCGATCGTCACGCGCCTGCAGGCCCATTACGGCTGGGAACAGCTGGGCCAGCGCATCGACATCAATTGCTTCATCAGCGAGCCGAGCGTTAAATCGAGCCTGAAATTCTTGCGCAAGACGCCTTGGGCGCGTGCCCGCGTCGAGGAGCTGTACCAGGGAACCAAGTTCACCGACTAAACTCACCGATTAAATTGAAGCAGACCGAGGAAGCACTATGGACAGTAACCTGAAGGCATCGTTGAAAACCCTGCACACCAAACTGGCCGGCGCCGGTCCGGTGGACGAGGAGTTGCAGGACCTGCTCAAGCAGCTGGACGGCGACATCAAGCTGCTGTTGGCGCGCGGCGAGGAGCCGGCCACGGACACCACCACCACCTACGGCCTGGCCGAGCGCACCCAGGAGATTTCGGCCAAGTTCGCCGCCCAGCATCCGCAACTGGAACCGGCGCTGCGCGAATTGGGAACGATTTTGGCCAGCATGGGGATTTGATTCGGCAAAAACCCACAGGCATACACCTGGGGTCAGACCCGGCGGGTCTGACCCCGGCTCTGCGCCGTTGGGTGGTTTGGATGCCGCTGGCGCCTTGCCTGAAGGCGCGGAATACGGTACCCGGGGCCGCCGACAGCAGGGCTGCCGGCTCCCGGGCGGCTGGCGCTACGGAAACGCCAGCATCGGCGGTTCGATACCGCCAAAGCTGATTTCGGGGTGGCGCTTGGCGATCATCTCTTCGATCTCCTGCACGCGCCGCACCGGCACATCAATGATCATCAACACCTGGCCCTGCTCAATGCGGTCGGCGAACTGCGCCAGCCGCGTGTTCGGCACGGCCGCCGCGTTCATCCCCGAAGCCCAGCCGCCGAACAGTGCGCCGCCCAGCGCCACCAGCAGGATGGCGGCGGTGCGCAGGGTGAAGCCGTCGGGCGGGAACATGGTCAGGAAGATGCCGGCGCCAAGGCCGACGATGCCGCCGATGACCACGCCCAACTGGGCGCCGTGGATCAGGTCGGTCTTCTGCAGGAAATTCACGTCCGGCATGTCCGCCGCCAAGGTGCCGTCGCGCGCCATGAAACGCATGTGGCCGATCTCGATGCGGGCCAGCAGCATCTCGTCGAGCATGGCGCGGGCGCCGGACACGTTGGGCAACATAAAGTAGAGGCGTCGTCGCATGATCAATCTCCGGTCGATGGCTGGTCTATTCGTTATAGCAAAGTTGTCCGACAAAGCAATGAGAGTCTGTCATCGGCGGCCGCGCTCCCGGCGCTGCTGAAAAATTGTGCAATTTGTACAAGTGATTGAATTCTAAAAGAAATTTTCCGCCCGGCGGCCTAAAAAACCGGCAGGGCACGGGCGGGGGCGGGGCATTTCCGGTACAATTCGTCCGATATGAGCTCCCCTACCAATTTATTCGCGACCGTTCCTAAACGGTCTGCCCGCGCTGCCGCCGCGCCCTTCCTCCCCATGTCCCGCGCCGAAATGGACGTGCTGGGTTGGGACGCCTGCGACGTCATCCTGGTCACCGGCGACGCCTACATCGACCACCCCAGCTTCGGCATGGCCCTGGTCGGCCGGCTGCTGGAGGCGCAGGGCTTCCGCGTCGGCATCATCAGCCAGCCGGACTGGCAGTCGGCCGAGGCCTTCCGCGTGCTCGGCAAGCCCAAGCTGTACTACGGCATCACCGCCGGCAATATGGACTCGATGGTCAACCGCTACACGGCCGACCGCAAGATCCGCTCCGACGACGCCTACACCGCCAACGCCGAGCCGAACAAGCGGCCCGACCGCGCCGTCACCGTCTACGCCCAGCGCGTGCGCGAAGCCTACCCCGGCACGCCGGTGGTCATCGGCTCGATCGAGGCCTCGCTGCGCCGCATCGCCCACTACGACTACTGGTCGGACAAGGTGCGCCGCTCGGTGCTGACCGACTCCAAGGCCGACCTGCTGATCTTCGGCAACGCCGAGCGCGCCCTGGTCGACCTGACCCACCGCATGGCCGCCGGCGAGGACATCAAGACCATCCGCGACCTGCGCGGCACCGCCTTCATGGTGGCGCCGGGCTGGCTGCCGGGCGCCGACTGGGGCGTGCACAACTCGACCCGGGTCGACGTGCCGGGCAAGGTGGACGCCCATCCCGACCCGTATGCGATGGCGCAGGAGGACAAGAGCGCCTGCGCCACCGACAACGCGGTCGCCGCGCCGGAGGTCATCAAGCCGATCCGCATCATGAGCCGCGAGGAGCGCTTGGCGATGGCCAAGGAAAAACACGACCGCACCGTGGTGCGCCTGCCGTCCTACGAGACGGTCAGCAGCGACCCGGTGATGTACGCCCACGCCTCGCGCGTGTTCCACCTGGAGTCGAACCCCGGCAACGCCCGCGCCATGGTGCAGGCGCACGGCGAGCGCGACGTCTGGCTCAATCCGCCGCCGCTGCCGCTGCAGATGGACGAGATGGACGGCGTCTACGACATGAACTACGCCCGCGCGCCGCACCCGAGCTACGGCAAGGCGCACATCCCGGCCTGGGAGATGATCCGTTTCTCCGTCAACATCATGCGCGGCTGCTTCGGCGGCTGCACCTTCTGCTCGATCACCGAGCACGAAGGCCGCATCATCCAGAGCCGCTCGGAGCCGTCGATCCTGCGCGAGATCGAGCACATCCGCGACAAGACCAAGGGCTTCACCGGCACCATCTCCGACCTCGGCGGGCCGACCGCGAACATGTACCGGCTGGCCTGCAAGGACAAGGAGATCGAGGTGTCCTGCCGCCGCCTGTCCTGCGTCTACCCGTCGATCTGCGTCAACCTGGGCACCGACCACAGCAAGCTGATCTCGCTGTACCGCAAGGCGCGCGCCATCCCCGGCGTGAAGAAGATCCTGATCAGCTCGGGCCTGCGCTACGACCTGGCGGTGCGTTCGCCCGAGTACGTCAAGGAACTGGTGACCCACCACGTCGGCGGCCTGCTGAAGATCGCCCCCGAGCACACCGAAGAGAACACCCTGTCGAAGATGATGAAGCCGGGCATCGGCGCCTACGACGAGTTCAAGGAGATGTTCGACCGCTTCTCGCTGGAGGCCGGCAAGAAGCAGTACCTGATCCCCTACTTCATCGCCGCCCACCCCGGCACCACCGACCTGGACATGCTGAATCTGGCGCTGTGGCTGAAAAAGAACAACTTCAAGCTCGACCAGGTGCAGACCTTCATGCCGACGCCGATGGCCATGGCGACCACCATGTACCACACGCGCAAGAACCCGCTGCGCAAGGTGACGGCCGACTCGGAAGTGGTGGAGACCGCCCGCAGCGGCAAGATCCGCCGCACCCACAAGGCCTTCCTGCGCTACCAGGACCCGGACAACTGGCCGATCCTGCGCGAGGCGCTGGTGGCCATGGGCCGGGGCGACCTGATCGGCAACGGCGACAAGCACCTGATCCCGTCCTGGACCGCCGGCGAGGGCAACGGCCAAGCGCCGGCCGCCACCGGCCGCCGCGCCGCGCCGGCGCCGATGGCGGCGCCGACGCCGGCCGCGCGCGGTCCGCGCGCCAACGCGCTGACCGGTTCGTTGACGGCGCGCGCCAGCATCGACAACAAGCCGCGCGCCTCGATCCTCGACACCATCAAGGTGAAGGCCAAGCCGGCGCCGGCGGCCACCCCGGTCCGGGGCGGCAAGGGCGGCCGCGCCACCGCGCCGGCCGCCGGCAACCGGGCCGGCCGCAAGTAGGCGGCTAAGTGAGCAGCTAAGTGAGCGGCTGGGTAGGCAGCTAAGTAAGTAAGTAAGTAAGCAAGCGAGTCGGCGCCTGGCGCCGGCCGCGGGCCGGCCGGCCGCGCCGCGCCGGACCGCCGGGAGAGCCGGACGCCGTTGGCGTCCGGCTCTTTTTTCTTGTTTCCTTATGGAAAATGTTGTTAAATCCCCCGATTGGTTCAATAGCGTGGATAATTCACGCTTGCTCCCGCGATACAAAGGGAGGGCCTGCGGCTACACTGGCTGGACGCTGCACCCAGTCCGTACCGCCGCCCGATGCCCGGTCGCTTATGTGAAAATTGGAAGATCATGAAAAAAACGTTTAGCCTGTCCTCCCTGGTGTTGGTGCCGATACTCGCCGTGCTGGCCGCCTGCGGCGGCGGTGGCGGCAGCAAAGACACCACCACCACCACGCCGACCCCGCCGGCCGTGACCCTGAAGGAAATCATCGTCACCCCGGCCGGCCCGTCGATCACCGTCGGCGGCAGCCAGCAGATGATCGCCACCGGCAAATACTCCGACTCCAAGACCGCCGTGCTGAGCACCGGTGTGACCTGGTCGGCCGCCAAGGGCGAGCAGGTGCTGAAGGTGTTCACCTCCGGCCTGGTGACCGGCGCCGGCGTCGGCAGCGACACCGTCACCGCCAGCTTCGGCGGCGTCAGCGGCGGCACCGTGGTGACCGTGCGTCTGCCGTGGGTCGACGTGGTCGCCGGCGGCAACCAGAGCTTCGGCCGCAAGGCCGAGGGCACGCTGTTCGGCTGGGGCAGCAACCTGTTGGGCCAACTGGGCGACACCACCACCATCGACCGTTCCAGCGCCACCCTGGTGGCCGGCGGCGCCACCACCTGGCGCCAGGTCGCCGTCGGCAAGCTGCACACCGTGGCCCTGCGCGCCGACGGTTCGCTGTGGGCCTGGGGTTTGAACCAGAACGGCCAGCTGGGCGACGGCAGCAAGATCGACCGCGCCACGCCGGTGCGCATCGGCACGGCCAATGACTGGACCTATGTCGCCGCCGGCGAGGGGCATACGCTGGCGATCAGCGGCAAGACCGGCCTGCTGTGGGCCTGGGGCCGCAACTCCAACGGCCAATTGGGCGACGGCACCAATATCGACCGCCTGGTGCCGACCAAGATCATCCTGCCGGCGCCGGCCGGCGGCGGCACCGCCATCACGGCCGGCTGGACCACCGTGGCGGCGGGCGCCAACCATTCGCTGGGCCTGCTGGGCACCAGCCTGTACACCTGGGGCTACAACCTGCGCGGCCAGCTGGGCAACGGCGGCCAGGTCGATACCCCGACGCCGACCCAGATCGGCACCGCCAACTGGGTCGCGGTGACCGGCGGCGCGCTGCATTCGGCCGGCATCCGTTCCGACGGCGCATTGCTCACCTGGGGCGACAACAGCAACGGCCAGATCGGCAACAGCGGCTCGCAGCCGGTGTCGTCGCCGTTCCTCGCCTCGACCACGCTGAACTGGCTGCGCATCGCGGCCGGCGCCAACCACATGCTGGCCTTGCGCGCCGACGGCACGCTGTGGGCCTGGGGCGCCAACGCCGACGGCCAGCTCGGCGACGGCCTGGGCCAGGACCTGGGCGTACCGACCCAGATCGGCAGCGGCACCAGCTGGGTCGGCATCGCCGCCGGCCTGAACCATTCCTTCGGCCGCCAGACCGACAACAGCCTGTGGGGCTGGGGCCGCAACGCCGAAGGCCAGCTGGGCAATGGCAACCAGACCAGCGTGGCGCAGCCGAGCCAGATGCCGTAAGCGCGGCGGACGGCCGAGCGGGGCGGCGGGCGCGGGCCCGGCCGCCCTTTTTCACGTCCGCGCGGACGGCGCGACTCTTGCCGCCGCGTCCACAAGTTCCCCGGCAAGGCGGGGGGAACGGCTACAATTGGCGCTGACGCCCCGTCAACACCGTTTTGGATAGCTCAGTGCCCGACCGCCAGTTCCCCGCCGCCTCCCGTTCTACCGTGGTTCTGATCGCGTTGCGCCGGCTTGGCCGCTGCGCCCGGCTGCTGGCGCTGCTGTTGCCGGCCGCCGGCGCCGGCGCCGCGCCGCTCGAACAGGTCACGCTGCAACTCAAGCATCGCCACCAGTTCCAGTTCGCCGGCTACTACGCCGCGCTCGAACAGGGCTATTTCCGCGAAGCGGGGCTCGACGTGCGCTTGCTCGAGGGCAGCGACGGCAACGAACCCGAGCGCGCCGTGCTGGCCGGCCACGCCGCCTACGGCGTCGGCAGCAGCAGCCTGCTGCTGGCACGCCTGGCCGGCAAGCCGCTGGTGGTGCTGGGCGTGGTGTTCCAGCACTCGCCCTACGCGCTGGCGATGCGCCAGAGCGGCGGCGAGCCGGACATCCAGCGCATCGCCGGCAAGCGCGTGATGATCGGCTCGCTGACCGACGAGCTGACCCACGCCGACGAGCTGCTGGCCTACCTGAAGAAGGAGGGCGTGCCCAGCTACCGGCTGCAGCGCGTCGAGCACAGCTACAACCCCGAGGACCTGGTCAACGGCAAGGTCGACGCCCAGTCGATCTACATCACCAACGAGCCCGATCTGATGGACCGGCTCGGCTTCGCCTACGACCTCTACACGCCGCGCGCGGCCGGCATCGATTTCTACGGCGACAACCTGTTCACCAGCGAGCGCGAACTGGCCGACCACCCGCGGCGGGTGCAGGCCTTCCGCGCCGCCAGCATGCGCGGCTGGCAGTACGCGATGGGCCACCAGGAGGAGCTGGCCGAGCTGATCCTCAACAAGTACTCGCGCCGCAACGACCGCCAGCACTTGCTCTACGAGGCGCGCCAGATGGTGCCGCTGGTGCAGCCCGTGCTGGTCGAGATCGGCTATATGAACCCGGCGCGCTGGCGCCACATCGCCGACGTCTACGCCGACCTGGGCCTGTTGCCCAAGGGCGCCAACTTCGACGGCTTCCTCTACCAGGGCGACGACGGCGGCGCCCGCCTGAAGTGGTTGTACCGCGTGCTCGGCGGCGTCGGCGCGCTGCTGGCGTTGGCGGCGGCGTTCCACTTCAGCCTGCTGGCGCGCGAGCGCCGCCGCGCCGAGGAGACCATCCGCAAGGGCGAGTTGCGCTTCCGCACCATGTTCGAGGCGGCGCCGATGGGCATCGCCCTGATCGACGCGGCGAGCGGCGAGTTCCGCGACGTCAACCCGCGCTACCTGGCCATCGCCGGCCGCGCCCAGGACGAGCTCAAGGCCAGCAGCTGGCAGGCCATCAGCCACCCGGACGACGCCGCCGCCGAGCGCGAGCAGATGGCCGGCCTGAACGCCGGCCGGGTCGGCGGCTACAAGCTGTCCAAGCGGCTGCTGCGGCCGGACGGCGCGGTGGTCTGGGTCGACGCCTCGGTCGCCGCCATCGGCGTGGCCGGCGGCGGCCGGCAGCAGCACCTGTGCATGATCGAGGACGTCACCGAGAAGCGCGCGGCGGAGGCGCTGATCTGGCAGCAGGCCAACTTCGACGCCCTCACCGAGTTGCCCAACCGGCGCATGTTCCACGACCGCCTGGCGCACGACATCGTCAACAGCCGGCGCGACGGCACGCGGGTGGCGATCCTGTTCATCGACCTCGACCATTTCAAGGAGGTCAACGACACGCTGGGCCACCACCAGGGCGACATTCTGCTGATCGACGCGGCGCGCCGCATCGGCGCCTGCGTGCGCGCCTCGGACACGGTGGCGCGCTTGGGCGGCGACGAGTTCACCGTGATCCTGCCCGAGCTGGCCGGGCTGGAGCGGGTCGAGCAGATCGCCCAGCACATCATCGACAGCCTGCTGGCCCCGTTCGCGCTGGGCCAGGAGCAGGCCTTCGTCTCGGCCAGCATCGGCATCACCCTGTTCCCCGACGACGGCGTCGACATCGAGGACCTGCTCAAGCACGCCGACCAGGCGATGTACGCCGCCAAGGGCGCCGGGCGCAACCGCTTCAGCTACTTCACGCCGGCGCTGCAGGTGGCGGCGCAGAACCGCATGCGCCTGACCAACGACCTGCGCGGCGCGCTCAAGGGCGGCCAGCTGGAGCTGTACTACCAGCCCATCGTCCACCTGCGCAGCGGCCGCATCCACAAGGCCGAGGCGCTGATCCGCTGGAACCACCCGCAGCGCGGCCTGGTCAGCCCGCTCGAATTCATCCCCCTGGCCGAGGCCAGCGGCCTGATCATCGACATCGGCGAGTGGGTCTTCCAGCAGTCGCTGCAATGGGCCAAGCGCTGGCGCCGCGAGCACCATCCCGAGTTCCAGGTCAGCATCAACCAGTCGCCGCTGGAGTTCCAGCGCGAGGACGGCGGCTATCAGGGCTGGCAAAGCCAGCTGCGGGCGCACGGCCTGGCCGGCCAGTCGCTGGTGGTCGAGATCACCGAGGGCCTGCTGCTCGACGCCAACAGCGCCGTCACCGACAAGCTGCTGCAACTGCGCGACGCCGGCATCCAGGTGGCGCTGGACGATTTCGGCACCGGCTACTCCTCGCTGTCGTATTTGAAGAAGTTCGACATCGACTATTTGAAGATCGACCGCTCCTTCACGCGCAACCTGGCGCCCGAGTCGAGCGACATGGCCTTGTCGGACGCGATCATCGTCATGGCCCACAAGCTGGGCCTGCGCGTCATCGCCGAGGGGGGGGAGACCGAGCAGCAGCGCGCGCTGCTGGCCGGCGCCGGCTGCGACTACGGCCAGGGCTACCTGTTCGCCCGGCCGATGCCGGCCGAACAGTTCGACGCCCTGCTCAAGGCCCAGCCGGCGGCCGATTGATCCTGCGCTGGCGCAGTATCGCCGGGTTGAAACGCCGCTAGAGTGGCCAGGTCGTTCATCACGATCACACACTAGCGGATATGGCCATCAGTACTACAATTGAGTTAATCCGTGTCGGCCGCTGGATGTCGCGGGTGGAACTGACGGCAATGCTGGTGTCCAGAAGAGTGCAGGAAAGCTATTCCGGCACTACCCATGTGTCGTTGCCGCCCAGCCCGAGGGCGTTCATGCGCCAGGCCAGACCGGGTTCCTTGTATGTCGAATTCGATGTCCTGTCGACTTGCTTGAAATCGACGGGCGCAGGATGGGCAAAGATCATCGGGCCGAATTCCTTGGAAGGCAGGATCGCGATGCATAAGGGCTTGCCGATATTGCATATGCCGAAGGCGAGCAATATCGAGCATCTCGCTAGCTTGTGGATTTAATTGGAGGTTGCTCGCCATGTTGGATATCTTTTTCTCATGGACAAAGAACGCCAAGGCGCTATTGCCTTTTGGCGTGCATGCGGAGTTGACGGTTGGGGCGGTGTCCTCCAACTCTTCCGCTCGCTTGGACTTGGAGGCGCCTGCGGGAATCGGCCGGGTCACCTGCTGGGAAAGTGGCGATTTTTGCGCGGAGATTCTCGATCCGGACTCAGGCCGGGACGTGTTCGAGCAAAGCGGTGAGTTTGATTCGATTGAAGCCCTGGAGCAGCAGCTGACAGGGTTCCTCACCACCCTGGGCGCGCCCGCAATTCCGCTGTGTAAATAATCTCGCCATTTTTGGTGGCGTACCGCGATACCACGGGTAGCATCGCGCGGGACCTCGCGGGGCGCCCGCTGCGGGGGGCTGGGGGCTGCCAAAATATGTTCCGGCAACACGCTCCCAACCTCACACACGGACCTTCACATGACTAAATTCCTGCCACTGCTGCTCGGTTGCGCCTGCGCGCTGTTGCTGTCGGCCTGCACTAGCGCACAAATCTATGATTCGCTGCAGGACAACTCCAGGGACGCCTGCTACAAGGGCTCGGAGCCGGAGCGCGCCGGCTGCCTCAAGCGCAGTTCGGAAAGCTACGAGCAGTACAAGAAGCAGCGCGACGCTGGCAACGGCGAAGCGAAGAAGTAAGCCGGCCTTAGCCCTACCGCGCCGTCCCACGCCGCCACCGCCCCGGCCGTACCGCCGCCCCGGCCGTACCGCCGCCCCGTCCGCGCCGCCGGGGCGCGCCATCCCCGTCCTCTTTCCGTCATCTCCCGCCATCCCGCAAAATGCCAGGCCGCGCCGCCATCCCGGCGATTCGGGCGGCACGCACCTTCGTGCCGCAGAACAGGGATAATAACGTTTCCATATCGACCATCGATAGTCAAATTGTATTGAAACAATATGTACAATCAATTTTCCATATGGGCGAAAAAACTTTACACTGCAGTCTCAATGATTCACAACCCCACGAGGAAACCACAATGTCTCTGATCAACACCCAAGTCAAACCTTTCAAGGCCACCGCTTTCCACAACGGCAAATTCGTTGACCTGACCGAAGCTTCGCTGAAAGGCAAGTGGTCGGTATTCGTGTTCTACCCAGCCGACTTCACCTTCGTTTGCCCGACCGAACTGGAAGACCTGGCCAACAACTACGCCGAATTCTCCAAACTGGGCGTGGAAGTCTACGGCATCTCGACCGACACCCACTTCGCCCACAAAGCTTGGCACGACACTTCGGACGCGATCAAGAAAGTGCAATACCCACTGATCGGCGATCCTACCGGCCTGCTGTCGCGTAACTTCGAAGTCATGATCGAAGAAGAAGGCCTGGCCCTGCGCGGCACCTTCGTCATCAATCCAGAAGGCCAGATCAAGGTGCTGGAAGTGCACGACAACGGCATCGGCCGCGACGCTGCGGAACTGCTGCGCAAAGTCAAGGCGGCCCAGTACGTCGCCTCCCACCCAGGCGAAGTGTGCCCAGCCAAATGGACCGAAGGCGCAGCAACCCTGAAGCCATCGCTGGACCTGGTCGGCAAGATCTAAGTCTTGAAACCAGCAGCAACAGCAACACAGTAGTACCGCGATGCCGGACCGGGTGTCCGGTCCGGCATTCGCCCAAAAATTCGCAAGGAAGAAAAAATCATGTTAGATGCAGACCTCAAGTCCCAGTTGAAATCCTATTTGGAAAAAGTGGTGCAACCGATTGAGATCGTCGCATCGCTCGATGACAGCGCCACCGCCCGCGAGATGCAGGAACTGCTCCAGGAAATCGTCCTGTTGAGCGACAAGATCAGCCTGGTCGAGCGCAGCGACGGCAACGAGCGCAAGCCTTCGTTCAGCATCAACCGCCCCGGCAGCGACATCGGCGTGCGTTTCGCCGGCGTGCCGATGGGCCACGAATTCACCTCCCTCGTGCTGGCCCTGCTGCAAGTGGGCGGCCACACCATCCGCTTCGACGAGGCGGTGATCGAGCAGATCCGCAACCTCGACGGCGATTACGCCTTCGAAACCTTCATCTCGCTGTCCTGCCACAACTGCCCGGAAGTGGTGCAGGCGCTCAACGCGATGGCGGTGATCAACCCGCGCATCAAGGTCACCACCATCGACGGCGGCGTCTTCCCGCAGGAAGTGGAAGCGCGCCAGATCATGGCCGTGCCGATGATGTTCCTCAACGGCGAGCATTTCGGCCAGGGCCGCACCAGCGTCGAGGAGATCCTCGCCAAGCTCGACACCAACGCCGGCGCCCGCCAGGCCGCCGAGCTGAGCAAGAAGGACGTGTTCGACGTGCTGATCGTCGGCGGCGGTCCGGCCGGCGCGGCGGCGGCGATCTACGCCTCGCGCAAGGGCATCAAGACGGGCGTGCTGGCCGAGCGTTTCGGCGGCCAGGTGCTCGACACCCTGGCGATCGAGAACTTCGTCTCCGTCACCGAGACCGACGGGCCGAAATTCGCCGTCGCGCTGGAGCAGCACGTCAAGCAGTACGAGGTCGACATCATGAACACCCAGCGCGCCGTGCAACTGGCGCCGGGCAAGCTGATCGAGGTCACCACCGCCAGCGGTGCCGTGCTCAAGAGCAAATCGGTGATCCTGGCGACCGGCGCGCGCTGGCGCGAGATCAACGTGCCGGGCGAGAAGGAATACCGCAACCACGGCGTGGCCTACTGCCCGCACTGCGACGGCCCTTTGTTCAAGGGCAAGCGCGTGGCGGTGATCGGCGGCGGCAACTCCGGCGTCGAGGCGGCGATCGACCTGGCCGGCCTGGTCAAGCACGTCACCCTGATCGAGTTCGGCGCCGAGCTGCGCGCCGACGCGGTGTTGCAGCGCAAGCTGCGCAGCCTGGCCAACGTCACCGTCATCACGTCGGCGCAGACCAGCGAGATCCACGGCGACGGCAAGATCGTCGACGCCCTGAGCTACACCGACCGCAACAGCGGCGTCAGCCACAGGGTCGAGCTGGAGGGCGTGTTCGTGCAGATCGGCCTGGTGCCGAACACCGAGTGGCTGAAGGGCGTGGTCGGCTTGTCGCGCCACGGCGAGATCGAAGTCGACGCGCGCGGCCAGACCTCGGTGCCCGGCGTGTTCGCCGCCGGCGACGTGACGACCGTGCCGTTCAAGCAGATCGTCATCGCCGTCGGCGAGGGCGCCAAGGCGGCGCTGGCCGCCTTCGACCACCTGATCCGCTCGGACGACGTGGCCGACGAGACGGCGGCGCCGGTGGCCATCGCCGCCTGATCAAGCGGGGTCAGCAGCAAGCGGGGTCAGTGCCGACATTCGGACACGAACTGAACACTAGAGGGGGAAGCACAGCCCACTACGCTTGAGTCTGTGTCCGAATGTCGGCACTGACCCCAGAGGTACAGAGGTATTTGGTGTTTCGAAGGGGCGGACTGCGGTCTGCCCCTTTTGCATTGGCGACTTACATCACCAGGTCGGCGCTGGCCTGCCGCACGCGCAGGGCGATGGCGTTGCGGTGGCGCGCGCGCAGGCGCGGGTTGGTGACCAACTTGCCGATGGTTTCGCCGACCACCATTACCACGCCGAGCAGCGGCAGCACCAGCATCAGGCCGGCCACGCCGGCCACCGAGCCGCCGACGAAAATCATCAGCACCGTGATCAGCGGATGGATGTGCAGGCTGCGCCCGAGGGTCAGCGGCATGAGCACGAAGTCGTCGAGCAGGCGCACCAGGATGAACACGCCGATGGCGCTGTAGGCCACCAGCGGATTGCCCGGCGCGTCGGTCGAGGCCACCGTCACCACCAGCACGCAGCCGACGATCGAGCCAACATACGGCACCCAGGCCAGCAGCGCGGCGATCAAGCCCAAGGTCAGCGGCGCCGACACGCCGATCGCCCACAGGCCCAACGCCAGCACCGCCGTGTCGAGGATGGTCAGCTTGATCAGGCCCTGGAAGTAGCGGCGCGCGGTCTGGTCGACCTCGTGCAGCAGGTACAGGGTCTTCTCGAAGAAGGCGTTGGGCACGGCGCGGGCGAGGAACTTCTTGAAGCGCAGGCCGTCGCGCAGGAAGAAGAAGGTGAGGAAGGGCGCCAGCAGCAGCGAGGGCAGCCAGGCCGCCACCGAGACCAGGATGTCGGTCAGGTGCTTCTGCATGAAGCTGCCGGTGAAGCTGGCGAAGCGGCTGTTGATGACCTTGCTCAGGCGGGCCTGGCGCAGGATGGGGAACTTGTCCTCCAGCGCGACCAGGGTGCCGCGCACGAAGGCCAGGCCGCCGTCGAGGTAGTGGCCGAGCAGGTCCTGCCAGGACTCGGCCGGCGCCGACGACCAGAACGCGGCGGCGATGCCGGCCAGGGTCAGCACCAGCAGGAACAGGCCGCCGACCAGCAGGGCGGCGGCGTTGTGGCCCAGGCCGAGGCGGATCAGGCGCTGCATCGGCGGCAGCAGGATGTAGTAGAGGATGATGGCGAACAGGAAGGGCACGGCCAGCCAGAGCATTTGCTGCAGCAGGAACAGCAGGACGCAGGTGGCGCCGATGATGCCGCTCCACACCACCGGGCCGCTGTGCGCCTGGTGCAACCGGTGCTGCGTGTTCATAGGGCTTCGATCTGCGGCTGGCCGGACATCCAGTCGCGCAGGCGGCCGCCGATGTGGCGCGCCAAGGCCAACGAAATCTTGTAGCCGATCACGGCGTCGGTTTCCATCAGGCCCATGAAGTCGGCGCGGAAGAACACCGCCAGCTCGCAGTTGTCGATGGCGCGCGCCTGGGCGTTGCGCGGCGAGTTGTCGAGCAGGGCCAGGTCGCCGAAGAAGGCGCCGGGCGACAACTCGGCGACCACCTCGATGGTGGTGTCGAGCTTGCGGCTGATCAGCACCCGGCCCGACATCACCAGGTACAGCGCCTGGCCTTCCTCGCCCTCGTCGAAGATGATCTCCTCGCCCAGGTAGCGGCGTTCATGCATCAGGCCGTCGACGATTTTTAGTTCGAGCGGGGTCAGCGACGCGAACAGCGGCGAGTCTTTCAAACGGTGCAGGCGCGGCGACAGCGGCGGCGATTTCAGAAAACCAAAGAGCAAGGCGACTCCATACTGTGGATCATTCGTGGTGGCAACAACATTGTCGCCGGTTTTGCCGCCTTTGCGCAGCGTGTTGCTAAATAATCACAGGGAATCGCCGCGCCGCCGCGCCGCGCACGGAGGGGCGCTCGGCCAGCCTATCCCGCCACGCCGGCCGCCTTCGACGTCGAGGCGGCCCACGGCGCCAGCTGGATCGCGCCGGACGACGCGCTGCCCGAGCATCCGTCGGTGTTGTGGCGCAAGAAGCATTTTCCCAAGGTGCTGCCGACATACTCGGTGAGCAGCCTGCTGACGGTGGCCGAGCTGATCGGCCGGGGCCTGGGCATCGGCGTGCTGCCGTTGGTCCTGGCCGAAGGGCGCGGCGGGCTGACGCGGCTGGGTGGCGCCATCGCCGAGTGTCAAACCGAGTTGTGGTTGCTGACGCATCCGGAGGCACGCTATTTGACGCGGGTGGCGGCGGTGTACGCCCATTTGTCGCAGCAACTGGTGCTGGAATGAAAAAACCGCCGCGAATCTGAGATTCGCGGCGGTTTTTAAGATGCTGGCGGAGCGGACGGGACTCGAACCCGCGACCCCCGGCGTGACAGGCCGGTATTCTAACCAACTGAACTACCACTCCACATTCTTTCGAATGCTGTACTACTGTAAATCTTTGCCGACTCGCCGAAGCGCGCTAGCTGAATGTTGGCGGAGCGGACGGGACTCGAACCCGCGACCCCCGGCGTGACAGGCCGGTATTCTAACCAACTGAACTACCACTCCTAATTCGTTACCACGTTTTCTGACTTGGTGGGTGCTGAGAGGCTCGAACTCCCGACCTACGCCTTGTAAGGGCGCCGCTCTACCAACTGAGCTAAGCACCCCACGCTAACCTCAGAAAACCCTTCAGGGTTTGTCACAACGTCTGAAGGAGGCCGTATTTTATGTGCGATCACGGCCATCCGCAAGGGCTTTTGGAATTATTTCGAAAAAAGATTACTTGCGCGGGAAAAAGATGCCGGCGCGGCGGCAGCGCCGCCGCCGCGATGTATGGCAAGATTGCCTGCTCCGCCACCCGACCAGGACCGCCGCCCATGCCGCACGCCACCGCCACCGCCACCGAGTCCGCCGCCGACGCCGCCCTGTATGCCCGGGTCAGCTGGCGCCTGCTGCCCTTTCTCTTCCTGTGCTACGTGGTGGCCTATCTGGACCGGGTCAACGTCGGCTTCGCCAAGCTGCAGATGCTGGCCGACCTGCGCTTCAGCGATACCGTGTATGGCATCGGCGCCGGCATCTTCTTCCTCGGCTACTTCCTGTTCGAGGTGCCGTCCAACCTGCTGATGACCAGGACCGGCGCCCGCGTCTGGATCGCCCGCATCATGGTCAGCTGGGGCCTGATCTCGTCGGCGTTGATGCTGGCCGACAGCGCCGCCTCCTTCTACCTGCTGCGCTTCCTGCTCGGCGTGGCCGAGGCCGGCTTTTTCCCCGGCATCATCCTGTACCTGACCTACTGGTATCCGGCGCAGCGGCGCGCCCGCGTGGTGGCGCTGTTCATGAGCGCGGTGGCGGTGGCCGGCGTGGTCGGCGGCCCCTTGTCGGGTTGGATCATGCAATCGTTCGCCGGGCTGTATGGACTGAAGGGCTGGCAATGGCTGTTCCTGCTCGAAGGCATCCCCTCGGTGCTGGTCGGCGTCTGCACCCTGTTCTATCTGGACGACGGCATCCGCAGCGCCGCCTGGCTCAGCGAGGAAGACAAGCTCAGGCTCGAGCGCGCCATCGCCGCCGACCGGGCCGGCCAGCAGCGCTTGCCGCTGGGCGTGGTGTTCCGCAGCGCCAAGGTGTGGCTGCTGGCGCTGGTCTACTTCCTGTTTGTCATGGGCTTGTACGGTGTCAGCTTCTGGCTGCCGCAGTTGATCAAGAACACCGGCGTCAAGAACGTGCTCGACGTCGGCCTGTTGACCGCGCTGCCCTACGGCGTGGCGGCGCTCGCCATGGTGCTGCTGGCGCGCCATTCCGACCGCAGCGGCGAGCGGCGCTGGCACGCCGCCGGCGCGGCGGCGGCCGGCGCCATCGGCTTGATCGTCGCCACCATTTACAGCGACAACACGGTGCTCGCCCTGTTGGCGCTGAGCCTGGCCACGGCCGGCATCCTCGGCACCTTCCCCGTGTTCTGGTCGCTGCCCACGGCCATGCTGGGCGGCGTGGCGGCGGCGGCCGGCATCGCCCTGATCAATTCGGTCGGCAACCTGGCCGGCTTCGTCAGCCCCTACCTGATCGGCGCCATCAAGGACGCCAGCGGCAGCCCGGCGCTCGGCGTCTACCTGCTGGCGGGCAGCCTGCTTTGTGGCGGCCTGCTTCTGCTGCTGGGCGTGCAGCCGGCCCCGACCGAGCCGGCAACCGCAACAACCACAACCGCAACCGCAACCGGGGTCAGTGCCGACATTCGGACACAGACTCAACAGTAAAAAAGTCGCTGGCAAACGCTATGGCTGAGCTCGTGTCCGAATGTCGGCACTGACCCCGAGGCTGGAATGTCGGCACTGACCCCGAGGCTGCGAGGCTGCGAGGCTGCTGACCCCGGGGCTGCGGCCGGCTGCGGGGCCGCGCTAGGGGCGTTCGGGCCGGCGGATCGTCGCCAGGATCTCGGCGACGCCGTTCTGGAACACTTGGCGGCCGGCTTCGACGCCAATCTCGCGCTCGTAGATCTTTTGCACGGTGCCGTCGGCCACCATCTGGTACAGGGCGTCGGCGTAGGCGTCGCGGACTTCGCGCGCCACGCTGGCGCGGGCGACGAAGACGCCAACCAGGCGCGGCGGCGTCTCGCTGACGGCGAAGGCCTGCATGCTGTCGACCAAACCCAGAGTGCGCTGGTGCCGCAGGTGGATGATGGGCGGGGCGAAGGTGCCGTCGGCGCGGCCGGCGACGATCTTCTTGAACACCACGTCGTAGTCGTTGACGTACTCGAGGCGGCCGGCGCGCTGCAGGCGGTCGAGCAAATGGCGCACTTCGACCGGGTAGAACACGCCGCGCGTCAGGTTCAGCCGCGCTTTGCCGTGCTCGACGAAGTCGGCCAGGCTGCTGTAGTTGCCGCCGCTGCGCTTGGTCAGCAGCAGGTCGAAGCGGGTGTAGCTGTAGGGGATGAAGCGGCCGCCACGCTCGCGCTCGGGACTGCGCAACGAGGCCATCACCAGGTCGACGTTGCCGGCGCCGTACTCGGCGAACAGGCGGCCGCGCGGATACCAGTCGAGCCGGATGCGGCAGCCGGTGCGGCGCGCCAGCTCTTCGGCGACGGCGACCGAGGTGCCGCGAAACCGCGCGCCGTCGCGGTAGGAGGAGTAACCGAGGTCGCTCAGACCGACCCGCGTCAACGCCGGACAGACGAAGGCCTGGACCGCCGCCGGCAGGACGGCCAGCAGGCAGACGGCGAAGCGCAGCAGGCGGCGCGGCGCGGTGGGGCGGCGGATGAACATGGTGGGTCCAGTGTAGCATTCTTTATTGCAACATTCTCGCTTGCTGAAACTGCCGGCGCCCGCACCCGCACCCGCACGCGCACCCGCACCCGCACCATGGCCACGGCGCCCGGCGCCCGGCGCCATGGTGCGGGTGCCGGCCCCGACCACCGCCACCGCCACCGCCACCTCAGTACTGCTGGTGGCCGTCCAGGCGGAACACGGCGACCGCCTGCGACAGCCGCACCGCCTGCTCCTGCATGCTGGCGGCGGCGGCGGCGGCCTGTTCGACCAGCGCGGCGTTCTGCTGGGTCGCGCTGTCCATCGCGGTGATGGCCAGGTTGACCTGCTCGATGCCGGAACTTTGCTCGATGCTGGCGGCGGTGATCTCGCCCATGATGTCGGCCACCTGGCGCACCGAGGCGACGATCTGCGCCATGGTGGCGCCGGCGGCGTCGACCAGGGCGCTGCCGGCGTCGACCTTGCCGACCGAGTCGCCGATCAATTCCTTGATCTCCTTGGCGGCGCCGGCCGAGCGCTGCGCCAGGTTGCGCACTTCGGAGGCGACCACGGCGAAGCCGCGGCCCTGCTCGCCGGCCCGCGCCGCCTCGACCGCCGCGTTGAGCGCCAGGATGTTGGTCTGGAAGGCGATGCCGTCGATGACGCCGATGATGTCGACGATCTTGCGCGAGCTGTCCTTGATCGAGCCCATGGTGGCGACCACCTGGCCGACCACTTGGCCGCCCTGGTCGGCGTGCTCGGCGGCCGAGACCACCAGCTGGTTGGCCTGGCGCGCGTTGTCGGCGTTCTGCTTGACGGTCGAGGTCAATTCCTCCATCGACGAGGCGGTCTCCTCCAGGCTGGCGGCCTGCTGCTCGGTGCGCTGCGACAGGTCGAGGTTGCCGGCGGCGATCTGGGCGGAGGCGGTGGCGATGGTGTCGGTGCTGCCGCGCACCGCGCCGACGGTGCCGGTGAGGCTGCCGACCATTTCCTTGAGCGCGTGCAGCAGGCGGCCGGCCTCGTCGCTGCGGTCGACTTCGATGCGCGCCGTCAGGTCGCCCCGGGCGACGGTCTCGGCCAGCGCCACCGCCTGCTGGATCGGCCCGGTGACCGAGCGGGTGATGATGAAGCCGGCGCCGGCCGACACCACGGTGGCCAGCACCAGCAGGCCGAGCAGCAGGGCGGTGGCGGCGCTGGCGGCGCTGGCGGCGGCGGCGCCGTTGTCGGCCATCTGGCCGGCCAGGTATTTGAGCATGGCGTCGAGGCGCATGAAGTAGGCGGTCTGCAGCGGGATCACCTGCTTGAAGAGGAATTGGGCGGCGTTGTCGCGCTCGCCCGCCTCGAGCAGCTTGAGGGCGGCGCCGCGTTTCTCGGCGTACTGCACATAGGCCTCGCCCTGGGCGCGGAACAGCGCCTGGCCCTCGGCCTCGACCAGCATCTTCTCCATCTTGGCGGCGGCCTCGTTGCCGACCCGGTCGGACTCGGCCAGCGCGGCGACGAAGGCCTTGGCCTGCTCCGGCTCGGGCGCCAGCATGGCGTTGCGCACGCTTTGGGCGCCGCGGTTGGCGTAGCTGCGCATCTCGTTGATCAGCTGGACCTTGACGTAGCGGTCGTCGACGATCTGCGCCGTCATGGCGCTGGCGCGGTTGACCCGGTCGATGCCGACCAGCGACATCAACAACATGATGGCGATGGCCAGGCCGAAGCCGATGGCCAGACGGACGCCGATGTTCAGATTGGACAATTGCATGATGGCCTAGGGGAGAGGGTTGGGCAGGGGCTTGCTCCACAGATACTACCGCCGCCGGGTCCGCGCGCGGTGGCCGATCGCACCGGCGGCGCCCGGCCGGCGGCCGAGTGTTGCATAAGCGCCATAGCCGGCGCGCCGCGCCGGACTTGCGGTGGCGGCAATTTCAGCGGATACTGTATGTATTCACAGTATTCTTCCCGACCGGAACGGGCCGCCCATGACCAGCCAGTTTGCGCCACCGCGACGCATCGCCCACCTCGACATGGACGCCTTCTACGCCTCCGTCGAGCTGCTGCAATACCCCGAGCTGCGCGGCCGGATGGTGGTGATCGGCGGCGGCCGCGAGCACCAGCCGCAGGTGCAGGCCGACGGCACGCGCCGCTTCGCCCGCCTGCGCGACTACGTCGGCCGTGGCGTCATCACCACCGCCACCTACGAGGCGCGGGCGCTGGGCGTCGGCTCGGCGATGGGGCTGATGAAGGCGGCCAAGCTGGCGCCCGACGCGGTGCTGCTGCCGGTCAACTTCGACGCCTACCGCCACTATTCGCGGCTGTTCAAGGCGGCCGTCGCGGCGATCGCGCCGGCCATCGAGGACCGTGGCATCGACGAGATCTACATCGACCTGACCGACGTGCCGGGCGAGACCTTCGAATTGGCCAGCCGCATCAAGCAGGCGGTGCGCGCCGCCACCGGGCTGAGCTGCTCGATCGGCGTCACGCCCAACAAGCTGCTGTCGAAGATCTGCTCCGACCTGGACAAGCCGGACGGCCTGACCATGCTGGCCATCGACGAGGTGCCGGCGCGCATCTGGCCGCTGGCGGTGCGCAAGATCAACGGCGTCGGCCCGAAGGCGACCGAGAAGCTGGCGGCGCTGGGCATCGCCACCATCGGCCAACTGGCGGCGGCCGACGCCGGCCTGCTGCAGGAGCACTTCGGCGCCAACTACGCCGGCTGGCTGGCCGACGTCGCGCGCGGCCTGGACCAACGCGCCATTTCGACCAGCAGCGAGAGCAAGTCGATCAGCCGCGAGACCACCTTCGAGCGCGACCTGCACGCGCGCCAGGACCGCGCCGCGCTGTCGGGCATTTTGACGGCGCTGTGCGAGCGGCTGGCCGAGGATTTGCGGCGCAAGTCCTATGTCAGCCGCACCATCGGCATCAAGCTGCGCTTCGACGATTTCCAGATCGTCAGCCGCAACGTCACCCTGCCGGAGGCGGTGGCCGAGCCGGCGGCGATCCTGCAGGCGGCGCGCGAGTGCCTCAAGCGGGTGCCGCTGCAACGGCGCCTGCGCCTGCTCGGCGTGCGCGCGAGCACGCTGGAGCCGCCCGGCGCCCTGGTGGCGGCCGGGCAGGGCCGCGGCCAGGGTGAATTGTTCCCGTGACGCCGCTGTGAGCGTCCTCCGCTCGACGGCGGCGCCGGCCGCGGCGACGCCATTCGATAATCCCTCCCTCCACCCCGGGGCACGGCGCCGCGCGGCGCGGGCGGACCACGGCAAGCGCCTGTCCGGCCGCGCCAGCGTGTAAAATACCGTTCCCTGGCAATACTGAAAAACAAGGCAAAAATACATATGTGGTTCAAGAATCTTCAGATTTACCGCCTGCCCGCCCCATGGGCGTACACCCCGGAACAACTGGAAGCCGCGCTCGCTCCCCATTCCTTCGTGCCCGCCAGCAGCAATGAATTGCTGCGCCAGGGCTGGGATTCGCCGCGCGGCAACGGCACGCTGGTGCACGTGGTCAACAAGCAGATGTTGATCCTGCTCGGCACCGAGAAGAAGTTGCTGCCGTCCACGGTGATCAACCAGGTCGCCAAGGCGCGCGCCGCCGACATGGAGGAGGCGCAAGGCTTCGCGCCGGGCAAGAAGGCGATGAAGGAGCTCAAGGAGCGCGTCGCCGACGAGCTGCTGCCGCGCGCCTTCTCGATCCGCAGCAACGTCTGGACCTGGATCGACCCGGTCAACGGTTGGTTGGTGGTCGACGCCGCCAGCCCGGCCAAGGCCGACGAAGTCATCAAGCTGCTGCTCAAGGCGGTCGACAAGCTGCCGCTGGAGAGCCTGCGCGTGCAACGCTCGCCGGTCGGCGTGATGACCGAATGGCTGCAGGCCGACGAGTCGCCGGCCGGCTTCACGGTCGACATGGACACCGAGCTGCGCGCCACCGGCGAGAGCAAGGCGGCGGTGCGCTACGTGCGCCACACGCTGGAACCGGAGGAGGTGCGCCGCCACATCGCCGCCGGCAAGCAATGCACCCGCCTGGCCATGACCTGGGACGGCAAGATCTCCTTCGTGCTGACCGAATCGCTGGCGATCAAGGGCATCAAGCCGCTCGACGTGATCAGCGAGAAGGAATCGAGCACCAAGAACGACGACGAGCGTTTCGACGGCGACATGATGCTGATGACCGGCGAGCTGAGCAAGCTGATGGCCGACGTGGTCGAGGCGCTGGGCGGCGAAGCCAAGGCCTGACCGCGTCCCCTCCCGCCGTGGGGGGGGGGGGGGGGGGGGGGGG
>NZ_JAEMNU010000031.1:32916-123113 GCF_016461825.1 Rugamonas violacea | reverse complement strand
GCGACGATGCCGCCCGCTTGAGTGCCGGGCGGCATTTTTTTTGCCCTTCGCGCCGGGCGTAGGGGATGAAAACTTGACTATATTTGCAATATTTCTTGTTTCCATGTGGAAATTTACTGGAAATCTGCTATAGTGTAAGTTATCAAATAAGGAACAAATATGGACTCAGTCAGTGGCCTCACCCCCGCCCAGTTCGCCGCCTTGAGCAACAAGCTCATCGCCGCGCTGTCGCTCGCCGAAATGGCCCAGGTCACTGCCGCCCATGCCGCCGCGATGACGGTGTCGCAGGCCGGCGCGCTGTCCGGCGCGCAACTGGCGGGGCTCAGCGCCGCCGCCGTCGCGGCGTTGCCGCCGGCCAATCTGGCCGCCCTGCGCGCCGCCGTGTTCGGCGCCGCCACGCTGGGCGCCAACTTCATCGCCGGACTGGGCGCCGCCCAGGTGGCCCAACTGACTACGGCCCAGGCCGCCGCGCTGAGCTCGCGCAACATCGCCGCCCTCAGCACCCAGGCGCTGGTCGCCTTCGACGCCGCCGATTTCGCCGCCCTCAACCCGGCCGCCGTGGCCCGTCTGAGCAACGAACAGCTGGCCGCGCTGGGCACCCAGCAGATCGCCGGCTTCGGTTCCAAACAGGTGGCCGCGCTGGTCGCCGGCCAGCTCGCCGCGCTGAGCACGCGGGCCATCGCCGCGCTCGACAGCCAGGACATCGCCGCGCTCGGCAGCGCCCAGCTGGCCGCGCTGCGGCTGGACCAGATCGACGCCCTCAGCGCCGCCCAGGTGGGCGCCTTCGGCAGCCGCCAGCTGGCCGCGCTGTCGGCCGGCCAGTTGGCCGCGCTGGGCAGCGATGGCATGCGCGCGCTGAGCTCGCGCGCCATCGGCGGCCTGGCGACGGCCCAGCTCGCCGTGCTGGCGACCGAACAGATCCACGCCCTGGGCAGCGCCCAGCTGGCCGCGCTGAGCAGCGCGCAATTGGTCGCGCTGATGACGCGCGGCATCGCCGCCATCGACGTCGGCAACATCGGCGCGCTGCGCACCAGCGCCATCGCCGCGCTCAGCTCGGCCCAGCTGGCCCAGCTCGGCGCCGGCGGCAACAATCCCTTCGCCAACCTGAGCACGGCGCAGATCCGCGCCCTGCGCAGCGCCGCCCTGAGTGGGCTGACGACGGCGCAAATCGTCGGGTTGAGCACGGCCCAGGCGGCGATGCTCAACAGCGCCCAGCTGGTCGGCCTGTCGGTCGAGGCGATCGCCGCCTTCGAGACGGCCGACCTGGCGGCGCTGCGCACGGCGGCCATCGCCGGCCTGCGCAGCCAGCAGGCGGCGGCGCTGACCAGCGCCCAGGTGGCGGCGCTGAGCATGGCCCAGTTGAACGCGATGGGCAGCCGGCAGATCGCCGTGCTGGCCAGCGCCAGCCTGGTGGCGCTGCCGACCGCCGCATTGGCGGCGCTCACGCCGGCCACCTTCGCGGCGCTGCCGACGGCGGTGATCGCCCAGTTGAGCACGCAGCAGGTGGCCAGCCTGGGCACGAAACAGGTGGCGGCGCTGACCAGCGCCGCGCTGGGCGCCCTCAGCCCGCAGCAGTTCGCCGCGTTGACGACGGGCCAGTTGTACGTGCTCAGTTCGCGCCAGTTGGCGGCGCTGTCGGCGGCCGACCTCGGCGCGCTCGGCAGCGACGCCATCGGCGCCCTGCGCCCGATCGCGCTGGGCGGCTTGACCTCGGCGCAACTGGCCGCGCTCGGCGCCGACAGCCAGATCGTCGCGCTGAGCACGGCCCAGGTCAGCGCCCTGCGCAGCGCCGCCCTGGTCGGCCTGAGCACCAGCCAGGCGCGCGCGCTCAGCACGGCCCAGGCGCACGCCCTCGGCAGCGCCCAGCTGCGCGCCCTGTCGACCGGCGCCATCGCCGCGCTCGATACGCAGGACGTGGCGGCGCTGCGCACCAGCGCCATCCGCGGCCTGAGCGTCGACCAGGTGGCCGCGTTGGGCAGCCACCAGGTGGCCGCCCTCACCACGGGCGAGTTGGCGGCGATGAGCAGCAGCCAGATCGCGGCGCTGTCCGGCGGCCTGCTCAGCGCGCTGCCGACCGCCTATCTGGCCGCCCTCAGCCCGGCCGCCATCGGCGCCCTGCCGGCGGACTTCATCGCCCGCCTGAGCGTGGCGCAGATCGCCAGCCTGGCGACGCGCCAGATCGCCGCGCTGAGCAGCGCCGGCGTGCACGCGCTCAACCCCGGTCAATTCGCCGCCCTCAGTTATGAACAGCTGGGCGCGCTTGGCTCGCGCCAGTTCGTCGCCATCGACGGCGAGGACCTCGCCGTCATCAGCGCCGAGAACATCGGCGCGCTGCGCAGCGCCGCCATCGCCGTGCTCAGCGCGGCGCAGGTGGCCGCGCTCGACGCCACCGGCCAGTTCGCCGCCCTCGGCACGGCCCAGGTGGCGGCCCTGCGCAGCACCGCCTTGGCCGCGCTGAGCACGGCCCAGGTGGCGGCGCTCAGCGTCGAGCAGAGCGCCGCGCTGCGCAGCGCCCAGTTGCGCGCGCTGTCGATCGAGGCCGTCGCCGCGCTGGAAACGGCCGACCTGGCGGCGCTCTCGAGCGGCGCCATCCGTGGCTTGCGCAGCGAGCAGGTGGCGGCGCTGAGCAGCGCGCAGATCGTCGCCCTCAGTCCGGCCCAGTTCGCCGCTTTCGGCAGCCAGCAGATGGCCGCCCTGGCCAGCGCCACGCTGGCCGCCTTGCCGGCCGCCGACCTGGCGGCGCTGAGCACGGCCGTCATCGCCGCGCTGCCGGGCGCCGTCATCGGCCACCTCGGTTCGGCCCAGTTGGCCGGCCTGGCGACGCGGCAGATCGCCGCCCTCGGCAGCGCTGCGCTGCAAGCCTTGAGCAGCGGCCAGGTGGCCGCGCTCAGCGCGCCACAATTGGCCGCCTTGCGCAGCAAGCAAATCGTCTGGTTGTCGTCCGACGACCTGGCCGCCATCGGCAGCGCGCAGATAACCGCGCTGCGCACCGACGCCATCGCCGCGCTCAACTCGGCGCAGCTGGCCGCGCTGGGCGCCGCCGGCCAGTTCGCCGCGCTGGGCACGGCGCAAATCGCCGCCCTGCGCAGCGGCGCCCTGGCCGGCCTGACCACCGCCGAGGTGGTCAGCCTGTCGCCGGCCCAGGCGGCGGCGCTGAGCAGCCGGCAACTGGCCGCCTTCTCCAACGAGGCGATCGCCGCGCTGGAAACGGCCGACCTGGCGGCGCTGCGGCCGGGCGCCCTGGCCGGCTTGCGCAGCGAGCAGATGGCGGCGTTGACCAGCCGCCAGGTGGCCGGCCTGGGCACCGCCCAGCTGGCCGCCTTGGGCACGCGGCAGATCGCCGTGCTGAGCAGCGCCACCCTGGCGGCCTTGCCGACGGCCGCGCTGGCCGCCCTGAGCACGGCGGTGATCGCCACGCTGCCGGGCGCCGTGGTGGCCCAGCTGAGTACCGCCCAGCTGGCCAGCCTGAGCACGCGCCAGGTGGCCGCGCTGGGCAGCGCCGGCCTGGCCGCGCTGGGCACCGCGCAATTCCTCGCTTTCAGCCCCGAACAGATCGGCGCGCTCAGCTCGCGCCAATTCGCCAGCCTGGCCAGCGCCGACCTCGGCGTGCTGGCCACCGCCACGCTGGGCGCGTTGCGCACCAGCGTCATCGCCAGCCTGAGCGGCGCGCAACTGGCCGCCCTGGGCGCCTCGCTGAACGCGCTCTCCAGCGGCCAGATCGCGGCGCTGCGCAGCGCCGCCGTGGCCGGCCTGGCCACCGCCCAGCTGGCCGCGCTGGGCAGCGACCAGTTCGCCGCGCTGGGCAGCGCGCAGATCGCCGCCCTGTCCAGCGGCCAGATCGCCGCGCTGCGCGTCGACGAGTTGGCGGCGCTGCGCACGGCCGCCATCGCCGGCCTGCGCAGCCAGCAGATCGCCGCCCTCGGCAGCGCGCAGAGCGCGGCGCTGGGCACGGCCCAGCTGGCCGCGCTGAGCAGCGTCCAGCTGGCCGGCCTGGGCAGCGCCAACGTGGCGGCGCTGTCGGCCGCCGCCATCGCCGCCCTCAAGCCGGGCGCGCTGAACGGCGTGGCCGCGCTGGCCTCGAATTTCTTCGCCGCGCTGGGCAGCGCCCAGCTGGCCGCGCTGTCGACCGCGCAAGCGGCGGCGCTCGGCTCGCGCGCCATCGCCGCGCTCAGCACCGCCGCCTTGGCCGGCCTGCGCAGCGACGAGCTGGCGGTGTTGAGCACGGCCGCGCTGTCCGGCTTGAACACGGCCCAGGTGGCGGCGCTGGCCACGGCGCAGATCGCCGGGCTGTCGACCTCGGCCATCGCCGGCCTGAGCCAGTCGGTCGCCTTCGTTGCCGGCCTGGGCAGCGCCCAACTGGCCGCCCTGACGCCGCAGCAGGCCGGCGCCTTCAGCGCCAAACACATCGGCCTGCTGTCGGCGGCCATGATCGGCGCCATCGAGGCGGCCGACCTGGCCGCGCTCGGCACCGCCGTCATCGCCGCGCTCAGCGTGCCGCAACTGGCCGCGCTGGGCACCGAGCAGATCGCCGCGCTGGGCACCCGCCAGGTGGCCGCGCTGGGCACCAGCCACCTGCCCGGGGTCGACCTGCTGAGCAGCGCGCAGATCGCCGCGCTGTCGGCCAGACAGGTCGGCGCGCTCAGCGTGGCGATGGTCAAGGCCTTCAGCACCAGCGAACTGACGGCCATCGAAACGCGCGACATCGCCGGCCTGAACAAGCTGCAGATGGCGGCGCTGTCGACCGCCCAGGTGCGGGCGTTGACCACCGGCCAGATCCAGGCCCTCAGCAGCGCCCAATTCTCCGCCTGGTCGACCAGCCAGGTGCAGGCGCTGAGCACGGCGCAGATCGCCGCGCTGGGCAACCTGACGCCGCTGGCGCTGGACTTGAACGGCGACGGCCTGCGCACCCTCGGCCTGGAGGCCGGCGTGCGCTTCGACCTGGCCGCCGACGGCCACGCCGGCGCCACCGGCTGGATCGGCGGCGGCGACGGCTTGCTGGCGCTGGACCGCAACGGCGACGGCCGCATCAACGACGGCGCCGAGCTGTTCGGCTCGTCCACCGCGCTGGCCGGCGGCGGCCGCGCCGAGCAGGGCTTCGCCGCCCTGGCCGAGCTCGACAGCAACGGCGACGGCGCCATCGACGCCGCCGACCGCGACTTCGCCAAGCTGCGCGTCTGGGTCGACGGCAACGCCGACGGCGTCAGCCAAGCCGCCGAGCTGTCCGGCCTGGATGCGCTGGGCATCGTGCGCCTGAATCTGGACGCCCGCCTGGCGCCGACGGTGGAGCAGGGCAACGTGATCGCTCTGCGCGCCAGCTTCGAGACGGCCGACGGCGCGCGGCGCGAGCTGGCCGACGTCTGGCTGGCCCGGCCTGGCAGCGTGCTGAGCGGCCGGGTCGGCGGCCTGGTGCAGCAACTGGCCGCCTTCGGCCAGGCCGCCGCCGCGCCGGCCCTGCCGGCCGCCGCGGCGGCGCTGGCGGACACCGCGCCGGCCGCCACGGCCCGGTTGGCCGGTCAGTTGGCCGGCCAGCTGGCCCAGTTCGACGCCCACGGCCGCGGCTTGGCCGGGCCGGCCTTGCTGGCCGCCGCGCCGAGCGGCGGCGAGCCGCCCGGCACGCGCGCCACCGCCCCGGCCGGCTGGCTGGCGCTGCCGCCGCGCTAGCCGGCGGGCAGGCAGCGGGCAGGGAACGGCGCGCGCTTGCCGCGTCCCCCCGCTCAGGCCGGCATCCCCGGCATCCCCCACAGGACCCGTCGAATTGGCGGGTCTTTTTGTGTCAATTCGCGCATTTGTGGCGAAATTTCGCTGCTAGTATTGATATAAATATATTTTTACATTTTTTACATTTTAAATTTAGTTGCTTATCGGTAAAACCGAGTTTTTTCTGATAGAGTTTTCTCAATATTGAACAATAAGGAATTGCCATGAGCTTCGACACGAATATGACGCCGGCCCAGTTCGCCGCCCTCGGCACCAAGCAAATCGCCGCCATGACGGCGGCCGATTTCGCCACGATGACGCCGGCCCATATCGCCGCCATGACGAATAAGCAGGCGGCCGTGTTGAGCTCGGCGCAGTTGAACGCCCTGGTGCCGGCCAGCGTGGCGGCCCTTGAGCCGGCCAGCTTCGCCGCCCTCAAACCGCTCAGCCTGTCCGCCGCCAGCCTGCGTCCCGAATTCCTCGCCGCCCTGGCCAGCCGCCAGATCGCCGCCCTGACGCCGGGCCAGGCCAGCCTGCTGCGCGGCGCCGGCATCGCCGGCCTGGCGCTGGAAGCCTTCGCCGGCTTCGAGGCGGCCGACCTGGCCGCGCTCAACACCGAGGTGATCGCGTCGCTGTCGGTCGGCCAGTTGCAGGCGCTGAGCACGCGCCAGCTGGCCGCGCTGACGCCGGCCAAGCTGGGCGCGCTGACCCCGGCCAAGCTGGGCCAGGGCGACATCTTCACCACCGCGCAGATGGCCGGCCTGAGCGGGGCGCAACTCGGCGCCCTCAGCACCGCCCTGATCGCCGCGCTGGGCGGCGCCGACCTGGCCGCCATCGAAACGCGCGACATCGGCTCGCTGACGCAGCGCCAGCTGGCCGTGCTGTCGGCCGCCCAGCTCGGCGCGTTGGGCAGCGCCCAGTTGCGCGCGCTGCAGGGGCGCCAGATGCAGGGCCTGCCCACCGCCACGCTGGCGGCGCTCGGCCCGGACGGCTTGCGCGCGCTCAGCGTGGCCGCCTTCAACAGCCTGAGCAGCAAACAGATCGGCGCCCTCAGCACGCAGCAGCTGCACAGCCTGAGCACCGCCCAACTGGCCGCGCTGACCGTGCCGCAGCTGGCCGCGCTGGGCAGCCAGGCGCTGGCCGCGCTCGACGTCGACACGCTGGGCGCGCTCAAGCCGGCGCTGCTGGCGGCCATGACCACCAGCCAGTTGGCCGGCCTGGGCCCGCGCGGCTTGGCCGCCCTCACCACCGCCCAGTTCGCCGCGCTGAAGCCGGCCCTGTTGCAGGGCTTGAGCGCCGAGCAGGTCGCCGCCCTGAGCACCAAGCAAGCCTCGGCCCTGAACGCGCAGCAGCTCGGCGCGCTGTCGACGGCCGGCCTGTCCGGCATGGAGACGGCCGACATCGCCGCGCTGCGCGTGAGCAGCCTGAACGGCTTGAACACCTTGCAACTGGGCGCCCTCAGCGGCGTCCAGGTGGCGGCCTTGACCACCGCCCAGGCCGCCGCCTTGAGCAGCCGCCAGATCAACGCCCTGTCGAGCAGCGCCTTCGCGGCGATCGAGCTGGCCGACCTGGCCGCGCTCAACAACAGCGCCATCGCCGGCCTGTCGAGCAACCAGTTGCGCGCCCTCAGCCTGGAGCAGATCGGCGCCCTGGGCACGCGCCAGATCGGCGCGCTGAGCACCGCCGCCCTGCACTCCCTGACCGACAGCCAATTCCGCGCCCTCAGCGCCGCCCAGCTGGGTGCGCTGAGCTCGAAACAGCTGGCCAGCCTGTCGCCGCAAGAGCTGGGCAGCCTGGGCTCGGCCAGCCTGGTGGCGCTGCGCACCAACGCCATCGCCGGCCTGAACTCGGCCCAGCTGGCCGCGCTGGGCGGCAGCGACGGGCCTAGCCTGTTCGGCCTGCTGAGCACCGGCCAGATCGCCGCCATGAGCAGCCGCGCCCTGACCGGCCTGAGCGCCGCCCAGGCGGCCGCCATGACCACCCGCCAGGTCGCCGCCTTGAACAACGCCCAGGCCGCCGCGCTGTCGAGCGCCGCCACCGCCGCGCTGAGCGGCGAGGACATCGCCGCCCTGCGCCTGGCCGTGCTGGCCAGCCTGCGCACCGACCAGATCGCCGCGCTGACGGCGTCGCAACTGGTCGCCCTGACCACCGCCCAGGCCGGCGTGCTGGGCAGCCGCCAGGTCAACGCCTTGACGGCCGACGGGCTGGCGGCGCTGGAGACGGCCGACTTCGCCGCACTCAGCACCTTCGCCATCGCCGGCTTGCGCGGCGAGCTGGTCAGCAGCCTGAACGAGACCCAGTTGCACGCGCTGGCGGCGCGCCAGGTCGCCAGCTTCTCGACGGCGGCGCTGAACAGCCTGCGCGCCGAGCAGTTCACCGCGCTCAACTCGCGCCAGCTGGCCGGCCTGACCGTGCTGCAGATCGGCGCCCTGACGACCGGCCACCTGCGCGAGATCCGCGCGGCCGACATCGCCGCCCTCAGTTCGGCCGGCATCGGCAGCCTCGGCTCGGCGCAGATCGCCGCGCTGCTGGCCGAGCAGGTCGGCGGACTGAGCACCACCCAGGTGAGCCGCCTGACGGTGGCCGCCCTGGCCGGCCTCACCGCCGCCCAGGCCGCCGCCCTCGACAGCGCCCAGGCGTCCGTGCTGATCGGCAGCCAGCTGGCCGCCTTCAGCAGCGCCGCCGTGGCCGCGCTGGACAGCGCCGACATCGCCGCGCTCAAGCCGGTGGCCATCGGCGCGCTGCGCACCGACCAGGTGCTGGCGCTCAACAGCGCCCAATTCGCCGCGCTGACCACCCAGCAGATCGGCGCCATGCGCACCCAGCAGTTCGCCGTGTTGTCGAGCGCCGTCGTCGCCGGCCTGAGCACGGCCAACCTGGCGGCGTTGGCGCCGGCGGTGGTGGCCTCGCTGTCGACCGCGCTGATGGCGGCGCTGAGCACCGAGCAGATCGGCAGCCTGACGGCCGGCCAGATCGGCGCGCTGGGCAGCGCCACCCTGCACGCGCTCGGCAACGACCAGTTGTACACGCTCAGCTCGCGCCAGCTGAGCGGCCTGGGCAGCCGCCATGTCGCCGGCCTGAGCTCGCGCGACATCGCCGCCCTCAACGCCGAGCAGCTCGGCGGCCTCGGCGTCGAGGCCGTCGGCAGCCTCGGCTCGGCCCAGTTGGCCGCGCTCGGCAGCGACCGCGACGGCGCCGGCGGCGCCCACATCAACGCCCTCGGCACGGCCCAGGTGGCGGCGCTGAAAACGGCCGCGCTGGCCGGCCTGGGCACCAGCCAGGCCGTCTCGCTGACCACCCAGCAGGCCGCCGCGCTGACCTCGTTGCAACTCGGCTCGCTGTCGAGCGGCATCATCGCCGCGCTGGAGGCGGCCGACTTCGCCGCCCTCAGCAACGCCGCCATCGGCGCCCTGCGCAGCGGCCAGGTGCAAGCCCTGACGGCCGAGCAACTGGCCGCGCTGGGCACCGGCCAGGCCGCCGCGCTGTCGACCGAAGCCATCGGCACGCTGGTGTCGAGCCAGTTGTGGGCGCTGGGCACGGCCCAGATCGCCGCACTGAGCACGCGCCAGATCGCCGCCCTGTCGGCCCGCCACGCCGACGGCGCCGACCTGTTGACCACCGAGCAGATGGTGGCCTTGTCGTCGCAGCAGGTGGGCGCGCTGAGCACCGCCGTGGTGGCGGCGCTGAGCACCGGCGACGTCGCCGCGATCGAAACGCGCGACATCAACGCGCTGGGCAGCGGCCAGTTGGCGGCGCTGTCGACCAGCCACGTGCGCAGCCTGACCACCGGCCAGATCAGCGCCTTCAGCACCGGCCAGCTGCACGTGCTGTCGAGCGGCCAGGTGGCCGCCCTCAGCGCCGACCAGGTGCATGCGCTGAGCAGCGCCCAGCTGGCCGCGCTGCCGTTCACACCGGTCAGCGGCCTCGGCGGCGTCAGCGGCATGGTGCGGGCGATGGCGGCCTTCGGCGGCGACGCGCCGCTGTCGGCCGGTGGCCAGTGGCGCCTCGACGCCGCCAACGCCTCCGGCCAGCTGGCCGCCGGCGCGGCGCAGATGGCCGGCCTGCTGCAGCAGTACGACGTCAACGGCCAGCCGCTGCTCGCCTCGACGGCCGCCGGCGCCGGCGATCCGGTGCTGCGCCTGAACGGCCTGCAACCGGTCGCCACGGCGGGCTTGCTGGTGGCCGGCCACAAGTCCTAGCCCGGCGCGCCCGCGCCCATCCCGTCGCCGCCGCCGTTCTGACGGCGCGGCGGCGGCGAAAAAAAATGCCCGCGAAGCGATTCGCGGGCATTTTTCATGCTCGGACGTCCAGGTCGGAGGTCCAGCGCGGCGGGCGCGCCGCCGGCCCGGTTACAAGGCTTGGAACACGCCGGCGGCGCGGTTCTTCTGCACGTTGTCCCAGGCGAAGATCTTGCCGTTCATCGCCACGTAGACGCCGGCCGGCAGTGTTTGCGCCACGCCGCAGGCGAAGCCCAGGTTGAACAGCGCGTCGGAGTTATCGATCGCGTAGGGGATCATGGCGCCGGTCAGCACGATGGTCTGGCCCAGCGCGGCCGGCCCCAGCACGGCGGCCGTCTGCGGCATGGTGTCGGTGCCGTGGATGATGACGATGGCTTTCTCGTCGGCGTCGCGGCAAGCGGCCAGGATGCGCTCGCGGTCGGCGTCGACCATGTCGAGCGAGTCCATCAGCGGCATTTGTTGCAGCGCCACCTCCACCGTCAGGCGGCAGCGTGCCAGCGCCGCCGGCAGATGGCTGTCGGCGAAGCCGAGGGTGCCGTTCAATTCGTTGTAGTGTTTGTCGAAGGTGCCGCCGGTGGCGAGAATGCGCAAGGTCATGGTGATGTGGTGGGATCGGTGGAGAATAGGCCGAATGATAGCCTGAAGCGCGCCGTTTGTGCAGCCGGCGGGGCTGGCGCCCGGGCGATGCCGCCTGCCTTGCATGCCCCGCATTGGCTCTGGAAACTTGCGCCAACTGTGAGTACACTGGTTTCTTTGTTCGTCGGACCCATTCCCTATTTCGCCATGAAAGCGCTCGCTCCCGGTACCGTCATCTTCCACCGCCATCGCGGCTACGGCGTGATCACCTCGGTCAATTTGCTGACCGGCTGGATCGCCGCCCGTTTCGGCAGCGAGGCGCGCACGCTCGACCTGAACCTGTCGATGGACGAGGTGCAGTTCGCCGACGGCGAGGCCATCCTGTTCCGCCGCGCGCCGCCCGACCGCATGCCGCACGCCCGCCTGATGGCCATGGTGCGCGAACTGCACCGCGCCGGCTACCAGCGCCTCTACCTGTATTCCTGGCCCAAGCCGTCCGGCCTGCATTGGCGCTGGCATTTGTTCACCGGCCAGCGCGACTGGATGCAGCGGCCCTGGCGCGAGGGCTGGTACGGCTCCGGCGCCGACTACAACGTCAATCCGGTGATGGGCTGGGGCGACACGCCGGCCGCCACCACCGCCGAGCTGGTCGACGCGCTGGCCCGCTTCGACCCGCAGGGCCTGGCCCGCGCGCTCGGCCGCGACGAGGACCACGCCGCCTGGTTCGAGGCGGTCTGCGACGCCTTGCTGCCCGGCTATATGTACAGCCTCGACATGCAACGCCCGGCCGACGCGCCGCTGCAGGAAATGCCGCCGGTGCCGGTGATCGCGGTGCGCGCCAGCCTGCCGCCGTACAGCGGCCCGGCGCTGGCCTGGCCGCCCGGCTGGTCCGGCCTGTGGAGCAAGGTGCACGCCATGCCGACGCCGGCCATCAATCTGAGCGGCGTGTCGGCAATCCGCTGACGCCGCCTTACCGGCCGCCCTTGGCGTAGTCCGGATTGAGCAGGGCGTCGTGCTTGCCGGCGGCGAAGTCGACGATGTTCTGGAAGGCGTGGCGGAAATACAGCTCGTAGCTGTCCTTCTCCACATAGCCCAGGTGCGGCGTGGCCAGCACCGTCGGCATGCGCAGCAGCGGCGAATCGGCCGCCAGCGGCTCCGAGGCGAACACGTCGAGCGCGGCGAAACCGGGCCGGCCCTGCGGCAGCGCCCGTTCCAGCGCGTCCTCCTGCACCAGTTCGGCGCGGCTGGTGTTGACGAACAGGGCGCTCGGCTTCATGCGCGCCAGGTCCTCGGCGCCGACGATGCCGCGCGTGGCCGGGTTCAGCCGCAGATGCAGGCTGAGCACGTCGGCCTGCTCGAAGAAGGCCTCGCGCGTGGCGGCCGCCCGGTTGCCGTCGGCCAGCGCCGCGTCGCGGCTGGCCTGGCTGCCCCACACCAGCACCTGCATGCCGAAGGCGCGGCCGTAGCCGGCGATCATCTTGCCGATCTTGCCGTAGCCCCAGATCGCCAGGGTGCGTCCCTTCAGCACCGTGCCCAGGCCGTTCAGGCCGGGGTTGATCGAGGCGGTCTGCCACAGCCCGTCCTTGAGGTTGTTGGCGTAGGGCACGATCTTGCGCGAGGCCGCCATGATCAGCGCCCAAGTCAGCTCGGCCGGCGCGGTGGGCGAGCCGACGCCCTCGACGATGGCCACGCCCAGCTCGCTGGCGGCGGCCACGTCGATGTTGCCGGCCACCTTGCCGGTTTGCGAAATCAGCTTCAGATTGGGCAGCCTGGCCAGCAGTGCGCGGCTGAGCACGGTACGTTCGCGGATCAGCACCAGCGCCTCGAAGGGCGCCAGGCGGATCGCCAACTGGCCCAGTCCGCGGGTCGAATTGGTGAAGATTTTGACTTCGTGATCGCGCAACAACGGGAAGCAATCGAGATCGCGGGTAGAATCTTGGTAATCGTCGAGAATCGCAATTTTCATGGTGGTTGGCCGATCTTAATGTGAATTTCGTAGCTTAATAACGGATTTCTCGGAATATGGAATAGCTTACTACTTTAGTCGACTATTTCTCCTACATTTTTGCAGAAAAGCCAGTTTGACGGGTGTACAATCGCCCACTCATTTTCGAACTCAACAACAGGGTTCGCGCAATACGTTCCATCAGCCCGGCCACATGATTGGGCTGCGCGCCGGCCCGATCGCCAGCGCAATCGACATGACCGCCGTAGCGCCGGGGGCCGCCGCTGAGCAATCGCGCCGCCCACCTGAGCGCAAGCCACAAGCTGACGACGATCCTGCCGTGCCGGGACAAGACAAGATTTCTTTATTGGCATTGGAGGTACTATGAATCAGCCCGTGATGGGTGGCGTTGCAGCACTCAACGTCCCAGCTTACATTAAACAGCAGAAACTGATCAATTGGGTCGCGGACATCGCCGCCCTGACCAAGCCCGACCGCATCCACTGGTGCGACGGCTCGCAGGAAGAATACGACCGCCTGTGCGGCGAAATGGTCGCCGCCGGCACCATGAAGAAGCTGAACCCGGCCAAGCGGCCGAACTCCTACCTGGCCTGCTCCGATCCGAGCGACGTCGCCCGCGTCGAAGACCGCACCTACATCTGCTCGAACACCAAGGAAGAGGCCGGTCCCACCAACAACTGGACCGAGCCGAGCGAAATGCGCGGCACCCTCAACGGCCTGTTCGACGGCTGCATGGTCGGCCGCACGATGTACGTGGTGCCGTTCTCGATGGGCCCGCTGGGTTCGCCGATCGCCCACATCGGCGTCGAGCTGTCCGACTCGCCCTACGTCGCCGTCAACATGCGCGTGATGACCCGCATGGGCCGCGCCGTCTACGACGTGCTGGGCACGGACGGCGAGTTCGTCCCCTGCGTGCACAGCGTCGGCGCGCCGCTGACGGCCGGCCAGAAGGACGTCGCCTGGCCGTGCAACGCCACCAAATACATCGTCCACTTCCCCGAGACCCGCGAGATCTGGTCCTACGGCTCCGGCTACGGCGGCAACGCCCTGCTGGGCAAGAAGTGCTTCGCCCTGCGCATCGCCTCCAACATGGGCCACCAGGACGCCCAGGCCGGCGGCGCCGGCTGGCTGGCCGAACACATGCTGATCCTCGGCGTCGAATCGCCGGAAGGCAAGAAGCACTATGTCGCGGCGGCCTTCCCCTCGGCCTGCGGCAAGACCAACTTCGCCATGCTGATCCCGCCGGCCAGCTTCAAGGGCTGGAAGGTCACCACCATCGGCGACGACATCGCCTGGATCAAACCGGGCGCCGACGGCCGCCTGTACGCCATCAACCCGGAAGCGGGCTACTTCGGCGTCGCCCCCGGCACCAACGAGAAGACCAACTTCAACTGCATGGCCTCGATGCGCGAGAACACCATCTTCACCAACGTCGCGCTGACCGACGACGGCGACGTCTGGTGGGAAGGCTTGAGCAAGCAGGCGCCCGATCACCTGATCGACTGGCAGGGCAAGGACTGGACGCCGGCCGCCGGCACCAAGGCGGCCCACCCGAACGCCCGCTTCACCGTCGCCGCGACGCAGAACCCGGTGATCGACTCGGCCTGGGACGATCCGGCCGGCGTGCCGATCTCGGCCTTCATCTTCGGCGGCCGCCGCTCGACCACCGTGCCGCTGGTGACCGAAGCGCGCAACTGGGTCGAAGGCGTCTACATGGCCGCGACCATGGGCTCCGAAACCACCGCCGCCGCCGCCGGCCAGATGGGCGTGGTGCGCCGCGACCCGTTCGCCATGCTGCCGTTCATCGGCTACAACATGAGCGACTACTTCCAGCACTGGCTCAACATGGGCCGGAAACTGGGCGCCGCCAACGCCGGCGCGCTGCCGAAGATCTACTGCGTCAACTGGTTCCGCACCGACGAGCAGGGCCACTTCGTCTGGCCTGGCTTCGGTGACAACATGCGCGTGCTGAAGTGGATGCTGGAACGCATCGAAGGCAAGGCCGGCGGCGTCGAGAACGTGTTCGGCACCACGCCGCGTTTCGGCGACCTGAACTGGGACGGCATCCCGTTCACGCCGGAGGAGTTCGAGACCATCACCTCGATCGACAAGGACGCCTGGCGCGACGAGCTCAAGCTGCATGACGAGCTGTTCGCCAAGCTGGCCTACCACCTGCCGGCCGAGCTGACCGCCGTCAAGGCCGAGCTGGAGCAGCGCCTGGCCAAGTAAGCGGCCCGGGCGGGAAATAAAAAAACGGCACGTAGCGATACGTGCCGTTTTTCTTTGCCGCGGCGCCGCTGGCTTGGCGCATCCGTCGCGCGGCCACGCGCGGTTTTTTCTCGCACATTTCGCACGGGTGTGCTAAAGTGAATCCATGGATACCCTGACCGCCAAGAGCGAAGCCACCTACGCCGCCATCGTCGCCGCCGCCATGGACATGGCCGCCGCCGAAGGCATCGGCAAGCTGTCCTTGGGCGAGCTGGCCAAGCGCACCGGCATCAGCAAGAGCGGCGTGTTCTCCCGCGTCGGCTCGCTCGAATCCCTGCAGGAGGCGGTGCTCGACGAATACGACCGCCGCTTCGCCGCCGAGGTGCTGCTGCCCACGCTGCAACTGCCGCGCGGCCTGCCGCGCCTGACCGCCCAGGTCGGCAACTGGATGCGCCGCGCCGGCGACGAGGCCTTGCGCAGCGCCTGCCTGTATTCGGCCGGCGCCTTCGAATTCGACGACGAGGCCGGCCCGCTGCGCGACCGCCTGCAACAGGGCGCCCTGCAATGGCGCGCCTCGCTGCGCAAGACGATCGAGCAGGCGATGGCCGAGGGCCAGTTGCGGCCCGACACCGATCCGGCCCAGCTGGTCTACGAGATCTACAGCCTGATCATCGGCCTGGTGCACGACACCCGCTTCCTGCACGACGCCAACGCGGCGCGCCACACGCAGCGCGCCTTCAACCGGCTGATCGGCAACTACAAGAGTTTGAGCGATCCGCAGTGACCGCGCGGCGGCGTGCGCGCGGCTTTTTTTGAAGTAATTTCGCACACCTGTGCGAAAAGGAGGAAACATGAACACCTTGCTGTGCTTGTTGTTGCTGTTGTTGCTGTTGTTGGTCGCGGGCTACGGCGTCCATCGCAGCAATGTGATCGCCTTGTTGCGGGCCCTGCCCGATAGCAACGAGGATTTTCAGGAACCCACCTCGGAAGGAAAGCTGCCATGACGCAGGACATCACGTTTTACTTCGATTTCGCCTCGCCCTACGCCTACTTCGCCGCCCAGCGCATCGACGCGCTGGCGGCGGCGCACGGCCGCACGGTGCGTTGGACGCCGGTGCTGCTGGCGGCCCTGCGGCAAGCCACCGGCAGTCCGCTGGCGCCGGAGGTGCCGCTCAAATGGGCGTATGTGCAGCGGGATCTGGAGCGCACCGCGCGCCTGCACGACATTGCCTATCGGCAGCCGCCCGGCTTCCCGCGCTTTTTGCTCGAGCCTGGCCGGGCCATGCTGTGGATACGCCAAGAGCATGGCGACGCGATCGCCACGGCCTTCGCCCGCAACTGCTTCAGCGCCTACTTTGGCGACGGAGTCGATATTGGCGACGTGGCGGTGTTGCAGGGGATAGCTGCGGCCTTGGGGGTGGACCGCGCGGCATTGGCGGCGGGGATGGTGGCGCCGGCGATCAAGCAGTTGCTCAAGCAAGAGAGCGAACACGCCCTGGCCAGCGGCGTGTTCGGCGTGCCCTTCGTGCTTGCCGACGGCGCGGCCTTCTGGGGCTTCGACCGGCTGCCCCATCTGCAAGCGCAACTGGCGTCGCATTAGACGGCGCGCGCGCGGCGCGCCGTCCGCTTCTGCGGCCCCGGCCCGGGCGCGCAGCCTTACTGGCCGCTGACGATCTGTGCGATGGTCGCGTCGATCACGCTCTGGAACGCGGCCACGTCGGTCGCGCCGGTCACCTGGTTCAGCATGGCGCGTGCCTTGGCGGTGGCGTTGGCGTTGCTATACGCGCCAATTTCCGGCGCCAGGTCCAGCGACTTGGTGAAGTTGACCGCCACTTCGGACTTCTTGGTCACCGTGACGCCATCGGCGTTCGGCATGCCACCGGACATGATCGACAGCGCCGCCTTGCCTCGGGTCAAGCTACCGTTGTTGATGGCGTTGACCCAGAAGGCCAGGCCACCCGGGTCGGGCAGGCGGTTGAACAGGTTGCGGTAGATCGCCGTGACAAAGGCGGTATTGTCGCCGCCGTACAGGGCGTTCGACTCGGGACTGTTGCTGAAATTCTCGACCAGTCCCCTGACGGTGGCATTGGTCGCATACGCGCGTTCGAGCTCGACGATAGTGGTCGGCGCGCCGGCGTTTTTCAGTCCGTCGGCGAACCAGTACAGTCCGTTCGGATCGGCCGGCCGGCCGAAGTAGCCCAGATACACTTGCTGGGTCACCAGGCGGTAGCTTGAATCCGGCGCCAGGCCATTGAGCGCACCGAACAGATTGAGGCGCGGCTTGCTGACGCCGTTGCGCGGGTCGGTGACGATCGGGCCGAAGGCGAGCAGGCGGTTCAGGCCATCCTGCACGCTGTCGGTGGGGGCCGCGTTGGCGCCGCGCAGCACGGCGAGGGCGCCGGCCACGTGCGGCGCGGCCTGCGAGGTGCCGGCCATGGTGACGCCGCCTGCCGTGATGTTGGCACCCGGCGCGAACAGCGAGACCAGGTTGCTGCTGTTGGAGAAGCAGGCGACGGCGTTGGCATTGCGCGTGGCGTCGGTGCAGCTGCTGTAGGCTTGGCCGCCGGGGATATTGCTGTCGTAGATAGCGCCGACCACGACCGCGCCCGAGACGCAGGCGGGGAAGCCGACGCCATTGGTATAGGCGTCGTTGCCGGCGGCCACCACGGGCGCGATGCGGGCGGCGCGCAGACGCGCAAAGGCGTCGACGAAGGCCGCCGCCGGACCGGTACCAAGCTGGCCGACGCCGCAGGTGTCGGTGAATCTTTGGCTGACGCCAAAGCTCATGTTGGCGGCGACGATGTTGTACTGGTCGCGGTTGACGATCGCCCAATCCATGCCGCGCGCGGCCGAGTCGAGATTGATCTGGGTATCGTTGATCGAGATGTCGACCGAGGCGACGCGCGCACCGTTGGCCACGCCGGTCACGATAGCGGCCACATTGGTGCCGTGCGGGGTGACCTTGAAGTTGCCGGTGGCGATAGGGATGGCCGCGGCGATACGGCAGCTGGCCGGCACGCCGGGGCTGCTGCAGCCGAAGGCCGCTTGGGAAATGTCGGCGCCGCCGTCCAGCACCACCACGGTGGTGCCGGCACCGGCCCGCCCGGTGACGAGGGCCTCGGGCTGCTGGATCGCCGGCAAGCTCTGCGCCAGGTTCAGGTTCATCTTGATATTTTCGACCACCAGGCGCACGTCGGCATGGTTGATCAGTTTGACCAGGGCGGCGCGGCTGCTGACGCGCACATAGGCCCAGGGCATGGCCTTGTATTCATGGCTGAACTCGATATCGGTCGAATTCAACTCGGCGCGCACGCGCTTGCGGGTGGCCTGGTAGGCGCTTTGCTGCATCGACAGCCGCTCGGCGTGGTTGCCGCTGACGGCGACGCGGGCCGGTGCCTCGTCCTTGAAGACGACGATGAACTCGTTCGTTTCGCTGTCGAGCAGGCGGTCGAGGTGAGCACGGTCGGCTTTGGCGACGGCCGTGGCCGACAGGGCCGCGCGCGCCTGCGTTTTGCTGACGGTGGCGGCGGCCGCTTTCGGCGCCGCGCCGAAAGGGCTGCTCAGGATGGTGCCGGACGACTGCGCCTGGGCCAGCGAGGCGACGGCGAGGGAGGCTGCGAGAAGGGAGAACTGTATGCTTGGTTTCATCAACGACTCTCAAAAAGAAAGAATGAATGTCCCAGCTGGTTCTTGTCGGCTCTACCGCATGACCGGCAAAAATTCGATGAGAATGGTATGGCCCGTTGCGCTAGGCCAAATTCATTTTATTGTCGTTTTATTAAACTTTCAAGTTTACAATTTTCTTTTAATTAACATGTTGTTTTTTATAATATTTCATTGCGGCTGCGGGCGCCCAGCCCGCGGCGCCGCAGCGCGCTCAGGCCGTCAGTAGCGGGCCGAGATACTTGCCGGTCACGCTCTTCGGATTGGCCGCCACATCCTCCGGCGTGCCGGTGGCGATGATCTGGCCGCCGCCGGCGCCGCCTTCCGGACCCAGGTCGACGATCCAGTCGGCGGTCTTGATGACGTCCAGGTTGTGCTCGATGATGACCAGGGTGTTGCCCTGGTCGCGCAGGCGGTGGATCACCTTCAGCAGCAGGTCGATGTCGTGGAAGTGCAGGCCGGTGGTCGGCTCGTCGAGGATGTACAGGGTGCGTCCGGTGTCGCGCTTGGACAACTCCAGCGACAGCTTGACGCGCTGCGCCTCGCCGCCCGACAAGGTGGTGGCGCTCTGGCCCAGCTTGATGTAACCCAGGCCGACGTCGAGCAGGGTGTGCAGCTTGCGCGCGATCAGCGGCACCGGCTTGAAGAACTCGTGCGCGTCTTCGACCGTCATGTCGAGGATCTCGGTGATGTTCTTGCCCTTGTAGTGGACCTCCAGCGTCTCGCGGTTGTAGCGCTTGCCGTGGCAGACGTCGCAAGGCACGTAGACGTCGGGCAGGAAGTGCATCTCGACCTTGATGACGCCGTCGCCCTGGCAAGCCTCGCAGCGGCCGCCCTTGACGTTGAACGAGAAGCGCCCGGCGCTGTAGCCGCGTTCCTTGGCCGTCGGCACGCCGGCGAACAGGTCGCGGATCGGCGTGAACAGGCCGGTGTAGGTGGCCGGATTCGAGCGCGGCGTGCGGCCGATCGGCGCCTGGTCGACGGCGATGACCTTGTCGAAATGCTCCAGGCCGCTGATCGAGTCGTGCGGCGACGGCTCGGTCTGCGAACCGTACAGGTGGCGCGACAGCGCCGGATACAGCGTGTCGTTGATCAGCGAGGACTTGCCCGAGCCGGACACGCCGGTGACGCAAGTCATCAGGCCGACCGGCAGGTTCAGCGTGACGCTCTTCAGGTTGTTGCCGGTGGCGCCGGTGATCAGCAGTTGCTTGTCCGGATCGGCGGCGCGGCGCTGCTTCGGCACGGCGATTTTCAGCGTGCCGTTCAGGTATTGCGCGGTCAGCGATTCCTTGCTTTTCAAGATGTCCTTCAGCGTGCCCTGGGCGATCACGTCGCCGCCGTGCACGCCGGCGCCCTTGCCCATGTCGACCACGTAGTCGGCGGTGCGGATGGCGTCCTCGTCGTGCTCGACCACCAGCACGCTGTTGCCGATGTCGCGCAGGTGCTTCAGCGTTTCGATCAGACGGTCGTTGTCGCGCTGGTGCAGGCCGATCGACGGTTCGTCCAGCACGTACATCACGCCGGTCAGGCCGGAGCCGATCTGCGAGGCCAGGCGGATGCGCTGCGCCTCGCCACCGGACAGGGTGTCGGCGCTGCGGTCGAGCGACAGGTAGTCCAGGCCGACGTTGTTGAGGAACTTCAGGCGCGAGATGATTTCCTTGACCACGCGGTCGGCGATCTCCTTCTTGGCGCCCTTCAGCTTGAGCTGCTCGAAGAAGCTCAGCGTGTCGCGCAACGGCTTGCCGGCGATCTCGTAGATGGCCTTCTCCTGCTTGCCGCTACCGACCTTGACGAAGCGCGCCTCGACGCGCAGCCGGGCGCCGTGGCAGGACGGGCATTGTTTCTCGTTGATGAACTTGGCCAGCTCTTCCTTGACGGCCATCGAGTCGGTCTCGCGGTAGCGGCGCGACAGGTTGGTCACCACGCCCTCGAAGGTGTGTTCCTTGATGACGGTGCGGCCGCGCTCGTTGACATAGGCGAAGGGGACCAGCTGCTTGCCCGAGCCGTGCAGGATCACCTGCTGGGCGGCGGCGGGCAGTTGCTCGTAGGGCAGGTCGAGGTCGAACTCGTAGAAGGCCGCCAGGTTCGACAGCATCTGGAAGTAGAACTGGTTGCGCCGGTCCCAGCCCTTGACCGCGCCGGAGGCCAGCGACAGGTTGGGGAAGGCGACGATGCGCTTGGGATCGAAGAATTCGATGTGGCCCAGGCCGTCGCACTCGGGACAGGCGCCCATCGGATTGTTGAACGAGAACAGGCGCGGCTCCAGCTCCTGCAGCGAATAGCCGCAGGCGTTGCAGGCGAACTTGTTGGAGTAGACGTGCTCCTTGGCCGAGTCCATTTCCAGCGCCACGGCGCGGCCGTCGGCCAGGCGCAGCGCCGTCTCGAAGCTCTCCGCCAGGCGCTGCTTGATTTCGGCGTTGACCTTGACCCGGTCGACCACCACGTCGATGGTGTGCTTCTCCGTCTTCTTCAGCTTGGGCAGGTCGTCGACCTCGTAGATCTTGGCCTCGTGGGTGCCGCTCTGCACGCGGAAGCGGACGAAGCCCTGCGCCTGCATCTGCTCGAACAGGTCGGCGTGCTCGCCCTTGCGGTTGGCCACCACCGGCGCCAGGATCATCAGTTTGGTGCCTTCCGGCATGGCCAGCACGGCGTCGACCATCTGCGACACCGACTGCGCCGCCAGCGGATTGTCCGGGTGGTCGGGGCAGTAGGGCGTGCCGACGCGGGCGTACAGCAGGCGCAGGTAGTCGTGGATTTCGGTGACGGTGCCGACCGTCGAGCGCGGATTGTGCGAGGTGGCCTTCTGCTCGATCGAGATGGCCGGCGACAGGCCCTCGATCAGGTCGACGTCGGGCTTCTCCATCAGTTGCAGGAACTGGCGGGCGTAGGCGGACAGGGATTCGACATAGCGGCGCTGGCCTTCGGCATACAGGGTGTCGAAGGCGAGCGAGGACTTGCCCGAGCCGGACAGGCCGGTGATGACGATCAGCTTGTTGCGCGGCAAATCCAGATTGATGTTCTTCAGATTGTGCGTGCGGGCGCCGCGAATGCGAATTTGTTCCATGTTTTGCCTTGCTTTCAAGAGGTGGTGCGAGGCCGGCGCGCGCTAAAAAGAGCGATAACGGGGCCAAAACGGGTCAACCTGACACTATAGCTGGGTTTCAAAACTTGCGCGTGCCGCCGCGTCGGCCATAACGGGACAGGGCAGCGCGCGCCGGTTTGACGCAGCTCTTGAGGGTGACGATGAGTACTGTATATAATACCAGTATTCCGCTATGAAGTTTCGTCCCGAACACAAATTGATGGACCGCCGGCCGGCGCGCCGCCGATGGATTTTTGGGCGTCGCGGCGGTGCCTTGGCATATAATCGCGGTTTAGCTTTTCACCAAACAGCCCGCCCACGGCGGCCGCCGTTATTCAGGAGTTTTTACATGGCATCAGTCAACAAAGTCATCATCGTCGGCAATCTGGGTCGCGATCCGGAAATTCGTTACATGCCTAGCGGTGACGCGATCGCCAACATCGCGGTGGCGACCTCGTACAAGTCGAAAGACCGCAACACCGGCGAGCAGAAAGAGCTCACCGAATGGCACCGCATCTCCTTCTTCGGCCGCCTGGCTGAAATCGTCGGCCAGTACCTGAAAAAAGGTTCCTCGGTCTACGTCGAAGGCCGCCTGCAGACCCGCAAGTACACCGACAAGGACGGCGTCGAGAAATACGCGACCGACATCATCGCCGAGCAGATGCAAATGCTGGGTGGCCGTCAAGGCATGGGTGGTGGCGATGGCATGGACGACGGCGGCTACGAAGCCCCGGCGCCTAGCCGTCCGGCCCCGCCGCCGCGTCCGCAGCAGCAAGCCCCGGCCCCGCGCCCAGCGCCGAAGCCGGCGCCGAACTTCTCGGACATGGATGACGACATCCCGTTCTAAATCGAAAAATGTAGTTTATTGTTGATTCAGGCCCGTTCTTCGAGAGAAGAATGGGCTTTTTCTTTACCCACACTTTCATTTTTTGGTGTGGTCAATAGATAACTAAACTGCTATTTAATGGAAATGGTGGGTTGATGCCTAAGTACATCGCCAAACGCACGAATTTGCGCATGATGAGGACGCGTACGCGGATAGCGCAGACAAGATGGTCCTCTTCGTAGAAAAATACAAAATTCCGACAAACTCTTTCAGAGGAATGGCACATTTTTCAGACGCAAAGTGATAGTGTTAAACACTTTTCAGACATTTGCGGAGGATTGCTGGTGGCAATCAAGCAGAAAACCGACATCTCGATGCCCGAGGTGCTCTTCACCGGGGAAGGCGATGCCGCCGCAGACCGCCGAATTCTGCGTATCGCAGAGGAAGGGCGGTTGCGTAGGCTGTACCAGGGCGTCTACACGAGCAATCTTGCCAGTCCGCCCGAGGCGGTTGTCACGCGTAACTGGCTCAACATTGTCGGCCATTTACTCTCCGGCGGTGTAATCAGCTATCGGAGCGCCCACGACGCCAAGCCTTTCGCTGGTCATCTGTACGTGACCCGTGGACAGCGACCGCGAACCCTCGAGTTGCCTGGGCTGACCGTTCGGGTCCTTCCGGGTCCTGGCGTCGTCGCCGGCGACGTGGCCTACAAAGACCTGTTCCTGGCCAGTCAAGCCCGGTGGCTGCTGGAGAACCTGGCGACCGGCCGCGGGGTCAGCGAACGCGTGTTGAGTGCCGAAGCCCTTGAGGCCGAGCTGGACAAGATGCTGTTAATTCGCGGGGAGTATCGGTTCAATGAACTCCGCGATAACTGCCGCGCGCTGGCTGCTGTCCTTGGGCGAGACAAAGAGTTCAAGCGCCTGGAGGGCATCATGGGTGCGTTGCTGGGGACTCACGAGAGTAAAAAGCTCCGAAGCAAGCAGGCGCTCGCCCGGGTGGCTGGCCTGCCCTACGACCCCGCCCGATTGGAATTGTTCGACACCGTGTTCGGCCGCTTGCGTGTGGAAGCCTTGCCTGAATTGCCCGCAACAGCAGACACCGGCACTGCGCGCGAAAATTTCGCGTTCTTCGAGGCCTACTTCTCGAACTACATCGAAGGCACGACCTTCTTGGTGCGCGAAGCCGAAGAAATCGTTTTTGAGGGCAAACTCATCCCGAACAGAACAGAAGACTCGCATGACGTTCTCGGAACGTTTCAGGCGGCGATGCAGCCCCCGTGGCGAGACCAGCCGCCAAGCACAGCCGACCAGTTCTTGCACTGGCTCAAGAGCGTCAACGCGCTGGTGATGCGCTCGCGCTTGGACAAGAACCCCGGCCAATGGAAAGACCAAAACAACCAGGCCGGTGCCACCGTGTTCGTCGACCATACGCTCGTCCAAGGCACGCTGCGCGAAGGCTTCGCACGGATTGCTGCACTAGAAGACCCGCTTGCCCGGGCTTTGATGACAATGTTCGTCATCGCCGAGGTTCACCCGTTCAAGGACGGCAACGGCCGAACCGCGCGACTAGCCATGAACTGCGTACTCAGTGCCGCCGGCCGGTCGCGCATCATCGTACCAACGGTCTACAGGGAAGACTACCTGTTGCCGTTGAAGGCAATGACAAACAATAGCGATGCGACGCCGTACCTCCGTGCCATGGCCCGCATTCAATCCTGGACGGCCGCGTTTGATTACGGCCAGGCCCGCAACCATGTCTACGAGGCGCTCCTGCGATGCAATGCCTTCGAGGAAGACCTCAAGAATTACAAACTGATTTTTCCCGAATCGAAACCAGCGCTGGTCCCAAACTGATGAGAGGGCTGTATCCATGGGAAAAATTCATCACGTGAAAGTTACTCCGGCAAGATGATTACCGCCGTTTCCTCTGACGATGGTCACTCGTAAATAATTGATTTAATTGACCTATTATCTCCCGCTCCGACATGGTAAGCATGGGATATCAACTTAGTGTTCGAACTTTCACGCGCGATTGATTTGCCAATTTTTTGCTTTCCACGCCTGTTTTTGATCTCGCTCAACACATCCCTTGATCCAGCTTGAATTATCATAACAACAACCTCCCTGCGCAAGCAAACTGCTATGTTGGTCGACATTGCACCTTGGCCACCATGTGCAACTCATCCACTCAGCCGAAGGGAAGCGCACCATGAGCAAACGGAAAAACACGGTCATTTCGACGATGCTGGGCAGCATAGGCGCGCTGCTGTTGGCCGCCATGCCAATCTGCGCCAGCGCCGGCGCGCCGGCCTTGCTGTCGTATGGGGCGGTCAAGCCGACCGTCGCCGGCATCTCGTCGGGCGGTTTCATGGCGGTGCAAATGTCGATCGCCTATTCGCAGACCTTTACGGGCGCGGCGGTGTTCGCCGGCGGGCCTTACTACTGCGCGGTGGACAATGTCGATGTCGCCACCACCACCTGCATGCAGAACAATCCGGCGATCACCCACACCGGCCTGAATTTCCTGGAGACGGACACCACGCTGTGGGCCGGCAGCGGCTGGATCGACCCGACCAGCAATCTGGCGCAGCAAAAAATCTACCTGTATTCCGGCACCAACGACACGGTGGTGGTGCAGCCCGTCGTCACTTGGTTGCAGACCTATTACCAGCACTATGTGTCGGCCTCCAACATCGCCTACAACAACAAGTCCGCCGCCGAGCATTCCTGGGTGACCTGGAAGCCGGCCACCGGCGGCACCTGGAGCGGTAGCGGGCCGAACACCGTGGTCAACGCCTGCACCTTCAAGGGTTCGCCCTTCATAAACAATTGCGGCAACGACCCCGAACACGACATGATCAAGCAGATGTACGGCTCGGTCACGGGACGTTCCGCCACCGCCTCCGGCACCATGGTGCCGTTCGACCAGACGGCCTTCGTGCCCTTCGGCCTAGCCAGCGCCTACAGCGTCGACAGCACCGGTTTCGTCTACGTGCCGACCTATTGCGCGGCGAACGCCGGCTGCCGGGTGGTCGTCGCGCTGCATGGTTGCCTGCAGGGATATGGCGTGATCGGCAACGGCTTCATCAACAACAGCGGCTTGAACGAGTACGCCGACACCAACAAATTGTTGATCGTCTATCCGCAATTGATCGTCTCCTCCACCATCCCGTTCAACCCGCAGGGCTGCTGGGACTTCTGGGGCTACACCGGACCACAGTATCCCTTGCAGAGCGGGGTGCAGCCGGCCATGCTCAAGGCCATGGTCGATACGGTGATGGGGGCGCATTACTAAGCCAGCCCGACCCGTAGTGGACATGGAAAACCCCGGACAGCCCCAGGCTGTCCGGGGTTTTCTTATTTGTTTTTCATTTTTCCGAACTCGTTTTAATTCGTTTTACTTTGTTTTGGCGAGCCGTATATTCACCTCAACGGCTGCCGTCTATCGCCATCAAGCTGGCGGCAAATCCGCAACCGATAGAACAATCATCGAGGTCTTCCTTATGTCAGTTGACGTGTATGTACCCGCTTTGCCGCAGGAGCTGGAGTCGATCAAGGCCCAGGCCGAATCCGCCGGTTTGCCTTACGCGGGCGGTGTTCCCCCCGACCTCGCCTGGCAGCTTTTTTCCACGCAGCGTGTGCTGCTGGTGGATGTGCGCTCCCACGAAGAACGCAAATTTGTCGGCCACGTGCCTGACAGCGTCCACGTGCCTTGGGCGACCGGCACGGCGCTGACGCGCAATCCGCGTTTTGTGCGCGAACTGGAAAGCAAGATCGGTGGCAAGGATGTCGTCGCCTTGCTGCTCTGCCGGAGCGGCAAGCGTTCGGCCTTAGCGGCCGAGGCTGCCAGCAAGGCCGGCCTGAGCCGTATCTTCAATGTGCTGCAGGGCTTCGAGGGGGAGATCGATGCGCAACAACAGCGTGGCAAGGCCGACGGCTGGCGCTTCCATGGCCTGCCCTGGGTGCAGGATTGAGTGACAGCGGGCGACAGCGCCGGCATGTCCGTTAGTCAGCGCTGGCGAGCACTGCAAAGCCGTTCAGTTAAGGCGCCGGCGGCCACCAAAACCACCCACAGGCAGAGAACCGGGGTCAGACCCTGCGGGTCTGACCCCAGCTCTAGGCCTCTGGGTTTTCTTACCGCCTAGCACTGCCTAGCACTGCCGTTTTTTCATAAAGGAACCGTGTGGCCACTTTCGACATCAGCAACATCGTGCAATCGCTGTATGAGGCGCGGCACAACTGGCGCCAGGCGCAAAGCCGCGACAGCGAACCGGGCGGGCGGGAATTCCCCTCGCGCGACGCCCTAGCCGCCATCCTCGACAGTCTCAAGGGTGTGTTGTTTCCGATGCGTCTGGGACCGCCGGACCTGCGCCAGGAAAGCGAGAATTTCCATGTCGCGCATGCGCTCGATGCCGCCTTGCACGCCTTGTTGAAGCAGGTGCGCCGCGAGTTGAAATACAACGCGGGACTGAACGGCACCCCCGGCCACGATGTCGACGACCAAGCCCAAACGGCGATCCAGACTTTCGCCTCGGCGCTGCCGCGCATCCGCACGCTGCTCGACAGCGACGTGCTGGCGGCCTACCAGGGCGACCCGGCGGCGCGCAGTGTCGATGAGGTCTTGCTGTGCTACCCCGGCGTGCTGGCGATGATCCACTATCGGCTGGGACATCAGCTGTATCTGCTGGGCCTGCCGCTGCTGGCACGCATCGTCGCCGAGCTGGCCCACGGCGCCACCGGCATCGACATCCATCCCGGCGCGAGCATCGGCGCCGGCTTCTTCATCGACCACGGCACCGGGGTGGTCATCGGCGAGACCGCCGTCATCGGCGAGCGGGTGCGCATCTACCAGGCGGTCACGCTGGGCGCCAAGCGTTTCCCGACCGATGCCGACGGCAAGCTGCAAAAAGGCCTGCCGCGCCATCCGGTGGTGGAGGACGACGTGGTGATTTATGCCGGCGCGACCATCCTCGGCCGCATCACCATCGGCAAGGGCGCCGTCATCGGCGGCAATGTCTGGGTGACGCACGACGTCGCGCCCGGTGGCCGCATCGCCCAGGCGGAGTCGCGCGAAGGCGCTTTCGCCAACAGCATCGCCGCCACATGAGCGGGGCGACGGGGCAGGGCGGCACGGGCGTGCCGCGATCTGCCACCGGGCCGGACGCGACGGGCGCGGCGCAACAGCCAGCGGTCCCGGCGCCAGGCGAGCAGCGCGTGTTCAGCATGCTGGTGCAAAGCTTTGGCATCGGCGTGCGGCAGTTGCGCGAGGCGCAGGGCTGGTCGCAGGAGCGGTTGGCCGAGAACTCGAATCTGAACCGCTCCTACGTCGGCGAAATAGAACGCGGCCGCGCCATCGCGTCGCTGCTGACGGTGGAGAAACTGGCGGCGGCGCTGCAATTGACACCCTCGGCCTTGCTCACGCGCGGCGAGGCGATCAGCCAACTGCAGCCGCCGCCGGGCGGCAAATTGATGGCGATAGCATGTTGACCCGTCAACACTGAAACCGCACAGTCGCGGGTGTTTTTCCTTCCTTAAATTATCTGAATTGGAGTCACGATGTCGGCAACAGTTGGTGGTACTTCAGCGCTGGGCGATAACGCCGCACGGCAATTAGCAAACGCGACCAAGACCGTTCCCCAGCTGGAGACGATCAGCCCGCGCTGGTTGACGCATCTGTTGCAATGGGTGCCGGTGGAGGCGGGCATTTATCGCCTCAACAAGGTCAAGAATCCGGAATCGATCAAGGTCACCTGCACCGCCCGCGAAGTGGAAAATCAACTGCCGCGCACCTTCGTCGACTATGAAGAGAATCCGCGCGAGTATTTCCTCAACGCCGTGTCGACGGTGCTCGACGTGCACACCCGCGTGTCCGATCTGTACAGCAGCCCGCACGACCAGATCAAGGAGCAGTTGCGCCTGACCATCGAGACCATCAAGGAAAACCAGGAAAGCGAACTCATCAACAATCCGGACTACGGCCTGCTGGCCCAAGTCACCGACGAGCAGCGCATCTTCCCGCTGACCGGCGCGCCGACGCCGGACGACCTCGACGAGTTGCTGACCAAGGTTTGGAAGGAGCCTGCCTTCTTCCTCACCCATCCGCTGGCGATCGCCGCCTTCGGCCGCGAGGCGACCCGGCGCGGCACGCCGCCGCCGACCATCAGCCTGTTCGGTTCGCAATTCATCACCTGGCGCGGGATTCCGCTGATCCCCTCGGACAAGGTGCCCGTGGCCGACGGCAAGAGCAAGATCCTGCTGCTGCGCGTGGGCGACAAGCGCCAGGGCGTGGTCGGCCTGTTCCAACCCGGCCTGCCGGGCGAGCAAAGCCCCGGCTTGTCGGTGCGTTTCATGGGCATCAACAACCAGGCGATTTCGTCCTACCTGATCTCGCTGTACTGCTCGCTCGCCGTGCTGACCAGCGATGCGCTGGCGGTGCTCGACGACGTTGAGATCGGCAAGTACCACGACTATCCCGACACCTACAAATAAGCCGCGACGTGAGCTCACTTTCGCCCTCCACCTCCCTGCCGGCGAGCCACGCCGCCGGCGTTCCGGCGCCGTCCGGCGCGCCGTTTGATCCGGCCGTGCTGGCCCGCCTGGCGACCGAAATGTTTGCCGCCGCGCCCTTCACGTCGCCGTTTGCCTCGCCGTTTGCCTCGCCCTTGGCCACACCCGGCGCCCAGGCGCCCGGCAACATCGCGCCGCCGGGTTCGCCGCTGGTCAGTCCGGCCGGTTTTGGACCCAGCGTGCCGGGCACGCCGATTCCGCAAGGCCAAATTCCCGGCAGTAACCTGATACCGGCGTCGCCCACCCAGGTGCTGTCGCTGGGCAATCGCGCGCCGGCCCTGGCACCGGCCGCGCAGGCCGGCAACGGCGTGCCCGACAAGGCGCTGGGCGCGCTGCCTGCCTACGAACCACGCAGCGGCGGCGCCTTGCTCGGCGTGACGCCGGCGCTGGACGCGGGGCGGCCGCAAGCCGGAGCTTCGCCGTATTACTTCCTCAACGACCGCCATGGCCAGCCCGCCGCCGCAGCCGCCGCGTCGCCGTCGGTGACGGCGCCGTCGGTGGCGTCGCCGCAGGCCGATTTCTTCCCGCCATCGTTGCCGCAAACGCGGGGCCTCAGCGCGCCGCCGGCCATCGGACTGCCCGGCGCGGCCGCCAGCACCGCATCGCCGGCGCCGTCCGCCGCGCCGCAGTATTATTTCGTCGACGCGGTGGTGCTGCCCAGTGGCTACGTCACGCCGGCAAAACCGGCGCCGCACGCCACCGTGCCGCTGGCCGGCGGCGACCGCCATCCGCCGTTCGACGTGCATGCCGTGCGCCGCGACTTCCCGATTTTGCAGGAGCGCGTCAACGGCCGGCAGCTGGTCTGGTTCGACAACGCCGCCACCACGCACAAGCCGCAGTCGGTGATCGATCGCATCAGTTCCTTTTATGCGCACGAGAACTCGAACATCCACCGCGCCGCGCACGAACTGGCGGCGCGCGCGACCGACGCCTACGAAGGCGCGCGCGAGCGGGTGCGCCGCTTCCTCAACGCGCCGGATGTCAACGAGGTCATCTTCGTGCGTGGCACCACGGAGGCGATCAACCTGGTCGCCAAGAGCTGGGGCGCGCAGCATGTCGGCGAGGGCGACGAGATCATCGTCTCGCATCTCGAACACCATGCGAATATCGTGCCCTGGCAACAGTTGGCCGCCGCCAAGGGGGCCAAGCTGCGAGTGATACCGGTGGACGACTCGGGCCAGGTCTTGCTCGACGAGTACCGCAAGCTGCTCAACGACCGCACCAAGATCGTCGCCGTGACCCAGGTCTCCAACGCCCTCGGCACCGTGACCCCGGTCAAGCAAATCGTCGAACTGGCCCATCGCGCCGGCGCCAAGGTGTTGGTCGACGGCGCCCAATCGATTTCGCACATGCGTGTCGATGTGCAGGATCTGGGCGCGGACTTCTTTGTTTTCTCCGGCCACAAGGTGTTCGGTCCGACCGGCATCGGCGTGGTATGGGGCAAGCGCGAAGTGCTGGAGGACATGCCGCCATGGCAGGGCGGCGGCAATATGATCGCCGACGTGACGTTCGAGAAGACCGTGTTCCAGCCGATTCCCAACAAGTTCGAAGCGGGTACGGGCAACATCGCCGACGCGGTCGGCCTGGGCGCGGCCATCGACTATGTCAACAAGATCGGCATCGAAAACATCGCCCGCTACGAGCACGATCTGCTGGTCTATGGCATGCGGCAACTGGGTGAGATCAAGGGCGTGCGTCTGATCGGCACGGCCGACGACAAGGCCAGTGTCATGTCCTTCGTGCTGGCCGGTTACAGCACGGCGGAGGTCGGCCATGCGCTGAATGAGGAGGGCATTGCCGTGCGCACCGGCCACCATTGCGCCCAGCCGATTTTGCGCCGTTTCGGCGTTGAAACGACGGTGCGGCCGTCACTGGCGTTCTACAACACCTTTGAAGAAATCGACCGTCTTGTGGCCGTCGTCAGAGGGCTGGCGGGACAACGCCGGACCGGCTGAAGTCGATCCAGCGCAAGCGTCGCCGCGCCAGGCCTGCAGCAAAAAAAAACCCGGTAGCCCCAGGCTGTCCGGTTTTTTTTTGAACTTTTCGTCATTTGATAAATCAAACAATTCGCACCAAGTAGAGATAGCTATGTTTGCCATTCACCTGCCACCAAGCTTGCTTGCGGCGGCAGGTCCGCCATTTGTCTTGTCTGCCAGGAGTTGGTATGCGTATTCCATATCGCGGACAAGTACGGCTTGGTGGCCGGCCGTTGCTCGTTTCCCTGCTCGTGTGCGCCTGCGTGTTCTGCCTGGGCCTGCCGCCCGATGGCATGGCGCTGCCGGGCGTGCGTCCGGTGCCCGTGCGTCCGGTGCCCGTGCGTCCGGTGCCCCTGCGTTCGGCGCCCGTGCGGCCTGTGGCTCCCGTTGACGCGATCAGACCCAGGATGCCCGGGTCGCGGTACCGAGCGCTGCCCCAGCCGGATGCGCTCGGTGCTGCGCCGCGCCTGAACTTGCATGAACTGTCTGTGCATGAATCGTTGGCGCATGAATCGTTTGCGCATGAATCGTTTGCGCATGAACCATACCAGCACTATCCGCTAGAGCAATTTGCGTTGGAGGAAAACCGACTGTCCGGCGTGACCACGCCATTCATCCGTCCTCCTTACCGTGGCAACATCTTTTTTGTCAGTCTCGACAAAGAATTCCGGTATTCGGTCCGCTCGGCGCTGGGGAAGAGTGCGCATGCCTTGCTGGTCGTGGAAGCTGTCAACGAAATCATCCAGTCCGCTTCCGATGGCGGTAGCGCCGAGCCAGCCATCATGCTGCATGTCGATGGCATGGATGGCCGGACGGCAAGGTCGTTCCAGCGTAGCCTGGAAGCCAAGCTCGACAAACCCGGTCGGTCTTGGCAAGTGATCGTCACGTCCATGGCAGCGGATACAGTCCAAGACTTGCAAAACGAGAAATACGATTTTAAGTCTGGCAACGTGGGACAAGTGCACATCATAAAGAACGTGGACGAGACGGTCGAGCTGCGCGGTACGGTGACGTTTCCGGCCATGTCTCCGGGCTTGGGCCTGGGCCTGCGCCTGGTTTTTAAGATCAAGCTCGGCTTGCGCAAAATGGCCCAGGTTGACATCCAGCTCCTATTGCAAACCTTGATCGCCAGGCTGGACAATAGGCTGAACGCATTCGCCGCCGCCCGGCAGCTTAAACGCGATTTGATGGCGAGTTCCTGGAATTTCACGGAAGTCAACATCGAGTGTTTTAAAGGATTTTCGACCGATTCCTTCCTGGTCATTCTGTTCCGGCCCGCCGCGTATGAGCCTGCCCATATCTCCTGACGACTGCGCTTTCGCGGTGGCGGTGCCATTGGAGCGCGGGGAATTTTTGCGCCAGTATGGCCTCGGCCGCGATGGCGGCTTTGTGCATGAGAACGTCCGTGTCTATGGCCCCCACGCAACGGGCGAGCAACTCTGGCAAGTGTACCGGAGCCAGGTCGACACCCTGCGTTCGGTGCTCGACGAGGCGCAAGCGGCCGGCGTCAACGTGGTGCGCAATGCCACGCTCGGTCAATTCCATGCATTGGCGGCGCGGCACCGCGTCGTCACGCTGGCGGCGCAATGGAAGAGCGCGCTGTTCCGTCCCGCCGACCTGCCGGCCGGCCGGTCGGCGCCGACGCCGGCCGCGCCAGCGGCCGTGCCGGGCATCAGCGCGACGCAAGCGCAGCGCCTGCACGCTTTGCTCGTTGCCGATGAGCGCGAACAACTGTTGCTATGCCTGAACGGCATTTTGTTGGAAGGAAATCCCCGTCCGGAAAAATCTTTCCAAGAACTCGGCCGCACCTCACGTTACCAGCTGACCCTGTACCAACGCCGCCAGCAGATCGACGCCTGTTTTCCCGGCGTGTTCGGCGGCGGCGCGGCGGTCGAATTTTCCGATGGCTTTCATGCCGTGGCGGCGATCGTCGATGGCTTCGCGCACAATAGCCACTGCCAATTCGACTTGTCCGTCTGCAATTCGATGTTGCTGGCCGACGAGATCAAACGGCGCTGTCCGGCCAGTCACGTACTGTGCAACGAGGAAGTGGCCTACCTGAGCATTCGGGCGGCGGCGTACCGGCAAATTATCCGCCGGATCAAACGGCGGCCCGGACATTACGAAGAGGCCGTGTTCTGGGTGAATCAACGATTGAGGGAGTTGAGATGATGAAAAACAGTTTGAAGAGTTTGCTGCGATCATATGCGGCGCAATTCCACTTCGGCGATGGCGAAGCCGGCGGCGGGATCAGCCGGGAGCGCGTCAGGCAGGATGTGCTGCTGAGCATCAAGGACAATGAAAAATATTTTCACATCGCGGTCGGCCTGACCGTCGTCGGATTTCTTATGGCTTGCGGGTTTGCCGTGGCATATCGGGCCGACATGATGGAAATGCGTGAGGCGCTTGCCTTCCCGGGAATGTTGATCGTTGGCGGTGGTGCCGGCATATTCAAGTTCTGGGCGGAAAAAATGTCGCTGGAAATATTCGCCGCCACCCTCGGCGTCGTGAGCGATGCCGCGCTGCCTGGTTTGATGCTCGCCTTGCTGAACAGGCATGCGGGCGGCGCGGCGGGCTTGGTGGCAGCACCGAAACAGGCCAGCTGAACCAGCCGGCGCAGGTCCCGGCGGCGACTGGCCGGGTCCGTTTCCGTTTTTCGGCGTGTCAGTGCACGATGGCGATCTTGCCGAAGTGGCGGCCACCGGCGGCCAGTTCGGTGTATGCGGCGGCGGTCTCTTCGATGTCGAAGACGCGGTCGACCACCGGCACGATGCGGTGGGCGGCGATGGCGCGGGCCGCCTCGGCCAGATCGGCCACCGAGCCGGTGTTGTTGCCGACGATGCGCAAGGCCTTGACGATGATCGGCAGCAGGTCGATCGACGCCGCCGTGCCGGTGACGAAGCCGACCGTGAACACGGTGCCGCCCACCGCCGCCGCGTTGAGCGAGCGGGCGATGGTGGCGCCGCCGACCGTCTCCACCACCAGGTCGGCGCCGCGCCCGCCGGTCAGCTTCAACACCTCCTCGTCCCAGGCCGGCGTGGCGCGGTAGTTGATCAGCAGATCGGCGCCGAGCTGGCGCGCACGCTCCAGTTTTTCGTCGGACGAGGAGGCCAGGATCACCGTGGCGCCGTGGGCCTTGGCGAACTGCAGGGCGAAGACGCTGACGCCGCCCGTGCCCAGCACCAGCACCACCGCGCCGGGCCGCAACTGGGCCGAACGCACCGCGTTCCAGGCCGTCGTCGCGGCGATCGGCAGCGTGGCGCCGTGGACGAAATCGAGGTGGGCCGGCAGGGCCACCAGGCTGCTGGCGGGCACGGCGACGTAGTCGGCCAGCGAACCGGGCAGCGAGATGCCGCGCGTCGCCGCCACGTTGTGCGGCGTGATGGCGCCGCCCAGCCAGTTCGGCATGAAGTGCGGCACCACGCGCTCGCCGACGCGCCAGCCGTCGACGCCTTCGCCCAGCGCGGCGATCTCGCCGGCGCCGTCGGCGACGGGAATCATGGGAAAGCTGGCGCCGGGGAAGTTGCCCGTGGCGATGGCCACGTCGACAAAGTTCAGGCTGGCGGCGCGCAGGCGCAGCAGCACCTCGCCGCGCGCGGCCTTGGGGGCGGGCAGGTCGGTTTGGCGGAAGGCGTCGAGCGAGGGAGCGGTGAGTTGAATGGCTTTCATGTATTTTTCTCGGTAGTAGAAAAGATTGAATGGCGCTGCTTACTGCACGCTTATTGCGCGCTTAGTGCGCAAAATAGTGCATGCCGCCGTCGACCGGGATCACCGCGCCGGTGATGTAGCGCGCCAGCGGCGAGGCGAGGAAGGCGACCAGCTGGGCGATGTCCTCCGGCTCGCCGAAGTAGCCGATGGGAATGTTGCGTTCGATGAAGTCGCGCCGGCTTTCCTCGGTCGGATGCAGCTTGCCGAGGATCTGCTCGCTGTTGATGCGGCCGGGCGGGATGCAGTTGACGGTGACGCCGTCGGCCGCCACGTCGCCGGCCAGGCCCTTGGCCCACAGGTGCAGGGCGGCCTTGGCGGCGCTGGCCGCGTTCAGCGAGCGCGGCTCCATCGAGCCGCTGATGTTGATCACGCGGCCCCAGCGCCGCGCCCGCATGGCCGGCAGCAGCGCCTGCGTCAGGCGGCGCGCCGCCGTGAAGTTCAAGGCGAAGGCCTCGTCCCAGTCGGCGTCCGGGGCGTCCGGCCGAATCGGCCGCGAGCCGCCGGCGCAGTTGACCAAAATGTCGACGCCGCCGAGCGCGGCGCCGGCTTCGGCGGCGATGCGCCGGGTATCCCGCGCGTCGGTGATGTCGCCGACGACGATGACCGGCCTGGCGCCACCGTCGGCGACGATCTGCGCGGCGAGCTCTTCCAGCAAGTCGCGGCGGCGCGCGGTGATCGCCACGCGCACGCCTTGGCTGGCGAGCACGCGCGCCACGCCGGCGCCAATGCCGGCGCTGGCACCGGAGACCAGCGCGCTACGTTGTTCGAGTTGTAATTCCATGATGGCTCCTGGGTAGTTGAGGGGGCGTGCCGCGGAACGGCGCCCGGCCGTTCCATGTGCAAGCAAGGCTCCAGTGTTATTTAAAATCTATTCGAGATAAACTGCTTAATACTTGAGTGATTTGAAAGCGGGAGTGTTGAATGGATTTGCTCGACAGCATGAAGGTCTACGTCGCGGCGGCCGAAAAGGGCAGCCTCAGCGCCGCCGCCACGGCCTGCGGCATCTCGGCGACGATGGCCGGCAACCATCTGCGCACGCTGGAGAAGCGGCTGGGCATGCGCCTGCTCAACCGCACCACGCGGCGCCAGCATTTGACCGCCTTCGGCGAGGACTACTACCTGCGCTGCAAGGAAATCCTCCGTCTGGTGGCGGAAACCGACGCCCAGGCGCAGCAGATGCAACTGGCGCCGGCCGGCCAACTGCGCATCAGCGCGCCCGTCACCTTCGGCACCGAGGCGCTGATGCCGGCGCTGCGCGACTACCTCGACCGCTATCCCGACGTCAGCGTCGACGTCGCCCTGTGCGACCGCGTGGTCGATCTGGTCGAGGAGGGCTTCGAGGCGGCCATCCGCATCGGCCCGCTGCCCGACTCGGCGCTGATCGCCAAGCCGCTGGCGCCGTACCGGATGATGTTGTGCGCCTCGCCCGACTACCTGGCGCGGCGCGGCACGCCGGCCGTGCCGGAGGATCTCAGCTGCCACGAGTGCCTGTCGTTTGCCCCCTCGGTGCTGGCGCATTGGCGTTTGAGCGACCAGGACGGCACCAGCCGCGTGCCCATCTCGGGCCGTTTGCAGGTCAACCACGGCCAGGCGCTGCGGGTGGCGGCCCTGCACGGCTTGGGCATCGTGCTGCAACCGGCGATTCTGTTGCAGGCCGATGTGCGCGCCGGCCGCCTGGTGCGCCTGTTCCCCGAGCATGAGCTGGCCAGCCGGCCGATGAGTGTGGTCTATTTGCCGGACCGCTATCGCTCGCCCAAGTTGCGCAGCTTTGTCGATTTTCTGGCGGAGCGTTTCCAGGAGGACTAAAACATTTCCCACAATGTGGTGGAAAATTGTTAGGATTGCAATTTGCATTCTTGATAATTTCCCGGCCCGACGGCCCGCCGCCGTCTTGCCCCACCAAGACAGGGACCGCCTATGAACCGCAGCAAGAAACTCCCTCCGCAGCGCGCCGCAATGTTGGCGGCCTGCGCCGTCCTGGGTCTGCTGCTGAACGCCTGCGGTGGCGGCGGCGCCGGCGGCAATTCAAGCCCGCCGGTGCCGGTGCCGCCCAACGATACCGAGCGCTGGCTCATTGCGCCGGCGGCCGAGGTGGGCATGGACGGCGCGCTGCTCGGCCGCGCCGTCAGCGAGTTGCCTGCTCCGGCAGTGCACGGCATGGCCAGCATGCTGGTGCTGCGCCACGGCAAACCGGTGCTGGAGCAGTACTGGAACGGCTACACCAAGGACACGCTGCACGACCTGCGCTCGGCCACCAAGAGCATCACCTCGCTGCTGGTCGGCATCGCCATCGACCAGCACCTGGTCGGCAGCGTCGACGACCCGATTGGCCAGTACCTGGGCGCGGCCTATCCGGGCGCGCCGGCCCTGAAGCAGAACATCACCCTGGCCAAGGTGTTGACGATGAGCAGCGGCCTGGCCTGCGACGACCGCGACGCCGGCTCGCCCGGCAACGAGGACAAGATGTACCCCACGACCGACTGGGTCGGCTTCTTCGTCAACCTGCCGCAGCGCGCCGCGCCCGGCGGCGACGGCCACTATTGCACCGCCGGCGCGGTGGCGCTGGGGCGCGTGGTCGCCGAGGCCAGCAAGCAGTCGATCCCGGCGTTCGCCAGCGCCGGCCTGTTCAATCCGCTGGGCATCACGCAGGCGCGCTGGGCCGACTTCGACAACCACCGCCAGACCGACACCGGCGGCCACCTGCAACTGCGCCCGCGCGACTTGGCCAAGCTGGGCCAGCTGGTGTTGCAAGGCGGCGTGTGGGAGGGCAAGCAGGTGGTGTCGGCCGACTGGATCGCCCGTTCGACCGGCAAGCAGGCCTTCATCGACGACGGCTGGAAATACGGCTACCTGTGGTGGTTGCACTTCGAGCAGGTGGGCGGCAAGCAGGTGAGCATGAGCTTCGCCTGGGGCAACGGCGGGCAGATGATCTTCATCGTCCCCGAGGCGGACCTGGTGGTCGTCTTCACCGGCGAGAACTACAACTCGGACAAGGCCGACCGGCCCTTCGACATCCTGCGCAACTACGTGCTGCCGGCCATACAGACGCCCTGATTTGTCGCTATCATGCGGGGCGAGGGCGGCAGCGGCCGCCCGTGGACACAGGAAAGCGTGCCGATGATGGCGGAATTTGAAAAGTGGTTGGCCCGGGTGTTGCTGTTGAACGGCGTGTTGACCGTCGCCGTGGTGTTCGGCCTGCTCGGGCCGGCGCACGAGGACGGCGCGCTGGCCGGGCTGGGGTTGGCCGCCGCGCTCGGTTGCGTGTCGGCGGCGCTGTGCCTGCGCGGCCGCGTCGCCGGCCTGTGGGGCGCCCTGCTGTATTACGGCCTGCAAGTGCTCAGCTACTATCCGCACGACGGCGGCCGCGCCTTCTGCGTCAAGGCCGGCACCAGCATCGGCGTGGTGTTGCAGCTGCACGGCGCCACCCTGGTGCTCAATCTGATCGCCGCCACCCTGTTGGCGGCGACCGCGCTGGTGCTGCTGCGCCGCCGGCCGGCGGCGGCCGGCGGCGCCGCCTAGCGCTTGTTGCGCGGCAGCTTGGCCAGGCCCCTGCTAACTTCGACGCCCTCGCTCGGCATCATGTCCACGAGCCGGCTCCTCATCCATTGTTCCCAGGCGCCCAGGCTGCTGACCCTGCCACGCTTGGCCTGCTGGTGCTTGGCGGCCAGCTGTTGGTCGAGGAAGGCGGTTTGCTGGGCGGTGAAGCCGTGCGGTAGACGGGCGCTGTAGCCCGTGCGCACCGTGTGCACCAGAGCGATGAAGGCTTGCGCATACGATTCCGGCAAACTTGGATACTTCGCCTGCAGGTGGACGCGCAACTGGTTCCTGTCGGCATGGCTGTAGTCGACCCGCTCGACGATGGACGGGGGCACGTAGTTGTTGACCGCCCGCACGGCGGAGCGGATGTAGGTGAGCTGGCCGACGGTGGCGACGTCGCCGGAGACCCACTCCTTCAGGGCCTGCACGCGGGGGTCGTCCTTCGAGTTGATGCGCGTTTTGACCTGCTTGCCGTCGCGCGCCGTGGTGGTGGTGTAGTTCTCCGCCGCCAAGCCGACGACCTTGAAGGTTCCCGCCGTGTTCCGCCAGCCGAGGAAGGCGCGGCTCGACTCGTTGTCCTGGCTCGGCGTGGCGCCGAAAATCCCGCCGTCGTCCAGCATCGGGGACAGGTTGGCGGCGCCCTCCAGCACGCTGGCGTCCATGACGGCCGCGCCATCGGTCAACAGGTCGTCGGTGCCCAGGCCATAGACCACAAAGTCGATATTTGCGGCGATGACGAGGCCCGTGCTCGTGTCCCGCACCTGGAGTTTGTTGCCGCTGTCCTCGATCTTGATGTCGTTGCGACCCTTGTAGGGGTGCGAGGAGTCTCTTTGCACCTCTTGCAGGCGGTAGGGTTTGGACTTGTAGCGGCTGCCGGGCAGCCATGCCGGCTCGGCGTTGTACAGCCATTTGACGATGGTCCAGCCAAAGCGCTTGGCCGCCGCGACGGCATCGATGGCGGCATTGCTGCCCCATATCACCACCCTGCCGCGCGGCCGCAGCCGCACCTTTTTGCGGATAAAGGTGTTCATGTCGATGATCCGCGCGCCGTTGCGGATGGCCTTGCTCTCGTCGGTCAACTCGGTCGGCTTGCGCAAGGGGCCGCCGCCGCCGGCGAAGGTCACCTTGCTCGCCCGCACAGTTTGTCCGTTGCCGTAGGTGATCGTATACACCCCGGCGAGCAAGCTGATGTTTGTCACCTTGTCCGAGTGTATCCAGCGCCCCGTGGTCGAGCCGACCACACGGTCGCTGGCGAGGGCGAATGCGCGGCGGTTGACAAAGCTCTCGTTGCCGCCATGCTCGGTGACGTTTTCGCTGGGCATGGCGATCTGGCGCCGCGTGTGGTTGATGTAGGCAATGCCGTGCCCGCGCGCGGACATCCATGGATTGTTGCCGCCGATGACCACGGTATGCGAGTGGTCGTAGGCCGGCCCAAGCGTATCGATGTAGTAGGCCGCCGTGCTGCCGGCGCCGACAATGGCCAGCTCGTAGACTCGGTTGGGGTTGCGCGACGGCGCGATGATCGGCTTGGCGGTGAAGCGGTGCTGGGCGAGGCGGTAGGCCACCAGCGCCACTTGCTGGGCGTTGTTGACGTCGACCTCGCCGAACTGCTCGTCCTTGTGGGTGCTGCGTATCATGTGGCCGATTTCGATGGGCAGCCGATGCACCCGGTTCGGCCGGACCAGCCCGGTCTTCTCGATCGCCTTGACCAGCTCCTGCTTCGTGCCGTTCTTGATGGTCAGTCTGGCTTGCACGATCTGTCTGGCCGGCAGGGCCGGCGCGGTGATCGTCTTTGCCTGCATGGGTTTGGCCGGCGCGCGTTGGCCTAGCGCCGACGCTACTGGCATCGGCGGTTTTGGCAGTTTTGGCAGGGCGGGGGCGGCCGGCCGCGGCGGCACGACGGGCGCTCGCGGCGTGCCGTGCAGCGGACCATGGGCCAGTTTTGCCTGCAAGGATGGCGCCAATGGCGGCGGCCGCTGCGGCAGGAAATACGGCGGCGGGCTTGGCACAGACTTCGCGACCGACAGCGCGCCGGCGCGTGGCGGCCGACCGTTCATGGTTGCCGTGTGGGCGGCGGGCGGCGTCGGCGGCATATTCCCTGGAAGGCGCTTGCGGCTCAAATCCATGCCAGACCATCCTTTCGCGTGCTCGCCCAATAATCCAACAATCAATATAACGATAAAAGTGCGGTGATTTCTCTCGCTTTGTCACGGCGCGCGTTGCCAAGCGCCCGGCCCGGGACGGGGCGCAGGGGCTGTTGCGGCCAGCTGCGTCGACTTAAGCGGCGCGCTTGTGCGCCCGCGCAGCTGAAGCTTTCGATCAGATTGTTCAATTTGTCATAAAATACCCTGATTCGTTGCTCACTGGACACGGTTTCCTTCATGACATCTCGCAAGCACCTCGCCGCCGCCGCCGTAGTGGCCGTGGCCGCCCTCGGCGCCGCCGCCTTCCTCTACCTGAAAACCCCGCCGCCGGCCGGCGCGGCCGGCGCCGCCGCCAGCCAGGCGGGCAGCGCGCAAAACGTGCCGCCGGCCCTGCTCGACCTGCTCGCCGCCCACCGCAAGATCATCGTGCTGCTGGCCGACGAGCAGAGCATGAGCGCCGCCGACAAGCACGCCGCCAGCCAGGTCGGCCAGTCGCTGTTCCACGAGAACCTGGAGCGCCTGGCCGCCATCGAGCTGCAACTGCAGCAGATGCGCGCCCTGCCGGCGGCCCAGCGCGACGCCGCCACCGACGCCATGCTGGCCTGGATCGAGTCGGCCGCCGACCTGTACGACGCCGACCGGCTGGCCTTCCGCGAAGTGCTGCTGAGCCTGCAAAAGCTGGCCGCCGCCGACCAGACGCTGCCGGCCATCAAGCTGCACAAGCGGGTCGGCGAGGACCTCGCCGCGCTGGAGGACATCGAGAAGCAGTACGACAAGGAACTCAAGGACATCTTCGGCCGTTTCGACAGCCGCGCCATCGTGCCCAAGCGCGAGCGCTGGGACGACTACGTGGCCCATCTGCGCAAGCTGTACAGCCGCGAGCAGATCATGAAGGACTACGGCGTCATCGTGCCCTACGCCGAGCCGCCGGCCGGCGCCGGCGACGGCGCGTCGGCCTCGGCCTCGGCCTCGGCGTCCGCATCCGCCTCCTTGGCCGCCGCCGCGCCGGCGCCGGCCAAGGAGATCTTCGGCAACGCGCTGCCGCCGAAGACCGTGGTGCTGACCTTCGACGACGGTCCGCACGGCAGTTACACGGAAGAGATCGCCGCCATCCTCAAGCAGTACAACGTGCCGGGCGTGTTCTTCCAGGTCGGCCGCAACCTGGGCAAGCTCGACGCCCAAGGCAAGGAGATCCCCGGCAAGTCCGCCGCCGCCACCAGCCGCCAGTTGCTCGACGCCGGCCACGCCGTCGGCAACCACAGCTATAGCCACGCCCTGCTGTCCAAGCAGAGCGGCGAGCAGCTGTATGGCGAGATCGCCCACGCCGACCAGATGCTCAAGTCGGTCGACCCGCGCCGCTCCAGCTTGTTCCGCTTCCCCTACGGCGCCCACAACGCCGAGGGCCTGGCCATCCTGGCCAAGCTGGGCCTGCGCTCGGTGATGTGGAACGTCGACTCGCTCGACTGGGCCGATCCGGTGCCCAACTCGATCGCCAACCGCGTGCTGACCACCCTGGGCAAGGAGCAGCGCGGCATCGTGCTGTTCCACGACATCCACGCCCGCAGCGTCAAGGCGCTGCCGATGGTGCTCGACAAGCTGATCGCCGACGGCTACAGCTTCGCCGGCTGGAACGGCAGCGAGTTCACCGTGGCGCGCGGCGCCAAGCCGGAAGCCGAGCGGATCGCGCCGAGCAGCGGCTACGCCAACAGCTACGCCGTGGTGATCGGCGTCAACGACTATCAGAAGTGGCCCAAGCTGCAGTACGCCGTGCAGGACGCCAACGCCATCCGCGACACGCTGGTCAAGCGTTTCGGCTTCGACAGCAACAAGGTCTTCTCGTTGAACAACGGCGAGGCGACCCGCAACAACATCCTGGCGGTGTTCCACGACAAGCTGGCCGACGCCCAACTGAAGAAGGACGACCGCGTCTTCGTCTTCTTCGCCGGCCACGGCGCCACGCGCCAGCTCAGCTCGGGCCGCAACCTCGGTTACATCATCCCGGTCGACTCCGATCCCAACCAGGTCAGCGTCGACGCCATCCCGATGACCGACCTGCAGAACATCGCCGAAAGCCTGAACGCCAAGCACGTGCTGTTCCTGATGGACGCCTGCTACAGCGGCCTGGGCCTGACGCGCGGCGGCGGCAGCGCCGCCTTCCTGCGCGACAACGCGCGGCGCATGGGCCGGCAGATGCTGACGGCCGGCGGCGCCGACCAGATGGTGGCCGACGGCGGCCCCGGCGGCCATTCGGTGTTCACCTGGACGGTGTTGCAGGCGCTGGGCGGCAAGGCCGACCTGAACGGCGACGGCGTCATCACCGCCACCGAGCTGGCCGCCTACGTGGCGCCGGCGGTGGCCAGCGTGTCGCAGCAGACGCCGGCCTTCGGCAGCCTGCCCGGCTCCGAGGGCGGCGAGTTCATCTTCCAGCTGCCGGCCGAGGCGGAGTTCCTCAGCGCCCAGACCGGCCAGTTGTCGGCCGAGGCGATCGCCCTCAACAGCAAGCTCGACACCGGGCGCCAGCAGCAGGCCGAGGGCAAGGCCGTGGTGGTGAAGAACCTGCAGGGCGGCGAGCTGAAGATCGAGGCGCCCAAGCAGGTCGACGCCTCCGGCCGCCAGTTGGCGCAGCGCGCCAACGACAAGGGCTTGCAGCTGTACAAGGAGAAGCAGTACGCCCAAGCCGAGGCGGCTTTCACCGAGGCGCTCAAGTTCCGCCCCGACTTCGGCCTGGCCGCCAACAACCTCGGTTTCGTCTATTACAAGCAGGAGAAATTCGCCGAGGCGGCGCGCTGGTTCGAGAACACCTTGCAGATCGACACCTCGCGCGCCATTGCCTACCTGAACCTGGGCGACGCGCGCATGCGCCTGGGCGAGACCGACAAGGCGAAGAAGGCCTACACCAGCTTCATCGAGCTGGCACCCAACCATCCCAACGCGGTCTATGCCCGCGAGCAGTTGAAGAAGCTGGGTTGAAGCGAAGCTGGGCTGACGCCGGTGCGGTGCGGTGCGGCCGGGCCGGGCCGGGCCGCAGCGTCACGGCGCCGGCCGCGCCGGCCTAGGCGGCGTCGCCGGACGGGCGGCGGAACTGCTGGCTGAGGAAGTTGGCGATGCGGGTTTGCGTGCTGTCCAGATAGGGGATGTTCAGGTGGTCGGAGTCGGGCACGGTCTCGTCGGCGTGCAGCCGGCCCAGGCGGGCCACCAGCTGGTCGGTGTGCGAGTGCGGCACGATGTCGTCGCTGGCGGCGCGCAGCACATAGGTCGGCGCCATCAGCGCGGCGGCGTACTTGACCGACTCGAAGCGGTGGCGCAGCACGTATTCGATCGGCAGCGCGCGGAAACGCCGCTTGGCGATCGCCAGCAGCGAGTCGTAGGGCGTGATCAGGACGATCGAGTGGGCGTCGCGCTCCAACGCCACCTGCACCGCCACGCCCGAACCCAGGCTGCGGCCGACCACGGCGATGCGGCGCGGGTCGACATGGTGGTGTTGGCCCAGCCAGTCGTAGAGCATGCGGCCGTCGTCGACCATGTGGTGTTCGGCCGGGTCGCCGTGCGAATCGCCGTAGCCGCGGTAGTTGACCGCCAGCACGGCCATGCCGGGGAACAGTTTGCCGGCGTCGCGCGCCACCCACGACACCTCCTCCGAGCGGCCGCCGAAGTAGACCACGCCGGGATGCGGTCCCAGCGCGGCCGGCGTCATCAACCAGCCGGACAGGCGCGTGCCGTCCTTCGAGCGCAGCACGATGGGACGGGTGCGGTGGCCGCTGCTGAGTGGTCGTTCGACCTCGCGTTTGACGGTGGGGTTGAACACCAGGCGGCGCTGGTTGGCCGCCACCGCCGCCGTCATGGCCAGCCACAACATGCTGGCGACGCCGGCGACCCCGGCCAGTTTTTTCGAATTATCCATGCCTCCAACTCTACACCTATGGCTGAGATACGCTGTGCGCTAGCGAACAAAAAGCCACGGCGGGTGGCCGGCGTCACAAGCGGCCGGCGCCGCTGTAGCCGATGCGCAACGGCGCCGTCGGCGCCGGCTGCAGTCCAGCCGGCGAAAATGACATCCTGTCACAATTGCCCCGCCGCCGAGCACGTCCTCGCCTACAGTGCAGCCTCCACCACTTTCCCCGCAGACAGGACATCATGACCCTCGCCTCCCGCACCGGCGCCAGCGCGCTACTTCTTTCCCTCGTCTTTGGCTGCGCCCACGCCGGCGCCGCCGATCCGGCCGCGGGGGGCGGNCCCCCCCCGCGGCGCTGTCCGACCTGCTCAAGGAGCAATGGGAATACACCATGCGCAACAGCCCGGAGTGGGCCTCCATTCTCGGCGACAAGCGCTACAACGACCGCCTGTCCGACTTCTCGCAGCGGGCCATCGACGCCGACCTGAAGGCCGGCGCCGACTTCCTCAAGCGCTTCGAGGCGATCGACGGCAGCGGCTTCTCCGAGCAGGAGCAGCTGAACCTGGCGCTGATGTTGCGCAATCTGCGGCTCAATCTGGAGGGCGCCCGCTTCAAGGAGTGGGAAATGCCGGTGCTGCAGAACTCCGGCATCCACATCGACGCGCCGCAACTGGTGGCCGCGCTCAGCTTCGACAGCGTCAAGGACTACGAGGACTATCTGGCCCGCCTGCACCAGTTGCCGCGCGCCTTCAAGGAGACCACGCTGCAAATGCGCAAGGGTGTGCGCGACCGCCTGATGCCGCCGCAGTTCCTGATCCCCAAGATCGTGCGCCAGTGCGAGGACCTGGCGGCGATGAAGCCGGCCGACTCGCCGTTCGCCGAGCCGCTCAAGCGCTTCCCGGCCGGCATCCCGGCCGCCGAGCAGGCCCGTCTGCGCGGCGCCATCCTGGCGGCGATCAGCAAGGAGGTGGTGCCGACCTATAAACAGTTCGCCCGCTTCGTCAAGACCGAGTACCAGCCGCACGGCCGCCGCGATGTCGGCCTGTGGTCGCTGCCGGACGGCGCGGCGCGCTACAGCTACCGCGCCAAGAGCTCGACCACCACCGAGCAGACGCCCGAGCAGATCCACCAACTGGGCCTGGCCGAAGTGGCGCGCATCGAGGGGCAAATGCTGGGCGTGGCGCAACAGCTCGGTTTCACCGACCTGAAAAGCTTCAACGCCTCGCTGGCGGCCAATCCGGCGCTGCATCCGAAGTCGCGCCAGGAGCTGGTCGACCTGTACGGCAAGTACACCGAGCAGATGTACGCCAAGCTGCCCGAACAGTTCGGCATCCTGCCCAAAGGCAAGGTCAAGATCGTCCAGGTCGAGGAGTTCGCCGAGAAGGAGGCCTCCAGCGCCGCCTACAACCAGGGCGCGCCGGACGGCAGCCGGCCGGGCCGGGTGATGGTCAACACCGGCGATTTCGCCAAGCGCTCGACCATCGGCGTCGAGACCACCGCGCTGCACGAGGGCGTGCCGGGCCACCACATGCAGATCGCCATCGCGCAGGAGGTCGAGGCCTTGCCCTCGTTCCGCCAGCAAGCCTATTACACCTCCTACACCGAGGGCTGGGCGTTGTACGCCGAGCGGCTGGGCGAGGAGCTGGGCTTCTACAGCGACCCATATAGTTACTACGGCCACCTGCAGGACGAGATGTTGCGCGCCATCCGCCTGGTGGTCGACACCGGCCTGCACTATAAGAAGTGGAGCCGGCAGCAGGTGGTCGACTACTTCCACGCCCACTCCGGCACCGACGAGATCGAGGTGCAGAGCGAGACCGACCGCTACATCGTCTGGCCCGGCCAGGCGCTGGGCTACAAGATCGGCCAGCTGAAGATCATCGCCCTGCGCGACTACGCCAAGACCGAGCTGGGCGGCAAGTTCGACATCCGCGCCTTCCACGACCAGGTGCTGGGCGCCGGCGCCTTGCCGATGGATGTGTTGGAAACGCGCATCAAGGGTTGGGTGGCGGCGCAGAAACAGGGTTGAGTCCCGGCGGCACGGCCGGCAAGCCGCCGGCGCCGCCAAAACGGCCGCCAGCGGGGCCTGGCCGGGGCCGGGCGGGGTAAAACAGGGCGGCGCCGGTCTCGGCGCCGCCCTTTTTTTCGGCACCGCCCGGCATGCCGTCGCGCCAGGGGTGGGATTGCGAGAGAATCCACCGCGAAATTTCCGTCAGAATACTTTTCCCGGCGCCGGATTTGCGCCGTGTGGTGCCTACGGCATTGAAAGTTTCCTTTTGATAATGCGGCAATCCCCTAAACAGGCCATGCCGGCGGGCCGGGCGGCCGGCGATAAGTTGAGGAGCGGCAACGATCGGCGGCCGCCGTCATCGTCCTGTCATTTCTCTACGGCAAAGTATCGGCGGGATCGATGTTTCCCTAGTGAATCAAGGCGCGCCGCCGCGGCGGCCGCCGCCGGGAGCGTGCGCCGGCCGCCGGAAAGTGCCTTTTCGACATCGTTGAGATAGCTTAAAACTTGCCCGAAAATCAGGTTGCTGACAGGAGACAGGGCGGCAAAAACGTTCTTTTGGGAAATTATTTGGGCTATACTCGGGGTTCGTATTCCGCCTGTCTCTGGTCCGCCCGGCGACATGCGCAGTGTGCCAAAACAAATTGCCCTATGTAAACAAGTTTACTTAATGAAAGTGCGGAAGCGGTCGCTTTGTACCTAAGCGCATCGTCATTCCCCTTTTTACCCAAGCGCAATGACTGTTGTGAATTATTGATTTTGAAGCAATGCAAGAAAGTTGAAGTTAAGCAAGGAATCCCGCTTTCGTTTACTCAAGTTAACTTTTTTGTTGACGTTAAGAATGGAAAGCAGGGCTTTCTTGCGGCCGTGGCTTCGGGATAGCAGAAAAAACATAGTAGAAAATTGGCAATGTGCCAGCGATAGTGAGGAGGAGCCCCAGGGAGTAGTCCCGCTCGGCTTCGTCTCGTATCTTGACTGAATTCAGGTAGTGCCCCCCAAGGAGAATGGAAATGAGCCTCGTAACCAGCATGTCAACCGACCAGATCGCAAGTCTGTCGACCCAAACAATTGCAACTCTGGCGACTGCTGATATCGCGGGCTTGAACACCGCCCAGTTCCGCGCCCTGACGACCGATCAGATCGTCGCGCTGAACACCAACCACATCGCGGTGTTGACCACCAACCAGTTGGCCAACGCCATCACCACCGACCAGATCGTCGCGCTGTCGTCCAACCAGGCCGCCATCCTGAGCTCGTCGCAGGCCTCGGCCCTGTCGACCAACGCCTTCGCCGCCCTGGAAACGGGCGACTTCGCCGCCCTGAAAACCGCCACCATCGCCGGCCTGAGCACCAACACCCTGCGCGCCCTGACCACTGATCAGGCCGTCGCGCTGACCACCTCCCAAGCCAACGCGCTGGGCACCGCCCAAGTCGCCTCGCTGAGCACCGGCGTGCTGGCCGCGCTGGAAACGGCCGACCTGGTGGCCCTCAAGACCGCCGCCATCAACGCCCTGCAGACCAGCCAGCTGGTCTCCCTGACCACCAACCAGATCAGCAGCCTGACCACCGCCCAAGTCGCCTCCCTCAGCACCCTGGCCCTGTCGGCCGGCCTGACCACCGACCAGGTGGTGGCGCTGAGCTCGAACCAGGTCGCCGTGCTGAGCTCGGCCCAGGTCGGCGCCATGGCCACCGCTTCGGTCGCCGCCATCGAGACCGCCGACATCGGCGCCTTGAAGACCGCCGTCATCGCCTCGCTGAAATCGGGCCAGATGGTCTCGCTGACCACCGACCAGATCGCCGCGCTGAGCGCCGCCCAGGCCGCCGCCATCTCGACCGCCAACATGGGCGTGCTGACCACCGACCAAGTGGTCGCGCTGAGCACCGCCCAAGCCGCCGCGCTGAGCTCGCAACAAGTCGCCGCGCTGAGCACCAGCGGCATCGCCGCCCTGCAGACCGACGACCTGGCCGCGCTGAAGACCGCCGCCATCGCCGGCCTGTCGACCAACCAGGCCAAGGCCCTGACCACCGACCAGATCGTCGCCCTGAGCACCGCCCAGGCCTCCTCGCTGAACAGCGCCCAGGTCGCCGGTCTGAGCACCGACGCCGTCGCCGCGCTGGAAACGGCCGACCTGGTGGCCATCAAAACCGCCGCCATCGCCGCTTTGACCACCAACCAGGTCGTCGCCCTGACCACCGGCCAGGTGTCCAGCCTGACCACCGCGCAGGTCGCCTCGCTGACCACCACCCAGATCGGCTCTAGCCTGAGCACCGACCAGGTGGTGGCGCTGTCGTCGAGCCAGTTCGGCGCCTTCAGCACCGCCCAGTTCGGCGCCCTGTCGACCAACAACATCGCCGCCATCGAGACGGCCGACATCGTCGGCCTGAAGACCTCGATCATCGCCGCGCTGAAAACGGCCCAATTGGCCGCGCTGACCACCGACCAGTTGTCCAACCTGACCACCGGCCAGATCAGCGCGATCACCACCGCCAACATGGCCGCGCTGACCACCGACCAGATCGTCGCGCTGTCGTCCAACCAGGCCGGCGCATTGAGCTCGGCCCAGGTCGGCGCGCTGTCGACCAACGCCATCGTCGCCCTGCAGACCGAGGACTTCGCCAACCTGAAGACCGCCGCCATCGCCGGTTTGAGCACCAACCAGGCCAAGGCCCTGACCACCGACCAGATCGTCGCCCTGAGCACCGCCCAGGCTTCGTCGCTGAACAGCGCCCAGGTCGCCGGTCTGAGCACCGACGCCGTCGCCGCGCTGGAAACGGCCGACCTGGTGGCGATCAAAACCGGCGCCATCGCCGCTTTGACCACCAACCAGGTCGTCGCCCTGACCACCGGCCAGGTGTCCAGCCTGACCACCGCGCAGATCGCCTCGCTGACCACCACCCAGATCGGCTCGAGCCTGAGCACCGACCAGGTGGTGGCGCTGTCGTCGAGCCAATTCGGCGCCTTCAACACCGCCCAGTTCGGCGCCCTGTCGACCAACAACATCGCCGCCATCGAGACGGCCGATATCGTCGGTCTGAAAACCGCCATCATCGCTTCGCTCAAAACGGCCCAGTTGGCCGCGCTGACCACCGACCAGTTGTCCAACCTGACCACCGGCCAGATCAGCGCGATCACCACCGCCAACATGGCCGCGCTGACCACCGACCAGATCGTCGCGCTGTCGTCCAACCAGGCCGGCGCGCTGAGCTCGCAACAGGTCGCCGCGCTGTCGACCAACGACATCGTCGCCCTGCAGACCGAGGACTTCGCCAACCTGAAAACGGCGGCCATCGCCGGCTTGAGCACCAACCAGGCCAAGGCCCTGACCACCGACCAGATCGTCGCCCTGAGCACCGCCCAGGCCAGCGCGCTGAACAGCGCCCAGGTCGCCGGTCTGAGCACCGACGCCGTCGCCGCGCTGGAAACGGCCGATCTGGTGGCGATCAAAACCGCCGCCATCGCCGCTTTGACCACCAACCAGGTCGTCGCCCTGACCACCGGCCAGGTGTCCAGCCTGACCACCGCGCAGATCGCTTCGCTGACCACCACCCAGATCGGCTCGAGCCTGAGCACCGACCAGGTCGTGGCGCTGTCGTCGACCCAGTTCGGCGCCTTCAGCACCGCCCAGTTCGGCGTCCTGTCGACCAACAACATCGCCGCCATCGAGACGGCCGATATCGTCGGTCTGAAAACCGCCATCATCGCTTCGCTGAAAACGGCCCAGTTGGCCGCGCTGACCACCGACCAGTTGTCCAACCTGACCACCGGCCAGATCAGCGCGATCACCACCGCCAACATGGCCGCGCTGACCACCGACCAGATCGTCGCCCTGAGCTCGAACCAGGCCGGCGCGCTGAGCTCGCAACAGGTCGCCGCGCTGTCGACCAACGACATCGTCGCCCTGCAGACCGAGGACTTCGCCAACCTGAAGACCGCCGCCATCGCCGGCCTGAGCACCAACCAGGCCAAGGCGCTGACCACCGACCAGATCGTCGCCCTGAGCACCGCCCAGGCTTCGTCGCTGAACAGCGCCCAGGTCGCCGGTCTGAGCACCGACGCCATCGCCGCGCTGGAAACGGCCGACCTGGTGGCGCTCAAAACCGCCGCCATCGCCGCCCTGACCACCAACCAGGTCGTCGCCCTGACCACCGGCCAGGTGTCCAGCCTGACCACCGCGCAGATCGCTTCGCTGACCACCGCGCAGATCGGCTCGAGCCTGAGCACCGACCAGGTGGTGGCGCTGTCGTCGACCCAGTTCGGCGCCTTCAACACCGCCCAGTTCGGCGTCCTGTCGACCAACAACATCGCCGCCATCGAGACGGCCGACATCGTCGGTTTGAAAACCTCGATCATCGCCTCGTTGAAAACGGCCCAGTTGGCCGCGCTGACCACCGACCAGTTGTCCAACCTGACCACCGGCCAGATCAGCGCGATCACCACCGCCAACATGGGTGCGCTGACCACCGACCAGATCGTCGCCCTGACCTCGAACCAGGCCGGCGCGCTGAGCTCGCAACAGGTCGCCGCACTGTCGACCAACAACATCGCCGCCCTGCAGACCGAGGACTTCGCCAACCTGAAAACGGCGGCCATCGCCGGCTTGAGCACCAGCCAGGCCAAGGCCCTGACCACCGACCAGATCGTCGCCCTGAGCACCGCCCAGGCCAGCGCGCTGAACAGCGCCCAGGTCGCCGGTCTGAGCACCTCGGCCATCGCCGCGCTGGAAACGGCCGACCTGGTGGCGATCAAAACCGCCGCCATCGCCGCCCTGACCACCGACCAGGTCGTCGCCCTGACCACCGGCCAGGTGTCCAGCATGACCACCGCGCAGATCGCTTCGCTGACCACCGCGCAGATCGCCTCCAGCCTGAGCACCGACCAGGTGGTGGCGCTGTCGTCGGCCCAGTTCGGCGCCTTCAGCAGCAACCAGTTCGGCGCCCTGTCGACCAAGGACATCGCCGCCATCGAGACGGCCGACATCGTCGGTCTGAAAACCTCGATCATCGCTTCGCTGAAAACGGCCCAGTTGGCCGCGCTGACCACCGACCAGTTGTCCAACCTGACCACCGGCCAGATCGCCGCGGTCACCACCGCCAACATCGCCTCGCTGACCACCGACCAGATCGTGGCCCTGCGTTCCGACCAGGCCGGCGCGCTCAGCTCGGCCCAGGTCGGCGCGCTGTCGACCAACGACATCGTCGCCCTGGAAACGGCCGACTTCGCCGCCCTGCGCACTGTCGCCATCGCCGGTCTGACCTCGGCCCAGGCCAAGGCGCTGACCACCGACCAGATCGTCGCCCTGACCGTGGCCCAGGCCGGTGCCCTGACCAGCGTGCAGGTCGGCGCCCTGAGCACCGACGGCGTCGCCGCCATCGAGACGGCCGATCTGGTCGCCCTGAAAACGGCCGCCATCGCCAACCTGACCACCGCCCAGTTGTCGGCCGTGACGACCAACCAGATCGGCGCCCTGCTGACCGCGCAGATCGCCTCGCTGACCACCACCCAGCTGTCGGCCGGTCTGACCACCGACCAGGTGGTGGCGCTGTCGTCGAACCAGCTCAACGCCATGAGCACCAACCAGGTGAACTCCCTCTCGACCGGCGCCATCGCGGCGATCGAGACGGCCGACATCGTCGGTCTGAAAACCGCCGCCATCGCCTCGCTGCGCACCGCCCAGGTCGCCGCGCTGACGACCGACCAGGTGGCCAACCTGACGGTCGGCCAGATCGCCGCCCTGACCACCACCCAGCTGTCGTCGGCGCTGAGCACCGACCAGGTGGTGGCGCTGGGCACCGCCCAGGCCAACGCGCTGAGCTCGGCACAAGTGGCCGCGCTGTCGACCAACTCGATCGCCGCGCTGCAAACCGAGGACTTCGCCGCGCTCAAGACCTCGGCCATCGGCGGCCTGTCGACCAACCAGGTCAAGGCCCTGACGACCGACCAGATCGTCGCCCTGGCGACGGCCCAGGCCAACGCGCTGAGCAGCGGCCAAGTCGCCGCCCTGAGCACCGACGGCATCGCCGCCCTCGAAACGGCCGACCTGGTGGCCCTGAAAACGGCGGCCATCAGCGCCCTCAACAGCGCCCAGGTCGCCGCCCTGACCACCGGCCAGGCTTCCTCGCTGAGCACCGCGCAGATCGCCTCGCTGAGCACCGCCAACCTGGCCACCGGCCTGACCACCGACCAGGTGGTGGCGCTCAACTCGGCGCAGCTGAACGCGCTGAGCACGGCGCAGGTCAACGCGCTGTCGACCAACTCGGTCGCCGCCATCGAAACGGCCGACATCGCCGTGTTGAAAACGGCCTCGATCGCCACCTTGCGCACCGCCCAGGTCGCCGCGCTGACGACCGACCAGATCGTCGCCCTGTCGACCGCGCAAGTGGCCGCGCTGAGCACCACCGCGCTGGCGGCCGGTCTGAGCACCGACCAGGCCGTCGCGCTGAGTTCGAGCCAGGTCGCCGTGCTGTCGTCGGCCCAGGTGGCCGCGCTGAGCACCGCCGCCGTCGCCGCCCTCAACACCGAGGACGTCGCCGCGCTGAAGACCTCGTCCTTCGCCGGCCTGACCACCGCGCAAGTGGCGGCGCTGACGACCGACCAGATCGTCGGCCTGAGCACCGGCCAGATCGTCGCCTTCACCACCAAACAGGTGCAGGCGCTGACCACCAACCAGTTGGCGGCGATGGAGACGGCCGACTTCGTGGCCCTGCGCACCGGTGCCATCGCGGCGCTGAGCACCGCGCAGATCCGCGCGCTGACGACCGACCAGATCCACGTCATGACCACCAGCCAGGTCTGCTCGATCACCAGCAACCAGGTGCCGGGCCTGAGCACCGACCAGATCAACGCGCTGCCTTCGCCACTGGGCACGCCGATCGTGCTGGACCTGAACGGCGACGGCATCACCACCCTGGCGCTGTCGGCCGGCGTGAAGTTCGACCTGCTGGCCACCGGTAACAAGGGCGGCACGGGTTGGGTCGGCGGCGGCGACGGCTTGCTGGCGCTGGATCGCAACCACGACGGTCTGATCAACGACGGTGGCGAGCTGTTCGGTTCCGGCACCACCCTGGCCAACGGTCAGAAAGCCAGCAACGGCTACCAAGCCATGGCTGAACTCGACAGCAACGGCGACGGCGTCATCAGCGCCGCCGACGGCGCCTTCGCCGACCTGCGCGTCTGGGTCGACGGCAACGCCGACGGCATCAGCCAGGCCGACGAGCTGAAATCGCTGAACCAGCTGGGCATCACCAAGCTGAACCTCGACGGCAAGCAGGATGCCTCGCTGAACAACGGCAACATCGTTGGCGCGACATCGACCTTCGAGACCAGCGACGGCAAGACCCACGCGGCGGCCGACGTCTGGTTCGCCATGGACCAGGCGGCCAAAGCGGCGGCAACGCCGAGCGACCTGCGCGGCAGCGTCACCGGCCTGGTGCAGGCGATGTCCTCCTTCGGCGGCGCCGGCGCCACCGAAGCGGCACCGGCCACGACCAAGCTGGACGTGCAGGGTAGCAAGGTCAGCACCAGCGTGGCCCAGCTGGCCGACGTGCTCAAGCAGTTCGACGCCAACGGCAAGGCGCTCGGCGGCGGCGAACAGCTGTCCTCGACCGACGACACGCTGCGCCTGAAAGCGCTGCAATCGAACGGCGGCCACGGCTTCCTGGCGGCACCGAAGTAAGCCAGCGCAGCGCGCGGCGGCGGGCCAGTCCGGCCGCCGCCGCCGCCCGGCCAAAAGCGGCAAGACCTGAGAGTCTTGCCGCTTTTTTATTATGTGCACAGAGGCATCAAAAAGAGCGCCGGGAAGCACGGCCCTGAGTTAGAATCCCAGAGCGAGATGCGCTGACGCAAGCTCTATCCATTTCCTTTGCCACAATAGAAGGTGAACATCGATGTTGTCATGTGCGCCCCTGCATTCGTCCCCTCACAATGCACGATAAATTCCCCCACACCGCGATCCAGTGCCTGACCGCGATCGCCCAGCACCACGGTCTGCAAATCAATCCCGAACGCCTGATCGACGATTACGCCATGGGCGCCGAGGAGCCCGGCAACGGCCTGCTGCTGCGCATCGCCGCCGACATCGGCCTGAAGGCCAAACTCGACACCTTGAGCTGGAGCCGCCTGCTGGCCCAGGGCGGCGTGTTCCCGCTGATGGCCCGCCTCAACGACGGCAACATGGTGATCGTGGTCGGCGTGCGCAACGGCGAAGGCGACGGCGACGGCCAGGTGGCCCTGCTCAATCCCATCGCCGAGAACGCCAGCGTGACGCTCGAACCGCGCGCCGACTTCTGCGCCCGCTGGAGCGGCGAGGTCCTCTTCGTCAAACGGCAACACAAGTTGTCCGACCCCAACCAGCCGTTCGGCCTGCGCTGGTTCATCCCCGAGATCCTGAAACAGAAGGCGGCCTTCCGCGACATCTTCATCGCCGCCGTGGCGATGCACCTGTTGGCGCTGGCCTCGCCGATCTTCTTCCAATTGGTGATCGACAAGGTGCTGACCCACCAGAGCCAGACCACCTTGTGGGTGCTGGCCGTCGGCATCGTGCTGGCCTTGATGTTCGACGCCACCTTCGGCTTCCTGCGCCAGACGCTGACCCTGGCGGCGTCCAACAAGATCGACATGCGGCTGACCCGGCGCACCTTCGGCCACCTGCTGTCGCTGCCGATCGACTACTTCGAGACCACCACCGCCGGCGTCGTCACGCGCCACATGCAGCAGCTCGAAAAGATCCGCACCTTCCTCACCGGCCGGCTGTTCTTCACCGGCCTCGACCTGATCGCCCTGTTCGTCTTCCTGCCGATCCTGTTCGCCTACTCGCTCAAGCTGGCCTTGATCGTGCTGCTGTTCGCCGCCATGATCGCGGCGGTGGTGATGGCCATGGTGCCGACCTTCCAGCGCCGCCTCAACGCCCTCTACGCCGCCGAGGGGCAGCGCCAGGCGATGCTGGTCGAGACCATCCACGGCATGCGCACCGTCAAGGCGCTGGCCATCGAGCCCAGCCAGCGGCGCATCTGGGACCAGCGCTCGGCCGAGGCGATCACCATGCACTTCCGCGTCGGCCAGATCTCCATCGCCGGCAACTCGGTCACCGACTTCCTCGGCAAGATGCTGCCGGTCACGCTGATCGTCGTCGGCGCCCAGGACGTGTTCGACCAGACCCTCTCGGTCGGCGCGCTGATCGCCTTCCAGATGTTGTCGGGCCGCGTCACCGGCCCGCTGATCTCCATCGTCGGCCTGGTCAACGAGTACCAGGAAACGGCGCTGTCGGTGCGCATGCTGGGCGAGGTGATGAACCGCGCCCCCGAGGGCCGCGCCGGCGCCGGCGGCCTGCGTCCGATCCTGAACGGCGAGATCCGCTTCGACGACGTCACCTTCCGCTATCCGGGCGCGCAGGCGATGGCGCTCGACAAGGCCAGCTTCACCATCGCGCCGGGCACCGTGGTCGGCATCGTCGGCCGCAGCGGCTCGGGCAAGACCACCCTGACCAAGCTGATCCAGGGCCTCTACGGCGTGCAGGAGGGCATCGTCCGCTTCGACGGCATCGACGCCCGCGAGATCGAACTGTCGCACCTGCGCCGGCAAATCGGCGTGGTGTTGCAGGAGAACTTCCTGTTCCGCGGCACCGTGCGCGACAACCTCACCGTGACCAAGCCGGACGCCTCCTTCGAGGAGATCCTCGAGGCCGCCGCCGCCGCCGGCGCCGACGAGTTCATCGAGCGCCTGCCGATGGGCTACGACACCCTGCTCGAAGAGAACGCCGCCAACCTGTCGGGCGGCCAGAAGCAGCGCCTGTCGATCGCCCGCTCGCTGCTGGCCAAGCCGCGCATCCTCATCCTCGACGAGGCCGCCAGCGCGCTGGACCCGGAGAGCGAGGCCATCTTCATCCGCAACCTGTCGCGCATCGCCGTCGGCCGCACCGTGGTGATGATCTCGCACCGCCTGTCGACCCTGGTCAACGCCAACACCATCCTGGTCATGCAACAGGGCCGCCTGATGGACAGCGGCCGCCACTCCGAACTGCTCACACGTAGCGAAACTTACCAGCACCTATGGAACCAGCAAACAAGCCACCTGTGACCGCCAACCGCCGCCGCAACAAGGACGAAACGGAGATCGACTTCCTGCCGGACGCCGACGCCATCGAGCGCGGCCCGCTGCCGCGCTTCGTCCGCATCACCCTGCACGTGCTGCTGGCCGCCTTCGCCACCTTCATCCTGTGGGCCAGCCTGTCGCACGTCGAGAAGATCGTCATCGCCAAGGGCCGCCTGGTCAACCCGCAGCCGAACATCGTGGTGCAGCCGCTGGAGACCTCGATCATCCAGCGCATCGAAGTGCGCGCCGGCCAGGTGGTCAAGAAGGGCCAGCTGCTGGCCACCTTGGACCCGACCTTCACCCAGGCCGACGAGGCCCAGTTGCGCGCCCGCCTGGCCAGCCTGGACACCCAGACCGCCGGCCTGCGCGCCGAGCTGTCGGGCCAGCCGGGCGCCGTCGCCGTGGCCGGCCTGAGCGCCGACGGCCTGCTGCAGTCACAGCTGTCGACCGAGCGCCAGGGCAATTTCGCCGCGCAGAAGACCAAGATGGACCAGAACATCGCCCGCCTGCAGGCCGGCCTGGAAACCAACAAGCGCGACCAGGTGATCCTGGCCCTGCGCGTCAAGTCGCTGCGCGAGGTCGAGGCGATGCAGGAGCAGTTGATGGCCGAGCAGTTCGGCGCCAAGATGCACCTGCTCGAAGCGCGCGACCGCCGCCTCGGCGTCGAGCGCGACATGATCATGCAGCTCAACAAGGCCACCGAGATGGAGCGCGAGCTGGCCTCGGCCCAGGCCGAGCGCGCCGGCTTCGCCAAGAACTGGCGGCAGAAGATGCTGGAAGACCTGCTGGCCGCCACGCGCGACCGCGACGGCGTCAACGAGCAACTGGCCAAGGCCGACAAGCGCCACCAGCTGGTGCAGCTGACCGCGCCGGCCGACGCCGTGGTGCTGGAGGTGGCCAAGCTGTCGCAAGGCTCGATCGTGCGCGAGGCCGAGACCATGTTCACCCTGGTGCCGCTCGGCGCCGCGCTGGAGATCGAGGTGCAGATCGACTCGGCCGACATCGGCTACATCAAGGTCGGCGACAGCGCCCACATCAAGATCGACGCCTACTCCTTCCAGCAGCACGGCTCGCTCGACGGCAAGGTGCGCTCGATCAGCCAGGACGCCTTCCGCCGCGAGGCCAACAACCAGGCCCAGGGCATGGACGCCTACTACTTGAGCCGCATCAACCTGGGCAAGGCCAAGCTGCACCACATGGCGCCCGGCGCCCAGCTGCTGCCGGGCATGACGCTGGCGGCCGAGATCGTGGTCGGCCAGCGCACCGTGATGTCGTATTTGTTGTGGCCGTTGACCAAGGCGGTCGACGAGTCGATCCGCGAGCCCTGAGCGGAGTCATCCCGGCCACGTCCGACGCAGCCAGATTTTCATCCGAACCGCCAACGAGGAACGAGCATGCTCTTAATTGTAGACAACGGCTTCATCGATCGTAAAATGGAAGTCGATGGCAAGATCATCGACCGCGTCATCGCCTCGTACAACAAGGCCAAGGCGGTGCAGAAGGATGCCGCCGAGGAGTACCAGGTCAGCCACATGTGGCTGCCGATCTACCAGGGCTACATGGGCAAGGTGATGGAGGTGATGGCCAGCGGCGACGCCGCCGAGCTGGCCAGAATCTACGGCAACTTCTTCCGCGAAACCTGCAGCATCGGCATCCACGGCATGCCGGTCGACATGGAGAGCACCTACTTCTCCGGCAACGTCAGCGAGGACGCCAAGGGCAAGTACATCGCCGACATCATGCACCGCATGCAGATCTGGCTCGATTCGATCGGCAAGACGCACAGCCTGGACGCGCTGCAGACGCCGCAGGTGGGCAACCCCTACGGTTTCGAGATCGACGGCAAGTTCTTCCGCGCCGGCGTCGACTACCAGCACTACTACGCCACCATCATCAGCCGGCTGATCCGCGGCGAGGGCCATACGGCGGTGTTGGAGCTGGGCGGCGGCTTCGGCGGCCTGGGCCACTTCCTGATGCGCGACAACAGCAACTTCACCTACATCGACGTCGACCTGCCGGAGAACATGGCGCTGAGCGCCTTCTACCTGCTCAGCTGCTTCCCCGACAAGAAGATCGCGCTGTACGGCGAGATCGACCTGGCGACGGCCGACCTGAGCCGGTACGACGGCGTGGTCTTGCCGAACTTCGCGCTGGCCGAGCTGAAGGACGACTCGGTCGACCTGGCCTTCAACTCCTACAGCCTGGCCGAGATGTCGCTCAACAACGTGGCCAACTACGTCCAGCAGTTCAGCCGGCTGGCCTCGAAGTTCATCTACCACGTCAACCACACGCGCATCCCGCCGGTGCGCGCCGACGACTTCGCCTTCGACTTCGACAAGTTCGAACTGATCTCGCGCGCTCCGGCGCTGTGGAACCTGGCGCGCAACAAGGACATGGACGAGTACGAGTACCTGTACAAGTCCAAGCGCCTGAGTTTCCGCTAGGCCGCCGCGCCGCCGGCGCGTTCGGCCGCAGAAAAAGCCCGCCCCCGCGTTCAAGCGCGGGGGCGGGCTTTTTTGCGCCAAGTGAAGGCACCGGCGGCGACAAGACCACCTGAGCTGCGCCGGGATAGGGGGGGCTGTGTCTGCCGTTAGCGGCTAGCACACCGGATCACCCCGCCGCCACAACAATGTTCGCCATTGCGTTTGCGCGTAAGGATGAGCGAATTTTCATGTCATTGTGACGGATCGACGGAATCCTGGCGCGTTCACCAAATGGCGCGGTGGGATTTTTTCTGCCCTCTTACCTTGACTGCCATTCGTTCATAAACGAATATGACCATATATCGGATCGAGCACTATCTGAGCGCGGGTTCACGCAAGGATATTTACAACGACTGGCTGGGACGGTTGCCTGATCGGCAGGCCAGGCTTGCGATCGTACGTCATGTCATGCGCATCGAGCATGGCAACTTTGGCGATCATAAATTCTGCCGCGACGGTGTGTGGGAGCTACGCGTTAATTTGGGGCCTGGTTATCGCGTGTACTACGGCTTGGCGGGGCGCTGCGTAGTTTTGTTGTTGTGCGGTGGAGACAAACGCAGGCAGGACGTGGACGTCAATAGGGCGGTGGAATATTGGCAGGACTGGCACAGGAGAGCCGACGATGAGAAGTAGACCCCATGACGAGGCAATGGCGGAGTTGTTTCGTGACGACCCAAGCTTCGCGCTGGATCTCATCAACAACATCCTGGAGGATGGCGACCAAGCTGAACTGTTGATCGTGTTGCGGCAAATGGCGCTGGCCCTTGGCGGAATGCAGATGGTGGCCGAGCAGGCGCAGCTGAATCCGACGCAGCTCTATCGTACTTTATCGGCCAGGGGGAATCCGGCGCTGAGCAGTCTTTCCGCCATCCTACGGGCAATGGGCCTGCGCCTGGCTGTGCAGCCATTGCCCGCCGTTTTGCCGACCGCATGAATACTGCGGGTGCAATGGAATAGTTTGACCAAGCCGCTCCAGAGCCTGTTCAATCCTCATCGCATCAGCCAGTCAGCTGCGCCAGGATGGCGTCGACGTTGTCGGGCGTCAGCGGCTGGTAGAGGATCTCGCGGTTGCGCAGGATGGCCTGGTCGTCCAGCTTGGAGAAGTCGAGCTTGCTGATCTTCTCGATCACCTCGGGGGCGAAGCGGTGCTTGATCAGCTTGGCCGGGTTGCCGCCGACGATGCTGTAGGGCGCCACGTCGCGCGTCACCAGGCTGCCGGCGGCGACGATGGCGCCCTGGCCGATCGTCACGCCGGACAGGACGGTCGTGTTGTAGCCGATCCAGACGTCGTCGCCGATGACGATCGGTCCCTTGGTGCCCGACTCGGCCGTGCCGAAATACTTGGCCATGAAGGGGAAGGTGGAGAAGCCTTCGTAGTGGTGGTTGCCGCCGAGGAGGAATTTGACGTCGTCGGCGATCGAGACGAAGTTGCCGATCCGCAGGCCCTCGTCGCCGCAGCCGAAGGTCCACACCGTCAGGCCGCCGTAGCTCTTGCGGCCGGCCGTCACGCGGTTGAAGTCGAACGGGCCGTGGCAGCGCGTCAGGCTGATTTCGTTGTGCGGGTTGAGGGCGCGCCAGTGCGCGCTCATCTGCGCCTGGTGCTGCTCCTGCGCGCTGAGCTGGGGCGCGGCCGGCGCCGGCGCGGCGGCGGCCTGCGCCGGTGCCACATCGATCAGATGCTCGACCGCCTGGTAGAAGTAGGGATCGTGCAGGTAATCCTGCATGAAGGGGAAGAAGCCGGTCTTCTGGAAACCGTTGTCCTTGTCGAAGTAGTAGGGAATGATGTGGTTGATCAGCACCGACTGCTTCTCGGCCTGGAACACGGCGTCGTCCAGCTGGCCCGGTGTCAGGTAGAGCTTGAGCAGCCACAGGTAGTTCTGGCCGAACACTTCGGCGATGTTGTAACCACCCTTCTTGCCGATGTTCAGGCCGGTGAAGTAGGGCTGGTACAGCACGATCGCCCGCTTGCCCATCGCCATCAGGCGCAACAGCACGTCGGTTTGCACCAGGCGCAGGCTGGTGTGGCGGCCGAAGTCCGTCATGGCGAGGAACTCCTCGCGCCACATGCCGAAGCCGCCGATCCAGGTGCAGAAGAAGGAGACGCGGCGGACGAAGTCGTTGATGTTGTTGAGCACCTCGATCGGGTTGCCCTGGTTCATGTTGCCATTGGTGAAGAAGATCACCGGCCGCTCGGCCGCCGTGGCCTGCACCACCCTGAGCATCTCGGCCAGGCTGCCGTTGTTGATCAGCAGATTGTCGTTGTGCAGCTTCAGGTAGTCGCCACGGCCGAGGTGCATGACGATGTCGAAGTTCTTGTCGGCCTGCACCGGCTCGGCGTTGCGGTGGTAACGCACCTTGCCGGGGAAGGCGGCGGCGTAGCGCTGGCCGACGGCCTCGGTCTCGTCGTCGGAGAAGTTGTCGGAGATCACCACCTCGATCTGCGCGCCGTCGACGAAGGCGGCCTGGGCGCAAATGCTGGCCAGGGTTTGTTCGAGGAAGGGGGCGCGGTTGAAGGTGGGGATGCAGATCGAAAGGACGGGGCTGGTTTCTGCCATGACGGGTTGCCTAAGGTGGAATGGGATGCTGCCTGGGGAATGAAGGGGGAGGGCGGCCGCGACGGGCGCGGCCGGCCGGCCTAGGCGTCGTCGCGCAGCAGGGTCTGGATCTGCGCCAGCAGCGACTCGGTGTCGATGCCGTGTTCGCGCAGCAGGTAGTCCCAGCTGCCGTTGAATTCGGAGAAGCGGTCGTTGATGCCCAGGCGCAGCACGCGGGCGCGCGCGCCGCCCAGGTCGCCGACCACCTCGGCCACGGCGCCGCCCAGCCCGCCGATGCGGTTGTGTTCCTCCAGCACCACCAGGTTGTCGTAGCGGCGCGCCAGCTCGGCCACCTGGGCGTGGTTGATCGGTTTGATGGTCGGCACGCTCCAGACCGGGTTGTCGCCCAGCCGCTCGGCCAGCAGCATGGCGCTCTTGACCATCGAACCGGTGGCCAGGAAGGCCGTGCGGGGGCCGCCAGCGGCCGCGTCGGCGGCGCCGCTGCGCACGGCCACCAAATCGCCGATCGGCGCGCTGAGCGGCGTCTGGTGGATCTCGCCGACGTCGGACTTGCCCATGCGGATGTAGACCGGGCGCTTGAAGCTCAGCGCGTGGGCCATCGCGTAGTCCATCTCCCTGGCGTCGCAGGGCGAGAGGATGTCGAGCTTGGGGATGGCGCGCAGCACGGCGATGTCCTCGGCCGACTGGTGGCTGCTGCCCAGCGCGCTGTAGACGATGCCGGCGCCGTCGCCGATGAACACCACCGGCAGGTCCTGGTAGCAGACGTCGAGCTTGATCTGCTCGAGCACGCGCACCGGCACGAAGCAGGCCAGGCCGTAGACGATGGGTTTGTAGCCGGCCTTGGCCAGGCCGGCGGCGACGCCGACCATGTTTTGCTCGGCCACGCCGCAGTTGATGAACTGGTCGGGACGGTGCTTGCGGAAATCGTCGAACAGGGCGTAACCATGGTCGCCCGTCAGCAGCAACACCTTGGGGTCGGCGATGGCGGCGGCGGCGATGGCGTCGGAAAATGCGGTTCTCATGGTTACTCCAGTTCGGCCATGGCGGCGGCGAAGGTGTCGGCGTTCAGGCGGGTGTAGTGCCACAGGTTCTGGTTCTCCATGAAGGAGACGCCCTTGCCCTTGACGGTGTGGGCGACGATGGCCTTGGGCCGGCCGTCGCCGTTGGCCTTCAACGCCACCAGGGCGGCGTCGAGCGCCGCCTCGTCGTGGCCGTCGACGTCGAGCGCCTCGAAGCCGAAGGAGGCGAACTTGTCGCGCAACACGCCCAGGCCCATCACCTCGTCGGTGCGGCCCATGGCCTGGAAGCCGTTGGCGTCGACGATGACGACCAGGTTGTCGAGCTTGCGGTGGGCGGCGAACAGCATGGCCTCCCAGATCGAGCCCTCGTTCATTTCGCCGTCGCCGAGCACGGCGTAGCAGCGCTGGTCGGTGCGGCCCAGCTTGGCGGCCAGCGCCATGCCGACGCCGACCGACAGGCCGTGGCCGAGCGAGCCGGAAGTCACCTCGCAGCCGCGCACGTGGGCGTCGGACAGGCCCTTGAGCGGCGTGCCGTCGCTGTAGTACTGCTCCAGCGCGCTGCGCGCCAGCCAGCCCTTTTCATACAGGCAGGCGTATTGCGCCATCACGCCGTGGCCCTTGGACAGCACCAGGTAGTCGCGCGCGGCGCCGTCCGGATCGTTGTCGGGGTAGCGCAGGTGCTGGCGGTACAGCACGGCGAGGATGTCGGTCAGCGAGAAGGCGCAGGCGACGTGCACGGTGGCGCCGGCGTAGGCCATCTCCAGCACGGTGCGGCGCAGGCGGCGGGCGTTGAACGGGTCGGCGTTATGCGGCATGTGGGTGCTCCTTGTGGTGCCAGGCGGCGGTCTTGCGGATCGCCGTGGCGAGATCGGTGTATTCCTGCAGGCCCAGCGCGGCGGCGCGCGCCGTGGCCGGCACATAGCGTTGCGGCGGCCGGCCCGGCGTCGGCGTGCCGGCGATGTGGACCTGTTCGGCGCCGCCGATGGTGCGGCTGACCAGCGCGGCCAGCTCGGCCAGCGGCAAAGCGTGGCGCGAGCCGACGTTGTAGGGCCGGCTGTCGCCTTGCACCAGGATGGTCAGCAGCCAGACGGCCAGGTCGGCGGCGTACAGATAGGAGCGCAGCGGCGTGCCGTCGCCGGCGATGTGGACCGGGCGGCCGGCCAGGCTGTCGGCGATGAAATTGCCGATGGCGAAATGGGCGTCGAGCGGCAGGTAGGGGCCGGCGAAGGCGAAGCAGCGGGCGATGCGCACCTCGAAACGCCCGGCGTGGCAGGCGGTCATCCACTCGGCGACGCGCTTGGCCTGGCCGTAGGCGCTGGCGCTGTCGCCGGTGTCGGGCGCGCCGGCGTAGCTTTCGTCGAGGTTGGCGCAGTCGCCCGGTTGGCGGCCGTAGACGGCGCCCGAGCTGGTCAGCAGGTAGCGCTTGGCGCCGCAGCGCTGCGCCAGCGCCAGGGTCTCGCGGCTGCCGGCGACGATCTGCTCGAAGTTGTGCAAGGGGTCGTCGCCGGCGCGCGCCACGTCGGTGGCGGCGTGGATGACGATGTCGTGCTGGCCGTCGACGCCGGCCAGGTCGGCCATGTCGCCTTCCAGCACGGTGACGGCGGCGGCGCCGGCCAGGTGCGGCGCCCTGGCGCGGAAGCCGTCCGGGTTGCGGCTCAGCACGGTCAGCTGCAGGCCCAGGTCGAACCGGGCCTGGCCGGCCAGCAGCGCCTCCAGCAGCCAGCAGCCGAGGAAGCCGGTGCCGCCGGTGATGAAGATGCGCTGGCCGCGCAACGCCTGCCAGACGGGCGCGGCGACGCGCTCAACGATCAGTGCGACGTCGTCGGCCGCGATGCCGGGCTGGTAGGCGGTGGCGGCGTGCATACGGCGGGTCAGAAGCCGCCGACGCCGAAGAAGGCTTCCAGCTTGTCGATGGTGAAGTCGAGCATTTCGCGGCTCAGGCCGGGGAAGACGCCGATCCAGAAGGTGTCGTGCATCACGCGGTCGGTGTTGGTCAGCTCGCCGGAGACGCGGTAGTTGCGGCCGATCATGTAGGGCTGGCGCGTCAGGTTGCCGGCGAACAGCAGGCGGGTGCCGATCTTGTGCTGGTCCAGATAGGTCAGCAGGTCGACGCGGGCGACGTTGGCGGCCGGCTTGAGGGTCATCGGGAAGCCGAACCAGGACGGGTCGGAATGCTCGGTGGCCTCGGGCAGGATGAGGAACTCGGCGCAGGACTGCAGGCGCTCCTTCAGGTAGGCGAAGTTGTCCTTGCGGGCCTGGATGAAGCCGGCCGCGCGGTCGATCTGGGCCACGCCGCAGGCCGCCTGCATGTCGGTGATCTTCAGGTTGTAGCCCAGGTGGCCGTAGGTGTACTTGTGGTCGTAGCCTTCCGGCAGGGTGCCCAGTTTCCAGCAGAAGCGCTTGCCGCAGGTGTTGTCCTTGCCCGGCGCGCAGTAGCAGTCGCGACCCCAGTCGCGGAAGGACTCGGCGATCATCTTCAGCTCGCGGTCGTTGGTGAACACCGCGCCGCCCTCGCCCATGGTGATGTGGTGGGCCGGGTAGAAGCTCATCGTGCCGATGTCGCCGAAGGTGCCGACCATCTGGCCCTTGTAGGTCGAGCCGAGGGCGTCGCAGCAATCCTCGATCAGCCACAGCTTGTGCTTTTTGCACAGCGCGACGACGACTTCCAGGTTGTACGGGTTGCCCAGGGTGTGGGCCAGCATGATCGCCTTGGTCTTCGGCGAGATGGCCGCCTCCAACTGGGTGACGTCGATGTTGTAGGTGCCCAGCTCGACGTCGACGAAGACGGGAATGGCGCCGAACTGCAGGATCGGGTTGACGGTGGTGGGGAAGCCGGCGGCCACGCCGATCACCTCGTCGCCGGGCTGGATGGCGCGCTCGCCCAGCTTGGGCGAGGTCAGCGTGTTGAAGGCGACCAGGTTGGCCGAGGAGCCGGAGTTGACGGTGATCAGGTGCTGTACGCCGATCAGCTTGGCCAGCTTGGCTTCGAACTGGTCGTTGAAGCGGCCGGTGGTCAGCCAGGCGTCGAGCGAGGCCTCGACCATCAGCTCCATCTCGGGCGCGCCGACCACCTTGCCGGCCGGCGGCACCACGGTGACGCCGGGTTCGAAGGGACGCGGCGCGCTGGCCAGGGCGCCGTACTGGGCCACCAGGGCGCGGATTTGCGCGCGGAGTTGTTCTTGGGTTTGCTGTTCGCTCATGGTTCCGACCTTACTTAATTTGTGCTGTGTGCGGTGTTTTGATATTGCTCGATTTGCGCCAGGGTCAGCGCGCGCATGTCGGCGCCGGCGCCGTGGGCCTGGTGCCAGGCGACGATGTGGTCGATGGTCTGGCCCAGGTTCCAGCGCGGCTGCCAGCGCAGGCGGGCGTGCGCCTTGGAGCAGTCCAGTTTCAAATAGTGGGCCTCGTGCGGCTGCGGCGCGGCGTCGAGCTGCCAGGCGGCGCCCTCGCCCCAGCTTTGGCACAGGCGCTCGATGATCCATTCGACCGGGCGGGCGTCGCTGTCGTGCGGGCCGAAGTTGAAGCCCTCGGCGAAGGCGGCGCCTTGCTGGTACAGGTGCTCGGCCAGGGTCAGGTAGCCCGACAGCGGCTCCAGCACGTGCTGCCAGGGGCGGATCGCGTGCGGGCTGCGGATTTGCACCGGCCGGCCGGCGCCGATGGCGCGCACCATGTCGGGGATCAGGCGGTCCTCGGCCCAGTCGCCGCCGCCGATGACGTTGCCGGCCCGGCCGGAGGCCAGGGCGACGCCGTGCTCGGCGTATTTTTCCGGATTGAAGAAGGAGGAGCGGTAGCCGGCCGTGACCAGTTCGGCGCAGGCCTTGCTGTTGCTGTAGGGGTCGTAACCGCCGAAGGCCTCGTTCTCACGGTAGCCCCAGGCCCATTCCTTGTTCTCGTAGCACTTGTCGCTGGTGACGTTGACCACCGCCTTGACGCCGGGGGTGGCGCGCACCGCCTCGAAGAAATTCACCAGGCCCATGACGTTGGTCGAGTAGGTCTCGACCGGGTGGGCGTAGGAGTGGCGCACCAGGGCCTGGGCCGCCATGTGGATGACGATCTCCGGCCGCGCCTCCTGCATGGCGCGGCTCAGCGCGGCGGCGTCGCGGATGTCGCCGACGATGGAGCGCATGCCGGCGGCCACGCCGGCCACCTCGAACAGGCTGGGCTGGCTCGGCGCGTCGAGCGCGAAGCCGGTCAGCTCGGCGCCCATCCGCTGCAACCACAGGCTGAGCCAGCTGCCCTTGAAGCCGGTGTGGCCGCTCAGGAAGACCCGCTTGCCGTGCCAGAAGCCAGGCCTCATGGCCAGCGCTTCCACGGCGCCTTGCCGCTCTGCCACAGGTCTTCCAGCAGGACCTTGTCGCGCAGCGTGTCCATCGGCTGCCAGAAGCCGTTGTGCAGGTAGGCGTCCATCTGGCCCTGGCGCGCCAGCGTCTCCATCGGTTCCTTTTCCCAGGTGGTGCTGTCCTCGTCGATGTAGTCGATGACTTTCGGCGACAGCACGAAGTAGCCGCCGTTGATCCAGCTGCCGTCGCCCTGCGGTTTTTCCTTGAAGCTGACGATGCGCTGGCCGTCGATGTCGATGGCGCCGAAGCGGCCCGGCGGCTGCACCGCGGTCATGGTGGCCAGCTTGCCGTGCGCCTGGTGGAAGCGGATCGAGGCGCCGATGTCGATGTCGGCCACGCCGTCGCCATAGGTGAAGCAGAAGGCCTCGTCGTTCTCGACGTGCTGGCGGACCCGTTTCAGGCGGCCGCCGGTCATGGTGCTCTCGCCGGTGTCGACCAGGGTCACGCGCCAGGGTTCGGCGTGGCGCTCGTGCACCTCCATCGAATTTTTCTGCAGGTCGAAGGTGACGTCCGAGGTGTGCAGGAAGTAGTTGGCGAAGAATTCCTTGATGACGTAGCCGCGGTAGCCGCAGCAGATGACGAAGTCGTTGATGCCGTGGAAGGAGTAGCTCTTCAAAATATGCCACAGGATCGGCTTGCCGCCGACCTCCACCATCGGCTTCGGTTTGACAGTCGTTTCTTCGCTGAGCCTGGTGCCCAGTCCACCTGCCAATATCACTGCTTTCATGCGTGTCCCGAATTGTCGTGTGAGGGTTGGTTGTCGAGTGTATTGTCCCCCACCTGCCGGTTATTCTAAACGAAAAGCAAGGGTGGTTTGGGGCTTCAGGGGACGCGATGGCGAATTTCCCCGGGGAATTTACCGGATGGGCGCGCGGGCGCTGTTTTCACGCCACGGCCGGCGCCGTAATGCCGTGTTTTGTCCTCCTTTGTGGACGTCTATGTGCTGAGGCGCGTGGCAGCTCAATCGCTCAGCAACAGACGGTAACCCTGCTGCATCAGGCGGCAAAGCTCGTCGATTTGCGGCTGCTCGGCGCCGAGCCGGGCGTGCTCGCCAGTGACCAGGGCGGCCAAGGCGGCCAGGCGCGCCGCCAGCAGCGTTTTGAAGCGTGCCGGACCGCCCGGCAGCAGATTCTGGGCGTGGACTTGATACAACAGGTTCAGGCTCTCCAGCGCGCGTGCCAGGGTGCGCGCCGAGGCGGCGTGGCCGGCCACCGCGTCGGGCTGTGCCGGCGCCAAATAACTGCCCAGCGGCTGCGACAGGTAGACGCAGTCGCGCCCGGCCAGCGCCGTCAGCAGCGTGGCCAGGCCCCCCAATTGCTGGTACTGGCGGCCCTGGTAGCGGCCCAGCGCGGCGCCGATGTCGGCGCGGCGCAGCAGCATGGCGCCCGGCTCGCAGAGCGCGGCGCCGGCCTCGCCGCCGAGCAGCAGCGCGGTTAGCGAGGCGCCGCCGACGGCCGTGTCGATGCCGAACATCGGCTGCTCCGGCAGGTCGGCGCCGTTGCCGTCCTGTGGCTGGCGCCAGCCCACCACCAGGCCGATGCCGGGGTAGTTCAGGTAGCAGTGCATCATGCGGGCGATCTTGTCGGCGTGCAGAAGCTCGCCGGCCTCGGTGCAGGCGAGGTACTGGCCCAGCGCCAGCGCCAGGCAGTGGTTCAGGTTGTCGGCCGGGCTCAGGCCGGCGGCGTGGCTGTAGCGCAGGCGCGGCGTGGCGCGGTTGTCGCCATCGCCATCGCCGCCGCCGTGCAGATACGGCGCCAACAGGGCGCGGCAGATGCCGTCGGCGCTGCTGTCGCTGACCACGATCTCGCACTGCGTGTAGCTTTGCGCCAGCGCGCCGGCCAAGGTCGCCAGCAGGCCGTCGGCGCCGCTCACCGGCAGCAGGATGCTGACCAGCGGCAGGGCGCGCGCCGCCGCGCCGGCGGCATCGTCGGCCGCGTCGGCGCCGGCGTCGGCGGCCAGCAGGCTGCCGCGCGCCACGCGCAGGTAGAGCTGCTCCAGGTTGCGCACGAAGCGCGGGCTGTCGAACAGGGCGCTGGCGTCGCGGTTGGCGGCCAGGCGTTGGCGCAGCGCGGCCAGTTCGGCCGGTGCGCCGGCCAGGCGCACCGCCGTGTCCTCGTAGTCCTGCACGCTGTCGGTGACCAGCTCGGGCAGGCCGACGGCGTGCAGCAGGCTGCCGGCCATGCGGCCGGCGAAGCTGCGGCCGGCGCGCGTCAGCAGCGGCAGGCCGGCCCACAGCGCGTCGCTGGCGGTGGTGCCGGCGTTGAAGGGCAGGGTGTCGAGGAACAGGTCGGCCGTCTGGTAGCGCGCCAGGTAGTCGGACGGCAGGGCGCGCTCGGCGAACACCAGGCGCTCGCTGGGCACGCCGTGGCGCAGCGCGGCCATGCGCAGGTTGTCGCGCACCTGTTCGCTGTCGGCCACCAGCCACAGCACGCTGGCCGGCACGCGCTGCAGGATGCGCATCCAGCTGGCGAACTGCTCGGGGGTGAGCTTGTGGTTGTTGTTGAAGCTGCAGAAGACGAAGCCTTCGGCCGGCAGGGCGCAGTCGGCGCGGCCGGGGCGCGGCCCGACCAGGCGCTGGCGGTCGTTGACCTGGAAGGTGTCGGGCAGGTACAGCGGTTGCTCGGTGAAGTGGGGCGCCAGCGCCGGCGGCAGCACGAAGGGGTCGGCCAGCACGTAGTCGATGCTGTCCATGCCGCTGGTGCCGGGGAAGCCCAGCCAGGCGATCTGCACCGGCGCCGGGCGCCAGGACAGGATGTCGTGGCGGGCGCCCAGGGTCAGGCCGTGCAGGTCGACCAGGATGTCGATCTCGTGCGAGCGGATGCAGCGCGCCGCCTGCTCGTCGCTCATGTCGACGATGCGCACGTGGTGGTCCATGCCGCGCACCACGCGGGCGCGCAGGCCGGAGCCGTCCTCGTTGCTCCAGCAGAAGCCGAAGACCTCGACCCGGGCGCGGTCGTGCAACTGGTATAGCTCGGCGGTGAGGATGGCGACGGCGTGCGAGCAGAAGTCGGACGACAGGTAGCCGACGCGCAGCCGGCGGTGGCGGTAGCCGCGCGGGTCGGACAGCGGGGCCACGCCGCTGAGCACCTTCTCCTTGACGTAGCGGCGCGCGGCGGCCAGTTGCACCGCCGGGTCGTCGCTGGCGCTGAGGGTGGCCAGCGCCGAGGTGGCGCCGAGCAGCTCGGCCTCGCCCAGGCCGGGCAACGGCGCCAGCACCGGCCAGGCGCACTGCTTCTGGCGCAGGTGGACCCAGTGGGTGATGACGGGCGCCTGCTGGGGATTCAGGCGCAGGCTGCGGGTGAAGGCTTCCTCGGCCTCGTGGTGGCGGTTGCGGTTCTCGCTGAGGCGGCCGATGTTGTTGAGTAGTTGGACCTGCAGCGCGGCGTGGTTGGGCGCGGCCGGGTCGACCCGTTCCAGCGTCTGGCGCCACTGCTCCAGCGCGGCGTCGTACTGGCGCGCCCGTTCGAGCAGCGAGCCGAGGCCGAGGCCGGCCTCGGAAAAATCCTCGCGCAGCGCCAGGGCGGCGCGGTAGGACTGTTCGGCGCCGCGCTCGTCGCCGGCCTGCACCTGCAGCACGGCCAGGTTGTACCAGCCGGCGTACAGCAGCGGCGAGTCGGTGTTGCGCAGCCACAGGCGGTACAGCGCGTCGGCCTGTTCGCCACGGCCCTGGGCGCCGAGCATGCCGGCGATGCCGAACAGCTCGGCGATGGGCAGTTCGCCCAGGCCGGCCAGGGCGAAGGCCAGCGTGGCGGCTTCGGCCACGTTACCGGCGGCCATGGCGGCGTTGAGTTGCTGGGTCATGGCGCCGGCGCCGCCGTTACGGCGGCGTGTCCTGCTCGCTCAAGTCGGCCGGCGCGTCCCAGCCGGCGGTGACTTCGGCCGGGTAGCCGCGGCGGAAGTGCGTGGTCCACGGGTAGGCCGGCTGTTCGCTGCCGTCGCGCAGGCGGATGGTGCTGGTGTCGCACAGGTAGCGCGCCGGATTGCCGCCCACCACGGTGGCCGGCGCGACGTCGCGGTGCACCTTGCTGGCGGCGGCCACCAGGGCGTGGCGGCCGACCTTCACGCCGGGCAGCACCACCGACATGGCGGCGATGGCGGCGTAGTCGCCGATCTGGCAGCCGAGCAGCAGGTTGCTGGGCGGGTGGGGGTCGTTGGTCAGCACCACGTAGGGGAACAGCCAGACGAAGTCGCCGATCGTCGTCATCTTGCCGATGAAGACGTTGGACTGGCAGCGCACATGGTCGCCGATGGTGCAGTCGCCCTGGATCTCGTTCATGGTGCCGATCTGGAAGGCGACGCCGGCGGTGGTTTTTTCGCGCACGGTGACGCGGTGGCCGGTGACCAGCCGCGCGCCGAAGGTCGAGCCCTGGTAGAACACCGAGTGCGAGCGGATGCGCGCGCCGGCGCCGATGCGCAGCGGCAGGCCGTCGGCCAGCGGGGTCGGGTAGCCGATCTCGCAGTAGGCGTCGATCACCGAGCCGGCGCCGATCTCGACGTTGTCGTGGATGATGCTGAACGGGCCGACGCTGACGTTGGCGCCCAGCTTGGCGCCCGGCGCGACGATGGCGCTGGGATGGATCATGGCGGCCCTCCTCAGGCGGCGAGGATGGCGCGCACGGCGTCGGCCACCTCGAACGCCTGGGCGTCGGTCATGGTCGGGCCGATCGGCAGGCTGAGCACCTCGCGGTGGATCGCCTCGGCCAGCGGGAAGTCGCCTTCCTGGTGGCCCATGGCGGCGTAGGCCGGTTGCAGATGCGGCGGCACCGGGTAGTGCACGATGGTGCCGATGCCGCGCTCGGCCAGCGCCTCGGCCAGCGTGTCGCGTTGGGCGTGGCGCAGCACGTACAGGTGCCAGACCGGCTCGGCCCAGTCGGGCACGTGGGGCAGCCGCAGGCCGTCGATGCCGGCCAGGCGTTGGTTGTAGATGGCGGCGATCTGGCGGCGGCGCGCGTTGTCGAGGTCGAGCTTGGGCAGCTTGACGTTGAGCAGGGCGGCCTGCAGTTCGTCCAGGCGCGAGTTGTAGCCGGCCACCTCGTTGTAGTACTTGACCTTGGAGCCGTAGTTGCGCAAGGTGCGGATGCGTTCGCACAGTTCGGCGTCGTTGCTGGTGACGGCGCCGCCGTCGCCCAGGGCGCCGAGGTTCTTGCCGGGGTAGAAGCTGAAGGCGGCGGCGTCGCCCAGTTGGCCGGCGCGTTCGCCGTGGTAGCGCGCGCCGTGCGCCTGGGCGGCGTCCTCGATGACCTTCAGGCCGTGGCGCCGGGCCAGCGCGACGATCGGCGTCATGTCGGCCGTCTGGCCGTACAGGTGGACCGGCATGATGGCCTTGGTGCGCGGCGTGATGGCCGCCTCGATGCGGGCCGGGTCGATGTTGAAGCCGTCGGCGCAGGGTTCGACCGGCACCGGCGTGGCGCCGCAGTGGCTGACCGCCAGCCAGGTGGCGATGAAGGTGTTGCTCGGCACGATGACCTCGTCGCCGGGGCCGATGCCGTAGCCCTTGAGGATCAGGAAGATGGCGTCGAGGCCGTTGGCCACGCCGACCGCGTGGCGGCTGTCGCTGTAGGCGGCGAAGGCGCTTTCAAAGGCGGCCGTTTCGCTGCCCAGCACATACCAGCCGGAGTGCAGCACGCGCTTGAAGGCCGCTTCCAGTTCGTCGGCCTGCGACAGGTTGATGGCTTGCAGATCGAGGAAGGGGACGCTCATGGCTGGTCTCGCAGGTTGATGCCGCCTTCGCGGTGGTTGTGGGCGGCGGCGACGAATTCGTCGTAGTCGTGGTAGTAGTCCTTCGGGTCGTACATGGTCGAGGCCAGCACCAGGCAGACCGCGCCGGAGGAGAAGTTGTCGACCTCGCGCCACATCATGCCGGGCACGTACAGGCCGTGGTAGGAGCGGTTCAACTGCACCTTCTTGCGGCTGTAGCCGTCGTCGACGATGACGTCGAAGCTGCCGGACATGGCGATGAACAGCTGCTGCAGCTCGATGTGGCCGTGGCCGGCGCGCGCCGAGCCGCCCGGCACGTCATACAGGTAGTAGACCCGCTTGATGTCGAACGGGACGTGGACGCCGCCCTCGATCACCGACAGGTTGCCGCGCGGGTCGTGGTGCTTGGGCAGGTCGATCAACTGGCATTGGTCGAGGATTTGCATGGTGGGGCTCCGTGGATGCGGTTTATTGGGCCGCCAGGGCGGCGCAGTAGTCGAGGTAGCGCTGGCGCGCGCGCGCCATCTGTTCGAACACATTGCCCAGGCGGACGCAGACGGCGTCGACCTGCGGCCCGAGTTCGAGCAGTTCGGCGTGGCTGATCTGGCCGCCCTCGTGCGACACCACCAGCAGGTCGATGTAGTCGGAGAAGCAGTTGCCGAAGTTGGGGTTGGAGTTCGGGTTGGAGTTCGACTGCAGGCGCTGGTCGCGGCGGAAGTAGGTCAGCTCCTCGTCGATGTAGAAGGCGTTGCCGCCCTGTACCAGGTTGCAGTAGGCGGCGACGTCGGCCAGGCCGAGCGTGAAGTCGTGGCTGCCGATGCGGAACAGGTCGCGCCAGCCGATGTTCCACAGCTGCTCGCGGCGGAACATGATGCTGGTCAGCTCGCCGATGAAGTTGCACATGCCCAGCGCCATCGAGCGGTGCATGTCGCGTCCCGGCATGCTGCCGCTGGCCTCGTAGGGCCGGCGCGTCTCGGTGCGCTCGTTGTCGGAGTTGATCACCTGGCTGGCCGAGAACACCAGCTGGGTCTGCGGGTCCATGTTCATCACCGCCACCATGCGCTCGACGCAGAAGGGATGCAGGATGTCGTCGTCGAACAGCGGCTTGATGAAGTTGCCCTTGCCGGAGTAGAAGCAGGACAGCAGGTTGGCCTCGCGCAGCGCGCTGCTGCGCTGGTAGATCACGCCGGGATAGCGGGCGCAGATGTCGCGGATGTCCTCGCCGGGGCAGTTGTCGCTGACCAGGATCTCGGTGTTCGGGTAGGTCTGGCCGATGGCCGACTTGAGGCACTGCTCGAAGTGGGCCGGCTTGTACGACGGGATGACGATGCTGACTTTGGGAAGGCTCATGGAATGCGGTGCTCCTGGAAGTTGGCCGCGCCGCCCCTGCGGGCCGGCGCGGCGGCGCGGGCGGCGGCCCGGCTCAGACGGCGACGAGGGCGAGGATGTACTGCCACGGCAGCGCGTCCTCGACGGCGATGACCGGATCGATGCCGCTGGCCTGGGCCATCAGGCGGATCGCCGGCAGGTATTTTTCACGCGCCGGCTCGTCCATGATGCGGGCGCTGCCGCCGCTGACCTGGAAGCCGGCGCGCTGGAACATGTCGAGCATGGCGCCACGGGTGAACAGGCGCAGGCGCGCCGGGTCGAGCACGGCGCCGGGCTGGTAGCGCAGGTCGCCGGCGTTCAGGTGGGCCTGGGTGCTCCAGTGCTGGAAGTTGCGCATCGCCGCGATCAGGCGGCCGCCCGGCGCCATGTTGGCGCGGATCTTGGCCAGCACGGTCCACGGGTCGTTGAGCTGTTCCAGCGCCTCGTCGAGCACCCAGCAGTCGGCGCCCTTGACGTGGTCCCACAGCTCGGCGCCGGCGTGCTCGATGTCCTGGTTGAAGACGAAGTCGCAGTGCGGCCGGGCGGCGTGGGCCAGGCCGGGGGCGCGCTCGACGCCGGTGTAGTCGCAGATCGGGTTGCGCGCCTTGTAGGCCTTGGCGAAGGCGCCGTCGCGGCAGCCCAGTTCGACCAGCTTGCCGGCTTCGAGCGGCACGAAGGACAGCAGGTCGGCGTTGATCTGCGCGGTGGCGGTCGGCATGTCGTAGTGGTAGCCGCCGGTGCGGATCACCGTGCCCTGCCAGTCGTGCTTGATGTAGACGCGCTGCGGATCGCGGCTGAAGTCGTTGGAGACCCAGTCGATGGTGGCGATCAGCTCGTGGCGGCCGGCGCGGTGGATCGCCAGCATGGTGGCGATCAGCGGCGCGCCGTGCTTGATCGGCATCGGCCACTGGCGCACCACGTCGATGTTGGTCAGCATGCAGGCCGGGTGCAGGTAGCGCACCACGCCGTCGGCGCGGTCGTAACCCTGTTCGTTGACCGGCTGGATGCCGCCGACGCCGTACATGCCGGGCCGCAGGTGGCTGCGCAGCGATTCGAGGAAGCCGGGGTTGACGATCTCCACGTCCGAGTCGAGGAACAGCACCTCGCCGTTCAGGCCGAGATGGTTGATGGCCCAGGACAGGCCGGGGCCGTGGTGGATGTTGTAGCCGAAGGGGATGAACTCGACGTTGTCGAAGCGCGCGGCGACGGCGCGGATCTGCTCGGCCACGTCGGGGTTGGAGCCGTCGATGATGTAGACGCGGTTGGTGTAGAACTTGCGCAGCGAGCCGAGCAGCGCGGCGATCAGGTCGGGCGCGTTGTAGGACACGGTGATGATCGGGATGTCCCCGATCGGCGCCGGGGCGGCGTGCGAGACGGCCGGGGCCTGCGGCGCGTGCGGCGTGGCCAGGCGCGGCGCGGCCGGCTTGGCGACGCGCTGCATCACCGTTTCCAGGTTGCGCACGAAGCGCGGGCTGTCGAACAGGGCGCAGGTCTGGCGCTGCTCGGCCAGTTGGCGCTTCATGGCGGCGATGCGTTCCGGGTCGTTGGCCAGTTCGACCGCCAGTTCCTCGTAGTCGGCGAAGTTGTGGGTGATCAGCTGCGCCAGGTTGACGGCGTGCAGCAGGCTGCCGGCCATGCGCGAGGCGAAGGTGCTGCCGGCGCAGGTGAGCAGCGGCAGGCCGGCCCACAGCGCGTCGCTGGCGGTGGTGCCGGCGTTGAAGGGGAAGGTGTCGAGGAACAGGTCGGCCAGCTGGTAGCGCGCCAGGTATTCGGCCGGCACGGCGCGGCTGGCGAAGATCAGGCGGCCGCGTTCGATCCCGGCCCGCTCGGCGTGGCGCCACAGGTTCTCGCGCACCTCGTCGTAGTCGGCCACCAGCCACAGCACGCTGTTCGGCACGCGCTTGAGGATGGACATCCAGACGCCGAACACCTCGGGGGTGAACTTGAAGTTGTTGTTGAACGAGCAGAAGACGAAGGCGTCGTCGGGCAGCTGCACGCTGGCGCGGCTGGGACGGGCGCCGATCAGGCGCTGGCGGTCGTTGATCTGGAAGGTGTCCGGCAGGTACAGCGGCTTTTCCGTGTAGTTGGCGGCCAGCTCGGGCGGAATCAGGAACTCGTCGGCCAGCACGTAGTCGACGCCGGGCAGGCCGGTGGTGCCGGGGAAGCCGAGGTAGGTCATCTGCACCGGCGCCGGGCGGTAGGCCAGGATGTTCGGCCGCGCGCCCAGGGTCAGGCCGTGCAGGTCGACCAGGATGTCGATCTCGTGGGTGCGGATGCAGCGCGCCGCCTGCTCGTCGCTCATGCCGTCGATGCGGATGTAGTGGTCCATCGCCTTGACCACGCGGGCGCGGATCGGCGAGTGGTCCTCGCGGCTCCAGCTGAAGGCGTACACCTCGACCTTGCTGCGGTCGTGCAGTTCGTACAGCTCGGCGGTCAGGATCGAGACGGCGTGCGAGCAGAAGTCCGACGACAGGTAGCCGATGCGCAGGCGGCTGTGGGCGTAGCCGTAGGCGCCGGTCAGCGGCGCGACGGCGGCGTTGACCTTCTCGTTGACGAAGCGGCGCGCGGCGGCCAGCTGCTGGGCCGGATCGGCCGAGGCGCTGAGCATGGCCAGCGCCGAGGTGCCGTCCATCATGGTGGTGGTGGAGATGTGTTCGAGGCCGCTGTAGACCGGCCATTCGCACTGCTTCTGGCGCAGGTGCACCCAGTGGGTCATGACGTTGGCCTGCTGCGGGTCGACGCGCAGGCTGCGCGCCAGCATCGCCTCGGCGGCCGGATATTGTTTGCGGATCTCCAGCAGGCGGCCCAGGTTGTTCAGGGTTTGCAGGTAGAGCGGCCGGTTGTCGCTGACGTCGGGCTGCACCGCCGGCGTGAGGATTTCGCGCCAGGTGGCCAGCGCCTCGTCGGGCCGGTTCAAGCGTTCCAGCAAGGTGCCCAGGTTGAGGCGCGCCTCGACGAAGCCGGGATTGAGCGCGATGGCGCGGCGGTAGATCGCCTCGGCGCCGATGTCGTCGCCGGCCGCCGACACGGTCACGGCCAAATTGAAGCAGGCGGCGTAGGCCAGCGGCGTGACCGTGTGGTCCAGCCACAGCCGGTACAGGGCGATGGCGGCGTCGAGCTGGCCGTGCTCCTGCAACTGCGCGGCGGCGCCAAACAGATCGGTAATCGACATGGCGCCGCTGGCGGCCAGTTGCAGCACGTTCGGGACGGTTTGGGAGGCTTGTGCGGTCATGGGCAAAATGGCAGGTTGGTCGTTTCGGGCAGGCCGCAAACTATCGGCGCGGCGGACGCCTAAAGGAAGCACCTATCATACCTTTTGTCGCTCTGGCTGGGGCAAATTTTTGGCTCCAGAGCAACACTCGCGCGGCCGCCGCGACGGGCGGCGTTTGCCGCGCCGCGTCGAACGGCGCGCCGGCGCCGGCCGGACGCGGCGGCGAGGCCGGCGCCGGGCACGCCGGCGCCGCCGCGTTGGCGCCGGCGCCGGCCGCCGTGGTCAGCGTTTCGGCACGGTGAACCAGCCGTCGGCCTGCGGCTTGAATTCGCCGCCTTTGCCGCCGCCGCCGCCGTCGGCCAGCGGCGCGATGGCCGCAAGGCCGTGCGCGGCGAAGCGCTCCAGCGCGGCCGCCATGGCGCGCGCCGGTTGCGCCGCGTGGGTGGCGCTTTGCAGCAGCTGGGCCGGGGTGGCCGGCGCGCCGGCCGCCGGCGCCACCGCCGCGCCGTCGCCGTACTGGCGCAGCGCCTCGCCCAACTGGCCGACGCGTTGCTGCAGCGCGCCGCTGTTGCGCTGGGCGAGGAACCAGACGTCGGCGCTGGCATGGCTGAGGCCGTCGCTGGTGGTGTAGCTCGACGTCAGGCCGATGCGGTTGCCGCTTTGCAGCGTGGCGCTGGCGTCGGCGTGGGTGCTGATCGAACTGATGCCCAGCGCGGCCAGGCTGTGCAGCTCAGAAGCCTGGCTGACGCCGTCGCTGTTGCTGTCGACCCACACGCGCAAGGCGCCGAAGGCCGCGTCGGCGTCGCTGATCCGGCCGTCCTTGTTGCTGTCGAGCTCGGCCAGGGCGGTGTAGCCGTCGGCCGCCTTGCCGCCGCCGGCCAGCGTGGTGGCGCTGCCGAACAGTTCGCCGCCGTCGTTGATGACGCCGTCGTTGTTGCGGTCGAGGGCCAGCAGGCCGTCGTGCGGCGCCACCCAGCCGGTCGGCACGGGCTTGCCGTCGGCGTAGATGTCGAAGCGCACGCCGGCGTCGGCGCCCAGGGTCGAGACGCCGTCGCCGTCCAGGTCGAGCACGATGGGCGTGGCGTAGCGCGACGAGGACGGGTCCAGCGCCATGGTCTGCGTCACCGTCATGGCGGCGATCTGGCTGTTGGTGAAGGCGGCGATCTGCGCCGTGCTGAGGGCGGCCAGGTCGACCGTCTCGAGCGCGGTGATTTGCAGGGTGCTCAGCGCGGCCAGGCCGGCGTTGCTGAGCAAGGGCATCTGGCTCGCCGTCAGCGCGGCGATCTGGTCGACGCTGAAGGCCAGCAATTGGCTGGTCTTCAGGCCGGCGATCTGGGCGTTGCTGAGGCCGGCGATCTGGGCCGGCGACAGGTAGCCGATCTGGGTGGTCGTCAGCGCGCCCAGCTGGGTGGTGCTCCAGGCGGTCAGCTGGGTGGTGCTGAAGGCGCCGATCTGGTCGATCGACAGCACGGCGATCTGGGCGTTTTTCAGCGCCTGCATCTGGGTGGTGGTCAAGGCGCCGGCCTGCGGCACGGTCAGCGCCCCGATCTGCGTGTTGCTCAGGGTCAGGATCTGCGAGGCGGTCAGCGCCACCAGCTGCTCGGTCAGCAGCGCGCCGACCTGGTCGACGGTGAGCTGGGTGATCTGGCTCAGCTTGATCGAGGCCAGTTGCGCCGTGGTCAGCGCCTGCACCTGGCCGTTCGACAGGGCCGGCAGTTGCAGCGCGTTCAGGTAGCCGATCTGCGCGGTGCGCAGCGCGGCGATCTGGCCGGTGCTCAGCGCCAGCATCTGGTCGGCCGTGAGGGCGCCGATTTGCAGGCTGGTCAGGGCCCGCACCTGGCTGGTGTTGAGCGTCGGCACCTGGCCCAGCCCGAGGCTGGAGATTTGCAAGGTGCCGAGGGCGACGATCTGGCCGCTGCTCAGCGCGCCCAGCTGGTCGTCGCTCAAGGCCTGCAGGCTGTCGACCTGCAGCGAGTAGACCTGGGCCGTGCTCAGCGCCAGCAACTGGCCGGTGCCGAAGGCGGCGATCTGGGCCGGCGCCACGGCGGCGATCTGGCCGGTGCTCAGGCCGCGCACCTGGGCGGTGGTCAGCGCCGCCGTCTGGCTGGTCGACAGGCCGGTGAACTGGTTGGTGCCCAGCGCGGCGATGTCCTGGGTGTCGATGGCGACGATCTGGTCGGTGCTCAGCGCGGCCAACTGGTCGGCGCTCAGCGCGCCCATTTGCGCGGTGGTCAGGCCGGGCAGCTGGTCGGAGTTGAGCACGCTGATCTGTTGCGTGCTCAGGCTGCCGGCCTGGTTGCTGCTCAGCGCGGCGATCTGGGCCGAGCGCAGGGCGGCGATCTGCCCCGTTCGCAGGGCTTGCAGCGCGTCGGTGCTGAGGCCGTAGGCCAGCTGGGCGGTGCCGAGGGCGGCGATGTGGCTGCTGTCGAGGGCGGCCAGCTGGGTGGTGGCGATGCCGTACAGCAGTTGGTTGCTGGTGAGCACGGAGAATTGCGTGGTGCTCAGGGCGTTCAACTGGTCGCTGTTCAGCGCGCCGACCTGGGCGGTGTTGAGGGCGACGATCTGGCGCGTGCCCAGCGCTTGCAGGTCGCGGGTTTCCAGCGCGGCGATCTGCGCGCTGGCCAGGACGGCGATCTGCTGGGTGCTCAGCGCCGCCGCCTGGGCGGTGCTGAGGGCGACGATCTGGTCGCTGCTCAGGCTCAGCAGCTGGTCGCTGCCCAGCGCGACGATCTGCCCGCTACCCAGGGCGCCGAGCTGGTCGGTGCTGAGGCTGGCGATCTGCCCGGTGCCCAGGCCGTAGGCCAGTTGCGCCGTGCCGAGCGCGGCGATGTGGGCGGTGTCGAGCGCGCTCAGTTGCAGCGTGCTCAGGCCGTACAGCAACTGGCCGGTGCCGAGCGCGGCGAACTGGCCGCTGCCCAGGGCGTTGAGCTGGTCGCTGCCCAGCGCGCCGATCTGGTCGCTGCCGAGGGCGGCGATCTGGCGCGTCGCCAGCACCGCCAGGTCGGCCGTTTCCAGCGCGGCGATCTGGTCGGTGTTGAGGGCCGCCACCTGGGCGGTGGCCAGCGCGGCGGCCTGGGCGGTGCCCAGGGCGACGATCTGGTCGGTGCTCAGGCCGTTGTGGACCAGGCTGGTGGACAGCGCGGCGATCTGGCCGGTGGCCAAGCTGGCCAGCTGCTGGGTGTGCAGCGCCCGCAGCTGTTCGCTGCGCAGCAGGTTGAGCTGGCTGGTGCTCAGCGCGGCCAGGTCGGCCGTCTCCAGGGCGGCGATCTGGTCGCTGTTGAGGGCGCCGATCTGCGTGCTGCCCAGGGCGCGGCTCTGGCGCGTGCTGAGCGCGGCGATCTGGTCGGTCGACAGGCTGGCGAACTGGTCGCTGCCCAGCGCGGCGACGGCGGCCGTGCTGAGCACGCCGAATTGATCGGTGCCGAGCGCGGCCAGCTGCGTGCTGGTCAGCGCGGCGACCTGGCTGGACAGCAGCGCGGCGATCTGCGCCGTGGCCAGCGCGGCCACTTGCGCCGTGCTCAGGTTGTTGGCCAGCAGTTGCGGGCTGAGGCCGGTCAGCGCGCTGGTCGACAGGGCGTTGAGCTGGTCGCTGGTCAGGGCGCCGAACTGGTCGGAGCTGAGCGCGGCCAACTGGTTGCCGTGCAGCGCGTTCAGGTCGCCGGTTTCCAGCGCGGCCACATGGTTGGTCGACAGGGCGGCGATCTGCGCGGTCGACAGGGCGGCCGCCTGGGCGGTCTGCAAGGCGACGATGTGGTCGGTGGAAAGGGCGGCGATCTGCGCGCTGCCCAGGCCGGCGATCTGGCCGCTGCCCAGCACGCTGAACAAGCTGGTCGTCAGGGCGGCGATGTCGGCGGTGGTGATGGCGGCGATCTGGTTGCTGCGCAGGGCGGTGAAGTCGGCGCTTTCCAGCGCGTTCAACTGATCGCTGCTGAGCATGGCGACCTGGCCGCTGCTCAGCGCGGCGGCCTGCATGCTGCTCAGGGCGACGATCTGGTCGGTGGTGACGGCGCCGAACTGGCTGGCGCTCAAGGCGCCGATCTGCGTGCTGCTGAGGACGGCGAAGTCGTCGGTGTTGAGCACGGCGATCTGCTCGCTGCGCAGGCCGGCGATCTGGCGCGTCGCCAGGTTGGCCACCTGCAGGGTCGACAGGACGGCGATCTGGTCGCTGCCCAGCGCGGCCATCTGCGCCGAGGCCAGCGCGTTGAGCTGGGCGGTGGCCAGGTTGTGCACCTGGTCGGTGCTCAGGGCGGCGATCTGGTCGGTGCTGAACGCGGCCAACTGGGCCGTGCGCAAGGCCGCGATGTCGTCGGTGTTGACGGCTTGCAGCTGGGCGGTGCCCAGCGAGACGATCTGCGCCGTGCTCAGCGCCGCCGCCTGGGCGGTGCTCAGGGCGGCGATCTGCGTCAGGCTCAGCTGGTTGACATGGGCGGTGGCCAGCGCGGCGATCTGCGCCGTGGTCAGCGCCGCCAGATCGTCGAGCTCGATGGCGATCAGCTGGTCGGAGCTCAAGGCGTTGAGCTGGGCCGACGACAGGCCGCTCACCTGCAGCGTGGTCAAGCTGACGATCTGGTCGGTGGTCAAGGCTTGCAGCTGCTTGCTGCTGAAGGCGTTCAGCTGGGCGCTGCCCAGGGTCTGCAACTGGTCGACGGTGAGGGCGTTGATCTGGTCGCTGCTCAGGGCGACGATCTGCGCCGTGCGCAGCGCCGCCAGGTCGTCCGTCTCCAGCGCCTGCAACTGGGTGGTGCTGAGCGCGGCGATCTGCCGGGTCAGCAAGGCGGCGGCCTGGCCGGTGGTCAGCGCGGCGACGCGGTCGATGGTCAAGTGGCCGATCTGGTCGCTGTTGAGCGCGACGATCTGCGCGGTTTTCATGGCGGCGATGTCGTCCAGGTCGAGGGCGTTGATCTGGTCGGTGCCCAGTGCGGCCACCTGGGCCGTGCCCAGGTTGCTCACCTGCAGCGTGGTCAGCGCGGCGATCTGCGCGGTGGCCAGCGCGTGCAGCTGGTCGCTGTTCAAGGCGGCCAGCTGCGCCGTGCCCATGGCGGGCAACTGGTCGACGGTCAGCGCGGCCAACTGGTCGCTGTTCAGGGCGGCGATTTGCGCGGTTTTCAGCGCCAGCAGGTCGTCGGTTTCCAGCGCCTGCACCTGGTCGCTGCGCAGCGCGGCGATGTCGTCGGTTTCCATGACGGCCAGCTGGGCCGTGCTCAGGGCGGCGATCTGGTTGCTGGTCAGGCTGGTGGCCTGGCGCGTGGTCAGCGCCACCACCTGGTCGCTGCTCAGGGCGCGGATCTGGTCGGTCGACAGCGCGGCGATCTGCGCCGTCGTCATCGCTTGCAGCTGGTCGGTGGTGAGCAGGCCGAACAGGTTGGTGCCGAGGGCCAGCAACTGGGCCGCCGTCAGCACGGCGAAGTCGGCCGTCTCCAGCGCGCCGATCTGGTCGGAGTTCAGCACGGCCAGTTGGCGCGTGCTCAGCGAGGACACTTGCAAGGTGGTCAGGGCGACGATCTGGTCGGTGCTCAACAGGCCGACCTGGGCGGTGCCCAGCGCGGCGATCTGCAGGGTGCGCAGGGCGGCGATCTCGTCGGACCACAGCGCGGCCAGTTGGCCGTTGCTCATGCTGGCGATCTGCGCGGTGGCCAGGCCGCTGACCTGGCGCGTCGTCAACGAGGCGATCTGCCCCGTGCCGAGCGCCTGGAATTGCAGCGTGGTCAGCGCGCTGAGCTGCGCCGTGGCCATCGCTTGCAACTGGTCGGTCAGCAGGGCGCCCAGCTGGTCGCTGTTCAGGGCCACGATCTGCGCCGTTTTCAGGGCGATCAGGTCGACCGTTTCCAGCGCCTGCAACTGGGTCGTGCTCAGCGCGGCCAACTGGCGGGTCGCCAGGTTGGCCACTTGCAGCGAGCTCAGCGCGACGATCTGGTCGCTGCCCAGGGCGGCGATCTGGTCGCTGTTGAGGGCGTTGATCTGCTGGGTTTTCAGGGCGTTCAGGTCGAGCGTTTCCAGCGCGACGATCTGGCCGGTGGACAGCGCGGCGATCTGGGCGGTGCCCAGGTTGCTCGCCTGCAGCGTGGTCAAGGCGACGATCTGGTCGCTACTCAAGGCCTGCAACTGCGCCGTGCCGAGCGCGGCCAGCTGGGCCGTTTTCAGCGTCTGCAACTGGTCGGTGGTCAGCGCGGCCAGTTGCGCCGTGGTCAACGCGGCCATCTGCTGGGATTTCAGCGCGACCAGGTCGGCCGAGGGCAGCAGTTGCAGCTGGGCGGTGCCCAGCGCGGCGATTTGCGCGGTGCTCAGGCTGGCGATTTGCAGCGAGGTCAGCGCGCCGGTTTGGTCGCTGCCCAGGGTGCCGATCTGGCTGGTGCCGATGGCGGCCAGCTGGGCTGTTTTGAGGGCGGCGAAGTCGGCGCTTTCCAGCGCGTTCAACTGGTCGCTCGACAGTGCGGCGATCTGGGCGGTGCCGAGGTTGCTGACCTGCGCGCTGGTCAGCGCGATGATCTGGTTGCTGTCGAGGGCGGCGATCTGCGCCGTTTTCAGCGCGGCGATCTGGGCGGTGCGCAGCAGGGCCAGGCCGGCGCTGCCGAGGGCGGCGATCTGCGCGCTGGCCAGCACGGCGATCTGCGCCGTGCCCAGGTTGGTGGTCTGGCGCGTGGTCAGCGTGGCGATCTGGCTAGTGCTCAGGCCTTGCAGCTGGGCGCTGCCCAGGGCCTGCAATTGCGTCGTGGTCAGCGCCTGCAACTGGTCGCTGCCGAGCAGGTTGAGGGCATCGCTGCCCAGCGTGGCCAGCTGCGCCGTTTTGAGGGCGGCCAGGTCGGCCGTCTCCAGCGCGCGCAACTGGTCGCTGCTGAGCACGGCCAGCAGGCGGGTGCTCAGATTGGCGGCTTGCAGCGTGCTCAGCGCGGCGATCTGGTCGGTGTTCAGGCTGGCCAGCTGGTCGCTGGAGAAGGCGTTGATCTGTTGCGTCTTGAGGGCGGCCAGGTCGGCCGTTTCCAGCGCCGCCACCTGGGCGCCGAGCAGGGCGGCCACCTGGGCCGTGCCCAGGGTGCTGGCCTGCAGGGTGGTCAGCGCGGCGATGTGCTTGCTGTCGAGCGAGCGCAGTTGCGTGCTGCTCAGCGCGGCGGTTTGCGCCGTTGTCAGCGCCTGCCATTGGGTGCTGCTCAGCGCGGTCAGGGCATCGCTGCCCAGGGCCAGGATCTGTGCGCTCTTCAGCGCGGCCAGGTCGGCCGTTTCCAGCGCGGCCACCTGGTCGGTCGACAGCAGCGCCACCAGTCGCGTCGCCAAGGCGCCGGTCTGGGCGCTGGTCAGCGCGACGATCTGGTCGGTGCTGACGGCGGCGATCTGGTCCGAGCGCAGCGCGTTCAACTGGCTGCTCTTCAGCGAGGCCCAGTCGGCCGTGGTCAGCGCCGGAATCTGCGCGCTGCCGAACCAGGTGATCTGGTTGCTGCTCAGGGCGTTGACCTGGGCGGTGCTGAGGGCGCCGATCTGCGCCGAGCTGAGCACGGCGATCTGCGCCGAGTTCAGGTCGGCTATTTGCGAGGTCTTCAGCGCCGCCACCTGGCCCACGCTGAGCGAGGCGATGGCGTTGGTGCCCAGGCCCAGCAGCTGGCTCGATTTCAGCGCGGCGAAGTCGGCCGTTTCGAAGGCGGCCAGCTGGTCGGTGCTGAGCGCGCCCAGTTGCGCCGCCGTCAGCGCGCCGGCCTGGTTCGAGGTCAGCGCGACGATCAGGTCGGTGCTGAGGGAGGCCACCTGGGCGGTGGTCAGCGCGGCGATCTGCGCCGTCTTCAAGGCGGCCCAGTCGGAGGTTTCCAGCGCGTTGATTTGCAGCGTGGAGAGGGCGGCGATCTGCTTGCTGCCGAAGGCGCCGGCCTGGGCGGTGGTCAGGGCGACGATCTGGTCGCTGCCCAGCGCGGCCAACTGGCCGGTGCTCAGCGCGGCGATCTGCGCCGTGCCCATGGCGGCGATCTGGGCGGTGCCCAGCGCGGCGATGGCGCTGCTGCCCAAGGCGAGGATTTGTTGCGACTTCAGGGCGAACAGGTCGGCCGTTTCCAGCGCGGCGATCTGGTCGGTGCTGAGGCTGGCCAGCTGGGCCGTGCCCAGGGCTTGCGCCTGCGCCGTCTTCAGCGCGACGATCTGGTCGGTGCTGACGGCGGCCAACTGGGCCGTTCCCAGCGCGGCGATCTGCGCCGTTTTCAGGCCGGCGAAGTCGGCCGTTTCGAGGGCGGCGATTTGCGCGCTCGACAGGCTGGCGATCTGCCGCGTGCTCAGCGCGCCGGCCTGGTTGCTGCTCAGGGCGACGATCTGGTCGCTGCTCAAACCGGCAAGTTGCTGCGTGGCCAGGGCCAGCAGTTGGGCGGTGCCCAGGGCGCCGATCTGGTCGGTGCTGAGGACGGCGATGGCTTTGCTGCCGAGGCCGCCCAACTGGGCGCTGCGCAGCGCGGCCAGGTCGGCCGTCTCCAACGCCAGCAACTGGTCGCTGCCGAGCGCGGCCAGTTGCTGCGAGCTGAGGGCGTTGGCCTGGGCGGTGCGCAGGGCGACGATCTGGTCGGTGCTGAGCGAGGCGAACTGGCCGGTGCCGAGGGCGGCGATCTGCTGGGTTTTCAGGCTGCCGAAGTCGGCGGTGCCGAGCGCGCTCAATTGCTGGGTCGACAGCGTGGCGATCTGCTGGCTGCTCAGGGCGCCGGCCTGGTTGCTGCTCAGGGCGGCGATGTGGTCGGTGCCGAGCGCGGCGATCTGCGTGGTTTTCAGTGCCAGCACTTGCGCGCTGCCGAGCGCGGCGAATTGGCTGGTGGCCAGCGCGGCGATGGTGGCGGTGGCCAGCGCGGCGACCTGCTGGCTGCGCAGAACGGCCATGTTGGCGCTGCTCAGGGCGTTGATCTGGGCGCTGTTGAAGAGGGCGATCTGGGCGGTGCCGAGGGCGACGGTCTGGGCGCTGCTCAGCGCGGCGATCTGGTCGGTGCTCAGGGTCAGCAACTGGGCGCTGGTCAGGGCGGCGACCTGCGCGGTTTTCAGGCTGGCGAAGTCCAGCGTTTCAAGGGCGGCGATCTGCTCGGTGCTCAGGCTGATCAGCTGGGCGGTGGTCAAGGCGGCGGCCTGCTGGGTGCTGAGGGCGACGATCTGGTCGCTGTTCAGGGCGCGCAACTGGGCGCTGCGCAGGGCGGCGACCTGGGCGGTGGTCAGCGCCTGGATCTGGTTGGTGCTGAGCGCGGCGGTGGCGCCGGTGCCGAGGGCGGCGATCTGCGCGGTGCGCAGCGCGGCCAGGTCGGCCGTCTCCAGCGCGGCCAGTTGGTCGGTGCTCAGCGCGACCAGCTGGGCGGTGGTCAGGGCGGCGGCTTGTTGGGTGCTGAGGGCGACGATCTGGTCGCTGCCCAGGGTGGCGAACTGGCGCGTGCCGATGGCGGCGAGCTGGGCGGTCTTCAGCGCGGCGAAGTTGCTGGTGCCGATGGCGGCCAGCTGGTCGCTATTCAGGGCGGCGAACTGGCTGCTGCTCAGGGTGTTGGCCTGGCTTGAAACGAGCGAGGCGATCTGGCCGGTGCCGAGGTAGGCCATGGCGGCGCTGCCCAGCGCGTTCAGTTGGTTGCTGCTAAGGGCGACCAGGTCGGCCGTCTCGATGCTGGCGATCTGGCCGCTGCTGAGCGCGGCCACCTGGGCCGTGCGCAGGGCGGCGGCCTGGGCGCTGCTGAAGGCGACGATCTGCTCGGTCGACAGGGCGCGCACCTGGGCGGTCGACATGGCGGCGATCTGCGCGGTGCGCATCGAAACGATCGCGGCGCTGCCGAGCAGCACGAACTGGGCGCTGCCCAGCGCGGCGATCTGCGCGCTGCCGAGGGCGCCGAACTGGTCGGAGTTGAGGCCGTTGATCAGCTGGCTGGTGGTCAGGCTGACCATCTGGTTGCTGCTCAGCGCCTGGATTTGCAAGGTGGAGAAGCCGCCGCCGAGCTGGTCGGTGCTGAGCGCCTGGATGTCGCGCGTGGTGATGGCACGGATCTGCACGCTGGTCAGCGCGCGCAACTGATTGGTCGTCAGCACCCCGATCTGGTCGGTGGACAAGAGGGCGATGTCGATCGTGCTCAACAAACCGATTTGGCTGGTCGACAGGCTGAGAATTTGGTCGGTGTTTAAACCGGGGATGATCGATGGCATGTTTAATATCTCCTCCAGGAAATATATAGTAACGCCAATCGCTTTGATTTAGAGAGCTGAGCCGTAAAATTTGGCTAAATCTTTGCCTAAAAACAATGACTTACGTGCGTTGTATAATCAAATTGGAAACACGGTAAGATAATAACTATCACCTTTTGCCAGGAATATTGACCGCTATGTTGCGCACGCCCTCCACCTTCATTCCGCTGATCCAGCCCCAGGCCCACGCCGCCACCCTGACCATGGTGTTCCAGCGCGACCGCCTATTGCTGCGCGACGCCGACCTGGCCCTGCCGAACGCCGACGTGGTGGCCGCGCTGGCGCTGCAGGCGGCGCGCCTGCACGCTGTTGGTTTGTGGCAACAGTCCTACTACCAGACGGCCTGGACCGAGCTGGACGCGCCGGCGCCGGCCGGCCACAGCTTCCATCCGCTGCGCTCGCTGTTCGGCCAGCTCGACGAGGAATTCCTCGGCCTGGCCGGACGCGCCTGCCAGTTGGCCGAATGGTCGCGCAGCCACCAGTTCTGCGGCGCCTGCGCCACGCCGATGGGGCTGGCCGAGGGCGACCGCAGCTACCGTTGCCCGGCCTGCGGCATGTGCGCCTATCCGCGCATCTCGCCGGCCATGATGGTGCTGATCCGCAAGGGCGACAAGGTGCTGCTGGCCATGCACACGGCCTCGCCGTACAAGCGCTACACGGCGCTGGCCGGCTTTTTGGAGGCCGGCGAGTCGATCGAGGAGGCGGTGCACCGCGAGGTGTACGAGGAGGTCGGCCTGCGCGTGCACAACCTGCAATACTTCAAGAGCCAGTTCTGGCCCTTCCCCCACTCGCTGATGATCGCCTTCACCGCCGACTACCTGGACGGCGAGATCCGCGTCGACGCGAGCGAGATCGCCGACGCCCGCTGGTTCGGCCCGGACGACGAATGGCCGGAGATGACGGTGTCGGTGTCGATCGCCGCCGAACTGCTCAATCTGCACCGGCCGCGCGGCGCCGCCGAATAGGCCGCCGCCCGCCGCGCCTTCGCCCGGCCCGCCGCGCCGGGCCGCCCGCCCGCACGCCGGCCGCGCCGGGCCGCCCCGGCGGCGCGGTTGTGGCGTGGTTGTGGCGCGGTTGCGGCCTGCGCGGGCGGCAGCATCGGCCGATGCTTGGCCGACATTTTCTCTATATACTGGCGGCACTCGTAATTTTTATGGTCTTTCATCATCATGTCTAAAGAAGAATTCTCGGAAAACGACTGGCGCCGCCTGCTCACCAGCTTGGGCGAGGACCCGGATCGTCCGGGCCTGGTCGAAACGCCGCACCGCGTGGCCAAGGCCTGGAAGCACTGGACCTCCGGCTACGGCCAGGACCCGGTCGAGCTGCTCAAGGCTTTCGAGGATGGCGCGGAACAGTACAACGAGCTGATCGTGGTGCGCGGCATTCCCGTCTACAGCCACTGCGAACACCATCTGGCGCCCTTCTTTGGCAAGGCCACCATCGGCTATGTCCCGAACGGCAAGATTGTCGGTTTGTCCAAGCTGACCCGCCTGGTCGACTGCTTCGCCAAGCGCCTGCAGGTGCAGGAACGCATGACGATCCAGATCGCCAACGCGCTGATGGAGGCGCTGGAGCCGAAGGCGGTCGGCGTGGTGGTGCGGTGCCGCCACATGTGCATGGAAAGTCGCGGCATCCGCACGCCGGGCGAGGAAACCATCACCTCGGCCATGCTGGGCGAGCTGCAGCCGAACCTGGCGCTGCGCACCGAGTTCCTGGCCCTGGCCCGCGAGCAGTAAGCGCATGGCGGCCGGCATCGTGTGGCGGGACGGCGGGCGCGACGGCGCCTTGGCCGAGGTTTTGGCCCGCTCCGCTGGCGACGGCCGGCCCGTGTTGCTGTACTGGGGCGCGGCCTGGTGTCCGCCTTGTAACCGGCTGAAGTCCGAAGTGTTCGGCCACGAGGCCGTGATCGCGCAGCTGGCCAAGGTCAGCGCCGTGCAGCTGGACGGCGACAGCGCCGGCGCCCAGGCGTTGGCCGAGCAATACCGCCTGCGCAGCTATCCCACGCTGGTGCTGTTCGCGCCCGACGGTGGCGAGATCAGCCGTCTGCCGTGCGAGCTGGACGGCGAACTGTTCGCCGCCACACTGGCGCTGGCCTTGCGCGTCGGCGCCGCCGGCGGCAATGCCGCCAGGTCGCTGCAAGCGGCCTTGGCCGGCGACACTCTGAACAGCGAGCAGTGGACACTGCTCAGCCACTATTCCTGGGACACCGACGAGGCCAGCCTGTTGGGCCAACGCGGCCTCGCGCCCACCCTGCGCGCGCTGCATGCGGCCGCGCCCGCTGGCGCCGCGCGCCTGCGCCTGGGGCTGCACGCGCAACTGGCCGAGCGCGCCGCCGACCCGGTCGAACTGCTGGCCTTGTGCGCCGACCCGGCGCAAGCCCGGGCGAATATGGACATCCTTTGCAACAGCGGCGCCAGTCTGCTGAAGTGGCTGGTCGCCGCCGATCAGCGCGCGGCGGTGGCCACGGCGCTGCACGCGCAGGCCGTCAGCTGGGCAGAAGACTTGTGGCTGGGCCGGCCCGACCGCCTCGCCGCGCTGCGTCTGCAGGGCCGGCTGGAGCGGCTCGGTGCGCCGGCCGCCAAGCGCAGCGTCGGCATCGAACAGCAAATGCAAGTCCTGCTGGACGAAGCCGGCCCAGCCGACCATCCGCACGAGCGCCACACCTTGCTCAACACGGCCGTCAGCGCCCTCAACGACGCCGGTTTGGCGCCGCAGGCCGAGGCGCTGCTGCGGGCCGAGCTGGACGCGTCGCATGCACCGTTCTACTTCATGTTGAGTTTGGCGTCCGCCGCCCGCCGGCGCGGCGACCACGGCGCCGTGCTGGACTGGTACGAGCGGGCCTGGCAAGGCGCGCGCGGCCCCGCCACGCGCTTGCAGTGGGGCGCGACCTTGCTGGCCAGCCTGGTCGAATTGGCGCCGCAGGACCGGGCGCGCATCGAGCGCGCCGCCGAGGGCATGTTGGAAGATATCGGCGCCGCGCCGGACGCCTTCCGTCAGCGCAACCGCGCCCAGCTGCGCAAGCTGGAGCAATTGCCGGCCGGCTGGAACGGCGCCGGTCCGCACAGCGACCGCCTGCTGCAGCGCATCGTCGTCGGTCTCGCCGCCTAAGGCAGTCGCCACGGTCAAGAAAGCCGCCGGCGGCGACAAAAACCACCCAGCGGCAGAGATCCGGGGTGGGGGCCC
>NZ_JAEMNU010000031.1:0-32901 GCF_016461825.1 Rugamonas violacea | reverse complement strand
GGGGCCCCACCCCAGCTGTGCGCCTGTGGGGTTTTCAACTCAGCGGCATTTTGTGCCTGCCTGCCGTTCTGCTTGAGCTCGTGTCCGAATGTCGGCACTGACCCCGGGGGGAACTGACCCCGGGGGAAGCTTGTCTTACTTGGACTCGCGGTACTCGCTGACCATGTGCTTGGTGAAGTTGTACTTGCTGCCGCCGTCGAGCAGGTCGACCAGGCGCTTCGGGTTGGCGGCCGACATGAAGGCGTCGGCGGTGCCGTCGCTGCTGCGGCGGAACTTCATGCCCGGGCTGAGGATCTGGTTGGCGCCGATCTTCAGGTGCTGGAAGGTCTTGGTCTTGTTGTTGTTGAGGATGCAGTGCAGCTCGTTGCGGAAGCCGGCGAAGGGGATCTTCAACCACCAGCCTTCGTCGCTGCCATACACCACCACTTCGGCGTAGTGGGTGTTCTTGTCGGTCAGGGTCGGCTTGCCGAGCCGGTCGTTGATGCGTTTCATGGCGTCGTTCTTGGTCATGCTGTTTCCTTGCTTCGTGTACTGCACTGACTGCTAAATTTGCTTCACTTCGGCGGCGCCGCCAGCATGCGCTCGCGCACCGCCTTGAATTCCGCGCCGCTCTTCCAGTGAGGATACTCCTTCCCCTGCGCCACCTGGTAGCCGACCTGGAACAACAGGGCGACGTCCTGCACCGCGCCGCCCAGGTCCCAGTCCGGCTGCACCACGTCGTTGACGGTGTGGTAGTCGTGCGCCGTGTAGTTGAGCAGCTTCTGCTGCGCGTAGCCGGGCCGCTTGCCGATGAAGTCGGTGCCGCCGCGCACATAGACGACGGGCACGCCGACCTTGGCGAACTCGAACTGGTCGGCCCGGTAGAAGCTGCCGAAGGCGCTGTTGCTGTCCGGCCGCGCCAGCCGGCCCTGGCCGCGCGCCACCTCGGCGACCACTTCGTCGGCGCTGGACTTGCCCATGCCGGACAACTCGACGTCGCGGGTGCGGCCCCACAGGTTGAGGCCGTCGACGTTGATGTCGAGCAGCGTCTTGGCCAGCGGATACAGCGGATAGCTGGCGTAGTATTGCGCGCCGAGCAGGCCGCGCTCCTCGCCGGTGGTCAGCAGGAACAGGATGGTGCGCCGTGGCGGCGTCGGCAGCGCCTTGTAGGCGCGCGCCACTTCCAGCAATGCGGCGACGCCGGAGGCGTTGTCCTTGGCGCCGTGGAAGATCTGCTGGGTGCGCGGGCCGGGCAGGCTTTCGTCGATGCCGAAATGGTCCCAGTGCGCGCTGTAGATGACGACCTCGTCCTTGACGGCCGGATCGCTGCCGCTGATCTTCGCCACCAGGTTGTGCGAGCCGACTTCGCGCCAGACGTTCTGCGCCGACATGTTGATGCGCACGCCCAGCGGCACCGGCTTGAAGTCGCGCGACAAGGCGGCCTGCTTGAGGGCGTCGAAGTCGTGGCCGCCGGCCTTGGCCAGTTCGCGCGCGCGCTCCAGTTGCAACCAGCCGGGCAACGGCGGGAAGGCCGGGTTGACGCCCTTGCAGCGGATGGCGAAATTCTCCCGCCCCCAGCTGTTGCGCACCACTTCGAAGGGGTAGGCCGCCGGCTTGGTTTCGTGGACGATCAGCGCGGCCGCCGCGCCCAGCTTGGCGGCCATCTCGAACTTGTAGGTCCAGCGGCCGTAGTAGCTCATCGCCTTGCCGCCGAACACGTTCGGGTCGAGCTGGCCGGGATGCTTGGGGTCGGCCACGGGCGGGTCGTTGATCAGCATCAGCAGGGTCTTGCCCTTCAGGTCGACGCCCTTGTAGTCGTCCCAGTGGAACTCCGGCGCGTTGACGCCGTAGCCGACGAAGACCAGCTCCGAATCGCTGACGTTGATGGATTTTTCCGTGCGCGCGGTCCAGGCCACGTAGTCCTCGGGGAACTGCAGCGGCACGCTGACGCTGCCCGGCAGCGGCGCGGTGTATTTCAAGCTCGGGTGGCTGGAGATGCCCAGCATCGGCACTTTTTGCAGATAGCTGCCGTCCGGGTTGCCCGGTTCCAGGCCGAGCTGTTTGAACTGGCCTTGCAGATAGCTCAGCGTAATGGTTTCGCCGTTGCTGGCCGGGGCGCGGCCCTCGAATTCGTCCGAGGCCAGGGTCTTGATGTGCTTGAGCAAAGCCTCGGCCGTGATGGCGCGCACGCCGGCCTGCGTGGCCTGCGTGGCGGACAAGTTCGGCGCGGCGGCCGGCGCCGGCTGGGCGGCGGCCCGGCCGCTCTTGTCGGGCCTGGCGGCGGCAACGTCGTGCGCGCCGACCGAGAACGCCAGCGCCACCGTCAGCGCCGGGAGCAGATTGGGTGTCATGGGGAATTGTGAAATGGAAAGATTCCTTATTTTGACACACTTTGCTGCGTTAGCACATCGGCCAGCCAATCGACGAAGACCCGCACGCGGGGCGACAGGTGGCGGTTGTGGGCGTAAATGATCGACAAGGGCAACGGCGCCGGGCGCCATTGCGGCAGCACCTCCTCCAGCTCGCCCGTGGCCAGCAAGTCGCCCAGGCCGAGGCGGGGATTCTGGATCAGGCCGAGGCCGGCGCGGCAGCTTTCCAGATAAGCCTCGGTGCCGTTGACCGAGACGGCGCTGCGCATGCTCAGCGTGCGGCGCTGGCCGTCGGCGTCCTGGTACTCCCAGTCGAGGTCGCGGCCGGTCTGGCTGGAGAAGAAGTTGACCGCCTGGTGCCGGGCCAGGTCGGCCAGCGTTTGCGGCCGGCCGTGGCGTTCCAGATAGCTGCGCGCGCCGCAGTTGATCTGCTCCATCTCGCCGATGCGCTTGGCGATCAGGCTGGAGTCGCGCAGGTTGCCGCCGCGCACGGCGCAATCGATGCCCTCGCCGACCAGGTCGGCGTAGCGGTCGTTCGAGCCGAGCCGCACCTGGATGTCGGGGAATTGGCGGAAGAAGTCGGGCAGGGCGGGGATCACCACCTGATGGGCCAGCCGCTCGGGCAGCTCGACGCGGATGCTGCCGCTGGGCTGGCGGCCGTCGCCGAGGAACAGGGCGTTGACGTCCTCCAAGTCGTTGAGCAGGTCGCTGCAGCGGTCCAGGTAGATCCGCCCCTCGACGGTCAGGCTGACCTTGCGCGTGGTGCGCTGCAGCAGACGCACCCCGAGCCGCTGTTCGATGGCCTGCACGGCGTTGCTGACGCTGGGCTTGGGCAGGTCGAGTTGCTCGGCCGCCTGGGTGAAACTCTTGCAGTCGGCCACCGCCTTGAAGATCTGCATCGCCTTGAACTGGTCCATGATTGTTATATATTTTCGAATAAACAAATAAGGTTTAGCTGATTTATTACTGATATCGATAATAGCATAATGGTTGTACCGCGGGCCGACACGGCGTCCGCGTTCCCCTCAACGACCTCTGGAGAAACAGCATGCAAACCCGCAAACTCGGCAGCACCGGCCCGCAAGTGGCGCAACTCGGCCTCGGCCTGATGGGCATGTCCGACCTGTACGGCCCGGCCGACCGCGCCGAAAGCATCGCCACCATCCACGCCGCGCTCGACGCCGGCGTCACCCTGCTCGACACCGGCGACTTCTACGCCATGGGCCACAACGAGTTGCTGCTGCGCGAGGCGCTGGCCGGGCGCGACCGCGACCGCGTGCAAATCAGCGTCAAGTTCGGCGCGCTGCGCGACCCGGACGGCGGCTGGAGCGGCATCGACAACCGCCCGGCGGCGCTGAAGAACTTCGCCGCCTATTCCTTGCAGCGGCTGGGCGTCGAGCAGATCGACATCTACCGTCCGGCCCGCCTCGATCCGAACGTGCCGATCGAGGACACGGTCGGCGCCATGGCCGAGCTGGTCAAGGCCGGCCATATCCGCCACATCGGCCTGTCCGAGGTCGGCTCGGAGACCCTGCGCCGGGCCCACGCCGTGCACCCGATCGCCGACCTGCAGATCGAATACTCGATGATTTCGCGCGGCATCGAAGACGGCGTCCTGCAAACCTGCCGCGAGCTGGGCATCGGCGTGACGGCTTACGGCGTGTTGTCGCGCGGCCTGATCTCCGGCCACTGGAGCAGCCAGCGCGCCGGCGAAGCCGACTTCCGTGGCCAGTACAGCCCGCGCTTCCAGGGCGACAATCTGCGGCGCAACTTGGCGCTGGTGGAAAATGTGCGCGCCATCGCCGCCGAGCTGGGCGTGTCGGTGGCCCAGGTGGCCATCGCCTGGGTGTTGGCGCAGGGCGTGGACATCGTGCCGCTGGTCGGCGCGCGGACCCGCAGCCGTCTGAACGAGGCGCTGGGCGCCACCGGCCTGGTGCTGGCGGCGGCCGACCTGGCGCGGCTGGAAGAAGCCATGCCGGCCGCCGCCGTCGCCGGTGCGCGCTACAACGAGCACCAGGCCGCCGGCCTGGACAGCGAGGCGTCCGCCGCGATCTAACATTCGAAAATCGGATAAAAAAGCGCGGATATTTGCGCTTTTTCATCTTAAATTTAAATACTAAGATGACTCCATCGACCAGCCACTCCGAGCGCTGTTCGACTCCCATTCAACCAACCGACTGGAGTCCCACCATGAACATCAAACAACTGATCGCTTCCGCCTCCCTGCTGCTGATCGCCGGCGCCGCCCTGGCCGACGACGGCAAAACCCGCGCCGAGGTGTTGGCCGAGCTGCAACAGGCGCGCGCCGCCGGCCAGCTCGACCAGAGCGAGGCCGCGCTGGGCCGCCTCGACACGCAGCCAAGCGGCCTGAGCCGTGCCGACGTCAAGGCCGAGGTGCTGCGCGCCCGCGCCGCCGGCCTGCTGGAGCGGAACGAGGCGACCGAGTCGATCGCCTACCAGGCGCCGCGCGCCGGCCGCGCCAGTGTCGACGCCAGCCTGCAGGCCACGGCGGCGGCCAAGCAACAACAGCGCTAAGCCGCCGCCGGCGCCGCGAGGCGCCCCGATCCCCCCCAGCGCGGCGACCATCATCGCCGCGCTTTTTTATTTGCAAATTGCAAAAGATTGTCAATTAATACTTCAATCTGTTGCCTTTTGGCACATAAAGCCATGGCAAATATTTCCCAGGCGGCAAAATGTTGCATTGAAGTCACTTGTCAGACTATTCTTGGTTTCCGACAACAAAAAGGATAGCCGTGAATAAACTGTCTTTCCAACAAAAGCTGTGGGTGCCCCTGATTTGCAGCCTGCTGTGTATTTTCATCATTTTTGTGTATGGCGCGGTGCAAACCCGCGATCTGCGCATCGAAGAGCGTAGCAACGACCTGAGCAACGTCGACGAGGTCGGCCTCAGCGTCCTCAAACATTTCGGCGCGCAGGTCCAGTCCGGCGCCCTGAGCAAGGAGGAAGCGCAAAAACGCGCCAAGGAAGTGATCAAGTCGCTGCGCTTCGGCAAGGACGGCTACATCTCCATCACCACCTCGGCGGTCATCGCGCTGATGAATCCCTTCAAGCCGGAAAACGACGGCAAGGACATGAGCAACTTCAAGGACGCCACCGGCGTCTACCTGTACCGCGACATCGCGGCGGCCGGCGGCAGCGCGGCCGGCGCCGGCTTTGTCCACTACCACTGGAACCGCCCCGGCGGCACCGAGCCGGTCGCCAAGATGAGCCGGGTGGTGCGTTACGCGCCGTGGGAATGGGACCTGGTCACCGGCGTCTACATGGACGACATCGACGACGCCTTCCGCGTCTCGCTGTACAAGTCGGCCGGCGTGCTGGCGGTGGTCTTCGTCCTGCTGTGGCTGGTGGTCAGCGCGATCAACCGCAGCCTGCGCCACACCATCGGCGGCGACCCGGCCTACGCCAGCGAGGTGGCCCAGCAGATCGCCGACGGCGACCTGAGCACCCCGGTGCAGACCCACAAGACCGACAACAGCAGCATCCTGTTCGGCATGCGCACCATGCAGGCCAAGCTGGCCGACACCATCGGCGAGATCCGCCGCAGCGCCGACACCATCGCCATCGCCTCGGCCGAGATCGCCAGCGGCAATATGGACTTGTCGGCCCGCACGGAAAGCCAGGCCAGCTCGCTGGAGGAGACCGCCGCCTCGATGGAGGAGTTGACGGCCACCGTCAACCAGAACGCCGCCAACGCCCAGCAGGCCAACCAGTTGGTGATCTCGGCCGCCCAGGTGGCCGAGAAGGGCGGCCACGTGGTGTCGCAGGTGGTGCGGACGATGGAAACCATCAACGCCTCGGCGACGCGCATCGTCGACATCATCAGCGTGATCGATGGCATCGCCTTCCAGACCAACATCCTGGCGCTCAACGCGGCGGTGGAGGCGGCCCGCGCCGGCGAGCAGGGCCGTGGCTTCGCGGTGGTCGCCACCGAGGTGCGCAACCTGGCCCACCGCAGCGCGGCGGCGGCCAAGGAGATCAAGGAACTGATCGGCGATTCGGTCGACAGCATCAAGGCCGGCAGCGCGCTGGTGGCCGAGGCCGGCACCACGATGGACCAGGTGGTGGCCAGCGTCTCGCGGGTCACCGAGATCATGGGCGCGATCAGCTCCGCCTCGCACGAGCAGAGCACCGGCATCGGCCACGTCAACCAGGCCATCACCGAGATGGATTCGGTGACCCAGCAGAACGCCGCGCTGGTTGAACAGGCCGCCGCCGCCGCCGGCAGCATGCAGGACCAGGCCGCCATGCTGGCGCAGCTGGTGACGCGCTTCCGCCTGAGCGCCGCCGAGGGACGCGCCGGTGGCGGCGGCAACGCCGCCACGCCGCGCGTGCGCGCGGCCGCCGCGTCGGGCCGGCTAGCCTTGTCGCGCTAGGGTGGGAAATTAAGGCGCCGGCGGCTACAAAACCACCCAGCGGCAAAGAGCCGGGGTCAGACCCAAGGGTCTGACCCCAGGTTTTCGCCTGTGGGTTTTACCAACCAAGCCTACTGCGGTGCGGCCGCCTCGGCACCCTGGGCCGGCGCGGCCGGCGCCGTCACCAGCGCCGGCTGGAAGCTGAACTTGCCGGCCTCGGTGCGGAAGATCCCCACCGGCTCGCCGAACTCCCCCTTGTTGTCCGCATATTGCGTGCAGGTCTGGCTCTCCACCTGCCACACCTGGCTGCCGGCGCGCAAGGTCCAGTTGTTGTCGCCGCTGGAAAACAATTCGATCTCGACCTCGCCGGCCGGCAGCGTCGCCAGGCGCAAGCGGCGCTGGCAGTCGGGCAGGCGCGACATGATCAGGTCCACCGTCGCCGCGTCGCTCCAGAAGTGCTGCTGGGCGCGGCGTATCGTCAGCGCGTGGTTGCCGGCGCCGTCGGCGTAGTAGGAGGCCGAGTCGTCGACGCAGGCACTCAACAACAGGGGCAGCAGGACGATCACAAACTTGCGCATGGCGTGTTTCCGTGGTGGGGGCGGTGCTATTCGGTTTGCAACATTATAGCGGTCCGCCGCCGCCGCGCGCGGGCAAAAGCGCATTCACTTGGCGCCGGCTCGATCTGGCGCAGCAGGCCGCCGCGCTGGCCTGCGCCCATGCCCGGCGAGCTGGAGGAGAATGGGGCAGAATGATGCAAATGCAATCATTCATACACCATAACAATGCGTCCGCCATCGCCGGACCGAGGAGCAACCCCATGGAGCGGAACGACACCACTGCGCTGGCGCCGGCCGGCGCCGGCGAGACCATCGCCGCCGTCGCGCTCAGGCCGGCCATCGCCCTGCTGCGCGAACTGGCCGGCCGCCTGTGCGCTGTGCTGGGCGAGAATCCCGGCTTCGCCGAGCAGCGCCAGATCATGCGGCGCTACCACAGCCTGCTCGACCTGGCCGCCTGGCTCGACGGTCTCGACATCGCCCTGGCGGCGGGCGAACCGCGCGTGACGGCGCAGCACATCAACGCCGCCGTGGCCTATGTGGCGGCGGCGCTCGACGGCGCCGGCGCCTTGGCGGCGCGGCTGGGCCGCATCGACGCGCTGCTCGACTTCTTCGTCGCCGTGCTCGACGGCGGCGGCGGCGCCATGCTGGTCGCCGCTCATGCGCTCAAGCGCAATGCCGACGGCGCCGACGACGCCGTCGCGGCGGCCGATAGCGCCGCCGCGCCGTTTCCGCGACTGGTCGGCGCGCACGTCTGGGAGGCCGCCGAATACGTGCTGCTGCCCTTGCGCGGCATGCGTTCGGCCGAGATGAGCGCGCTCGACGGTGTGACGGCACCCGCCAACGCCGCCAACGCCGCCAACGCCGCATTGGTGGCGACGGCGGCGCTGGCGCGCGGCGCCGCCGGCCTGGCCGCGCCGGCGATGGCGCCGCAGATCCTGCATTCGACCCACGACGACGGCGCCAAGCTGGCCGCGCTGACCCCCGAACAACTGCTGGCGCTGAAGGTCAGCGCGCCCGGCGTGCGCGCCGTGCCCCTGGTGATCTACCAGCTGAGCCGGCGGCCGCGGTTGCAGCTCAATCCCGCCGCCTGCGCCGCGCCGGCCGCCGTCGGCGCGGGCGCGGCGGCGATCACGCTGACGGTGCTGCGCGGCGACGGCGAGTTGCCGCTGGCCGGCGCCCATGTGATCGCCTTCACCGACTTCGCCGCCCGCGCCGGCGCCGAGGGCGTCAGCGACGCCGACGGCCTGGTGCGGCTGGCGCTCGGTGCCCGCCGCAAGCAGGTCGAGCTGCTGGTGGCCTACGGCCCGGCCGGCTACTGGGGCTGCCACCGCGCCGACCTGAGCCTGGATTCGGCCGTGCGCCTGCGCCTGGCGCCCATCGACTTGGCGGCCGACGACTACCTCGCCCGGCTGTACGGCCGGCACCCGTTGACGGCCGGCGCCGGCGTCGCCGTGGCGGTGATCGACACCGGCGTCGCGCTCGGCCATCCGGACCTGGCGGTGGCCGGCGGCGCCGCCTTCGTGCAGGCCGAGAACGACATCGGCGGCCACGGCCCGGCGGCGCGGGACGGCGACCACGGCAGCCACGTCGCCGGCATCGTCGCCGGCCGTGGCTCGCCGCCCGGCGGCCGGCGCGGCGTCGCGCCCGGCGTGCGGCTGATGAGCTACCGGGTCTTCCCCAACGCCGGCAACGGCGCCACCAATTACGACATCATCCGCGCCATCGACCGCGCCGTCGCCGACGGCTGCGACCTGCTCAACCTGAGCCTGGGCGGGCCGCTGCGCGACGAGGCGGTGCACGAGGCGATCAAGGACGCCTTCGACCAGGGCAGCCTGTGCATCGTCGCCAGCGGCAACGACACGCGCGGCCCGGTCAGCTATCCGGCGCGCTGGCCGGAGGCGCTGGCGGTGTCGGCCATCGGCCGGGTCGGCAGCTACCCGGCCGACTCGACCGAGGCGCTGGACGCGCTGGCGCCGTTCTCGGCCGACGACGCCGCCGTCTTCGTCGCCGGCTTCGCCAACGTCGGCCCCGAGGTCGACTTGACGGGGCCGGGCGTGGGCATCGTCTCGACCGTGCCGCCGGCCGCCTACGCGGTGATGAGCGGCACCTCGATGGCCTGCCCGGCGGTGACCGGCTGCGCCGCGCTGCTGCTGGCGGCCCACCCCGAGGTGCTGGCGCTGCCGCGCGACAGCAAGCGCGCCATCACCATGCTGGGGCTGATCTACGGCGCCGCGCTGCGCATGGGTTTGGGGACCGAGTTCGAGGGACTGGGACGGTTGCCGTGAGCGGAGCGGCGGCGCGGGCGATGGAGTAGACTGGGGCCATGCAACGCCTACTCCTCCGCCAGACCCGCAATGCCATCCTGTCGCCGCAAGCGGCCGAGCAGGTGGTGTTGGGCTTTGCCGAGGGCAAGGTGGTCGGCCGCGACGACAAGACCCTGCTGGTCGAGTTCGACCCCTGTCAGGTGGCCGCCTTGCGCGCGCGGCTGGCCGGCTGGATCGTCGCCGAGCAGGGCGCGCCGGTGCCGGTGCCGGACACCTGCGTCAAGATCCAGACCTAGCCGCGACGCCGGCCGCCGGCGCTTGTCCAGGGGCCTGCCCCAGTGCCACCAAGTTAAGAAAACCCACAGGCGACACCTGGGGTCAGACCCGGCGGGTCTGACCCCGGCTCTTTGCCTGTGGGTGGTTGGTCGCCGCCGGCGCCTTGACCTTGACTTAGCGGCATTGCGGCAAGCCCGCCGTTCCGCTTAGAACTCTTCCCATTTGCTTAGAACTCTTCCCATTCGCCGTCGCCGGCCGTCGCCGCCGGCGTGCCCAAGCGTTTGGCCGGCGCACCGGCCGCCTTGGCGCCGCTGACCGCCTTGGCGCCGCTGACCGTCCGCGCCCTGGCCGTCAACGGTCGCGGCGCCGGCGTCGGCTTGCGCGCCGCCGGCCGCGGCGCCGCCGCAGTGGCCCGCGGCGTCGCGTCGGTCTTGAAGAAGCCGACCACCTGGGCCAGGCCGGCGGCCTGTTCCTGCATGCTCTGCGAGGCCGCCGCCGCCTGTTCCACCAGCGCCGCGTTCTGCTGCGTCACCTCGTCCATCTGCGTGATCGCCATGTTGATCTGCTCGATGCCCATGGTCTGCTCCTGGCTGGCCGAGGTGATCTCGCCCATGATGTCGGTGACCCGCACGATGCTGTCGACGATGTCGCCCATGGTCTGGCCGGCCTCGCCGACCAGGCGCGAGCCGGTCTCGACGTTGGCCACCGAGGCGGCGATCAATTCCTTGATCTCCTTGGCCGCGCCGGCCGAGCGCTGGGCCAGGTTGCGCACCTCGGAGGCGACCACGGCGAAACCACGGCCCTGCTCGCCGGCGCGCGCCGCCTCGACCGCCGCGTTCAAGGCCAGGATGTTGGTCTGAAAGGCGATGCCGTCGATCACCGCGATGATGTCGACGATGCGGCGCGACGATTGGTTGATCGTGCCCATCGTGTCGACCACCTGGGCGACGATGGCGCCGCCCTTGCTGGCCACCTCGGAGGCGCTGCGCGCCAGCGTGTTGGCCTGGCGCGCGTTGTCGGCGTTCTGTTTGACGGTGGCCGTCAGCTGCTCCATCGACGAGGCGGTTTCCTCCAGCGAGCTGGCCTGCTGCTCGGTGCGCGAGGACAGGTCGAGGTTGCCGGCGGCGATCTCGTTGGAGGCGGTGGCGATGGTGTCGGTGCCGGAACGCACCTGGCCGACCACCTGCAGCAGGCTGTCGTTCATGGCCTTCAGCGCGCCCAGCAGGCGGCCCGTCTCGTCCGTGCTGTGCACCTCGATGTGGCCCGACAGGTCGCCGGCGGCGACCGTCTCGGCGACGCCGACCGCGCGGTTGAGCGGCAAGGTGATCGAGCGGGTGATGTACCAGGCCACCGCCGCGCCGAAGGCCAGGGCCAGCAGGCCCAGGGTGACGAGGGTGGTCTGCGCGCCGGCCAGCACCGACTCGACCTCCTCGCCGGCCTGGGTGGCCTGGCTGGTCTCGTAGACCAGGATGTCGTCGAGCGCCTTCAGCACGCCGGCCAGGCTGGGCGTGGCCACCGTGGTCAGGTGGGTGATGGCGTCCTGGATCTCGCCGGCCTTGCGCAGCTCGATGACCTTGTTGTTCTTCACCGCGCCTTCCTTGAGCAGGGCGTCGACGGTGGCCAGCAGGGCTTTCTCCTTGTCGTCGCGCAGATGTTCGCTGAGGGTGGTCTTGGCCGCGCCGTATTTTTTGCGCGCCTCGGCGATCTTCTCCAGCTCGGCGTTGACCTGCTCCATGCTGGGCACCACCACGATGTTGGTCAGCGACAGCGTGACGTTGCGCACGTTGTCGACCATGGTGTTGGCGGCCGCCATTTTGACGTTCTTGTCGCTGATGATGTCGTGGGTGCGGGTGCCGATGCGCCCCATCGAACCCAGGCCCAGCAGCACCACCGCGACCAGCAGGGCCAGCACCACGGCGAAGCCGAGGCCGAGGCGGGCGCCGATTTTCATATTGGCGATTGACATGAAAGCTATCCTTTGAGGAGTAAGTGGATTCAGAGAAAGATTGTTCCTCAGTTTGCCCGGGGAAAACACCTTAATTTGCTACGCGGTAGTATCGATGGGGAAAATCCCTGCGCGAGGACGAAAATTGTCGTTGGGAAACAACGCTCTAGCACGCGCCAGCGGCGCGACCAGAGCCCCGATTCATGAAATAATGGAGACCGGAGCCGGCCCCGATGTGCATGCCGCCCTGCCGGCAAACCCCACCGACGTGGACCTGGGGTCGGACCCGCGGGGTCTGACCCCGGCTTGTCGCCGTTGGGTGCTTGAATGAGCGCCGGCGCCTCGACCCGGCGGCCTTGGTCCGCGAGGAGAACCTCATGCCGCGCGATGTGCTGATGGATAAGCGGGAGTGGCTGCTCAAACGCCACAGCTCGTTGTCGCCGCGCCAACTGGCGCTGGCCTATGGCGTGGGTTGCGCGATGTCGTTCGCGGTGGCCGCCGGCTTCCTGCTGCTCGGCGTCTGGCAGGTGCTGCCGTTCACCGTGCTGGAGATGGCCGCCGTCGCCGCCGCCTTCATCCACTACGCGCGCCACGCCGGCGATTGCAGCCGCATCGAGTTGAGCGCCGCCGGCCTGCTGGTGGAAACCATTTGCGCCGGGCGCGTCAGCCGGGTCCGCCTCGACCCCTTCTGGACCCGCGTGACGCCGCCGAACCGGCCGCGTCAGCCGATCGCGCTGGAGGCGCGCGGCGTGCGCGTGGCGGTGGGCGCGCTGGCGCTGGAAAGCCAAAAACAGCAATGCGCGCTCGAACTGCAGCGCGCATTGCCGGGAGCCCGGTTCCCTTGATGCGGGGGGCGCGATGGCGCGATGCCATCGAAGCGGGGCCGCAGCCCCGTGCGGGTTACAAGCAACTGTTAGAAGCGGTAGCCGACGCCGACGCCGACCAGCCACGGGTCGACTTGCACGTTGCTGACCTTGTTGCCGCCGATGCCGACATCGCTGCGGATCTGGATTTTCTTGACGTCGAAGTTGAGCGACCAGTTCTTGTCGATCTTGTAGTCGGCGCCGGCTTGCAGCGCCAGGCCCCAGCTCTTGTGCTCCAGGCTGCCCGCGCCGTTCAACAGCTCGACTTTGTGGATGTTGGTGTAGTTCACGCCGGCGCCCAGGTAAGGCGAGAAGGTGGCTTCCGGCATGAAGTGGTACTGCGCCAGCAGGGTGGGCGGCAGGTGCTTGAAGCTACCGATTTTCTGGCCGTCCAGTTCGACGTCGTGTTTTTGCGGATAGGTCAGTACCAACTCGGCCGAAATGTTCGGCGTGAAGAAGTAGGAAATATCCAGATCCGGCATGGTTTTCTTGCTGACGCTGATGCGGTCCGAGGCGCCGACACCACCGACCGGATCGGATTTGTCGGCCGGGCTCAGACGCTCAAGGCGCACACGCACCATCCATGGGCTTTGCTCTGCCAGAGCGTTGCCGGCGACCATACCGAGGGTTGCCAGGATCATTGCGGCTACAGGCTTCTTCATTTTCTTTCCTCTCTCTACATGTCATTAAGTAACGGAGCCCAGTTTAATGATGCAGAGCAGCAAAAACTTTGATGTAAGTCAAAAGTCGCAAGATTGGTTTCGGCTAGCCAATTTTTTGAAAAAAAAGAAATTGAAAAATATTTTCAAGCGGGTGTAAGTAAAGCGCGCTTGGCCCCGACTCAGTTCCAAGTCGAAGCAATGGGCCCTGCTGGAATAAGGCCCGCTTTGATCGCGCGCTGAGGCGCGCCCCGATCGCATGCCACTTTTCATTTACCCACTTGGAGCTACAACATGAACCACACCATCAAATCCGGCGCCCGTTTCGTTTCCATCGCAGCGGCCGTCGCCGCCATGGCCATGGCCGCCTCGGCCAGCGCCGCCACCAGCGCGCTGACGGCCGACGACAGCGTGCATTGCGCCGGCATCAACAGCTGCAAGGGCACCAGCGATTGCGCCACCGCCGAGAACGCCTGCAAGGGCCAGAACGTCTGCAAGGGCCACGGCTTCGTCAAGGCCAAGGCCGGCGAATGCTTCGCCAAGAAGGGCAAGATCGTCGACCTCGACAAGTAATCCCGCCAGCCCCGGCGGCACCGGCCCGGTCCGGCGCCGCCGCCTTTCCCTCTTTCGCGGCGCCGCCATGTCCACCAGCACACTCCTGCCTTCCCCCGGCTTCGGCCTCGGCCTGCGGCCCGGCCACTACCACGAGATCAGCGCCGGCCCGCGCGCCGACAGCGGCGTCGACTGGTTCGAAATCCTCTCCGAAAACTACCTGGTCCCCGGCGGCAAACCGCTGGCCATGCTCGAACGCATCCGGCGCGATTATCCGCTGGCGATGCACGGCGTTTCGATGTCGATCGGCACGCCGGACGGCCCGTCCGACGCCTATCTGCGCGAGCTGAAGGCGCTGATCGAGCGGGTGCAGCCGCTGTGGGTGTCCGACCACCTGTGCTGGACCGGCGTGCACGGCAAGAATCTGCACGACCTGTATCCACTGCCCTACACCGAAGAGGCCGTCGCCACGGTGGTGCGCAATGTGCGCCGCGTGCAGGACTATCTAGAGCGACCTCTTCTGTTGGAGAACGTCTCCAGTTATTTGAGCTTCGCCGACGACAGTTTCACCGAATGGGACTTCGTCGCCGCCGTGGCCGAAGAGTCCGACAGCCTGATCCTGCTCGACGTCAACAACGTCTATGTCAGCAGCGTCAACCACGGCTTCGACCCCAACACCTATCTGCGCGCGCTGCCGCCACGGCGCGTGCAACAGATCCACCTGGCCGGCCACAGCGTGCAGGCCGGCTGCATCATCGACACCCACGACCAGCCGGTGGCCGATCCCGTGTGGGCGCTGTACGCCGACGCGCTGCGCCGCTTCGGCCCGGTCGCCACCATGATCGAGCGCGACGACAACATTCCGCCGCTGGCCGAACTGGCGGCCGAGCTGCGCGGCGCGCGCCAACTGGCCGCGCGCGTGCTGGGCGAGGCGGTGGCCGCATGAGTTCGCTCGCCGCCCTGCAGGCCGATTTTCAGCAGTATGTGTTGGACGATGTTGCCGCCGCCGGCAGGCCGCAGCTCGATGGTGACGGCACCGGCGCCGCCGCAAGCCAGGTGCGGCCGGCCATCGCCGGCGCCGTGCGCGAACAGTTCGGCCTGGACGCCATGGCGCGTCTGGCGATCTACCACAACGCCTATCGCGCCCGCCTGCGCGAGGCGCTGGGCGAGGCCTACGACAAGACCTGGAGCTACCTCGGCGACGAACTGTTCGCCGAGCTGGCCGACGCCTATCTGCAAGCCCATCCGTCGAGTTTCCGCAATCTGCGCTGGTATGGCGCCGGGTTCGCCGGGCATCTGGCGCTGGCGCTGCCCGAGCATCCCTGCGTGGCCGAGCTGGCGCGCCTGGAATGGGCGCTCGGCCTGGCCTTCGACGCCGCCGACACGCCCGCCGTGGGCGCCGCCGATGTGGCCGGCCTGGCGCCGCAGGAATGGGCGGACATCACCTTCCAGCTGCATCCGTCGGCGTGCCTGTTGACGATGGAATGGAACACGGTGGCGCTGTGGCGGGCGCTGGGCGCGGCGGAGGAGCCGCCCGAGGCCGTTGCGGCGGCGACGCCGCAGGACTGGCTGGTGTGGCGCCACGCCCAGCAGCCGCACTTCCGCTCGCTGGATGCCGGCGAGGCCTTGGCGCTGCGCCGGATCGGCCGGGGCGACAGCTTCGGCGCCGTCTGCGCGGCGGCCGGCGCGGCGCAGACGGCGGCGCTGGCCGGCCAGTTGCGGCACTGGCTGGCGCAGGAGGTGTTGAGCGCGGCCTAGCGCTCCATGGTGAGTCGGAAATGGACCGGGTAGCGCATCGCACAGGGTTTGCCGGCGCAGACGGCCGGCTTGTACTTGGCCAGCAGCAAAATCGTCGCGGCCAGGCGGCCCAGCTCCGGCGTCGGCGCTGTGAAGATGTCGGCGGTGCTCGGCTTGCCGTCGGCGTCGATCAGCACGTTGAGGCGGAAGTCGGCCTCGGTCAGCAGCTTTTTTTGCACGTCGACAAAGGACTGCGTGATCGCCGCCACGCCGCCCACCGGGTAGGGCGGCTCGTCCTGCTCCTGCAGAATCGGATAGGCCCGCTTGACCACCCACTGCTCGGCCGGCGTCAGCTCGGCGTAGGCCTTCTTGAACGGCACCGGCAGGCCGGTCGCCGTCTTGCGCTGTATCAGCGCGCGGCGGTTGTCCTCGCGCATCGAGTAGCGCATGGCGTCCGTCGTGGCCACCACGGTGCCGAGCAGATGGCCCTGTTCGAAGTCGCCGTCCAGCTGTTCGTCGTTGGGATAGCTGATGCGGCCCTTGCCGTCCATTTTGCCGTGCTGCCAGGAACCCTGGTAGCTGCCGCCCAGCGCGTAGCTCATCGTGCCCTGGCCGTGTGGCGCCTTGCCGTCCCATGCGCCCTGGTAGTGGTCGCCTTCGTGGGTGGTGTAGTCGACCTGGCCGACCGGCCGGCCCTGTTCGAAGGTGGCGCTCAGCTTGTCGCCCTTGGCACTGAGGTACACGCCGGCGCCGCACAGCCGGCCGTCGACGAAATTGCCGTCCTCCGAGGAACCGTCGGGGCGCAGGCGGTAGCCGGCGCCGTTCGGCAGGCCCTTGGCCAGCGTGCCCTCGTAGGCGCCGTTGGGCTTGCCTTTGAGGAGCCAGCGCAGTTGGCCGCTGCCGTCGGCGTAGCCGTCCTTGCAGGCGCCGTCCCAGGTCACGCTGAGCTCGGGCTGCGGCCGCCCGATGGCGACGCGACAGTCGCGCTCGGCGTTGAGATATTGCGGCTCGGCGGCGCGGGCTTGCAGGGACAGTAACAGCAGGGGCAGGACGAACAATGGTCGCATGGCATTCCTAAAAAATGAATTGCCATACTAGCATTGTTGCGCCTTGGATACATTCTATTTCGACATCATGGGGCCGAGGAAACGCTCTATTCCTGCTTTCCGGGCAACTCGACCTCCAGGATCTGGCCGATGCGGCGCAGCCGCACCAGCTTCTCCTCCTTGATCGGGCCGCCCATCTCCAGCAGGCGGTGGGCCAGCGCCAGGGCCTCGTTGCGCTGGGCCGGTTCGGGCAGCAGCACGCGCAGGCCCTGCAGCGCGCGCGTCTCGTCCTGGCGCACCAGATAGGTTTGCAGACTGACCGCCTCCTTCAGCTGGGCCAGCGTGACGGTCTTGTCCAGGCCGCGCGCGCGCATCAGCGCGCGGATGCCGTCGAAGGGCCGCTTGTCGACCACGCCGACGCCGCTGGCGACGTAGATCAGCAGGCGCAGGAAACCGGACTCCTGGCTGCCCTGCTCGTAGCGGGCGTCGCGCGTCACGCGCTTGAGCTGGCGGCGCTCCTCCTGGCCGTGGTTGTGCGCGCCCGGCCGCTCGCCCGGCGCCGCCTGCGGGTCGATGCCGACCATGGCCTTCAGCCAGGGCGACTCGTAGATGGCCTTGAACATCATCTCGCCGGCGGCGTCGCGCACGTCGCGGTAGTGGTCCAGCGCCTGGCCGATATGCTTGCTGGCCTGCTGCTCGGCCAGCAGCAGCGGGTTGTCCGGCGCCACCTGCTGGCGTTGCGCCTTGACCATCGCGGCCAGCGGCGCCATCGCCTTCAGCAGCGGATTGTTGTCGGAGAACAGGTGGCGCTCCAGCCGCGCCGAGTTCAGGTTGCGCGACAGCGCCGCCGTGCTCTCGTTGCTCATCGCCTTGACCATGGGCGAGACGAAGGTGTCGTACATGGCCTGGTTGACCTGGGCCACCCGCTTGACCACCTCGAAGGCGCCCTCGTCCTGGCGGCCGCCGTCCAGCGCCAGGATGTCGGCCACCTCGCGCGGCTCGAAGCGGATCACGTAGCGTCCGCTGGCGAACTCCAGGCCGGGCATCTCCGGGTAGGTGTCGGTGATGATGGCCTCGTACAGGCCGGGCGGCAACACGTCGATCAGGTCGAGCGCGCAGGCCAGCTCGTTGTGCTCGCGGTTGGCCACGCCGGCCGAGACGAAGATGCCGAGGTGGCCGATGTGCTCGTGCAGGAAGTAGACGATGGTTTGCTCGTTGTCGCGGATCTGCTCGGCGTCGGCGTACAGGTCGGGGATCCAGTTGAGCGCCTGCTGCGGCGGCGTGATGTTGTCGCCCCAGGAGGCGAAGACGATGATCGGCGAGCGGATGTTGCGCAGGTCGATGCGGGTCTTGCCCTCGTCATGGAAGATCTCGCCGGCGCTCAGGCGGTTGCCGACGAACAGGTTCTGGCTGATCCACTCCATCTCCTCCTTGTTGAGCATGAAGTGGCCGCCCCACCAGCGCTCGAAGTCGAGGAAGCGCTGCCGCTCGGTGTCGACCTTCGAGTACAAGGCGTAGGGCTTGTTCCAGTAGGTGTTGGCCGGGTCGAGCTGTTCGAAATTGTCGACCAGGTAGGCGCCGTCGAACTTGCCGTTGCCCAGGTCGCCGGCCAGCGAGGCGGCCCAGGTGCCGCCCAGCAGGCCGCCGCTGTAGCGCATCGGATACTTGCCCTCGACGCCGGACCAGTAGGCGATCGGCGAGCCGGCCAGCAGGATCGGGCCGACCGATTCGGGCGCCAGCGCGGCCAGGATCATCAGCGCCCAGCCGCCCTGGCAGTTGCCGATGACGAAGGGCTTGCCGGCGTCGCCGGGGTGCAGCTCGTTGACCTTGGCCAGGAAGACTTTTTCCGCCGAGGTGACGCATTCGATGGTCTGGCCTTCCACCGGCATGGGGAAGAACATCACGAAGTAGCAGGGATGGCCCTGCTTGAGGGCGATGCCGATTTCGCTGTCGATCTTCGAGCCGCCGATGCCGGGGCCATGGCCGGCGCGCGGATCGATCACCACGAAGGGCCGCTTGTGCGGATCGGTCGGCACGCAGTCGGCCGGCGGCTTGATGGCGGCCAGCGCGTAGTTGGCCGGCCGCTCCAGCTTGCGCGCGTCGACGATGATCTCATAGTCGAACACCAGCACCGGCGGCTTGCCCGACTGCTCGTGCTCGGCGCAGATGTTGCCGCGCTCGCGCAGCACGTCGAGGGTGAGGATGCTGCGTTGCCAAGCGTCCACCCAGTACTCCATTGCGGCCGAGGCGAAGGGCAGGGCGAAGGGCGAGCTGGTCGGTGTGGTGGGACTGGGCATGCGCGACTCCATGACGTTGGGTGGGGCGGGCGGTGGACGCCGACGGCAAAGCCACCCCAGGGGCAAGAGCCGGGGTCGGACCCGCCGGGTCCGACCCCAGAACTTCGCCTGTGGGTTTGCCTAAGCCGGCGGGCGGCCTACTTCTTGGCCGTGGCCGTGGCCTTGACGTCCTGCATGGCCGCCTGCTGTTGCTGGGCGGCGCCCTGGGTGGCGCGGCTCAGCTCGCCTTGCAGGGCGACCGTGATCTCGGCCGCCTGGCGGCCGTAGTTGAGCAGGCGTTCGATGTGCGGGCCGACCTGGCCGGCCGTCACCGTCAGCCACTCCTGCGGCGTGCCGGCCGACAGCCGCTGTCGCGCGGCGGCCGGATACTCGTCGAGCGCGGCGCGCGCCAGGTTCAGGTGCAGGGCGGTCAGCCGGGCCATGCCCTCCAGACCGGTCTGGGCCAGCGTGCTGACGTATTCAAGTTGGGCTTCTACCTGGGCCTTGCCGGCGGTAGGGAACTGTTCGATACCTGGGAACATAAATGCCTCCGATTGGATCTGTCACAGTGAGCGGGCGGGTGTATAGCGTGGGGCAATGGCCCGGGGGAAATTCATTGTGACAGGTCTGTATGTCGGTATCAAGAGATTCCGAAACGCGCTGTGGGCCAGCTTGGTACGGGGGAAATGGATGTATTCCATGGGCATGAAAATGGCCGCCGCCGCGCCCGCCGCGCCGGCTTTGCATTACCATGGGGGCTGTTTCCATCCGCGGAGAAATGCTATGTGGCAGCCGATGCGCGCCTTGTGCCTGCTGATGCTCGGGTTGTTGACGAGTGCGTCTGCCGGCGCCCAGGTCGCCGCCGGTGTCAACGCCGAGGCCGTCACGCAGCAACTGGTGGCGGGCCGCGCCGCCGAGCTGTACGCCGAGCGTCTCGCCGCCTTGCGTGCGGCCCACGCGCTGGACGTCCACGGCGCCGTGCTCGAGCGTGTGCGGCGCATCGCCGGCGGCCTGATCGCCCAGGCGCGCCGCGACTATCCCGACAGCGCCGATTGGGCCTGGGAGTTGCACGTGACGACCGACGAGGAGCATCTTGCCGATGGCATGGCCGGCGGCAAGATGCTGCTCGGCGAGGCCTATCTGGAGCGGCTGGAGATCGCCGACGCCGAGCTGGCCATGCTGCTGGCGCACGAGATGGCGCATGCCTTGCTGCGCCACAATCTGCTGGAATACCAGCTGGCGCTGCGCCTCGATCGCGGCTGGGCGCGGCGGCCCTTCCTGGCGCTGGAGGAGGCGGTGGAGAGCGACAGCGCGCTGATCGCCAAGCTGGCGCCGCAGGGCCTGGCGCAGGAGGCCGAGGCCGACCGCGAGGGCCTGCTGCTGGCCTGGCGCGCCGGCTGGCCGGCGGCCCGCCTGGCCAACTATTTCAAGAAGCTGGCGCGCGGCAGCGGCCTGCCGAATTTCGACTCGGCCACCCACCCTTCGCCGGCCAGCCGTTGGGCGGCGGCAAGGGCGCTGGCGGCGACCCTGCCGGCGGGGGCCGCGTGGCCGGATGGCGACGGACGACTATTTCCGTAAATGAATATTGCTGGGATGAAAGCCCCATCATTCCGCCGCCCGCGCCGTGGCCAAGCGCATGGCTGACCCCGGCCGACCGCCGGCGCTAGCGCGGCGCCGGCCCGCCGGGGTGCGCGGCTTGCACCGCCTGTGACAGCGCCGTCCAGGCGAAGTCCCAGTCGATGCGCTCCTGTTCCAGGCGCAGGTTGGGGCGCCAGCGCTGCTCTTTGAGGCCGCGATAGACCAGGCTCTCCGCGACCGTCAGCGCGGCCAGATCGGCCGCGCCGTGCTGCACCTTCTCGTCGGTCCACAGCGGCGCGCAGCGCAGCAGCGTGGCCTGGTCCATCAGCACGGAGGCGAGGCCGGGCAGATGGCCGCGGGCGCGCTGCAGGATCGCGTAGCCGTGCGTGTCGATGTCGCCCCAGTACAGACCGCGCGCCGGCGCGATCCAGGGCAGCTGGGCCAGCAGGTCGACGCCGTAGCCGAGGCCCATGAAGGCCACCGTGCCGGGCAGGTCGGCCAGCGCCAGGCCGGTTTGCAGATTCTCGACGATCAGCACCACCGACACGGGCAGCGCCAGGCGGGCCAACTCCTCCACCGGCGCGGTGACGTCGCCCAAGCCTCCCAGGCGGGCGCGCAGCCGCGCGTCGAGCACGCGCATGCGCAGCTGGACGGGCGGGCGCCGCAGGCCGCTCAAGGCGTAGAAATCGGCGTCCTGGTCCGCCGCCTCGCGCAGCGCCGCCAACAGGTCGACCAGCACGCCGCGGCGCTGCTCCATCCATTTTGAGTCGATGCCGGCCAGCGGCAGCTGGCGCGGGTACAGGCCGGAGCGCGGATGGGCCAGCAGCCAGGCCAGCAGGTCGAGCAGGCGCTGGAAGTCGGCGTCGGCGTAGTCGGCCAGCACGCCGAACAGGCGCGGCAGGCGTCCGGCCAGCGCCGGCCAGCGCGCCGTCAGCAAGTCGAAACGCGCGGCGGCGCGCTGCCAGCGTTCGTGCTCGCCGCTCCACATGGCGGCCTGCGCCGGCTCGTGCAGGGTCAGCGTGTCGGGCAGACTCTGCGTGCCGAGCACCTTCCAGCGCCGTTCGGTCCAGCGCAGCTCGCCGGGACCGCGCCAGGCGCGCCAAGCCTCGGCCCAGGCGCGCACCGCCTCCACCTGGCGCAGCGCCGCTTGCTCGGTGGGCAGGCCGAGCGCGATCACCTGCGGCCAGTGCCGGTCCGCCGCGGTGGCGGCCAGCCAGTCGCGGTGCTGGCTGGCGAAGCGCTTCGCCAACAGCAGGCCGACGTCAGCCGGCAGCTTCAAGGGCGGCCTCCTCGCGCGCCTGCTCGGGCAGGCGCAAACGCTGGCGTTCGCCGTCGTACTCGATCATCAGCACGCCGGACACTTTGCGGTCGCGGATGTCGACGAAGCAGGCGCCGCCGATGAAGGGCTCCAACGTCATCACCGACTTGAGCGGCGTGGCGACGATCATCTGGAAGCCGAAGTTGGCGAAGATGTTCATGGCCAGCGCGGTGAATTCGTTGTCGGCCTTGTCGAAGGCCTCGTCGAGCACCACCGGCGCGTACATCGGCAAGCCGTGGTCGCTGCCGCCCAACTGGTAGCGCAGCGCGGCGGCCAGGCAGGTGGTGGCCAGCTTTTGCCGCTGGCCGCCCGACTTGCCGGCGCCGCTCTGGTAGACCTCGACCTCGTTGCCGTCGGCGTCGATCTCCTTGCCGGTGAACTCGACGTGCAGGCGCACGTCCAGCACCGCCTCGCGCCAGCGGCGCTGCTCCGGCTCCTGGCTGCCGAGCCGGTTGACCAGGCCGCGCAGGGCGACGAAGCGCGCCTCGGCCGCCTCGCGCTCCTCGCCCCAGGCGTTGCTCAGCGCCTTGTGGATGTCCTGCTTGAACTCGCGCACCTCGGGCAGTTGGCGGTCGCTCGGCAGGATGTGCAACGTGGTGCTCTGGCCGGCGTTCTGGTTGAAGGGCACCTGGCGCAGGCTGGCGTTGACCAGTTCCATGCGCTCCAGGATGGCCTTGCGCGCGTCGTTCAGGTAGGTCGACAGCGCCGCCAGGTTCTGGTTGCTCTGGTTTTGCAGCAGCTCGAAGAAGCGCTGCTCGTGTGCCGGCAAACCGTCCGTCTCCAGGCGCGCCAGCTTGGCGAAGAAGTCCGGCGCGGCGGCCAGCGCCGCGTCCAGGCCGTCCGAGTCGGCCTTCCACTCCTTGATGAAGGCGCTGAAGCGGGCCTCGATGAATTTTTCGCAGTGGGCGATGTCCTGGTTGAGCCGCTCGATGTCGGCGCCCAGCGCCTTGCTGACGGCGCGGTCGGCGGCGTCGAGCGTGCGCAGCGTGACGGCGTCGGCCAGCGCGGCGTAGCGCTCGTCGAGTCCCTGCTGCTGGTGCGGCGTGGGCGCGACGATGCTGGCGTCCTGGCGCAGCGCCGTCAACTGGGCGCGCTGCTCGTCGATCTTGCGCTGGCAGGTGCGCAGCTCGACATCGGTCTCCTTCAAGCTGTTGGCGGCCTGGCGCACCAGCTCCTCCTGTTCGCGCAGGCGGGCATCGATCTGGCGCAGCTCGCTGTTGCCCTCGCGCGCGGCCTTGAGCTGGTGGTCGATGGCGGCGATGCGCTGCACCATCGGCTGCACGTCGATCTCCTGCCACTGCAGGTTGACCAGCACCTGGCATTGCAGCGCCCGCGCGCCATTCTCGGCCATCCGCCGGCGCAGTTGCGCCAGCTCGGCGTCGTAGCCGGCGACGCGGGCCAGCAGCTCGCGCTGCTGTTGCTCGTACAGGGCCAGCTTCTCGCGGTTGTCGAAGCCCAGCACCCAGTGCTGGCGGTCGCCGATGGCGCTGCGGTCGTCCTTCTCGTGGCGTGTGCGGCTGTGCTTGACCTGGCCCTCGCGCGTCAGCGCGCGCTCGCTGGCGGCGCGCAAGGCGGCGATCGATTCGACGCAATCGTAGTCGAAGCGCTGGCGCAGTTCGGCGCGCAGCCAGTCGGCTTGGGCGCCGTCCTTGACCTTCAGCTTGAGCACCAGCGAGTTGGCGCGCAGCGGCCGCGTGGCCGCCGTCTCGGCGCGGCCGGTGCGCAAGTACACCAGCCGGCGGCCCAGGTTGACGCCGTTGATATGGTTGGCCAGCGCGGCGTAGTGCTCCTCGTCGACCAGGATGGATAGGGCGAAGCCGTGCAACACGCGCTCGGCGGCGCCGCGCCACGGCGCCTCCTCGGCCTTGACCTCGAGCAGTTCGCCGACGAAGGGCAGCGCCGCCTCGGCCACGCCGATGGCGGCGGCGATGTCGCGCCGCAGCGCGATCATCTGCGCCGGGATGTTGGACGGCTGCCGGCGCAGCGAGGCGATCTCCTGCGCCACCGCCTCGCGCTCGGCCACCGCCCCGGTGCGGGCGCGGTCGAGCAGCAGCAGCGGTTCCTCGGCCAGGCCGCCGCCGGTCCATAGCGCCAGTTCCTGCCGCGCGCCGCCGAGCAACTCGGCGAAGCCCTGCGGCGTGGCCGGCAGCGTCCAGCCCAATTGACCGCAGGCGGTGACCGCCTGTTCGCGCCGGCGCAGACGTTCGCCGCGCTGCTCCTCCAGTCCCTTCTTTTCGCTCTCCCAATGCTCGATCTGGCCGCCGCCGGCCTCGCGGCGCTGCTGCTCCAGGTCGCGCAGCGCCGCGCCGCGGATGTCCAGCGCGTCCTGCTGGCGGCGCAGCTGGCCGGCGTGGCCGTCCAGCTCGACGTCGAGGGCGGCCAGGGCCGTTTCCAGCAGCGCCATGCGGCGCCGCTCGCGGTAGCTGTGCATGCCGACGCGCAGCTCCTCGTGGCCGTTGCGCTGCAATTGGATGGACTGCATCTGCTGGTGGCGCTCGCGCGCCGGCACCAGCATCTGCACCTGCTGGCGCGCCGTCACCACCGCCTGGTGCGCCGCGTTGAGTTCGCCGAACTCGCTGACCAGGCGGTCGGCCACGGCGAAGGTCTCCGGCTTGTCGAGCATGAAATCGCGCAGGAAGGCGTTCAGGTCGCCCAGGTTTTTGGCCGACTGGGTCTTGTGCAGCAGGCGCAACGCCATTTCGCTGTCGATGCCGAGCAGGCGGCAGAAGCGCTCGCAGTAGGGGCGGAATTCGTCACGCGCGTGGGCCTCGGGGAAGGTCTGCTTGAGTTTGCGCACGTCGAAATTGCTGTCGCCGAATTCGCTCAGCTCGCGCAGGTCGAAGGCGCGCTCGAAGATCAGGAAGTAGCGCTTGACGTCGGTGTTGCCGTTGGCGCCGCCGCGCAGCCAGAACAGCTGCACCAGCGTCACCTGCTGGCCCAGCGCGTTCTGGTAGTTGAGCGCCAGCGCCGACCAGGTGGTGCCGCTGCGCAGATAGCGCGTGGTGTACTCGCCCGAGCTGGCGTCGCTTTGCGCCGCCCAGGCGCCGCGCACATAGCTGACCAGGTTGCGGTCGCGGCCGGCGCGGTCGGCCTCGCGCGCGGCGGCGTTGAAGTCGACCCAGCGCGGTGGCACCAGCAGCGCCGAAAAGGCGTCCAGCAGCGTCGACTTGCCGGCGCCGGAGCGGCCGACGATGAGGAAGCCGCGCTCGCTGATCGGCACCTCGTGCAACTCGCCGAAGGTGCCCCAGTTGTACACCTGCAGCCGCGCCATGCGGAACTGCTCGCGCGAGAAGGGCGTGGTGGGCGCCGCCGCCGGCGCGGATGCCGCCGCCATCGTGCTCGCCGCCGACGCCGAAGGAGGAGCCGAAGCCGAAGGCGCGTTCGGTGTTGCTGTCGCTGCGACGGGCGTCATTGCTCGTCCTCCTCGTCGGGCGTGGGCTGCTTGCCCAGCGCTGCCGGGTCGCCCGCCGCCATGCGCCGGTACAGCGCGGTCAGCGTCTGGATTTCCTCGGCCGAGAACAGCAGCTTGAGGGTGGGCGAGATTTCGAAGCGCTCGTCGCTGGCGCGGATCTTCTGCAGGATATTGTGCTTCTTGATTTTCTCCACCGAGGCGTTGACCCGCTTGGTGAAGCCGGCGCGGTCGGTGCTGGCGGCGCGCTCGTACAGCGTGAGGTTGTCGACGATCTCGCCCAGGTCGACCACGGCGCGCTCGCCCTGGGCGTCGGCCTGGGTCAGGCGCTGGCGCAGGTAGAGCAGCAGGATCGAATCGATGAAGGTCAACTGGGCGCGGCGCAGCAGCAGCGGCACTTCCAAGTCGCCGGTGTCGGCCTGGCGGGTGAAGGCTACCTGCATGTCGCGGTCGATCACCAGCTCCAGGAACAGCTCGGCCAGGCGGCGCCGCACCGTCACCTCGTCGCGCAGCAGGATGGGCCACAGCTTGGCGTGGCGGCGGCCGTCCAGCGCCGGGCCGGACAGCAGTTGCACCAGCGCGCGCCGCGTGTCTAGCGGCAGCTCGCCGCTGTCGCCGTTGAACAGCGCCGTGGCCGGCGGCGCGCCCTCGCCGGCTTCGCTGGCAACGGTGGATAAGGCCGGGGTGTCGGTCTCGTGTTGTGGTTCAGACCAGTTCATCGGCGCGTTCCTTGACAAAGTAGATGGTGGGGATGCGGGCGCTGCGCCGCTGCTCGTCGCCGCCGGTCCAGCTGACGGTTTCCTGCGCGTCCGCCGCCACGCCGTGGCGGCTGGCCAGCGCGAGCAGGCCGAGCACGCTGCCCAGGCCCTGCGCCGCCGGATGGGCCAGCAGCACCTCGCCGACCGAGGCCTGCGAGCGCAGCGCCAGCACGGCGCGCACGTCCGCCTTCAGGCTGCGGAAGTCGATCTCCGACTGCGCCACCAGCTCGCCCACCGACTCCAGGTCGATCGGCGCCGCCTCGCCGTCGCGCATTTTGCCGGGCAGCGCCTGCAGCGTTGGGTCGTGCAGCAGCCATTGCGACAGCGAGGCCAGCTTGCTGCTGGTGAGCGTGAGGGTGAAGGCCAGCGTGTCGGTGGTCTTGACCTCGTCCTTGAGCGCCAGCGCCGCCAGCTGGGCCTGGCGCAGCAACTGGTTCAGGCGGCGCTGTTCCTGGAACTCGCGGCTCTGCACGAAGTTCTTCAGGCTGCGCGCGAAGGACTGCAACACGTCGTGCACCATGCCACCCTGTTCGAGCAAGGTGCGCGTCAGGCGCAGCAGGAAGCGCCGCTCCTGCGACTCCAGGCCGGCGACGAAGTCGCGCGACATCAACTGGTCCAGCGCCTGCTCCAAGGTGGCCGACTGCTCCGGGTCCGTCAGCAGGCGCCAGAAGGCCGAGAAGGTGCGCCCGGCGTCGCTCTCGGTGATCAGGTCGATGCCGGCGAACAGCGAGTCGAGCACCTGGCCGCGGTTGCCGTCGTTCTCCATGATGCGTTCGCGCAGCTCGCGGTTGAGCTGCTCGAACTGGTCGCGCACGCGGCGGAAGTCGCCGGCCAGGTCGTCGGCCAGCTTGATCACCTCGCGCGTGCGCTCCAACGCCGCCGCCTCGGGCAGGATGTGCAGCACGCCCTGCTCGATGGCGGCGATCTCGCGCTCGATGCGCTCCTGCTCGGCGCGCAGGCGGGCGACGCGGCGCGCCTTGTCGCTGTCGGTGTCGTCGGACAGCCGGGCCAGGGCGTCGATCACCAGGCCCAGGCGGCTCTCCGTGGCCGAGGCGTGCGGCTTGACCAGGCCGGAGATGAAGCGGATCGCCTCGATGGTGGCGCTCGACAGCTCGTACTCCTCCTCCGCCGCGCCGGCCGGGAAGCGGCGCTCCAGATAGCCCTCGGCCAGCCAGCCGGCGACGTAGCTCTGCGCCGTCGGCCCCCAGTCCTCGCCGAGGTTGCGCAGGCGCTCCAGCTCGCGTTCGATGCGCTCGTGCAGGATCGAGGCCGGCAGGTTGCGCTCCTGGTCGTACAAATGGGTTTGCAGCAGGCCCAGCACGGTCGGCCCGTTGCCCGAGGCGAGCAGGCGCCACAAGGGCTGCCCGCGCATGCGGCGGTAGACGGCGAGGGCTTTGTCGGCTTTCATACCGCCATTTTAAGGCAGATTGTGTGGCGGGACGGGCAAGCTTGCTGTGCTGGCTGTGGTGCAGGGGGGGCTGCGCGCTAGATGTTGCGCCATTTCAGCCTTGGCATTGTTCCGGCGGGCATTAGGAGAAGTCCGCGCCTTGGGCCGGCTCGCGTGACGGGACGATGACGAACTCGATGTCTTCGGTTCCAGGCATGGACAGAAGGTCGGACATTTTTTGATCGCCGATGGTGAGCCGTTGGTACTCCTCTATGCTCAGCAGAACATGCGTCGGCCATCCTTTTTCCGCGATGAATACCGGGCCAAGGTTCGCCGCCTTCATTGTCTCGCTGGCGTTCTGCTGGAACTCCGAACTGGAAATGGTGGTGATGGACATGGATCGTCTCCTTTTTTCGACCTTACGATAAGCGGAGGAGGCTCGCAACAATGCACCAAAGCGCCGGCGGCTTCGATAACCTAGCGGCCTGACGACTGTCAACATCCGACGACCGTTCCGAATTTATGCTGGCTCGTCCTGCGCGTTGTTGCAACCCACGAGGATCAGCAAAGGCGGCAGCGATGGCGAATTTCTATCGGTACTGGTCCATGTGCAAGTTATCGGGGGGAAGAAATGAAGGACCGCGCTCTGCTGTGCATTGTGGCCGTGGTGTGCTCGGCCGCCTCTTGGATATTTTGGCATTTTTTAGGCGGGGATGCCATGATGACTATACTGAATGTTGTATTGGTCTCGTTCGTCTTCGACAATATTCGTTTGCGCAGAAAGCTCCGCGAGCGTTCGACCGCCGCGCGTCCACGTGGGTAGACTTCGGCGATCCTTGTTAATCCATGAGACGGCGGATGGCAATGGAAGAGCTCAATTTGTTGTGTGCGCATGACAATTGCACGAGCCTGTCATCCTTTGCCGCCGCATTCTTCCGGGCGTTCGGCATCAGCGCGTACACGGAACGGGACGGCAGCAGCTATGCGACTGGCCACTATTTTCAGGGACAGCTGGGCGATATTGATGTGACCGTCGCCGGACTGACTGATGCGGCCGTCGCGGCGACTGAACATGGCCCAAGTCGTGACGCGCTCACCCGGACGGCAGCACACCGCTTCCCTCATCGATGATGTTGAGAAACGCCTCGTAGGCCTGCGTTGATGGCGCACGCCCGTAAAATTTGATGCAAGGCAACTCCAGCGCCGCTTTGCCGAGAAACACCGTTGAAAAAGCTATTCTTCCAGTTCGCATCGTTTCTCAATGTTGTCCACGAACCGGAGGAGACCATGGCAGGACTGCACGGGAACACACAAGGCGTTGGCCGCGATATCGTTGACTACCTAACTGCGGTTGCAACGCACTTCACGCTGACCATCAACGTTACCAGCGGCTACCGCGGCGCGTCGGATCAAGCGCAGGCCATGCTGAAGTATTGGCTCAAACTCAAACGTGGCAAGGTCTACGGCAAGAAGGATTTGCCTGAGGTCGAGCGCAAAAAGCTGGATGCCTATTTCAAGACTTGCAAGGCCGATCCTAAGGCCAAGCTCACCGAGCGGCAAGAGGCCCGGCGCAGTTTTCTGAAACTGGCCGGTGAACAGCTCGGCAACAAGAGCCGGCACTGCAGCGGCCGCGCGGTGGACGTCACCCAGGCCAGTGTGCCGGCGGCGGCGTACCGGGCCATCACCCTTAAGCTCAAGGAAGTGAGGGAGGGGCGCGGCGACATCTACCACTTTGAAAGCGTCGCGACTGTGCCGTCGGTGTCGGCGGACGACAAGAAAAGCTGGGATGCGCTGTCCACCTCCCCATTGGCGTCGTCTGGCAGCGGCGGGAGCACGCTAGTCGCTACCGCAGGGGATTTTCCATGCACCTGTACTGCTTGAGCGGCGCGCGGTTTCGGATGTCTTGGCTGAGCAGTTGGTGCCTGGCGCTGGTATTGATCGTCGTTGTGCATGGTGCGCGCGGCGCGGCGCCGGCCCCCACGCTGTCTTTTTTCCAGAGCAACGGGCAGGGACACCATTGGATGCTGTGGCGGACCGACCAAGCGCAAGCGACACTGTTGCTGGCGCTGCCCGCGCAGCCACGCAATGTCTTCTGGCCGGCCGGCGAGACAAGCGTCTACTACACGCTCGACGGCGGTATATTCCGCGCACGCCTGGACCGGTTGCCCAGCCAGGCGGAGCGGTTGGCGGGGTTGCCGCCCGACGTTGGCGAAATCCGCGCGCTGTGGCGCGAGCGGGGCACACGTCAAATGCGCGTCGCCGCCATGCTCCCGGTCGCGGACGGCGATGTGTTGACGCCGGGACGCTTGCGCTACCGACTTGCCGACGGCCAAACCATCGCCGGCATGGCGGTGCCCGCCTGGGGCCTGCCGTTCGTCTGCACCGTGCTGGAGCTGGGAAAGGATGGAAAAACATGGACCGTGCTGGCCAGGCGCGCGACGAAGGACCAGGCCGGCGGCACGCCGGGGCTGGCCGTGGTCGACGACATGCGGCATGAGTTGGGTATCGCCAATGAGCGCTTGCTGGAATCGTACTCCTGCCGTGCCGGCCAATGCCGCAACGATGTTCCGGCCAAGCTGTTCAAGCTCGCCGGCGCGCTGGCGGGCAGGCGGCTCGATGCCGATGAGTTCAGTATCCTGCAAGGCGGCGCGCGGCGGCCTGCGGTCATCTTCGCGACCACGACGGGCGACCAACTGCACATGACGCCGCCGGTCTTCGTGCTCGGGGTGGATGGCCGCGCCGCGCAGGTGCCGGCGGTGGCGGGGCGCCGGCAATTGGGCCTGGCTATCAGACAAACACAGCTGTTGTTGGCCGACGAGGCGACCGGCGCCGGGCCTGTGGTTGTCGAACTCGCCACCGGCGAGCTGCGCTTCCGTGCGGACGGGTGGGGCGCGACGTGGGTGCCGGAACGGTCGGTCGGATCGTTGCCTTAGTCCCGTGTGTTCCATGGCGAACGCGACGCAGTAGAATCCCCGTGGAACTTGGTGCGCGCACGCCCGCGCGGATGGCCACTTCGGTGGCTCAGCGGCTTGTTCGACCGGAACCGCAACCGCCGGCCCCCTCAAACAAGCATTCGCTGCAAGTGAACGAAATAAACCAACTAGGTTAAAATACGTTGATGGAGAAGCGAACTCCGCATTGTAAACTGGCGGTGGTCCAAGCCTTGGTAGCGGCTGGCAAGGTGCGCACCACGCACGCGGCGCGAGCCGGTGCAAATGAGCTGGGGCTTGCATTCTCCGAGATGCTGGATGTGGTGATGGCGCTCACGCCAGCGGACTTCTACAAGAGCATGACCACCTACGCCGATCACACGATATGGCAGGACGTGTACCGTCCAAGCACCAAGGCGGGTGAGGTGTACCTGAAGCTGACTGTCGTCGATGGCGTGCTGATTGTGTCCTTCAAGGAGCGATGAACATGAAATGTCCCGTTTGCGGCGCGGCCGAACTGATCCACGACACCCGCCACATGCCCCACACCTACAAGGGTGAGCGCACCGTCATTGCCGCGGTGACGGGCGATTTTTGCCCGGCCTGCTCCGAGTCCATCTTGGATGCGGCGGAATCGAACCGCGTCATGCGCGAAATGCAGGCCTTCTCCAAGCAGGTGAATGCGACCATCGTCGATCCCGGTTTCATCGCCAACGTGCGCAAGAAGCTCGGTCTTGACCAGCGTGAAGCCGCCGAAATCTTCGGCGGCGGCATCAATGCCTTTTCGCGCTACGAGAACGGCAAGACCAAGCCGCCGCTGGCCTTGGTCAAGTTGTTCAAGCTGCTGGACCGCCACCCCGATCTGCTCAGCGAGGTCCGGGTCTCCTGAGCTTCTTTCCGGCCGCGGAATCGCTTTGCCGAGCCGCTATAATGGCGGCTTCCCGCAATCGACCTGCGCGCCAGCGCCGACACCCATGCCGCTCACCACCCAGTACACAGTCCGTATCGCCACGCCCGTAGCCGGCCCGCAGTCGCGGGTACGCAAGCAGTTCAACACCCTGGTCAAGAAGCTCGAAGCCGAACGCGTCAAGCTGGCGCTGTGGCGCGAGGAGTTGCCGAAGATACGCGCCCTGGCCGACGGCGAGTACCAGCCCTTGGCGAGCGCCTTCGACGCCCATCGCCGGCGCATGTTGTTGCAGCTCGACGAGGCCTGTTCCGACCCGAAGATGGGCAAGACGGACAGGGAAAAGCTGGCCGACATGATCTGCACGATTGCCCGGGACTTGATGCAGATGGACGGCGAGGACGAGCTGATCAAGGAGATCTACAACAAGCACAGCGGAGGCGACTTCGATTCGGAGATGGCCGCGGAGAAGGCGTTCATCCGCCAAATGGTGGGCGAGGTGACCGGCGTCGAACTGGACGAGGACGCCGATTTCAGCTCGCCGCACGCCCTCCTCGAGGCCATGCGGGCGAAGATGGAGGCGCTCGAGCGCGAGGCGGGACAGCAACAGGAGCCGGCCGGACAGGCCCATCCGGCCAAGCCGGTCAAGCTGAGCGCGCGCGAGGCGCGCCACCAGGCCGAGGAGCTCAAGCTCAAGCAGTCGGTGCGCGACATTTTCCGCAAGCTCGCCAGCGCCCTGCACCCGGACCGCGAGACCGATCCCGCCGAGCGCGGGCGTAAGACGGCGCTGATGCAGCGCGCCAACGTGGCGTATGCGGCGAACGACCTGCTTGGGCTGCTGGAGCTGCAACTGGAGGTCGAGCAGATCGACCAGACCGGCCTGGACAACCTGGACGACGAGCGGATCAAGCAATTCAACCGGATGCTCGGCGGCCAGATCGACGAAATCAAAGTTGACATCCTCGCGCTGGAAAGCGCGCTCTCGCTGGACATGGGCTGGGAGATGGGCCAGCACCGCACGGCGAAGGCGATGCTGCGGCGCCTGCGCCTCGACATCGCCGATATGCGCGCCAACGTCAAGCAGATCGAGGCGGACCTCGACACCTTCAGCGACCGCAAAAAACTCAAGGCCTGGCTGAAGGACTACCGTATCGTCGGCAACGACGCCGGCTACGGCGAACCGTGGTTTTAACGGCGCCGGCTGATTTGAGGAGCCAGATGGCAACAGGCAAGTAACCGTTCTCCCCCTCGCGCAGCTGCACGACATGGCCGACTCGCCCTTCCCGTCGGTGCAAGTGACGTCTTTTGCGGCGGGGGAACAGCGAATCGACTATCTCTTTCGCCGCTTGCCCTTGGATCGCCATGGCCAGCTTGCGATCGGTTTTCGTCGGTGCGTCACGCTCGCCCGATTGGTTGAACCACCAGTCTTAGTCCGATCGCATTTAACACTTTCAACATCGTGTCAAACCTGGGCTGGCTCTCCGGTCGAAGCGCCTTGTAAAGCGATTCGCGAGCTATGCCAGCCTTGCCTGCAACCTCTGCCATGCCCTTGGCCTTGCAAGCAACCAGTATCGCTTCCGCAAACATCCTAGCGTCACAGTCAGCAAGAAACTCGTTTATGAAGGTCACTAGCCTGAATGTTTCATAAACCCTAATCGCTGGCGGACCTCTCCCTCGAAGGCGGCCTGTCTGAGCGTCAGCGGTGCGCCGGGCGAAGTTCG
>NZ_JAEMNU010000030.1 GCF_016461825.1 Rugamonas violacea | reverse complement strand
GACGAGGTTTGGCTCAATCCGGAACGGGCTGAACCTGAATTAGTGAAGCTGGCTGCATGAAGTGACGCGACAACTTTGTTGACAACTACCGAGAACCTCCAGGTCCCTTCGTTGAAATTTTTCAGCGAGAAAAATTTCCACCAAATGATCGCCCTCTACTATGACGACCGCAGCCTGGAGCGTACCCGGCAGTGGCTCGACAGCCTCGACGCCGCCGAAAAGGAAGGCGTGAGCGGCGTGGAGGGCTTCATGTACACCACCTGGTTCAACAACGACCACTACGACGATTTGGAGAAAGTGTCGGACTTAATCAAGCAAAAATATCCGAACCGTTGGCCGAAGTGAGTTAGCCAGGCTGGAGCCCGCCAGGAAAAGCTACGGCCTCAGCCGGCCGGCCGGTCGGCCAGGAAGGCGGCCAGTTGGCCGACCGTCAGCGGCCGGCTGTACAGGTAACCCTGGTAGGCATGGCAGCCCTCGGCGACGATGAAGTCGAACTGCTGCGCCGTCTCGACGCCTTCGGCCAGCACCGCCATGTTCAGCGCCTGGCCCAGCGCGACGATGATGCGCACGATGGCCGCGCCGTGGCTGTCGCTGCCGATCTCCTGGATGAAGGAGCGGTCGATCTTCAACTGGTCGAACGGCAGCCGGTGCAGATACGACAGCGACGAGTAGCCGGTGCCGAAATCGTCCAGCGAAAAGCCGACGCCGACCTCGCGCAACAGGCACATCTTCTCGATGGTGCCGGCGACGTCCTTGAGCAGCAGGCTTTCGGTCAGCTCCAGCTTCAGGTGGCCGGCCGGGGCGCCCGTCTCGGCCAGCACGGCCAGCACCTGCTCGACGAAGTCGGGCCGGTGGAACTGGTGGGCGCTGACGTTGACGGCCATCCGCAAGGACGCCGTGGCGGCGTCGGCGCCCCATTGCGCCAATTGCAGACAAGCGGCGCGTAGCACCCACTGGCCGAGCGGCACGATCAGGCCGGTGTCCTCGGCCGCCGGGATGAATTCGCCCGGCGCCACCAGGCCGCGCTGCGGATGGTTCCAGCGCACCAGCGCCTCGGCGCCGGCCAGGCGGCCGTCGACGCCGACCTGCGGCTGGTAGTGCAGCACGAATTCGTCCAGCGTCAGCGCGCGGCGCAGGTCGGCCTCCAGCGCCACGCTGGCCGCCACCCGCTGCAGCATGCCCGGATCGAAGAAGGAGATGGCGTTGCGGCCGGCCGCCTTGGCGCCGTACATGGCCAGGTCGGCGCGTTGCAGCACCTCGTCGACGGTGCCGGCGGCGCGGTCGAACATGGTGATGCCGATGCTCGGCGTGCTGTATTGTTCGATGCCGGCGATATCGAAGGGCTGGCTGAAGACTTGCAGCACCTTGCGCGCGATCTCCTGCGCGCCGGCGGTGGCCAGCGCGATTTCCGGTTCCAGATCCTCCAGCAGGATGACAAACTCGTCGCCGCCGAAGCGCGCCACCGTGTCGCTGGCGCGCACCGCCGACAGCAAGCGCGCCGCCACCAGTTGCAGCAGGATGTCGCCCTTGTCGTGGCCGCGCGTGTCGTTGATGGCCTTGAAGTTGTCCAGATCGATGAACAGCACGGCGCCGTTGTGGCCGATGCGGCCGCACAGGACCAGCGCGTGCTCGATGCGGTTGAGCAGCAACTGGCGGTTGGGCAGGCCGGTCAGGCGGTCGTAGAAGGCCAGCTGGCGGATTTGCGCCTCGGTCGCCTTGCGTGCGCTGATGTCGAGGAAGTAGATGGCCAGCCCCTCGTCGGACGGGTAGGCGCGGATTTCCGTCCACAGATCGAGCGGCGCGTAGTACTCCTCGAAGGACACCGAGCAGTTGTTCTCGATCGCCTTGTGGTAGGCGCGGTAGTAGGGGCCGCCGACGGCTTCGGGGAAGACTTGCCAGATGTTGCGGCCGAGGACCTTGGCGCGCTGGCATTGCAGCAGGCGCTCGGCCTCGCTGTTCATATAGCTGAGGTTCCAGTCGCGGTCGAGCATCAGGAAGGCATCGGTGATGCTCTCCAGCGTGGCCGTCAGGCGCGCCGCCAGCCGCGCCGCGCCCTGCTCGGGTGCGCCGTCGCCGCCACCCTCCTGGCCGGATGCCGAGTGCCTGGGATCTTGCATCTTGCGATCTACCCCGCCGGGTCCCTCAAAACGGCGCGCCGGCCCCGGAAAAACCGGCGCGCCACTCTGACGATCATAAGCATTTCCCGGCGGGCGGGCGACTACTAACGTTGTTGCCGGCCTTGTCGCGGCCCGGAAAACAACATGCGCAACATACTCAACATACGCAACCCGCGCAAACACGGGCAACACGCCCGCGCCGCTGTGTGGCCGGCCCGGCTAGACCACGCCGGCGCGTTCCAGCATGGCATGCAGCAGCACGTTGCAGCCGGCCTCCAGATGTTCGGACTTGGCGTCCTCGATCTCGTTGTGGCTGATACCGTCCTTGCAGGGCACGAAGATCATGCCGGCCGGCGCCAGGCGGGCGGCGTAGATGGCGTCGTGGCCGGCGCCGGACACCACGTCCATCGTCGAATAGCCCAGCGCGGCGGTGGCCTTGCGCACGGCGCCGACGCAGTCCGGATGGAAGGGGCAAGGCGGATAGTAGGACACCCGCTCGACGCTGATCGCCAGGCCGCTGTCGCGCCGGGTCCGCTCGACGAAGGCCAGCATTTCCTCGTGCATGGTGTTGAGCAGCGCTTCGCTCACATTGCGCAGGTCGATGCTGAACTTGACCTCGCCGGGGATCACGTTGCGGCTGTTGGGGAACAGCTGCACCATGCCCACCGTGCCGCGACCGTAGGGCGGATAACGGTTGGCGATGGCCACCACCTCTTGCATGATGCGGGTGGACACCTGCAGCGCGTCCTTGCGCAAGCCCATCGGGGTCGGCCCGGCGTGCGCCTCCATGCCCGTCACCACGCAGTCGTACCAGGACAGGCCCATCACCGCCGGCACCACGCCGATCACCTTGTCGGCATCCTCCAGCACCGGGCCTTGTTCGATATGCGCTTCGAAGTAGGCGCCGATCGGATGCTGGCCGGGCACCTGCTCGCCCTTGTAGCCGATGCGCGCCAGCTCCTCGCCCACGCTCTTGCCTTCGGTGTCGCGCGCGGCGTAGGCCGTCTCCAGACTGAAGGCGCCGCAGAACACGCCGGAACCCATCATCACCGGGACGAAGCGCGAGCCTTCCTCGTTGGTCCAGAAGGCCACCTCGATCGGCGCCTCGGTCTGGATTTTCAGATCGTTCAAGGTGCGCACCACTTCCAGCCCGGCCAGCACGCCGTAATTGCCATCGAATTTTCCACCGGTCGGCTGGGTGTCGATATGACTGCCCGTCATGATGGGCGGCAGCGCGTTGTTCCTGCCGTCGCGGCGCATGAAGACGTTGCCGATCTGGTCGACGGTGACGCTCATGCCCGCCGCGCGGCCCCAACCCACCACCAGGTCACGCCCCTGCTGGTCCAGGTCCGTCAGGGCCAGCCGCTTGACGCCACCCTTGGCGGTGGCGCCGATCTGCGCCAGTTCCATCAGCGCCGCCCACAGGCGCGCGCCGTTGATGCGCAATTCACTCATGTCCCAACTCCTTTGCCACGGTTGTCGAAAATCGAAATTCGCTTGCCTGGGGCGGCACCACGGCCGGCGCCGCTGCCGGCGCCCCGACTACTTCGCCGACACCGGCGCGAAGGCCGGCCGTTCGATGTAGCGGCCGGCGCCCTGCTCGGCCATCAGCTGGCCGCGCTGGAACACCACGTTGCCGGCGGCCAGCGTGGTGCTGGGGATGCCGCGCACGGTGCGTCCTTCGAACACATTGAAGCCGCCTTTGGCGAACTGGCTGGCGGCGGCAATGGTCCGCCTGCCCTCCGGGTCCCAGACGACGATGTCGGCGTCCGAGCCGACGGCGATCAGGCCCTTGCGCGGATACATATTGAAGATCTGCGCGGCGTTGGTCGAGGTGACGCGGACGAACTCGGACGGCGTCAGTTTTCCGCTGTTGACGCCGGCGTCCCACACCACCGACATGCGGTCCTCGACGCCGCCGCAGCCGTTCGGAATCTTGGTGAAGTCGTCCTTGCCGGCCGCCTTTTGCGCGGCGCAGAAGGTGCAGTGGTCGGTGGCGGTGGTATGCAGGTTGCCGCTTTGTAGACCATGCCACAACGCCGCCTGGTGGTGCTTGCCACGGAACGGTGGGCTCATCACGTGGGCGGCGGCGTACTCCAGATCCTCGCTCTGATAGACGCTATCGTCGATCACCAAGTGGCCGGCCAGCGCCTCGCCGTAGACGCGCTGGCCATTGGCGCGGGCGCGGGCGATGGCGTCGAGCGACTCGGCGCAGGAGACGTGGACGATGTACACCGGCGTGCCGAGCACGCCGGCGATGGCGATGGCGCGGTTGGCCGCCTCCGCCTCGACGGCGGGCGGGCGCGACAAGGGATGCGAACTGGGACCGGTCAGGCCCTGCTTGAGCAGGTCCTGCTGCAGCTGGAACACCAGCTCGCCGTTCTCGGCGTGCACGGTGGGGATGGCGCCCAGTTCCAGCGAACGGCGGAAGCTTTTCACCAGCGTTTCGTCGTCGGCCATGATGGCGTTTTTGTACGCCATGAAGTGCTTGAAACTGTTCACGCCGTGCTGCCGCACCAGCGTGCCCATGTCGGCGTGGACGCTGTCGTCCCACCAGGTGACGGCGACGTGGAAGGTGTAGTCGCAGGCCGACTTCTGCGCCCAGCCGCGCCAGGTGTGGTAAGCCTCCAGCAGCGACTGTTTGGGCGCCGGGATGACGAAGTCCATGATGGTGGTGGTGCCGCCGGCCAAACCGGCGGCGGTGCCGCTGAAGAAGTCGTCCTGGGTGACCGTGCCCATGAAGGGCAGGTTCATATGGGTGTGGGTGTCTATCCCGCCGGGCATGACGTATTGGCCGCCGGCGTCGATCACCAGGGCCGAATGGGGCGCCTCCAGATTCTCGCCGACGGCGACGATCTTGTCGCCGTAGCACAGCACATCGGCACGAAACGCGCGGTCCGCATTGACGACGGTACCGCCGCGAATAATGGTTGTCATAGACATCTCCGTAAGGCTTCAGGTCAGGTTCAGGACTGGGCTGCGGGCCGCATGGCCGGTAGCGCTTTGCCCTTCATCATAACCGCATACACCAGCGCGGAAATAGCGATTCCGACAAACCAGGCATAGGTGTAAATGGTCTTGAAGCCGTCGCCCACTTGCGGGAAGCTAGCCGGGAAAGCGGCGTTGAGGAAGCCGGGAATATTCGGCAGAACGCCGACCACGAAAGCCACCAGCGCGGCCATGTTCCAGCCGCCGCCATACGAGTAGACGCCGTCGTCCAGATACAGCTGCTCGACCGCCAGTTCGGTCTTGCGCACGAAGTAGTAATCGACGATCAGGATGCCGGCGATGGGACCGAGCAGCGCCGAGTAGCCGATCAGCCAGGTGAAGATATAACCCTGGGTCGATTCGAGTATCTTCCACGGCATCATGACGATGGCGATGCCGGCGGTGATATAGCCGCCGGTCTTGTACGAGATCAGCTTGGGCGCCAGCGAGGAGAAGTCGTAGGCCGGGCCGACCAGGTTGGCCGCCAGGTTGACCGAGACGGTGTCGATCAGCAGCACCAACAAGGCGATCAGCACGGCGGCGCCGGTCATGCGGCTGGCCAGGTCGACCGGGTCCCAGATCGCCTTGCCGTACAAGACCACGCTGGCCGAGGTGACGATCACCGCCAGCATCGCCAACAGTCCCATCGGCACCGGCAGGCCGACCGACTGGCCGACGATCTGGTCGCGCTGCGATTTGGCGAAGCGGGTGAAGTCGGGAATGTTCAGCGCCAGCGTGGCCCAAAAACCCACCATCGCCGTCAGCGAGGGCCAAAAGGTGGCCCAGAACTGGCCGGCCTTCTTGCCCCCCTCGACGAACTGCGAGGGTGCGCTGAGCAGGTCGCCGAAGCCGCCGGCCTTGTTGTGGACCCAGCCGAGCAGCACGAAGCAGATCAGGATCTTCAACGGCGCGGTGTAGGTCTCGAGTTTGCGGATGGCGTCCATGCCGTGCACGATGTACCAGAACTGGATGCCCCAGAACGCCAGGAAGCACAGCAGCTGGACCGAATTGATGCCCAGGCCGGCCAGCTTGGCGCCGCCGATCTCGCCGCCGAACATCACGCCGAGCAGGGTGTAGATCATCTGCCCGCCGAACCAGGTCTGGATGCCGTACCAGCCGCAGGCGACGATGGCGCGCATCAGCGCCGGCAGCCGCGCGCCGCGCGTGCCGAAGGAGGCGCGCGCCAGCACCGCATAGGGAATGCCGTACTTGGTGCCGGCGTGGCCGATCAACAGCATCGGCAGCAGCACGATGGCGTTCGCCAGGAACACCGTGAGCACCGCCTGGTAGCCCGACATGCCGCCTTCGATCAGGCTGGCCGACAGGGTGTAGGCGGGTATGCACATCACCATGCCGACCCATAGCGCGGCGAAGTGGTACCAGCGCCAGGTGCGTTGCGCGGCGCTGGTCGGCGCCAGGTCCTCGTTCCAAAGTTGCGTGCTGCCGGACGGTTGTTTGCTCACCTTGTGTCTCTCCCAGAGTTGATTGCGCTTTTCGCAAAGCCGGTCTAGATGCCGGCGATGCCTCAGTCTATATCAAGCTTGCAAGTTCCATACCTATGCTTGCACTGGTTCCAACGTTGCCGTTGCCGCTGTCGTATTTTCGCCCGCCGCCGCGCCGGGCGCGGGCTCCGCGCGCGGATTGCGCGGGTCCTGCGTCCAGTTCATATACGGCTTGCCGGTCTGCTGCGGCACCATCGTGATGCAGCCCTGCACCGGACAGGTGATCTCGCACAGATTGCAGCCGACGCACTCCTCCTTGATCACCTCGTAGGTGCGCACGCCGGCGGCGTCGATCAGCTGGGCGATCGACTGGTGCGAGGTGTCCTCGCAGGCGACGTAGCAGCGGCCGCACTTGATGCAGTCGTCCTGGTTGATCTGCGCGATCACCTGGTAGTTCATGTCCAGGTATTTCCAGTCGGTGGTGTTGGCCACCGCCTTGCCGGCGAAGTCGGCGATGCTGCGGTAGCCCTTCTCGTCCATCCAGCGCGACAGGCCGTCCTTCATCTCCTCGACGATGCGGAAGCCGTGCAGCATGGCGGCGGTGCACACCTGCACCGAGCCGGCGCCCAGGGCGATGAACTCGGCGGCGTCGCGCCAGTTGCCGATGCCGCCGATGCCGGAAATCGGCAAGCCCCTGGTGGCCGGATCGCGGGCGATCTCGGCCACCATGTTCAGCGCGATCGGCTTGACGGCCGAACCGCAGTAGCCGCCGTGGGTGCTGGCGTTGCCCACCGCCGGGAAGGCGACCATGCGGTCCAGGTCCAGATGGGTGATCGAGTTGATGGTGTTGATCAGCGAGACGGCGTCGGCGCCGCCGGCCTTGGCGGCGCGGGCCGGCGCGCGCACGTCGGTGATGTTGGGCGTGAGCTTGACGATCACCGGCAGCCTGGAGTGCTTCTTGCACCAGGCGGTCACCATCTGCACGTACTCGGGCACCTGGCCGACGGCGGCGCCCATGCCGCGCTCGGGCATGCCGTGCGGGCAGCCGAAATTGAGCTCGATGCCGTCGGCGCCGGTCGCCTCGACCAGCGGCAGGATGTTGGCCCACAGCTGCTCCTCGCAGGGCAGCATCAGCGAGACGATCATGGCGCGATCGGGCCAGTCCTTCTTCACCTGGGTGATCTCGCGCAGGTTGATCTCCAGCGAGCGGTCGGTGATCAGTTCGATGTTGTTAAAGCCGAGCACCTCGCGGTTCTTGCCGTAGTGCGCCGAGTAGCGCGACGAGACGTTGACGGCGGCCGGGTCTTCGCCCAGCGTCTTCCACACCACGCCGCCCCAGCCGGCCTCGAAGGCGCGCACCACGTTGTAGGCCTTGTCGGTGGGCGGCGCGGAGGCCAGCCAGAAAGGGTTGGGCGCCTTGATGCCGCAAAAATCGATGGACAGATCAGCCATTATGCAGCCTCCACTTTCGCCTTGGTGTTGAGTTGAATGTCGGCGTGAATCGCCAACGCGGCGAGCTTGCCGTGCTGGACCGCTTGCACCGTCAAATCCTGCCCCGGAGCGACGCAATCGCCGCCGGCGTAGATGCCCGGCAGGACGGTGCGGAACTGCGCGTCGACTTCGATCTTGTCGCCGTCGCGCTTCAACATGCTGGCCAGGGGATCGCCGACGCTGTGCGCGTCCAGGCTCTGGCCGATGGCCTTGAAGATGGCGTCGGCGGCGATCTCGAAGGTCTCGCCGTTGCCGGCCAGGCGGCCGTTGACCAGCGCGGTGCGCTCGAAGCGCATGCCGCGCACGCGGCCGGCGGCGTCCAGCAGCACCTGCTGCGGCTGGGCCCAGGTCTGCATGCGCACCTGGTTGGCCTTGGCGATGTCCTGCTCGTGGTGGGTCGCGCTCATCGCCTCGAAGCCGCGGCGGTAGACCAGCGTGACCTCGCGCGCGCCGAGGCGCTGGATCTGCACCGCCATGTCGATCGCCGTGTTGCCGGCGCCGATGACGATGGCGCGCGCCGGCAGCGGCAGCGCGCTCAAATCGTCGGCCTGACGCAGTGCGGCGATGTAGTCGACGGCGGCCAGCAGGCCGGGCGCATCTTCGCCGGTCAAACCCAGTTGGCGGCTGGCGCCCAGGCCCAGGCCGAGGAACACCGCGTCGTACTGCGCGTGCAGCTCCTTGAGGTGCAGATTGCCGCCCAGGGTCTGGCCGTGGCGAATGCTGATGCCGCCGACGCCGAGCAGGAACTCGACCTCCTTCTGCGCGAAGTCGTCGGTCAATTTGTACTTGGCGATGCCGTACTCGTTCAGGCCGCCGGATTTTTCGCGCGCCTCGAACACCACCACATCGTTGCCCAGCATGGCCAGGCGGTGGGCGCAGGACAGGCCGGCCGGGCCGGCGCCGACCACGGCGACGGTCTTGCCGGTGGACGCGGCGCGGGCGAAGGGATGCGCCGTCAGCGTCATGTGGTCGACGGCGTAGCGCTGCAGCAGGCCGATCTTGACCGGCTGGCCCTCGGCGTCGTGGTTGCGCACGCAGGCGTCCTCGCACAGGATCTCGGTCGGACAGACGCGGGCGCAGCTGCCGCCCAGGATGTTCTGCTTGAGGATGCCGACGGCGGCGCCGTTGAGGTTCTCGTCGTGGATGTTGCGGATGAAGCTGGCCACGTCGATTTCGGAGGGACAGATGCGGCTGCACGGCGCGTCGTAGCAGTACAGGCAGCGCGCGCTTTCAATCGCCGCCTGGCGCGCCGTCAAGGGCGGCGCCAGGTCGGTGAATTGGCCGGCCAGTTCGCCGTCGGCCAGTTGCGGGTGCGGCAGGTAGTTCAGTGAAGTGATCATCATTCTTCTTCCTGGCGAAAGCTTGGTGGGAAAATGGACTACTGTGTGCACTCGGTGAAGGCGCCGGCGGCTACAAAACCATCCAACGGCAAAGAGCCGGGGGGGGGGNNNNCGGGGTCGGACCCGCCGGGTCCGACCCCAGATTTGCGCCGGTGGGGTTTCTTAGCTCAGCTGCGTTCCGGCCCAGCGCCCTACTTCATCTGTGGAAAAGCAAATTCCGCACCAGCGCTGGCGGTGTTCGGCCAGCGCTGCATCACGGCCTTGTGGCGCGTGTAGAAGCGCACGCCCTCGGGACCGTAGGCGTGGTGGTCGCCGAACAGGCTGCGCTTCCAACCGCCGAAACTGTTGAAGGCCATCGGCACCGGCAGCGGCACGTTGACGCCGACCATGCCGACCTGGATCTGCCGCACGAACTCGCGCGCCACGCCGCCGTCGCGCGTGTAGATCGCCACGCCGTTGCCGTACTCGTTGCGGTTGATCAGCTCCACCGCGTGCACCACGTCGGGCGCGCGCAGCATGCACAGCACCGGGCCGAAAATCTCCTCCTTGTAGATCGACATGTCCGGCGTCACGTGGTCGAACAAGGTGCCGCCGACGAAGAAGCCGTTCTCGCGGCCGGCCACCGTGCAGTTGCGGCCGTCGACCACCAGCGTGGCGCCCTGCTCGACGCCCTCGCCGATCAACTTCTCGATGCGCTGCTTGGCCGCGCTCGACACCACCGGCCCCATTTCGGCGTCGGCCGCCATGCCGTCGCGTATTTTCAGTGCGGCCGTGCGCTGCGCCAGTGCGTGCACCAATTTGTCGCCGGCGTCGCCCACCGCCACCACCACCGAGATCGCCATGCAGCGCTCGCCGGCCGAACCGTAGGCGGCGCCCATCAGCGCGTCGACGGTCATCTCCATGTCGGCGTCGGGCATCACCACCATGTGGTTCTTGGCGCCGCCCAGCGCCTGCACGCGCTTGCCGCTGGCGCTGCCGCGCGCGTAGATGTATTCGGCGATCGGCGTCGAACCGACGAAGCTGACCGCCTGCACCACCGGATGGTCGAGCAGCGCGTCGACGGTGACCTTGTCGCCCTGGATGACGTTGAACACGCCGTCCGGCAAACCGGCCTGTTTCAACAAGGCGGCGTGCAGCAGCGAGGGTGAAGGATCGCGCTCGGAGGGCTTGAGGATGAAGGTGTTGCCGCAGGCGATGGCGACCGGGAACATCCACATCGGCACCATCACCGGGAAGTTGAACGGCGTGATGCCGGCCACCACGCCGAGCGCCTGGCGCATCGACCAGGCGTCGATGCCGCGCGAGATCTGGTCGGTGAATTCACCCTTCAACATCTGCGGAATGCCGACCGCGAATTCGACCATCTCGATGCCGCGCGCCACCTCGCCCTGCGCGTCGGCGAAGGTCTTGCCGTGTTCGCGGGTCAGCATGGCGGCGAATTCGTCGGTGTGCTGCTGGCACAGTTGCAGGTACTTGAACAGGACGCGGGCGCGGGTCAGCGGCGGCGTCGCCGACCATGAAGGGAAGGCGGCGGCGGCGGCCTGCACGGCGGCGTCCACCTCGGCCACGGTGCCCAGCGCGACGCGGGCCACCGGCTCGCCCAGCGCCGGGTTGTAGACGTCGGCGTAGCGGCCGCTCAGGGTGTCGACCTTGGCGCCGTTGATGAAGTGGGTGATGGTGTCTAAGGTGCTCATGATGTTCCGTTCAATGTGGTGCCGCCGGTGCTAGACCAGCAGGGTGTCGGGATCGACGTAGGAATAGCCCAGCGCGTGCGCCACCGCCTCGTAGGTGACGTGGCCGTGGCAGACGTTGAGGCCTTGTTTCAGATACGGATTGGCGGCGACGGCGCGGCGCCAGCCCTTGTCGGCCAGCGCCAGCGCGTGGCCGATGGTGGCGTTGTTGAGCGCGAAGGTCGAGGTGCGCGCCACCGCGCCCGGCATGTTGGCGACGCAGTAGTGCACCACGCCGTCGACCACGTAGGTCGGCTGTTCGTGCGTGGTGGCGTGCGAGGTTTCGAAGCAGCCGCCCTGGTCGATGGCCACGTCGACCACCACGGCGCCCGGTTTCATGCGGGCGATCATGGCGGCGGTGACCAGCTTGGGCGCCGCCGCGCCGGGCACCAGCACGCCGCCGACCAGCAGGTCGGCGTCGAACACCGCCTCCTCGATGCTGTGGGCGTTGGAGTAACGGGTGGCGACGCGGTTGCCGTAGATCAGATCGAGCTGGCGCAGGCGGTCGATGTTCTTGTCGAGGATGGTGACGCGGGCGCCGATGCCGATGGCCATCTGCAGCGCGTTGGTGCCGACCACGCCGGCGCCGAGGATGGCGATGTGGCCGGGCGCCACGCCGGGCACGCCGCCCAGCAGCAGGCCCATGCCGCCCTTGGATTTTTCCAGGTGCGCGGCGCCGGCCTGGATCGCCATGCGGCCGGCCACCTCGCTCATCGGCGCCAGCAGCGGCAAGCCGCCGTTCGGGCCGGTGATGGTTTCATAGGCCAGGCAGACGGCGCCGGAGGCGATCAGCGCGCGCGTCTGCTCGGGGTCGGGCGCCAGGTGCAGGTAGGTGTAGAGGATCTGGTCTTCGCGCAGCATGGCGCATTCCTGCGCCTGCGGTTCCTTGACCTTGACGATCATCTCGGCGCGGGCGAAGACTTCCTTGGCCGTGTCGACGATGGTCGCGCCGGCGCCTTGGTACATGGCGTCGGTCAGGCCGATGGCGGTGCCGGCGTTGGCCTGCACCAGCACCTGGTGGCCGCGCAACGTGAGTTCCTTGACGCTGGCCGGGGTCAGGCCGACGCGCGATTCCTGGTTCTTGATCTCTTTTGGGACGCCTACCAACATGCTGTTCTCCTCGTTGTTGTATTTGGAAGCAGTGGAACCAGGCGGGGGGACGGAGCTTGTGGCCCCTCCCCCCAAGTACATCGCTTGTTATGCGAACTTCGAACAGGCCAATTCGTCGTTCCCGCGTAGGCGGGAACCCATAAGGCCGAATCCGTCGTTCCCGCGTAGGCGGGAACCCATACGCTGCTTGATGTCTGGCGCCGCATGGGTTCCCGCCTACGCGGGAACGACAGGTTTTTATCGTCGTCCTTAAACGAGATTCTTCAACACGGTGCGCAGTTTGCCGAACAGTTCATCGATGTGTTTTTTCTCCAGCACCAGCGGTGGCGACAGGGCGATGATGTCGCCGGTGGTGCGGATCAACACGCCGTCGGCGAAGGCCTTCTTGAAGGCGTCGAAGGCGCGCGCGCCCGGTTTGCCGGCGATCGGCGCCAGCTCGATGCCGGCGATCAAACCGATCGTGCGGATGTCGATCACGTGCGGCAGCCCCTTCAGCGAATGCACCGCGTCGGCCCAGTACTCCTGCATGCCGGCGGCGTGTTCAAGGATCTTCTGCTCTTCGAACACGCGCAGCGTGGCCAGCGAGGCGGCGCAGGCCAGCGGGTGGCCGGAGTAGGTGTAGCCGTGGAACAGTTCGATGCCGGCCGGCGCGTCCATGAAGGCGTCGTGGACGAATTTTTTCGAGAACACCGCGCCCATCGGCACCACACCGTTGGTCAGGCCCTTGGCGGTGGTCATCAGGTCCGGCTCGACGTCGAAGTAGTCGGCGGCGAACGGCGTGGTCAGGCGGCCGAAGCCGGTGATCACCTCGTCGAAGATCAGCAGGATGCCGTGCTTGGTGCACAGCTCGCGCAAGCGCTTCAGGTAGCCCTTGGGCGGGATCAGCACGCCGGTGGAGCCGGCCACCGGCTCGACGATGACGGCGGCGATGGTCGAGGCGTCGTGCAGGGCGACGATGCGTTCGAGCTCGTCGGCCAAGTTGGCGCCGTGTTCCGGCTCGCCGCGCGTGTAGGCGTTCTTCTCCAGGTTGTGGGTGTGCGGCAGGTGGTCGACATACGGCAGGCCGGCGCCGTAGGCCTTGCGGTTGCCGGCGATGCCGCCGACCGACATGCCGCCGAAGCCGACGCCGTGGTAGCCGCGCTCGCGGCCGATCAGGCGGGTGCGGCCGGCCTCGCCGCGCGCCTTGTGGTAGGCCAGCGCCATCTTCAGCGCGGTGTCGACCGCCTCGGAGCCGGAGTTGGTGTAGAAGACGTGGCCGAAGCGGTGGTTGGTGTAGTCCATCAGCTTCTCGGCCAGGTCGAAGGCGGCCGGGTGGCCCATCTGGAAGGTGGGGGCGAAGTCGAGCTGGCCGATCATCTCGCGCACGGCGGCGACAATGACCGGCTGGGCGTGGCCGCAGGGCACGCACCACAGGCCGGCGGTGCCGTCGAGGATGGCGTTGCCGTCGACGTCGCGGTAGTACATGCCTTCGGCCGACACCAGCAGCCGGGGATTGGCCTTGAAGTCGCGGTTGTTGGTGAAGGGCATCCAAAACGCGGACATCGATTCGGGGCGGGATTGGTTCATGCGTTCCTCCTGAAAACTACTGCGGTTTTTTTGATGAACCGGACAAAAAATTTACCAGTTGGCAAAATGATGATGCAATAATAGACAGCGCTTCAACTATGGCACAGATACACAAATAGCAAAACCGCCCAACCGTACAGGCGACAAAAACACTACAGTTTGCTGCGCCCCGCACGGGGCGGGCACAACCAGGGGACAGCCACGATGGAGCAGCACAATTCCGCGCCGCCGGCGGCCGACGGCGCCTGGCCGCTGGTGCCGATAGAACGCGGCGGCAAGGGCAGCCTGGTCGAGCAGATCGTCGCCGCCGTCAGCGCCATGGTGGCCAGGCGCGAGTTGCGCATCGGCACCAAAATGCCTTCCGTGCGGCAATTCGCCAAGTGTAATGGCGTCAGCACCTTTACAGTTGTCGAGGCCTACGACCGCCTGGTGACCCTCGGGCTGCTGTCCTCGCGCCGTGGTTCCGGCTATTTCGTCGCCCGCCAGGACCTGCCGGCGGCGCTGCTGCCGGCGCCCTTCCACTCCAGCCCGACGGCGATCGACGCCCTCACCCCCGACCTGTACTCCGGCGTGTCGGACGCGCTGCCGGTCGGCGCCGGCTGGCTGCCGCCCGAGTGGTACGGCGAGGACACCATCCTCGACGCGGTGCGCCAGGCCATGCGCATCCCGGCCAACCGCCTGCGCGGCTACGGCCACCCGCTCGGCTTCCCGACGCTGCGCCAGCACATGGCGGCGACCTTGTCGGACGAACTGTACGCGGTCGAGCCCGAGCAGATCCTGCTGACCCACGGCGCCACCCACGCCTTCGACCTGATCCTGCGCAGCCTGACCAAGCCGGGCGACACCGTGCTGGTCGAGGACCCCGGCTACAGCAACCTGCTGTCGCTGATCCGCCACCACGGCTGCATCCCGGTCGGCATCCCGCGCGGGCCGCAGGGGCTGGACATGGCGGCGCTGGCGGCGCAGGCCGCGCTGACCCAGCCCAAGCTGATGTTCGTCAACACGGTGCTGCAAAACCCGCTCGGCACCTCGCTCAGCGCGGCGCAGGCGCACCGCCTGCTCGGCCTGGCCGAGCAGTTCGACTTCTGGCTGGTCGAGGACGACATCTACCGCGAGCTGGCGCCGCGCGGCGAGGCCTCGCTGGCGGCGATGGACGGCCTGCGCCGGGTGATCCGCGTCGGCAGCTTCTCCAAGACCCTGTCGCCGGTGCTGCGGGTCGGCTCGATCAGCGCCTCGGCGCAGCTGCTGCCCGAGCTGCTGCGGGTGAAGATGCTGGCCGGCCTGACCACCTCGGAGATCAACGAGCGCGCCGTCCACCACGCCGTCACGGCGCGGCCCTACAAGCGCATGCTGGAGAAGCTGGTCAACCAGCTCGACGCCGGCCGCGAGCGCACCATCGACAGCCTGCGCGCGGCCGGCATGGCGCCGCTGGCGCGGCCGCGCGGCGGCATGTTCGTCAGCGCCGGCTGGGACGCCGCGCCAAGCGCCGAGTGGAACGGCAAGCTGATCGCCGACCAGGCGCTCAAATCCGGCATCCTGCTGTCGCCCAACGAGTTCTTCATGCTGCGCCAGGCCGACACGGTCTGGTTCCGCTTCAACGTCGCCTACAGCGACCGCCTGCAGCTACTGACCTTTTTACAGTCGATCCGACCAAGCTGAAAGAGAGACCATGGCCACCGTCAAACCGTCCGCCGCCGCGCCGAAGATCAAACGGCGTGTGCTCAACCGCGACAGGCTGGAAGCCGACATCGCCGCCGAGGCGGTCAAGGTGTTCGCCGAATGTGGGTACGAGGGCACCTCGATCGCCACCGTGGCGGAGAACGCCGGCCTGTCGAAACAGAACCTGATGTACTACTTCCCCAGCAAGCAGGCCTTGTACCAGCGCGTGCTCGACAATGTGCTCGACGAATGGCTGGAGCGGATGGAGCACCTGGCCCACGCCGACGACGAGCCGCAGGAGGCGCTGCGCGCCTATGTGCAGGCCAAGCTGCGCTTCTCGCGCGAGCAGCCGTGGGCTTCGCGGGTGTATGCGATGGAGGTGATCAGCGGCGCGCAGCTGTACGGCGCGCAGATCCAGAGCCGCGTGGTGCCGCTGCTGCGCAAGGATATCGAGGTGTTCGAACAGTGGATCAGCGCCGGCAAGATCGCGCCGGTCAACGCCACCCATCTGCTGTTCGCGATCTGGGCGATGACCCAGTCCTACGCCGACTTCTCGACGCAGATGGGGCTGGTGTTGAACCGCAAGCAGCTGAACAAGAAGGACTTCGACGACGCCGAAAAACTCATCGTCGACATGGTGCTGGCGACCATCCGCGTCGCCGCCTGACAGCGGGGCGAGTTCAGCGAAAAAAAACCGCCCGGCATGCCGGGCGGCTCAACACCGCCACTACAGGGATTCGATTCAGCCGCGCCGGCGCCGGCGCAGGCGTGTCAAGCCCAGCAGGCCGAGGCCGGCCAACAGCATCGCATAGGTTTGCGGCTCCGGCACCGCCGACACATAGCCGGTCAGCTCGACGGGCTTGAAGAAATGGTTGGCGTTGACCTGGACGTTCGACAGCCAGTCGCCGACGATCACATTGCCGTTGATCTGGCCGCCGTTGCCGGTGACGGTGGCCAGCGGCGCCAGCAGACTGCCCTGGATGCCGACGCTCTGGATGTTCAGCGCCGTGCTCTGGTAGAAATTGAACAGCACGTTGTAGTCCTTGAAACCGTCCAGGCCCACGCCGCTCTGGCGGAAGCCGATGGCGTCGGCGCCGCTGACGTTGAAGATCAGCGTGGCGTTCTTGCTCAGACCGCTGAAGGTGAAATTGGTGACGCTGGCCAGGTCCTTGCCGTTCAGATTGAACACCTCGACCGACTTCTTCGTGCCGGTCAAGGTCATGCCGCCGTACTTGACGCCCGACGTGCCGGTCGCGGCCACCTTGGACAGCGAGCTGGAGACGTTCTTGGCGTTGCTGGCCAGGGCGTCGAAGGACACCGGCGCGGTCTTGCTGATGGTCGAGCTTTGCAGGCCGACGTTTTTGGTCGTGCTGCTGCCGCCCACATAGATCTCGCCGTGCTTGATCGAGCCGGAGCTATAGTCGAGGTTGCCGCCGACCGCCAAGGAATAGCCGGAGCCGTTGTTCTTGCCGAAGGCGTCCTGGTTCTTGTCGTTGATCGAATAGCTGCTGGCGCTCAGGTTGCCGCGCACCAGCACGGCGCCCTCGACGTCGCTGCCGGAAGCCTTGAAATTACCCAGGGAAAACAGGTTGGCGTTGCTCACGCCCAGGTCGAGCACGCCGGCCTGGCTGCCGCCGACGGCCAGCGCGCAGACTGCGGCGGCGAATAATTGTTTTGACATGCTTGGCATTTAGTTTCCAATTATCAATTTAAGTTACTTTAAGGATAGCACGATCGAACTTGAAATTTCCATGTGGCACCAAAAATAAAACCCTCGGAAAACACCTACCGGGCTTTCGTGTATGCTTGCAAAAATTGTAAAAAGAATATGGATGACCCCATGCCCCGCTTCCTCCCGACCACACTGCGCAGCCCACGCCTGACCCTGCGCATGCTCACGCCGAGCGACGCCGCCAGTCTGTTCGCCATCTACCGCGACGACGAGACGATGCGCTACTGGAGCTGCGCGCCCTGGCGCGAGCCGGTCCAGGCGGTCGAGCACATCACGCGCAGCGAGGACAACTACCGCGACGGTTCGGCGCTGCAGCTCGGCGTGACGCTGCGCGACACGGGCGAGTTGATCGGCACCGTCACGCTGTACGCATTCATGCGCGCCAACCGGCGCTGCGAAATCGGCTATCTGTTGGCGCGGCCGCATTGGGGCCACGGCTATATGGGCGAGGCGCTGGCCTTGCTGATCGAGCACGGCTTCGAACAGCTCGAACTGAACCGTATCGAGGCCGACCTGCACCCGGCCAACCAGGCCTCGGCCAAGCTGCTCGGCAAGCTGCACTTCCGCCTGGAGGGGCAATTGCGCGAACGCTGGCTGGTCAACGGCGAGTTGTCCGGCAGCGACATCTACGGCCTGCTGCGCAGCGACTGGCGCGCCGCCGGGGGGTTCTAGGCAGCACGCCATTCGTCGGCGGCTCCTGCCGGCCATGCCGCCGAATCGACCATTGATCGGAATCGGCTTCTGGCGCGCCGGCCGGCGCGCTACAGTGGCACCATTCCATTCAACCGGACCCGGGAGCCTCACCATGCCACGCATCACCTGCCAATCGATCCACGCCCTGCTCGACGACGTCCTGCGCGCCTTCATCCACACCGGCCGCATCGGCCTGCGGGCGCTGCGCCGCATGTCCTGGCCGGCCTTGCTGCTGAGCAGCGTGCTGCTGGCGCTGCTGCTGACCATCCTGCCGCTGGCGCTGTGCCTGTTCGCCTTCCTGCTGCTGCTCAAGCTGGCGGTCGGCGCCGTGCTCCTCGGTAGCCGGCGCGCCCGCCGCGACGACAAGCCGCGTCCATGAAAAAGGCCAACCGGGTGCTCGACTTCGTGCGCGAAGTGGGCGACACCGCCAGCACGCTGTGGTGGCGCTTCTTCGACTGGCTGGCCCAGGTGCCGTGGCGCAAGCTGTACGTGATCTGGGTGCTATTGCTGCTGCTCTGCGTGACCCCGCTGTGGCTGCCGAAACAAGCGCTCGCCTTCATCGTCATCTCCTGCGGCCTGAAGGTGCTGGCCGGCGGCAAGCGCAAGGCCGAGCTGGAGGCGCGCCAGGCCGCCGACGCGGCCGGCGCCGAGGGCCTGGAGCGGCGCCTGGTCGAGGCGCGCATGGCGGCGCTGCAGGCGCAGATCGAACCGCACTTCCTGTTCAACACGCTGGCCCTGATCGGCCAGCTGATCGAGACCGACCCGCCGCAGGCGGCGCGCATCCACAACCACCTGATCGCCTACCTGCGCGCCACGCTGCCGCAGATGCGCGGCGCCGGCAACGCCACCCTGGGCCGCCAGCTGGAGATGGCGCGCGCCTACCTGGCCATCATGCAGGCGCGCATGAAGGCGCGGCTGGCCGTGTCGATCGACGTGCCGGCCGAGATGCACAGCGCCAGCCTGCCGCCGATGATGCTGCAGATCCTGATCGAAAACGCCATCAAGCACGGCCTGGAACCGAAGGTCGAGGGCGGCCGCATCGACATCCGCGCCGGCGTCGACGGCACCGCCATGCAGGTCGAGGTGCGCGACGACGGCGTCGGTTTCGACCTGCACGCCGACGACGGCGTCGGCCTGGCCAATGTGCGCGAGCGCCTGCGCCTGCTGTACGGCCAGCGCGCCCAACTGGTGCTGGAGGCGCCGCCGGGCGGCGGCACGCGCGCCCTGATCCGCCTGCCCTACGCGCCGGACATCTTCGCCGGAAGCGCCGCCGCATGAGCCCCTCGCCCACCGCGCCGCGCGCCACGGCCCTGATCGCCGACGACGAGGACGCCATGCGCGCCCAACTGCGCGGCCGCCTGCGCGAGGTCTGGCCGGAGTTGGAGATCGTCGCCGAGGCGGCCAACGGCATCGAGGCGGTGGCGCTGGCCGGCCAGCACCAGCCCGACGTCGTCTTCCTCGACATCCGCATGCCCGGCCTGTCCGGCATCGAGGCGGCGCGGCTGCTGTTCAACCGCTGCCACCTGGTGTTCGTCACCGCCTACGACCAATACGCCATCGACGCCTTCGAACAGGGCGCGCTCGACTACGTGCTCAAGCCGGCCGACGCCAGCCGCCTGGCCGCCACCTGCGCCCGCCTGCAGGCGCGGCTGGGGCGCCGGCCCGACGACATCGCGCAGCAGCTGGGCGCGCTGCTGCAGAGCCGGGCCGCCCAACCCAACTATCTGCGCTGGGTCCAGGCGCAGGTGGGCGGCAGCCTGCGCATGATCAGCACGCGCGAGGTGCTGTTCTTCCAGGCCGAGGAAAAGTACACCCGGGTCAAGACCGAGCAGGGCGAGGTGTTGATCCGCAAGACGCTGAAGGAGCTGGCCGACGAGCTCGACCCGGACGAGTTCTGGCGCATCCACCGCTCCACCCTGGTGCGGGTCGACGCCATCACGCAAGTCACGCGCGACTTGCGCGGCCGGCAGATGGTCAGGCTGCGCAACTGCGTCGAACAGCTGGAGGTGAGCCGCGGCCACGCCCACCTGTTCCAGCAGATGTGAGCGGACGCCGCGCTTGCGGGCCGCCGCCCGGCGGCCTATCATGGAATAATGCCCCGCGCCAACGGCGGCATCGCCGCCCCCACTCCTAACGGCCGATTTCAGTGCCTTAGGATTTGTCCGACAGGGGCGTGCGTTCTTCTGATCGACGTCAAAACGCGCGCAGAGCACGGCCGGAGGCCTGAACGTCGGCAGTGGAAAAGTGATCGAAGTTGTTCCACGCTTTTTGTCACCTCGACCGATTCAGGGAGAATAATATGTCCACCATACCCAAGAACACCAAAGCCAACGTCATCCCCTGCCTGCGTTACCGCAACGCGCCGGCCGCCATCGATTGGTTGTGCGACAACCTCGGCTTCGAGCGTCTGCTGGTGATCCCCAACGAGGACGGCAGCATCGCCCACGCCCAGCTGGGCTACGGCAACGGCATGGTCATGCTCAGCTCCATCTTCGACACCGAGTTCGGCCGCCTGATGCGCGAGCCGGAGCAGATCGGCGGCGGCGTGACGCAGTGCAGCTACCTGGTGGTCAACGACGCCGACCTGGTCTACGGCCGCGTGCTGGAATCCGGCGCCAAAATCGAAATGGACATCAAGGACGAGGACTACGGCGGCCGTGGCTTCACTTGCCGCGACCCGGAGGGGCATTTGTGGAGCGTGGGCACCTACGACCCCTGTGCTTAGGCGCGCGAGCTCAGGCCGCAACTGGCCTCAATCCGATGTCAAGATAGGGAATCGAGCTGTAGTCTTGAATAGAATGGGGGCCAGCTGGTGTGCACAGCCGCGACGGCGCAACCGCGATGCGCATGAGAAAATCTAGCTTATCAAGCTGCAATTATTGTTAAAATATTGTCGCATGCCAATCCAACATTTAATTAGTAACGGCTTTATAAACATTAATACAATAAAATTTTAATTTTTTTTAAAGTAATTTGGAACATCCATCATACGTGGATCATTTATATCTCGCACCGAAATTTTTGTTGCTTTTACAAGCAACGCAACAAATTTAAATATCAAAATAAACTTTACAAAAATATTCTCTTTTTTCATCCTCAAAGAAATCAAAGACCGCTCCGCCATAATGTAACCATGTGCCGCACCTTGGCGATAATATTTTTCAGCCCTATCCAGATCAATCGAAACACCACTCCCTCGATGATAAATACTTCCAGCCCATTGATATCCTCTAGGATACCCGTTGTTTGCGGCGCGCTCAAAATAAGACACAGCCGACTGAAAATCTTTTTTAACGACGAGAACACTGCCTATGCCAAATAGTGCCTCTCCATCTTTCTGATCTGCAGCTTTACCAAACCAACTTAGTGATTTTTCCATATCCCCTCTCTTGTAATAAATCCATCCAAGGTATCTTTGGCAATTTATTGAATTTGAGCAAACTTCCGTTTCACACAATGAAATTGCCTTTTCAATTTCACCACTGACAATAAATTCATATGCAAACGACCAGCAATCAGTTGTGTCCATTTCAAACCTATCCATATCAATATAAAAACACTGCGACAATTTAGCTTTCACTTTAAGTTACGGCAACATTACCCCTTCATTACATGTTTCTATCAATTAATTTCATTCCCGCTTGGAAATGGATTCTGAAACATATTTCCAGGAACAAATATTAAAAGTAAAGGCAACCACGGATTTGGTAGTACTGGAGGCACTGGTGGCACAACTGGCGGATTTGGATTATTTGGTTGTGGCCTCGCGTTGGCGGGAGGGGCTCCTGTTGGCGTACCTGCTGTTTTATCAGCTGGACACGTTTTCGGAAGAGTTTTTGGGTTTGGGGAAACCGTACCAGGTTTTGGTGCCTGCCCTGGCACTGGCGGCGGATAATTAGGAGGCGTACTTGGAATAATTGGATTGTTACATAACCCTATTAAGCATCCAATTATTGGAATAACCTTATTCCAATTTTCCCCCAATGGATCAGTCCTAAAAACAGGATCTCCACCAACATACGCATATGTATTGATGCCACCATTTAGACCAATCTGATCACTCGATATGAATCGTCCAAGTGATGGTGAGTAATAGCGCGTCCGATAAAAATACAAACCCGTTCCGTCATTTTCCCGCCCCGTATACTGGAAGGAGTTGTCGACCACGGTATCGGCTGTCGTACGTCCATAAGGATCGTATGCATAGTCGACCATCTTGTTACCGGCGGCATCCACAAGCCGTACCGTCGAGCCCAGCGCATCGCTCAAGTATGTGCTGATCTTAGCACCGGCACCGGTGCCGCTCAATTGGACGAATACTTCGTCAATTCCACCGCTGATGTAGCTTGCCCGCACATTGGCGGGACTGCTGTTGTCAACATTCAGTCCCGACAACTCCTGCACGATGTTCAAGCCGTCATACACATAGCCGCTGGCCACTCCATTGACGGTTTTCGTCTGGCGCCGGCCCAGGGCGTCGTAACTGAAGCTTGCCACCACCGCGCCGTTGCCGCTATTGATCTGTATCAGCTGATCGCGCGCATTCCAAACATAAGTTTGATCGCCGTCCCCGAGCAGATTGCCGTTAGCGTCGTAGCTGAGCGTTTGCGCACCGAAGACTGTCAGGCGGTTGGCCGCGTCCACGTTGGCGGAGGCCAAAGCCTCGGGCAGCGCGGCGTGTGCCAAGCTGCCGCCGGCCTGTATGCGCCGGCCACCATTGTCGTAGGCATAGCGAAGGTCGCCCAACACGCTGCCGTCCGCATTGGCGTAGGCAATCGAGACCAGTTGGCCGGCGCCGTCGTAGGTGTCGCTGCGGGTGACGCCGTTGGCATAGCTGGTTCGGATGCGGCGGTTGGCCGCGTCGTAGACAAAACTGATGCTTTGCGCTACGCCGTTGTTGACGGCGTCGGCGGCCTGTTCGATGCGAACCAGGCGCCCGCCGTCGTCGTAGCTGTAGCGTAGCGGCGGCAGGCCCGTCACGCTCATGCTCGCGCGCCGGCCATTGGCGTCGTAGGTGTAGGCCACCTTGCCTTTGGGCGTGCTGACCCTGCCCACCCGGTCGCGCACGTCGTAGTCGAAGGAGACGATGCCGTTGACCGAGTCATCCATCCGGACAATGCGGTTGCCCTGGTCGTAGGTGACGGTGACAGTGCCGCCATCTGCGTATGTGGTGCTGGTAAGGCGATCGAGCACATCGTAGGCGTAACGCGTGACCTGCCCTTTCCGGTCGGTTTTTTGGGTCAGGTTGTGCTTGGCATCATAGGCGTAGATTTCAGCCTTGTTCAACGGGTCGATATTGCCGGTCAGCACATTGCGCTTGTCGAAGACAAATTTGTGTAGATTGCCCTTGGGGTCGGTAAGGCCAGTTGGATTGCTGTTGGCGTCGAAGTCCTGGCCGATCGGTTGGCCCAATGGATCGGTGCTCCGGGTTACCCGGTCCAGCACATCGACGTCAAAGCTCGAACGGTTGCCAAGCGCGTCGACGACGCTGCGAACGCGGCCGGCGGCGTCAACGTAGAACTGGACGGTGCGGCTCAATGGATCGGTCACTCTTGCCAGATCAAAAACGTCATACGCCAAACTGGTGCTGTTGCCGAGTCCGTCGTTAACCTGCGTAAGCTGACCGGCGCTGTTGTAGCTGCGTTTGACCACGATGCCGTTGGCGTCCCGTGTTTCGATCAGATTACCCCGCTCGTCATAACGCATCGTCGATTGGTGGCCTAGAAAATCCGTAACGCTCGCCACATAATTGAAATCGGCCGTGTAGCTCATCCGTATCGTGACGGCATCGGGGGTGCCGGCCAGCAATGTCCGCGTCAACAGATTGCCATTGCCGTCATAGGTATAGCTGGTCTTGCGCCCCAACGCATCCGTACGCGACAGCATCAGATTGGTGGCCGGATCGCGCTCGACGGCGACCACTTGCTGCTCCACTCGTCCATACGCCTTGGTCACCGATGTCGTGTATCCCTGCGAGTTGAACAGCATGCGCGTGACGATGCCGCGTTCATCGGTGATATCGGTGCGCGTGACCTTGCCAGCGGCGTCGAGCCCGTAGCTGAACAGGTTGGTGCTGCCGTCCGCATAGGTTTGTTTGCTGACGCGGCTATTGGCGTCATAAACATTGCTGACCATGCTGTTGCCGCGCGCGTCCTGCACCGTCAGCATGTTGTGCTTCAGGTCATAGGTATAGGCTTTGGATTTCCCATCGGGATCGGTTGCCTTGGCCAAGTGCCCAGCCGCGTCATACTCGTATTGGGTGGTGCGACCGATGTTGTCGCTTGCTTGCGTGATGCGATTGTGCGTATCGTAGACAAATTGCAGATAACGGCCGCTTGGCGAGGCAATGCGCTTCAGATTACTATTGCTGTCGCGTTCAAGCGTGAGCACATTGCCGTAACGGTCGCTAATGGAAGTGGGGGCGGCTGCGCGTGCGTTGGTGGACAAAAAGGATATAGGGAAGAAAATCCTCGCGCCATTTTTCATATCCAATTGCCAAAAACAACTATCATTTCCACGACGTATAGTAGAGCCAAAATATTTGGTGGCCGTTGTTGTATGGCTATAGACGATTCCCTCATTGCTGCCTTCCGGGGAGATGCGCTTATAGTGAATTCGCCCGCCATCAGGCAGTATCAGATCTTGGTATGTAAATGGGTAATTGATTAGCGTTGATCTTCATCTACCAACCTGAGCGACGCCTCAGTTCGCCTGCCGGTCGCGGCGGCGGCGTACAGGAAGCGCCGCAGGA
>NZ_JAEMNU010000003.1:110978-126569 GCF_016461825.1 Rugamonas violacea | reverse complement strand
GCCCACGTTGTAGGTCTCGCCCAGGCGGCCCGACTCCAGCACCCGGCGGATCGCCGCGCAGTGGTCGCTCACATACAGCCAGTCGCGCACCTGCTGGCCGTCGCCGTAGATCGGCAACGGTTTGCCGGCCTGGGCGTTGGCGATAATCAGCGGAATCAGTTTTTCCGGGAAATGGTAGGGACCGTAGTTGTTCGAACAGTTGGTGGTCACCGTCGGCAAGCCGTAGGTGTGGTGGTAGGAGCGCACCAGATGGTCGGAGGCCGCCTTCGAGGCCGAGTACGGGCTGTTCGGCGCGAACGCGGTGGTCTCGCTGAACGGCGCGTCGTCCGGTCCCAGGGTGCCGTACACCTCGTCGGTGGAGACGTGCAGGAAGCGGAAGGCGCTTTTCTCGGCCTCGGCCAACTCGCCCCAGTAGGCGCGGGTCGCTTCGAGCAGGCTGAAGGTGCCGTTGATGTTGGTGTTGATGAACTCGCCCGGGCCGAGGATCGAACGGTCGACGTGGCTCTCCGCCGCGAAGTGGACGATGGCGCGCGGCCGGTGTTCGCGCAGCAGGGCCAGCACCGTCTCCTGCTCGCAGATGTCGCCGCGCACGAACAGATGGCGGGCATCCTGCTTGAGCGAGGCGAGGTTGTTCAGATTGCCCGCGTAGGTCAATTTATCGAAGTTCAAGACCGGCTCGTCGGACTGGGCCAGCCAGTCGAGCACGAAATTCGAACCGATGAAGCCGGCACCACCTGTAACAAAAATCATCGTGTAAATGTCCTACGGAAAAAGTGAATGAATGGTGAAAATGTGACGCACGGCTGCGGCCAAAGGCCTGCCAGCGCATTGCGAGGAAAAAACAATGATATCACAACAACTATTCCAGCCACAGCGAAACATGAGCAAAAGAACATCAAGGTTAAATTCCCCGCCGCAACAGCCGCGCGCGGAGCCCGTGCCGCGCCGTGCGCCGCGACAGACGCCCTACCGCTGAGCTGATATTTTGGCATACCGGACCCGGTTCGGGGCGTCCGCCACGCCGCTTTGCCTGCCGCCAAGAAAAATTCAACCGCGAAACACAGTATGGCAGAACCGCCGCCGGCCATGCCCGCCGCTCCCGCCCCCACCCGCGCGGCGCGGCCGTGAAAAACAATTGTGATAAAACAAACCAAAGCAAGTTGGACAAGACGAGCAATATCGGTCCTTCAAGTGCGCGAACGAATCGGCGCTCGCCTCAACGCATCCACACCGCCAATTCCCGCCCCACTCCCGCCATCCGGCCCACACAGCAATCAATTTATGACGACATCGACAAACAGCAAACCTTTGCCGCATGCCAGCACCCAGGCAACAGCAGTCCCCCTGCAAAACCAAACCAAAATAGAAGAACTGGAAAGCATACGCGGCATGGCCGCCTTGCTGATCGTTTTCTTCCACTTCCCGAAATGGAATCCATTGTTCGACATTGGCATCATCAATAATGGCTACTTGATGGTCGAATTATTCTTCGTCCTGTCTGGCTACGTCATATTCAGCGCCTACGGAGAAAAACTTTACTCGACCAAAGATTTGCTGAGATTCCAGTTCCTCAGATTCGGCCGCCTGTACTTCGTCCACCTGACGTTCCTGATGATTTTTCTAGCCATAGAAATCAGCAAATACATTGCGTCGACAAAAATGGGCGGGCCGAGCATTCGCACCGTACCGTTCAGCGAAAACAGCCTCACCGCGTTTGTTCAGCAAATTTTTCTTGCGCAAGCGCTTGGACCGACCGGGAACGCGCTGTCCTTCAACGGGCAGGCGTGGTCCATCAGTGTCGAGTTCTACACCTATCTACTGTTCGCGCTGATCATATTTCTTTGCAGAAAAGTGAAATTTCAGGTTTTCAGCGCACTGATCGTCATGTCGCTTTTATTGCTCGCCACAAAATCCACGTATGGTTTCGAAGGCGTGCTTAAATGCTTGGCGGGATTCTTTATCGGCTGCGTCACCGCCCACCTGACCAAGAAATCGACGCTCGCCCTGCCGAGCTATTTTTCGGCCATCATCTTCGCAGCGATCGCGCTTTTCCTGCAATTCAAGCCATTCCAGAAATTTGACATTGCCATTTACTTCCTCACCGCCGCCCTCATCGCCAGCATTGTATTGGCGCCGAAGGGACTCTTGAACACGGTGTTGAAACAGCGGGTACTTGTCTGGCTTGGGGTTATTTCCTATTCGGTCTACATGTCCCATTCATTCGTCTTGTGGGTGACCGCGAATGTGTTCAAACGGGTCTTCAAGCGGCCGGAGGTGCGCGCACTGGACGGCAGTTGGGTTCTCAGCCTGTCGGCGCTGGAAGCCGTCGCGGCGCTCGCGTTCACTTTGGTTTTGGTTCTGGCCATCAGCCAATTGACCTATCGCTTCATCGAGCAACCGACACGCGCGAAATCGCGCCGCTTCGCCTTTGCCAGGTTCAACTAGTTTCATTGGGGCGGGCCGGAGCCGGCCCGCCCCCTAGCGTTCCTAGCGCGCCGCCAGGCGCAGTCTGGCCGCCCGCTTTTGCACCGCGTGGTTCAGCACCCGCTCCATCGAAACCGCCTTGGCCTTCCACGAGAAGCGCTCACCGGCCAGGGCGCGCGCGCCCTGGCCCAGTTGCCGCGCCCGTTGCGGGTCGTCCAGCAGGGCCAGCACCTGGGCGGCGAACAGCTGCGGCGTGTCCGCCACCAGCGCGTGTTCGCCGTCGACCACGCCGGTCTCCTCGACGCCGATGCTGCTCGACACCATCGGACAGGCGCAGGCCATCGCGTGCAAGGTCTTGATCTTGACCCCGCCGCCACTCAGCAGCGGCACCACGACGACGGCGTTGGCGCGCATGAACTCGTTCGAGTCCGGCACGAAGCCGAGGAACTCGACGTGCGCGCCGGCCAGCGCCAGCAGATGCGCCGGCGCGTTGCCGCCGGCGACCAGAAAACGCGCCGTCGGACGCCGCGCCACGATCGTCGGCAGGATCTGCTCGATGAAATAGCGCACCCCCTCGACGTTCGGGTAGTGCGAGAACGAGCCGATGAAGCCTATCGTGTCGGCCAGCGGGGTGACCGGCGCCAGTTCGGCGTCGACCGCGATGGCCGCCTTGATCACGTCCGCCCCCAGGCCCGGCGAAAATATCTCCAGACCGACGCGGTCCTGGTCGGTGACGGCGGCGACGGCGTCGAAGGCCTTGTAATGGCGCATCTCGTACAGCAACCAGGAAATCCAGTTAAAGAACAGGCCGATTTTCTTCAGCGGCGCCGTTTGCGAGCGGAACTTGCGGAAGCCGGAAATCGAGAAGGCGTCCTGCACGTCGATGACGCTGGCGGCCGCGCCGCAGAAGTCGACATACTGCGCCATCTGCGGAAACTGGGCGAACACCACGTCCGGCCGCAGGCTGGCCAACTGCGCCTGCAACTGCCGCTGCATCGCCGCCGAGACAAACAACTCGGCGTCGACCGGGGTCAGGCGCAGCAGGAACTTCAGCTTGGCGCGCAGCACCGCCATCTTGCTGATGTCCAGCTTGACGGTGTTGATCGATTGGCACAGCGTGCCGAGCTCGGCGCGCGCCAGGCGCAACTCCTCCTCGCTCTCGCGCGTGACAAAGGCCAGAAAATGGATCTCGTGGTGCTGCGCCAGCATCTGCAGTTGTTCGATGCAGGCGACGCCGCCGCCGTGCCCCACTTTGGAGTGGTACAGGAAGGGGGAAAGGACAAGTAATTTCACGTGGTTTTCTTCATGGGGAACGGGGGAACGAAAAAAGGCCGGACTAGCCCGGCTCGCGCGGCCCGCGCAGCAACTCGCCGAGCACGGCGCGGCTGGCCACGTAGGCGGCGCGGAACTGGCGCCGCTTGCTCAGCACCAGCATCTCCCAGGCGATCTGGCGCAGGCCGGAGGCCAGCCGCGGCCGGTAGAAGCGGCGGATGAAACGCAGGCGGTTGCGGTACAGGTAATGGATCGCCAGCATCGACTGCGCGCCGGTGCTGCTCGAACCGATCGAGCCGCCCTCCTTGTGGTAGACCACGCTGGCGTCGGCGTAGGCCAGCGTATAGCGGCCCTTGGCGCGGCAGGCCCAATCGATCTCCTCGGAGTAGAGGAAGTAGTCCTCGGCCATCAGGCCGACGTCGCGCAGCAGGGCCGCCGACACCAGCATCGAGGCGCCCACCGCGTAGGCCATCTGGCCCTCGACGGCGGCGACGTCGCAGGCCGCCTCGACCGGCTGGAACATGCCCAGCGGCGTGACGTAGCCGCGCACCTCGTCATAGGAGGCGCCACCCCAGGCCTGCACCGTGCCGGGGCGGTGGTAGAACACCAGTTTCGAGCCGCAGATGCCGGCGCCGGGGCGCCGCGCCATGTGCAGCACCATCTGCGCTAGGGAGTCGGACGGCACCACCGTGTCGTTGTTCAACAGCCAGGCGTAGCCGTGGTCGGCGCGCGCCTGGGCGTAGCGCAGGCCGACGTTGTTGCCGCCGGCGAAACCGAGGTTGCCGCCGGTGCGGATCAGCACCAACGGCGCCTGCTCGTCTTGCCGCCCGCCGGCCTCGGCCTCGGCGCGGTCGTACTCGACCCAGGCCAGCGGCTTGGCCAGCGGCCGCTCGGCGCCGGCCAAGGTGACGCGGCAGGCCGGCGCGGCCAGCCGGCCCTCGGCCCAGGCCTTGATCTGGCCGAGCGAGTCGTCGCGCGAGTCGTTGTCGCAGACGATCACGCGGAAGGCCGGGTAGTCGAGCCGGAACACGCTCTCCAGGCACTCGATGGTGTCCTTCCAGCCGTTCCAGTTCAATAGGACGATATACACCAGCGGCGCGTCGGTGCGCGCCGCCTGGCTCACTGCGGCAGAATTCATGCGTCTTCCGTCAAGGCAAGCAGGATGGCCTGAACCTCGGCCATGCTGTCGGTAAAGTGGCTGCGCGCGGCCAGCTCGGCGTGCGCGAAGTTGGCGATCGGATTGCGGAACGAGATCAGGCAGGGCACGCCGGCGGCGGCGCCGGCCAGCAGGTCGCTCTCCTTGTCGCCCACCATCAGCGAGCGGCTCAGGTCGATGTTCAACTCGGCCGCCGCGCGCAACAACATGCCCGGCCCCGGCTTGCGCTCGGCCGACTCGCGCCGGTAGGCGCCCAGCCCGTGCTGCGGGTGGTCGGGGCAGAAATAGACGCCGTCGAGGGCCGCGTCGTGGCGGCGGAACTCCCCGCACATCCACTCGGTCAGGGCGTGGAAGTCGGCCTCGGTGTAATAACCTCGGCCGATGCCGGCCTGGTTGGTCACCACCGCGATCAGGAAGCCCTGCGCGCGCGCGGCGCGGCACAGTTCGAAGACGCCGTCGATGAACTCGAAGCGCTCGCGCTGGTGCACATAGGCGTGGTCGACGTTGATGACGCCGTCGCGGTCGAGGAACAGGGCACGGCGCGGCGCGGCGCCGCTCAAGCGCACACCCCGGCCAGCTCGGTCTGCGCCCGCGCGTAATCCTCGGGGATGCCGATGTCGATGAAATGGCCCTCGCTGACGAACACCGAGACGTCGCGCGCGCCGACCGCCTGCGCCAGGAACGCCGTCTCGAAGGAGAAGGCCTGGCCGAGCGGGAAGGCGTCGAGGATGTCGCGCGGCAGCACATAGCAGCCGGCGTTGATCAGGCCGGGGCCGGCCTCGCCCTTTTCGGCGAAGCGGCGCACCCGCCCCTCGCTGACGTGCAGCCGGCCGTAGCGCGCCGTGTCGTCGACGGCGCGGGCGACGATGATCGGCTCGTGCCGCTCGTCCCACAAGGCCAGCAACTGCGCCGCCTCAAGGTCGAGATAGGTGTCGCCGTTCAGCACGCAGACCTGCTCGCCGTGGCAGTGCGCCAGCGCGGCGCGGATCGCCCCGCCGGTGCCCAGCGGCGTGTCCTCGACGGTGTAGACCAGCTCCATGCCGGCGTACTCGGCGCCGAAGTGGGCGACCACCGTCTCGGCCATGAAGCCGAGCGACAGCACGACCCGCCGGAAACCCTTGCGGGCCAGGCTGGTCAGCAGGATCTCCAGGAACGGCCGGCCGGCCACCGGCGCCATCGGCTTGGGCAGGTCGGCGACGACGGCGCGCAGGCGGGTGCCGAAGCCGCCGGCCAGGACGATCGCCTCCATCATGCGGCGGGCGGGGTGAAGATGGTGCTTTCGACCAGGCCGCAAAGGATGTGGCCGAGCACCAGATGGCCTTCCTGGATCTTCGGCGTCTGGCTCGACGGCACCGCCAGCAGGTGGTCGCACAGCTCGCCCATCGGGCCGCCACGGTTGCCGGTGAAGCCGATGCACACCATGCCGCGCGCGCGCGCCTCGGCGAAGGCCTTGAGGATGTTGGGCGACTTGCCCGAGGTCGAGTAACCGATGAAGACGTCGCCCTTGTTGCCGTGCGCCTGCACCTGGCGGGCGAACAACTGCTCGTAGCCGTAGTCGTTGCCGATCGCCGTCAGGATCGAGGTGTCGGTGGTCAGCGCGATGGCCGACAGGCCGGGCCGGTCGAAGTTGAAGCGGCTGACGAACTCGCCGGCGATGTGCTGGGCGTCGGCGGCGCTGCCGCCGTTGCCGGCCAACAGGACGCGGCCACCGCCACGGATGCAGTCGATGCAGGCCTGCGAGGCCGCCGCGACGGCGGCCAGCAGGACCTCGTCCTGCTGCATGGCCCGCATGACGCGTTCGGCTTCGGCGATTTGTTCGAGTATGCTATTTTTCATGAGATTTTCCAGGCTTGGCAGCCGTGATGGGTGAAGTGACAATTGCTGACCACGCCGTCGCTCTTGGCCAGGACGTTGACCACGCTGATGTGTTTTTCCGGCGGGACGAAGAACATCATGAAGCCGCCGCCGCCGGCGCCGGAGACCTTGCCGGCCAGCGCGCCGGCCGCGATGGCCGAGTTGTAGACCGCTTCGATGTGCGGGTTGGAGACCGACTTGGCCGAGCGCTTCTTGCTCTCCCAGCCCAGCCGCATGGAGTCGACCAGGCCGCCGAAGTCGCCCTTCAACAGGCACTCCTTCATGGTCAGCGCCTCCTGCTTGAGGCCGTGCATGGCCTCGACCGCGCCGCTGTCGCCGCTGCTCATGTTGCGGCTCTGGTCGGCGATGATGGTGGCCGACTCGCGCGACACGCCGGTGTAGAACAGCACCAGCGAAGCCTCGAGCTCGCAGGCGATCCAGTTCTTGATGCGCAGCGGATTGATCAGCACGCGCTCCTGGGCCGAGAACTCCATGAAGTTGAAGCCGCCGAAAGTGGCCGAGTACTGATCCTGGCGGCCGCCCTGCAGGCCGCAGTCGATGCGCTCGACGTCGAAGGCCAGGCGGGCGATGCCGTACTCGTCGAGCGGCAGGTTGAGCAGCTCGGTGTAGGCCTTGATCATCACCACCACCAGCGCCGACGAGGAGCCCAGGCCGGAGCCGGCCGGCGCGTCGCAGAAGGTGGTCAGTTCGATCGCCAGCGGCTGGCCGTGGTTGTAGCGGCTGACGATCATGTTGTAGACCGCCTTGTGCAGGTTGAGCTTGCCGTCGAGCTCGAAGCGCTCGGCCAGCGGCAGCACCTGTTCGACCTGCAGGTCGGCGGCGATGAAGCGCACCGCCGGCTCGGCCAGCGGTTTGATGACCGCATACGAATAGCGGTCGATGGTGACGTTCAAGACGTAGCCGCCGAACATGTCGCAATACGGCGAGACGTCGGTGCCACCGCCTGCCAAGCCCAGCCGCAGCGGCGCGCGTGCGCGAATAATCATCGAAATTCCTTATCTGGTCTACTCGCGGGGGGCCGCCCGGCGGCGCCCCGCGCGCCCGCCGCCCGGCGCCGGGGGCGCCGCGCGGGGGCGGAAAAAACTGGGGAGGAAGACACCCAGACTATGGCTAAGCCGTTGAATCGAAACAAATTCCCCAAGGCGCTAGCATGCCGGAAGGCTTGCCGCAGCATAGCAAAAAAATGAATTTAAGGCAAGTTTTCAGGGCGCAGAAATACACCGCCGCGACCGTTTGCTGCACTGCACAGTTTCTCACAAATCGGAACAATTCTCAATTCCGCGCCAATCGAATCAGGGTACCGCGTTGATCCGGTTTATCAGCGTCAACAAGGGCACGGTGCTCAGCAAATCGTCGAACTCGCCGCCGGCGTCGGCCGCCGCGGCGCTGGCCGGGCGGCGGATGAAAGCGTGGCCCGTCTCGGCGTTGCGGCGCTCGTCGAGGTTGGTCGCCGAGCCGTCCAGCTGGGCCACGCCCTGCTCGCTGACGCCGAAGCCCTCCTTGCCGGTGGACAGCACCACGGCCGGCAGGCATTGCGCCGAACGCTGGCACAGCGGAAAGCCGGCGACGTAGACCAGCTCGCCGTCGCGCCGGCTTTGCAAGGTCTTGCTGGCGACGGCGGTGGTGAAGTCGATCGGCGCGCTGGTGAAGGCCGGCGCCGCGCTGTAGCGCAGCAGGTGGCCCCAGCCGTCGGCGCGCTCCACCCCCAGGCTGACCCAGGGCAGGAAACCGGTGCAACTCTGCTCGCTGGTGCAGGGCAGGCCGCTCTCGCGGCCGTCGCTGGCCGACACCGCCGGCCGCGGCAGGCGGCCGTGCAGGATGGCGAAGCCGATCAGCGCGTCCTGCGCCTGGCCCAGCGCGGCCAGCGTGCGGCGCTCGTGGCCGGCCCGCAGATTCCAGCGGCTGACGGCGCTGATCAACAGCGCCGCCGCGCCCAGCCCCAGCACCGCCACCAGCAACAACAGGGCGGCGCCGCGCTGGCGCCGGACGGCACGGCGCGGCGCCCTCACGGCGCCGCCCCGACTGTCGCGGCGGCGCCACGATCGGCTTCGATCTGGCGCAAAACTTCTTTTGATTTCATTGTTTTTTTAATCATTTTGCAACATAAGTTTCATATCGCCAAGCCCCGCAGGCGCCCGCCGCGGCCCCCGGCGGTGTCGCGCCAGCAGCGTATTCGCAATGGCTGGCAGCCGATCGGCACGCTAAAATCCACTGGCGCCGGCTGCCTCTTGGGTGCATACTTTCTTAGTAGGAAAATTAACGATTGAGCGCGCAGCTTCGTCAACCATGTCCAAACCGATGCGTAGGAGAGCAATTATGGCACTAATGAAAAGAAGGCAGCTACTAACCGGGGTCGGCGGGCTGCTATTGGGTAGCGCCCTGCCAACCGTGGTACGGGCCCAAACCACCTCGCGCACCCTGGTCGCCGCCTATTTCGGCGGCTGGCGCGTGCCGATGGACCTGTCGCAGCAAGGCGTGCACGGCGACAATCCCTGGGGCCTCTATCCGACCGCCAAACTGCCCTATGTGAATCACAAGATGCTGAACTACCCGGAGCGTTTTCCGCTGATCGGGCCGGCGCCGGTCGGCTACGACGACGCCCAGCAGTGGGTGATCGACTCGGAGATCCAGACCGCCAGCTCCTACGGCATCGACGTGTTCGCCATGAACTGGTACCGCGACGAGTTCCTCAACCAGGCGATCATCAACTTCAAGGCCTCGCCGAAGAAGAACCTGATGAAGTTCTTCCTGCAGTGGTCCAACAACGCCAACTCCACCAACACCTCGCCGCCGGCCGACTCGCGCGAATATTTCTTCGAGGGCATGCGCCGCGCCGCCGCCCACATGACCGACTCGGCCTACTGGAAACAGGGCGGCCGGCCGGTGTTCTCCATCTACGACACCACCCAGATCGACCGCATCATCCTGACCACCATGGGCCGCCTGCCCACCGCCACCTTCTCCAGCATCAACGAGGCGACGCTGGCCCACGAGGCCTTCCTGCAGGACTGCCACAACATCGTGCGCAACGTGCTGGCGGGCGATCCGACCGGCGGCATCACCGGCAAGCTGAACGCCGCAGTCGTGCGCAACGGCACGGTCACGCCGACCCGCGTCAACACCCTGGGCATTTCCGGCAACTTCGTCCAGTCGATGTACCTGATGATCGGCACCGCCGACATCGGCGCCTGGGGCCGCTGTGCCACCGTGCAGGGCATGTATGTCTATTCGATCCGCACCGGCACCTTCGGCGGCGCCAAGCGCCTGACCCACTCGTATGGGGAAATGATGACGGCGGTCCAGCAAAATTACGACCTGGTGCTGCCGGCGATGAAAACCTACGCGGTGGGCAAGGCATGGTGGCCAACCTTGATGGCCGGCTTCGACATGCGTCCCTGGGGCGGCACGGCCGCCGACCCGCTGCACGACAACAGCCTGCCGACCCAGGCCGAGTTCGACGCCCATTGCGCGCAGGTGCGCGCGACGGTCGACAAGTATCCCACCGTCACCGGCGGGGTGGTGTTCATCTACGCCTGGAACGAGCTGGGCGAAGGCGGCTGGATCACCCCCACGCCGAGCATCGGCACGACGCGGCTGGAGTCGCTGCGCAACCGCCTCAAACTATAGTCCGCCGCTGGCGGGCGCCGCGCCGCGCCAAAGCGGGGTAGCATGACGCCATGGCGGGAAATATTTCAATATGACCAAGACAAAGGGCCCCGCCGGACAAACCGGCGGGGCCCTTTGTTAATTGTCAAAAATATCATCTAACATTTCCCACGGCAATATCGCCGCCACTGCGGAAACTTCCTTGCCGGTCGCGCAATATTGCGCGCGTTTTTGCTCTTATTTACGACTTCCGGCCAAAAAAAGACCCTTGTGGCGACAACTCTTATTGTACGGAACTTGTTACCTGCAATAAAATATAGTATCACCAGTTCAAGCATCAAGCGCATCGCCCGCTCCCCCCCCAAGAATCACACGGTGTGCGCCGTTTTCCGGCGCATACTTTCCGGTACACCGACGAACTGTCGCGCCTTCGACATTGTTTTGGCGCCTCAATCTTTACAATGGAGAAATCATGGTACAAGTTAAAAGAAGGCAGCTACTCACCGGCGCCGGCGGCATGTTGCTCGGTTCCGCCCTCCCCGCCATTGGCCAAACCAGCGCCGCCCTGCCCGTCAAGCGCACCATCGTGGCGGCCTACTTCGGCGGCTGGCGCGTGCCGATGGACAAGTCCCAGCAAGGCGTCCACGGCGACAACCCCTGGGGCAACTACCCGACGGCGAAATTGCCCGGCGTGAAGCACAAGATGCAGAACTTCCCCGAGCGCTTCCCCTTGATCGGCCCGGCGCCGACCGGCTACGACGAATCCCAGCAGTGGGTGCTCGACGCCGAGATCAAGACCGCCAGCACCTACGGCATCGACGTCTTCTCGATGAACTGGTACCGCGACGAGTTCCTCAATCATCCGGTGGAAAACTTCAAGACCTCGCCCAACAAGGGCTTGATGAAGTTCTTCCTGCAATGGTCGAACCCGGCCAATTTCAGCACCTCGCCACCGCGCGACACCCGCGAATACTTCTTCGAGGGGATACGCCGCGCCGCCGTGCATATGAAGGACTCGGCCTATTGGAAGCAGGACGGCAAGCCGGTCTTCTCGATCTTCGATGTCACCCAAATCGACAACATCATCAAGGCCTGCCTCGGCCGCCCGCTCGCCACGCCGTTCAAGAATCCGCTCGAGGCGACCCTGGTGCACGACGCCTTCTTGCAGGATTGCCACAACATCGTCACCAACGTGCTGGCGGGCGACCTGACCGGCGGCATCTCCGGCAAGCTCAACACGACTGTCGTGCGCAATGGCAACGTGGTGCCGACCCGCGTCAACACCATGGGCATCGCCGGCAACTTCAAGCAATCGATGTATCTGCTGGTGTGCGGCGCCGACGTCGGCTCGTGGGCCAAATGCGCGACCGTGCAGGGCATGTACGCCTACAACATCCGCCAGGGCACCTTCAACGGCGTCAAGCGGCTGACCCACTCCTTCGCCGAAATGATGACCGCTTGCCAGCAGAACTACGATCTGGTCCTGCCCGCCATGCAAAGCTACGGCGTCGGCAAAGTGTGGTGGCCGACCGTGATGACCGGCTTCGACCAGCGCCCTTGGGGCGGCACCACGGCCGACCCGCTGCATGACAACAGCGTGCCGACGCAGGAACAGTTCGACGCCCACTGCAAGCAGGTGCGCGCCGCCCTCGACAAGTATCCGACCACCACCAACGGCGTGGTGTTCGTGTATGCCTGGAACGAGCTGGGCGAAGGCGGCTGGCTCACCCCGACCAAGAGCATCGGCTACACCCGCCTGGTGTCGCTGCGCGACCGCATCAAGAAGTAAGCAGCCGCCGTCGGACGGGGCGCGGGCCGCAGGCCGGCGCCCCGCTCCCCCTCAATTTCCGGCGAACACCCGGCGGAACATCGGCACCAGCTGCTTGTTGCCATACTCGCTGAGATGGTCGTCATCATAGTAGAGCGCCTGCCCGTCCTTGATGCCGTGGCAACGGCCGTCCCGGCACAAATAAGGCAAGGGGTCGAGGATGCGCACCGCGCAGCGCGCCTGGGCGGCATCCTGCGCCGCCCAAACAAAGTCATGCCGCCGGTGGTAATCGGCGAGTGAAATGGACACCCCGCCCGCCGACTTATCCCACAACATCCTTCTCGACTGCTTCGGCACGTTCACGCCCATCTCGGGTATCGGCCGGACCAGGTAGACGGTGTGCTCCTTGGCCAGGCTGCACGCGCTATCGATCAGATGCCGCGCGAATTCGGCGCGGTAGGCCTCCGTCGCCTGCGGGTACACGGTGGAGAAATACACCCGTGGCACGTTCGAGTTGGCGTCCTTTTCCCACGGCTCGTTGTAGCCGATCGCATAGTGCGTCGTGCGGTTGACGATGACCAGCGGCACATCCTTGGGCACGGCGGCGACCCGCAACGCGACCCAGTCGAGGAAATTGCCGCAACGCCGGCTGGCGCCGGCGGCGCCGACAAACTGAACGCCGAACAAAGTGGGACAGCCGCTGTAGGTCCACTCCATCACCCCGCCCTGCTTGGGATCGGCGATCGCCGCCGCCAGGCCGCTGACGGTCGCGCTGCCATGGCTGTCGCCGATCAGCACGGCGTCGATCCGCTTGCCGCCCCAGATACACGAGGGCGACGAGGCGCCACTGGCCGAGCCACACTCCTCCAACCGGGGATTCTTGTTCAAGGTGCCGACGCTGAGCAATTCGCTGGCCGGCGAGAAGCGCCCCGCCATGCCGCCCTGCATGCGGATGGCGCTGCCGAACGCGGCGACGGCGGCGACGCCGGCCAGGATCGCCAGCGTCGCGCCCAGCTTCGAGCGGGCCACCAGCCAGCGCTGCGACGGCCGCTCGATCCAGCGATAGGAGGCCTCGCCCAACAGCAGCGTCAGCGCCAACCCCAGGACGATCGCCGGCATCTGCCGCTGGCGGTCGAGGAACACCAGCGCCACCACAATCGGCCAATGCCACAGGTACAGCGAATACGAGCGCGTGCCAAACCACTGCACCAGACCGCCGCCGGTCCAAGGCGACGACGGCCGCGCCGCCGCCACCACCACCATCGTCCCCAACACCGGGATCAGCGCCAGCGAGCCGGGCCAACTGCTGGCGGCATCCAGCCACACCACCGCGCCGAGGATCGCCGCCAGTCCGAGCGACTCCAACACCGTCCGCTGGCGCGCGCTCAGCGTGAATCGCCCCTGCGCCAGATAGACCATGCCGCCGGCCAACATTTCCCAGGCACGGCTGGGCAGCAGGTAGAAGGCGGTGCTCGGCCGGTCGGCCGTCAGCGCCACCGACAGGCCCAGCGAGGCCAGCAGCAGGCATGCCAGCGTCAGCGCGACCGCCCCCCTGCCGCGGTTCAACCGCCACACCGCCATGACAATCAGGGGCAGTATCAGGTAGAACTGCCATTCGACCGACAAGGACCAGGTGTGCAACAACCATTTTTCGTGCGACTCGGCGTCGAAATAACCGGCATCCTGCCAAAATTTCATATTCGACAGGAAGGACAGGCTGTACACGGCACTGGCGCCCAGTGTCTTGTAGTCCACTGGCAATAGAAACAGCCATCCAAGCGACAGCAGAACGGCGCACAGGACAAGCAGCGGCGGCACGATGCGGCGCGCCCGCGCCAGGTAGAACGAGAGCAGGGAGAAGGCGGCAGGCTCGGCGCCGCCGACGATGATGCCCGTCATGAGGAACCCGGAGATGACGAAGAAGATATCGACACCGACAAAGCCGCCGGAAAAACCGCCGACATGGAAATGGTAGAGGATTACCGCCAGCACCGCCCAAGCGCGCAAGCCGTTGATATCGGTGCGAAACGCCGGCGCTGGCCGGCTCTGCGGCAGTGCCGTGTTCGGCGCTGCGGCGGGCGACGAGGCGCCCCTGGCCGCCGACGAGGGCGCCAATCTACTTTCTTTGCTCATAATGGAATGTCTTGGAGGGGTATTGAGAATTCGTCAGGATCGCCATTATAGCGAATTGTTTAATTTACCAAACTTTTCCTGGGAACATACCGCCAAACCAACAAGCGGTCCGGCGCCAGCGGGCGTGGCGCCGGACCATGGCGACGCTCAGCGGCCGCCGGCCAGAGCGCTGGCCGAATGCGGCAACAGCAACTGCTCGTACTGGCGCAGGATCTGCTCCCAGGTGAAGGCTTCGCGATGCCGCGCCAGACTGGCCGCGCGCATGCGGCCGAGCAGCGCCTGGTCGGCCAGCAGGCTGTCGAGCACCTCGGCGCAGCCCGCCTCGCCGTCGAAGAAGCGCGCCTCCTCGCCGACCACCCAACGGTTGAACTGATTGTCGTGCGCCAGCACCGGATTGCCGGCGCCCAGCGCCTCGACCAGCGAGGGGTTGGTGCCGCCCACCTGGTGGCCGTGCACATACAGGCGCGAATAGAAACGCAGCGCCGCCACGTTCTCGGCCTCGTAGATCGCGCCGAGGAACACCACCTCGGCCGAGGCGGCCTCCTTGACGGCGCGCTGGTAGGCGTGGCCGGCGTCGTACTTGCCCAGCACCACCAGCTTGACGCCGCGCGGCCGGCGCGACCAGGCCTTCACCACTTCAAGGATCGAATTCTCCGGCTCGGCGCGGGCGATCAGGATGGCGTATTCGTTCGCCGCCAAGCCGTATTGTTGCAGCCGGCCCTCGTCGGCCTGCGTCACCTCGGCGGCGCCGTAGGCGATGGTGGTGATCTTGTTGCTGTTCACCCGCGTCGACAGATGGGTCTTGATGGCCGGATGGTCGGCCACCAAATGGTTGCCCAGCCAGGCGCCGGCCCATTCGTTCAGGTAGAACCAGGTCTTGGCGATGGTGCCCCATTTCTGCCGGCGCCATTCGATGCCGTCCATGTTGATGATGTTGTTGATCCCCTTCAAACGGAACCACAGCGAGAACACGGCGGTGTTGTAGCCCAGCGTCAGGATCAGGCCGGAGCTCTTGCCGGCGTGCAGGTTCGACTTCCAGTCGAACAGGATGGTGCCCAGCGCGCCCTGCTGGCTCACCGGAATGTGCACCCGGCGCACGCCCTGCCAGTCGTCCTCGTAGACCTGCTCGCCGCTGTCCTCCTGGCAATAGACGATCACTTCCCAGCCCTGCTTGACCAGGTACAGCGCCAGGTGTTCGGCGAAGGTTTCAAAGCCGCCGTGGTTGGCCGGCACCCCGCGAATGCCCAGGATGCGGATTTTTTTCAGCTGTTTGCTATCGGATATGGAGTTCGACATTGTGCGGTTTCTATTCAATCATGTGACGGCGACGCGCGCCGCGGCGGCGTCGGGAGGGGCG
>NZ_JAEMNU010000003.1:78903-110953 GCF_016461825.1 Rugamonas violacea | reverse complement strand
CCCCCCCCCCCCGGCCCGGTTTATTTGCCGGTGGCCAGCATCTGCTGGTACACCTCGATGGTCTTGCCGACCTGGCTTTGCAGCGAAAACAAGGCGGCCTGGCGTTCCCGTCCGGCCTCGCCCATGCGCCGGCGCAGCGCCGGATCGTCGGCCAGGCGGGCGATCGCGTCGGCCAGCGCGACGGCGTCGCGCGGCGCCACCAGGAAGCCGGTCTGCTCGCCGGCGATGATGTCGAGCACGCCGCCGTGCGCCGCCGCCACCACCGGCTTGCCGGCGCACATGGCCTCGATCGCCACCAGGCCGAAGGCTTCCGGCTCGGTCGACGGCACCAGCGCCACGTCGCAGGCGTCCCAGACATCCCAGATCGACTCGGTGAAGCCGCGCAGCACGAAACAGTCGCGCGCCGGCGACGCCGCGATGGCCTCCTGCAGGCCGATCAGGAAGTGCTCCTGCTGGGCGAAGAAGCTGCCCACCACCAGGAAGCGCAGGTCGTGGTAGCCGCGCCGCCACAGGATGCCGGCCGCCTCGACCAGCAACAAATGCCCCTTCATGTGGTTGATGCGGCCGACCAGCGCGGCGATCAGGCGCTGCGGCCGGTCGGCCGTGACCGCCGCGCGCAGCTCGGCGCAGCGCGCCGCGTCGGGCGCGACGCCACGGTCGATGCCGTTCCAGATCGTCGCGATGCGGCCGGCCAGGCGCGGCTGCTGGTCGACCAGCCAGGCCGTCGTCAAGCTCGAATTCGACACCACCCGGTCCGACAGCAGGCGCACCATCAAGGGGAAGGACCAGCGCACCACGTTCGGCTTGAGCAGGATCTCGTGCACATGCCAGACGTGCGGCACCCGGTGCAGCGCCGCCCACACGGCGCCGCTCAGCACCGCCAACGTGTTGGAGTGCACCACCGCCACCGGCCGGCCGGCCATGACGCGGCTCATCGCCCGGCCGGCGCGCAGCAGCTGGCCGGGCAGCGACAGCAAGCCCTTGGGGGTGAACAAGGCGCGGCTGACCTTGGCCACCGGCACGACGTGGGTTTCCACCCCGGCGCGGCGCAGCTCGGTCACCAGCGGACCGTCGAGCGGCACCACCACCACCGCCTGGTAGGGCGAGTCGGCCAGCCCGACGGCCAGGTTCAACAACACCTTGTCGGAACCGTAGAGTTCGGCACCTTGGTGGACGAATAGGATAATTTTTTTCATATGGAATCTATCGGGGAAAAACACGGCCGGCGCGCCACACCGTGGCGCGCCGGCCGGGCGGCGCGGGCGCCGGCGGCGCCGGCGCCGCTGGCCGGCGACGCTAGCCGGCGCTCAACAAATAGCGCGCGGCCTTGAAGTAAGCTTGTTTCTTTTCGCCAACCACGACGGACTTGCTGGAGAGCGAACGCAGCAGGTAGGCCAGCGCGCGGCCGCCCATCACCAGGCCCAGCGCAGCCTGGGTCAGGCGCGCCACCGGGGCGCTGTGGTACTTGCGCAGGAACAGCGAGTAGGAGTTCATGGTGCGCAACAACGCCGTCTCGCCGATCCACAGCTTGCCGGCGCCCTCGTAGTGCAGCACGTCGACGTTGGCGACGTAATCGATCGAATACCCCTCCTGCTTGACGCGGTGGCAATAGTCGACGTCCTCGACGTACATGAAGTAGCGCTCGTCGAGGCCGCCCAGGCGGCTCCACAGCGCGCGCCGGGTCAACAGGAAGGCGCCGGAAACCCAGTCCAGTCCGCTCTTATTGGCCCGGTAGAACTGCTCGCGCGTCTCGACCCGGCGGAACACGTCGGGCAGGAAGCGCAGGCCGGACAAGCCCAGCCAGGACAGCAGCAGCCGGGCCGGCGTGTGGGCGTAGCCGGCCGAGGCCTGGTTGGCGCCGTTGGCGTACTGCAGATGCACGCCGACGATGCCGACCCGCGGCGGCGCCAGCGCGTCGAGGGCGGGCTGGATCGGACTCAGGATCACCGTGTCGTTGTTGAGCAGCAGCAGCAGCTCGCCACGGGCGGCTTCGGCGGCGATGTTGTTGCCGCCGGTGAAGCCCGTGTTGGTCGCGCTGGCGATCAGCCGCACGTGCGGGTAGTGCTCGCGCAGGAAGGCGACGCTGCCGTCCACCGAGGCGTTGTCGACCACGATCACCTCGTGGTCGCAGGCGACGTGTTTTTCAACCGACTCGAGACAGTCGCGCAGGAAGCGCAGTCCGTTGTAGTTAACTATTAAGATCGACAACAGCATTCTATTTATTTCATTTCGCAGGTGGAGGGGGAAAACAGCGGGGCCGGCGGCGCTTCAGACCGGCTTCTTTTCCCGCAAGATCAGAATGCAGGCAAAGATGACGAACAACAGCCAGGTCAACGATTGCAGCGAGTGGATCGACATGATGATGATGTAGCCCAGCACCGACAGCCCCAGCAACATCGACATCCTGGCCTTGCGCATGTCGTCCTTGCCCGATTGCGCCACCGCCGCGAAGAGGAAGTACAGCCACAGGAAGGCGGTCAACAAGACCACGATCATGCCCGACTCCAGCGCCACCAGCAGATAGTAGTTGTCCAGCGTGCGGATGCCGCCTTTGCCGACAAAGGTCACCACGTTGGTCGCCTCGCCCAGGCCATGGCCCATGAAGACGGCGTCGCCGACCTTCGGCACGCCGGCGTTGAGCATCTCCATGCGCACCGAGGCGCTGCCCCGGGTGATTTGGGTGGTGCCGGCGGCCAGGGTTTTAATGTACAACAGCACCCCGCCGAAGGCCGTCAACAACAGCGGGAATTGCAGCAGCATCAGGTACTGCGCCGGCCGGTTGCTGGAGCGCTTGGTCCAGCGCCACAGCTCCCAGATGAACATCAGCGCCACCAGCGGAATGGCCACCGCGAACGACGAGCGCGAGCCGGAGAAATAGATCGCCGCCACGCCCAGCAGGCCGGAACCGCAGGCGATCAGGCGGAAGAGCATGCGCTCGGAATAGCGGAAGCAGTACCAGCACCAAGGCAGGACCATGGCGAAGAACTGGCCCATCAACAGCGGATGCTCCATCGTGCCCTGCGCGCGGTAGACATTGTCGCGGGTCTTGTCGCCCAGCACCACCATCAGATAGTCGCTGGTGATGGTGAAGAAGCGCGCGAACAGGTTTTTCTTCAGATAGTATTCGACCAATGCCACCAGCCCGACGATGGCGGCGGCCAGCACCACCACTTCGATCAGGCGCTTGATGTCGCGCTCGTCGCGCACCACGAACAGGGTGATGAAGAAGATCGTCAGGTAGGTCCAGAAATCGCTCTTGATGAAGGCGAACGCCTGCAAGGCCGGGCTGCGGCCGAGGAAGGCGCTGGCGAAGCGCAGCGCGAACAACAGCACGAACAGGGTGATGACGATCCAGTTCTCGCGCAGCCGGCGGACGAAGGTCTCGGCCCGCTCGCGGTCGCGGAAGAACAGGAACAGCGTGGCGAAGATCAGCGCGGCGCGGATCAGCCGCGGCGGCGCCATGTTGGGGATCCCCGCCATCTTCAACTCGGCGTATTCCGGCCACAGCGGCGTGACGAAGATCAGGCACAGGAAGAGCATGCCGAGCCAGTCGTACGCAACGCGCGCGGTGGCCGTCGGCGGCGCCGGATACAAACCGTAAGTGACGAAATTTCGCTTCATGTGTTCCCCTAAAACCAGGTTCGACGGGCCATGCCGACAAAATTGCGCAGGTTCTCGCGCAGGCCGCCGCCCAACGCCAGGCGCAGCAGCTGCAACCTGCGGTAGCGCGGGGTGGTGCGTCCGGTCAGGCGCAGCGCCAGCAGCCGGGACAGGACCATTTTCTTGCGGTTCTCCTGATACGGCTGCATCTTGGCGATCTCCTCGCGGGCCAGCGCCTCGACCGCGATGTAGCCGGCCGCCACCGCCTCGCCCACCAGTTTCTCGCCGGTGGCGGTGCGCGACAGCACCAGGCTGCGCCCGGCCCGCTCGGCGAAGTCGGGATAGCCGTCCTTGCCGTACCAGGCGTCGGCGCCGACCACGTCGGCGAATTCGCCGACGCCGTCCGGGCAGATCTTGCAGCGGAATTGCAGGTGGCGGTTGAGGATCGTGCCCCACGAGGTGGCGTAATCCATCTCGGCGCGCCGGCCCGCATGGGTGACGGCCGTGCTCATGCCGGGCCAGCCGTTGCCGCGGAAGGAGAAGCTGGCCACTTCGGCCGGCTCGACCTCCAGCTTCTTGAGGATCGCGATGGCGCCCTTGCGGCTGGGGATGCCGGCGCACATGAACGACAGCATGTAGGGGATGCGCTCGGCCAGCTCGGGGCGGCTGCGGGCGTACTGGCGCAGGCCGGCCACGTCGCAGGGCTTGCCGACGAAGGCGAAGCGGCCGCCCAGCGCCAACAGCGCCTCGAGCTGGGCCAGCGGCGCCGACGGCGCGTAGCGCGAGCCGGCGCCGCGCAGCACTTCGGCGCGGTTGCGGCTGACGCTCATCACGTTGCCGATCGGATCGTCCGGGTCGGCCTTGATGTGGGCGACGAAGTCGACCTTCTTGCTCTCCAGCAGATACACCAGCAGGGCCGACAGCACCCCGCCCGACGAGCCCTCGTAGCGCACGCCCTCGTCGAGCGAATAGCCGGTGCGGGTGGCCATCAGCGGCCCCCACAGTGGGTCGTAGGCCGCCTCGGGCTTGATGTGTTCGAGGCCGGCGCCCGGGCAGGTGCGGGCGAACTGCTCGCGCTCGCGCCGGTCGAGCGGCTGGCTCAATTGCGGGCGCAGGTAGCCCTCGTCGTTCAGCGCGACGCGCACCTTGGCCGGGAACATCGACTGGCAGGCACCGCAGCCGGTGCACAGTCCGCTCTCGAGCACGCTTTCAAGACTAATGTTTCTGGTCATTGAGCGCCCGCAACTGGTTGGTCAGGAAATCCTCGTAATGGGCCAGCCGCTGGCGCGCCTGCGCGTTGCCCTGCTCGACCTCGCGCTGCAGCGTGGCGCGCTGCTCGAAGGAGTCGCGCACCAGCGTCATCAGTTCGGCCTCGCCGGCCGCCTTGCAGTCGCCGAAGTGGCGGTAGCCGAGCGACTCGAACAGGCCGTTGAACTTGCGGCTGTAGGCCAGCGGCACCACCGGCACGCCGCTGGAGAAGGCGGCGATGCAGGCGTGCATGCGGGCGCCGACGAAGAACTCGAGCGACGAGATGAAGCTCTTGGCCTCGACCGGGGTCTTGAACTTGGGCGCCAGCACGGTGCCCGGATACTGCTCGGACAGCGCGCGGCAGACCGCGTAGTCGTCCTCCACCGGCTCGGTGTCGGTGATCACGTGCGACACCAGGTAGACCTCGCAATCGCCGCGCGCGGTGAAGTAGGCCAGCATCTGGTGGGTCAGCGCGGCGTAGTCGATGGTCAGGCCGAACTGGTTGTCGCGCGTGTAGCCGCCGCTGTAGAGCAGGCCGGAGACGTTGATGCCGACCTTGGTCTTGCCGTTGCCGGCCAGCGCCTGGCGGGTGTACGGCAGGGCGAAGGCGACGTCGATCGCCTCGTCGGCGTTGTCGATGTGCTGGTCGCGCAGGTATTGGCGCGACAAGTGGTCGCGCGCGAACACGCGTTGGCAGCGCCGCATGGCGAACTTGGCCAGCATGCGCGTCAGGCGCTGGTCGAACGGGCCGATGGTCTGCGGGCTGAGCACCAGCGGGCGGCGCGCCAGCCAGACCAGCAGCTTGGTGCCGGTGAAGTGGGCGAAGCGGCTCATGCCGTAGATGTCGGTGAAGCTGTCGCCCTCGCCGATGTCGAGCACCAGGTCGCAGGCGCGGATGTGCGACCAGAACGGCGACTTGGACGGCACGAAGAAGCTGCGCGTGATGCCGCATTCGCTGATCACGTGGGGGATCGGTTCGCGCTCGCCGGGCGGAATCCAGCCGAGCAGGCGGAACTGGACCGGCGTGCCGACCCGTGCGGCGGCCTGTTCGACCAGGGCGATTTGCGAGAAGGTCAGCGCGCCCACTCCGAGGTTACCCGAGGTAACCGAATGCCATAAAAGGCCAATAGTCAGCATAAAATTTGTTATTTATAGTGCATTAATAAAGCGCTGGCGGTCAGAATCGACAGCAGCAGCGCCACGTTCGGTCGGCTCAGCCCGCGCGGCATCTTGCGCAGCGACAGGCTCCAGATGTACAGCAGATCCAGCGCCACCACCGCGCACAGCGACGACAGCAGCATGCCCTTCAGGCCCAGTCGCGGCACCAGCAGCGCCGTGGCGGCGAACAACACCGTCAGCGCGCCGGCGATGGCCAGCACGCGGTGGGTTTGCATGCCGATCGCCGACAGGATCACACCGTGGCTGGCGGCGACGTAGCGGGCCAGCAACACCAGGCCGAACCAGGGCATCAGTTCGACCAGCGCGCTGTATTTGGCGCCGTACAGCAGCGCGGTGATCGGCGCCGCGCCCAGGGTGAAGACCAGGAAGCACAGGGCGCCGATCAGCAACATCTGGTAGAACAGGCGGTTGCCGAAGCGCCGCAGCAGGCTGGCGTCGTCGAGCTTGCCCGCCATCGTCGTCATGTAGACGTTGCTCAGCACCTGGGCGAAACTGTTGGCGCCCTGCATCAGGCGCAGACCGGCCTGGTACACCCCGACGGCCGCCGGGCCGAGGAAGTAGTTGACGATCAGCGTGTCGGCCTGCGACTGGAAGTTCGTGAAACCGGACTCGGCGGCGAAGGGGAAACCGCTCTTCAGGTACTGCCAGCCCTGCGCCGCGCTGCCCACCTGGAAGCCGGGCAGCCCGGGGCGCAGGCGCCGGTAGGCGCGCCAGCCCATCACCAGGAACAGCACGCGGCTCGCCAATATACCCCATGCCACGCCCAACACCCCGCTCCCCAGCCACAACAGGACGCAGATGGTGAGCACGTGCAGCAGGTTGACCCAGACCATGATCACGGTTTCCTCGTGAAAACGGCTGAGGCCGCGGAACACGGCGATGTAGCTCTCGGCGAACGAGCCGACCAGGCCGCCGACCAGCAGCAGCCAGAACACCGCCACCGCTTCGCCGCCACCGCCGCGCCACAGCGTGGCGATCACGGCCAGCGGCAGCAGCAGCGCCAGGATCATCAGCTTGGCGCTGGTGACCGAGGCGAACAGGCGGCCCAGTTGTTCCGGCGCCTTGGCCACCTCGCGCATCAACTGGGCGGCGAAACCGTAGTCGGCCAGCAGCGAGGCGAGCGAGGTCAAGGTGAAGGCGTACATGAACACGCCGAACGGTTCGGGCCCCCAGGCGCGGGCCAGGATGATAAACACCACGGTGCCGGTCAACAGTCGCAGGACGGTCGACAGGCCCATGAAAAACGTATGCCTCAACAAAGCAACAACCCCCAAACTAAGCCGGCATCAAGCACCGACATGGCCAATCAGTCGCTTGCGCTGGGCGGCGGGAATCGACTCCATCAAACTGCTGACAAAGGCTTGCTCGATCGCGTAGGCGTCCTGCTTGCTGGCCGAGATGGTCGAGACGCGGAACAGCAGGCCGTCGGCGATGACGCCGGACAGGCCGTAGCCGAGCCGCGCCACGCCCTGCTCGATGTTGCCGCGCACCACCTTCTGGCCGATCAGCACCCAGTAGGTGATCGGCTCGATGCGGCCACCCTGCTGCGCCACCAATTGCATCACCGGAATCGCGCCGACGCCGGTCTGCAGCACCTGCTTGTCCAGCTCGGCCACGTTGAAGCCCTGGGCGCTGTAGCACACCTCGGGCCGGTGCACCTGCAACTGCCGGCTCTGGTTGTCGCCGTAGGCGATCGACAGCATGATGCGCTCGCCGCGGCCGTTGACGTAGGTGCGGCTCAGCGTCTGGCTGTAGATCTCGTTGAGCGAGGCGGCCACCTCGGGGTTGACGATCGCCGCCGCGCCGCCCAGGTCGGCCTGCCAGTCGCCGAAGCGCTCGGGGATCAGGCTGGGCAGATCGAGCTTGCCCTGTTGGCTGGACAGGCTGACGGTCGGCGTCAACACCCGGCTCAGCACCACGGACGACAGCATGGCGCCGCCCAGGACCAGACTGGCCACTATCACCTTCTTCATTGCGGGACTCCCGGTGAGACGGCGCCGGGCGCCTTGAATTTTCGGACCGCCAACTGCAGCAGCGAGTCGACGCCGAGGATCAGCAGCAGCGCCGTGACGAACAGCACCATGCCGGCGAAGCCGTGCAGGAAGCCCTGGCCGACGGCGTCGCCGAAGTAATAGGTGACCAGGGTCAGCACCATGACGCGGATGACGTTGGCGGTGAACGAGATCGGCACGATCAGCAGGGCCAGCGTGATGTTGCGGAACGGCGAGGTGTGGCGCACCACGTTCAGGTAGAACAGGCCGAGCGCCTCCAGCGTGAGCAGGGTCTGCAAGCCGGCGCAGGCGTTGGCCACCAGCAGCTGGTATTGGCCGATCTGCAGCATCACGCCGTTGCGGGCGATCGGGTAGCCGGCCAGGTACAGCAGGTGTTCGGTGACGTAGGAGACCGCCATCTTCATCGGCATGGTCAGCATGTCGACCAGGGCGCCCGGCAGCGGCACCATGAACAGCATGAAGAAGAAGGGGAACCAGAGCATGCGCAGGGCGGTCCCGCCGCGCTTGACCAGCAGCACGGCGACCAGCACCCAGATGAAGGAGCCGATCTCGGCCAGCAGGATCTGCTGCGAGCGGCCGATCGCGTACAGCGCCAGGCCGACGGCCAAGGTCAGCCAGCCGGCGACGGCGCCACGGTGTTCGCCGAGCGCCATCACGGCCGGCCACTGGCGGTAGATCAGCCACAGCGACAGGGCCAGGATGATCGGGCCGTGGGCCTGCTCCTCGCTGGCCCAGACGCCGCCGTTGAGCAGGTCGTAAAAGGTCGGCAGGTACATGACAAGCAGGCCGAGCAGGACCGGCAGCCACTCGGGCATGGCCTGACGGACGGCGAGCGCCGGCGGCGGTGCGGTGATGGGCGACATGATGGCTTAGAAGTCGACCAGCACCGAGCCGACCACCTTGACGCCGGTCGAGCTGAGCTGGCGGCTCACCGTGTTCAAATCGGCCAGCAAAGTCTTGTTCTTGCGCGCGATCAGCAGCGCGCCGCCGGCGCGGGCGGCGATGGCCAGGCCGTCCGAGCCCAGCGCCAGCGCCGGCATGTCGTACAGCACGGCGTCGTAGCGGCTCTCCAGGCGGCCGTTGAGGGCGCCGAAGGCGGGCCGGTTGAGCAGCTCCTGCGGATTCGGCGGCAGCGTGCCGGCCGACAGCACCGACAGGTCGACGAAGGAGTCGATCTTGGCGATGGCGTCGAGCTCGGCGCGGCCGGCCAGCATGTCCGACAGGCCTTGGCGGCCCTTCAGGTCGAACAGTTCGTGCTGGCGCGGCGCGCGCAGGTTGGCGTCGACCAGCAGGGTCTGCTCGCCGAGCTGGGAGAAGACGATCGCCAGGTTGGCGACGAACAGCGCGGCGCCGTCGTCCGGGTTGATGCTGATCACGGCGAGCGACTTGCGGCCGGTGGCGAACCAGCGCAGCATCAACTGGCTACGGATGGCGCGCAGCGTCTCGACTTGCGGGCTGAACGGCTGATAGGCCGCCACCAGCTCGGCCGAGAACTTGCCCTCGTTGGCCTGCAGGTAGGGGTAGTCGAACTGGCGCGCCAGCACTTGCTGGATGTCGGCCTCGGTGATCAGGCCGAGCCGTTGCGCCGCCTCGCCGAAGCGGATGCCCAACTCGCGCTGCATGCGCAGCACGCGCTCGGCGTTTTCCGGGGTGATCTTGCCCGATTCGAGCAGCAGGCCACCGATGCTCGAGTCGCGGGTGGGGGGCGTCGCCGCATTCGGCACTGGCATAGCATGATTCATGGGAGTGTCCATAATGTTTAGTTCAAACGAAGGCGGCTGGGCAGCAGGGCGTTGAGCAGCTTGAACGAGCGGCGCGGTGGCGCGCTCCAGTTGATCGTGCCCAGCACGGGGATCTCCAGCACCTCGACGATGTCGTTCTCCGAGCGCACCCGGCGGTCGATCATCTCGGCGATCATGGCGAAGCTCAAACCGAGGAAGCCGCCGACGAAGATCGACAACAGGGTGTTGAGCACGACGCGCGGGCCGGACGGTTCGATCGGCGCCACGGCCGGGTTCAGCAGGGCCACGTCGGACTGTTCGGACTGGCCCTCGATGCGCGTCTGCGACAGGCGCAGCGAGGTGGCGTCGAAGGCGCGCTGGGCGCTCTCGACATCCTTCTGCAGCACGTTGAGTTCGTCGCGGGTGCGGTTCAGTTCAAGCACCTTGGCCTTTTGCGCCGCCAGTGCCGCGCGGATCGCGCCCTCGCGCTGGCCGAGGATCTGGGCGTTGTTGCCGACGCTGTTGGAGGTGGCGCGGATCTGGCTGTTCAGGTCGGCGCGCAGGTGGTCGACCTCGGCCTTGGCCGACTGGTACTGCGGGTGGTTCTTGTCCAGGCGCTGGGCCACTTCGGCGAACTTCGCCTCGGCCGCGCTCAGGCTCGCCTTCATGTTCTGCACCAGCGGATTGGCCGCCACGTCGGGCGACTCGGCGCCGCTGGCGCCCTGCGCCATGCGCTGGCGCGACGCCGCTTCCATTTGCTGACCCTGCGCCATGACCAACTGGGCCGACAGGTCGTTGAGGCGGTTCGACTCGACGTCGAGGCGGTTGTCCAGGCTGACGATGCCGGTCTCCTGCTGGTACTTCGACAGGCGGCTCTGCGCCGCCTCGACGCCGTCGCGCAGCAGCTTGGTCTGTTCGTTGAAGTAGATCGTGGCCTTCTTCATCGGATCGACCTTGAGCTGGATCGCCGCCTTCTGGTACTCGTCGGCGAAGGCGTTGGCGACGGCCGCGACGAATTGCGGATCGGCGCCCTTGAAGCTGATCTCGACGACGCTGCTCTCGCGCGCCGGCACGATGTCGAGCTTCTTCAGCAGCAGGTCGGCCAGCCAGTCGCGCACCGTGCCCTTGCCTTCGGTGGCCTCGTTGAACTGCTGGATGACGGCCGGGCTCTCGGCCAGCTTGAGCTGGTCGACCACGCGCAACGCCACGTTCTTGCTGGAGATGATGTCGATCTGCGTCGCCATGTAGCCGGGCATCAGCTGGCCGGGCATGGACAGGCCGGTGACCGGGTCGACACCCTTGTAGTTCAGCACTACGGACGAGGTCGCCTTGTAGGTCTTCGGCAACAGCAGGCTGACGATCACGGTGAGCGCGACGATCGTGAGCAAGGTCAGCAGGATGATCTTTTTGCGCGCGCGCAGGATCAAGAGGAACTGGGTGAAATTCATGATGGAACTCTCATGTCAAAGCAAAAAATGGGCGGAGGCGGCGGGCAGGGACGCGGCCTAGAACAGGCTTTCCTGCACGTACACGACGTCGTCGGGCAGCAGCAGGTCGTCGTGCTTGGCGGCGACCACTTGCAGGTGGCCGGCCGCGTCGCGCCGCTTGATGCGCACGCCGCGCTCGGTGCCGCGCGGGGTCAGGCCGCCGCCGGTCGACAGCGCCTGCAGCACGGTCATCGAACGCTCGAGGCGGAACACGCCGGGGCGCTGCACCTCGCCGTAGATGTAGAAGCGCTGGGCCCGTTCGACGAACAGCACGTCGTTGCCGGCCAGCTCGAAGTCGCGGCTCATGTCGCCGCTGCGCACCATGTCGACGATGTCGACCTGCTCGCGGGTGGCCTTGCCGTCGCGCTTGCGGATCAGGCTGACCGTGTCGCTGCCGTCGGCGGCGATGCCGCCGGCCAGGGCCAGCAGGTCGAGGATGCTACGCTTGCCGTCGATCGGGAAGCGGCCCGGGCGGTTGACCTGGCCGAGCACCGAGACCAGCTGGCTTTGCAGCAGGGTGACCAGGATGTTGACCTGGGGCTTCTTGACGAAGCCGCCCTTTTCCAGCAGCTCGGCGATCTTGTGCTCGGCGGCCGAGGTCGACAGGCCGCCGACGGCGACCTCGCCGATCAGCGGGAAGGTCAGACTGCCCTTCTCGCTGATGCGCGTCTCCGTGGTCAGGTCGGGGCTGCCGTACACCGACAGCTTGACGACGTCGCCGGCGCCCAACTGCACGTCGGCCGCGCTGACGCCACCCATGCCCAGCGCCAGACAGGCCGCCGCGATCCAAAATCCTAAACGTTTCATATGTTTTCCAATGCGGTTAAATAAGGGGGCGTAGGGCTTACTTCAGGCCGGCCACGCCGCGCTCGTTGGCGTCGCCGGTCGAGGCGGCCGGTTTGGCGGCGGCCGGCGCGGCGGCGGCCGGTTCGGTTTTCGCCAGCGCCTTGTTCAGGTACTCGATCTTGGCGGCGGCGCGCAGGCGCGCCAGCTCGGCGTCGGTGGCCACCTTCATCTTCTGGTTCTGCAGGAACTGCTCGATCTGCGCGCGGGCCTGGTCCAGCGCCACCGGCGCGTCCTTGACCTCGCTGATCACGCTGACGATGGTGCGCTCGCCCTCGCGCACCAGGAACAACTGGCCCTTCGGCATGGCCAGCAGCTTGCTCGACATCTCGGGCGGCAGGTCGGCGGTGCTGCGCGCCAACTGGCCGCGGCTGAACTGCACCTTGTGCGCGTCGAGCCAGGCGGCGGCCTCGTCGAGCGACTTGAAGCCGTCGACGGCGCCCTTGAAGCCCTCGTTGGCCTCCTTGCCGGAGAACACCACCTGCTGCATGCCGAACATCTTGCGGTTGGCGAAGAAGGTCGGGTTCTTGGCGAAGTAGGCCTCGACCTCCTCCTTGGTGGGACGGGCCACGGTGCCGATGCGCTTCTGCAGGTAGGCCTGGGCGACGATCAGCGCCTTGGCGCGTTCGATCGCCTGCATCACTTTCGGGTCGCGGTCGAGCTTCTCGCGGCCGGCCTCGATCTGCAACAGCTGACGGTCGATCAGCGACTCGAGCAACTGCTTGCTGGCCGCCTCCTGTTGCGTCGCGCTGGCGCCGGAGCGCTGCAGCTCCTCGTTCAGCTGCAACACGGTGATCTCTTCGCCGTTGACGTTGACCAGGGCCTGGCCCGGTTTCTTTTCCTTGTCGCCGCAGGCCGACAAGCCGGCGGCGGCGAGCAGCACCATGGCCGCGCACAACAGGCGTTGGCGGGCGGCCGGACGGGTGCGGCGGGATGGACGGACGGCGTTTGCGTTGGTAAAGTGGCTCAAGATAAATCCTTTAATATTATTGCACTGCGTTGTCGCCGGCCCCGGGGGGCGCGGCACGATGCGGACCATCCAGCCTGCGCCCGGCGCCGCGAGCGGCGCGCCGTCCGAGCGGGCGCGGCAGGTGCCCCTCAGCAAGAACGTCACAAAAAAGTAACAGAAAATCACAAAAATAGCATGTTGGAAGTATGCATCCTGTCAACAGACTTGTCAATCTTGTAAAGAATTCGGCGCTATGCGGGCGCCCGCCCGGCGCCGCCGGCGGAGGCCCGCGGCCACGCCAAATTCTAACGTATGTCAAGGCGCCGGGCGAGCTTTCCCGCTGGCCGAGGCATGATTCTCGCCGTAAAAACTTAAGCTTCTGTTAATGGGCGTTTTCGCGCTTCAACACCACCTTGACCGTGCGCAGGATGATCCACAGGTCGAGCCACAGCGACCAGCTGCGCAGGTAGTCCAGGTCGAAGCTGATGCGCGCCTCCATCTTGTCGAGCGTCTCGGTTTCGCCACGCAGGCCGTTGACCTGGGCCCAGCCGGTGATGCCCGGCTTGACCTTGTGGCGCAGCATGTAACCCTTGATCAGCTTGCGGTACTGCTCGTTGTGCGCCACCGCGTGCGGCCGCGGCCCGACGATGCTCATGCGGCCCTGCAACACGTTGATGAACTGCGGCAGCTCGTCGAGCGAGCTGCGGCGCAGGAAGCCGCCGATGCGCGTCAGGCGCTGGTCGTTCTTGGTCGCCTGCACCACCTTCGAGCCGTCCTCGGCCACCGTCATCGAGCGGAACTTGTAGACGATGATCTCCTCGCCGTACAGGCCGTAGCGGCGCTGGCGGAAGATCACCGGGCCGGGCGAGCTGAGCTTGACGGCGATGGCGATCAACAACATGATCGGCAACAACATCACCTGGATCAGCAGGCCCAGCACGATGTCGCTGCCGCGCTTGACCATGCTGTTGAAGCCGGTGAACGGCGACTCGCAGATGGCGATCACGGGCATGCCGCCGACGTTGTCGAAGCGCGCCTGCATCAGGTCGAACACATAGATGTCGGGCAGGAAGTAGACCGAGGCGGTGGTGTCCTGCAGCTCGTCGAGCAGCTTGCGGATGCGCGGCTGGGCCGAGATCGGCTGGCTGATGAAGATCATCTTGATCTGGTGGGTGCGCACGAACAGCGCGATGTCGGACATCTTGCCGAGCATCGGGTGGCTCATGTGCGGCGGATGGCGGTCCTCGGTGCGGTCGTCGAAGTAACCGCGCACGCTCATGAACAGGTTGGGGTTGCGCTCGATGACCGAGGCGAACTTCACGCCGACGTCGTTGGCGCCGATGATGACCACCGAGCGCACCTCGCTGGCCTTGCCCGGACCGGAGCCGATGCTGCGCACCGCCAAGTGGCTCGACAGCAACAGGAAGGGGGTGCAGACGAACCAGGCCAGCATGACGTTCTCGTCATAGTGGTAGGACAGGCCGCTGACCATGCCGATCAGCACCAGCACCGCCACCGTCACCGTCCAGCCGACCAGGATGTCGCGCGCGTAGGCCAGCATGCGGCCGCTGCGCCAGGTGCGGTAAGGATCGACGTGCTCGTAGACCGAGGTCGAGATGTAGAACGCCAGCACCATCAACACCATCGAGTAGCCGGTAAAGGGCACGCCGAACAGCATCGAAAACAGGTACTGCGTACCCATGATGATCAGGGGGTCGAGCACCCGCTGGAAAAACGAAATTAAGGGAATATCATTGACCGTCATGTTAACTTTTCAATACTTAGAACTGAACGTTCGCACTAAGCGAAACGCTGTTGGACCGATACGGGGTGGTGAAGGCCGACTGACCACTGCGCGCGTCGTGGTTCAAGGAGGCGCCCAACTGCACGCTGCGCAGCGGCGCGTAGTTGACGCCCAGCGTGGCCGTGCGGGTGCTGTCCTGCACGTTCGCGGTGGCGTTGATCAGGCCGGCGAATTCGCGCTTGGCGTAGCGCAGGCTGGCCTGGGTCGAGATCTTGCTCGTGTTGACCCAGGTCGCCGCCAGGCTGGTGCCCTTGCTCAGGCTGTAACTGGCGTTGTTGCCCTCGAAGGGCTGGAACTCGCGCCAGCCGGAGCCGACCAGCCGCACGCCGGCCGTCGGCAGCCAGGTGACGTCGAGCCGGCCCTGCACGCCGCTCGAATCGCGCTGCGAGAACAGGGTGTGGCTGCGCTTCGAGCGGCCACCCTGGAAGCGCAGCTGGGTCGCCGCGCTGTAGTTCCAATACACCTTCAACTGCACATCGTCCTGTTTGAAACTCTCGTCGTCGACGAAGGGGCCGAAGCGCAGCGGGTGCGGATAACTGCCCTTCAAGCGGCGCACCAGCAGACCGATCGTGCTGCCGCTGGCGGCCAGGTAGTCAATGCCGAGCTCGCCACGGTTTTCATTGCGGTCGAGGTAGCTCTGCGAGGCCAGCGAATAGTCGTACTTGTCGCGGCCGACGCGGCTGTGCAGGCGCCAACTGGGGTGCAGCCGCCAGTTGGCGTCGAGGAAGCCGCCGCGGGCGCCGCGGATGTTCTTCTCGGTCGAGTGGAAATCGCTGAACGAGGACAAGGTCTCGTTGTAAGTGCCGCCCAGCGCGCCCTCGAAATGGTTGCCGAGCTGCCAGTTCAAGGTGGCGTTGGCGTCCTTGCCGACATAGTTGAGTTGATCGAAGCGGCTAAAGTCGACCCGGGTCACCTTGGCCGAGGCGATCAGCGTCTGGCGCCCGATCGGACGCTCGACGGCCAGGCCGGCCACCAGCATCTTGGTGTTGTCCGACTCCGGTCCGCCCGGCCCCTGCCGATCCGGCACGCGGAACAGGTTGTCGTCGTGCACGTAAGAGATGCCGACGAACGGTTGCAGGGTGTCGCTCAGGGCGGCCGTCGCGGGCGCGCTGAACAGGCTGCCCAGCAACAAGGCGAGCGGAGAGCAGTGGCGCACCACCGGCAGGCTATCGAAGTTTTTTCGCAAGGAGCTCAACATTGTCATTCGTCTTTGGGTGGGGAAACGACTATTCATGGCAATTAACAATATTACCAGTAAGTCCAGTGGGCAGTAAAAATTATCCAAACGCCGAGCACGCCGTTGGTCACGGCGTGCGCCAGCACGGCTGTCCACAGGCTACGGCTACGCATATACAAGACGCTATAGGCGGCGCCGGCAACGATGCCGGCAAGCCACAAACTGTGCTCGAAACCGAATAATATCACAGTGACAATAAAAGCTTTAAATCTAACGTGCGCGGGGTTCACGTTCAGGAAATCGGCGCGCTCGATCCAGCGCATGAGGAAGGAACGCCAGAACAATTCCTCCATCACCGGCACCACCACGGCCGCGCCGAGCAGGCGCAACGCCACCAGCGTCCAGTCGATTTGCCCGTCGGTGCGCGGATCGAAGCCGGCCGAGCCGCCCAGCGCCATCCAGGGGGCGTCGAGATTGATCCACAACAGGAACACCAGCAGACCGGCGGCGACGGCGGCGGCGACGGCGCGCCAGTCCGGCCGCGCCGGCAATAGTTCGACGTAGCTGCGCCGGTAATAAACCAGGGCGGCCAGCACGGCGGCGATTTTGATCGGATATAACCAGCGCAGTTCCGCGCCGCTCCAGCCCAGACGGCCGAGCAGGTCGGCGATAGCGATGAAGGCCATGTAGATGGCGAAGGGCAGCACGCGCGCCAGGGTGGCGCGCTCAAACATGGCGGCCCGGCGCGGTGGCGAGGAAGGTTGGCGGCATGGCGTTCCGGCGGATTGAGATGGCATCATTATATTTGATGCAACCCGCCCTGCCTATGCCGCGCCGGAATTTTTTGTTGCGCCGCACCAAGTGGCGCGGCGCGGCGACGCTCAGCCCTTGCTGCGCGCCTCGATCTGCTCCCATTTCTCCAGCGCCAGCAGCAGCTCGCCTTCGATTTCACTGACCCTGCCCTGGATGCGCTTGGACTCGGCCGCGTTCTTCTTGTAGAAGTCCGGGTCGGACAACTGCAGCGCCAACGCGCTCTGCTCGTCCTCCAGGGCGGCGATCAGCTTGGGCAGCTCGTCGAGTTCGCGCTGCTCCTTGAAGCTGAGCTTTTTCGCCTTGGCGGCGGGCGCGGCGGCCGGCTCGGCCTTGGCCGCAGCCTTGGCCGGCGTGGTCGGCGCGGCGACCGTGCGCACGCGTTCCCAGTCGGTATAGCCGCCGACGAACTCGCGCCACTTGCCCTCGCCCTCGGCGACGATGACCTGGGTCACCACGTTGTCGAGGAAGGTACGATCGTGGCTGACCAGGAAAACGGTGCCGGTGTAGTCTTCCAACAATTCTTCCAGCAGCTCCAGGGTGTCGATGTCGAGATCGTTGGTCGGCTCATCGAGCACCAGCACGTTGGCCGGCTTGGCGAACAGGCGCGCCAGCAGCAGGCGGTTGCGCTCGCCGCCGGACAAGGACTTGACCGGCGAGCGGGCCCGCTCGGGGGCGAACAGGAAGTCGTTCAGATAGGTCATCACGTGGCGCCGCTGGCCGTTGATCTCGACCCAGTCGCTACCCGGGGCGATGGTCTCCATCAGGTTGGCCTCCTCGTTGAGCTGGCTGCGCATCTGGTCGAAGTACGCCACCTGCAACTTGGTGCCGAGGCGGATGCTGCCGGTGTCCGAGCTTTCCTGGCCGAGGATCATCTTCAACAGCGTGGTCTTGCCGGCGCCGTTGGCGCCGATCAGGCCGACCTTGTCGCCGCGCAGGATGGTGCCGCTGAAGCCCTGCACGATGACCTTGTCGCCATAGGTCTTGGAGACGTTGTCCAGGTCCGCCACGATCTTGCCCGAGCGCTCGCCGGCCGACACGTCCAGCTTGACCTGGCCCTGCTGCTCGCGGCGCGCCACGCGCGTCAGGCGCAAGGCCTCAAGGCGGCGCACGCGGCCCTCGTCGCGCACGCGGCGCGCCTTGACGCCCTTGCGTATCCACACCTCTTCCTGGGCGAGGAACTTGTCGAACTTGGCGTTCTCGACTTCCTCGATCTCCAGTTGCTCTTCCTTGCGCACCTGATAGGCGGTGAAGTTGCCCGGATACGACAGCAGGCGGCCACGGTCGAGTTCGATGATGCGGGTCGCCACGTTGTCGAGGAAGCTACGATCGTGGGTGATGAACAGCACGCTGCCCTTGAAATCGCGCAGCAGGCCCTCGAGCCACAGGATGGAGGTGAAATCCAGATGGTTGGTCGGCTCATCGAGCAGCAACACTTCGGGCGCCGACACCAGGGCGCGGGCCAGCGCGACGCGCTTCTGCATACCGCCCGAGAGCGTCTTCATCAGCATGTCGCCGGTCAGGTTCAGCCGGTCGAGCACGGTGGCCACCTTGTTCGGCAGGCTCCAGGCGTCGGCCGCGTCGAGCAGCACCTGGACGTCGTGCATGCGTTCCATCACGGCGTCGTCGTTGCCCATGCCGAACTGGCCGGTCAGCGCGTCGTATTCCTTGAGCAGCGCGGGCAGCTCGCCCATGCCGGCGGCGACGGCGTCGTACACGCTCATCTCCGGGTCGAACACCGGCTCCTGCTCGACGTAGGCGATGCGGATGCCTTGCTGCATGGTCAACAAGCCGTCGTCGAGCTTGAAACGGCCCGAGATGACCTTCAGGAGGGAGGACTTGCCGGTGCCGTTGCGGCCGATCAGGCCGACGCGCTCGCCCGTTTCCAGGGAAAATTCCGCGTGGTCGAGCAGGGCGACGTGGCCGAACGCCAGTTGCGCCGAAGAAAGAGAGATGACTGCCATAGTGAGTATGAGATGCTCGAACGCGCCCGTTCAGGACGAAACCGCGCCGATTTGATGAGGGAAAGCACGCATTGTACCGACTGGCGCGCAATCACGGCCAAATTCCGTGATACGTCGGCTATAATTGCGCTCGATTTCGTGTCCTCCCCGTAGCACAATGGATAGTGCACATGCCTCCTAAGCGTGGGATACTGGTTCGATTCCAGTCGGGGGGACCATACAGTTGTTCTAAGAATTCCGATCGAATCCAACAAACCCGCCTCCGTCATGGGAGCGCGGGTTTTTTGTTGTCCAAACCATTCCGAGGGGGAGCATCAGATACCAACATTTTCTTGGTGCTTTTGTTGGTACTTCTTTCGAACCTAAAACCAGAGACCGACAACGGAGGCGCCCTGGCCCCAACAGACACGCTCGTCAGACAGGTCAAGCACAGCGGCGCGCCCGCAGGCGACAAGTACACCGACGGACACAGCATGATCCTTTTGGTGAAAGCGATAGGCAAGTACTGGCGAATGAACTATCGTTTTGCTGAGAAAAAAACCTTGGCGCTAGGCGTCTAACTAGGTGCCTATCCAGCGGTCACGCTTGCCAAATCGCGCAAACGCCGGGGGAGGAAGCAAGAGAACTACTTGCGGACGGCATCGACCCTAGCCAGGAAAAACAGGACGACAAGCGAACGAAGATTTCGGCCGCAGCACCCACCTGGGCACTTCGAAAAACCACTAAATTGTCGTTCCCGCGCAGGCGGGAATCCATGCTGAGCCAATGGTCATGCGGGGTATGGATTCCGACCTGCCCGGGAACGACGGTTTTTCCAGGGTCCCGCCTTTGAAATCGTGGCGCGCGCATGGTTAACCCAAACAGCGCCTGACCGTGCATCCATCACCCAAGAGAACGTGATGAACTGGCTGAGTAACAATGTTTTTCCCTTCATCGGGAAGAAACCGATTTCTGCGATTACTCCGCGTGACGTACTGTCGGCTTTACAAAAAATCGAAGATCGCGGCGTGATCGATTCGGCGCATCGCGTCAAGCAAATTTGCGGACAAGTGTTCCGCTTCGCCGTAGCCAGCGGCTTTGCAAGCCGTGACGTTACTGTCGACTTGAAGGGCGCTCTGGCAGTGCCGAAAAAGGGACATTTTGCCGATATCACGGAACCCAAACAGGTCGGCGCCCTATTACGCTCCATTCACGGCTACAGCGGCCATCCGTATGCGATAGCGGCATTGAAACTGTCGCCGCTGGTGTTCGTCCGCCCAGGCGAATTGCGCGCAGCAGAATGGGCCGAGATCAATCTAGAAGCGGCCGAGTGGCGCATATCCGGTCAAAAAATGAAAATGGACAACGATCACATCGTGCCCCTATCAACGCAAGCAGTGGAAATCCTACGTTCGGTGTTGCCGTTGTCCGGCCACACGAAGTTTGTATTTCCAAGCATACGCACCACCGACCGGTGCATGAGCGAAAACACCGTCAATGCAGCGCTAAGGGGCTTGGGTTATAGCAAGGAGATGATGACTGCCCAGGGCTTCCGCGCCATGGCGCGCACAATTATGGCCGAGGTGCTAGGCGAGCGTGTCGATTTAATTTAGCATCAACTTGCTCACGCCGTCAAAGATCCCAACGGACGCGCCTACAATCGAACCAGCCATTTACCAGCACGTCGTGAAATGATGCAACGCTGGGCCGACTACTTAGATAATCTCAAAATTGGCGCGCAGATAATTTCTATGCACAGGTAGCGCCTACGAGTAAATTCTCTACGGTTGCTGAGTTCAACAATGAGTGGAGCCACAACCATAGGCGTGGCTCTATTCATCTAAAGGGAGAGTCGATTTATTGAAAACTGCTGAAAGCGACATCAGCCGGTAATCATTGTCATTGGTATGCTCTTAAACTGACCTTTCGATACCTCATGCATCACAACAAGGAGGGGTATCGCAACACCTTCAGGGCAAGTCACGCACATAACAACAGGATGGCCCGGCACAGTAGCCCGGTCCAGCCCCAGAAGCTTTCCGAATCCTTCGCGTCCGTCTGCCAGCGTCATAGGGAACGGCTCACTGCTCTTGTATGCAGATTCACCCGGCATTCCAAATACGAAGTTGCTCAAGTCATTTGTGAAGAAAAGCATAAAGCTACTGATCGGAGACATGAATTGCGTCGCCTCAACAGTCACCTCCCAGACAAGCCCATTAACACGAATTTTCGCATGCAAGTTCGAAAACGTCGTGTTTTCTGCGGTATATGTATTTTTTCCGGAAACAACGTCAAGCGTCTGGCGAATAGCAACATCAAGCCCAGCGCCAAAAAGGTCTATATACAGAGTCTGAAGAAGTAGCGCAGGCATATCGCTACCATCGATCCGAATTGGAATAAATTTTATACTTCCACCTGCAGCTTTGACCAAAGCGTTTTGCCACTCTAGTTTAACCATGTTGCTTGCAAGGCTATTCTTCGACACGAAAAATAGGAAATACTTACACGACTCGATGCCGGTATTCATTTTATCGATGATGCCGTCACCCGGTTGAATTGCCCACGAATCGTAAAATATATTCTCTTGGCCAAATACCTCGCGAAGCTTTATCGCGAATTGTTCAATTACAGGTTTATCTTTGTTATTATGCGACAGAAAAATCATTCGCTTCTCTCACTTCCAGTCTGATTGTCGGGCGTATAACTGTACTCTACTTTCAATGGCAAATCAGACATTGCGTAATGGACAAACTGTTTTCCCAACTCGGTCAATTCATAAAGGTCATTCACGTCAAAGGCCGAAGTCAATACCTTACTCGCCCCTGCAGGAGCCTTCTTAGCTGGCTGTTTCGGAATAAAATTGCCAGAATAATCCGTTTCGCGATGCTGACGAATTATACCTCCTGTAGAAAGGTCTCGTATCAGAAGCTTGTACAGGTCGGCATCCGCTGAGTCCTCTCGAACCGTAGGCTTGGCTAACGAATGCCAAACACCTCCCCGAGAGATTCCTCTTTCACCAACTTCATATATTTTAGCGATAACCTGAAAGTGCAATTCAGAGTATAACCCTAGCCAGTCGATGAACAATCGGATGACGTCATCGCTAGACAACGCTGATGCTGCCGCGTTCGCAAGAATGTTTCGAATCCAGACGCGCTTGCTTTCGCTTTCGGCACCGGCCCACTCCCGAAAAGTTTTCCTTATAAGACTTTGATATTCCTTGCTCTGCACACGCTCTGCAATTTTCTCGTCGTGGAGGTCAAGGCGGGCCATTATTTCAAGGATGGTAGCTTCCTTTTCCCTCAACTCATCCTTAATCATCCGAACCCATTGTTCCAGGAACCGGTTCACTTTTTCTTGCTCTTTGTCATGCCACTTGGTCACGACAACCCGGAGCAACTCAGACGTGATGCCATCACCGTCAGGCATGGGCGTAGTAACATCAGTACTTATCATTTTTAAGCCTTTGCGGTTGGTTCTATCGGCGACCAATGCTTAAAACTGCACAGAAAATTATTTCGACTAAAACCAGTATCTGACGTCCAGCTATTACACGGGCAATTTACAGAAAATGCCCTCCCCTTGCTTTGTTTAACTTATAATTAAATCGTTCAACACCTAGCCTTCAATGCCAAAGCTCTTATACGCTTCGTCACTGTAGTATCCGTAACCTTTGCCAGGTGGAGGATTGTTATGTGAGAACTGCCCCATAGCGTTCATCAGCACCGTTTTTTTGAATGGTACGTGGATGACATTGGCGGTGCCATTTTCAATCCTACGTTTCAACGCTTCCGGCCAGTAGGACACAAGAGCGGCAGGATTTCGGATGGGCTTATCATAGTCAACGTAAGTGGCGATAATTGGAATTTTATACTTGTCCACAGCGTTCTCAATTTCAAAGGGCACCCAGTCGGTATCGCTCTTCGTAGTTCCTCCGATGATTAGCACCATGTTCTTGGAGTTTGCAAGCCGCTCGTGTAGCGACCGGCGCAAAGTGGCAGCTTGGCTGGTGTCACGTACTGCCGAAGCCTTTTCGTGGCTATTCACCAGTGTGAACTCGTCGTCTGGCTTGAAAGACCAAGCACGCATTAATTGGTAGTACTTAATATCAGACTGCCCCGGTATGTTTGTGCCGTTCGCATGAAATGCCACGTAAGTGCCGTTCCTGTAAGCCATCACTTATCCTTCCAGTAACTTTTCACATCCCTCAAATCGAGGTCGTCAAATCGGTCTCGATGCAAAACGACACGAATACGTTTCGTGATCTCATGGGCCTTGGTTTCCGTTATCGCAGATAACACGATCAGGTTCAAAAGGTCTCGGGTAGGCAGCCCAAGTCCGGATAATCCACTGCCCATAAGCGGAACATTCAGCGGCATTGCATTGCATTCGTTGCGCGCACGTTTCCATAGCGAGTTGATCGCATTCCAAAGCATTGTAACGTCCGCGTTTGCCTTGCATGTCAATGGGTCATTGCGAGTTAGCGCAAAGAGTAAGTATTGATCGTTGTTTGATTTGACCATAGCTGTTGTGCCAATCTCATACTTGACATTCTTCCCTTCGACCTTAGCCGCTTCGGAAGTTGAAGGGTATGGAGCTAACTCGGCAACCAGTTGATCGTCAAACGGCTGAGGATGTCCGCCGAAACATTTAGTTATCAGCAAGCCATGGAGGCTCTGAGGTGAGACCGGCTTTCCAAGCTTGCTGTCGAAATATTCGTTTACTGCGATAGCTCTAATTCCGCCTTGAGAGAATAAGTCTCCAAACACAATCTCAATACACGTTGCGCAATTAGCAATCTGGATTTCTACCTTAGATGGCTTCCAAACTGTCTTTGATGCATAGAAGATACTTGCGATGGTAACGACACCTAGAGCGATCGGGGCTTTAACACCAGCATCGGGTAGGAAGAAATCGATGGCGCTAGCCAAAGTAAATAGACCACTGAAAGCTACGAAGGCCACAGAAAGGAACTTCTTCCAGTCGCGTGTCGCTCCGCGCCAGAGATCAACACTGCCGGACTTAAAGCTCATATTTTCGCTGACGATATATTTGGTTACGACCATTGTACATCGGATAACTTCTTGTGCTAAATAAATATGCGTTGCTCTCACTTGGGCAGGGTCAACCGATCCGGTCTGCCTCCCCATCAAAAAACTATCAAAGCGGCCCTTCACTCTAGAAGCCATTGATAATTTCACCACATCTAAAACCTATGGATAGAAAAGAACGCGATGCCAACATACGGCTATGCGCGCACCTCGACCGTTGAACAGGTCGCGGGTTTCGCAAATCGAATCTCAAAATTGAAAGGCGCTGGCTGTACGGATCAATCGATCTACCAAGAGCAGATCAGCAGCGTCAAAATGGAAGACTGAGTCGAGTTCGCCGGGGTGCTATCTGTGCTGAAGGCGGGCGTCCCGCTCGTCTTCAGCAACTTGCTTGGCCAATCGTTTCCCCATCGTATGTTCGGGCGTCGCTCCAGGCGCGCGGCGCCGCTACGGCAGCACCGCCGTCACCTCAATCTCCACCCGCGCCCGCGGCTCCAGCAAGCCGGCCACCTGCACCGCCGTCATGGCGGGATAGTGCGCGCCGATCAGCTCGCGGTAAGCGATGCCGATCTCCTTGTAAGCCGCGACGTACTCCTGCTTGTCGAGCACGTACCAGGTCATGCGCACGATGTGTTCCGGCCGCGCGCCGGCCTCGGCCAGCACCGCCACCACATTGAGCAGCGCCTGCCGCACCTGGCCGGCGAAGTCGTCGGTATGGAACACGCCCTGCCCGTCCCAACCGATCATGCCGCTGACGCAGACCATCCTGCCGCTGGCCGCCACGCCGTTTGAATAGCCGCGCGGCCGCGTCCAGCCCTCGGGTTGCAAAAATTCCATGGTGTTGCCTTTCCAGTATCCTAAATTGCCGGCGCCGCCGCCGGCGCGCCGTTGAGCAGTTCGCGCGCGATGATCAACTGCTGCACCTCGCTGGCGCCCTCGTAGATGCGCAGCGCGCGGATCTCGCGGTACAGCCGCTCGACCGGATGCTCGCTGACCACGCCCAGGCCGCCGAAGATCTGCACCGCCGCGTCGATCACCTGCTGCGCCGTCTCGGTGGCGGTCAGCTTGGCCATCGCCGCCTCCTTCGTCACGCGCGCGCCTTGGTCGCGCTGCCAGGCGGCGCGGTAGGTCAGCAAGGCGGCGGCGTCGATGCCGGTGGCCATCTGCGCCAGCTTGGCCTGGGTCAGCTGGAAGTCGGCCAGGCGCTGGCCGAACATTTGCCGCTGCTGGCAGTGCGCCAGCGCCTCGTCGAAGGCGCGGCGGGCGAAGCCCAGCGCCGCCGCCGCCACCGAGGTGCGGAACACGTCGAGTGTGGCCATCGCCACCTTGAAGCCCTGGCCCGGTTCGCCGATCAGGCGCGCGGCCGGCACGCGGCAGTCGGTGAAGCGCAGCCGCGCCAGCGGATGCGGCGCGATCACGGCTATGCGTTCGGCGATGGAGAAGCCCGGCGTGTCGGCGTCGACGATGAAGGCGGAGATGCCGCGCGCGCCGCGTGTCTGGCCCGGCTCGGCGCCCTCGCCGCTGCGGGCGAACACCACGTAGAAGTCGGCGATGCCGCCGTTGGAAATCCAGGTCTTCTCGCCGTTGAGCACATAATGCTCGCCGTCGCGCACGGCGGCGCACTGCATGGCGGCGACGTCGGAGCCGGCCTGCGGCTCGGACAGGGCGAAGGCGGCGATGGCCTCGCCGGCCGCCACCCGTGGCAGGTAGCGGGCGCGGTTGTCGGCGCTGCCGAACAGGCTGATGGCGCCCGAGCCCAGGCCCTGCATGGCGAAGGCGAAATCGGCCAGGCCGGCGTGGCGCGCCAGCGTCTCGCGGATCAGGCAGATCGCGCGCGTGTCGATCGCCGCGCCGGCGCCGCCGTGCTCGACGCCGGCGACGGCGTGGCGCAACCAGCCGGCCGCGCCGAGCTGGCGCACCAGCGCGCGGCAGGCCGCGTCGACGTCGCTGCCATGGCCGTGCGCGCCGCGCATCTCAGCGGCGGCCCAGGCGTCCAGCTCGCGCTCCAGCGCGGCGTGGTGCGGCGCGAAGAACGGCCATTCCAAATACGATTTGTCGGACATCTCAATCCCCCTCGAATTGCGGTTTTTGCTTGGCCACGAAGGCGTGGTAGGCGCGGTGGAAGTCGTTGGTGGCCATGCAGATGGCCTGCGCCTGCGCCTCCGCCTCGATGGCCTCGTCGACGCCCATGTTCCACTCCTGCTGCAGCATTTTCTTGGTCATGCCGTGGGCGAAGGTGGGGCCGTCGGCCAGCCCCCGCGCCAGCGCGCGCGCGGCCGCCAGCAAAGCGTCTGGCTCGTGCAGGCTGTTGAAAAAGCCCCAGCGCTCGCCCTCCGCGCCGCCCATCGAACGGCCGGTGTAGAGCAATTCGGACGCCCTGCCCTGGCCGATCAAACGTGGCAGCAGCGCGCAGGCGCCCATGTCGCAGCCGGCCAGGCCGACCCGGGTGAACAGGTAGGCGGTCTTGCTGCGCGCCGTGCCGAGGCGCATGTCGGCGGCCAGCGCCAGCATGGCGCCGGCGCCGACGCAAATGCCGTCGATCGCCGCCACCACCGGTTGCGGGCAGGCGCGCATGGCCTTGACCACGTCGCCGGTCATGCGCGCGAAGGCCAGCAGGCCGGGCATGTCCAGCTTGGTCAGCGGACCGATGATCTCGTGCACGTCGCCGCCGGAGCAGAAGTTTTCGCCGGCGCCGGTGATGACGATGGCCTTGACGTCGTCGGCGTAGGCCAGCGCGCGGAACAACTCGCGCAGCTCGGCGTAGGAGTCGAAGGTCAAGGGGTTCTTGCGCTCGGGCCGGTTCAGGGTCAGCGTGGCGACGCCGTCGGCCACGTCGAAGAGGAAGTGGCGCGCCCGGTAGCCGGCCAGGCTGGCGCGGTTGCCGGGCAGTTGCTGGGCTTCGCCGGAAAGGTATCGCATGGTGGTGTCCTCGTTATGGTTTGTCGTCTGGCGCGTTCAAGTGCCGTTTCATTTGCGACAGCAGCGCGATCAGCTGGCTCTTGTCGGCGCCCGACATGTCGTGCAGCAGCTCGGCGACCCAGCCCTCGTGCACCGCCGCCATGGTGGCGAAGGCGCGCCGGCCGGCGCCGGTCAGCTTGACGCTGTAGGCGCGGCCGTCCTTGGGGTCGGGCACGCGCAGCACCAGCTTCTCCTGCTCCAGCTGGTCGGTGATGCCGGTGATATTGCCGCCGGTGACCATCATGCGCTTGGACAGTTCGCCCATGCGCAGGCCGTCCGGGTAACGCTCCAGCTGCGCCATCAAATCGAAGCGCGGCAGCGTGATGCCGAAATTGGCGCGCAGCCGGCTGCGGATTTCGTTCTCGATCTTGACGGTGCACGACAGCATGCGCAGCCACAGCTTGAGCGACTGGTGGTGATCGTCGGTCAGGCGGCTCGACAGGTCGAGCACCGGTTCGCCGGCCTCGCCCGTCTCTCCAGCCTCGCCCGCGCCGACGCCCTCGGTGTTATCGGAAAATGACATCGGGTTCCTTGCTAGATGCGCTGATTGGATTCATTGGCTGTCTCATATGCTCATATGCCTCACATGACTTCGCCGCCGGCCACGGCGATCGCCTGGCCGTTCATCGCCGCCGACTCGGGCAGGCACAACCAGACCACCGCGTTGGCCACCTCCTCGCACTGCACCAGGCGCTGCTGCGGATTGGCGCCGGCCAGTTCGGCGCGCGCCTGCTCCTCGCTGCGGCCGGTCTTGGCGACGATGTTGGCCACCGCCGCGCGCACGATGTCGGTTTCGGTGTAGCCGGGGCAGACGGCGTTGACGGTGACGCCCTTGGCCGCCACCTCCAGCGCCAGCGCCCGCGTCAACCCGACCACGCCGTGCTTGGCGGCGACATAGGCCGACACGTAGCGGTAGCCGACCAGCCCGGCCGTCGAGGCGATGTTGACGACGCGGCCCCAGCGCGCCTCCAGCATGGCCGGCAGCGCCGCCTGGGTGCAGTGGAACACGCCGCTCAAGTTCACCGCCAGCATGCGCTGCCACAGCGCCGCGTCGGTCTTCAGGAAGGTCGCCGGTTCGGCCTGGCCGGCGTTGTTGATCAGGATGTCGATACGGCCGAAACGCTCGGCCGCGCGGGCGAAGGCGCCCTGCACCGCCGCCTCGTCGGCCACGTCGAGCGCCTCGACGCCGACCTCGCCGAGCGCGCTCATTTCGCGCTGCGCCTGCAACAGCGCGGCCACGTCGCGACCGGCCAAGGTGACGCGCACGCCGCGCAGCAGCAAGGCGCGCGCGCAGGCGGCGCCGATGCCGCGCGCGCCACCCGTCACCAGCGCGTGCTTGCCGGCCAGGGTGTTGGCCGGGGTGTTGGCCGGCGTAGTTGCCAATGTCGTCATGTCCTCAACCCTCCAATAACTTGGCCGCCACCTGCTGCGCACTGAGGCCGCCACTGGCCGCCGCCAGTTGGCGCTCGCGTTCCAGATTGCGCTCCAGTTGCTGCTTGCCCGGCTGATATTGCTTCGGCCAACCGACCGCGCGGTAGCCGATGCGGGCCGCCTCGGCCAGAGTCCAGGCCGGATTGGCCAGGTGCGGCCGGCCCACCGCGCACAGGTCGGCGCGGCCGGCGGCGATGATGCCGTTGGCGTGGTCGGCCTCGAAGATCGAGCCGACGGCGATGGTGGCGATGTCCGCCTCGTTGCGCACGCGATCGGCGAACGGGGCCTGGAACATGCGGCCGTAAATGGGTTTTTCGCGCTTGCTGACCTGGCCGGACGAGCAGTCGATCAAATCGGCGCCGGCCGCCTTGAACAGGCGCGCGATGGCCACCGCGTCGTCCGGCGTGATGCCGCCCTCGACCCAGTCGTGCGCCGAAATGCGCACGCTCATCGGCTTGTGCTGCGGCCAGGCCGCGCGCATCGCGGCGAACACGCGCAGCGGAAAGCGGCAGCGGTTTTCCAGGCTGCCGCCGTAGTCGTCGCCGCGCTGGTTGGTCAACGGCGAGATGAAGGACGACAGCAGATAGCCGTGCGCGCAGTGCAGCTCCAGCCAGTCGAAGCCGGCCGCGTCGGCGGCCAGGGTGGCGCGCACGAAGTCGGCCGCCACCCGCGCCATCTCGGCCTCGCCCATTTCGCGCGCCGTTTGCGAGACGCCGGCCAAGTACTGCTGCGGCGAGGCCGACCACAGCGGCCAGTTGCCCTCGTCGAGCGGCTGGTCGATGCCGTCCCACATGGCGTGGGTCGAACCCTTGGCGCCGGCGTGGCCCAGTTGCAGCGCGATCTTGGCATCGCTACTCGCATGGACGAAGTCGACGATGCGCCGCCACGCCGCCGTGTGGGCCGCCGTGTACATGCCCGGACAGGCCGGCGTGATGCGCGCCTCGGCCGAAACGCAAGTCATCTCGGCGAACACCAGCGCGGCGCCGCCCAGCGCCCGCGCGCCCAAATGCGCCAGGTGGTAGTCTCCAACGATACCGTCGACGGCGCTGTACTGCGCCATCGGCGAGACCAGGATGCGGTTCTTCAAGGTCAGCCCGCGCACCTTGAACGGCGTGAACATCGGCGGGATCGCCAGGTTCGCCGGCGGCGCCACGCCGGCCTGGGCGAAGGCGCGTTCGGCGAACCAGCTTTCGAAGCCGGCCACGTAGGCGGCGTCGCGCAGGCGCAGGTTCTCGTGCGACAGGCGCTGGCTGCGCGTCAGCATCGAGTAGGCGAACTGCGGCGCCTGCATCGTGCTGTAGCGCTGCACGTTCTCGAACCACTCCATCGAATTGCGCGCCGCGCTCTGGATCTTCAACACCTCGACCGCGCGCACCGACTGGTAGGCGGCCAGCGCCGCCGCCGTCTCCTCATGCGCAGCGAAGCAGCGCGCCAGCTCGATGGCGTCCTCCAGCGCCAGCTTGGTGCCGGAACCGATCGAGTAATGCGCCGAGTGGGCGGCGTCGCCCATCAACACCACCGGCGTGGCGCCGTTCCAGTGCACCCACTGCGCACAGACGATGCGCGGGAACTTGATCCACACGCTGGAGCCGCGCAGGTGGCCGGCGTTCGACAGCAGCGCGTGGCCGTCCAGCTGCTCGGCGAACAAGCGCTCGCAGAAGGCGATGCTCTGCTCCTGGCTCATCTCCTCCAGCCCGGCGGCGCGCCACACCGTCTCCGGCGCCTCGACGATGAAGGTGGAGGTGTCGCCGTCGTACTGGTAGATGTGGGCCTGGAACCAGCCGTGCGCGGTCTGCTTGAAGGCGAAGGTGAAGGCGTCGAACTTTTTCTTGGTGCCCAGCCAGACGAAGCGGCATTGGCGCGCTTCGATCTGCGGCGCGTAGGTGGCGGCGTAGCGGCCGCGGATGCGGCTGTTCAAGCCGTCCGAGGCGATCACCAGGTCGGCGCCGTACCTGGCCGCCAATTCCTGGTCGTCGACGACGTCGGTCTCGAACACCAGCTCCACGCCCAGCTGCTCGCAGCGCTGCTGCAGGATGTTGAGCAGGCGCTTGCGGCCGATGCCGCAAAAGCCATGGCCGCCCGAACTGACCTTGGCATCCTTGAAATGGATGTCGATGTCGTCCCAGTGGTTGAACGATTGCAGGATCGCGCGCGCGGTCTCCTCGTCGGCGTTCATCAGGTTGCCCAAGGTCTGGTCGGAGAACACCACGCCCCAGCCGAAGGTGTCGTAGGGGCGGTTGCGCTCGACCACGGTGATGCGGTGGGCCGGGTTCTGCAGCTTCATCAACAGGCTGAAATACAGGCCGGCCGGACCGCCGCCTATGCAAACAATATTCATGGCATTCTTCACGAAGTGGTGGCCGCGTCGCGCAGCTTGAAGCGTTGCAGCTTGCCCGTCTCGGTGCGCGGCAAGGTGCTCAAAAAGCGCACCGCGCGCGGATATTTGTAGGGCGCGATCTGCCCCTTGACGAACTCCTGCAGCTCGGCCGCCAGCCGCGCGCTCGCCTGGTGGCCGGGCTTGAGCACCACATGCGCCTCGACGATCTGGCCGCGCTCCTCGTCGGCGCGGCCGACCACGCCGCATTCGGCCACCGCCGGATGGCGCAGCAGGGCGTCCTCCACCTCCGGCCCGGCGATGTTGTAGCCGGCCGAGATGATCATGTCGTCGGTGCGCGAGCGGTAGTAGAAGTAGCCGTCGGCATCCATCTCGTAGGCGTCGCCGGTCAGGTTCCAGCCGTTCAGCACATACTCGCGCTGGCGCTCGTCGGCCAGGTAGCGGCAGCCGGTCGGCCCCTTCACCGCCAGCCGGCCGATCACGCCGGGGCCGACCGGTTGGCCGTCGCGGTCCAGCACGCAGGCCCGGTAGCCGGGCACCGGCTTGCCGGTGGCGCCGGGGCGGATCTGCTGGTCGGCCGCCGCAATGAAGATGTGCAGCAGCTCGGTGGCGCCTATGCCGTCGATCATCGCCAGGCCGCTGGCCTGCTGCCAGCTCTCGCGCGTGGCCAGCGGCAGCGCCTCGCCGGCCGACACGCTCTGCCGCAGGCTGGATAAATCGTACTTGGCGGCCAACGGCGCCATCTGCCGGTAGAAGGTCGGCGCGGTGAAGCAGACGGTGGCGCCGTGCCGTTCGACCGCCTGCAGCAGCGACTCCGGCGTCAGCTTCTCCAGCAGCACGGCGCTGGCGCCGACCCGCAGCGGGAACAGCAGCAGGCCGCCCAGGCCGAAGGTGAAGGCCAGCGGCGGCGTGCCGATGAAAACGTCGTCGGCGCGCGAGCGCAGCACCTCGCGCGGGAAGCAGTCGCAGATCGCCAGGATGTCGCGGTGGAAGTGCATGGTGCCCTTGGGGACGCCGGTGGTGCCCGAGGTGAAGCTGATCAGGCAAATGTCGTCGGCCGCCGTGTCGACCGCCTCGAACTGCGCCGGCTGCTCGGCCATGCGGGCCTCCAGCGAGTTGGCGGCATGGGCGGCTCCGGCGGCGCCGCCCTCGCCCGCCTCACAGCCGAAGTACAGCACCTTGGCCGGCAGGCCCGGCGCGGCGTCGAGTTCGGCGCGCAGGCCGTCGGCACACAGCGCCGCGTTGACCTCGGCCTTGGCGAGGATGGCGCCCAGCTCGCGCGCGCGCAGCAGCGGCATGGTCGGCACGGCGACGCAGCCGGCCTTGAACACCGCCAGCACGCAGGCGGCCATCAGCGGAGTGTTGGCGCCGCGTAGCAGCACGCGGTTGCCCGGCACCAGTCCCATGGGGCCGCGCAGCACGTGGGCGATGCGGTCGACCTGGCGCTGCAGCTCGGCGTAGGTCCAGCTCTGCGTATCGCTGCGGATCGCCGGACGCGCGCC
>NZ_JAEMNU010000003.1:78599-78898 GCF_016461825.1 Rugamonas violacea | reverse complement strand
CCCCCCCACGGCCGCGTCCAACAGTTCGGCGACGCAGTTCAGCCGTGCCGGATACTGCAGTTGCGGCAGGTCGAAGCACAGCTCCGGCCACTGCTCGGGCGGCGGCAGATGGTCGCGCGCGAAGTGGTCGATGTAGGCACTGGCACTGCTGTCGGTCGGGTTGGTCATGGTCGGCCTGAGGTGGGATAGGAGTATCGGATCAGCCTGCGAGCAGATACTTTAAACCTAAACTATCTCGACTTCAAGCGCAATCTGGCCGCCAGCGGCGGCGACAACCCCAAAGCCAAACCTGGGGTCGG
>NZ_JAEMNU010000003.1:38070-78589 GCF_016461825.1 Rugamonas violacea | reverse complement strand
GGGCCCCCCCCCCCGGCTTTACGCCGCAGGGTGGTTTGGTAGCCGCCGGTTGGTTCATTCCGGCGGCTGGCGGACGGCGGAGCGGCGATTAGGCGGCGCCGGTCTGGCGCACCAGGCCGGATTGCCGCAGCACGGCGCGCACCACGCCGGCCAGCGCGGCCTGCACGGCGGCGCTGTTCAACGCGGCGTTGGCGCCCGTCGCCGCCAGGTCGGCCAGCGCGGCGGCGGCGCCACCCAAGCCCAGGGTGGCGCAGCCGGTGCGCAGCCGCTCCAGGCGGACCAGGGCCTCGCGCTGCTCGCCGCGCGCCAGCAACGCGGCGATGTCGCCGCCGGCGGCGTCCAACTGCTTGTGGAAGCCGCTCAGATAGGCCAGCAGACGCTCGTGGTTGATGCCCAGGCGTTGCAGCGTCGCCGCCGGCGCCTCGGCCTCGTGCGCCACGGCCGGCTCCTGTCCGCCTTCCTGTCCGCGCTCTTGCCCATGCCCATGCCCGCGCGGCCGCTGCTGCGCGCCGTCTTCGCCCGGTTTGAGCAAACCGTCCAGATGCTGGCGCACCTGCTCAGCCTGGAAAGGCTTGACGATGAAGCCGGCGGCGCCAGCCTTGCTGGCCATTTGCACGGTATCGTCGTCGTTGGCCGAGGTGACCAGCACGAAGGGCATGACGTCGAATGCCGGTTCGGCCCGCACCCGCTGCAACAGCTCCATGCCGGACAGGTGCGGCATGCGCAGGTCGCAGAAGCAGATCGCCGGACTCAGTCCCTCTTCCAGCTGACGCCAGGCGTCGGCGCCGTCCTCCGCTTCGACGATTTCGAAACTGCCGCAGCTGTCGACCAGGTGCATCAGCACCATGCGCGACACCACATCATCATCGACCACCAGTACTTTCATTCATCTCTCCAGTACCGCAAGCACCATGCTGCGCGGCTTCCCGCCTCACCAGGCAAGGCTATCAATATGGCATTCGCGCCAATCTTACAGACAAACGACGGCGCCGAACAGGGCGCCGCCGCGTCGTCGCGTCGCCGCCATCGACGCAGAGCGAAGCGTGAACCGACACTCGGGCCGGCACTCAGGCCGGCAGCGGATGGCCCAGCAGGCCGCGCAGCGGCACTAGGCCGGCCACCACGCGCGGCCAGTCGGCGGCGTCGGCGGCGCGTTCTAGTTCGGCGCACAAGGTTTGTAATTCCTGCTCCTCCAAGTAGGCCGCGCTGCCCTTGATGCCATGCAGCAGACGCGCCGCGCCGTCGCCGTCCTGATCGGCCAGGGCGCGGTCCAGCTCCGCCAAGCGGGCCGGCACGTCGGCGTTGAAGGCGGCGCGCAGCCGCGCGCGCAGGCCGGCGCCGCTGCCGCTGTAGTGCCCCTTGCCAGGCTCCGGCTCCGGCTCGGCCGTCACGCCGAACATCGCGTCCAGCTCGGACACGCTGGGCATGTCGGGCGCCACCAGGCGCGGCGCCATGCGCGGCAGCGCCACGCCGCGCTGCAACTGGCGCTCGATCGCCCGGCTCAGCTGGAAGTGCAGCGCCGCCTCGTCGATCGGCTTGGTCAGGAAGTCGTCCATGCCCGAGCCCAGGTAGCGGCTGCGGTCCTCCTCGCTGGCGTTGGCGGTCAGCGCGATGATCATCAGCTCCTGGTCGCGCACCGGCGCCTCCTCGCTGCCGCCCGAGCGGATCAGGCGGGTGGCGCTGGCGCCGTCCATCTCCGGCATGCGGCCGTCCATCAGGATCAAATCGTAGCGCGTCATGGCGCAGGCCTTGACCGCCAGCGCGCCGTTGGCGGCGATGTCGACCTTGTGGCCCAGGTCCTCCAACATCATGCGGATGATGATCTGGTTGGTCGGGAAGTCCTCGGCGCACAGGATGCGCAGCTGGTGGCTGTGCGGCTCGCGCGGCACGTGCGGCACCAGCGGCGGCGCCACGCCGTCGGCCAGCGGCAGCTCGAAGGCGAACACGCTGCCCACGCCGGGCGTGCTGACCACGCTGATGGCGCCGCCCATCAGCTCGACCAGCTGGCGGCAGATCGCCAGCCCCAACCCGGTGCCGCCGTAGCGCCGCGTGGTGGTGCTGTCGGCCTGCTCGAACTTCTGGAACAGGCGCGGCATGGCGTCGGCCTCGATGCCGATGCCGGAGTCCTCGACCGTGAAGCGGATCAGGTTGTGCCCGGCCGGCGCCGACGGCGCGTCGGGCATGCGCTCGACCCGCATCTGCACCGCGCCGCGCTGGGTGAATTTGAAGGCGTTGCCGACCAGGTTGACCAGCACCTGGCGCAGCCGGGTCGGGTCGCCGACGACGAACTGCGGCAGACCCTCGCCGAACGCCAGGTCGAACTCGACGCTGTGGGCGGCGGCCTGCTCCTCGAACAGGCTGACCACGTTCTCCACCGTCGTCGACAGGGCGAAGTCGATATTTTCGATGCTAAGCTTGCCGGCCTCGATCTTCGAGAAGTCGAGCAGGTCGTTGATGATGGCCAGCAGCGACTGGGCGTTGGCCTGGCCGCGCAGGATCTGCTCGCGCGTGCTGTCCTGCAGCTGGCCGTCGCGCAGGGCGAAGCCGAGCATGCCGATCACGCCGGCCAGCGGGGTGCGCATCTCGTGGCTCATGTTGGCCAGGAACTCGGACTTCTGCCGCGTCGCGTCCTCCGCCTTCTGCTTGGCCAGGCGCAGCCGCTCGTCGTTCTCCTGCAACGCGCGGTTGGCGCGCGCCAGCTCCTCGGTGTTCAGCCGCACCTGGCGCTCCTGCGCCAGCAGCTGTTCCTGGGTGCGGCGCAGCGCCTGCAAGGCGTCCTCCAACTGCTGGTAGGCGCGCGCGTTCTCCAGGCCGGCGGCGGCGTGCGCCGCCAGCGTCTGCAGCATGTCCATGTGCACGCGCTGGTAGGCGTTGCGCTGCGTGCTCTGCACGCACAGCACGCCGATCACCTTGTCGTTGGCCAGCAGCGGCGTGTACAGCATGGCCAGCGGGATCTCCGGCATGGCGCCGTTCTCCAGCGCCGTGCGGGTCAGCAGATCCAGGCCCTGCTCGCCGATGTAGTCGGCGTACTCGGCGTAGAAGTCGTTGATGAACACTTCGCGCCGGTTGCGCAGGCACCAGACGGCCAGCTGGTTCGGCTGGTCCAGGTCGCGGCTGTAGGCCGGCGCGCGCACGCCGCCCTCCAGCGCGAAGGGGAACTCGATGACGCCCCGCTCCTCGCGCAGGAAGCCGATGCCGAACATCTGCGCGTCCATCAGGTGGTGGACGTGGCGGTACAGCGTGCCCATCGCCGTCTCCATGTCCAGCGTGGCGTTCATCTCGCGGCCCAATTCGCTGAGCACCGAGATGTTGCGGTGGGCCTGCTCGACGTTCTCCTTCTGCCGCTCGACCTCCTGCTTCTGCCGCTCGGCGTCCATGCGGCGCTGCTCGGCCTCGGCGCGCTGGCTCTCCGCCTCCAGGCGGCGCTGTTCCAGCTCGCCCTTCTGCTGCTGCAGCAGCTGGTTCTTCTGCTCCACCTCGGCGGTGCGCAGGCCGACCTGCTGCTCCAGCAGGCTCTTTTGCCGGCGCATGCCGCGCATGCGCGCCTGGTAGGCGGCGTAGCCGGCGCCCAGCAGCAGCAGCGCCACCAGCAGGCGGAACCACCAGGTCTTCCAGAACGGCGGCAGGATGGTGATCTCCAGGGTGGCGGCGTTGTCGTTCCAGATGCCGTCCTTGTTGGCCGCCTTGACGCGGAAGGTGTAGCGGCCCGGATCGAGGTTGGTGTAGGTGGCGAAGCGCTTGGTCGAATCGGTCACCACCCAGTCCTCGTCGAAGCCCTGCAGCTGGTAGGCGAAGCGGTTGCGCTGCGGCGCGGCGTAGTGCAGCGCGGCGAATTCGAGCGAGAACACCGAGTCGTTCTCCTGCAGGGTCAGGGCGCTGGTGTGCTCGATGGCGGCCTGCAGCACGGCACCGTGCTCGCCCTGGCCGGCGCGCACCGACTTGTTGAAGATCTGGAGATCGGTGATCGCCACGGTCGGCGCCACACTGTTCTCGCGCACCTCCTGCGGGGCGAAAGCGGTGATGCCGTTGAAGCCGCCGAAATACAAGGTGCCGTCCGGCGTGCGCAGCGCCGAGCCGTCGAAGTAGGCGCCCTCGATGGTGCCGTCGGCGCCGTTGTAGTTGCGGAACAGGCCGGTCTCGACGTTGAGCCGCGAGATGCCGCTGTTGGTGCTCAGCCAGAGGTTGCCGACGCCGTCCGGCAGGATCGAGGCGATGGCGTCGTCGGCGATGCCGTCGCGGCGCAGGTAGCGGCGGAAACGCACGCTGCCGTCGGCCGCCGTCTCCATCTTGTTCAGGCCGGCCGCCGTGCCGACCCAGATCGCGCCGCGCGCGTCCTCGTACAGGTAGTGCACCTCGTCGTGACTGAGGCTGAACGGGTCCTTCGGGTCGCGGCGGAAGTGGCGGAAGCGGCCGCTCTTGCGGTCCAGCAGATCGAGGCCGTTGAAGGTGCCCACCCACAGCTGGCCACGGCGGTCCTCCAGGATCGGCCGCACCACGTTGTCGGCCAGGCTGTTGCTGTCGGCCGGGTCGTGGCGGTAGCTCTGCGTCTGCCGCGTGCGCGGGTCGTAGCGGTGCAGGCCGCCGCGCGAGGCCACCCACAGCACGCCGCCGCGGTCGCCGACGATGTTGCGGATGGTGTCGCTGCCCGGGTCGCCGCGGGCGAAGCTGACGTTGCTGAACTGGCCGCTGGCGGCGTCGAGCCGGTTGATGCCGCTGCGCCCGCCGATCCACAGATTGCCGGCCGGGTCGCGCCACAGCGCGTTGACCAGGTCGTCGGACAGGCCGCCCGGGCGGCCCGGCTCGTGGCGGTACAGCCGGCCCTCGCCGCTGAGCGGATCGAAGTGGTTCAAGCCGCTGCTGGTGCCCAGCCACAGCCAGCCGCGCCCGTCCGGCACGATGGCGCGCACCTTGTTGTCCGACAGCGTGCGCAGCTGGTCGGCCTGGCGCACCACGCGGGCGAAGCCGCCGCTGCCCAGGTCGACCCGGCTGACGCCGTTGTTCCAGGTGCCGACCCAGAAGGTGCCGACGCGGTCGCGGAACAGCGCCGAGATCTGGTTGTCGGCCACGCTGTGGCGGTCGCTGAACTGGTGGCGATACGGCACCAGGCGGTTCTCCGCCGGCAGCCAGCGATACAGCCCGTCGGCGTTGCTGCCGACCCAGAAGTGGCCCTCGCCGTCCTGGTACAGCGCGGTGATGGCGCCCGGCGCCAGGCCCTCGGCCTCGCCCAGGCGGCGCCGCTGCGGCTCGGCGCCGAGCAGATTCCACTGCTCCAGGCCGGCCATGGTGCCGACCCACAGCGTTTGCGCGCTGTCGACCTGCAGCGCGGCGATCGAGTTGAACCTGGAGTCGGGCCGGCTGTCGACGCGGAAGTGCTGGAAGCGCGCCGCGCCCGGCGCCAGCATGTCCAGGCCGGTGGCGGTGCCGACCCACAGGCGGCCGGCGGCGTCGCGCGCCAGCGCCAGCACCTGGTCGTCGACCAGGCTGCCGGCGTCGGCCGGATCGTGGTGCCAGCTGGTGAAGCGCGCGCTGGCCGGGTCGAAGTGGTGCAGGCCGTCGCCGCTGGCCAGCCACAGGCCGCCCAGGCCGTCGTCGAGGATGGCGCGGATATGCCGGTTGCCGTTGCCGCGCTTGGCCGACTCGCGCGGCAGGAAGTGGTTGAAGCTCTGGCTGCGCGGGTCGAACAGGTCGAGGCCGCCGTCGGTGCCCACCCACAGCCGGCCGGCGCCGTCCAGGTGCAGCACGCGCACCCAGTTGTCGCCCAGGCTGCGCGGGTCCGACACGGCGCTCTTGTAGGTGGTGACGCGGTAGCCGTCGAAGCGGCTCAGGCCGGCCTGGCTGCCGAACCACATGAAGCCCTGCTTGTCCTGGGCGATCGCCAGCACCGACTCCTGCGCCAGGCCGTGCTCGACGCCGAGCTGCTCGAAGCGCAAGGTGCGCGGCGGCGCCACCGCCCACGCCGCGACCGTGCCGAGGCCCCACAGCAGCAGGGCCGGCATCAGCAAATGGCAACAGAGACGTCTGAATGACTGCACTAGGGTGACTCGTTCACGATAATTTAAACCTTGAGGGGGCGGCCAGGTTTGGGCGCCGTTGGCTCCAAAACCACCCAAAGGCGTGGAGCCGGGGTCGGACTCCCCGCCTTGGCGCGCCGGGTCCGCAGATNNNCCCCCCCCCCCCCCCCCCCCCCCCACGCCTGTGGGTTGCCGTTGCGCGGCATGCTCACGAACCGAAGAAGGCCAGCACGTCGGCCTTGCGGGCCTGGGTGTCGCGCTGGCCGAGACGGATCAACTCGCAAGTATACGACGATTCGAACAACAGGTAGGAGGCCAGCGCCGAGCCGCGCGTTTCGGTCGCGCCGATGCCCGACAACATGGTGCGGATCGGCGGCGGCAGGCTGGCGATGTGGCGGCTGGCGATGTCGTCGAGCCGCTCGGACGGCGCGATCACCAGCAGCTCGACCGGCTTGAGCGGCGTGTTCTCGAGCAGCTCCGGCGGCAGCATCGACAAGGTGCGGTTGATCCGTTCGAGCCGCTCGATGTCGACCGCCAGGCTGTCGAGGAAGATCGAGGACATGGCGTGGCCGGCGATCTGCGCCAGGCTCGGGTAGCGCGCCGACTCGCTGGCGTCGCGCGCCGGCTCGGTCAGGCGGCCGGCGCCGACGACGAGCACCTTGCTGGCGCCCAGGTGGATGGCCGGCGAGATCGGCGCCAGCTGGCGCATCGAGCCGTCGCCGCAGTATTCGCGGTGGCCGCCCAGGTACAGCGGCGTGGCCGGGAAGATGAAGGGGATCGCCGACGAGGCCAGCAAATGCTCGATGCCGATCTGGTCCTGCAGCGCGACGCGCTGCATGCGGACCCACGGCGCGATCTCGGCGGCGGTCTGGTAGAAGGTGATGTGCTGGCCGCCGGTGTAGGACGAGGCGGTCACCGCCAGCGCGTGCAGCAGGCCCTCGGACAAGGCGGTGTCGAGCCGCGGCAGGTCGAGCATGCGGTGCAGCAGGCTGGCCAGCGGCGTGTTGTCGAGCAGCGACTGGGGCGGCGCGGCGCGCCATTTGCGCAGCAGCCAGCCGAACGACAGCAGCGACAGCCAGCGCGCGCCGGAGCGGATCACGCCGAGCGAGTCGGCGCGGTAGACCTGCTCGACGGTGATGTGCTGCCAGACGTCGAGCAGCTTCTGCACGCCCTCGCCGAAATTGTCGGCGCGGCAGGCCAGCGCGGTGGCGTTGATGGCGCCGGCCGAGGTGCCGCAGATGATGTCGAAGGGGTTGCGCGCCGGCGGCCAGCCGGCTTCCCACAAGATCTCCGAGATGGCCTGCAACACCCCCACCTGGTAGGCGGCGCGGGCGCCGCCGCCGGTGAGGATCAGGCCTGTTTTCTTTTGAATTCCCATGCGACAAGATTAGCAGGGTCTGCGCCGTTTGGGGAGGCCGGCCCCGCCTTTAGAGCCTCCTTACCACAGTCAGTCGCCGCGCACCGCCCCCTCGCGCCGCGGGTCGGCGCCGCCGAACCAGTGCTCGGCGCCGTCCGTCTTGCGCCGCATGATGCCCTGCAGGCCGGAGTTCTGCTCCGTCTCGCGCACCTCGTGGCCGCGGGCGCGCAGCGCGGCGAGCACCTCGGCCGGCACGCGGCCGGCCTCCAGCTCGGTCGGGCCGTTGCGGCTGCCCAGGTTGGGCAGGCTGATCGCCTGCTGCACGTCGAGGCCCCAGTCCATCGTCCCGACCAGCACCTTGGCGACATAGTTGATGATCGCCGAACCGCCCGGCGAGCCGGTGGCCAGCACCAGCTTGCGCGTGCCCTTGTCGAACACCAAGGTCGGCGCCATGGCGCTGCGCGGCCGCTTGCCGGCCTGGACCCGGTTGGCGATCGGGCCGTCGGCGTCGGCCGAGTCGAAGGAGAAGTCGGTCAGCTGGTTGTTGAGCATGAAGCCGTCGACCATCTGGCGCGAGCCGAAGGCGTCCTCCACCGAGGTGGTCATCGACAGCGAACCGCCGAAGGCGTCGACCGCCACCAGGTGCGAGGTGGCCGGCCGCGCCGTCTCGCTGTCGGCGCCCCAGGCCACCGTCATGCCGGGCGGCGTGCCGTACTTGGCGCGGCCCATCGAGCGCTCGCCGATCAACCCGGCGCGCTGCGCCAGGTAGCCCTTGTCGAGCAGGGCCTCGACGCCGCGTCCCGGCAGCGGCACGAAGTCGGTGTCGGCGACGTAGCGGTTGCGGTCGGCGTAGGCCAGCCGGCCGGCCTCGCTGAACAGGTGGATCGCCTCGGCGCCGTAACTGCCCTTCACCGGCGGATAGGCGGCCAGGTTCTTGTTCTCCAGGATGCCCAGCATCTGCGCGATGGCGATGCCGCCCGACGACGGCGGCGGCATGCCGCACACGGTCCAGGCCTTGTAGTCGCTGCAGATCGGCGCGCGCACCTTGGCCTGGTAGCCGGCGATGTCGGCCAGGCTCAGCTTGCCGGGATTGCTGGCGTGGCCGGCCACCTTGGCGACGATGTCGCGGGCGATGCGGCCGGTGTAGAAGGCGTCGGCGCCGCCCTTGGCGATCTCGTGCAGGGTCTGCGCCAGCGCCGGGTTTTTCAGCACATGGCCGACCGGCCAGGGCCGCTTGTCGGCATCAAAAAAATAGGCGGCGGCGACCGGGTCGCGCACCAGGTATTTGTCCCACGACAGCAGCGCGTACAGGCGCGGGCTGACGGCGAAACCGCCCTCGGCCAGCTTGATGGCCGGGCCGAACAAGGTCGCCCACGGCAGCCGGCCGTGCTGGCGGTGCGCCAGCTCCAGCATGCGCAGCACGCCGGGCGCGCCGACCGAGCGGCCGCCGATGACGCCGGCCTCGCGCGAGACCGGCTTGCCGTCGGCGTCCTGGAACAGGTGCTCGTCGGCGCTGGCCGGCGCCGTCTCGCGGCCGTCGAAGGCCTGGATCTGTTTGGCGTCGGCGTACAGCAGGAAGGCGCCGCCGCCGATGCCCGACGATTGCGGCTCGACCAGGGTCAGCACCAGTTGGGTGGCGATGGCCGCGTCGACCGCGCCGCCGCCGCGCTTGAGCATTTGATAGCCGGCGTCGGCCGCCAGCGGATTGGCCGCCGCCACCATGTACTTCCGCGCCGACCAGCCGGCCTTTTCGGCGTAGCCGGTGGCGATCTCGGGGGCGCGCTGCGGCGCCTCCTGGGCCAGGACGGGCGTGGCGAACAAGGCCGCGCCGGACAGGGCCAGCAGCGCGGCGGCGAGCGCGCGGCGTTTCAGTTGCAGCATGAAGTCTCCCGATAAAAGGGGTCCTCAAGGTCCAGGGGAATGCCGACAAAACCCAGGGGCGCAAACTGGGGTCGGACCCGGCGGGTCCGACCCCGGCTCCACGCCCCTGGGTTACGCCAGCGTCCCCGGCGCCTTGCAGCCCCAAAAGAAAAACGCGCGACCTGGGCCGCGCGCCGATGACTCTGGCATCCTACACCAAAAACCATTTACACCTTATTTGGGTTGCATGCGGATGGCGCCGTCCAGACGGATGGTCTCGCCGTTCAGCATGACGTTCTCGATGATGGCGCGGGCCAGTTGCGCGTACTCGGACGGCTTGCCCAGACGCGGCGGGAACGGCACCATCTTGCCCAGCGCGTCCTGCACCTCGGTCGGCATGCCCATCAGCATCGGCGTTTCGAAGATGCCCGGCGCGATGGTCATCACGCGGATGCCGCTGCGCGACAGGTCGCGCGCCATCGGCAGGGTCAGGCCGACCACGGCCGCCTTCGAAGCGGCATAGGCCGCCTGGCCGATCTGGCCGTCGTAGGCCGCCACCGAGGCGGTGTTGATGATGATGCCGCGCTCGCCGTGCTCGGCCGCCTCGGTCTTGCCCATCGCGTCGGCCGCCAGGCGGGCCATGTTGAAGGTGCCCACCAGGTTGATGTTGACGGTGCGCTGGAACACGTCGAGCGGGTGCGGGCCGTCCTTGCCGACGGTCTTGACGGCCGGCGCCACGCCGGCGCAGTTGACCAGGCCGCGCAGGGTGCCCTGCGCCAGCGCCGCCGCGACGACGGCCAGGCCGTCCGCCTCGGAGCTGACGTCGCATTTGACGAACACGCACTTCAGTTCGGCCGCCAGCTGCTCGCCGGCCTCGACCTGCACGTCGGCCAGCACGACCTTGCCGCCGGCCTCGACGAGCATGCGCGCGGTGGCCGCGCCCAAGCCCGAGGCGCCGCCGGTGATGATGAATACATTGTTCTGAATCTGCATGTCTGTCCTCAATTCGAAAATAGATGGAAGGGCGCGGTCTCTGCACGGACCTTGGCCGACCGGAACGCCAGGCGCGGCCTGAAGACGGCGCGGAAACCTGGCATGTAACGTTTACGTAAACGTCAAGTCGCTGGCAATTGTAGCGAATTTCCGCGCGCCACAGCAAAAAACTTGTTCGCCGATGAGCAGGAAACGGTGTATCCCGCCCGCCGCGAAGTCAAAACCACCCACAGGCGCCAATCTGGGGTCAGACCCCGCGGGGGTCTGACCCCGGCTCTGTGCCATTGGGTGGTTTTGTAGCCGCTGGCGGACAAAACTCAAAAACACTGCAACCAGATGCCGTTGCGCTGGCACAGTTTGCCGTTCGGCACGACGCTGGTGTTGCCGACACCGTTGCCCTGCCAGACGCCGCCGGCGTCGTAGCAGCCGCCGACGCCGCAGTTGCCCAGCGGCTGGGGCGGGCTCGGCGTCCGCAACGGCGCGGACGGCGGCAACGACGGCGGCGCCAAGCGCGGCGGCGCGGCGCGGGACGGCATCGGCTCGATGATCTGCGTCACCGGCCGGCGCGGCATGGGCCGTTGCGCCGGCGCGGTGCGGCAGGGTTGCCGCGCCAGGTGCTTGCCATCGGCGCTCAGGGTGCAGAACGGCAGGCCGGCGTAGGCTTGCGCCTCGGCCGGGACCGGCGCGGCGCCCTCGCCGTCCGGCGCGCCGGCGCGGCCATGGCCGCCGGCAAGCAGGCCGAGCAGCACGGCCGCGATCAATGCAATTTTCCGCTGTTTCATGATGGCACCTCGCAGGGCGAACCGCGTTGCTCGCTGTCCTCATTATGGACAGCCGGCGCCCGCAAGCCAAGGGCTAGATACCAATGCTGAACACACGCCCCGGCAGGCGACGGGACGGCCTTTTCGTCAAACCGGCCGGACCCGGGGCGACAACTTGTCCGACTTGGCCGAGGCCAGACCGTTGATCCATTTGCGCGCCGGATCCTCGATGTATTGGTAGGTCCAGCCCGACACCAGCAACACCAGCACGATATACGCCAGCAGCAGGGCCAGTTCCAGCCACAAATGCCCCTGCGCCGCTTTCAGTCCGGGCCACACCACCCACAGCATCGGCGGGTGCATCATGTAGATGGAATAGGAGTTGCGCCCAAGCGTCTGGAATGGCTGGCTGCCCAACAGCGGCGCCAGCATCCCCTCGTCCTGGCGAATCGACAGCACCAGCAGCACAAACAGCGGCGGACAGAGGAAATCCAACAAGGGGAAGCGGTCGACCAACAGGAACAGCAGCAGCAACAGCGACAACGCGCCGGCCTGCCCCAGGTTGGCACTGCACCGCCAATGCTTGCTCAGCGAGCTGGCCAGGGCGCCCAGGAAGAAGGCGGCGACGCTGCGGAAGAAGCCGAAATCGTAGGTGATGTCGAGACAATGCAGTTGCACGCGGCAGTCGCGCGGGACGATGGCCAGCCAGGCGATCAAGACCGATGCCGCCAGCGCCAGCAAGCCGAAGGCGAACAGGCGCGCGCGGCCGCGCAGCATGAAACAAACCGCGGCGAACAGGATGTAGGTGTAGAACTCGACGCTGATGCTCCAGCTGGCAAAGTTCAGGATCAGCTTGTCGAACAGGCCCAGGCTGTGCGTCATGGTCAACGTCGCCAGGATCTCGGCCAGTGTCGGCAGCACATACGGCAGGTGGGCGGTGCCGCTGGCGAGTTTGGCGAGGTCCAGCGCGACGATCTGGTTGCGGATGAAGTGGTCGGCGTTCTGCACCAGCACGTACAGCACGGTGGCAAACACCAGCAGCGGGAACAGCCGGCCGAGACGGCGCAGCAGGAAGGGCCGGAAAGCCTGCTTGCTCTCCAGGCGCTGCGCGTAGTTCGCCGCCATCAGGAAGCCGCTCAGCACGAAAAACAGGTCGACCATCAAATAGCCATTGCGCACCAGCGACCAGCCGGTGACGACGGCGGTGAACGGGCCGGTGACGATGAGCTTGAAGTGAAACAGCGCGACGATCAGCGCCGCGAAGCCACGAGCCCCCTCAAAAGATTTAACCATGCTGCAGTCCTGGAAGAGAGGCGCGCAACGCGCCCGACTCGGCCGGCGGTCAGACTGCGTCACCCCATGTGGGCGGTAACAAGAAGAAATTGCAATTCATCATCTTGAAAACAGCGTGCATCATATCAGACGAGTAATCCATTTCGTACCTGCGGAAAATGCCGCTTGGCTAGCCGGCATTTTCCAGTAGGCTGACGAACCAGGTCGTCCATCGGCGGCTTATTTTTCCTCCGCCACCGTGACGACCGGGACGGCCGGCGCCATCTGCACCGGCGCCGGCGCGTGCAGCGCCACCGGCGCGGCCGGCGCCGACACGGCCAGCCAGCCGGTGGCCGGCAGCAGCGGCACCAGCAGCAGCGCGACGATGTTGATGATCTTGATCAACGGATTGACGGCCGGGCCGGCGGTGTCCTTGTACGGGTCGCCGACGGTGTCGCCGGTGACGGCGGCCTTGTGCGCGTCCGAGCCCTTGCCGCCGAAATTGCCGTCCTCGATGTACTTCTTGGCGTTGTCCCAGGCGCCGCCGCCGGTGGTCATGGAAATCGCCACGAACAGGCCGGTGACGATGGTCCCCATCAGCATGCCGCCCAACGCGGCCGGGCCGAGCAGCATGCCGACCACGATCGGCACCACCACCGGCAGCAGCGACGGCAGGATCATTTCGCGGATCGCCGAGGCGGTCAGCATGTCGACCGCCTTGTCGTACTCCGGCTTGCCGCTGCCGTCCATGATGCCCTTGATGTCGCGGAACTGGCGGCGCACCTCGACCACCACGGCGCCGGCGGCGCGGCCGACCGCCTCCATCGCCATGGCGCCGAACAGGTAGGGGATCAGGCCGCCGATGAACAGGCCGACGATCACCATCGGATTCGACAGGTCGAAGCTGACGCTCTTGCCAACCGATTCGAGCGCGTGGGTGTAGTCGGCGAACAGCACCAGCGCGGCCAGCCCGGCCGAACCGATGGCGTAGCCCTTGGTGACGGCCTTGGTGGTGTTGCCGACGGCGTCGAGCGGATCGGTGATGGCGCGCACCGACTCGGGCATGCCGGACATCTCGGCGATGCCGCCGGCGTTGTCGGTGATCGGGCCGTAGGCGTCGAGCGCGACGACGATGCCGGCCATCGACAGCATCGAGGTGGCGGCGATGGCGATGCCGTACAACTGGCCCAGCTGGTAGGCCACCAGGATGGCGGCGCAGACCGCCAGCACCGGATAGGCGGTCGACTTCATCGACACGCCCAGGCCGGCGATGATGTTGGTGCCGTGGCCGGTGGTCGAGGCCTCGGCGATGTGGCGCACCGGATGGAAGTCGGTGCCGGTGTAGTACTCGGTGATGTAGACCATCAGCCCGGTCAGCACGATGCCGACCACGGTGCAGCCCATCATGCTGTTGCGCATGGCCTGCTCGGGCCAGATCTGCCAGGTGACCACGGCGAAGCCGAGCAGCGACAGGCCGGCGGCCCACCACAAGCCGGTGTACAGCGCCGACATGATCTTCTTGCCCGGCTTGGCCTTGACCATCGAGCAGCCGATGATCGAGGCGATGATCGAGACGGCGCCCAGCAGCAGCGGGTAGATGATGGCCGATGTCGGCGCGTTGGCGATCATCAGGGCGCCCAGCAGCATGGTGGCGATCAGGGTCACCACATAGGTTTCGAACAGGTCGGCGGCCATGCCGGCGCAGTCGCCGACGTTGTCGCCGACGTTGTCGGCGATCACCGCCGGGTTGCGCGGGTCGTCCTCGGGGATGCCGGCTTCGACCTTGCCGACCAGGTCGGCGCCGACGTCGGCGCCCTTGGTGAAGATGCCGCCGCCGAGGCGGGCGAAGATGGAGATCAGCGAGGCGCCGAAGGCCAGGCCGATCAGCGGCTTGATGACGTCGTGCGGGCTGAGCGGCACGCCGGCCGAGCTTTGCTGGGCGACCAGCAGCATGTAGAACAGCACCACGCCGAGCAGGCCCAGGCCGACCACCAGCATGCCGGTGATGGCGCCGCCCTTGAAGGCGACGTCGAGCGCCTCGTTGATGCCCTTGGTGGCCGCCTGCGCCGTGCGCACGTTGGCGCGCACCGAGACGTTCATGCCGATGAAGCCGCAGGCGCCCGACAGCACGGCGCCGATCAGGAAACCGAGCGCGGTCTGCCAACCGAGCAGGGCGAAGATGAGCACGAGGAGCACCACGCCGACGATGGCGATGGTGCGGTACTGGCGCGCCAGATAGGCCGCCGCGCCCTGCTGGATGGCCAGGGCGATTTCCTGCATCCGCGCGTTGCCGGCATCCTGCCGCAGGATCCAGCTACGCGACCATAAACCATAAACCACGGCGATCACGCCGCACGCTACCGCCAACCAAAGACTAGCTGCCATATTGTCCCCTTCTTTTTATGGATCAAGCATACAAACCACACTCAGATAACCGCCAACGCGCCGGATAGGCACGCGCAGCCAACCAACCTGCGAACTGCAACACTTTGATACGCCGCCCGCGCGGGCGCGGGCATGGAACGAAAACGGGATGGCATCGAGCTTGGGACGCGCGCCGCGGCGGACGAAAAGCCGGCGCAAAAAAAGCGGACGCTCGGTCCGCTCTACTGTAACGCTTATTCGGCCAGCGCGGCAAACGCGGCGTCGCGAATTTCTTCCACCGGACCGACGCCGGCGATGCGGCGGTATTTCGGCGCGCCCGGCGTGCCCGACTGGGCCCAGTTGTTGTAGTAGCCGAGCAGGACTTCGGTCTGGTTGTGATACACGTCCAGACGCTTCTTGACGGTTTCCGCCTTGTCGTCGTCGCGCTGCACCAGGTCTTCGCCGGTCAGGTCGTCCTTGCCGGCCACCTTGGGCGGGTTGAACTTGACGTGGTAGACGCGGCCCGAGGCCGGGTGCGAACGGCGGCCGTCCATGCGTTCGATGATCGATTCGTCGGGCACGGCGATTTCCAGCACGTAGTCGACGTCGATGCCGTTGTCCTTCATCGCGTCGGCCTGCTTGATGGTGCGCGGGAAGCCGTCGAACAGATAGCCGTTGGCGCAATCGGCCTGGGTCAGGCGGTCCTTGACCAGACCGATCATGATGTCGTCCGACACCAGTCCACCCGCGTCCATCACCTTCTTGGCGGCCATGCCCAACTCGGTGCCGGCCTTGATCGCGGCGCGCAGCATGTCGCCGGTCGAGATTTGCGGGATATTGTATTTTTCTTTGATGAAATTAGCCTGGGTGCCCTTGCCGGCACCTGGTGCTCCTAAAAGAATAAGACGCATGAAAAATTCCTAAAACAATGTTTGGATGGGTGGTATTGGAAAATGTGGAAATGCTGCAAATCTGACTATCTTGGTACGAAACTTACCACAGAACTCCATCGACACGCCAGTTTATGACCAAAACGACATGGCATATCGTCGATGGGCGTGGGGAAAGTGATGTTCTGGTGAATACCGCACTGCGACTTCAGTTATATCGTTTATTCCTTACTGCCAGCTGAATCGTAATGCCGCCGCACGCGCGCCAAATCCTCCGGCGTGTCGACGCCGGCGGCCGGCGCCGCGTCGGTGACGTGGACCGCGATGGCGTGGCCGTGCCACAGCACGCGCAGCTGTTCGAGCGCCTCGACGGCCTCCAGCGGCGACGCCTCCAGTTGCGGATAGGCCTGCAGGAAGTCGTTGCGGTAGGCGTACAGGCCGATGTGGCGCAGCGGCACATAACCGGCCGGCAGCGTGTCCCGCAGTGCATCCTTCCCTTGGGCGAAGCCGTCGCGGTGCCACGGTATGGTCGCGCGCGAGAAATACAACGCCCGGCCCGCCTTGTCCAACACCACCTTGACCACGTTCGGGTTGAAGGCGTCGGCGGCGTCGTGCAGCGGATGGGCGCAGGTGGCCATCGGCACCGTGGCGGAGATGCGGTCGGCCGCCGCGCGCAGCAGCGCCGGGTCGATCAGCGGCTCGTCGCCCTGCAGGTTGACCACCACGGCGTCGGCCGCCAGGCCCAGCGCGTGCGCCACCTCGGCGATGCGGTCGGTGCCGGACGGATGGTCGGCGCGGGTCATGCACACCTCGACACCGTGCAGCTCGCAGGCGGCGCGGATGTCGGCGTGGTCGGTGGCGACGATGATGCGGGCGGCGCCCGCCTCGCGCGCGCGCTCGGCGACACGCACCACCATCGGTTTGCCGCCCAGGTCGGCCAAGGGCTTGTTGGGCAGGCGGGTCGAGGCCAGGCGGGCCGGAATGATGACGATGAAGGACACTTTATTCCACCGCGTCCTGCAGGGTGCGCGCCTCGTCGGCCCACATGATGGGGATGCCATCGCGGATCGGGTAGGCCAGGCGGTCGCCGCGGCAAATCATTTCCTGGGCTTTTTTATCGTACTCCAGGGGGCCCTTGCAAACAGGGCAGACCAGAATATCAAGCAGGCGAGCATCCACGGCATTTCTCCACAATTTGTTCGGCCAGCGCCGCGTCGATGCGCGCTGTCACCGGGACGACCCACAGTCTCGGGTCGTCTTTGAGATCTTCAATTCGCGCACATTTTACTGCATCCTTCTCGGTCATCAAGATCATATCGGCCCGCACCCCGGCGAACGGCTGGTCGAGGAAATCGTGATGGTCGGGCAGCGCCAGCTCCTCGAACTGCAAGCCGGCGGCCCGCAGCATGGCGAAAAAGCGCCCCGGATTGCCGATGCCGGCGGCCGCGACGAGGCGCAGGCCGGGCTGGCCCAAGCTGCTGAGCGGGCGTTGCTGGCGGCGGTCGCCCAGCCGCTCGGCCAGTTCGCCGACCAGTTGCATGCGCACCGCCCGGCCCTCGGCGGCGCCGGTGCCGGCCAGTAGCGCCGGCGTCAGCTCGGCCGCGTTGACGACGGTGAAGTCGCGCCGCCGCGACGGCGGCTCGCGCAGCGGCCCGGCCGGCAGCAGCCAGCCGTTGCCGGCGCCGCGGCCGTCGAACAGGACGATCTCGACGTCGCGTTGCAGCGCGTAGTGCTGCAGGCCGTCGTCGGTGAGCAGGATGTCGATCTCGGGATGGGCCGCCAGCAGCGCGCGGCCGGTGGAGGCGCGGTCGCGTCCCACCATCACCGGACAGCCGGTGCGCTGGAAGATCAGCAGCGGCTCGTCGCCGACCTGCTGCGGCGACGCGCCGGCGTCCACCGCGCGCGGCGTGGCGGTGGCGCCGCCGTGGCCGCGCGAGATCACGCCCGGCCGCATGCCGGCGCGCTGCAGCGCCTGCACCAGCCAGATCGTCAGCGGCGTCTTGCCGGTGCCGCCGATGAAGATATTGCCGACCACGACCACCGGCACCGGCAGCCGCGACGAGGCCAGCAGGCCGGCGCGGTACAAGCGCGCGCGCAGCCCGCTGAGGGCGCGGAACAACAGCGACACGGGCCACAGCGCGCAAGCGAGCGGGCCACGGCGCAGCCAGGCGCGCGTCAGCGTGGATTCGAGGGAGGACAAACCGGCTGGCCTTACTTGGCGCCGCCGGTTTGCGCGGCGAAGGTCAGCTTGTCGTAGCCGGCCATGCGCGCCGCCTCCATCACGTTGATGACCATCTGGTGCATCGCGAACTGGTCGGCGTTGATGACCACCACCGGGCTCTTGTCGCCCGCCTGGGCGCCGCTCTTGGCGGCCTCCTGCATGGCGGCGGCCAGGCCGGCCACGTCATGGAAGGACACCGGCTGCTTGTTGATGGTGTAGTTGCCCTTGGCGTCGACGGTGATGTTCAACTCGTGGGGCCGCTCGACCGCCTTGGCCGCGTCGGCCGTCGGCAGGGTGATCTGCAGCTCGGTGAACTTGCTGTAGGTGGTGGTGACCATCAGGAAGATCAGGATCACCAGCAGCACGTCGATGAAGGGGATCAGATTGATCTCGGGATGCTCGCGGCCCTGCCCTTTGCGGAAGTTCATGCCCATCGCGTTCTACTTCCGCTTGCAGTGGACGATGTCGACGAACTTCACCGCCTGCTGCTCCATCTCGATGATGAAGCTGTCGACCAGGGCGCGGAAGTGGCGGTAGAACACCAGCGCCGGCATGGCGATGGCCAGGCCGAAGCCGGTGTTGTACAGCGCCACCGAGATGCCGTGCGCCAGCTGGGCCGGATTGGCGCCGCTGGCGTTTTGCGAACCGAAGATCTCGATCATGCCGACCACCGTGCCGAACAAGCCCATCAACGGCGCCAGGGTGGCGATGGTGCCCAGCGTGGTCAGGAAGCGTTCCAGCATGTGGGCGACGCCGCTGCCGGCCTCCTCGATCGACTCCTTCATCACCTCGCGCGGCGAATCGATGTTGCGCAGCGCGGCCGACAGCACCACGCCGAGCGGCGAATTCTTCTCCAGCTTGTCGATGATGTCGGGGGTGATGTTGCCGTTGCGGTAGACCTGCACCACCTCGTCGAGCAGCTTGCGCGGCAGGATCTTGCGGCGCCGCAGATACAGCAGGCGCTCGATGATCAACGCGGTGGCAACGATGGAAGCGATCAACAACAGCCAGATAGGCCAACCTGCAGCTTGAAGAATGGCGAGCAAAACGAACTCCTGTGTGGATAAATCGGCCGGGATCGAGTCCACCGGCCTGGCAAGGCGCGAGGGCGGCGACAAGGGCGCAACCCAAAGGCGCAATGTAACTTGTTGGGCCGCGCTCGGCAAGTGGCGATTCGGCAGGCAAAGGGCGGCGGCGCGCGCCCGCCAGCGGGTTTTGCACATGTTCTGTGGATAAGATTGTGCGCAAGCCAATTGACACTCGGAAAGGTCGTTGATTTCAAAGGGAAAAATGTCTCTGCGCAAAAAGATAGCAGGATGCAAGAAACCCGACCAAACGCCTTCCCCGGCGGACCCGGCGGCGACAAAAGCGGGGGAAACCGCGCGCCGGATTGCTTCCGTGGCAATAAGTTGCTCCGTTGACCTTTTTCCACAAGCTGGCGACGTGACCATTGCGCTGCATCAAACAAACTGTTGAAGATGCCTTATGAAGTTCTGCACATTTTCTGTGGACAAAATTGTGCGCAATGCCCTTAATGTGCACCTAAACCTTTGTTTTATAAGGATATAATTACTCAGCCTAAAAAAGTCGCAGCGCAGCACGGGCAGGTCCCTCATGTTGGCGGAATATACTCAGCAAGAGTTGTGCCCACTTCTGCACACATTCTGTTGATAAGATTGTGTGCAAGGGTGAGCATCAACCGCTAAGTCATTGATATTTATCAATATTATTTTGCTGCGCAAAAATAGGGCAATCGCCCTTCCTGGGCGGCAGATATCCACCGAACAGGCTGTTTTCCCGCATCCAGGCCGACGTGCGCCACCAAAAGTGGCAAAACTCACAGTTCTGCACACAAACTGTGGATAAGATTGTTAGCAAGGCGCAGGCGCAATCATCAAGTATTTGATTTATATGGATATTTTTATCATGCGCAAAAATGACGCACGGCAAAATCGGAATGGATACGCGCGCGGCCGCCATGCCGGCCCAGCCCGCCCGGCCAGGGTTCTGCACATTAAATGTGGATAAGATTGTTAGCAATCATCATCACCAATACGCAAGCCATTGATTTTAAACGATATTTAATCCATGCGCAAAAATGTGGCAGATCGGCAATATTCGCCGACTTATGCACCGCCGGTGTCGTTCTCGGCTAGCGGACGGGGCCGGATAGACGATTTAGTCTGGCTATCGACAGCAACACCGCACTTCTGCACATTTTATGTGGATAAGATTGTGCGCAAGGCCGGTGTTGACCCGTGAAGTCTTTGATTTATATAGTATTTATTGCCCTGAGTAAAAACCAAGCAGGCTGCTTGCCGGGGCAAAAACGTTCGCGCCGCCATCTGGGCAGATATTTCGTCCTATTCGCCGCCTGGGGGCAAGTCCTGAGTTCTGCACATCTTCTGTGGATAAAATTGTGTGCAAGGCGGCGCATATAAGCTTAAGTCATTGATTTTTAATAATATACTTTCCTTGCGTAAATTTTAGGCAGTAGCAAATTCACAATATGAAAAAGGCTATCGCTCACACAAAGTTCCGCACATCTTCTGTGGATAACTTTGTGCGTAACTGCCGGTAGCAAACCCAAAGTGCTTGATCCGTAAGGCTTTTTTGCCTCTGCATGTAAATGCGGCAGAAAAATTTATCCTTAATAATCAAATGTTTACAATAAGACCTTGCCGTTTTGCTTGATATGTGACATAAGCATGACCGCCACAAATTTTTGTGGATAGCTTATATTTTCGACACCATGAACCACAGCGACGACACCGATTGCAGCCCTCCCCCACCGCCCGTGATGACCGTCACGGCGCTCAACCAGGCCGTCGCCCGGCTGCTGGAACGCTCGTTCCCGCTCAGCTGGATCGCCGGCGAGGTGTCCAACTTCACCCGCGCCAGCTCGGGCCACTGGTACTTCACCTTGAAGGACGACGCGGCCCAGGTGCGCGCCGTGATGTTCCGTGGCCGCTCCCAGCACGCCGGATTCATCCCGCGCGAGGGCGACAAGGTCGAGGTGCGCGCCCTGGTGACGCTGTACGGCGCCCGTGGCGACTACCAGATCAATGTGGAGGCGATCCGCCGCGCCGGCGTCGGCGCGCTGTTCGAGGCCTTCCAGCGGCTCAAGGAGCGGCTCGGCGCGGCCGGCCTGTTCGACCCGGAGCGCAAGCGCGCCCTGCCGATGTTCGCCCGCACCATCGGCATCGTCACCAGCCCGCAGGCGGCGGCGCTGCGCGACGTGCTGACCGCGCTCAAGCGCCGCGCGCCGCACATCCGCGTCGTGCTGTACCCCACGCCGGTGCAGGGCCAGCAAGCGCCCGAGCAGATCGCCCGCGCCATCAACACCGCCTCGGCGCGCGCCGAGTGCGACGTGCTGATCGTCTGCCGTGGCGGCGGCAGCATCGAAGACCTGTGGTCGTTCAACGACGAGGCGGTGGCCTACGCCATCGCCAATTGCGACATGCCGGTGATCTCCGGCGTCGGCCACGAGACCGACTTCACCATCAGCGACTTCGCCGCCGACCTGCGCGCGGCGACGCCGACGGCGGCCGCCGAGCTGGCCGCCACGCCGCGCGCCGACTGGCTCGGTTCGCTGCGCGCCGACGCCACCGACCTGCGCCGCGCCATGCGCCGCAGCATCGGCGAGGCGGCGCAGACGCTGGACAACTACACGCGCCGCCTGCTCAGCCCCGCCGCGCAGATCCGCCAGCAGCGTTTGAAGCTGCTGGCGCTGTCGACCGCCATGACGCACGCCAACCGCGCGCCGCTGGCGCAGGCGCGCAGTACCTTGGATCGTTTGAGTGGCCGGCTGGCGGCGCGGCGGCCGGACGTCCGCGCGGCGCGCCAGCAACTGGCCGGCTTGCAGCACCGCGGCGCCTTGTGCATGGGGAGTTTGCTGGGACAGCGGCGCGACGCGCTGGCCGCGCTGGCGGCGCAGCTGGAGCTGCTCAATCCGCAGCGCACGCTGGAGCGCGGTTATGCCATCGTCACCGACGCCAAGGGCGCCGTGCTGCGCTCGCCGGCCCAGCTCAAGCCGCGCCAGACGCTGACCGTGCGCCTGGCCGAAGGCAGCGCGCAGATCGACTTGGCGGCGGTGCAACCTACGCTGGACTGATTTATTGAGAAAAGGCAGATAGCATTTGGATAGCTTCGCTAACATATCCAATGGTCTCTCTGCGCTGTGGTACTGCAGGCCAGCAACAACGCATTGCTATTTGCACGGAGCCGTCGCCGAAACCATCCTGAAAGAGGTCTCCGCATGACAACTGCCCCGCTCCCGCCAGCCATGCCCGACGGTTACTCCGATTGGCTCAGGCAACTTAAAACCGACATCACCAGCGCTCGACAACGCGCCGTACTGGCCGTCAATGCCGAACTGGTCCGGCTTTACGGTCGTATTGGGCATGACATCCTGCAAAGGCAACAAAGCCAGGCCTGGGGTTCGAAGGTCATCGACCGGCTGGCGCAGGATTTGACCGATACTTTCCCAGATATGCGCGGCTTTTCAACACGCAACCTGAAATACATGGCATTTTTCGCGCAGCATTGCCCGGATAGCCAATTTGGGCAGCAGCCTGCTGCCCAATTGCCGTGGTTCCATATCGTCACGCTGCTGACCAAGCTGCACACCGCCGCCGAGCGTGAATGGTACGCGTCGCAGGCCGTGCAGCATGGCTGGTCGCGCACGACCTTGGAATTGAACATCAAGAACCTTTTGCAGCAACGTCAGGGGGCGGCAGTGAGTAATTTCACGGCCCGCTTGCCGGCATCCGCGTCAGCCCTGGCGCACGAAGCGCTGAAAGACCCCTATCTGTTCGATTTTCTCGGCTTGGGCAACGATGCGCAAGAACGGGAAATCGAAGGCGGATTGATCCACCACATCACCCGCTTCCTGCTGGAACTTGGCGCCGGCTTTGCCTTCGTTGGACGGCAGTTCCGGCTTGACGTGGCCGGCGACGAATTTTTCATCGACCTGCTGTTTTATCACACGCGCCTGAAGTGCTACGTGGTGGTTGACCTGAAAGCCGGCGCCTTCAAGCCCGAACACGCCGGCCAACTTAATTTCTATCTTTCCACTGTCGATGCCCAGATCAAAGCCGAGGATGACAAGCCCACCATTGGATTGCTACTGTGCAAGCAGCAAAACCGGCTGGTGGCGGAATATGCACTGTCCGGTATCGAAAAGCCGATAGGCATAGCCGAGTACCAATTGCTACGCAATTTACCGGAGTCGCTGGAGCACAGCCTGCCTAGCATTGCGGAGATCGAGGCGGAATTGACGGGCAATTTGGACTGAGCGAGGACAGCGCGCAGATCGACTTGGCGGCGGTACAGCCGACGCTGGACTAAGTGCAGCTCAGTTTGCCTTTAGCGCGGTCAACAGATGAGCATCCACTTCTTCGATGAAGTGACCGAATTGCGCCCCGACGCGCCGCGACTCCGCCATATCCAGAAGGGATTCGGCACAAGCGGGACAAAATTCACCAGTTACTGACGCAACGATCGTGACTGCTCCCTTATAGCTGAACGGCACATCTCGTGTGTCGTGCATCATCTCGGCAGCGCCACAGGCTGGACATTTCATTTTCATAGTTCCTTGAACGAAACGATCAAAGCCGCACGCTGGCGTGCCCGGTTAATGCTACTCCGCCGACAGCATGGCCGCCATGCCGATCAGCGCCGGATAGTCGTCGGTGATGACGAAGGTGGCGATGTGCGCCAGGTAATCGGAGAAGCGGCCCTTCTGCTCGAAGCGGGCGCGAAAGCCTGAGCGGGCGAAAAAGTCGCCCATGCGCGGCACGATGCCGCCGCCGATATACACGCCGCCCTTGGCGCCCAGCGTCAGCGCGACGTTGCCGGCGACCGTGCCGAGCATCTCGCAAAAAGTCTCCAGCGTCTCGACGCACAGCGGGCAGTTGCCGCGCAGGCCGCGCTCGACGATCTCCGGCGCGCCAAGGTGCTCGGCCTCGACGCGGCCGCGTTCGGCCAGCGCGCGATACACCAGCCCCAGGCCGATGCCCGACACCAGCCGCTCGCTCGACACGTGCTCGTGGAAGCGGCGGGCGTAGCGCAGGATGTCGATCTCGCGCTCGCTCATCGGCGCGAAGGTGCTGTGGCCGCCCTCGCTGTCGAGGGCGATCCAGCGCTCGCCGGCCGGCACCAGGCCGGACACGCCGAGTCCCGTGCCCGCCCCCACCAGCCCGACCACCTCGCCGGCGCGCGCCGTGCCGCCGCCGATCTGCCGCATGTGGCTGGCATCCAGGTGCGGCAAGGCGCTGGCCAGCGCGGTGAAGTCGTTGACCACCACCAGCGACTTCAGGCTGAACTGCGAACACACCGCCTCGATCGAGAACGACCAGTGGTGGTTGGTCATGCGCACCCAGTCGCCGTCGATGGGATTGGCGATGGCGATGCCGGCCAGGCGCGCCTGGTAGCCGCCGGCGGCCACCGTGGCCGGCTGCGCCAGGTAGTGCACCAGCGCCGCGCCCAAGGTCGGGTAGGTGGCGCAGTCGGCCGTCCAGATCGCCTCTATGCGTTTGGGCGCCGTCTCCAGGCCGAAGCGGGCGTTGGTGCCGCCGATGTCGGCCAGCAGGCGCGGGCCGTTGCTGAAATCGGGGAAGCTGTCGCGTTGCATGGTTGTCCTTGAGGTTCCGGGTGCGGGCGCGGCGGGCGGTCCCACTGACCGCCGCGCCCGACGATCAGAACTTCATCGACACGCGCGCACCGAACGTACGGGGCTGATTATAGAACGCGCCGTAGATTTGCTGGGTCGGTTGGCAAGGCATGCCGGTGTCGGTGCACAGCTCCGTCACGTCCAGCTTGACCGCCTTGTCGGTGGCGTTCTGCACGAACAGCTCGGCGGTGTAGGCCTTGTTGGTCGGCTGGTAGCGCAGGCTCAGGTCCAACGTGGTGTAGGCGTCCTGCCGTTTCACGCCGGCGTGGCCCGGCACGTCGCCGTTGAAGGCGCCGCTGCCGATGAAGGAATCGCCCTCGTAATGCAGCGAGGCGCGCGGGGTCAGTTGGCCGCCGCCGAGCGCGAAGTCGTGCTCGTACTGGATGGTGGTGGCGAACTTGGGCGCGTGCTTCATGGTGGCGCCGCCGACGTTGACCAGCGGCGCGGTCGAGCCGCAGGACTGGCCGTTGGCGCGCGCCGCATCGACGTCGCAGGACAGGAAGTCGTCGTACACGGCCTTCAGGTAGGTGGCGTTGCCGGTCAGGCGGTCGAGGCGGGTCGGACGCCAGGTCCATTCCGCCTCGACGCCCTTGACGGTGGCGCCGGCCGCGTTGAAGTTGGCCAGCACGCTGTTGACCACCTGCGACTCCAGCTTGTCCTTGTACTTCATCCAGAAGGCGTCCAGGTTCAAGGTCAGCTCGCGGTTGAACAGGTCGGACTTGAAGCCGATCTCGTAGCTGGTCAGTTTTTCCGGCTTGGTGGTGGCGCCGCCGTCGCCGATGGCCGGCGAGTGGAAGCCGGTGGTGACGGAACCGAACAGCAGGATCTGCGGCGCCAGCTTGTACTCGACGCGGCCGAGCCAGGTCGACTGGCTGTACTTCAGGTCGGCCGAGTTGTCGCCGGCGGTGTTGCCGCAGCCGGCCGCCGTCACCGCGCCGCCGGGGCCGATGTTGTGGCTGTTGATCAGGCCCGAACCGGGCGTGACCAGTTGGCGGATCTGGTCGGCGGTCAGCACGCTGGTGCCCAGCGGGACGTTGGCCGGCCAGTTCGGGCAGGCCCAATTCTGGCCGCCGATGTCGAACTTGTGATCCTTGGTGTAGCGCGCGCCGCCGGTCAGCTTGATCTGCTCGGTGAGCTGCTGGCTGATCTGGGCGAAGGCGGCGTTCGATTTCAACTGGCGGTTGCCCTGGTTGAACGACATCGCCGAGGCGTACTGGCCGACCGTCGGCTGGACGAAGATCACCGAGCCGGCGGCGATGTCCTGCGCCACCGTGGCCTGCGAGATCTGGCTGCGGTCGATGTCGAAGCGCACCTTGTTTTTCTCGCCGAAGACGAACAGGCCGCCGACCCACTGGAACGGCGCGTCGTTGTCGGAACGCGCCTGCAGCTCGTGCGAGTAGCTGTCGAACTTGGCCCACTCGGTGCGGTTCTCCGATTTGAAGCCGGGGAAGACGCCGGCGTCGGCGTCGTTGGCGTTGGTGCGCTGGTAGCGGCTCCAGCTGCCCAGGTAGGTCAGGTCGAGCGACTCGGTCGGCTTGTAATTGAGGCGGCCCTTGTAGGTCATGATGGACTGGTCCAGCATGCCCGGCGTGTCGATCAACGCCGAGCGCAGCTCCTGGCCGGCCTTCGGCTCGGCCGCCAGGTAGACGTTGCCGGCGCCCTGGTCGTGGAAGTAGTCGGCGATGAAGGTGCCGCGCAGCTCGGGCGTGATCTTCCACAGCAGCGAGGCGCGCACGCCCATCTGGTCGTTGGCGCCATACTTCTTCGAGCCGGGCAGCACGTTGGAGCCCTGGCGGAAGGCGACGGTGCCGTCCTGGCTGTCCTTGATGGCGGCGATGCGCAGGCCCAGCGTGTCGCTCAGCGGGATGTTGACCATCGCCTGCGTCTGCAGGTGGTGGCGGTCGCCGACGGTCATGCCGGCGGTGCCGAAGAACTTGTCGGTGCTGGGCGCGCCGGACACCAGGTTGACCGCGCCGGCGGTCGAGTTGCGGCCGTTCAGCGTGCCCTGCGGGCCGCGCGCCACCTCGACGTGGCTCAAGTCGTACATCAACGCGGTGGCGCCCTGCGGACGCGGCGAGTAGATGCCGTCGACATAGAAGGCCACGGCCGGGTCGCCCAGCTCGGTGTGGTTGGCCGAGCCGACGCCGCGCATGTAGACGTGCACGCCGCCCGAGTCGCCGTGCTGTTCGACCACCAGGCTGGGCACCATCGCCGTCAGCGAGGCCAGATCCTTGACCTGGTTGTTGGCCAGCGTGTCCTGGCTGTAGGCGGTGATCGCCAGCGGGGTCTCCTGCACGAAGGTGTTGCGGCGCGTCGCGGTGACGACGATGCGGTCGACGCTGTCGGCGGCGGCCGGTGCGGCGGATGCCGGTGCGGCCGTGGCGGTGGCGGTGGCTTCGGTGGCGGCCTGTTGGGCGAAAGCGCCGCCGCTAGCCAGCAGCGCGATGGCCAGCGCCAGCTTGGTCATTTTCAGATGATTCATTTGTCTATCCTCTATTTCCGTTGATTGAATGATGTCACATAGCTCTTTGGCTACTGCTGCACATGCATTGCTGTGCTCAAGTTGAGTTCATGGCTGGCCCCCGTTTAGCTTTCTTCATTTTTGTGTTCAATGTGCGGCCACGGCGCGGCCGGCCGGGTCGAATAAAAACGCCTTGTTCTGCTGCGGTACAAAACCGATGCGCTGTTCCGACCGCAGCTGGTGGGCCTGGTCGCCGTGCAGCTTGATGGCCACCGTGTGCTCACCGCCGTCCAGCGTGGCGTGGACGATCTGCGCGTCGCCCAGCTGCTCGATCAGGCTGATGCGCGCCGGGCAGCCCTGCTCCGGCCCGACGATGCTCAGGTGCTCGGGACGGATGCCCAGGGTCAGTTCGCTCAGGTCGGTGACGTGCGGCAGGGCGAAGCGGCCGACCACCTCCACGCAAGGCAGGAAGTTCATGCGCAGCGCGCCGATGAAGCCGGCGACGAAGCGGCTGGCCGGGTTCTGGTACAGCTCCAGCGGCGCGCCGACCTGCTCCATATGGCCGCCGTTGAAGACGGCGACGCGGTCGCCCAGGGTCATCGCCTCGACCTGGTCGTGCGTCACGTAGACCATCGTCGTGCCCAGCTCCTGGTGCAGCTTGGCCAGTTCGATGCGGGTCTGCACGCGCAGCGAGGCGTCCAGGTTGGACAGCGGTTCGTCGAACAGGAACACCTTGGGTTGGCGCACGATGGCGCGGCCGATCGCCACGCGCTGCCGTTCGCCGCCGGACAGGGCCTTCGGCTTGTGGTCCAGGTGGTGGCTGATTTGCAGGATCTCGGCGACCTTGTTGACCGACTCGCGCACCTGCGCCTCCGGCACCTTGGCCATCTTCAGCGCGAAGCCCATGTTGTCGCGCACCGACATGTGCGGATACAGCGCGTAACTCTGGAACACCATGGCGATGCCGCGCTCAGCCGGCGGCACCTCGTTGGCCAGCGTGTCGCCGATCAGCATCTGGCCGGCGCTGATGTCCTCCAGCCCGGCGATCATGCGCAGCAGGGTCGACTTGCCGCAGCCGGACGGTCCGACGAAGACCATGAACTCGCCGTTGGCGATCTCCAGGTCCAGCCCTTTGACCACCTCCGGACCGTCGCCGTAGGATTTGCGGATGCCGCGTAAAGAGATGCTGGCCATGCTCACTCCCCCGCGCCGCTGGCGTTGACCGCCTTGTTGGCGTTGTTGGCGTTGTTGGCGGCACGCTGCCGGGCGATGAAGCTGCGATACCACAGCGCGCTGTCCTTCAAGGTCCGTTGCTGGGTGGCGTAGTCGACATACACCAGGCCGAAGCGCTTGGCGTAGCCCGAGTTCCATTCGAAGTTGTCGAGCAGGCTCCAGTAAAAGTAGCCACGCACGTCGACGCCCTGCGCCATCGCCGCCGCAATCGCCTGCAGGTGGCTGCGCACGTAGTCGATGCGGCGGGCGTCGTCGATGCGGCCGCCGACCAGTTGGTCCGCCTCGGCCATGCCGTTCTCGGTGATGTAGACCGGCGGCAGTTGGTACTCGCGGTGCAGCGCCAGCAGCAACTCGCTCATGCCCTGCGGGTAGATCTCCCAACCCATGTCGGTCAGGCCCAGCTTGGCCTCGGGCTGGCGCGGCGGCGTCTCGGTGCTGACGAAGGCGCGGAAGTAGTAGTTCACGCCGAGGAAGTCGAGCGGCTGCTGGATGTCCTTGAAATCGTTTTCAAAGATGGACAAACGCGTGCTGTCGATGGCTTTCAGGGCCAGCTCCGGGTAGCGGCCCTTGAAGATCGGGTCCATGAACCACTGCACCGAGCGGGCGTATTCGAGTGCGGCGGCGGCCCGGTCGGCGGCCGAATCGGTGGCCGGCGTGGCGGTCCACTGGTTCAGCACGATGCCCAGCTTGGCCGGCGCTTTGACGGCGCGCATCGCCTGCATGGCCAGGCCGTGCGACAGCAGCAGGTGGTGCGAGACCTGCAGCGCGGCGACCGGATCGGCCACACCGGGGGCGAACTGGCCGTTGCCGTAGCCGAGGTTGGCGCTGCACCACGGCTCGTTGTGGGTGGCGATGGTGGCGACGCGGGCACCGAAGCGGCGCGCCACCTCGGCGGCGTAGGCGGCGAAGTGGTGGGCGGTGTCGCGGTTCAGCCAACCGCCCAGATCCTGCAGGCCCTGCGGCAGGTCCCAGTGGTACAAGGTCAGGTGGGCGGTGATGTTCTTCTCGCGCAGCTTGTCGAGCAGGCGCGAATAAAAGTCGAAGCCCTGCTCGTTCCAAGCGCCGTGGCCGGCCGGCTGCACGCGCGACCAGGCGACCGAGAAGCGGTAGGCGTTGACGTTGAGCGAGGCGATCAGGTCGACGTCCTCGGCGTAGCGGTGGTAGTGGTCGCAGGCGATGTCGCCGTTGCTGCCGTCGATGACCTTGCCGGGCGTGTGGCTGAAGGTGTCCCAGATCGAGGGGCCTTTGCCATCCTCGGCGGCGGCGCCTTCGATCTGGAAGGCGCTGGTGGCCACGCCCCAGGTGAAGGAGGCGGGGAAATCAAGCTTGTCGGTGTGGTTTGGCATGGTCGTCGAGTCGAAAAAGGTCGGTTAAAGGTTGTTGGATCTATCGGGTTGGCGTTGCGCCGGCGCGCGCCTCCCCCGGTTGGGGCGCTGGCGGCCACAACACCACCCAAAGGCGGAGAGCCGGGGTCAGACCCTCGGGTCTGACCCCAGGTCTTGCCGCTGGGTTTACGCAATTTGCTGGCGGCATCAGCCTTTGACTGCGCCCTGGGTCAAGCCCTCGATCAAGCGCTTCGCGGCGACGAAGAACATCAGCAGCAGCGGCAGCACGGCGATCGCGGCGCCCACCATCAAGGCGCCCCACTCGGTGTTGTTGGGCGCCTGGATGCTGCGCAGCGCCACCGGTATCGTGTAGTTCTCCACCGAGCGCATCACCACCAGCGGCGTGATGAAGTTGTTCCACGAGTTGATGAAGGTGATCAGGCCGAGCGTGCCCATGGCCGGGCCGATCAGCGGCAGCACCACACGCCAGTAGATGGCGAACTCGCCGCAGCCGTCGATGCGCGCCGCCTCGACCAGTTCACGCGGGATCGCCGTGCCGATGTACTGGCGCATCAGGAAGATGCCCAACGCGCCCGAGGCGCCCGGCACGTAAAGGGCGCGCGGCTGGTCGAGCCAGCCGATGAAGTCCATCAGCATGAAGGTCGGCACCATGCCCATGAAGGCGGGGATGATCATCGAGCCCATGACGACGGCGAACAGCGGCTGCTTGAAGCGGAACTCGTAGACGGCGAAAGCGTAGCCACCCAGCGAGCAGAAAAACAAAGTCAGCGCGGTCTGCATCAGCGCCACATACAGGCTGACGCCGATGTTGCGCCAGAACGGCAGACGCTCCTCCAGCAGCTTAAGGTTGTCCAGCGCCGAGGCGCCGAACCAGGCCGGCGGCGGGAAGCTGAAGATCTCCGCGCTGGTGTGGGTGGCGAAGACGAACATGAAGTAGAACGGCGTGAACATGATCAGTGCGCCGACGCCGACGATGGCGTAGGCGCCGAACCTGGCGCCCCACGCGGTGGCGGCGCCCAGACCGCCGCCCGAACGCGGCGCGGCCGATATTACCGATGCCGCCGATGCTGCCGATGCGCTGCTCATGCCGTGCCCCTTTCATTGCGACTGAAGATGCGGTTGTTGACCCAGGTGCTGCTGGCGATCAGCAGGAACAGCAGCCAGGAGATGGCCGACGCGGTGCCGAAGTCGCCCGACGAGAAGGCCGTCTTGTAGACGAACATGGCGGTGGTCAGCGCCGCCTGCCCCGCCCCGCCGGACTCGCCGACCAGGATGAAGGGTTCCTCGAAGGTTTGCAGATTGCCCATGATGGTCATGGTCACGGCCAGGTACATCATCGGCCGCAGCTGCGGCAGCGTGATGTGCCAGAACTGCTGGCGCTTGCTGGCGCCGTCCAGCGTGGCCGCCTCATACAGGTCGCGCGGGATCACCTGCAACGCCGAGATGTACAGCACCAGGTTCCAGCCCAGGTAGCGCCAGAAGATCACGAAGGCCACGGCCGGCTTGATGAACTGCGAGTTGTTGAGCCAGTCGATGGGCTCGGCCGGCATCAGCGCGCCGAGCAGCGGCAGCTCGCCCAGCGCCTTGAGCAGCAGGTTGATCTCGCCGTACTGGCGCGAGAACAAGGTGTTGAACACCATCGCGATGGCCACGCTGGAGGTGATGAAGGGCAGGAAGTAGGCGCCGATCACTAGGTTGCGCGAACGCTTGAAGGTGTTGTGGATGTAGGCCGCCAGCGGGATCGCCACCAAGTGCTGCGGCACGCCGGAGGCCAGCGCCAGCCACAGCGTGTTGCCGAGCGACTTGAGCAACCACGGGTCGTTCAGCGCGAAGATGTAGTTGTCCAGCCCGACCCACTGCATGGCCGTGATGCCGCTGGCGGCGTCCCACTGGTTGAACGACAGGTAGATCGAAAACAGCAGCGGGAACAGGCTGAAGGCGCCGAACAAAATGAAGAAGGGGCTGATGAACAGATACGGCGCCCACTTCTTCGAGTCGAAACGGCGCCGTGCGATGGTCCCTGGTGTGATCTGGTGCATGCTGGTCTCCGTTCATCAGCGGCGGGCGCGGCGCTCGATCAGCGCCTTGGCGTCGCGCAGCGCGGTCTTGATGTCCTTGTTCTGCTCCAGGACGTTTTCCAGCTCGCTGTTGACCACCTCATTGGCCATCCAGTCGTATTTGTCGACGCGGATCACCGGGATCTTGACGGCGGTGTCGCGCGCCAGCTGGCGCGTTTTCTGGCCGCCGAAATAAGGCTGTGCCTCGTCCATCGCCGGATCGGCGTGCGCCGCGATCAACGACGGATAGGCGCTGATCTCGCGCAGCGCGCTGAGCTGGACGTCCTTGTTGGCGGTCATGAACTTGATGAACTCCCAGGCCTCGGCCTTGTTGGCGGCCTTCTTCGGAATCGCGTAGAAGGAGCCGCCGTAGGAGGCCAGCGCGCCACCCGGCAGGCCGCTGCTGCGCCACTGCCCCTTGTAGTCCGGCGCCAGCCATTTGACCAGGTGGCCGCCGAACCAGAAGCCGCTCATCTGGCTGGCCACCTTGCCGCGCTTGAAGCCCTCCGACCATTCGCTGGTCCAGGCCACGGTCTTGGTGTCGATGCCGGCCACGCGGGCCGCCTTGGCCAGCTCGAAGGCGCGCACGAAACGCGGCGAATCGACCAGCACCCTGCCCTTGTCGCCGAAGTAGATGCCCTCGCCGTCCTTCAAATTGGCGCGGATGTAGATGTCCTTCAAATCGCCGGCGCGGGCCAGCAGCATGGCGCCGGTGGCGGCCTTGAGCTTTTTGCCGGACTCGATGTAGGACTCCCACGAGCGGGTCAGCTCCTCCTCCTTGATGCCGGCCTTGTCCATCAAGTCCTTGCGGTAAAACAGCATGCCCGGGCCTATGTCGGCCGGCATCGCCGCCAGGTTGCCGCGCGAGTTGGTGGCCTGCGGATAGGTGTAGGAGACGAACTGCTTGCGGTACTGCTCGGCCGCGTAGGGCGGCGCCAGCAGGTCCTCCAGCCCCTTCGACTCGGCGAAGATGCCGATGTAGCCGAAGTCGACCGCCACCACGTCGGGCAGGTGGGCGCCGGCCGCCAGCGCGGTGGTCATGGAATTGTGGTGGTCTTCGATCTGCAGGCTGACCAGCTTGATCTTGATTTCCGGGTGCAGCTTGTCCCACATAGGTAGCGCTACCTTCACCGCCCGATCAAGGTCGGGGAAAGACGCCACGGTGATCGTCGCCGGGGCGGCGGCGGCGTCCAAGGCGCTCAGGGCGCAGCAGGCCGCCGTGGCGGCCAGGGCGCTGGATATCCTTAAGGTCATTGCTTTGTCTCCAATTATTGTTTGCGTTTTCTATCTTGAAAACGTTTTCACATCATGCGCTCATTAAATACCGCTTTTTGTTGGAAGTCAATCGCCAATCCGGATCGCCGGAATGGCGCATTAAAGCGCCGCAAGTCCGGCCAGCGCGCCCGCCCGCCCATTGGCGCCGGCCGGCCCTATGAAAAGCCGCCCGACGGCGGCGCGCACGGCGCGCCATGGGCGCTCGCCCGGTTGTGAAAAATATGCAACAATACTTGAAACCGTTTTCACGAATATGCCCAGCGATATCCGAAATGGGCCAAAACCGCCCTCTGCGATGCATTTCGGCCAGGACTGTGGGGATGTATGTTACCCTTTCGCTGAAAAGGTTTTCAGGCCCGACCTGAGACCGCGCCCAGCTTTGACAGGAACCACTTTGACCCACGACGACCAGCCCACCCCGCCATCGACCCTGATGGATGTCGCACGCCTGGCGGGGGTGTCGCCGAGCACGGTGTCGCGCATCCTCAACGGCACCGCCCGCGTTTCCGAGGACAAGCGCCTGGCCGTGCTGGCCGCCATCGCGCAGATGAACTTCGCCCCCAACCAGATGGCCCAGGCCCTGAAGAAGGGCCGCTCGATGACCATCGGCATCGTCGTGCAGGACATCTCCAGCGCCTTCTTCGATGAAAACCTGCGCGGCATCGACGACGGCCTGAAGGGCACCGGCTACGCCTCGGTGATCGTCAGCGGCCACTGGAACGCCGAGGAGGAGGCCGAGCGCATCCGCCTGCTGCTGGGGCGCAAGGTCGACGGCATCATCCTGCTGTCGGGCCGCATGTCCGACGAGGCCGTGCGCGCCTTCTCGCTGCAGCGCCCCATCGTCTCGACCGGGCGCGAGCTGCACACCCGCAGCGCGCTCGGCATCAAGCTCGACAACGAACACGGCGCCTGGATGGCGACCCACCACCTGATCGAGCTGGGCCACCGCCGCATCGCCTTCATCGCCGGCCCGCCCAACAACATCGACGGCGAGGAGCGCCTGGCCGGCTACCGCCGCGCGCTGCGCGAGGCCGACCTGCCGTTCGACCCCAAGCTGGTGGTCGAAGGCAACTTCATCGAAAGCGGCGGCCTGCTGGCGATCAACCACCTGTTCGAAACCCAGCAGCAATTCTCCGCCATCTTCGCCGCCAACGACCAGAGCGCCTACGGCGTGCGCCTGTGCCTGTACCGCAAGGGCATCCGCGTGCCGGACGACATCTCGCTGGTCGGCTTCGACGATCTGCCCGGCTCCTCCTATACGACGCCGCCGCTGACCACTATTCGCCAGCCGCTATACGAGATCGGCTTGCTCAGCACCAACGCGCTGCTGCGTTTGATCAACGGCGAGACGGTCGACAGCCAGGTGCCGCCATTGGAGTTGATCGTGCGCGAGACCACCCGGCGGGTGCGCTAAGCCGGCGCCAAGCCGGCGTTTTTGGACGTGGCCGGGGCGCTGTTCCCACGGCGCGACAATCGCAAGCACTCCTGCACCGTTCGCGCATCCGCTTTACAATGATGGTCGTTTCGGCAAAAATCATCTTCTGTCTCAAACCACTAAGGAATAACAAATGGAACATACCCTGCCTCCTCTGCCGTATGCAATCGACGCCCTGGCGCCGCACATCTCGCAAGAAACGCTGGAATACCACTACGGTAAGCACCACCAAGCGTATGTCACCAATCTGAACAACCTGATCAAGGGCACCGAGTTCGAGAACCTGTCGCTCGAAGAGATCATCAAAAAATCCTCCGGCGGCATCTTCAACAACGCCGCCCAGGTATGGAACCACACATTCTACTGGAACGGCCTGACCCCGACCGGCAGCGGCGCACCAGCCGGCGCGCTGGCCGACGCGATCAACGCCAAATGGGGTTCGTTCGACGCCTTCAAGGCGGAGTTCACCAAGTCCTGCGTCGGCAACTTCGGTTCCGGCTGGACCTGGCTGGTGAAAAAGGCCGACGGTTCGGTTGACATCGTCAACACCTCGAACGCCCTGACCCCTTTGACCACCACCGACAAGCCGCTGCTGACCTGCGACGTGTGGGAACACGCCTACTACGTCGACTACCGCAACGCCCGTCCAAAATACGTCGAAACGTTCTGGAAACTGGTCAACTGGGAATTCGCCGGCGCCAACTTCGCCTGATCGATTTCAGCTTGATACCCGCCGACATGGCGGGTGCGACAAAGCCTGTGCCTCGCGGCGCAGGCTTTTTTTTCGTCGAAGCGCAGAGACCACCGCGGTCAGCCACCACCGCACCACCGGGGTCAGCACCACCGGGGTCAGTGCCGACATTCGGACACGAGCACAACAGTACGGATGTTCAGTGGGATGGGGTTATGGCTGAGGTCGTGTCCGAATGTCGGCACTGACCCCGGATCCGGATGGGGTTATGGCTGAGGTCGTGTCCGAATGTCGGCACTGACCCCGGATCTCTGACCCCGGATCTTTACTGACCCCGGATCTTTACGTTAGGACTGTAGCTGCAAGGTCTTGGTTACCTTGTATTCGTCGCGCTCGCCGGCGCCGGAGGCCTTGTTCTTGCTCTCCTTGCGGATCGTGATCAGGCGGTCGCCGACCAGGCTGTAGACGCTCTGGTCTTCGTTCTTGGCCTCGAAACTGATGACGATGAAGGCGCGGCCCGAGGCGTTCTGCGTCAGCCGGCTGGCCAGCGGCACGCCGTCGGCGCCGACCCAGACGTGCAGCACGCCCTCGAAGTCCTTGACGTATTTGCGGTCACGGTCGCTCAAGGTGTCGATCGAGGTTTCGTAGGTCAGCAGGCGCACCGGCTTGCCGTTGTAGGTGTCGGCCTTCTCGCTCTTCCACACCGCCTTGTCGAGCACACGCTGCAGCTCGCTGGCGGCCGAGATCATCGGCCGCAGGTCGTTGGGGGCGAACTCGCGCGCCGCCATCAGGGTCGGCGTCTTGGCGTTCGGATTCTTCGCCTGGGCGTGCGCCTCGACGTCCATGCGCGCCAGGATTTCACGGCCGTAGGACAGTTGCATGCCGCGTGCGCTGTCGTCGATCAACACGCTGGCCATGCCTTGCGTCTCCTCGGCGTCCTTGCCCTCGCCGGCGCGGCGCCAGGTCTTGGTTTCCAACAGCGCTTTCAAGGGCGTCTGCGCCTGGCAGCGCTCCAGCGCGGTCTTCAGGTCGGCCTGGCCGTCGGCGCGGGCGGCGTGGCCGCACAGCGCCAGGGCCGCCAACAACATGGTGTGGGAGATGCGCATCGGGAGTCCTTAGTTTTCTTGGTGTAGACGGCCGGCGGCCATCGTCAGCGTGCGGCCGCAGCGGGCGGCGATGTTCAGGTCGTGGGTGACCAGCACCAGCGTCGAGCCACGCTCGCGGTTGAGGGCGAACATCAGCTCGACCACGGCGGCGCCGGTTGCCGCGTCCAGGCTGCCGGTGGGCTCGTCGGCCAGCAGCAGCGGCGGCTCGGTGACGAAGGCGCGCGCCAGCGCGACGCGCTGCTGCTCGCCGCCGGACAGGTACTTGGGATAGTGCCCCAGGCGGCTCGACAAGCCGACCCGCGCCAGCATCGCTTCGGCCCTGGCTTGGGCGTTGGCATGGGTGAAGCCGCGCAGCTCCAACGGCAGCATGACGTTCTCCAGCGCCGTCAAATGGGCCAGCAGCTGGAAGGACTGGAACACGAAGCCCAGGTTGTTCTGCCGGAAGACGGCGCGGCCGTCCTCGTCGAGGCCGAAGATGTCGACGCCGTCCAGCGCCACCGTGCCGTCGCTGGGCGTGTCGAGGCCGGCCAGGATGCCCAGCAGGGTCGATTTGCCGGAGCCGGAGGCGCCGACGATGGCCAGGGTCTCGCCGGACTGCACGGCGAAGTCGACCTCGTGCAGGATGGTCAGCTCGCCGGTGGCGTCGGCCACCCGCTTGGACAGCTTGCCGACCGCGATGGCCGGCCGCAGCGCGGTTCGATCCAGGTTCATATTCGTCATGGGTGTCCCTCGTTCTGGTTCAAATTGGTTTGCTTCGTTTGGTCACGCGTAATCGGTTCAGGCCTGGCGCAGGCTGTGCAGGGGCGGCAGCTTCAGCACATGGCGCAGGCCCAGCCAGCCGCCGGCCATGGCGCAGACGGCGCCGGCCAGCAAGCCGCCCAGCCACAGCGGCGCCGACCACTGCCACTCCAGGTGGAAGGCGTAGCGCGCCAACGCCCAGCTGGCGGCGCTGGCGCCGGCGGCGGCCAGCAGGCCGGCCAGCGCGCCGGTCAGGCCGTGCTCGACCCACTGGGCGCGGGCCAGCTGGCGCCGGGTGGCGCCCAGCGCGCGCAGCAGCGCCGCCTGGCGGCTGCGTTGGTCCTGTCCGCCGGCCAGCGCGGCGTACAGCACCATCAGGCCGGAGGCCAGTGTGAACAGGAAGAGGAACTCCACCGCGCGGCTGACCTGGTCCAGGGTGCGCTGCATCTGTTCGATGAAGGCGGCCACGTCGAACACGCTCAGGTTGGGGAAATCGCGCGCCAGCTGGTGGGCGAAGCGCTTGTCCTGCGGCGGCACGTACAGCGCCGAGACAAACGACAGCGGCAGGCCGGCCAGCGTGTCCGGATGGACCTCGAACACCATGCTGGCGCGGCGCAGGCGCCAGTTGACCTTGCGCAGGCTGCTCACCCGCACCGTCAAATCCTGGCCGGCGACGTCGAAGCTCAGCTGGTCACCCAGCTTGAGCTTCAACCTTTGCGCGGTTTTCTCCTCGACCGAGACCTCGCCGTGCCGCTGGCCGTACCACGCGCCCGCCGTGACGCTGCTGGCGGCATCCAACACGCTGGCCTGGCCGATGTCGAACTCGCGCTCCAGGTTCTGCTTGGCCTCGGTGGCGGTGGCGGCGTCGACCGAGGCGCGGCCGTTGATCAGCGTCAGCCGGCCGCGCGTGCTGGCGCGCAGCTCGGGCTGGCCCACCGCGCGCAGGCGCGCCTCGACCGCGTCCTTCTGCTCCGGCTGGATATTGATGACGAAGTGGTTGGCCGCGCCGGCCGGCGTGGCCAGGCGCCATGACGCCAGCAGGTCGGCGCGCACCACGGTCAACAGCAGCAAGGCGGTCAGGCCCAGCGCCAGCGCGACGATCTGGCTGACGGTGGCGGCGGGACGGCGCAGCAGGTCGGTGATGGCGAAGCGCCAGGCCGGTTGGCGCAGCAGCGGCCGCACGCGCCGCAACAGACGCAGCGCCAGCCAGGCCAACAGGCCGAACAACAGGCCGCCGAGCAGGAAGGCGGCGGCGCCGGCCAGGCCGAGCATGACATCGCCGGTCTGCCACAGCAGCAGTGCGGTGAACATGCCCAGGCCGAGGCCGTAGCCGGCCAGACTCAGCGCCTTGGGCGCGCCGGCGTCGCCGCGCAGCAGGCGCACGTGCGAGGTGTTGCGCAGCTGGAGCAGCGGCGGCAGGGCGAAGCCGACCAACAGCACCAGGCCGGTGGCCAGCCCCTGCAGCGCGGGGCGCCAGCCGGCGGCCGGCAGGTCGGCGGCGACCAGCTTGCCGAGCCACTCGATCAGCACGAAGTGGGCGGCGAAGCCGCACAGCACGCCGGCCACGCTGCCGGCCAGGGCAAGCAGCAGGAACTCGATCAGGTACAGGCGCAGCACCTGCGCCTGCGCCATGCCCAGGCAGCGCAGCATGGCGCAGGCGTCGACGTGGCGCAGCATGAAACGGCGCGCCGCCATGGCCACCGCGACGGCGGCCAGCAGCGCCGACAGCAGACCGACCAACGACAAAAACTGCTGCGCCTGTTCCAGCATGGTGTTGGCCTCGGAGCGGCGCGACTCGAACGATTCGATCTGCACGCCGCCGCCCTGCGGCGTGGCGCTGCGCGCCCTGGCCCATTGTTCAAAGCCGGCGACGGCGGCCGGTTCACCGGCCAGCAGCAGGCGGTGGGTGGCCAGCGCGTGCTGTTGCAGCAGATGGGCCGCGTCCAGGTCGGCGCGCGCCATCAGCACGCGCGGCGCCAGGTTCATGAAGGCGATGCCGGCGTCCGGCTCGGCGGCGATGCGCTCGGCCACCAGCAGCTGGCTGTCGCCGATGCGCAGGCGCGCGCCGACGCGCAGGTTCAGGTTCGACATCAGCGCCTGGTCGACCCAGACGGTGCCGGCGGTGGGCAGCGCGGCGGTGGCCACGGCGGCGTCGCCGCGCGCCAAGCTCAGCTTGCCGCGCAGCGGATAGCCCTCGCCCACCGCCTTCAGCGCCACCAACAGCGACTCGGCCTGCTCGCCCTCGCCCGCCACCGCCATGCTCAACATGGTGACGGTGTCGGCCGCGCGCAGGCCGCGCCGCAGCGCCTCGGCGCGCCATTCCGGCGCCAGCGGCTGCTCCGACTCCAGCCGCAGGTCGGCCGCCAGCGTCTGGTGGGCGTCGCGGTTGAAGCCGGCGCCCATGCGGTCGACGAAAAAGTTGACGGCCGACAGCGCCGCCACCGACAGCGTCAGCGCCGCCAGCAGGAAGCGCAATTCTCCGGCGCGCCAGTCGCGCAGGGTCATTCTCAGCGAGAGTCGGAACATGCTTATCCAAATGATGACATAAGCCCGCAGTATGTCAGCGCCCGCCGCCCGTCATCCCGGCCGTGCGACGGAACGCGACTTGGCGCGACGGACTGCAGGTTTCGGGGAGTGGATAGCCGCCGACCGCCGCCTCAACGACGGTGCTTGCCGCCCTCGGCCGCCGCGTCGAGGTCGAGGTCGAGGTCGAGGTCGACGTCGATATCCAACAGCGGAATCGACTCGATGTGGTCGACGTCGATGTCGGCGCCGACCGGCGCCAGGATGTCGCCGCCGGCGCTGGCGCGCTCGCCGGTGCCGGCGGCGTCGGTGTCGCTGTCGAGATAGACATCGGCCACCACGCCGCCGACTTCCGTGTCGTCGTCGCTGCCGCGTCCCAGCGCCGGGTCGAGCTGCGGCGCCAGGCCGGCGCCGCCATGCACATCGCTGCCGCTGTCGGAACTATCGCTCGGTCCGAGCGCGCCCGTGCCGTGACCGCGCCCCAGCGTGCGGTCGGTGCCAACGGGGATGTTGGCGGGGTCTAGTGTGCTGCCGGACATGAAAACCTCCTTGTATGCGTCGTAACATTGCGAAGCCTCATTGGAACAAGCCCGGTCGCCGCCGTCGGTGCGCCACTTCGCCTAGCCGCTTCATGTCGATTGCTATGTGCCCGATAGTAATTTTTTATTTTACAAATGTACTATTCATAGATATAGTACTTACATCCGAACGCGATACAGAGCGCACAGCGCCCTTGGGATCGGGTCGGAAGCAAGTTCGACGACCGGTAAGTGGCAGTCCGGCCAGCAAGTCTGTAGCGCCACAAAGCCTTAGGCAGGCCGTTCCGCAACTTGCGGGCGCCGCCCTTACCTCATCAGGAGCAACACCATGAACAGCAAACACATCATCGCCGCCCTCGTCACCCTCGCCGCCGCCGGCAGCGTCTTCGCCCAGTCGGCGCCCGCCGGCGACAAGAGCGCCAACGATGTAAAAGCCAGCAACGGCAACCAGGTCGAGTATCCAAAGGCGGCCAACAGCGGCGTGACCCGCGCCCAGGTGATCGCCGAGCTGCTCGAAGCGCGCAAGAACGGCAGCATCCCGGAAACCGAGGCCGACTACGACGTCGCCCAGACCAAGAAGCACTTCGCCAAGTAAGCGGCACGCTCCGGCGCAGCGAGGTTCTTCGCCGAGTACCGGGATGCCGGCAAAACCCAGCGGCACAAACTGGGGTCGGACCCCGCGGGTCCGACCCCGGCTCTTTGCCGCTGGGGTT
>NZ_JAEMNU010000003.1:25129-38054 GCF_016461825.1 Rugamonas violacea | reverse complement strand
CCCCCGGCTCTTTGCCGCTGGGGTTTGCCGGAGTCGCTGGCGCCCCAAACAAGAGCCGCCCGCCCCAAACCGGCGCGCGGCCCATTGACACCCTCTTCCACCAAACGCCGCCATGACACTGATCCGCACCTTGACCGCCACCGCCTTGACGCTCGCCCTTGCGGCCTGCGCCGACATGGGCAACGTCAAGCCGCAGGCGCGGCAGCTCAAGCCGGCCGAGCTGAACGCCGGCGGCGCCATCGGCGCCGCCGCCGGCAAGGCCGAATGGCCGACGCAAGCCTGGTGGGAGAGCCTGCACGATCCCCAATTGAACCGCCTGGTCGACGCCGCGCTGGCCGACAATCCCGGCCTGCACGCCACCCAAGCGCGGGTGCGCCAGGCGCGCGCGCTGGCCGGCGTGGCCGAGGCGGCCACGCTGCCGAAGGTCGACGCCAGCGCCAGCGCCGACCGCGAACTGTATTCGGCCCACAGCACCGTGCCCGCCCCGCTGGCCGGCAACTACGCCTGGAAGAACACGGCCAGCCTGTCCGGCTCCTACGACCTGGACCTGTGGGGCCGCAACCGCGACGTGCTGGCCGCCGCGCTGGGCGAGGTGCGGACCGCTTCGGCCGAGTCGCAGATGGCGCGCCTGGCGCTGCAGTCGGCCATCGTGCGCAGCTACATCCAGCTGTCGCTCGACTACGCGCTGCAGGACACCATCGTGGCCAACCTGGCGCAGCGCCAGCGCATCCTCGAGATCACCCGGCGCCGCCAGACCGCCGGCCTGGCCAGCGACATCGACGTGAGCGGCATCGAAACCACGCTGCCGGCCGGCCGCCGCGACCACGAGCAGATCGGCGGGCAGATCGCCCTGCTGCGCAACCAACTGGCGGCACTGATCGGCAAGGGACCGGGCGACGGCGAGGCCATCGCCCGGCCCACGCTGACCCTGGACCACGCCGCCGCGTTGCCCAGCGCGCTGCCGGCCGAGCTGCTCGGCCGCCGGCCCGACATCGCCGCCCAACGCTGGCGCGTCGAGGCGGCGGCGCAGCGCATCAAGGCGGCGCGCGCCGCCTTCTACCCGAACATCAACCTGGCCGCCTTCGCCGGCTTCCAGTCGATCGGTTTCAGCCATCTGCTCGACACCCACTCGGCCATGCGCGGCGTGACACCGGCGATCAGCCTGCCGATCTTCGAGGGCGGCCGCCTGCGCGGCGAACTGGGCGCGCAAACCGCCGCCTACGACGGCGCCGTCGAGCAGTACAACGCCAGCGTGGTGCAGGCCTTGGCGGAGGTGGCCAACGCCGTCACCCGCGCCGCCTCGACGGGCGAGCAGGAACGCCTGAGCCGGCAGGCGCTGGCCTCGGCGCAACGCGCCCACGCCCTGGCCGAAAAAGCCTGGCGCGCCGGCATGACGGACTCGCTCAGCGTCATCAACGCCCGCATCGTCCTGCTCAACGAAGAGCAGCAGCAGGCGCAGATCGTCGGCCGCCAACTGGACAACTATGCCGAGCTGATGGCGGCCCTGGGCGGCGGAATAAAACTGGATTTGCCGTGATGCTTCGATAGTACAATCAAGCCTTTCGAGACAAGCAGAGGAGAAGGCGATGAGCAGTTTTGAAGCCACAAAAAAGCGCCTGCAAAATATCCATGCCCGCATGCCGGACTTCCCGGAAGACATGGTGCGCCTGTTGCGCATGACCTACCACATCCAAAAACGGATGAAGGACCTGAGCAACGCCGCGCTGCGCAAATACGAGCTGGTCGACGCCAGCTACATGGTGCTGGCGGTGCTGTACGGCTCGGACGACGAGACCTCGACCGCCTCCACCCTGGGCGAGGCCTGCATGGAAAAACCGGCCAACCTGACGCGGGTCTGCAACGACCTGGAGACGCAAGGCCTGATCGTGCGCGGCAACCGCCCCGGCGACCGCCGCTGCGTGATGATCTCGCTGACCGACAGCGGCCGCGAGCTGATCGCCCAGGTGCTGCCCGAGGTCTGGAAAAGCACCATGCGCGCCTATGAAGGCTATAGCGCCGACGAAGTGAAACAACTGGAATCGCTGTTCAAACGACAGCTGGACAATCTCGAAAACGCCACCTAGCAAAGCCCACCGACCACCATGACCCCAGCGCCCTCCGCCCCCCCATCTTCCCCGGCCACGAGAGCGCTCCAGTGGATCGCTGCGCAGGCGCGGGACTGGCGCGGCAGCGAGGGCGAGCGCATCATCTTCGTCGCCAAGACCATGCTGGCCGCCTTCGGCGCCTTGTGGCTGGCCTTCCGCCTCGGTCTGGACTCGCCCAACACGGCGATGACCACCACCTTCATCCTGGCCCTGCCGAGCAGCGGCATGGTGCTGGAAAAAAGCTTCTACCGCCTGCTCGGCACCCTGGTCGGCTGCGCCGGCGCGCTGCTGATGATCGCCCTGATCCCGCAACAACCGGTGCTGCTGTTCATGGTGCTGGCCGCGTGGGTCGGCCTGTGCACCGGCGGCGCCGCCATGTACCGCAACCAGCAGTCCTACAGCTTCGTCTTGGCCGGCTACACCGCCTGCATGATCGCCATTCCCGCCATCGACAATCCGGCCGCCGTGTTCACGCTGGCGGTGACCCGCGTCACCGAGGTCGGCCTGGGCATCATCTGCGCCGCCGTGGTGCACGACGCGCTGCTGCCGCGCCACCAGTCGAAACAGGTGATGCGCACCGTGCAGGCGCGCTACAGCCGCTTCCTCGGCTTCTGCCAGGAGGCGCTGCGGGGCCGCCTGACGCCGGCCGAAACCGAGCTGACCCATCTGCGCTTCGCCGCCGACATCGCCGCCCTCGAATCGGGCCGCGCCGCCGCCTTCTTCGAGGCCGCCCACGCCCGCTCGCACACGCGCCAGCTGCACGCCTTCAACGGCGCCTTCATGGCCGCGCTGACCACCTTCTACACCTTGCACCGCCTGCTGCACCGGCTGCGCACCGGGCCGGCCGGTCCGGTGCTGGCGCTGGTCGAGCCGCTGCACGCCACCTTGGCCGCCGCGCTGCGCGACGACGCCACTGTCGACAGCCTGGACCTGGCGCGCGCCCGGCTGGCGCAGCAGATCGCCGCCGCCCGCGCCGCGCTGGGCCAGGTCGAGCGCGCCTGCCAGATCGACTTCGACACCGCCGTCGAACTGCTCGAACGTTTCGCCCGCGACATGCGCGCCTTCGTCGCGCTGTATGCCGGCCTGGCGCAGGCCGGGCGGCGGCAGGTCAGCGACCCGCTCGCCTACAGCCCCAAGACGCCGGCGGCGATCGTCGTCGGCAGCGGCGTGCGCGCCGCCAGCGCGCTGCTGGTGGCCGCCGCAGCCTGGTACTGGCTGGCCTGGCCCTACGCCGCCAACGCCATGCTGATGACCACCGTGTTCTGCGCGCTGGCCTCGTCGTCGCCACGGCCGACGATGATGGTCAAGCAGGTGCTGATCGGCTTCCTGCTTTGCTGGCCGCTGTCCTTCTTCACCGAATTCTTCCTCGTCATCCGCGCCGACGACTATCCCATGCTGGTGCTGGCCGCCCTGCCCGTGTTCGCGCTGGGCGCCTACCTGACCACCGATCCCAAGCGCGCCGGCATCGGCGTCGGCATCAGCCTGTTCGCCGCCCAGGTGGTGGCGCCGCTGAACCTGATGCACTACGACGTGGCCGCCTTCTTCAACACCACGCTGACGCTGGTGCTGGGCGTGGCGGTGGCCTACGTGATCTTCGCCGTGGTGCTGCCCGAGCACACCATGGGCCAGCCGGACCACATCGCCGCCGCCCTGTGGCGCGAAACGCTGGCCACCTGCAAGGCGCCGCTACCCCAACTCAAGCAGCGCTTCGACAACCGCGTGCGCGACCTGCTCAACCAGCTCAACGCGGCCGCCGGTCCGGCGCCGGGCAAGGCGGCGCGCGCCGTGGTGCGCCAGGGTTTGACCTTGCTGGAGCTGGGCCACTCGGTGATCGAAATGCGCCAGCTGGTCGCCACCTCGCAGGCCGGCCCGGCGCGGAATGCGGTCAATGCGGCGCTCGAACTGGCGGTCGACATGCTGGCGCGCTATCTGCGCGCGCCCACCGCCGCCAGCTGCGCGGCGGCCCAGTCCGCGCTGCTGCAGGCCGGGCCGACGCTGCGCGTCGAGCTGCCGGACGCCGGCCCGGAACGCGAGCAACGCCTGCGCACCGCGCTGATCGACCTGCATTCCATTTACACATCCCTGCGCGACCAGATGGCGCAATTTCCAGGAGACGCACATGCTGCCGATCGTCCACACCATGCCGCGTGAGCTGGCCATCTTCGGCGTGCTGCTGCCGACCATCCTGCCGTTGTTCCTGCTCAGTCTTGTGCTGCAGGGCGCGCTGGACTGGCTGCTCGGCCGGTTCGGCCTGTACCGCCACCTGTGGCATCCGGCGTTGGTGCGCCTCTGCCTGCTGGTGTGCATTTTCGGCGCCCTGATCGGCGCCCTGTACGCCTGAGCGTCGCCCCCTCTTCGAACTCAACCTTTTTACCGGAACGCCAACGTGAACGCATCCAAGATCATCCGCTACTGCATCACCCTGCTGCTATTGGCGGCCGCCCTGTGGGTCGGCCGCAGCGCCTGGAACCACTACATGGAATCGGCCTGGACCCGCGACGGCCGCATCAAGGCCGACGTGGTCAGCATCGGCGCCGACGTCGCCGGCACCGTCACCGAGGTGCTGGTGCATGACAACGAGTTGGTGCAGCAGGGCCAGGTGCTGTTCGTCGTCGACAAGGCGCGCTACGAAAACGCGCTGGCGCAGACCGAGGCCGTGCTGGCCACACAGCAGGTGGAAAAGGGCCGCCGCTCGAAGGAGGCCAGCCGCCGCGCCGGCCTCGATAGCAGCATCGTCTCGGCCGAGAGCCGCGAGACGGCCGAATTCGCCGTCGGCACCGCCTCGGCGCAGTACCATGCGGCGCTGGTGGCGCGCAATATGGCGCGGCTGAACCTGGAGCGCACGGTGGTGCGCGCGCCGGCCGCCGGCTATGTCACCAACCTCAACGTGCACGTCGGCGACTTCGCCGCCGTCGGCGCCGCCAAGCTGGCCGTCATCAACCGCGCATCGTTCTATGTGGTGGGATATTTCGAAGAGACCAAGCTGCCGATGCTGACGCCGAACGACCCGGTCGAGATGCACCTGATGAGCGGCGGCGCCGTGCTGCGCGGGCATATCGAGAGCATCGCCCACGGCATCACCGACCGCGACGCCAGCACCGGCCGCGAGCTGCTGGCCGACGTCAACCCGACCTTCAACTGGGTCCGCCTGGCGCAGCGCGTGCCGGTGCGCATCCACATCGACCAGTTGCCCACGTCGCTGCAACTGGTGGCCGGCACCACCTGCACCGTGGTGCTGACACCGCACGCGGCGAAGACGGCGGTGTCGGCTAAGGCGAAGGCCAGCGCTTCCTGAGCCGGATGGCGCTACATCAAGGCGCCGGCGGCCACAACTCCATCCAGGGGTGCAAAGCCAGGGTCGGACCCGGCGGGTCCGACCCTCAATTTCGCCGGTGGGGTTTCTCGGCTCAGCCGCGCTGCCGGCCAAGCCAGGCCTGCGCCACCGCCAGCGGCGCCCGCCCTTCGACGCGGATCTGGTGGTCCAACTCGGTCACCACCGCGTTCCCCAGATGCAGACCGGCCAGCGCCCGCAAGGCCGCGTCGCCGATGCGGCACTCGGCCGCCCGCCGCACGATCAGGGTGGCGGCGTCGGTTCCGCCCAACATGCCGCGCGGCTCGCGCAGCGCGCGGATGCGGTGGCGATGGTGCAAAAACTGCGGGCTCCACAACGGCACCACCAGCCAGCGCCGCTGCGCCACGGCATGCTCGAAGGTGCCGAAGCAGTCCTCCTCGCTGCCGGGCCGGAAGCGGTAGCCGGCTTCGGCCAAGCCGTAGGCGTCCACCATCGCCGCCGAGAAGCGGCTGATGCCGGCGCCGGGATTGATGCCCTGGATGGTGCGCTCCATGCGCGCCAGCACCTCCGGCCGCAGCAGGTCGTCCACCGACGCCACCAGCTCCTCCGGCACATAGTCCGGCACGCCCCAGATGCAGTAGGGGCGGTACAGCACGGTCAACTCGCGCACCTGCTCGCGCATCGGCGCGATGTAGCCGCCGTGGCTTGCCGGCAGCCAGGCCGACACCATCAGGTCGACCGCGCCCCGACCCAGCGCCTGGAACATCGCCTCGTGCGGCGCCGTCGACAGCGCCACCGCGACGCCATGTTCCAGCAGCACCGCCTGCACCACCGCCGCGCTGGCGGCATGGAAGGACAAGTCGATATGCCCCAGCCGCAACGGCGCCGTCATTGCTCGCCTCCTTCCAACTGCAAGGTGTACAGCATGATCGGCCACCGCACCTTGGACCGGCCGCCGTTGAACAACGCATTGCGGTCCATCTGCGGCACCGGCAGCCAGATGCGATTGCGTTGGTCGATCACCGGCGCGTCCACCCAGTGCAATCTGTCGTCGCGCAGCACCGTGCTGACGTTGCCGTTTGGCGTGCGCCTCATCAGGCTGTTGGTTTTCAAATCGGTGAAGTAGAGGTTGCCCTGGCGGTCCATGGCACTGCCGCCGATGGGGCCGATGTCCGCCCAGGGTTTGACGGCGCTCTCCAAACTGGCGGCATCGAGCGAGGCGTCGTTCAGCAGGCGCGTTTCGATCTGCGACCACGGACCGGCCAGCGGACCGAAGTACAGATGGCGGCCGTCCGGGCTGATCTCGAACGGGTCGGCGTTGACCAGCAACGGCGCGCCGTCGCCGCCACGGACGATCTGGCCGTCGACGTCGATGGGTCGGTCCCGCCGCGCCGTGGTCGAAGGCGAGCCGTCCAACACGCGGCGCCCCTGGCCGCTGACCAGGTCGAGCACGATCAGGCCCGGCCTGCCGGCGTCGGTCAGGTAGGCATACTTGCCGTGTTGGCGGATGTCGTCGACATAGCTGCCGGCCAGCGCCAGCTCCGGGCCGAAGTGGTAGACGCGCTTGACACGGTTGGTCTTCAGGTCGATCAACACGGCCTTGGCGCCGCCTGGCAGAGGGTCGCCGCCGAAGGCCGGCGCGCCGGAGTCGACGGCCCACAAGCCGCCCTGACCGTCCAGATGGATGGCGTTGATGTTGACGAAGGCCTGCGCCGCGTCGGCTCCTGGCTGCCAAGCGTTCCAAGCGGCGCTCGGGAAGGGTTGCGGCCGGCCTTTTGCGTCTAGCAGCGCCAGCGCCGGTCCGCGCGAGCCGGTCCAGCGTGGGCCGGCGACGAAGACGCGCTTGCCGGCGACGGCCACGCCGTTCCAGATCATGCTGTCGCTCTGCGCGGCGACCTGAAGCTCGGCAGCGACGGTCGGGGCGCCGGCAGCTACGCCGGCGGCCAACACGGCGGCGGCGGCAATACGCGCGCCCATGGTGGCCACGCGGTGGTGGGGAATGTGGTGGTCCATCTCGTCGGTCCTTTGAAACGCTTGGGAAAAGGCCAGCTTAAGCCATTCACCAACGCAGGAAAACCAATTAAAATGCTCAAAACCCATTCATAAATGTATGACTGCTTCATGCTATGAAAATACACACCAATTGGGATGACCTGAAGATTTTCCTCGCCGTGGCGCGCGGCGGCACGCTGGGTGCCGCCGCCAAGCTGCTCGGCCAGTCGCAGCCCACCATGGGCCGGCGCATCCGCGCGCTGGAGCAGAGCCTGGGCCACGAGCTGTTCCACCGCACCGACGACGGCTTCCTGCTGACCTACGAGGGCGAGGCGGTGCTGCGCAATGTCGAGAAGATGGAGGACGAAGCCCTCGCCGTGGCGCGCAAGCTGTCCGGCCAGCAGCAGCTCGAAGGCCTGCTGCGCGTCTCCACCACCGAGTGGTTCGGCGCCCATCTGCTGGCGCCGGTGCTGGCCGGCTTCAGCGCCGCCAACCCCGGTCTGCAAATCGAACTGGTGACGGAGACCCGGCTGGTCAGCCTGGCCCGCCGCGAGGCCGACCTGGTGTTCCGCTTCCGCCAGTTCGAGGAGCCGGACGTCATCCAACGCAAAGCCATGCACGTCGCCTTCGGCGTCTACGGCAGCAGCGCCTATCTGAAGAAGGCCGGGCCGCCCGGCGACGGCCATGGCCACAGCCTCATCACCATGGACACGGCCTACGGCGAACTGGCCGACGTGCCTTGGCTGAAGGCGCGCCTGCCGCGCGCCCGCGTCGCCCTGCGCGCCAACAGCCGCGACGTGCAGGCGCAGTTGTGCCGCAGCGGCGCCGGCCTGGCGGTGCTGCCGCGCTGCCTCGGCGACCAACTGCGCGGCCTGAAACTGGCCGACCTGGGCCAGCCGCCGCCCGGCCGCGACGTCTGGGCCGGCTACCACAAGGATTTGAAACGCTCGCCGCGCCTGCGCACGCTGCTGGCGGCCACCCTCGAAGCACTCGCCCGGCATGAATAATCCCGAACACAAAAACGCCATGGACCGCTTCGGCACACTCCGCCTCTTCCTCGACGCCGCCGAGCTGGGCAGCTTCCCCGCCGCCGGCCGCAAACAGGGCATGTCGCCGGCCGCCTCCAGCGCCTGCATCCAGCGGCTGGAGGCCTCGCCCAAGGTCAAGCTGTTCGAGCGCACCACGCGCCAGCCGCGCCTGACCGAAAAGGGAGCTGGGCGAGCAACCCTCCATCGTACTGGTCAGCTGCTCTACCACCGCAACCGCTGCCAGCCGCCGCGCATCGCGCCGCTGATCGACTTCCTGCTGGAGCGCTTCGGCCAGCTGCCGCGCCAAGCCGCAACGGCGCGCCTACTGCTGAACCACGCCCGTCTGCTGCAGCAGCGTCAGCTTGCCCTCAAGGCGCCAGTTGTCGGCGATGCGGCCTTTAACCACGCGGCACAGGTCGATGGCCTGGAAGTCGATCGCCTGTCCCTTGCCCCGCACCTTGCCGAACTGGCCGGTGAAGTGGCCGGTGAAATGCAGCCGCACGGTGACGCGGTCGCCGGCGGCGACCAGGTCGGTCACCGCCACTTTCAGATCGGGGACGGCGCTGCGGAAGTGCGCGAGGCCTGTGGCGGACCGGCCATGCCCTGCTCGCGGCCGGGCGGCAGCGTGCGGTCGGTGAAGTCGGCCGCCAGCGCCTGCTGGGCATAGGCCGGATCGCCGGTGTTCCAGAACGCGGCGTAACGGCGCGCCGCCAAAATCACCGCCTCCAACTCGGGCGAGGAAGCGACGCCAGCGACGTGCTGCGGCAGCGGCAGCATGGCGTCGGCGGCCAGCACGGTGGTCGAGCCGGCGCCGAGCACGGCGGCGCTCAGCAAAGCGGGCGGGCATTGGTTCGGCATGGTTTGGTCCTGGATGGGTGAAAAGAAGCAGCATTGTCACGCTTCCGTCCAGGTTTGATAATGCAGCCGCGCTTTGAATCATCCTCTTGTTTTTGTTGAAGATGACAATGAATGCTCAGCGCGCGCCGGCGGCGTCGATGAAGCTGCCGCTGACGTAGGAGGCGGCGGGGCTGAGCAGCCACAGGATGGCCTCGGCCACCTCCTCCGGCTGGCCGCCGCGCCGCATCGGCACCGAGTCCGCCATGCGCGCGACGCGGTCGGCGTCGCCGCCGCTGGCGTGGATCTCGGTGTAAATCAATCCCGGCCGCACGCAGTTGACCCGGATGCCCTCGGCCGCCACCTCCTTCGACAGGCCCAAGGTCAGCGTGTCGACCGCGCCCTTGGAGGCGGCGTAGTCGATGTAGACGTTGGGCGAACCGACCTTGGCCGCGCCGGACGACACGTTGACGATGGCGCCGCCCTGCCCGCCGCTGGCGGTCGACATGCGGCGCACCGCCTCTTTGCAGCACAGGAAGTAGCTGATGACGTTGGTGGTGAAGACGCGCTGCAGGCGCTCGGCCGACATCTCCGTCAAGCGGCACTGGGTCTCCAGGATGCCGACGTTGTTGACCAGCGCGGTGATGCCGCCCAGTTGCGCGTCGACGGTGGCGAACAGGCGCAGCACGTCGGCCTCGACGCCGACATCGGCCTGCACGGCGATGGCCTCGCCGCCCGCGGCGACGATGCGCCGGCGCAGCGCCTCGGCGGCGGCGGCGTCGCTGCGGTAGTTGATGCACACCGCGTAGCCGCGCCGGCCGGCCAGCAGCGCCGTCGCCGCGCCGATGCCGCGCCCGCTGCCGGTAATCAGGATCACTTGTTTCATGCCTTGCTCCATGCTCTGTTCGTCAAAGCGGAAATCATAGCAAGGATTGGCAGGCCAATGCATGCACAGCCCGACTCGGGCATGTGCCATTGTCGATTGGGGGAGCGCCATGCCCTGACTTCAATGTAAGTCAACTCTACCCCATTCGCCAACAGCGCTGATGCATTTCGATCGCGCTATAATCGCCGTGCGTATCCACTCCGAACCGGTGCCAATATGAAACGATTTACGTTTCGTTCAAGTCAGCAAATCTTAGAAATGTGCCAACCTGCAAAAAGGCCAGCAGCCGCCCGCCCCGGCGAGCCGACTGCCAGCAATTGGAACGATGAGCACGCTGCATTTTTAGCCGAGTACAACAAGCTCATTGAAGCGGAAGGCGTGGCGCTGGAAGAGTTCCGTTTGCTCTGAGATGGCAAGATTTGATATTCATCGCAACACTTCCGCATCCAGGTCTTCGGCACCTCTCCTCATTGACGTACAAAACAACAACTTTTGGCAGCTCTAGACCGCCTTTTTGGATCGTACTGATTCGAGCTCAATGCCAGAAAAGGAAAAGCCCGCATCAGCGGGCTTTTCCTTGCGAACGGAACGGCGTCGGCCGTGGCTACGGCCGCACGTGCGTCAGCGCGTAGCCGACGTGCTGCCACCAGTGCTCGCGCGAGTGGACGCTCTTCAGGCATTTCTTGTCCAGCTCGCCCTTGAACACCGGATCGGCGCACTGCGCCGTGAACAGCGCGTTGCGTTGGTTCTCGGCGTTGACCAGGGCGACGGTCAGCCAGAAGATCAGGCCCAGCGCCAGCGCCAGCACGCTCCAGGCGATGTGGTTGACGTAGCTGCGCTCGTACAAGTCCTCGATGTTGGGCTCGGACTCGCGGTACATCTTCATCACGCCCTTTTCGACGTCGTTCTTTTTTTCGCTCATATTATTTCTTGACTGCCTTTGGGGCCGCCGCCGTTGCGCCGTTCTTTTCCTGGTTGGCCTTGGCCACCAGCGCGTCCATCACCTGGAACAGCGCCGCGTGCGCCGCCGGCACCGGCTTGCCGACGCCGGCCATCGCCGGCGAGGTGACGTAGTGGCCGTCGATGACGATGCTCGGTGCGCTGTCGAGCTTGTACTGGCCGACCAGTTGCATCGAACGCTTCATCTTGGTTTGGACCGCGAAGGAGTTGAAAAATTCCAGATACTTGGCCTTGTCGACGCCATTTTTGACGACGAAGTCGAGCAGGCCGGCGTCGGTGTTGAGGCGGTTGCGCTCGACGTGGATGGCGTGGAAGATTTTTTCATGGATGCCGCCGCCCAGCAGGTTCATCGCCTCCAGCGTGGCGAAGGCGTGCGCTTGCGGGTCGCTCAGGCCGCTGGCCATGTGCAGGCGACGGAAGACGATCTTGTCGCCCTGCTGCTTGACCCAGTCGGCCATGACCGGTTCGAGCGCGTTGCAATGGGGGCAGTGGTACATGAAGACCTCGACCACTTCGATCTTCTTGCCCGTGTCGGCGCGCACCGGCGTGTCCAGCGTCAGGTAATCGGTGCCGCTTTTCGGTTCGGCGGCAAAGGCGCCGGAGGCGGAGGCCATGAAGGCGACGGAGACGAGCAGCAGACGCAGAAGACGCATAACAAAATCCTTGTTCGATGGGGTTGGCACACGCGGTGGAAAACAATGGTGCGATCGCCGCGAGATTACCACTTTTTTCGCGGCGTTTTGGGGCCGGGACGCAAAAATCGGCGTTTTGGCGCCAAATTAAGTCCGCTTTAAGGGCGTCGGCGGCGCGCCAGCTCCAGTTTCTCGCACAACTGGGCGGTGCCGTCGGCCATGCGCGGCGTGGCGCGCGCCATCAGGTCGCCGCTCAACTCGAACAGGTTGCCGCGTTGCAGCGCCAGCATGCCCTTGTATGGACGCCAGATCGCCAGGCCGCTGTCGGTCGGGCTGTCGCCCTCGTGCCGCTCGCCGCCGACGATGGCCTCCGGGTTTTCCTGCACCACCGCCTCGGCGCCGACCGACGGCGCCATCACCTTCAGCATGCCGAACACGTTGCGCCCGCCGCACAGGCGGATCGCGTCGCTGACGATGTGCTCGTCGTTGAGGGTGTAGAGCGGCTTGTCCCAGATCTGGTAGAACAGCCGCACCGGCGGGCGCTGCGCGTATTTGGCGCCGAGCGCGGCGATCTTCTGCCGGTAGTCCCTGGCCGCCGCCTGCGCCGCCGGCTCGGTGCCGAGCAGTTGGCCGAGACGGATCAGCGAGGTGGCGATTTCGTCGAGCTTGGCCGGCGCGCTGTAGTAGATCGGCAGGCCCAGGCTTTTCAGCTGCTCGATCTGGCGCGAGCTGTTACCGCCCTTCCAGACCACCAGCAGGTCGGGCTTGAGGGCCAGCACGCGCTCCAGGTCGATCTGCTCGTTGCTGCCGACCAGCGGCAGACGCTTGGCGGCGGCCGGGTAGTCGCTGAAGTTCATGCCGCCGACCACGCGCTCGCCGCCGCCGGCGGCGAACAGCAGCTCGGTGATGTGCGGCGCCATGGCGATGACGCGCTGCGCCGGCTTGGCCAACGTGACGGTCAGGCCGGCGTCGTCGCGCACGGTGATGGCGGCTTGGGTGGCGGCCTGGGTGGCGGCGTGGGTTGCGGCGTGGGTTGCGGCCTGGGTGGCGGGGCTGTGGGTGGCGGTGCAGAGCAGCGCCATCGAAGCCAGCGCGCGGAGACGAATCGGATGCTGCATGGGGGTGGTTTCCAAAGAATGGGGGGGGCTGCGTGGGGCGCTGGAACGCCTGCTCGACCCCGCGGCACAAACTGGGGT
>NZ_JAEMNU010000003.1:0-25114 GCF_016461825.1 Rugamonas violacea | reverse complement strand
CCCGCGCCCCCCCCCCCCCCCCCGGCTTTACGCCGCTGGGTTTCGCCGGCGTTCCCGGCGCCTTGACGTCCGACCGGCGCCGGTGCGGCGCGGCCGGACGTGCATCGGCGGACTTAGAAGTCGTAGCGCGCCGAGATCTTCATCTGGCGGCCGGCGCTGGAGTAGATCCCGCCACGGCAGCTGAAGGCTTGCGAGAAGTACTGCTTGTCGCCCAGGTTGAGGGCGGCCAGCGCCAGTTCCCACTGGCCGAACTTGCGGGCATAGCGCGCGTCGAAGGTGGTGTACGACGGCATGCGCGACGAGCAGCTGTTGTCGACGTCGCCGCCGTAACGCTGGCTGTCGACCCACTGCGCGCCGAAATCGGCGCTCTGGCCGTTGGCCGGGGTCCACGACAGGCGGGCGCTGAGCACGTTCTTCGGCACCAGGATCATCTCGCGGCCGGCGTTGACGCCTTCGGTGAAGGTGGCCTGCACGTGCTGGTAATGGCCGCTGACGGTCCAGTCGGCGGCGACCACGGCGCTGGCCGACAGCTCGACGCCCTGGCGCTTGGTCGGGTCGAGGTTGACGTTGGCGCCGAAGGCGCCGGCGGTCGGGTCGTAGAACAGCTCGTTGCGCAGTTTGTGGCGGAACACGGCGGCGGTGACCTTGCGCTCGGCGTTGCCGTAGCTGGCGCCCAGCTCCAGGTCGTGCGAGGTTTGCGCTTGCAGCGGCGTGTTCGCCTTCGGCGTGAACGCGTTCTCGTCGGCGGTGGCGACGCGGTAGCTCTGGCCGGCCTTGGCGTAGGCGGTCAGCAGCGGCAGCACGGCGTAGCTGGCTTGCAGGTCCCAGGCGTTCAGGCCCTGATTGTTGTTGTAGCGGACGGTGCCGATGCCGAGCGCGTCGCTGAAGTCCTTGTCGAACAGCTCGCGGCGCACGCCTGCGGCCAAACGGCCGTCATGGGCGGCGTCGAAGCGGATCTCGTCGCGCAGGTAAATGGCCTTCGAGCGCTGGCTCGCCTCGGCGGCCGACGTCGGGAAGCCGCCGTAAATGCTCTTGGTGTCGCGTTCCCAACGGGTCAGGTCGATACCGGCCACCACCTCGTTGAGCATGCCGCCGACATTGGCCAGCTGGCGCAGGCGCGGCGAGAACTGGGTTTGCTTGCTGTCGTACTGCGCCGTATAGAGGCCACTGCCGCTGCCAGAACTGGACTTGACGGTTTTCTGCCGGTGCGACAGTTCCGCCGCCAGGTCGAAGCCGGCGACGCGCTGACTGATAAACGCGGTGACGCGGTCGCTATCGAGCGAGCCGAAATCGTCCGGCGAACTGGTCTGGCGCGGGTTGGCCAGATACTCGCTCAAAGTCTTGATCGAACCGGCGAAGCGCGAATCCTGGCGCAGGCTGTCGAGGCGCACGCCCATGCGGCCGGCGGCGGTGAACCATTGCGCGCCGCCGCTGAAGTTGGTCTGCTTGTAGTCGTTGTTGTCGCGGTAGTTGTCGGTCTGCTGGGTGCCCAGCGTGGCGTCGAGGGCGAAACCGTCCCAGGCGCGGGCGATCGAGCCGCGCGCTTCGCGCTGGCCCAGCTGGCCCACCTCGGTGTAGACGCTGCCGCTGCCGCTCTTGCTGGTCGGCCGCTTGGTGACGATGTTGATGATGCCGCCGGTGGCGCCGTCGCCGTACAGCACGGAGCTGCCGCCACGGGTGATCTCGATGCGCTCGACGGTGTCGATGGCGACCGTGGTCAGCACCGCGTTGAGCAGTTCGTTCTCGGACAGGCGCACGCCGTCCAGCACCACCACCATGTTCTGGCTGCTGTTGCTGCCGAAGCCGCGCAGGTCCAGGCTGAAGTCCGGGCTGCCGTCCAGGCTCTGGCGGCCGTACACGCCGCCGATCTTGCGGATCGCCGAGTTGACGTCGTTGATGCCGGCGCGGCGGATCTCGTCGGCGCTGATGACGGTGGCGCCGATCGGGGCGAAGGCCGGGTCGCTGGCGAAGCGGGCGCCGGTGATGACGATGGGGGCCAGCGTCTGCGCGGCGACGCTTTGCGCCACGGCGGGAGCGGCGGCGAAGCACAGTGCGACGGCGGCGGCCAATGGCAGGAACGCCGGCAGGCGGCGGGAGGCGGAGAAGGTCATGAAGGATCGTTTTCGAAAAAGGCATCCGCCTGCGTCCCCGCAAGCCGGAATGGAACGGAAGGCGCCGCCGCGGACTGCTCCGCGCGGCGCTCCCACCTGTCTGGCCGGTATCCGGGCTGGCAAGTCGGACCGTCTCACCTTCCTATGCGCTGGCATAGTGGTCGTCGAGACAGCCTGCCGCCCGTTTGTGCGGGGCGGCGCTTGCGTTACCGTTGCGGGGGCAGCACACCTTGGCCGATCTCGCTGGGAGCGGCCTTGCGTTTCCCGTTTAACTGCGCACGTGGTCACATGCGCGGGCACCAAAACGCCGGCATTATACCGCCGCGAGCGCTTGCGGCATGACGGATTTCGGCAACAGGCGTTGGGGCCGCCACCGAGAATAATTCATAAAAGCTGAATGATGCATATAGTTTTGGCCAATTGATCCACATCTATTGAATGGCTATGATGCCTGCATCACCTCACGGAGCGCCATCATGTCCAACACCCTACTTCCCACCTATTTCCTGTCCCACGGCGGCGGCCCCTGGCCGTTCATGAAAGAGCAGGTCGGCAGCACCTACGACCTACTGGAGGCCTCGCTGCGCGACATTCCGCGCCAGCTCGGCGTGACGCCGAAGGCCGTGCTGGTGGTCACCGCGCACTGGGAGGGCCGCGACTTCCTGCTCTCGGCCGGCGCCAGGCCGCCGATGATCTACGATTATTCCGGCTTCCCGCCGCACACCTACCAGATCCATTACGACGCGCCCGGCGCGCCGGAGTTGGCGGCGCGGGTCAAGGCCCTGCTCGACGGCGCCGACCTGCCGGCCCAGCTGGACCACGAGCGCGGCTTCGACCACGGCACCTTCAGCGCGATGTATCCGGTGTATCCGCAGGCCGGCGTGCCGATCGTGCAGCTGTCGCTCAAGCACGGGCTCGATCCGCTGACCCACCTGCGCGCCGGCCGCGCGCTGGCCGGCCTGCGCGGCGAGGGTGTGCTGATCGTCGGCAGCGGTTTGAGCTTCCATAATCTGCGCGCCTTCAACGCCAGCGGCGCGGCGGCCTCGCACGCCTTCGACCAATGGCTGCGCGAGAGCATGGCGCTGCCGCCGGAGCAGCGCACGGCGCGATTGATGGAATGGGAGAAGGCGCCGGCCGCGCGCGTGGCGCATCCGCGCGAGGAGCATCTGTTACCGCTGATGGTGGCGCTGGGCGCGGCCGAGCAGGAGACGGCGACGCTGGCCTATCACGAGGACAGGTTCGTCGGCGCGCTGGCGGTGTCGAGCTTCCGCTTTGGCGCGGCGCAGCTGTGAGGCGGGGACTGCCAAGTTAAGGTAAGGCGCCGGCGGCTTCAAAACCACCCAGAGGCGGAGAGCGGGGGTCAGACCCGGCGGGTCTGACCCCAGTTTTCGCCTGTGGGGTTGTTTGGCGCCTGTGGAGTACTAGCTGCCGCGCTTGCCGTTGGCGGCGGCGCGCGCCTTCTCGGCCGCCAGGATGGCGGCCTTCTCGGCCTTGACGGCCATTTCGGCGGCGTGCTCGGCCAGCAGGGCCTGGCGCGTCTCCGGCGTCTCCAGCGAGATGCGGCCGAGGATGCCGCTGCGGTAATCGCCGAGGAAGGTGTGCGAGGCCTTCTCGAAATCCAGATCGCCGCCCTTCTGGCGGAAGCCGCGCCGCGCCGCCACGCCTTCGACCACGGCGATGCCGTCCATCCCCTCGGTCTTGAAACCGTAGCGCGTCGCCAGCAAGGCCGGATAGCGCTGCAACAGCACGTCGGCCAGGAACACCGCGACCTCTTCTTCGATCAGCGCGTTGGCGCCGATGGCGTGGCTGGCGGCCAGCATCAGGCCGTCGCTCGGCAGGGCGATCTTCGGCCACAGCATGCCGGGCGTGTCGACCAGGATGGTGTTCTTGCCCAGGTAGAGCTTCTGCTGCTGCTTGGTGACGGCCGGCTCGTCGCCCACCTTGGCGACGCGCTTCTTCAGCAGCGCATTCATCAGGGTCGACTTGCCGACGTTGGGAATCCCCATGATCATGATGCGCAGCGGCTTGGTCGGCACGCCACGGTGCGGCGCCAGCGACTTGGCCAGGTCGGGAATGCGCGCCACCTCGGCCGGCTTCTTGGTCGTCATGGCATAAGCGGTCACGCCTTCCTGGGCGTTGTAGTAGGCCACCCAGGCCGCCGTGGCGGCCGGATCGGCCAGGTCGATCTTGTTGAGGATCTTCAGGCAGGGCCGCTGGCGGAACAGGCGCAGCTCCTCCACCATCGGGTTGCAGCTGGCCTCGGGCAGCCGGGCGTCGACCACCTCGATCACCAGATCGGTGTTCTCCATCTGCTCCGCCGCCTTCTTTTTGGCGGCGTTCATATGCCCCGGATACCATTGAATTGCCATGCTATTGCCTTCAAAATCGTTCTATCAATCCGCTATTTTACCTGCTGCCCCTTGCGGCAACCAGATTTGCCGCCGGCCGGCCCTATTTCACCAGTATAGATTTGGCGCAGACTCGGATATGATGGGGCACTTTTTTTTCAAATAGTGACATTTTTATTAACCTTCCACCATCCGGAGTGTTGAAGATGAGACAAGTCGCAGCATCGACGCCCAAGGAGATCACCGTACGCGGGATCATCCTGGGCGTCCTCATTACCCTGGTCTTTACCGCCGCGCAGGTCTATCTGGGCCTGAAGGTCGGCCTGACCTTCGCCACCTCGATCCCGGCGGCGGTGATCTCGATGGCCCTGTTGAGCGCCTTCAAGGACGCCACCATCCAGGAAAACAACATCGTCCAGACCATCGCCTCGGCGGCCGGCACGCTGGCCTCGGTGATCTTCGTGCTGCCCGGCCTGATCATGATCGGCTGGTGGGCCAACGTGCCGTTCTGGCCCACCTTCGGCTGCTGCGCCATCGGCGGCGTGCTCGGAGTGATGTACACCATGCCGCTGCGCCGCGCGCTGGTGTCGCAGTCCGACCTGCCCTACCCGGAGGGCGTCGCCGCCGCCGAGGTGCTGAAGGTCGGCATGGCCTCGCGCAACGGCGCGGCCGAAGGCAAGGCCGGCCTGCTGGCCCTGATCTGGGGCAGCCTGGCCTCGGCCCTGTTCGCCGCCGGCAGCGCCGTCAAGGTGATGGCCGGTGAAGTGGCGATCTACTTCAAGACCGGCGCCGGCGCCACCGGCATCGGCGCATCGAGCTCGCTGGCCCTGCTCGGCGCCGGCCACCTGATGGGCATCACCGTCGGCATCGCCATGCTGGCCGGCCTGCTGATCGCCTGGGGCGTGCTGGTGCCGTTGATGACGGCGCTGCATCCGGCGCCGCTGCTGTCGGCCGCCGACCAGGCGCTGTCGGTGTGGAAGACCGACGTGCGCATGATGGGCGCCGGCACCATCGGCGCGGCCGCGCTGGTGACCCTGGCCGGCCTGGCCAAGCCGGTCATCGGCGGCCTCAAGTCGGCGCTGGAGTCGGCCCGTCTGGCCAAGGCCAACAAGGGCGTGGCGCTGCCGCGCACCGAGCAGGACCTGCCGCTGTTCATCGTCGGCCTGGTCACCATGATCTCGATGGTGCCGGCCGGCTGGCTGCTGGCCAGCTTCCTGCAGGGCACCGTGCTGGCCGACCTGGCCTGGCCGCTGGTGGCCGTCGGCATCGGCTACATCATCATCGCCGGCATGTTCGCCGCCGCCGTCTGCGGCTACATGGCCGGCCTGATCGGCTCGTCGAACTCGCCGGTGTCCGGCATCGCCATCCTGACCATCCTCGGCGCCGCGCTCAGTGTCGGCATGGTCGGACGCCACGTCATGGGTCCCGAGGTGGCGCATGCGTTGGTCGCCTTCGCCCTGTTCGTCACCACCGTGGTGCTGGCGGTGGCGGTGATCGGCAACGACAACCTGCAGGATCTGAAGACCGGCCAGCTGGTCGACGCCACGCCGTGGAAGCAGCAGGTCGCCCTGCTGGTCGGCGTGTTCGCCGGTTCGGCCGTGGTGCCGCCGGTGCTGGACCTGCTGAACCACGCCAACGGCTTCGCCGGCGCGGCCAACGTCGGCGTCATCTCGTCGACGCCGCTGGCGGCACCGCAGGCGGCGCTGATCTCCACGCTGGCCAAGGGCGTCATCGGCGGCGACCTGCCGTGGCACCTGCTGGGCTATGGCGCCGCGCTGGGCCTGGCGCTGGTGCTGGTCAACTTCCTGCTCAAGAAATTCAGCAACGACAAGTACAGCCTGCCGCCGTTGGGCGTCGGCCTGGCCATCTACCTGCCCAGCGCCGTCACCGCGCCGGTGGTGGTGGGCGCCGTCGCCGGCTACCTGTTCGAGCGCGCCATGGAACGCCGCGCCAGCGGCGAGACGGCCAAGCGTTTGGGCGTGCTGATCATGTCCGGCTTCATCGTCGGCGAGAGCTTGTTCAACGTCGCGCTGGCCGGACTGATCGTCCTGTCCGGCGACGGCGAGCCGCTGGCCATCGCCAACAGCATGAGCGAGGCGCAGACCATGATCGTCGCGCTGATCGTCGGCATCGTCGTCGTCGCCGGGCTGTATTCGTGGTCGGCCAAGAGCGCGCGCGAGTGCGCCGCATAAGGCAAGTGGACTGAGATGAAAGAGAGCCGCGGGCGACCGCGGCTCTTTTTTTATGCGGGTACAGTTTCCACGTTGCGGTGCCGCCGGCCTTGAAAACCACCCAGAAGCGGAGGCCGGGGTCAGACCCGCAGGGTCTGACCCCAGACCCACGCCTGTGGGTTTGACCACGCTACCATAGCAGCGCGCGGCCTAGGCGGCGCGGCGCGGCTTGCGGCCGGCCGGCCGGCTCCAGGCGGAACACGCTGACGGCGCGCGTCAAGCCCTTGGCCTGCTCCAGCAGCGCGGCCGAGGCGGCCGCCGCCTGCTCCACCAGCGCGGCGTTTTGCTGGGTCACGCCGTCCATCTCGATGATCGCCCGGTTGATCTGCTCGATGCCGGCGCTCTGTTCCTGGCCCGCCGTGCTGATCTCGTCGATGACGGCGCTGACGCTGTCGATGCTGCTGACGATCTGCCGCATCGTCGCGCCGGCCTTCTCCACCTGGGCGTTGCCGGCGTCGGCCTGGCGCACCGAGTCGTCGATCAGGGTCTTGATCTCCTTGGCCGCCGCCGCGCTGCGCTGGGCCAGCGTGCGCACCTCGGTGGCCACCACGGCGAAGCCGCGCCCCTGCTCGCCGGCCCGCGCCGCCTCCACCGCCGCGTTCAAGGCCAGAATATTCGTCTGGAAGGCGATGCCGTCGATGACGCCGATGATGTCGACGATCTTGCGCGCCGAGGCGTTGATGGTGGCCATCGTGTCGACCACTTGTCCGACCGCCGCGCCGCCCTCCTTGGTCACTTCCAGCGCGCCGCGGGCCAGCGCGCTGGCGCGGTTGGCGTGGTCGGCGTTGTTGCGCACGGCGACGGTCAGCTGCTCCATCGACGAGGCGGTTTCCTCCAGCGAGCCGGCCTGCCGCTCGGTGCGCGCCGACAGGTCGGCGTTGCCGCTGGCGATCTGGCCGGCGGCGCTGGCGATGCTCTCGCTGCCGCCGCGCACCCGGCCGACGATGTCGACCAGGCCGGCGTTCATGTCCTGCAAGGCCAGCAGCAATTGGCCGGTCTCGTCGCCGCCGCCGGCCTCGATGCGGCTCGACAGGTCGCCGTCGGCGACGCTGCGGGCCACCTCGATCGCCGCGCGCAGCGGCGCGGTGATCGAACGGGTGATCCACCAGGCCAGCGCGCCGCCGAACAGCAGCGCCAGCACGCCGAAGCCCAGCATCAGGCGACGCGCCGAGCCGATGTCGCCGCGCACCTCGACGCCGCCGGCGTTGACCAGTTGACGCTGCAACAGCGCCATCTCGTGCACGCTGCCTTGCAGGCGGTCGAGCGCCGGCAGGGTTTCGTCGAGCATGCGGGCGCGCGCGGCGTCGCGCCGCTGATCGGCCAGTTCCCGCTCGACCTGGCCGAACGAGGCGACGTAGTTGCGCCGCTCCTGTTTGAAGCGCTGCAGCAGCAGCTTGGCCTGCTCCTTGTAGAGCAGCCGTTCGAGCGTGGCGACGGCGCCGTTGATGGCCAGCTTGTTGGCCTCGATGTCGGCGTGGATCCGCTTGACTTGGAGCGGCTCGGTTTGCAGGAACAGCTCCAGCGTGCGGCGCGCGTTGGCGCGGGTGCCGCTGCTGATCTCGTTGAGCGCCTCGGCCTTGACCCAGTCCTTCTCGATCATCCGGTCGCTGGCCGCGCCGATGCTGTCCAGCCGCAGCAGGGCGAAGGCGATCAGCGCCGCCGTCAGCAGCAAGACCAGGCCGAAGCCGGCGCCCAGACGCCGTCCGATAGTCCAATTCCCGATGTTCATCATGCTTCCTCAGTATGTGTGCCGCGGGCGCGGCCGAGTGCGGCGGGCGGGCGGCCGCGCCGGAGGGGCGTCATGCGGCGGGCCTGGCCACGCCGACGGTCTCCCGGCCGGCAAGACAAAACGAGGATGAAAAAAAGGCCTTGTCCGAGTGGGGGCGGCGGGGATGACGTTGCCCTACGCAAACATGATAGCGATATCAAATGGCCGCTGACATATCCACGAGGGACTATTGCGGGCGCGCGAAGGCCCAGGCGGACTAGTCACAAGGAACTAGTCGGCGCCGCCGCGCCGGCTACAGCTCGGCCAGCGCCTTGACATGGGCCACCACGCTGCGGCCCAGCGCCGACAGGTTGTAGCCGCCCTCCAGGCAGCTGACGATGCGGCCCTTGGCGTACAGCCTGGCCACCGCCATCACCTGCTCGGTGAGCCAGACGTAGTCGGCTTCGACCAGGCCCATGCCGCCGATGTCGTCCTCGCGGTGGGCGTCGAAGCCGGCCGAGATGAAGATCATCTGCGGCTGGAAGGCGTGCAGCGCCGGCAGCCAGTGCTCGGCCACCAGTTGCCGCACCACGTCGCCCTTCGAGTGGGCCGGCACCGGCACGTTGACGCGGTTGGCGGTGTAGGGCTGGGGCGGCGTGTAGGGATAAAACGGATGCTGGAAGAAGCTGACCATCAGCGCGCGCGGCTCGGCGGCGAAGGCCTCCTCGGTGCCGTTGCCGTGGTGGACGTCGAAGTCGACGATGGCGATGCGCTGCAGGCCACGGACCTCGAGCGCGTGCTTGGCGGCGACGGCGACGTTGTTGAACATGCAGAAGCCCATCGGCTCGCTCGGCCGGGCGTGGTGGCCGGGCGGGCGGACCGAGCAGAAGGCGTTGTCGATCTCGCCGTCGATGACCGCGTCGGTGGCCGCCACGGCGGCGCCGGCGGCGCGCTGCGCGGCCAGCCAGCTGTAGGCGTTGAGCGAGGTGTCGCCGTCGATCGGGTAGTCGTCGGCGCCGACGGCGGGCACGTTGTCGCGCACGATGGCGATGGCGTTGCGGCTGTGGTTGCGCTCCAGGTCGGCCATGGCCACCAGCGGCGCCTGGCGGTGCTCCAGCAGGTCGTTGATCTGCGCCCGCATCAACTGGTCGGAGATGGCCTGCAGGCGGGCCGGCGACTCGGGGTGCCAGTCGCCCATCTGGTGGCGCAGGCAGTCGGGATGGGTGTAAATTGCTGTGGTCATGGTATTGGTTTCTGCCGCCGCGATCATTGGGTATCCGCTGCGCGCGTTCTCGCATAGAATCCCTAGACCGGTAACTAGTATTGTTCAAAACTGCCGATGGCGCTAATCTACCACGCCGGCGCGTTTCCCCGCTGCGCCGGCGCCCGATTGGCCCCGTTGTCGGCGCCAACCAATCAACCAACCAGCCCAGGGCCGCCCACTCGATGTACTCCAAACTCCACGCCGTGGCCCGCCAGGTCGGCCAGATCATCGTCGGCAAGGACCTGCAGATACGCCAGGCGCTGACCTGCCTGCTGGCCGGCGGCCACCTGCTGATCGAAGACGTGCCCGGCGTCGGCAAGACCACGCTGGCGCACGCGCTGGCCGTCTCGTTGGGGCTGCGCTTCAACCGCATCCAGTTCACCAGCGATTTGCTGCCGGCCGACGTGGCCGGCATCTCGATCTACGAGCGCGAAAAGAACGGCTTCGTGTTCCACCCCGGGCCGATCTTCACCCAGGTGCTGCTGGCCGACGAGATCAACCGCGCCACGCCGAAAACCCAGTCCGGCCTGCTGGAGGCGATGGAGGAGCGCCAGGTCAGCGCCGACGGCGTCACGCGGCCGCTGCCGCAACCCTTCTTCGTCATCGCCACGCAGAACCCGACCCACCAGATCGGCACCTTCCCGCTGCCCGAGTCGCAGCTCGACCGTTTTTTGATGTGCCTGTCGCTGGGCTACCCGGACGCCGCCGCCGAGCGCGCCCTGCTGATGGGCGAGGACCGCCGCGTGCTGCTCAAGGCGCTGCCGGCGGCGATGACGGCCGACGAGCTGGGCGCCGCCCAGCAGGCGCTGCGGCAGATCCACTGCGCGCCGGCGCTGATCGACTACGTGCAGGCCCTGGCCCAGGCCTCGCGGCAGAACGGCGCCTTCGCCGAGGGCATGAGCCCGCGCGCGGCGATCGCCCTGCTGCAGGCGGCGCGCGCCTGGGCCGCGCTGGAGGGGCGCGACCACGTCCTGCCGGAGGATGTGCAGGCGGTGCTGGTGCCGGTCTGCGCGCACCGCCTGCGCCCGCTCAAGTCGGCCCACGGCGCGGCGCTGGCCAGCCGCGACCTGGTGCTGCAGTTGCAGGCCTCGGTGCCGCTGTAGGCGTATGTTCGCGCGGCTGCGACAACTTGTCAGGAACGGCGCCGACCGCTGGCTGTTCCAGCTCAGCACACCCGAGGCGGGCGAGGTGCCGCTGACGATGCGCCGCGTCTTCATCCTGCCCAGCGGCCCCGGCCTGGCCTTCGGCGCCCTGCTGCTGGTGATGTTCGTCGGCGCCGTCAACTACAACCTCGGCCTGGGCCACGCGCTGACCTTCCTGGCCGGCAGTTGCGCCGTCGCCGACATGATCATGACCGCCCGCAACCTGGCCCTGCTGCGCCTGTCGCCCGGCCACGCCGCGCCGGTGTTCGCCGGCGAGGAGGCGCAGTTCGAGCTGCGCCTGCACAACCGCACGCGGCGCGACCGCTACGCCGTCTGGCTCGACGTGCACGGCGCCGCCGCGCCGCGCCAGGCGGTCGACGTGGCGGCCGGCGCCGAGGCCAACGTGCTGCTGTCGGCGCCGACCACGCGGCGCGGCTGGCAGCATGCGCCGCGCCTGCAACTGAGCACGCGCTTTCCGCTCGGCCTGTTCCGCGCCTGGAGCTACTGGCATCCGGCGCTGCGCGTGCTGGTCTACCCCTACCCCGAGCGGGACGCGCCGCCGCTGCCGACCCAGGGCGCGGCCAGCGAGGACGGCCACGGCCAGGTCGGGCTGGACAATTTCGCCGGCATCCGCCCCTACCAGCCGGGCGATCCGATGCGCCACCTGGCCTGGCGCCAGATCGCCCGCCACGACCCGGCGCAGGGCGGCCAGCTGGTCAGCAAACAATTCGACGGCGGCGCGGTGGCCGAACTGCGCCTCGACTTCGAGCAACTGCCGGTCCGGCTGGATCTGGAGCTGCGCCTGGCGCGCCTGACCAGCTGGGTGCTGCTGGCCGAGCGGCGCGCCCTGCCCTACTCGCTGCGCCTGCACGGCCGCACCTTGGGGCCGGCGCTGGGCCAGGCGCACCGCGCCGCCTGCCTGCGCGCGCTGGCCCTGTACGGACTGGAGGACGGCGAATGAGGCGCCCGCCGGACGGCGACGCCGCGCGGCCGGGCGAACCCAATGGCGCGAACTGGGGTCGGACCCGCGAGGGGTCCCACCCCGGCCTTCCGCCCTTGGGTGGTGTCCAGCGCCGCTGGCCGCGCCCGCTCCGGCATCTGCCGCGCGACAAGGCCGACACCCTGCTGCTGCTGGCCGCCGCCGTGCTGGTGCTGCTGCCGCACTTCGGCCACCTGCCGCTGTGGACCAGCGCCACCGTCTGCGCCACGCTGCTGTGGCGCGCCGCACTGACCCTGCGCGGCCGCCGCCTGCCGCCGCTCTGGCTGCTGCTGCCGGTGTCGCTGCTGGCCATGGCCGGCGTCCACCGCACCTACCACACGCTGCTCGGGCGCGACGCCGGCGTCGCCATGCTGGCGCTGCTGCTGGCCTTCAAGCTGCTGGAGATGCGCGCCCGGCGCGACCTGTTCGTGGTGGTCTTCCTCTGCCTGTTCCTATTGCTGACCAACTTCTTCTACACGCAGACGGCGCTGACCGGGGCCACCATGCTGCTCACCGTGCTGCTGCTGCTGACCGCCCAACTGTCCTTCCAGTTCACCGGCGCGGTGCCGCCGCTGCGCCGCCGGGTCGGCTTGGCGGCGCGCATCATCGCCGTCGCCGTGCCGCCGGCGCTGCTGCTGTTCCTGATGTTCCCGCGCATCCAGGGGCCGCTGTGGGGCCTGCCGGGCGATGCCCACGGCGCCCGCAGCGGCATGTCCGACACCATGTCGCCCGGCGCCGTGTCCACGCTGGCGCAATCCGACGACGTCGCCTTCCGCGTCCGCTTCGACGCGCCGGCGCCGGCGCAACGCCTGCTGTACTGGCGCGGCCTGGTGCTGGGCGACTACGACGGCCGCAGTTGGCGCCGCCTGCCGCGCCTGCGCGGCGTGCTGCGCCCGGAGATCCAGGTCGCCGCGCGCGGCCGGCCGCTGCGGCACCAGGTGACGATGGAGGCCAGCGGCCAACGCTGGCTGTTCCTGCTCGAAATGAGCGACCCCGAGCTGCAACTGGCCGACTACCGCCTGGGCAGCTCGGACGAGCTCGAACTGTATACGCAGAGCCCGATCGAGCAGCGCCTGCGCTACACCACGCGGGCCTGGCTGGACTTCACCGTCCAGGGCGACGCCCGGCCGGCGCAGCTGGAGCGCTGGCTGCAACTGCCGGCCGGCTACAACCCGCGCGCCCTGGGCTTGGCGGCGCAACTGCGCCGCGCCAGCCCGGCCGAGTCGGTGCAGGCGGTGCTGCAGATGTTCCGCGAGGAAAAATTCATCTACACGCTGAACCCGCCGCTGCTGGGCCGCGACGCCGTCGACGGCTTCCTGTTCGACAGCCGCGCCGGCTTCTGCGAACACTACGCCGGCGCCTTCGTCGTGCTGCTGCGCGCCATGGGCGTGCCGGCCCGCGTCGTCACCGGCTACCAGGGCGGCGAGCGCAACCCGCTCGACGACTACCTGACCGTGCGCCAGTCCGACGCCCACGCCTGGGCCGAGGTGTGGCTGGCCGGCGCCGGCTGGCGCCGCGTCGACCCGACCGCCGCCGTGGCGCCGGAACGGGTCGAACACGGCCTGGCGCGGGCGCTGCCGCCGCCCGCCCGGTTCAGCCTGGCCGGCCTGGGCCAACTGATGAGCCTGGGGGGAGACGCCCCCGCTTGGCTGCAACAACTGCGATTTAGCATGAGCGCGATGAATAATGCTTGGAATCAATGGGTCCTGGATTACAATCCAGAAAGGCAGCGGAGTTTCCTCGAAGAACTAGCCGGCGCTGTCGGCAACGCCCGCGCCGGCGCCGCGCTGGCCTTGTGCGCCGCGCTGCTGTGGTGCTTGCGCCGCTGGCGCGGCCGGCTCCGGCCGGAACCGCTGGCGGCGCTGTACGAGGAGTTTTGCCGGCGCCAGGCGCGCCACGGCTTCGTCCGTGGCGCCGCCGAGGGACCGCAGGACTATCTGGCGCGCCTGCAGGCGATGGCCGCCAGCGAGGAGAAACACGCTGCCATGCGCAGTTTTCTGAATTTGTATGGCGCGCTGCGGTACGGGCGCGCCACACCCGATGAGCGAACGGCGTCGCTGAAGACGCTGAACAACCTGTTACCTTTATGCCGATGACTTCCTTACTGCGCCACCTGCCCCTCCGCCCCCGCCACCTGCTGGCCCTGTTGCTGGCGGCCGCCCCGTTCAGCCAGGCGCTGGCGATCGACCAGTACGGCTACAAGCTGCCGCCCAGCAAACAGGGCAAGGCCAAGGCCAAGCAGAAAAAAGGCCCGCCGCCGATCGACTACAACGGCGAGTTCGTCAACTTCGGCCAATGGAAGGAAGTGCGCCTGTTCATCGACGGCATGGTCGAAAAGCACGGTTTCCAGCGCGCCGAAGTGGAGGCGCTGATGGGCCAGGTGCGCTTCGTCGAATCGGCGGTGCAGCTGATCAAGCCGGCGCCGCCGGGCAAGCCGAAGAACTGGCAGGCGTATAGCAAGCAATTCATCGAGCCGGTGCGCATCGACGCCGGCGTCAAATTCTGGAACGAGAACCGCGACGCGCTGACCCGCGCCCAGGAACTGTACGGCGTGCCGGCCGAGATCCTGGTCGGCATCATCGGCGTCGAGACCGTCTACGGCCGCAACACCGGCCGCTTCCGCGTGCTCGACGCGCTGACCACCCTGGCCTTCTCCTATCCGGAGGCGCCGTCGCGCGCCGAGCGCATGGCCTTCTTCCGCGGCGAGCTGGAGGCGACCCTGCTGTTCGCCCGGCAGAACGGCGTCGACCCGCTGGCGCTGCGCGGCTCCTACGCCGGCGCCGTCGGCATGCCGCAGTTCATGCCCAGCAGCATCATGAAATACGCCGTCGACTTCGACGGCGACGGCCGCATCGACCTGCTCAACTCGACCAACGACGCCATCGGCAGCGTCGCCGCCTTCCTCGTCGCGCACGGCTGGCAGCGCGCCACGCCGGGGCCGCTGGTGATCGCCGCCAACGTCTCGCCCAGCCGCAGCTGGGAACCGCTGCTGGAGCGCGGCCTGAGCGCGAATTTCCTCGCGCCGGACTTGCTGGCGGCGGGCGTCAACACCACCTCAGCCTTGCCGGCCGACGTGCGCTATGGCCTGGTGGACTTGCAGAACGGCGCCGAGGCGACCGAATATTGGCTGGCGACCAACAACTTCTTCGCCATCACGCAGTACAACCGCAGCTACTTCTACGCGATGTCGGTGGTGGAGCTGGGGCGGGCGGTCAAGTTGTCGCGCGGCGGCGACATGTAAGGAAGCGTAAAGGGTCTTGCCGGTTAAAGTTGCAGGCGGTATCGTTTACTTTACTATTAGCAACATAGTCGCTATGCTGAAAAGAAACTCATTTCATGCAGCAACTTTAACGAAATTATCTTATAATTAACTTTACGGATTCGATAAAACACTTGCGCCCCGCAGCTTAACACAGCAAACCGTGTATAATTCTCACACAATGTTGCATAAGGACAACGGCCGCGCACACTCAGGACATTTTTTTATTGCTTATGAGTATTAGATTGCGTGCTGTTGTACAATTGTGTATATATTATGAAACTTGTTATCCCGGAATCCGTCCGTGTGTGAATTCGTTCCTTGGTGAAGGATGAACATTAACGCAGCAGCGAGCTCCGAGTGTTTTTTACTTTGCAGGACAACTTTACAGAAGGAACAAACGAAATCATGACAAACCAAGTCGGCATTGATATGAACAACGAGTCGGATGGCGATGATCTGTTGCAGTACAACCCTAACCGGTTGTTGGACACGCTGATCGAAAACCTGCGCCTGAAAAACGATGCCGCGCTGTCGCGCGCATTGGAAGTGGCGCCGCCGGTCATCAGCAAGATCCGCCACCACCGCCTGCCGGTCGGCGCTTCGCTGCTGATCCGCATGCACGAGGTCAGCGACCTGAGCATCCGCGACCTGCGCTACTTGATGGGCGACCGCCGCAACAAGTTCCGCATCAGCGACAAGCAGTTCAAACCGAAAGAAGGCGAACCAGGCCAGGGTTGATCCCGTCCGGTTGCCAGACTCTGGCACTCCCTCCCCTCGCCAGGGGAGAGGGAAGCAAGCTTGTGACTGTCAGGCCGGGAACACCCCGGTCGACAGATAGCGGTCACCGCGATCGCAGACGATGAACACGATCGTCGCGTTTTCCACTGTTTGCGAGATACGCAGCGCGATCTCGCAGGCACCCGCCGCAGAAATGCCGCAGAAAATCCCCTCCTCAGCGGCCATGCGTCGCGCCATTTGCTCGGCCGCCGCCTGCGTCACGTATTCGATCTGGTCGACCCGCGCCTTGTCGTAGATTTTCGGCAGGTAGGCCTCCGGCCATTTGCGGATGCCGGGAATCTGCGAGCCCTCCTCCGGCTGCGCGCCGACGATCTGCACGGCCGGATTGCGCTCCTTCAAATATTGCGACACGCCCATGATGGTGCCGGTGGTGCCCATCGCCGAGACGAAATGGGTGACGCGGCCTTCGGTGTCGCGCCAGATCTCCGGGCCGGTGCCCTCGTAGTGGGCGCGCGAGTTGTCGAAGTTGCCGAACTGGTCGAGGATGATGCCCTTGCCGTCCTTTTGCAACTGCTCGGCCATGTCGCGCGCGTACTCCATGCCGCCGGTGCGCGGCGTGAGCATGATCTGCGCACCGTAGGCGGCCATGCTCTGGCGCCGCTCGACGCTCAGGTTTTCCGGCATCAACAGCAGCATCTTGTAGCCGCGCAAGGCCGCCGCCATCGCCAGGGCGATGCCGGTGTTGCCGCTGGTGGCCTCGATCAAGGTGTCGCCCGGCTTGATGTCGCCGCGCTCCTCGGCCCGCTTGAGCATCGACATGGCGGCGCGGTCCTTGACCGAGCCGGCCGGGTTGTCGCCCTCCATCTTGCCGAGGATGATGTTGTTGCGCGCCGCCGCGTCGGCGCCCGGCAGGCGTGTCAGCCGCACCAGCGGCGTGTTGCCGATCGTGTCTTCCAGAGTCTTGTAGGCCATCTTCGTGTTTTCTTCCGAATTCTGCAAAACGACTATTTTAATCCCAGACGGGGCGCGGCGTGCGGCCGAGGCCGCCGGCTCAGCGCGGCAGGCGGAAATGCATGAAGCAATACGCCAGCTGTTCGCCGTCGACGCGGAACATGTCGGCGATCTCGCCGCTCTGCACGAAGCCGCAGCGCAGGTACAGGCGGCGCGCCGCCAGGTTGACCGACAACACCTCCAGGTCGACCCAGTCCAGTCCCGGCTGGGCGCCGGCCCAGGCCAGCGCCGCCTCGACCAGGCTGTGCCCCAGGCCCAGGCGGCGGAAGGCGCGGTGCACGCCCATGCCCAGCAAGGCGCGGTGGCTGGCGGCGCCGTCCGGCCGGGCGCGCAGGTCGACATGGCCCTGGATGCCGTTGGCGCCGGTGGCGATCCAGGCGCGGCGCCAGCCGGGCTGGCCGAGCGGCAGCGCCAGCGCGGCGCGGAAGGCCGCCTCCTTGTCCGGCGCGAAGCGCGATTGGCCGCGCGGCATCGGCTGGAACAGCGGCGCGCCGGCGCTGCCGTTGTCCTGCAGATGCTCGTTCAGGTAGTCGAAGAAAGTGTCGAGGTCGGCGGCGCCGACGGGCCGAATGGCAGAGTGCGCGGACATGCGAAACCGTGTAAAAGGTGGAGCGACGATTGTAGCAGCAAGGTGCTGCCGCTTACGCTAGACTGCCTATATCTTTGCAACCTTACACTTCGGACCAAACATGGCCACATCCCCAATCGAATTCATCCCCGACGCCAGCCAGGACGACGCCGTCCCCAGCACCACGCTCGACATCGAGGCGCGCCGCCACCAGATCTTTCCCGTGCTGGGCAGCGCCGAGATCAAGCGCATGCACCGCTTCGGCCAGGTGCGCCGGTTCGCCGACGGCGAAGCCATCCTCGAAGCCGGCCGCACCGCCTTCGGCCTGGTGGTGGTGCTGTCCGGCCGCATCGCGGTGAACCGTTTCGACGGCCTGGGCAACACTTGGCCGGTGGTCGAGCACGGCCCCGGCCAGTTCGGCGGCGAAGTGGCCCAGTTGTCGGGCCGGCCGGCGCTGGCCAACGCCAACGCCGTCGGCCCGGTCGAGCTGCTGGTGATCAGCTCCGAGTCGCTGCGCGCCCTGGTCATCGCCGAGGCCGAACTGGGCGAGCGCATCGTCCGCGCGCTGATCCTGCGCCGCGTCGGCCTGCTCGAAACCAACTCGGGCGGTCCGGTCATCGTCGGCCCGCGCGGCCACGGCCGCATCCACCACCTGCAAAGCTTCCTGGCCGCCAACGGCCACCCGCACACCGTGCTCGACCCGCAAACCGACAGCCAGGCGGCCGACCTGCTGGCGCTGTACCAGCCCAGCGCCGACGAGCTGCCGCTGGTGGTCTGCCCGGACGGCGTGGTCAAGAAGAACCCCTCGCTGGCCGAGATGGGCCGCTGCCTCGGCATGCTGCCCGAGCTGAGCGAGGACAAGGTGTGGGACGTGATCGTCGTCGGCGCCGGCCCGGCCGGCCTGGCCACCGCCGTCTACGCCGCCTCCGAGGGCCTGTCGGTGCTGGCGCTGGAAACCCGCGCCTACGGCGGCCAGGCCGCCGCCAGCGCGCGCATCGAGAACTACCTGGGCTTCCCCACCGGCGTCTCCGGCCGCGCGCTGGCCGGCCGCGCCTTCGTCCAGGCGCAAAAATTCGGCGTCGAGATCGCCATCCCGGCGCCGGCCGCGCGGCTGATCTGCGACACCTACCCGCTGCAGGTGGAAATGTGCGGCAGCGGCACCCGGCTCAAGGCGCGCAGCGTGGTGCTGTCCTGCGGCGCGCGCTACCGCCGCCCCTCGCTGGCCAACCTGAAGCAGTTCGAGGGACGCGGCGTGTACTACTGGGCCTCGCCGATCGAGGCCAAGCTGTGCAAGACCGAGGAGATCATCCTGGTCGGCGGCGGCAACTCGGCCGGCCAGGCGGCGGTCTTCCTCGCCGGCCACGCCGCCAAGGTGCACATGGTGATCCGTGGCGCAGGGCTGGCCGCCACCATGTCGAGCTACCTGATCGAGCGCATCGCCGCCACCCCCAACATCGTGCTGCACACCCACAGCGAGATCGTCGCGCTGGAGGGCGACGAGGACGGCCTCAAACAGGTGCGCTGGCGCGACCGCCAGACCGGCAACGAAGAGAACTGCGACGTCTGCCGCGTCTTCCTGTTCATCGGCGCCGACCCCAACACCGGCTGGCTGGGCGACTGCGGCGTCGACGTCGACGACAAGGGCTTCATCCGCACCGGCTTCGACGTCACCAAGGCGCAGTGCCACGCCAACTTCGCCCACGGCGTCTACCCGCCCGACCTGCCGGCCCGCGCCGCGCTGGAGACCAGCGTGCCGGGCGTGTTCGCCATCGGCGACGTGCGCGCCAACTCGACCAAGCGGGTCGCGGCGGCGGTCGGCGAAGGCGCCGCCGTGGTGTCGCAGATCCACGCCTTCCTGGCCAACCTGCCGGCCGAACAGCGCGGCTGAGTGGCGCAACCGCGCCGCGCGGCGCCCAGCGCGGCGCGCGGCTCGGCTCGGCTCGGCTCGGCGCACGGCATACGACACCGGCACCGGCACCGGCGATTAACCGCCGCCGCCCAGCTTGGCGCCGTTGAAGGCCGACGGCTTGCCGAGAAAACTCTGCGCCTTCACGCTGCGGCCCAGCTCGAAAATCCGCGCCTGCCTAGTGACGGCCAGCTCACTCCAACTGCCCCCGTGGTCACTCGAAAACGCCTGGGCGACATAGGCCACCTCACCGTGGTCGTTGAGCAGGGGCTGCTCGTACACCAGGCGCGCGCCGTCGGGCAGCAACAAGGCGTAGCGGAAGGCCGGCGCCAGCTTCAACTCGTCCAGCCGTTGGCGCAGCGCCGGCGCCTGCTCGTCCGGCGCGCCCGACAGTTGGAGGCGCTCCGGCAGCAGCGCCAGGTCGAACCAACTGCCGTCCGGCTTGAGGTAGCTCGACTTGACCAGCGCCACCCCCTTGAGCATGCCGACGTTGCCGCAGGCGTCGACGTAAGCCTCGCGATAGGAACCGACATGGCGCACCGACAGCGGCACCGCGCCGATGACCGCGCCGCTCCGGCTGTGGAACTGCACCGTGTAGGGTTCCTGGTTGACCCGTTCGGCGACGTGGCCGGACGGCGCCAACCGGGCCGTCGGCGAGTACAGATATTTGGCGCGCAGGACGAACTTGGCGCCGTCGGCCACGCCGCACTCCAGCACGTCCTCCTTGGCGATGGAGTAGCGCTCCGCCGCCAGAGAATCGAGCGCGCCGGCCGCCGACACGGCGAGCAGCAAACCCAGCATGTGTTTTTTCATCGCTAATCCTTGTTGTCGAAATCGGTGTATTTCACGCCGTTGCTCTTGAGCGTGGCGGCGTTCATCTTGAACACGTCCGTCAAGCCCTTCGCGGCGATGGCGTTGTACAAGCGCTTGATCTCGTTTTCCGTCGCCTGCACCGCCAACTCCATCGCCAACTGGTGGTGGTTGGTGATCTCGCTGCTGACATAGATGGTGTCATCGGGATGCAGGCAGCTCGAATCGCTGGACGAACAATACGACTTTTTCACCTTGCCTTCGGCGAACCAGGTGCTGCCGTAGGCGCCGGCCGGATTGGTGACGCTGCCCAGCTGCGCCCTCGGCTCGTATTTCACCAGATCCCAAGTGTACATTTTTTGGTTGGCGAAGGCGCGCAGCTGCTCGGGCGTGAAGGCTTTTTCGCCCGCCGTCGGCGCGCTCGCGTCCTTGTTCCAATAGCCGTGGGTGGTCTTGTCGCGGTCGCACTCGATGTCGCCCATCGTCGAGGTGACGCCGCAGCCGGTCGGCAGCCCGGTCTTCAGGTTCACCGTGCCGGTGAAGAAGCGCCGCACGTCGAAGCGGGAGAAGGCCTCGTCCCACGGCGTGGTCTGCTCCAGGCCGACCGGCACATAGCCGATCTCCCAGACGTCGACATAGCCGCGTTCCGGTTTGCCGTAGCGGCGGTCCGGCCTGACCGTCGCGTCGCCCTCCGCGATCTTGCCGAGATAGTTGCAGACCTCGCCGCCCCGGTCCTGCGCGTCGACCCAGTTCGAGTGGGCGTAGAAGTCGGCCAGCGTGTGGCTGTTCTGGCCGAAACCGCTCAGGATGGTGGAGATGTTCTTGCCGCCGAAGGCCGAGGTGACCTTGTCGTAGTTGGCCCGGTTGGCGTTCAACTGGGCCAGCGACTCGGCCAGCCAGTCCGACGTGCCGCCGCCGGCCGCCGTGTAGCCGCGCAGCAGGGTGCGGCAAGCCTTGTCCTGGCACATCGGGCCGTCGTTCGGATTGTCGAAGTGGTTCTTGCCGTTGAACTGGCCGCCGCCGTAGGTGCCGCCCAGCTTGGCCGGCATCGCGTCCGAATGGTAGTTGTGGCGCACGATCATGTCGACGATGTCCTGCGAGAAGCGGCTCTCGCCGACATCCCTGGCGTAGCGGGCGAAGGCGATGTGGACGATGTCCATGTGGCCGCCGTCGGAGAACTGCAAGGACTTCGACAGGTCCTTCGACCAGAAGAAGGTCTCGTCGATCTTGAACAGGCCCAGGGGATCGGTCGCCGTCAGCGGATTGCCGCCGACGTAGGCGTAGCCGTCCTCACCGCCGGCCAGGCCGATCGGGTCCGGCGTCAGATAGCGCCCGCCGCGCGGATCGTAGTAGCGGTGGATGTTGTAGAACAGCCCGCTCTCGGCGTCGGCGTACTGGCCGGCCATGCGCAGATTCATCGACGGGCCGCCGGCCGAGGCGCCGGCCGGCGCGGGGTTGCCGAAAGCGTTGCCGAAGGCGTCGAAGCGGCCGCGCCAGACCACTTGCCGGCGCTCGTCGGTCAGCGCCAGCGGCAGGCCACGCTGGTCGGCGTGGATGGCATACAGGCGCCGCGTCTGGCCGCCGCCGTCGGCCTCCATCATGGCCACCGGATGGATGCCGGCGTACAGATACTGGACGGTCAGGCGGCCGTCGCCGTCGGCCTCGCCGACCAGCTGGCGCGCGCTGTCGTACAGGTAGTAGGTGGTGCTGGCGCCAACGGTCTTGGCGATGCGGTTGCCCAGCGCGTCGTAGCGGTAGCGCGCCACCTGCCTGCCGCCCTGCTCCACGCCGATCAGGCGGTGCGCCTCGTCGTACTGGTAGCGCTGCGCGCCGTGGCCGAGCTGGCGGCCGAAGGCGTCGCGCGGCACAGGGCCGGCCTCGGCCTCGCCGCCGGCCGCCGCATCGGCATCGGCGTTGCGGCCGCTGTCGGCCCTGGCGCCGGCGTTGGCGACGGTGGCCATGGCGGCGCCGGGCCGGCGCCGGCCCAGCGGATCGTAGGCGTAGGTGCGGGCCGGCAGCGCGGCGCCGCCAGCGCCGCCGGCGCCCAGCGCGACCTGGCGGAAGCCGGCCGTGCCGGGCCGCTCGGCGAGCAGTCGGCCCATGGCGTCGTAGCGGTAGTTGCGCGTCTGCCCGTTGCGGCTGGCGGCGACGACGTTGCCGGCGCCGTCGTACAGGTAGCGCAGCGACTCGATGGGCGCGGCGCCGTCGGCGCCGATGTCGACGCCGGCCAGGCGGCCGGCCGCGTCGTAGCGGTTGCTGCTGGCGATGCCGTTGCCGGTGCGCAGGCTCTCGATGCCGCCGAACGGCCGCCAGACGACGTCGGCCAACACCGCCTGCGCGCCGGCGTCGTCGGGCAGCAGGCGGCGCAGGCGTTCGGCGACGGCCGGCGCGGCGCGGCCCAGCCAGGCCAGCCAGTCGGCCTCGCGCAGCACGGCGCGCGCCTTGCCGTCGACCGCGTCGTAGCGGTAGCGCAGGCGCTGGCCGTCGGCCAGGTAGCGCTCGCGCAGGCGGCCGCTGGCGTCGTCGTAGACGTAGCGTTCGGTGAAGCTGATCGGCGCCAGGCCGGCGCCGCCCTGGCGCAAGGTCTGGCGGTGCTCGACGATCTGGCCGAAGGCGTCGCGCACGTAGGCGTGGCCGCTGCCGCAGCCGTCCAGGCCCTGCAACAGGTCGCCCTCGTAGCGCAGCGTCTCGCCGCAGCCGCCCAGCAGGCGGCGCAGCAGGCGGCCGTTGACGCCGAACTCGCGCCGCTCGACAAGCTGCTGGCGGCCGTCGGTTCCGCTCTGCCGCTTGTCGATCGCCAGCGCGTCGTGGCGGTAGCGCAGCACGCCCTCGTCCGGCGCGGCCTCCAGCACGATGCGGGCGAAGTCGTCGCGCAGCACGCTGTGCGGGCGGTGCGCGGCGTCGACCAGCAGCATCGCGCCACGGTCGAGCGCCAGCCGGCGCGTGCTGTTGTCGGCGGCCAGCAGCTCGGCGCCGCCGGCGGCGTCGGCGACGCCGACCGTGGCCGCGCCGTTGCCGTCGATGGCGACGTCCTGGCCGGCGATCGGGCCGGCGCCGCGCGCGCCGCTCAGGCCGAGCGGGCTCAAACGGGCACGCAGGCGGTTCTGCTCGTCCCACAGGTTGAGCATGCCGTTCAGCACGCGGCCGCCGGCGTCCTCGGTCAGCACGGCGAGCAGCCGGCCCTCGCTGTCGAAGCGGCTGGCGATGCGGTTGCCCTTGGCGTCGAGCAGGCCGCGCGGCCGGCCGGCGCCGTCGTACTCGGCGCGCAGCGTCACGCCGTCCGGGCCGGTCAGCGCCAGCAGGCGGCCGGCCGGGTCGTAGACGAAGCGGCTGCTCCGGCTCAGCTGGCGTGGCGGCGCGGCGACGAAGGCGGCGCGCTGCACCAGCGTCAGCGGCTGGCCGGCGGCGTTGTAGACCACCTCGCTGTCGAGCCGGCGCACGCCGTCGCTGTTGCGCAGCGTGGTCGGGCGCAGCGCGGCGTCCAGCGCCACCACCTCGCTGACGATGCCGCCCGGCGCCGTGGTGCGCAGCACGTAACTGCCGCTGGCGTCGTAGACATACTCGGTGACGTCGGAATCGGCCGGGCTGTTGGCCGGGCCGTTGGGCAGCGGCCCGTCGCTGCGCGCCAGCACGCTGCGGCCGTTGACCAGCCGGTAGTCGTAGCGCGTGGTGCGCGTGATGGCCTGCGGCGCCGCGCCGTCGACGGCCGGCGTCCAGCCGCTCTCGGTCACGCTGAGCGGCTGGCCGAACGCGTTGTGGACCACCCGGCTGGAGGCCTCGCGGCCGGCCACCACGCTGGGGCGGGCCACCAGGCTGGGCAGCGTGGCGGCGGCACCGGCGTACTCGTAGCGCTGGCGCCACCGCAGCGGCCCGGCCTTGCCCTGGCGGTAGTCGACCTGGCTGAGCAGCAGCGGCCGGCCGTAGTGGTCCAGCGTGCTGAGCACGCCCTGCAGCGGGACGCCGTCGGCGTCGAGGCGGCTGGTCTCGATCAGCCGGCCCCGGCTGTCGTAGCGGTAGCGTTGGTTGACCGGGCCGCACAACGCGCAGCCGGCGCCGCGCACCTCAAGCATCCGGTAGTCGTCGTTGCGCGTGGTGTAGCGGTAGACGGTGCGCCGGCCCAGGCTGTCGGTCAGCGTGGTCTGGCCGGGCCGGTCGAAGCGCAGGCTGACCTTGTCGGCGTCGTCGACGTGGCTCGACAGCACGGCGCGGCCGTCGGCCTGGTAGCCGAAGGTGGCGTAACGCTGGCGGCTCGGCTTGCCGTCGGCGCCGGCGCCGTCGATGCTGATGCCGGTCAGCAGGGTCGGATGCGCCGCGTCCTCGTAATGGTAGCGGCGGCCGGCGCCGGCCGCCGGATAGCCGACCCGGGCCAGGTTGGCCAGCAGGTGCAACTGGTCGATGTCGGCGCCCTTCAGCACGGCGTTGCCGTACTCGAAGGTGTAGCGGCCGACCGGGCTGTCGATGCTCTGCACGCCACGGTAGCGGTCGGCGCGGGCGGCACCGGCCCGGTCCAGGTAATTCAGCCGCAGGCTGCGGCCCTGCGGATCGGTGACGCGCACCAGCAGGCCCTTGGCGTCGTACAGCAGGCTGACGATTTCGCCGGTGGCCGCCTTGATCTGCATCAGTTTGCCGCGCTCGTCGAAGCTGAGCTCGCGGCCGTCGATCCAGCGCCACAGGTATTGCGGGCCGCGCCGGCCGGCCGTGACGACGATGCGGCCGTCGCCCGGATTGGCGGTGGCGGCCAGGCCGGGTTCGACCAGGTCGCGGCCGAACGACAACACGGCGCCGTCGGCCTGGTGCAGTTCGAGCGCGCCGACGGCGACCACCAGGCGGGTCTCGTAGGACAGCCGCCAGCCGCGTCCGACCGGCCCCGGCACCGTGCCGGCGCCGCTCTGCGCGCTGTTGTAGTGGCGCACGATCTCCAGGCCCAGCACGCCGGGCAGCGCCGGCATGTCCTCCTCGCGCTGGTACTTGTTGCCGGTCATGACGTTGATCGGATTGCCGGCGCCGGCGTCGACGCCGGTGGCGGCCGCCCCGCT
>NZ_JAEMNU010000029.1:11199-46410 GCF_016461825.1 Rugamonas violacea | reverse complement strand
GCGACAATCAATTTACCAATTCAAAACCCCTGCCGCCACCCCCTCCCAGCAAAAAACGTCAAGTCTGTCTTTCCCCACCAAACGCGATGAACCTAAAAAAAGCCTCCCGGCATCGCTGCCGGGAGGCTTGTTCGCGCCCCGTCGGGCCGCGAATGTCTACTACCTGTCTACCACCGAATTACTTGGCGTTCATCAGGGCGACGGTGGTGTCCAGCATGCGGTTCGAGAAACCCCACTCGTTGTCGTACCACGACGAGACCTTGACCAACCGGCCCGACACCTTGGTCAGCGTCGAATCGAAGTTCGACGAAGCCGGGTTGTGGTTGAAGTCGATCGATACCAGCGGTTCGGTCTGGTAGGTCAGCACTTCCTTCAGCGCGCCTTCGGCGGCCGCTTTCATCAGCGCGTTGACTTCGTCAACGGTGGTGTCGCGCTTGGCGATGAAGGACAGGTCGACCAGCGACACGTTGATGGTCGGCACGCGGATGGCGAAGCCGTCCAGCTTGCCGTTCAGCTCGGGCAGCACCAGGCCGACCGCGGCGGCGGCGCCGGTCTTGGTCGGGATCATGCTCATGGTGGCCGAACGGGCGCGGCGCATGTCTTCATGCATCACGTCGGACAGCACCTGGTCGTTGGTGTAGGCGTGGACGGTGGTCATCAGGCCGGTTTCGACGCCGATGGCATCGTTCAGCGGCTTGACCAGCGGGGCCAGGCAGTTGGTGGTGCACGAAGCGTTCGAGATCACGGTGTCCGAGGCTTTCAGCACGCCGTGGTTGACGCCGTAGACGATGGTGGCGTCGACATCCTTGCCGCCCGGGGCGGAGATGATGACTTTCTTGGCGCCGCCCTTCAAGTGGGCCGAAGCTTTTTCCTTGGTGGTGAAGAAGCCGGTGCACTCCAGCACGACGTCGACGCCCAGCTCGCCCCATGGGATTTCCGCCGGGTTGCGCTGCGCGAACACGCGGATGGTGTCGCCGTTCACGATCATGTTGTCGCCTTCGACCGTCACGGTGCCGGGGAACTTGCCATGCGCCGTATCGTAGCGGGTCAGGTGGGCGTTCGACTTGGCGTCGCCCAGGTCGTTGATGGCCACGATCTGGATGTCTTGCTTCTTACCGCCTTCGTAGAAAGCGCGCAGCACATTGCGGCCGATGCGGCCATAACCGTTGATTGCAACTTTGATCGTCATACTTTGCTCCTGATTAAAAAAAGAGGTATCCAGCAATAAAAATTACGCAAGCAGCACAGACTTGACCTTGGCCACGACGTTGTCGACCGTGAAGCCGAAGTGTTTGAACAACACGCCGGCCGGGGCCGATTCGCCGAAGGTGTCGATACCGACCACGGCGCCTTCCAGACCGACATATTTGTACCAGAAAGCGCTCACGCCGGCTTCGATCGCCACGCGCGGCAGGCCTTTGGTCAACACGCCGGCCTTGTAGGCGGCGTCCTGGCGGTCGTAGACGTCGGTCGACGGCATCGACACCACGCGCACGGCGACGCCTTCGGCGGCCAGCGCGGCGGCGGCGGCGACGGCCAGCTCAATCTCGGAGCCGGTGGCGATCAGGATCGCCTGGGCGTTGGCGACGTCCTGCAGCACGTAGCCGCCACGGGCGATGTCGGCGATTTGCTGGGCGCTACGTTCCTGGTAAGGCAGGTTCTGGCGCGAGAAGATCAAGGTCGACGGGCCGTCCTTGCGCTTGACCGCCGCGCCCCACGAGACCACCGATTCCACCGTGTCGCACGGACGCCAGTTGTCCAGGTTGGGGATCAGGCGCATCGACGAGATGTGCTCGACCGATTGGTGGGTCGGGCCGTCTTCGCCCAGGCCGATCGAATCGTGGGTGAACACGAAGATCGAACGCAGCTTCATCAGCGCGGCCATGCGCAGCGCGTTGCGGCTGTAGTCGGAGAAGGTCAGGAAGGTGGCGCCGAAGGGAATGAAGCCACCGTGCAGGGTGACGCCGTTCATGATCGCGCTCATGCCGAACTCGCGCACGCCGTAGTTGACGTGGTTGCCGGGCTGGCCGGAACGCAGGGCGACGCACTCTTTCCAGTTGGTCAGGTTCGAACCGGTCAGGTCGGCCGAGCCGCCGAGGAACTCGGGCAGCGACGGCGCCAGCGCCTGGATGGCGTTCTGGCTGGCCTTGCGGGTGGCGATGTTTTCTTTCTTGTCGACGCAGGCGGCGATGGCGGCGGCCAAGGTGGCGTCGAAGGAGGCGGGCAGGTCGCCCTGCATGCGGCGGCTCAATTCCGCGGCTTCTGCCGGGAACTTCGCGCTATAGGCGGCGAACAGCTCCGACCAGTCGCCTTCGCGCTTGGCGCCGGCGGCTTTCGCGTCCCACGCGGCGTAGACGTCGGCGGGCATCTCGAACGGTGCGGCGTCCCAGCCGATGTACTCGCGGACGGCGGCGATTTCCTTGTCGCCCAGCGCGGCGCCGTGCACCTTGTCGCCGCCTTGCAGGTTCGGCGAACCCTTGCCGATGATGGTTTTGCAGCAGATCAGGGTGGGCTTGCTGGAGGTTTTGGCGGCGGCGATGGCGGCGGCGACGGCGGCAACGTCATGGCCGTCGACGGCGCGGATCACGTTCCAACCGTAGGCTTCGAAGCGCTTCGGCGTGTCGTCGGTGAACCAGCCCTCGACCTTGCCGTCGATCGAAATGCCGTTGTCGTCGTACAGCGCGATCAGCTTGTTCAGGCCCAGGGTGCCGGCCAATGCGCACACTTCGTGGGAGATGCCCTCCATCAGGCAGCCATCGCCGACGAAGGCGTAGGTGTAGTGGTCGACGATGTCGAAGCCGGGCCGGTTGAACTGGCTGGCCAGCAGGTATTCCGACAGCGCCATGCCGACGGCGTTGGCGATGCCCTGGCCCAGCGGGCCGGTGGTGGTTTCCACGCCCGGCGTGACGTCGACCTCGGGGTGGCCCGGGGTTTTCGAATGCATCTGGCGGAAGGCTTTGATGTCGTCCATCGTCACGCCGTAGCCGGACAGGTGCAACAGCGCGTAGTGCAGCATCGAGCCGTGGCCGTTGGACAGCAGGAAGCGGTCGCGGTTGAGCCATTTCGGATTGGCCGGATTGTGGCTGTAATGGCCACTCCACAGCGCAACGGCGATTTCGGCCATGCCCATCGGCATGCCGGGGTGGCCGGAATTGGCCTTCTGGACTGCGTCCATTGCCAGCGCGCGGATCGCGTTAGCCATTTTGGTGGTCGGAAGCGTAGAGTTCATCGTTGGTCAATCGCGAAAGTAGGGAAACTGGATGCAACGCAGGCCCTGCTCACGCAGTCTTCCTGCTTGCTGAACTAAGTATTTTACCAGACCAAGTGTCCACCAATTAAAATTGCGCTGCAAAGTCTTGCCCATCAGACCACCAGGATACCCGCATGCCCCGTTTCTACTGTCCCGAGCCACTCGCCGTCGGCGCCATCGTCAACCTGCCCGAAGCCGTGGCCCATCATATCCAGGTGCTGCGCCTGGCGCCGGGCCAGATTGTCACGCTATTTAACGGCGACGGCGGCGAATACAGCGCAACGTTGGACAACATCGCCAAACGCAGCGTCAGCGCCGAGGTCAAGGTGCACCACGCCCGCGAGGTCGAGCTGCCGTTCGCCGTGACGCTGGCGCAGGCGCTGCCGGAGGCCTCGAAGATGGACTGGATCGTCGAGAAGGCGGTCGAACTGGGCGCCTCCGGCATCGTGCCGCTGGCGGCGCAGCGCTGCGTGGTGCGCCTGTCGGCCGAGCGGGCCGAGAAGCGCCTGGCGCATTGGCAGGGCATCATCGTCTCGGCCTCGGAGCAAAGCGGACGCAACCGCCTGGCCCAGCTCGGCGAGTTGCAGGATTATAAACAGTGGATCACCCAGCAGGACATGCACAAGCGCATCATCCTGTCGCCGCGCGGCACCCAGCCGCTGGCCGACTGGGCGCGCCACCAGGGGCCGCAGGCGGTGACCTTGGTGATCGGCCCGGAGGGCGGCCTCAGCGAGGACGAGGAGAACGCCGCGCTGGCCCACGGCGCGCTGGCCCTGACCATGGGGCCGCGCATCCTGCGCACCGAAACGGCCGGCCTGAGCGCGCTGGCCGCGCTGGGCGCCATCTGGGGCGGCATGTAGCCGGCCAGGCGGCAATCCCCCCCCCTCCGCCGCGCCGCCCGGCGCGCCCGGCAACTCCGGCCGGCGCCAACGCCGCGAGGCTTGCAAATCGCAATGGTTGACCGAACAAACGTCGGCCGCCCCCTCCCCCTTCTTGCCTTCCTGCGGTAAAGCACCGACGGAAGCAAACAAATCATCTACGCATGCGCACAAATCAAGAATTGTCGATGCTGCTTCAATTTAGAGCAATAGTGTCAATGTTGTTTTTTCGCACTACATTTTTTGTAACATTTCCACGCCCAGCTATATCGCGGCGAATATGAGCCGCGCCGCCCCGCCGCCGGCGCCAGACTGCCCGCGGAGTCCCTGTTTCCCCTCTTCCGCAGAAGGCCGGGGGCAGCGCCCGCCCGGTTCCAGGACGCGGCGCGACCATCATTGCCGATGAAAAACTATCGGCCATATGTCACATATCGATGATAAATATCTTAAAAACAATATTAATGATATTGACAGCAAATACTGGGCGATGGTCTTATGAGGCAGCTGAAATTCAATGGTAATCGAAATTGACATCTCAGTAAGCCGCCGATAACGCGGAAACAGCACACATAATTTTCCCGCAGAGGAGTTGGAGCAAATGATGAAAGAAACAGTCTTATCGCGTTCGTTGCGCTTGGTGTTTTCGGGCGGCGTGGCAGTCGGCTTCGGCCTGATGGGCCAGACAGCGATGGCGCAAGACGCCGCCCAGGGTCAATCGATCCAGCGCGTCGAGATCACCGGTTCGTCGATCAAACGCATCGCCAAGGAAGGCGCGCTGCCGGTGCAAACGCTGAGCAACGCCGACATCGCCAAGAGCGGCGCCAAGAGCGTCGAGGACCTGGTCCAGGCGCTGCCGTCGATGCAAGGCTTCACCACCTCGGCCGAGTCGGTCAACGGCGGCGGCGGCGGCGCGCAAACGGCGTCGATCCACAGCATCGGCGCCGGCTACACGCTGGTGCTGCTGAACGGCCGCCGCATGGCCTCCTACACCGCCGGCAGCGCGGTCAACCTGGCCAGCATTCCCCTGTCGGCCGTCGAGCGCGTCGAGATCCTGACCGACGGCGCCTCCGCCCTGTACGGCGCCGACGCCATCGCCGGGGTGATCAACTTCATTCTGAAGAAGAACCAGCAGGACTTCAACGTCGAAGGCACCTACAGCTCGCCGCAGAAATCCGGCGGCAAGAGCAGCAACTTCGCCCTGTCGAAGGGCTTCGGCGACCTCGACACCGACGGCTACAACGTCCTGCTGTCCTACGCCCACGACGAGCAAAAGGAACTGAACGCCTCGCAGCGCGACTTCGCCAAGACCGGCCTGGTGCGATTCGAGAACAACGGCAAGCAGTACTCGATGTACCAACTGGCGCTCAACACCACGCCGGCCTCGGTTTCCCTCAGCTTCAAGGACGGCCGCACCCCGCTGGCGTTCTCGCCGAACTACCTGAAGGACGGCAAGTGTGCGCCGAACACCGCCTATATCGGCACCGCCAACGACAAGTCGTGCTGGTTCGACTACTCCGGCACCGTGCAGTTGATTCCCAAGTCCAAGCGCGACAGCTTCTTCGCCTCGGGCAGCTACAAGCTCAACAGCGACACCACCGTGTTCGCCGAGGCGGTCAATTCGAAATTCACCCAGACCGGCCGCTTCGCGCCGGCCGCGCAAACCATCGGCCTGCCGCTGACCGACGCCAAGTACGCCACCAACGTCGCCCCCTATCTGGCGCAGCTGGGCATCGACCCGGCCAACGTCAAGAAGGCCAGCATGAACCTGCGCCTGGTTGACGCCGGCGGCCGCACCTCCGAGTACGTGACCGAGGCGCGCCATCTGGCCATCGGCGTCGACGGCCGTTTCAAGGAGTTCGACTACGGCGTCTCGTACGTCCATTCGGAGAACACCCGCAAGGCCAACTATGCCGGCGGCTTCCTCAGCGGCGACAAGTACGACCAGTTGGTGTTCGACCCGTTCGGCCAGGCCGGCTCGTCGGCCTCGGTCCTGGCTCCCGCCGTACTGCACGAGCTCGACGCCGAAACCAAGACCAAACTGCAGGTGCTCAGCGTCCGCGCCTCGGGCGAAGTGTTCAAGCTGCCGGCCGGCGGCGTACAGCTGGGCGTGGGACTGGACTCGAGCAAGCAGCGCTACGCCAACCTGCCGAGCTCGATCAGCCAGGGCCCGAATCCACAACAGCCGAACTGGACCGACACGGTGGTCGGTAGCGCGCCAGGCGCCCTGCCGGTCGACGCCTCGCGCAAGAACTGGGGCGGATTCGCCGAGGTGCTGGTGCCGGTCATCAAGAACCTGGACCTGACCGCCGCGGTGCGCTACGACAGCTACAACGCGGTCGACAACAAGTATGTGTACAACCTGGAGTCGAAACTGCTCGGTTCGGCCACCCAGGGCAACGATGCCTCGAAGTCCACCTACAAGCTGGCCTTCCGCTTCAACCCCGTCGACACGCTGCTGTTGCGCGGCTCCTACGGCACCGGCTTCAAGGTGGCGGAGTTGGACCAGATCGCCCAGCCGGTGTCCGACTTCGGCGTGACCACGGGCAAGTACGCCTGCCCGGTCAAGGCGCCGGATCCGCGCGCCGAAGATTGCCTCGGCGACACCCAATACGCGCTGACCTCTGGCGGCAACGCGCTGAAGGGTTCGGCCGGTTTGAAACCGGAGGAATCCAAGCAGTACACGCTGGGCTTCCGCTTCGATCCGATCACCTCGCTGTCGCTGGGTTTCGATCTGTGGAACGTCAAGATGAGCAACCAGATCAACCAGCTGTCCGAGTCGATCGCCTTCGGCGACACGGCCAAGTACAACGCGCTGTACTCGACCGTGTACGACGCCGGCCAGAAGCAAAACAAGCTGGTCACCCTGCTGCCCTACTTCAACCTGGGTAGTTCGCGCTATCGCGGCATCGACTGGGACCACACCTACCGCGCCAAGACCGGTCTGGGCAACCTGACCGTCAACTGGAGCGGCACGTATATGCTGAAGTCGGAGAAGGAGAGTTCCGACGGCATTGACAGCAGCCTGGGCAAGTATGACAGCCTTCCCAACGCCACCTCGCGCGTGATCAGCCGCCTGGCCTTCAGCCTGAAGAGCAGCGACATGTTCACCCACACCCTGGCGATGAACTACCGTTCCGGCTACCACGACCTGCCACTGAAGGCGAGCGGCTCGGTCGTCAAGGAAGTCAATCCCGACGGCACCCTGGGCGCCTTCGTCGACATGGTGCGCGACGTGAAGGCCTTCCAGACCTTCGACTGGCAAACCCGGGCGCAGATCAACAAGACCTTTGTCGTGACCGCCGGCGTCAAGAACCTGCTCGACACCGACCCGCCGTTCTCCGACCGCACCAAGGGCGGCGGCAACCAGGTCGGCTACGACGGCCGCTACTCCAACCCGCTGGGCCGCACCTTCTACCTGACCGGTTCGGCCAAGTTCTAAGCACCCCGCCACGGGCCGTCCAGGCCCGTCGCCAGCCAGCCCGTCGGCCCCGCCGACGGGCTTTTTTCATGCCGGCGCCGGCCATGCCGGCCCGGCGCCGGTGGTCGCCGGCCGGCCGCTGCGGGTAAAATAGCGGATTGAAGCGCGCGAACGGCCCCGGCCGTGCCCGCGCGCCCTGACTCTCCGCTAACTACGGAGCCCGGCAATCTTTCGGATCGACCACCATGTTGCGACTCAACGAAGTAAAACTCCCCCTCGACCACGCCGAGGCCGAGCTGCCCGCCGCCATCCTGGCCCGCCTACAGATCGGCGCCGCCGACCTGCTCGGCTTCAGCGTCTTCAAGCGCAGCTACGACGCGCGCAAACGCAGCGCCATCGTGCTGATCTACTCGCTCGACGTCGACGTCAAGGACCAGGCCGCCGTGCTGGCGCGGCTGCAGCACGACAAGCACCTGACGCCCTCGCCCGACACCGGCTACAAATTCGTCGCCAAGGGCGAGCAAGCGGCCGGCCACGACCACAACGAGCGCCCGGTGGTGATCGGCACCGGCCCCTGCGGCCTGTTCGCCGCGCTGATCCTGGCGCAGATGGGCCTGCGCCCGCTCATCCTCGAACGCGGCAAGGAAGTGCGCGAGCGCACCGTCGACACCTTCGGCTTCTGGCGCAAGCGCGAGCTGAACCCGGAATCGAACGTGCAGTTCGGCGAGGGCGGCGCCGGCACCTTCTCCGACGGCAAGCTGTACAGCCAGATCAAGGACCCCAAGCACTACGGCCGCAAGGTGCTCACCGAGTTCGTCAAGGCCGGCGCGCCGGAGGAGATCATGTACGTCAGCAAGCCGCACATCGGCACCTTCCGCCTGGTCAAGATGGTCGAGCAGATGCGCGCCAACATCGAGGCGATGGGCGGCGAATACCGCTTCGGCTGCAAGGTGGTCGACCTGGAGATCGAAGCCGGCGCCGACGGCGGCCAGGTGCGCGGCCTGACGCTCGAGGGCGGCGAGAAGATCGCCACCCGCCACGTCGTGCTGGCCGTCGGCCACAGCGCGCGCGACACCTTCGAAATGCTCTACGAGCGCGGCGTCTACATCGAGGCCAAGCCGTTCTCGATCGGCTTCCGCGTCGAGCACCCGCAATCGCTGATCGACAGCTGCCGCTTCGGCCCCAGCGCCGGCCATCCGATCCTCGGCGCCGCCGACTACAAGCTGGTGCACCACGCCGCCAACGGCCGCGCCGTGTACAGCTTCTGCATGTGCCCGGGCGGCACGGTGGTGGCGGCGGCGTCCGAACCGGGCCGGGTGGTCACCAACGGCATGAGCCAGTACTCGCGCAACGAGCGCAACGCCAACAGCGCGATCGTGGTCGGCATCACGCCGGAGCAGGACTTCCCCGGCCACCCGCTGGCCGGCATCGAGCTGCAGCGCCGGCTGGAGGAGAAGGCCTTCGAGCTGGGCGGCGGCGACTACAGCGCGCCGGGCCAGCTGATGGGCGACTTCGTCGCCGGCCGCGCCTCGACCGAATTCGGCGCCGTGGTGCCCTCGTACAAACCGGGCGTGCACCTGACCGATCTGGCGCTGGCGCTGCCCGAGTACGCCGTGACGGCGCTGCGCGAGGCCTTCCCCGCCTTCGACAAGCAGATCAAGGGTTACTTCAAGGCCGACGCCGTGCTGACCGGGCTGGAGACGCGCACCTCCTCGCCGATCCGCATCAAACGCCGCGACGACACGCTGCAAAGCCTGAACACCCGGGGCCTGTTCCCGGCCGGCGAAGGCGCTGGCTACGCCGGCGGCATCCTCTCCGCCGGCGTCGACGGCATCAAGGTGGCCGAGGCGGTGGCGCTGTCGATGGCGGCCGCCTAACCGGCCCGCTTCGACGCTGTAAAAATGGCCGCGTTCGACGCGGCCGTTTTTTTGCCGGCACCGTGCGTGCGCCGTGGTTCAAGGCGCCGGGGACGCTGGCGAACCCAGCGGCGAAGAGCCGGGGTCAGACCCCCGCGGGGTCTGACCCCAGGGTTGCGCCGCTGGGTTGCGCCGCCGGGTTGCGCCGCCGGGTTGCGCCGCCGGGTTGCGCCGCTGGGTTTCGCCCGCGTCCCGCCGCCCTCCCCCTGCCCGCCTAGTCCGGCGGCAGGCGCCGGTACAACTCGCGCAGCGCGGCCTCCTGTTGCAGCAACAAGGCCGCCAGGTCGGGCGCGAAGCGCGTGCCGCTGTCGGCGCGCACCTGGGCCAGCGCCTGCTCCAGCGTCGCCGCCGGGCGGTGCGGCCGCGAACTGACCATCGCGTCGACGCAGTCGGCCAGCGCGACGATGCGCCCGGCCAGGCTGATCTCCTGTCCCGCCAAGCCGCGCGGATAACCGCCGCCGTCCCAGCGCTCGTGGTGCTCGTGGGCGATGCTGGCGGCCAGTTGCAGCACCGGCCGCGCCGAGCGCGCCAGCATGGCGCGGCCCGTCTCGCAGTGGCGGCGCATCAGCGCCCACTGCGCCGGCGACAGCGGCCCCGCTTCGTGCAGCACGGCGTCCGGCAAGCCGGCGTAGCCGCAGTCGTGCAGCGGCGCGGCCAGCCGCAGTTGCTCGGCCTCGGCCGGACTGAGGCCGGCGGCGCCGGCCAGCAGCGCGGCGATCAGGCCGACCCGCTGCACGTGGTGGCCGGCGGCGGCGCCGCGCCGCTCCAGCGCCTCGCCGAGGATGGCCACGGTGGCGTCCTGGGTGGCGGCGCTGTCCTCGCGCTGCAGCAGCTTCTCGTAGGTGATGGCGACGTTGGCCGAGAACGCCGCCAGCAACTCGTGCTCCTCGACGCCGATCGGCTCGGAGAAGGCCATGTAGAGGAAGCTCTCGCTATCGTCGCGGGTGCGGTGGTAGCACACGTAATACAGCTCGCCGTGGTGGTTGCACTGCTCGCGCATGCAGCGCGCGAAGGCCTCGCGCACCGCCGGCGGCAGCTCGTCGAGCCGCTGCTCGCTCTGGCAGTCGGCATAGGCCTGGGTCACCGCCAGCACCTTCAGGCCGCCGTCCATGCGGGCGGCGGCGAAGGCGTTGACGCGGCTGGCGCAGATGCCCTCGCCGTCGTGGCCCAGCAGCACGCTGGCCTGCTCCAGCACCGACGAGCAGAAGCTGCGCAAATTGTGCGAGTCGCACACCTGGGTGATGGCGTCGATCGAGCGGCGCAGGCCGTTGCGGGCGCGCTCCAGGCGCATCAGGTCGCGGTAGGCGCGCAGCGCCGAATAGAACACGGTGCTCAGCTTGCCGTGGGTCAGCTCGGTCTTCTCGCGGTAGTCGTTGATGTCGTAGCTGCGGATCACGTATTCCTGCGGCGCCTGGCCGGGCTGGCCGGTGCGCAGCACGATGCGCACATTGGTGTTGCGCAGGTCCTCGCGGATGTGGCGCACCAGGTCGAGGCCGGCGTGCTCGCTCTCCATCACCACGTCGAGCAGGATCAGGGCGAACTGGTTAGGTTGCGCCAGCACGACGCGCGCCTCGGCCGCCGAGTAGCAGTCGGTGAAATGGACGCCACGGCCGTCGAAGACAAAGTCGGACATCACCAGCTCCGTCACCTGGTGCACCGACGGCTCGTCGTCGACGATCAGCACCTGCCACGGCGCCAAGGTCGGAGCGGCCGGCGCGGCGACGCCGGCCTCGTCCTCGTCCTCAAACAACATGTCGTCGTTCATCGTTCCCCTCCGCCCGGCACGCCTGTCGTCAGCCGATTGTACATCCAAGCCGCCGCGGCTTTTCGTTTTCGTCGGCAATTAAAAGTGCCCGCCGGATGCGCCACGCCGGCGTTGCGCGGCCGCTACAACCAGCCCGAGCGCTTGAAGCGGTAGAACAGGTAGCAGCACACCGAAACCATGATCGCCACCGCCATCGGGTAGCCGTAGTGCCACTCCAGCTCGGGCATGAACTTGAAGTTCATGCCCCACACGCCGGCGAAGGCGGTGCAGATGGCGAAGATCGCCGCCCAGGCGGCCAGCCGCTTGTTGACCTCGCTCTCGTCGATCGCCACCATCGACAGGTTGACCTGGATCGCCGTGCTGATGGTGTCGCGGATCGCGTCGATGGTGCCGTTGATCCGGTGCAGGTGGTCGTGCACGTCGCGGAAGTACTCCTGGGTGTCGCGGCACAGCGCCGGCACGCGGCCGCCGTGCAACTTGCCGACGGCGTCGAGCAGCGGCGCGACGGCGTGGCGCAATAGCATCACCTTGCGCTTGAGCTGGTACAAGCGCTCGATGTTGTCGCGCTGCGAGCCGTGGATGAAGATGCGCTCCTCGATCTGCTCCAGCTCGCTCTCGAAGGCGTCGACCACCGGGAAGTAGCGGTCGACCACGGCGTCCATCAGCGCGTACAGCACGAAGGCCGGACCTTGGCGCAGCAGCTGCGGCTCGTGTTCGGCGCGGGCGCGCACGCCAAGGAAGCCCTGCGAGCAGTTGTTGCGCGCCGACAGCACGTAGTTGTTGCCGACGAAGATGTCGACCTCGCCCACCAGCAGTTCGTCGTCCTTCAGCTCGACCGTCTTGACGACCACGAACAGCGAGTCGCCGTATTCCTCGATCTTGGGCCGCTGGTGGCCGCGCCGCGCGTCCTCGACGGCCAGCTCGTGCAGGCCGAACTCCTCCTGCATCACCGACAGCTCGGCCGGCTCGGCCTCGCGCAGCGCGACCCAGACGAAGCAGTCGGGCCGCAGCAGATAGTCGCTGATTTCCTCGACCGGAATATCGGCCAGCTTTTGCCCATCGTGGTAGGCGACACAATTAATCAACATACGCGATCCATCAAAAAAGAAAAGCCCCTGGCTGGGGTCAGCCAAGAGCTTACTCTAAAGCGCGGCGGCGGTGGGCGCCGCCGTGCGCGCCGCCTCAGTCGTCCTTGGCGCCGTCGATGCCCAATTCGGCGATCTTGCGCGTGATGGTGTTGCGGCCTATGCCCAGACGCACCGCCGCGTCGTTCTTGCGGCCGTGGGTGTGCTTGAGCGCGGTGCGGATCAGCGCCGACTCGAACTGGCGTCCCAGCACCGCCATCACCTCCTGCTGGCCGCCGCTGAGCATGCTGGCGGCCTGCAATTCAAGCAGCGCCAGCCAGCCGTCCGGCCCGGCCGGGCCGCCGGCCAGGCCGCCGGCCAGGCCGGCCGCCGGTTCGGCCGCGCTGGGCGCCACCGTGCCGTGGTGCTGCAGCGCGCTGTAGCCCTCGGCCGCCGCCGCCGGCTGGCCGGCCGGATTGGCCGCCGGTCCGCCCGCCGCCGCGCCGTGGCCGCCCTGCTCCTGGGTCAGTTCGAGCGGCAAGTCCTTCACCTCGACGGTCTGGCCGGGCGCCATCACGGTGATCCAGTTGCACAGGTTCTCCAACTGGCGCACATTGCCCGGCAGGTCCAGGCCGCTGAGGAAGTTCACCGTCGCCTCGCTCATCCGCTTGGCCTCGACGCCGAGCTGCTTGGCGCTCTGCACCAGGAAGTGGCGCACCAGAATGGGGATGTCCTCGCGGCGCTCCCGCAAACTGGGCAGGCGCAGGCGGATCACGTTGAGGCGGTGGTACAAGTCCTCGCGGAACAGGCCGTCGCGCACGCGCTGCTCCAGGTTCTGGTGCGTCGCCGTGATGACGCGCACGTTGGCCTTCAAGGGCTGGTGGCCGCCGACGCGGTAGAAGTGGCCGTCCGACAGCACGCGCAGCAGCCGCGTCTGCAAATCGAAGGGCATGTCGCCGATCTCGTCGAGGAACAGGGTGCCGTTCTCGGCCTGCTCGAAGCGGCCCCGCCGGGTGGTCTGGGCGCCGGTGAAGGCGCCGCGCTCGTGGCCGAACAATTCGGACTCGAGCAAGTCCTTGGGGATCGCCGCCGTGTTCAAGGCGATGAAGGGCTGCGCCGCGCGCGGGCTGTGCTTGTGCAGGGCGCGCGCCACCAGCTCCTTGCCGGTGCCCGACTCGCCGGTGATGAGCACCGTCACGTTCGACTGCGACAGCCGGCCGATGGCGCGGAACACTTCCTGCATGGCCGGCGCCTGGCCGAGGATCTCCGGCGTCTCGGCCGGACCGGACTCGATGCTGGTCTCGCGCAGGCTCTCGTCGAGGGCGCGGCGGATCAGTTCGACGGCCTTGTCGATGTCGAAGGGCTTGGCCAGGTATTCGAAGGCGCCGCCCTGGAAGGCCGCCACCGCCGAATCGAGGTCGGAGAAGGCGGTGATGATGATCACCGGCAGGCCGGGGAAGCGCGACTTGACCAGGCCCAGCAGGTCGAGGCCGGAGTCGCCCGGCATGCGGATGTCCGACACCAGCACCTGCGGCGTGTCGAACTCCAGCGCGGCGATGGCGTCGCGCGCGTTGGCGAAACTTTTGGTGGCGAGGTTTTCCCGCGCCAATGCTTTTTCCAGTACCCAGCGGATCGATTCGTCGTCGTCTACTATCCAGATTGGCTTCATGTGTGGTTCTCTATCCCGCAATATGGATCTTCAATCAAGGGACTCGGCGCCGGCCCGGCCGCCCACGCTCATGGCAGGGGCAGCAGGATGCGGAAATCCGTATATCCAGGCCGGCTTTCGCACTCGATCACACCCATGTGCTGTTGCACGAAGGTCTGCGCCAAGGTCAAGCCCAGGCCGCTGCCGCCCTCCCGTCCGGATACCAGCGGGTAGAAAATGCGGTCGCGGATCTGCGGCGCAATGCCCGGTCCATTGTCAATGATATGCAAGTCTAATGCCAGGCCGTAGCGGACCTTCGCCAAGGTCACCTGGCGCGCCACCCGGGTCTTGAAAGTGAGCTGGGCGTCGCCCGCCTCGATGCGCGCCGAGAGCGCCTGGGCGGCGTTGTGGGCGATGTTGAGCACGGTCTGGATCAGCTGCTCCTTGTCGCCGCGGAACTCGGGGATGGAGGCGTCGTAGTCGCGCAGGATGGTCAGGCCGGTGGGGAACTCGGCCAGGATCAGGCTGCGCACCCGCTCGCACACCTCGTGGATGTTGACGTCGCCGACGATGTGCGGCCGGCGGTGCGGCGCCAGCAGGCGGTCGACCAGGGTCTGCAGGCGGTCGGCCTCCTTGATGATGACCTGGGTGTACTCGCGCAACTGGCCCAGGTGCAGCGGCGGCAGCTCCATTTCGAGCAGCTGGGCGGCGCCGCGGATGCCGCCCAGCGGGTTCTTGATCTCGTGCGCCAGGTTGCGGATCAGCTCCTTGTTGACCTGGCTCTGGTCGAGGATGCGCTCCTCGCGGTCCAGCTTGAGGTGCTGCAGATGCTCGCGCAGCTCGATCAGCACGTGGCCGGCCGGCTCGTCGAGCGCCGAGACGATGCTGTGCACGTGCAGCGGGTCGCGCCCGGCGCGCTCCAGGGTCAGGTCCTGGCGCAGGTCGGCGAACTTGTGCTGGCGCGCCTGGGCGCAGATGTTGTCGAGCTCCTCCGGGTTGAGGAACTGCGCCGCCAGCGTCAGCCGCGAGAGCGCCTTGAGCGAGCTCTCCAGCAGGTTCTCGGCGGCGGCGTTGGCGTAGGCGATGGTGCCGTCGGCGTCGACCAGCACCACGGCCGAGGCCAGCAGTTCAAGGCCGGCCAGCGCCGGCGGACGGATGGTGTGGCTGGAGGCGGGGCTCATCGGATGTTCGCGATCTCGCGTTTCAAGGCTTCCACATTCTTTTCCGAGCGGCTGATGCCATCCTTCAGCGTCGCCACCCGGTCCTGGTATTTGGCGTAGTTGCGCTCGTCGCCACGGCGTTCCGGCGCGCCGTTGTTGAACTCGCCGCGCAGCTCGTTCAGCTTTTGTTGTTCTATCCTCAGCTCGGCGTCCAGGATGGCGCGCCGGTCGGCGTCGCGGGCGCGCTGCTCGGCGCCGTCGACGCGGGGAAAGTCGGAGGGCGCGGCCGGCGCGGCCGAGGCGCCGGCCGCGCGCGGCGGCCCGGCCTGCGGCCGCCGGGCCGGCTGCGGGCTCGACATCGCGCCCGGCACGTCGAGCACCTTGCAGTGCGGGCCACGGCGGTTGTCGGTGAATTCGACGCGGCCGGCAGAGTCGACGCATTTATAGATGACGCTGTCGGCCCGCGCCGGCGCCGCCGGCACAGCCAGCGCAGCCAGCACAGCCAGCACAGCCGGCCAGGCCGGCAGAGTCGGCGCGGCCGGCAGATAGCGCGTCGTTGCCACATTCGGTGCCGCGCGCGGGCGGCGGTTAAAGCGAGTGCTCATTCCCCATCCGTAAGTAAATCAGTCGATCCCGAATATACAACATCCAAAAGAAAACGCGGGGAAAGCCTAGGCCGTCCCCGCGTCTTGCTGCTACCCGCGCCGCCCGCTGGCGGACGGCGTCGCCATTACAGCGAGTAGTACATGTCGAACTCGACCGGATGGGTGGTCATGCGCATGCGTTGCACGTCCTGCATTTTCAGTTCGATGTAGGCATCGATCATCGAATTGCTGAACACGCCGCCACGGGTCAGGAACTCGCGGTCCTTGTCCAGGGCGTCGAGCGCTTCTTCCAGCGAGGCGCAGACGGTCGGGATCAGCGCGTCTTCTTCCGGCGGCAGATGGTACAGATCCTTCGAGGCGGCTTCGCCCGGATGGATCTTGTTGGCGATACCGTCCAGGCCGGCCATCAGCAGCGCGGAGAAGCACAGGTAGACGTTGGCCAGCGGGTCCGGGAAACGCGTCTCGATACGGCGGCCTTTTGGATTGGCGACGTGCGGGATGCGGATCGAGGCGGAACGGTTGCGCGCCGAGTAGGCCAGCTTGACCGGTGCTTCGTAGCCGGGAACCAGGCGCTTGTACGAGTTGGTGCCCGGGTTGGTGATCGCGTTGAGCGCCTTGGCGTGCTTGATGATGCCGCCGATGTAGTACAGCGCGGTGTCGGACAGGCCGGCATAGCCGTCGCCGGCGAACAGGTTGACGCCGTCCTTCCAGATCGACTGGTGCACGTGCATGCCGGAACCGTTGTCGCCAACGATGGGCTTGGGCATGAAGGTGGCGGTCTTGCCGTAGCTGTGGGCGACGTTCCAGATCACGTACTTCATGTTCTGCGTCCAGTCGGCGCGCTCGACCAGGGTCGAGAAGCGGGTGCCGATTTCGTTCTGGCCGGCGCCGGCCACTTCGTGGTGGTGCACTTCGACCGGGATGCCCAGCGATTCGAGGATCAGGCACATTTCCGAACGCATGTCCTGGAAACTGTCGACCGGTGGCACCGGGAAGTAGCCGCCCTTGACGCTAGGACGATGGCCGCTGTTGCCGCCTTCGCTTTGCTTGTCGGTCGACCAGGAGGCTTCGTCCGAATCGATCTTGACGAAGCAACCGGACATGTCGATCTTCCAGCGCACGCTGTCGAAGATGAAGAATTCCGGCTCGGGGCCGAAGAAGGCGGTGTCGCCCATGCCCGACGATTTCAGGTAGGCTTCGGCGCGCTTGGCGATCGAGCGCGGGTCGCGGTCGTAACCCTTGCCGTCCGACGGTTCGATCACGTCGCACTGCATGAACAGGGTGGTCTCTTCCATGAACGGATCGATGTTGGCGGTGTTCGGGTCCGGCAGCAGGATCATGTCCGACGCTTCGATACCCTTCCAGCCGGCGATCGAGGAACCGTCGAAGGCATGGCCCGACTCGAACTTGTCCATATCGAAGTGCGATACCGGCACGGTGACGTGCTGTTCTTTACCACGGGTATCGGCAAAACGGAAATCCACAAATTTGACTTCGTTGTCTACTACCATTTTCAATACTTCAGCGGCTGTCATTGCCATGCGTTTCTCCTAGATGAGGGTGTGGGTGAGCCGACCAACTGTTCTGCGCGGATACTGCTGCACGTCCCCATGTTGCGTGCGACCGAAACTCATAAGGACTTTAAGCAGAAACCGTGCCAGGATTAAAATCGGCCCTTGCGAACAAATCCCGCTTTGATCGTGTCGACAAAAGATTCTAAAATCCTCCGAGCAGCCAAACCACGCTCGCTTGCGCCGCATCAATGACGCACTATTCCGGTGCATTTACACAAAACCGCACCTTTTTTGTGCGATTTTGGAAAATCGAAGGATTTTGCATCTGTTTGGTGCGCGCGCCGCAGGAGCGCGATCCGGGCCCTATAATAAACTCAATCTCCCTTCTGGAACATCACATGAGCAACATCGACAACATTCTGTCCGTCGCCCGCGAACGCAACCAGGGGTGGCCCTATGCCGGCGCCGTCACGCCGCAGGAGGCCTGGGCCTTGCTCGAGGCCGACGCCGGCGTCAAGCTGATCGACGTGCGCACCAATGCCGAGCGCGACTGGGTCGGCCGGGTCGCCATTCCCGACGCCCAACACGGTGCGGTGCAGTGGAGCACCTATCCGGGCGGCGTGCCGAATCCCGATTTCGCACCGCAATTGAGCGCGATCGCGAACAAACAACAGGTGTTGTTGTTTCTATGCCGCTCGGGGGTGCGCTCGCGCCACGCCGCCAAACTGGCCACCGAGCAGGGCTTCCAGCATTGCTTCGACATCCTGGAAGGCTTCGAGGGCGACAAGGACGCCGCCGGCCACCGCAAATCCCTAGGCGGCTGGTGCCAAGCCGGCTTGCCCTGGCTGGGCGCCTGAGTTAAGACGCCGGCGGCTCCAAAACCACCCAAGGGCAAACAGCCGGGGTCGGACCCCCGGGGGTCCGACCCCAGCTTGCGCCTGTGGGTCTCCTCAGCTCAGCGGCGCTCCCTCAAGCTGGCTGGGCAACGCCGTCCCGCCCTCCCCGCCGATCAGGCTGAGCACGCGCTGGCGCACGAAATTGATGTGGCTGCGCAAGCCATACAGGCCGGCGGCGAACGACAGCGGGATCGAGATCTGGTTGACCAGCTCCTCGATCTCGTTCAGCCGCTGCAACTGCACGGCGTAGATCTCCTGGCGCCGCTCGGCCGGCGCCTCCTCCAAAGCCTGCTCGACGGTGCGCAACTGGCCGTACCAGCGATAGACGCGCGAACGAATGCGCCACACGTACAGCGGCGGCACCACCTTCGACAGCGGCAGGATCAGCGCGCCCAGCGCCACCACCAACACCCACATGCGGTCGAAGAAATTGGCCAGCCAGAAACTCATATAGCGTTGCAGGAAGGGCGCGCCGTCCTTGTAGAACTTGGCCGCCCCGGCGGCGACCGGAATCTCCGTATAGCGCGCCGAGGGGAACTGGCCCTGCTGCTGGAACCAGCCGGCGCCGCCGTGGATCGAGCTGGCCGCCTGCACGAACAGGTCGACCAGGGCCGGATGCAGGTCCTCGCGCGCCACCAGCGTGGCGGTCGGGGCGATCAGGTGGTATTCCTTGGCCGGCAGGTCGCGGCCGAAGTCGACGATGCCGCGCGGCAGCACCACGTGCGTCAGGAAGGGCAGCTTGCGGGCGTAAGCCTCGGCCTGGGCGAAGTCGAACAGGCGGATGCCCGGCGTTTGCAGCAGCATCTGGATCAGCGGCGCCTCCGGCGCCGAGCTGAACACCAGGCCGTCGATGCGGCCCTCGAGCAATTCGACAGTGGCGGCGGTGTTGCCCAGCGAGCTGGTGGTCAGGTCGCCCGGCTCGACGCCGTTCAGCGACAGCAGTTGCTTGAACAGGCGCGGCGCGCCGGCGCCCTCCGGCCCCAGGTTGATGCGCTTGCCCTTCAACTGGCTCAGCTCGGTGATCTCCGGCTGCTTGTGCCTGCCCTTGCCCTGCGGTTCGCGCAGGAACAGCCAGACCGGCTCGGTGAACAGGCTGCCCAGCGAGACCAGGCCCTCGCGCTCGGCGGCGGCCTCGTCGGTGGAACCGCTCTGCACGAAGGCGATGTCGACCTGGCCCTGTTTGAGCCGCTGCAAATTTTCCTGCGAGCCCTGCGACGGCTGCAGCGCCACCTTGACGCCGTGCTTGGCCAGCACGGCGGCGTACTTCTTGCCGAACTCCTCGTAGGCGCCGTTCTCCTGCCCGGTCGACAGGCTGACCTTGCGCGGCGGCGCCGGATCGACGACGAAATAGGCCAGCAGGCAGATGGCGCCGATCAACAAAATGGTCGGGCCGGCGGTCACCAGCAGATCCCGCACGGAGAACTGGGTGAACTTGAGAATCTTGGACATGGTGTGGCGCATAGGTTTCATGGGCTGATACGATGCCAACAAATGATCAACTATGCAAGGGAAACTAGGCCGGGGCGGAAGCCAGGCGAAGGCGCCGGCGGCTTCCGAACCACCCGAAGGCGGAGAGCCGGGGTCGGACCCGGCGGGTCCGACCCCAGATTTCCGCCGTTGGGTTTAATCCGAGTGGATGGCGCGCGGGCCTCAGCCGCCGCAGGGCCGCTGCGGCAACGCGGCGGCCGCCGCCATGCCCGCCGCCGCCGCCGGCGCGGTCGGCACCACGCCGGCGGCACCCAGCGCCGCCGTTTTGAGCAGCGCCGGCTTGGCCGCCGTCGGCTCGATCAGCGGCATCAGGCTGGGCGCCAGCACCGTCAACAACTGCACCGGCAGCGCGCTGGTGAAGTCGTAGTTCTTCGACTCCGGCCCGTGCACATAGGCGGTCATGCTGCCGAAGAAGCGCTCGCCGATGTTGAACACGAAGGTCGCCGAGCGGTTCACATAGCGCGACTCGATCAGCCGGCCGCCGCCGCCGTAGACGTCGAAGCGTTGGTCGCCGGTGCCGGTCTTGCCGCCCACCGGGATCACCGTGCCGTCGGCCTTGACGAAGGCCATGCGGGCGCGCTTGGCGGTGCCGTCCGAAACCACGCCGCGCACCGCGTCGGCCACCACGCGGGCCACCTCGGGTGCCAACACCTGTTCGTTGTTGCTCGCCTTGCCGCGCGTCAGCAAGGTTTCGTACGGCGTGCCGGAGGCGAAATGCAGCGAGGAGATGCGCTGGCTGCTCTTGCGCACGCCGCCGTTGACGATGATGCCCATCAGCTCGGCCAGCGCGGCCGGCCGGTCGGCCGAGGCGCCCAGCGTGGTGGCGTAGGACGGCACCAGCGACTCGAAGGGGTAGCCCATCTTCTTCCACTGGCGGTGGATCTCCATGAAGCCCTCCATCTCCAGCAGGCCGGCGATGCGCTTGTCCTGGGCGTGCTTGTGGTGGGTCTTGAACAACCACTGGTAGACCTCCTGCCGTTCCTTGTCGCTGGCCGCCATCATCTGCGACAGGGTGGCGCTGCTGTGCGTGCGCATGTAGGCGACCATCCACAGCTCCAACGGATGCACGCTGGCCAGATAGCCGCGGTCGGCCAGCGACCATTTGTCGATGGCGTACTGCTCGAACAATTTGCTGACGCGCTCGGCCGGCACCTCGTTCTGCGACGGCAGGTGCTCCTTGAGGAAGGCGGCGAACTGCTCCTCCTTGGCCTGCGGATACAGGGTGCCGAAGATCACCGCCAAGCGCACCGGCGTGCTGCGGATGTTGGCCAGCAGCACCTGGTCGAGCTCCTCCGGTTTCTTGCCCTTGTACTTGCCATAGAAGCGCGCCAGGAACTCGCGGCCTTCCTTGTCGGCGAAGCGGGCCAGGTAGCCGGCGCGGCGCGGATCGTCGGCGTCGGCCAGCAGCGAGGCCGACGAGCCCGGCGTCTGGAACATGTAGAACTTGGCGACATCGCGCATCAGGCGGACGAACACCAGGTTGGTCGAATGGCGCAGCGCCTCGGTCACCGTCAGGATCTTGCCGTTGTCTTCCTTGGAGAAGTTGCCGAAGTGGTGCAGGCCGCCGCCGGTGAAGAAACCCTCGCCCGGATTGCCGGAATACTTGCGCTCCATGGCGGCGTGCAACATCGGCGTCAACTCGCGCCCGCCCTTGTCCAGCGGCAGCGCCTTGAAGTACTCGACGGCCCACAGCGACAGCTTGTCCTGCGGGTCGACCACCACCTTGGCCAGCGCCGCGCCGTCCATGCCGGCGTACTTCCTGTGCAACTGGTCGACGATGTCCAAGTAGGTCACCAGGGTGCGCAGCTTGGCGGTCGAGCCCAGGTCCAGCTTGGCGCCCTCGTTGATGTCGAGCGGCTGGTCGTAGTTGTCGGTCTGCAGGCGCAGCAGGTTGCTCTGTTCGCCCTTCTCCAGCAAGGTGAAGCTGTAGACCACGTTGGCCGGGTCGCCGTTGCCCAGCATGCCCTTGCCGGTCAGGCCGGCGGCCTTGGCGCGCTCGGGATCGCGCAGGTCGCGCAGCACCTGGGTGACGGCGCGCTGGGCCTGGGCGTCGAGCGTGCTGACCACGTTCAGGTCGAGGCGGTCGAGGTTGTACATGCGGTTGTCGCCGAGCAGGTTGGCGAGGTGGACGCGGATCGCGTTGGAGGCCTTGCGGGTGACGAAGCTCATCGCCGGCGCCGCCTGCACGCCCGAGCCGGCGGCCGGATGCAGGCGCACGGCCAGGCCGGCGTCGCGCAGCGCCGGGCTGATGATGCCGTCCTGCGCCAGCAGGCGCAGGTGGCTGTTGGCCAGCGTCTCCAGGTCGGCGCTGCCGTCGCCCAGGTAGTAGCTGGGGCGGCGCTGGGCGATCAGCAGGCTGAGCGCCTCCTTGAAGGCCAGCGCGCTGTCGGCCTGGTCCATCTTGCCGCCGAGCAGGCGGTTGACCTGTTCGAAGTCGCGGCCGTACCAGACCCACATGCCGTCGCCGATGCCGTTGACCTCGCCGTAGCCGGGCTTGGCCGACAGCGGCACCGTGTTGAGGTAGTCGACCACGATCTGGTGGCGCACCTGCGAGGTGTCCTCGCCCTGCTGGTAGGCGCGCAGGCTGGCCGAAACCATCTGCTGCAGCTTGTCCTTGAGCGAGCCGGTGCGGCCCTCCGGCGAGTGGCGGTACTTCTCGATCTGCGTCGCCAGGGTGCTGCCGCCGGCCGGCCGGTGGCCGCCGCTGATGGTGTTGACCGACTTCTCCAGCACCGCCTTGCTGAGGCGGTCCCATTCGACCGCCGGATTGCGCTTCGGATACTTGGTGTCGAGCAGCTCGCGGTTCTCGATGAACAGCAGGCTGTTGACCAGCGCCGCCGGGGTCTGCTCGAAGCGGGCGTAGATGCGTTCCGGATAGCTGGCCGAGAACAGCGGCTGGGCGCGGCAGTCGACGATGGCCAGGCCGGTCTTGGTCTTCTCGCGGTAGGTGGCGAACACGCCCATGTCGGCCAGTTCGAGCATCTTCGGCGAGAAGCGCGACTGCGCCGTGACGGCGTAGTCGCGCGCCTTCAGCTTGCCCAGGTAGTCGGGCAGGTTGGCGTAGCCGAGCCGCTCGTCGTAGGGGCTGTCCTTGGGGAAGCGGATGGCGTTGCTCGGCCCCGGTTCGACCCGGTAGCTGAGCTTCTCCACCAGGCCGGCGAAGAACCTGGCCTGCATCGTCGAGCTGCGGGTTTCCTGCACTCCCCACCAAACGGCGAAGGAGAGCAGCACCAGCAACACCAGGATGAAGGCGTTGCGGGATCGTTTGCCGCGTCCGGGAGTGGACGGCGGCGCCTCTGGCGGCGATTGCGCCAGTTGGGCGGAGGTGTCGGGATTGTCGTTTTGCATAGGGGTGGGGACGGCGCGCAAATGTCGTTGACGGCCATAGCCGAAGGCTGCCGCGCCGGCGCGCAATTTGCGCACCGCACGTACAACAATTCGGGGCCGGCGGAAACGTCGATTGCTTAACATATTGTTCAAACCGGTCAGTCGTCTGTTTCAGTAATACTTACGGCCACATCTCGAGTACGAAGCCCGCACGCGATACGATCTGGAGTGAGTGCTTGCGTCGGTAAAGCTGATGCCATGGGCACGCGGGCCACCGCGATGTGCGGCGGTGGCGGGCTGCGCGCTTGACTCCATTGCACCACATCGGCGCTGCGGCAACGGCCCGCCGCGCAGAAAAAGGGTGTGGCGCCGGGAATTTTCGCAAAAAAACAACGGCGCCTTCTGCGGCGGGCGAAACGCCCCGCGCGGCCGCGCCGGCACGGTTTGGCGGTGGCTCCGCGGCGCCGTCACAGCGGCTGGAACTCGACCCGCAAACGGGTCAGCTCGGCGCACAGCTGCGCGTAGGCGGCCGCGGTCTGCGCCGGCTCGCCCTTGACGCCCAGCTCGATGTGGCGCCGGGTGGCGGCGTCGCCCACGCTGGGCAGGCTGAACACCTTGACCAGCGGGAACTGCGCCTCCAGCGCCCGCATCAGCGGCGTCAGCGCCGACTCGGCGGCCCCGTACACCGTCACCGCCCGCTCGACGCGCGGCGCGCGGTTGAACAGGTGGGCGTAGTGGGTGTCGAGCACCCACTCGATCATCGGCCAGGCCATCACCGGGAAGCCCGGCACGAAATAGTGCTCGCGCAGCGAGAAGCCGGCGACGTTGTTGTAGGGATTGGGCACCAGCGCCGCGCCTTCGGCGAACTCGGCCATCTTGAGGCGGTGCAGGTTCTCGGCCGAATCCAGGTCGGCCGCCACGCCGCTCTGCTCGCCCATCTGCACGATGCGCTGTTGGATGTTGCGCTTGCCTTCGGCGTGCAGCCGCAGCGGCAGGCCGAGCGCGTCGGCGGCGGCCTGGCGGGTGTGGTCGTCCGGCGTGGCGCCGATGCCGCCGCAGCAGAACACCACGTCGCCGCTGGCGAAGCTGCGCTTGAGCGTGGCGACGATGCGCGCCGGCTCGTCGCCCAGCACCTCGGCCCAGGCCAGTTGCAGGCCGCGCGCGGCGAGCAGTTGCAACACCTTGGGGAAGTGCTGGTCGACCCGCCGGCCGGAAAGAATCTCGTCGCCGATGATGATGAGTCCGATTGCCATGCTTACCCTTATGGAAACGAAAAAACGATAGGAAAATTTCGCAAAATTATTCGGCCGCCGCCGGTTCGAGGCGCAGCGCGGCCAGCGCCGCCAGGCAGTAGTAGGTGAACCACAGGCCGGTGAAGATGAACACCAGGATGTACAGCCAGATCGAGAGCGCCGCCAGGAAGGGGAACAGCACCACCGCCATCACGCTGCCGCCCACCCACAGCAGGCCGGGCAGCGCGCCGGCCAGGCCGGAGACGATGCCGATGGCCAGCAGCGGCCAGCGGTGCCGGCGCAAGATCTCCCGCCGCTCGGCCGCGCTGGCGTAGTCGGCCAGCGCGTCGTAGACCATCACCCGGCCGCTCAACCAGCCCCACAACGCCACCTGCAGCAGCACGGCCAGCGGCGGGATGGCGTACAGCGGCAGGGTCAGCAACCACAGCACGGCGAAGGTCAGCACGGCGGCCAGCGCGGTGCCGGCGCTGCCGAGCAGGCTGCCGCCTTGTTTCTGTTGCAACTGGGCGTAGTGGCGGCCGCCGACGTGGCGCACCACCACCGGCATCGCCGCCACGCCGATGAACACCAGCGCCGTCATGATCATCAGCGGCAGCAGCAGCAACATGGCGACGAAGGGCACGACGACGGTCTTCAACATGCCCAGGCCGAGCGCAGCCAGCCAGCCACCGCTGAGCTTGAACAAATCGTATTCGGTGAACAGCGCCTGCAAGTAGTCGAGCAGGGCTTGCAGGCCGAAGAACAGCAGCACGCCCCACAAGGCCAGCGAGAGCAGGAAGGGCAGCACACTCAGCAGCAACATGCGCGCCTGCAGTTGCGACAGCACGGCGCGGCCGTAGGCGTTCAGCACGGCGCGCATCAGGCCACGTCCCTGCGCAAGGTTTCCATCATCGCCATTTCCCCGTCCGGTCGCCGCCTGCGCGGCGGCATTGCAAAACAGTTATTTTAAGGGCAAACCGGGCACGCACAGGAGGCTCGGTGAAAAATATTTCCAAAACGCAATACGGGCAACGCGCCGGGCCGCACCGGCCGCGCCCCGCTCCGCCCGGGCGGGCCGGCCGGCGCCGTCCGGCGCGCCGCGCCGCATGGCGCTTTGCACCTGCTTGCTCTACAATTCGGGACGCTTCCCGATTCCCTTTTTTTACGTTCAACAAGGAAAAAAATGTCCACCATCACCACCGACTCCGGTCTGCAATACATTGAAATCGCCGTCGGCGAAGGCGCCGAAGCGAAAGCCGGCCAGAACGTCACCGTGCACTACACCGGCTGGCTGCGCAACGACGACGGCAGCAAGGGTCCGAAATTCGATTCGAGCAAAGACCGCAGCGACCCGTTCGAATTCGCCCTGGGCGCCGGCATGGTGATCCGTGGTTGGGACGAGGGTGTGCAAGGCATGAAGATCGGCGGCACCCGCCAGTTGATCATCCCGGCCGAGCTGGGCTATGGCTCGCGCGGCGCCGGCGGCGTGATCCCGCCGAACGCCATGCTGATCTTCGACGTCGAACTGCTGGGCGTATAAAGCACCACGCCGCGCCCCCGCCAAGCAAGGGCGCGGCAGCCGTCGGCAAGACCCTCAGCGCTGCCAGCCCTTGCGCAGCGCATCGAGCTCCGCATGCGGATCGAGCATGGCGCCGTCGATGCGCTGGTCGATCGCCTCCAGCAGCGCGCCCGGCATGTTCACCCCGGGCATCCGGTAGGCCCCCATCTGCGGCTGCGCCCGCATCACCTGCACCAGCACCGGAATGCGCCACTGCGCGCCGCTGCGGCAGGCCAGTCCACTCAAATCCTCGTTGCTGCCGCCCAGCGTGAAGCTGCGGCAATAGCCGCCCTGGCGGGCGGCGAAGCTCAAGCCCACCCGCACATCGCCGGCCAGCGGCGCCGCGCCGCCCAGTTGCTGGTCCAGCGCCGTCGCCAACAAACCCTGCGCCGTCAACACGCCGTCGGCGCTGGCCAGCACGGCGCCGCCGGGCTGGCCGGCGCTCCAGGGCAGGCGCCAGTCCGGCAGCGTGGACTTGCCCAACATCACGCCCAATCCCAGACTCAGCACCAGCAGCAGGCCCAGCGCGCTCCACTCCAGCCAGCGCCAGCGATGCAGCCCGGCGCGCCGCGCCGCGCCCTGCTGGGCGGCGCGGCTGGCGCGCGCGCTGGCCAGTTGCACCACGCTGGCGCCGTTGCGCTGCCGGCCCGGCGGCGGCCAGGCCGGCTCGGCCCGCGCCGCGCCCTCCAGCGGCGCGTACAGGGCGGCGCGCAGCGCGCGCTGGTGCGCCACCCGGCGCGCCAGGCCGGCGTCGTGCCCCATCGCCTGTTCGAGTTCCTGGCGGGTGGCCGGGTCCAGCCCGCCATCGGCGTAGGCCATCAAGGTTTCGTCCGAAAAACGCATTGTGCTGTCCTCGCTTGCTGCCGCCGGCGGCTGGCGGACGCCGGGCGCGGCGTCGCCAACGCCCCGCCCCTCAGTTCTTTATATGGCACGGCGGCCGACTATACAAGGCCAGCCACGCCGGCGCGCCGCCGCGCCGCCACCCCGGCCGGCCCGCCGTTACAGGGCGCCGCACAGGGCGCCACCTCGCGCCTCAGCCAGCGCATGGCTTGCTTCAACGGAATGTACTTACTTTTGGCAATATTTATGCTAATCTGCGCGCTCTAATAACCAAGGAGGTAGTAATGAAAAAAGGCGAATTGATTGCAGAATTTGCGAAACGCACTGAAGTGTCAGCTGCTGCCGCCAACGGTGCGGTGAACACGCTGATCGCCATCATCACCGAGCGTCTGAAAAAGGGCGACACGGTAGGCATCACCGGCTTTGGCACCTTCTCCGTTGCCAAGCGCGCCGCACGCAAGGGGCGCAACCCGGCAACCGGCGAAGCGATCAAGATCGCTGCGTCGAAAACCCCTAAATTCTCCGCTGGCGCGACCCTGAAGGCCGCCGTCAATCCGAAGAAGAAGTAATTCCAACGTGGTGGAACGACGTTGAGTGCCCGTCCGGGCACCGGAAACGGCGGTTCGCGGCGAGGCCTTGGTGCCCGCCCCGGCCGCCGTTCTGTTTTTCAGGCCGCGCCCAGCAGCGGCATCGTCAGCGGCGGCAAGCCGAAGGCCTTGCCCGGCTTTGGCAAACCGCTGCTCTCCTTGCGCAGGCCGTCTCCACGGTCGGCATCTTTTTCCGGCTCAAGCCGGACAAGGCTCGGGACGACATTCGAGCATCCCCTCTAAGGTTTGCGGGCGTTTTGTTTGTATTATGTCGCGTATTGTTGATGTCAACGTATCAAGAATCTGCTGACATGACTCTAGCGCGAGCCTTGGCCATGGCGGCCAGCCGCCCCGCCAACCACGCAGCACCCCTTTTCCCAACAGGAGCAATGATGAGTTTACAAGAACAATTCCAGCAGGCCCAACTCGACTCGAAGAACCTGTCCGAGCGTCCCGACAACATGACCTTGCTGAAAATTTACGCGCTGTACAAACAGGCCGCCAACGGCGACGTCGCCGGCGAGCGTCCCGGCTTCACCGACATGGTCGGCCGCGCCAAGTACGACGCCTGGGCCGCGCTGAAAGGCAATTCGACCGAGGAAGCGCAACAACAGTACGTCGACCTGATCGAAGATCTGAAGGGCTAAGCCAGCCCGTCGCGGCGGGCCTTGCACCCGCCGCCGCAACAACCGCGCCGCCTCAAGCGGCGCCGAACACCTTGCGCATATTCTCCGTCACCTTGCTCTCGATCTTGCCCGAGAAGGCGCTGAACAGGAAACCCAGCTTGATCTCCATCTCCGCCTGGTGCTGACGCAGGGTCAACGAGCCGGCCACGCCGCTGCGCTCGAAATGCAACACGTCGCCCTCCCACTTGCACTCCATATCGAACTCCGCCGCCATTTCCTCGGCCACCTTCTGGGCCGCCTCGCGCGCCTTATTCGGCGTCAGTTGGTGCTCCTGCACTATGTTGATGTCAGCCATCTGGCTATCCTTTCGAATTTGAAACAGGCGCCATGATGCCAGCTGGCCGCCCGCCGCGCCAGTGGCGCCGGCGTCGGCGCTGCCCCGCCTAGTGCGCCATCGGCTGTGGATGCCAACCCAGCACGGCCAGCATGACGGCGAAGCCGACCACATAGGCCAGCGCCACGTGCCAGCCCTGGCGCAGCCATTGCACCACCGAGCGCGATTCCGGATACATGCCGCTCAAGGCCACCCCGGCCGAGGAGCCGAACCAGATCATCGAGCCGCCGAAGCCCACCGCGTAGGCCAGGAAGCCCCAGTCGAAGCCGCCCTGCTTGAGCGCCAGCGCGGTCAGCGGGATGTTGTCGAACACCGCCGAGACGAAGCCGATGCCCAGCGCGATCGGCCAGGAGGCCGGCGGCAGCGCCTCGACCGGCATCAGCGAGGCCGACCAGACCAGCGCCAACAGGAATACCGCGCCGCGCAACGCGCCCGGCAGCTCTTCCCAGTCGGGCCGGCGCAGCAGGCCGGTGAGCAGGATCGCCAGCCACACGGCGGCGCCGAGGAAGGGGAAGCGGCCGCTGACGGCGGCGAACTCGACGTTGAGCAGCACATTGGCCAGGATCGCCAGCGCCAGGATGAAGGCGACGATGCCGACCCGCAGCCAGTCGACCCGCAGGCCGGCCGGCGCGTCCTTGACGATCGGGCTGTGGGCGTGCTGCTGGCGCGCCGCCGGCACCGCGCACACCAGCAGCGCGACACCGGCCGCCACATAGGCGTGCAGCACCTGGCCCGGCGCCACGCCGGCCAGCCACAGCATGGTGGTGGTGGTGTCGCCGACCACGCTGCCGGCGCCGCCGGCGTTGGAGGCGGCGACGATGGCGGCCAGGTAGCCGATGTGCACCTTGTTGCGGAACACGCTGCGGGCGATGGTGCCGCCGATGATGGCGGCGGCGATGTTGTCGAGGAAGCTGGAAATGCAGAACACCAACAGCAGCAACACCAGCGGTCCCTTCCAGTCGTCCGGCATGTAGTGCGGCAGCACGGCCGGAATGTGGCTGCGCTCGAAGTGGCGCGCCAACAACGCGAAGCCGAGCAGCAAAGCCAGCAGGTTGGCCAGGCCGACCCACTCGTGGCCGGCGTGGGCCAGCAGGCCGGCCAGGCCGGCGCCCTCGCCGAACGGCGCCCACAGCAGCTTGTAGACGGTGATCGTCAGGCCGCCCCACAAGGCGGTCAGCATGGTGTTGACGTGGCTGAAGGCGACCATGCCCAGCACGCCGGCGAACAGCAGAAACTCGATCGGCACGCCGCCCAAGGCGGGACCGGGAGCGCCGGCGGTGGTGATGGAGGCGGCGGCCAGGCCGGGCAGGCAGGCCAACAACAGTATGGCGAAACGAGGCATGGCATCTCCGGAAAACGTGTCCGGCGCCGACGGCGGCTGACGGCGCGGAATTTTATTGTGTCCCGGATTCTAGCGCATCGTCCGCCGCCCGCCGCCGGCGTCTAACTTTGTGCCCAATCAAACATCGCGCCCCGCCCCGGCGCGACCATGGTTCCGATCCGGCGCGCCGAGGCGGCGCCCGGCGCTGCGCCGGCTTGCTGCCGCCGACGCCGGCCGCCCCAGCGCAGCAGCATTTTTCGGGAGAATTCACCATGGACCAGAAAGTCATCGTGCCGGTCGAAGCGGTGTTGACCAAGTGCGCCGCGCTGCCGGTCGGCTACGTCCCCACGCCCTCGGCACCCTACCGCCAACACCGCAAGAGCGCCCAGCTGACCCAGGAGCCGGCCACGCCGCGCCTGAAGGAGGCGGCGGCGTTTCCGCCCGGCTCGCGCGTGCTGATCTGGAAGCAGGACCCCTCGGTCAGCGAGATGGGCACCCGCAAGTCCTACCTGCCCGGCACCATCCTCGAAGGGCCGCGCGACGCCCGCATCGCCAGCGGCAAGCCCGGCATCGCGCCGGTCAGCCCGAACACCTTCGGCGACTTCATCGTCTCGCCCAACACCGACCAGTTCGACGCCGTGCACACCTTCGCCATCGTGCGCCAGACCCTGACCATGTACCAGCGCGCGCTGGCCAGCAAGGCCATCGCGGCGCCGCTGCCCTGGCAGTGGAACAGCGCCAGCGACACCGCGCCGCTGCAGGTCTTCCCGCACGGCCTGCCCAATGTGATGAACGCCTTCTACAGCCGCTCCGACCGGGCGCTCAAGTTCGGCGATTTCGTGCCCAGCGGCGCCAGCGAGCGCATGTACACCTGCCGCTCGCTCGACATCGTCTCGCACGAGACCGGCCACGCCGTGCTCGACGGCCTCAAGCCGAAATGGATACTCAGCAACAATCCGCCGCAGACCGGCGGCCTGCACGAATCGTTCGGCGACCTGACGGCGATCTTCCTCACCCTGTCCCAGTTGGACCAGGTCGAGGCGGTGATCGCCCAGACCAAGGCCGACCTGCACGACAAGACCTTCCTGGCCGACATGGCCGAGCAGTTCGGCCTGGCGCTGGGCCGCCCCAACGGCCTGCGCAACGCCGACAACGACCTCAAGCTGTCCGAGGTGGGCAACGAGGTGCACGCCCTCTCGCAGGTGTTCACCGGCGCCATCTACGACATCCTGGCCGATATCTTCACCTTCGATCGCGGCCCCGGCCTGCGCGACGACGCGGTGGTGCTGCATCGCGCCGCCGAATACCTGCGCGGCCTGCTGCTGCGCGCGCTGATCGCCTCGCCCGACAGCGGCGCCACCTACGCCCACGTGGCCAACCAGATGCTGAAGATCGTCGCCGCCGACCAGCGCCCCGTCGAGTACGGCAACTTCATCCGCAACCGTTTCACGCTGCGCGAGGTGGTGCTGGCGGCCGTGGCGGCGGGCGAGAACCGCGACGCCGCGCCGCCCCTGGCAGCCAACGTCAGCGACCAGGAGGGTGCCGCGCAGGACCGCCGCGCCTGCTGTGGCACCATGAACCACGCCGACTACGCCGGCCTGGAGGACGTGCTCGAGAGCGAGCGCCAGGGACTGGCGCAGTGGTGCCGCGACTACGGCTGCGGCGCCGGCTACGGCGCCGACGACGGCGGCAACGGCAACTGGCGCGGCGGCGCCCCGGCCGAGCAACCTGGCCAGGCGGGGGCGGGACAGGGCCTGGGCCAGGGCCGGCAGTGAGCAGCAGCAATGGCAGTGCGCTAAGTGGGGGGCGCTAAGGGTGTCGGTAATGGGGGCGCTAAGGGTGTCGGTAAGGGCGCATCGAATATCCTGAATTCGTCGTTCCGCATCGGCGGACCGCCGCGCAGGCGGGAATCCATGCTGTGCTAGGCCGGATGCGGCGTATAGGTTCCCGCCTACGCGGGAACGACGGGGTTTTAGAGGTGCCCTTAACGGAGTCGTTAAGGGTGCGAGCAGGGAAGTGAGTTAACACAACACAAGCCGGCGGCGGGCTTTCCGGCGCAACATGGGGTGCGCGACCCGCCCTCCCGGCGGCGCGGGGCGCCCCGCGCGCCGTAAGCGAGCGCTACATTACAACCACACCGGCCCACACAAGGGGAAACGATATGAAGATTTCTGCCACCTCCAGCGGCGGCTTCGCCGGCCTGGCCCAGCACTACGAGGTCGACACCGAGGCCGGTCCCGCCGGCAAGGCACTGGAACTAGCCCTGAAGGCGCACAACTATTTCGCCGCGCCGCCGGCCACCACGCCGATCGGCGCCGACCTGCTGCGCTGGACCCTCAGCTTCGACGATGCCGGCCAGCAGCGCAGCGTCAGCTTCGTCGAGGACGGCCAAGCCGCCAACCTGCCCTGGCAGGAGTTGCTGGCGCAGATACGCGCCGCCGCCTGAGCCACCGCCTGAGCCACCACCACGGGCGCCGCGCGCGACGTGATACGGGCCGCAAGCGAATTTGCTTATATGTATTGTATATAAGCCCAATTTGTGAGAAGCAGCGAATTACCTTAAAATACAGTGCTTTGCAGAAGTGCGCATGGCCGACTTTGCGCCATCGACGCCGCAGCACACCAACATTGATAGGACTGTTATGACCCACGTTGTCACCGAATCTTGCATCAGCTGTCGTTACACCGATTGCGTCGATGTCTGCCCGGTAGATTGTTTCCGCGAAGGCCCGAACTTCCTGGCGATCGATCCCGACGAATGCATCGACTGTGCAGTCTGCGTGGCCGAATGCCCCGTCAATGCCATCTTCGCCGAGGAGGACGTGCCGTCCGACCAACAGCAATTCATCAAGATCAACGTCGACCTCGCGCGTAACTGGCCTTCGATCACGAAGACCAAGGCGGCCCTGCCGGAAGCCGAGGAATTCAAGGACGTCAAGAGCAAGCTGCACCTGCTGGCCCGCTAAACCAGACAGCGCCCCCACCGCCCGTCCGGCCGGCCCGGACGGCGGACGCCTTCCGACGCCCCCCTCTTCGAGTTCCGCGCGCCATGCGCGGGCCTGTCTCATTGTTGCCCAACCAATATTGACTCAACAGGAAATCATCGTATGAATAGCGCAATCACGAGCTCCCCGGCCGGCCCCATCGAAGCCGACGCCGTCATCATCGGCGCCGGCCCGGTCGGCCTGTTCCAGGTGTTCGAACTGGGGCTGCTCGAAATCAAGGCCCACGTCATCGACTCGCTGGCGGCGGTGGGCGGACAATGCGTCGAACTGTATCCCGACAAGCCGATCTACGACATCCCCGCCGTGCCCTCCTGCACCGGCCAGGAACTGACCGACAACCTGCTCAAGCAGATCGCCCCGTTCAACCCGACCTTCCACCTGGGCCAGGAAGTGACCGTGGTCGAGCGCCGCGACGACGGCCGCTTCAACCTCGAAACCAGCACGGGCACGCGCTTCCTCGCCAAGACCATCTTCATCGCCGCCGGCGTCGGCTCCTTCCAGGCGCGCACGCTGAAGGTCGACGGCATCGACGCCTTCGACAACCGCCAGCTGTTCTACCGCGTCAAGGACCCCGCCCTGTTCGACGGCAAGAACCTGGTCATCTGCGGCGGCGGCGACTCGGCGCTGGACTGGGCGCTGAACTTCGTCGGCAAGGCCGAATCGGTGGTGCTGCTGCACCGCCGCGAGGACTTCCGCGCCGCGCCCGCCTCGGTGGCCAAGATGAAGGCGCTGTGCGAAGCCTACGAGATGCAGTTGCTGATCGGCCAGGCCAGCGGCTTCGAAGTCGACGCCGACGGCAGGCTGAACCATCTGAAGGTCACCGCCTTGGACGGCGTGACCCGCCGCGTGCCGCTCGACATGCTGCTGGTGTTCTACGGCCTGACCCCCAAGCTCGGCCCGATCGCCGATTGGGGCCTGGACATCGAGCGGCGCCAGCTCAAGGTGCAGAGCACCGAAAAATTCGAGACCAGCGTGCCCGGCATTTTCGCCGTCGGCGACATCAACACCTATCCGGGCAAGAAAAAGCTGATCCTGTCGGGCTTCCACGAGGCCGCGCTGGCCGCCTTCGGCGCCGCGCCCTACATCTTCCCGGACAAGAAGATCCACATGCAATACACCACCACCTCGCCCAAGCTGCACAAGGTGCTCGGTGTCGAAAGCCCGGTCTTCGATTAGGCCACGGGCCGATCCGGTCCAGCACAAAAGCAGCGGAAACGCTGCTTTTTTTCTGCCCGATACACTATTATCCTACTATGAAGGGACGGCAAAGCCGCATGCCTGCTTTCTCTCAAGTATCCTAAAGTGCTTTACGTCACGAACAAATATCCTATAATTGGTCTATGATGTAAGGCGTTGGTGCACCGCACCAAACTCATATTCCCGGGACTACTTATGCTCTACCAACTGCACGAAATGCAACGTTCACTTCTGACGCCTCTCATGCAATGGGCCGACGCGTCGTCGAAAATGTTCACCAATCCGGTTTCCCCGCTGGCCCACACGCCGTTTGCGCAACGCATCGCCGCGGGTTACGAGCTGATGTACCGATTGGGCAAGGACTACGAAAAACCGGCCTTCGAGATCGACAGCGTGCTGGTCAAGGACCGCAGCGTCGGCATCATCGAGCAGGTCGAGGTCACCAAGCCCTTCTGCCGCCTGCTGCACTTCCGCAAGGACCTGAGCGACAAGGAAATACGCGCCCTCAAGCAGCCCAAGGTGCTGCTGGTGGCGCCGCTGTCCGGCCACCATTCGACGCTGCTGCGCGACACCGTGCGCGCGCTGTTGGCCGAACACGACGTCTACATCACCGACTGGACCGACGCCCGCATGGTGCCGCTGGCGGAAGGCGCCTTCCACCTCGACGACTACATCTACTACGTGCAGGACTTCATCCGCCTGCTGGCGCCGGACCTGCACGTGATCTCCGTCTGTCAGCCGACGGTGCCGGTGCTGGCCGCCATCTCGCTGATGGCCACCGCCAAGGATCCGAAACTGCCGAAGACCATGACGATGATGGGCGGCCCGATCGATCCGCGCAAATCGCCGACCCAGGTCAACAACCTGGCCACCGAGAAGAAGTTCTCCTGGTTCGAGAACACCGTGATCTACGCGGTGCCGCCGAACTACCCGGCCTTCGGCCGCAAGGTCTACCCCGGCTTCCTGCAACACGCCGGCTTCATCGCCATGAACCCGGGCCGCCACGCGCAGAGCCACCGCGAGTTCTACATGCACCTGGTGGCCGGCGACGACGAGCCGGCGGACGGCCACCGCAAGTTCTACGACGAGTACAACGCCGTGCTCGACATGCCGGCCGAATACTATCTGGACACCATCAAAACCGTGTTCCAGGAGTTCAGCCTGCCCAAGGGCACTTGGCAGGTCGGCGGCCAGCTGGTGCGGCCGCAGGACATCACCACGGTGGCGCTGTTCACCGTCGAGGGCGAGCTGGACGACATCTCCGGCGCCGGCCAGACCCAGGCCGCGCACGAGCTGTGCAGCGGCATCCCGGCCGCCATGCAGCAGGACTTCGTCGCGCCCCAGGCCGGCCACTACGGCATCTTCTCCGGCCGCCGCTGGCGCGAGGTGATTTGTCCGAAGATCGGCGAATTCATCCGCAAACACGGCTGATCGGCCACAAAAAAACGCTCCTCGGAGCGTTTTTTTTTGGCGAGGGCAATGCAAGGCGCCGGCGCTGCCGGCCAACCCCAACGGCAAAGAG